>NZ_QPKS01000009.1 GCF_003344535.1 Exiguobacterium flavidum | reverse complement strand
ATGATAAGCTCCCTCATAAGTAAACAGTTGAAACAATAAAACTGTCTGCTTATGAAGGGAGCTTTTCCTATGTCTAAAAAACGGCATACCGCGCTAGAAAAGATGAGAGCCATCCGAGCATATGAAGAAGGAACTGGAAGCATGGCCGCGATCGCGTCGCAGTTCGGAATCTCGCTAGACACACTCAAAGAATGGAGAAGCGTATACCGAAACGGCGGCCTTACGGCGCTCGAACCCCGCAAAAAATGGACGGGCTACACGACAGAGCTGAAACATCGAGCCGTACGCGACGTCCTGGAAGGTCGTGAATCCATTCGGAGCGCGACAAAAAAGTATGGTATCTCCGGCAAGAGCGTGTTGAAGAACTGGATAACGCAATATAATGGTCATAGAGAAATCAATGAGAGAAAGAGGCGAACCTCTATGACCAAGGGAAGACAGACGACGTTCGAGGAACGGATCGAAGCGGTGCTCGACTGCATCGGGAGAGGAAAGGACTACCATGGGACGGCAGAGACCCATCGGGTCTCGTATCAACAAATCTATAGCTGGGTCCGGAAGTACGAGAAAGACGGACCAGACGGCTTGATGGACCGGCGGGGACGCACGAGGATGGATGAGGAATTGACGGCGGAGGAACGCCACGCCATCGAGAAGAAGCGACTCGAGCTTGAAAACGAACGTCTCCGCGCGGAGATCATGTTCCTAAAAAAGTTAGAGGAAATCGAGAGGAGGCGAAACTGAGCCAAGTCCGAAACATGGACAAGTACGAGGCGATCCGGAAATTCACAGGTAAGACCTGTTTGTCGATCAATCGTCTATGCGACATCGCGGGTGTCTCGCGCGCCGCCTATTATAAATGGATGAGGTGTGTGCCTTCGGCTCGCGAGGTGGAGAACAAAGCCATCGTCGAGGAGATGCGGACGATCCATGAAGCGGTCGACGGTACCTACGGCTATCGTCGGATGCGTTTGAACCTGAAGCGTCGTTTCGGCAGAAACGTCAACCACAAGCGTGTACGCCGGCTGATGCGCATCGCAGGGCTTCGCTGCGTGATCCGTCGGAAGCGGGCGCAGTATATTCGGCATCCTGCGCAGCAGACAGCTGAGAACCTTCTGAACCGGGATTTCCGTGCGGACGCCCCGGACCAGAAGTGGGTGACTGACGTCACGGAGTTCAAGTATGGGGCTTCGAAGAAGGCCTATCTGAGCGCGATCCTCGACCTGTACGACGGGTCGATCCGCTCCTACGTGATCGGGCACGCGAACAACAACCAGCTGGTCTTCGATACGCTCGACATCGCCATCGCGGGCTCCCCCGGAGCCCGTCCCCTCCTCCATAGCGACCGCGGCTTCCAGTACACGTCCCATGCGTTCCGCTACATGACAGGAAAAGCGGGAATCACACAGAGCATGTCCCGCGTCGGGAAGTGCATCGACAACGGACCGATCGAGTCGTTCTGGAGCGCCCTCAAATGCGAGAGGTACTATCTGCATAAGTACGAGACGTTCGACGAGCTTCGTCATTCGATCGAACAATACATCGAGTTCTACAATCACGAACGATACCAGCAACGATTAAACGGCCTCAGCCCGTTGGAGTACAGGGCTGAGGCCGTTTAAAGGGTTTTCATTTTTACGACTGTCTACTTGACAGGGAGCTGTTCACCACGGGGAGGGAGCTTTTTTTCGTGTAAGCGCTAACAAATAATTGTTGCATAAACTGAAATGTTTGGTATAATAAAGGTACCAAATAATTTGGAAAGACGTCAGATGAACGTCGAGCGAAGAAGTGATCCGGAAACACTGAATCGCGAAGTCATCTCAGGTTCGCCGCCTGTGAACGGCTCAAGGATGAGGACGTCATCCTCTTGGAACGTGTTCTATGTTCCAGGGCACTCGTACTCCTTCCGATGCGATATTGCGAGGAATCACGAGAATCCATCCGTTCGAAGCTAGGGACGAGTTGGATATGAATACGTCCGGCAACAAAATCTAGTTCGTTAAAAGGAGTGTTGTCGAGCATTGACTGTTGACAACCAAAAGCATTTGCGTAGCAAGACGCGGATGACACAAAACTTCGGCTAGGTCCAAGTACTTCAGATGTTGGAGCAGGAACGCATTCTACCGATCGCACGGTAGCCAAATCTGATTTCTTTCAACCTCTTCATTAAGAGGCAACCTGAGCGACAGAAGTATAAGCACATGAGAAAAACTGAGAGGGGTTCATCCGCAGGTGAAAACAACTTTATACACGTAAAAGGTCCCGCGCTTGAAATGAGTTCAAGAGATGGGGACCTTTTTCTGTGTCATTTTTTTTGATAACGATCCGCAACCTTGCCTCTTTTGCGGTCTCGATAAAAGACATAACCGGCGACGAAACCGATCCCTCCCATCGCAAGTATCAATCCGACAGCACCCTGCAGGACGAAGACCCAGGCAGCATCCCCAAGGAGACTGAACGGCGGTTTTACGATCAGGAAGACGCTGTCGCGCATCAGTTTGATCCCGATTGCTCCGATGATGCCAGGGATCAATAACGTAAGTAGACCGATAATTCGCATATTCGACTGCCCCTTTCCATAACGTATTGTATCAAAATCCATCCCCCGTGGCGAATACGTTTGCCGTCATAGGAGGGAACGGGTACGATGAAATTGTAAGCAGTTACAAAAAGGGGGGAACGCGACATGCATCATCTTTTAGTCGTCGGAGCAGGTAAGGGAGGGACGGAAGTGCTTCATGCCTTCCAGCGTTCACCGCTCCTGACAGTCATCGGGGTCGTCGACCAGCGGGAGGATGCACCGGGCATGAAACTTGCCCGCCGAGCAGATATAGAAGTGTCGACGACATGGACGCCGTTCATCGGAAGAGGCGTCGACTTCATCATCGATGCGACAGGGGAATCATTCGTCTTCGCCGAACTTCAACATGCTTTTCCTGACGCAGCGGTCTTGCCGGGGGAGTTCGTCCGCGTCCTGCTTGAACGGTTGACGGAGAAGGAGCGCATGCTTGAAGCGATCATCCACTGCACGAGTGAGGCGATCTCTGTAGCGGACCAGGACGGTCAGACGATGTTGATCAATCCGGCGTATACTCGGATGACGGGATTCACGGAGAAGGACGTGGTTGGGAAGCCGGCGACTGCGGACATCGGGATGCAGGAGTCCGTCCATCTGCGTGTATTGTCGAGCGGAGAAAACGTCCGTGACGTCCGGATGAAAATCGGGCAAGAGAAACGCGATATCATCGTCAACGCAGCACCGGTCATCGTCGACGGCTTCGTCCGAGGATCCGTCGGTGTGATCAGGGACATCTCCGAGATGCAGGCCCTGACACGCGAACTTCAAGCGGCGCGCCAAAAGATCCGGACGCTCGAGGCGAAGTATACGTTCGACGACATCATCGCGGTAAGTGACGCGATGCGCTACGTCATCGACCAGGCGAAGCTCGCGGCGACGATGCCGGTCAATGTACTGATCCGCGGTGAATCCGGTACCGGAAAGGAACTGTTCGCGCATGCCATCCATACTGCGAGTGAACGGAGATACCGCCCCTTCATCCGTGTGAACTGCGCGGCGATTGCGCCGACACTGCTCGAGAGCGAGTTGTTCGGTTATGAAGAAGGGGCGTTCTCAGGTGCCCGGAGAGGCGGCAAACGAGGATATTTCGAGGAGGCGAACGAGGGATCGCTGTTCCTTGACGAAATCGGGGAATTGCCGCTCGACGTCCAGGCGAAATTACTGCGGGTCCTGCAAGAGAACGAAGTCGTACGGGTCGGTGGGACGAAGTCGATCCCAGTCGATGTCAGGGTCATCGCCGCGACGAACGCGAACCTCGAGGACAAGATAGCGAAGTCAGAGTTCAGGGAGGACCTCTACTACCGGATCAACCGATTACCGATCCATATACCGGCCTTACGGGAACGTCCGGATGACATCGAACCGCTCGTGACACACCTTCTTCGCAAGCTGAACCAAAGTTACGGACGCTCGATCCAAACCGTCGCTCAGGATGCACTCGAGGCGATAAAAGCTCAGGAATGGAAGGGGAACGTCAGGGAACTTGAAAACGTGCTCGGACGCGCCCTCATCTTTACGGATAAATCAGAGGACATATTACGGAAAGGTCACCTCCAATTAGTTAGACCTGGTACTAATATGAGGTCTGTGGAACTTGAAAAAGAGATCAAACCGCTTGCGAAATCGATGGCGGAATATGAAAAAACCGTCCTGCTTTCGGCGTTGAATGCCTTTTCAGGAAACAAGACGGAAGTGGCACGGCAACTTGGAATCTCGCTCCGGGCACTTTATTATAAACTTGAGCGATTTGACCTTGCATAATATTGCATGCATAATATTGCATGGCATGAAAATAGTTGCAAGGTATGATGGGGAAAACGCTTACAGTGACAGCTTCTTTCTTTGGCATGAAAATTGCTAGTAAGTGAATTGATTGCCACACAAGGGGGGACTGGTTTGAAGTTCGAACATATGTTAAAAGAGGCTTCGGCACTCAAGGACGCGACCGTCGCGATCGCCGCTGCGGACGATCAGGAAGTGATGGAGGCCGTATCACTGGCATTAAAACATGATTTAGCGAAGTTCCACTTGTTCGGGGACGCGACGCGTATACAGAAAATGGCGTCGTCACTTGAACTTGACACGGGTCGGCTCGTAGTCACACATACATCCTCGGCAAAGGAAGCAGCGGACCGCGCGGCTTTCGCGGTGCGAAAAGGGGAGGCGGACGTCCTGATGAAGGGTATAGTTCCGACCGCGACATTCATGAAGGCCGTATTGAACAAGGAGACAGGATTGCGTTCGGGGGACGTCCTATCTCACGTCGCGTTGTTCGAGGTGCCGGGAAGGGACCGGGCCATCGGACTGACCGACGCGGCGATCCATATCTCGCCGACGCTCGAAGACAAGGTCCACATCATTGGGAATGGGGTTTCAGCTCTTCGCGCCATCGGTTACGAGATGCCGAAAGTCGCCATCCTCGCTGCAGTGGAGGTCGTCAATCCGACGATGCAGGCGACTGTCGATGCGGCATTGTTGACGCAGATGAACCGACGGGGGCAGATCAAAGACTGCATCGTCGACGGGCCGCTCGCACTCGACAACGCGGTCAATCTTGCAGCCGCGGAACAAAAGGGACTTACTGGGGAAGTCGCGGGGCAGGCTGACCTGCTCGTCGTGCCGCAAATCGAGGTCGGGAACGTCATCTACAAGTCGCTGATGTACTTCGCACACGCTTCAGTCGCGGCGATCCTGATAGGAGCGAAGGCACCGGTCGTATTGACGAGCCGGGCGGACACGGCAGAAGCGAAACTTTATTCGCTCGCATTCGCGTTGCTCAACGCACAATCTAAAAAAACAATGAAGCAACATACTTGAGGAGGAATCTCAAATGGTCGAAACAAACGTAGAATCACGGTTCAGCATTTTCGAGACGATGGAGATGGAGGACTACGAGCAAGTCGTATTCTGCCATGATAAAGTATCAGGTCTCAAGGCGATCATCGCCATCCACGACACGACGCTCGGACCGGCTCTTGGCGGACTCCGCATGTGGAACTACGCGTCGGACGAAGAGGCGTTGATCGACGCTCTCCGACTCGCGAAGGGCATGACGTACAAGAATGCGGCTGCAGGTCTCAATCTTGGCGGTGGCAAGGCGGTCATCATCGGAGACGCGAAGACGCAGAAGTCAGAAGCCCTGTTCCGTGCATTCGGCCGCTACGTCCAATCGTTGAACGGTCGCTACATCACGGCGGAAGACGTCAACACGACGGTCGCCGATATGGACTACATCCACATGGAAACGGACTTCGTCACAGGCGTCAGCCCGGCTTTCGGATCGAGCGGAAACCCGTCTCCGGTCACTGCATACGGCGTATACCGCGGAATGAAGGCTGCTGCGAAGGAAGCATTCGGAACGGATTCGCTCGCCGGCAAGACTGTCGCGATTCAGGGCGTCGGGAACGTCGCTTTCAACCTTTGCCGCCACCTACATGAAGAAGGTGCACGCCTAGTCGTCACGGACATCAACCAGGATGCGCTCCGCCGTGCGGAGGAGGCATTCGGTGCACTCGTCGTCGCTCCGGAAGACATCTACGCGGTCGAAGCGGACATCTTCGCGCCATGCGCACTCGGTGCGACGTTGAACGACGAAACGATCCCGCAACTCAAAGTGAAAGTCATTGCCGGAGCTGCGAACAACCAGCTGAAGGAAGACCGTCACGGAGACCTGCTTGAAGAGCGCGGCATCCTCTACGCACCAGACTTCGTCATCAACGCTGGAGGCGTCATCAACGTCGCAGACGAGCTCGACGGATACAATCGTGAACGGGCGATGAAGAAGGTCGAGATGGTATACGACGCAGTCGAGAAGGTATTCGAGATTGCGAAACGCGACCACCTGCCGACCTACCGCGCAGCAGAGAAGATGGCTGAGGAGCGTATCGCGACGATGCGCAGCGCGCGCAGCCAGTTCCTGCGCCGTGACAAAAACATCCTCGGATCACGCGGATAAGGGGAGGAAACCATGAGCGAACGGATTCTTGCGATCAATCCTGGATCGACATCGACGAAAGTCGGGTTGTTCGAAGGGGAGAATCAAGTATTTACGAAGACGTTGCGCCATCCAGCGGAAGCGGTCACCGGACCGCTTCCGAAGCAGCTGGAGATGCGACGCGGGGTCGTCCTCGCGCTTCTCGAAGAAGAAGGCGTCGAATTGAAAGCGCTTACCGCGGTCGTAGGGCGCGGCGGTCTCCTGAAGCCGCTCGTCAGCGGCACGTACGAAGTCAACGAGACGATGAAAAAGGATCTGCTTGAAGGGACATTCGGCATGCACGCTTCGAACATGGGCGGATTGATCGCGAGTGAGATCGGTGCTGCTATCGGTGCGAAGGCGTATATCGTCGATCCTGTCGTCGTCGACGAACTCGCGCCTGTCGCCCGTCTGACCGGTATGCCGGAAATTGAGCGGAAGAGCATCTTCCATGCCTTGAATCAGAAGGCGGTCTCAAAGAGATACGCAAAAGAGACCGGGGTGCCGTATGAGGAGCTACGTCTGATCGTCGCGCACATGGGAGGCGGCATCACGGTCGGAGCCCACATCGGGGGAAAAGTGGTAGACGTCAATAACGGACTTGACGGGGAAGGTCCGTTTTCGCCGGAACGGGCAGGCAGTCTGCCTGTTGGTCAACTAGTAGAACTATGTTATAGTACCAAGTATAAAGTTGGCGAGATGAAGCACAAAATCGTCGGTGGCGGCGGACTCGTCGCACATCTCGGCACCTTTGACGCACTCGAAATCGAACGCCGCATCGAAGCGGGTGATGAGCAGGCCCTATCCCTCTATCAAGCGATGGGATACCGGATCGCGAAAGAGATCGCTGCTCAGGGAGCGGTGCTCGCCGGAAAAGTGGATGCCATCATCCTGACCGGAGGGCTTGCCTACAGTGATCTGTTGATGAAGATGATCGAGGAGCGCATCAGCTACCTCGGATCCGTCGTCCGGATTCCTGGAGAGGATGAGCTGCGCGCATTGTCTGAAGGTGTGCTCCGCGTCCTGCGCGGTGAGGAAGAGGCGAAAGAATATGGAGGCGAAACGAGATGGCTAGAGAATACGACATCGTCGTTCTAGGCGGCGGACCGGGCGGATACGTAGCGGCGATTCATGCGGCGCAAGGAGGCAAGAGCGTCGCGATCGTCGAACAAGGGAAGCTCGGAGGAACATGTCTGCACCGTGGCTGTATCCCGTCCAAGGCATTGCTGAAGTCGGCGGCTGTCTTCCAGACCGTCAAGCATGCCGCTACATACGGGGTGGAAGTTCCAGAATCATTTTTGCGCTTCGAAGCGGTACAGGCGCGTAAACAGGAAATCATAGACGGACTCGAATCCGGAATCAAACATTTGATGAAAAAAGGAAAGATAGATGTCTTCCATGGCAGGGGATCGATCCTCGGGCCGAGTATCTTCTCTCCGATGCCCGGTACGATCAGCGTCGAGCCGGAAGAAGGGGAAGGCGAACTGATCCTGCCGCGCCAGTTGATCATCGCGACCGGATCACGCCCTCGTCCGCTTAGCGGCCTGTCGTTCGATTCGGAATACGTTCTGAGCTCGGATGAGGCGCTCAATATGACGGAACTGCCGAAATCGATCACGATCATCGGCGGGGGAGTCATCGGAGTCGAATGGGCATCTATGCTCGTCGATTTCGGCGTCGACGTCACGGTCGTCGAATATGGCGATCGCCTGCTTCCGACGGAAGATAAGGCGGTCAGCAAGGAAGTGGCGCGTCAGCTCAAGAAGCGGGGCGTCCGCGTCCTGACGAGTGCAGGCGCTAAGAGCGACAGCTTCAAAATCACGGAGACAGGAGTTGCGATCGACGTCGAACGTAACGGTGAACTCGAGACGCTTGCGTCAGACAAGCTGCTCGTCGCGATCGGGCGACTTGCGAACGTCGAAGGGATCGGACTCGAGAACACGAATGTCGTCGTCGAGAACGGCTTCATCCAAGTCGATGACGACTTCCGGACGAAGGAGAACCACATGTTCGCGATCGGTGACGTCATAGGACGTCTGCAGCTCGCGCACGTCGCGTCAGCCGAAGGCGCGAAAGCAGTCGAAGCAATCATTCATGGAACGACGACCCCGCTCAACTATCCGTTCATCCCGCGTTGCATCTACAGCGTCCCGGAAGCGGCATCGGTCGGTTTGACGGAAGACGAAGCGAAAGCGGCAGGCATCGACGTCAAAGTCGGGACGTTCAACTTCAACGGTCTCGGAAAAGCACGAATCGAAGGGGAAGCGAACGGCTTCATCAAGCTCATCTCGGATAAGGCGACGGATGACCTGCTTGGCGTGCATATCGTCGGACCAAAAGCAACGGAACTGATCAGTGAAGGCGGGCTCGCTCTCGTCTTGAACGCGACGGCATGGGAGGTAGGACAGCTCGTCCACCCGCATCCGGCACTCGCAGAGGCGTTCGGCGAAGCGGCACTTGCTGTCGACGGACTGGCTATCCATGCATGATTAAGGAGGACAACAAGATGGAAAAGATCGAATTCAAGGAACTCGTCGAACTCGGATTGACGGAGCAAGATGCCATCACGATGTACGAGACGATGGTGCGTGCCCGGAAAATCGATGAACGGCTCTGGAAACTGAATCGCGCAGGGAAGATTCCCTTCCTCGTCTCATGCCAGGGACAAGAAGCGGCACAAGTCGGTGCGGCATATGCGCTTGAGAAAGGAACGGATTACATCCTGCCCTATTACCGGGATCTCGGTGTCGTCCTTCACTTCGGACAGACGTCACGAGACATCATGCTGTCAGCATTCGCGAAGGCGGAGGATCCGAACTCTGGCGGGCGCCAGATGCCTGGACATTACGGGTCGCGCAAGCTGAACATCGTCACCGGATCGAGTCCGGTCACGACGCAGGTACCGCATGCAGTCGGAATCGCGCTTGCTGCGAAGATGAAGAAGGAACCGCTCGTCGCGTACGTCTCGTTCGGCGAAGGATCCTCGAACCAAGGTGACTTCCATGAAGGCGCGAACTTTGCCGGCATCCATAAGCTCCCTGTCATCCTGTTCTGTGAGAACAACAAATATGCCATCTCGACCCCGCTCTCGAAGCAGCTGTCAGCGAAACACGTCTCGGACCGCGCGATCGGTTACGGTATGCCAGGCGTGACGATCGACGGGACGGATCCGCTCGCGGTCTACGCGGCAGTCAAGGAAGCGCGCGAGCGCGGACTGCGCGGTGAAGGTCCGACGTTGATCGAAGCCGAGGTCGAGCGCCTCGTGCCGCACTCGTCGGATGATGATGACAAATCGTATCGTTCGGCTGAAGAGCTTGAAGCCCTCAAAGCACGCGACGGCGTCAAGCTTTTCCGTGACAAGTTGATCACGATGGGTGTGATGACGGAAGAGCAGGCACAAGCAATCAGCGACATGCTCGAGAAGGAAGTCGACGAAGCGACCGCATATGCCGAGGCTGCAGCATACGATGCACCGGAGAACACTTTGCGCTATGTGTATGATGAGGGGGATGTGAAATGACGACACTCAGTTTGATTGAAGCGATCAACAGTGCAATCCGCGAGGAGATGGAGCGCGACGACACGGTCTTCGTCGTCGGCGAGGACGTCGGGGTACGCGGAGGAGTCTTCCGCGCCACGCAAGGATTGCTCGAACAGTTCGGTGAAGACCGCGTCATCGATGCGCCGCTCGCTGAGAGCGCGATCGCAGGCGTCGGGATCGGGGCAGCCATGTACGGCATGCGACCGATCGCAGAGATGCAATTCGCGGACTTCATCATGCCGGCCGTCAACCAAATCGTCAGTGAGGCCGCAAAGATCCGCTACCGCTCGAACAACGACTGGACGTGTCCGATCGTCATCCGCGCGCCGTTTGGCGGCGGAATCCACGGAGCGCTTTACCATTCCCAGTCCGTCGAGGCGATGTTCAATTCGACACCGGGATTGAAGATCGTCATCCCGTCGAATCCATACGACGCGAAAGGTCTGCTTAAGGCGGCAATCCGTTCGAATGACCCGGTCCTATTCTTCGAACACAAGCGCGGGTATCGCCTCCTCAAAGGAGAAGTACCGGACGGCGACTACACGGTCGAAATCGGAAAGGCAGACGTCAAACGTGAAGGCGAAGATGTCACAGTCATCACGTATGGGCTTTGTGTCCAGATGGCACTTGATGCAGCAAGCCGGCTCGAGAAGGAAGGTGTCAGCGTCCATGTCCTCGACCTTCGTACGGTCTATCCGATCGATAAGAGCGCAGTCGTCGAAGCAGCGAAGAAGACGGGGAAAGTATTGCTCGTCACGGAAGACAATAAGGAAGGAAGCGTCATGAGCGAAGTGTCGGCGATCATCGCGGAAGAAGCGTTGTTCGACCTCGATGCACCGATCGAACGACTTTGCGGACCGGACGTTCCATCCATGCCATATGCGCCGACGATGGAGAAGTTCTTCATGGTGTCGAGCGAGAAAATCGAAGAAAAGCTGCGCACGCTCGCTGCGTATTGAGGGGGACTCTTCATGAAACTAGAGACGCTAACGATGCCGCAGCTCGGCGAAAGCGTAACGGAAGGGACGATCTCGCTATGGCTCGTCAAGCCGGGCGATACCGTCAAGAAATATGACCCGATCGCGGAAGTCATCACCGACAAGGTGACGGCGGAAGTGCCGTCGTCGTTCGACGGAGTGATCGAATCTCTCCTTGCCGAGGAGGGCGACACGCTGTCGGTTGGGGAGGCGATCGTCACGCTCAAGGTTGAAGGCGGAGCTATCGAAGTCGCGGCGACCGAGACGATCGAACCGAAACAAGAGACGCACGTCGAAGTACCGGATCAATCGATGAAGAAACGTTATTCTCCGGCCGTTCTGAAACTTTCGGCAGAACACGGGATCGACCTCGAACGCCTCGACGGCACAGGTACGGGCGGACGCATCACGCGTAAGGATGTCCTGCGCGCGATCGAGATCGGGGTGCCGGCTGAGAAGGAGATGCCGGCAGAAAAGTCGCAGGCCGCGGCACAGAACATTCCTGCTCCTGTGACGACGAAAGACGAACCGCGTCCTCAAAGCCCGGCAATCGAAACGCAGCAAGGCGACATCGAGATCCCGACGGCGGGTGTCCGTCAGGCGATCGCACAGAACATGGTCCGCTCGAAGCACGAGGCGCCTCATGCCTGGATGATGATCGAAGTCGACGTGACGAACCTCGTCGAGGCGCGCAACCGTCACAAGGATGCGTTCTATAACCAGGAAGGCGTCAAATTGACGTTCCTGCCTTTCTTCATGAAGGCGATCGTCGAGGGACTGAAGAAATATCCGATCATGAACTCGCAGTGGGCAGGGGATAAAATCATCCAGAAAAAGGCGATCAACCTGTCGCTTGCCGTCGCGACCCAGGACGCGCTGTTCGTGCCTGTCATCGAGAATGCGGATGAGCTCAGCATCAAGGGTCTCGCCCGGACCATCGACGACTACGGTAAGCGGGCGCAAGCCGGCCGCCTGACGTCGAAGGACATGCAGGGGGGCACGTTCACCGTCAACAACACGGGCTCGTTCGGGTCGATCCAATCCGCGCCGATCCTCAACTTCCCGCAAGCAGCGATCCTCTCTGTCGAATCGATCGTCAAGCGGCCTGTCTGGGTCAACGGGATGTTTGCTGCGCGAGACATGGTCAACCTGTGCATGTCGATCGACCATCGCGTCCTCGACGGGCTCGTCGCCGGGCAGTTCCTTCAGACGGTCAAGCAATCGCTCGAATCGATCGATTCGAACCAAGTCTCGCTCTACTGAACGTACTTGACGAAAAATTTCGACAAAACGATTGACATTGGATTTCCAGCACGATAAGATGGATGACAATTACAATACGACAAAGCGACGACGAAGAAGAGTAGCTTGCGGAACGATTCAAGAGAGCTGATGGGTGGTGTGAATCAGTATCGGGAAACAGGTGAATGGGCTTCTGAGCTCCAGACCGAAACGATAGTAGGCTCTGGCGGTTCCCTACCGTTATCTAGGGCGCGGATCAGGTGCGAACCGGTCCGGTCAAGTGGACTCTCAATCGAGTCAATGAAGGTGGTACCGCGGGTCTCCCGTCCTTTATGCGAAACGCATATTGGGCGCGGAGACCTTTTTGTCGTCCAAGCGAATATAAGAAATCGTTGAATGAGAGTAGTAACGGCGCATGCCCTGTCAAAGAGAGCTGAGGAGTGGTGAGACCTCGGTACGGCGGCGGCTCCGTGAATGGACTCATGAGAGCGGCGTTGAAAAGTAGTAGGCGCTGACGGCTTCCACCGTTACCTGGATACGATGTCCCGCTTTTGCGATGCATCGGAATGAGTGGGGCGGTTTATGCCGTCCAATCGAGAGGTGGCACCGCGAGCAATCGTCCTCCGTCCTGGCAATCATGCTGGACGGAGGACTTTTTTGTTGAAGGGAGAGAGAAGGATGGAACACGCAGAACAATTGCTGATCGAGCAGTTGGTGATCGACGGGGATGAACTGACACCGATCGTCATCTACAACCGGCTGGGAGGAAAACGGAAATGCCTGCTCGAGAGCTCGGACAAGACGACAGGACGCTACTCGATCATCGGTCTCGATCCGGTCTGTACGCTCAAAGCGGACGATGGGGTCGTGACGGCGGACCGGGACGGGGTGGTCGAAACGCTCGAAGGGAATGATCCGGTCCGTTTGATCGAAGCGTTCGTCCGCAGGCACACGCCGCAATCAGATCTCCCCTTCATCGGTGGAGCAATCGGCTACGTCGGCTATGACATGATCCGCGCCTACGAACAGATCGGTGAGGCGCCGGAGTCGGACCGGCAGTTGCCGGACGCCCTGCTGTCAGTCTACGACAAGGTCGTCTTGTACGATCATCATGAGCACCGTGTGCACCTCCTCTACTCCTCGATCGGGGGTGAACGGGATACACAGAAGATGAAGGCTTTCCTCGATGAGATGAAGGAGGACATATTGAGACCGGTCGAGGTGATGATGGAACAGCCGATCGAGTCGCTCCACTACGAACACCGGACGCGGAAAAGCGATTTTTTGTCACTCGTCGAGCAGGTGAAGGAGGATATCCGGGACGGTGAGATTTTCCAGCTCGTCCTGTCGCAGCGACTTGACGCGACGTTCAAGGGAGACGCGTTCCACTTCTATCGTCAACTGAGAAGAGCGAATCCGAGCCCCTATCTCTTCTACATCGACCTTGGAGAGGTGACGGTCATCGGTGCCTCGCCGGAGAGCCTCGTCACGGTACGCGGGAGACGCTTGACGACGAATCCGATTGCCGGAACGAGACCGCGCGGTCGGGATGAACAGCGGGACGCCGAGTATGCGACCGAACTCGCAGCGGATCCGAAAGAACGAGCGGAGCACTTGATGTTGCTCGATCTCGGGCGGAACGACCTGGGGCGGGTCAGCGAGATTGGCAGTATCCACATTCCGAAAAAGATGGAGATCGAAAAGTTTCGCCATGTGATGCACCTCGTCTCGGTCGTCGAGGGGGAGCTGAGGGAAGGGATGACGGGAGCGGACGCGTTGATCGCTTGTCTGCCTGCCGGGACAGTGTCTGGGGCGCCGAAAATCCGGGCGATGGAACTGATCGATCGGTATGAGCACTTGAAACGGGAAGTCTATGCCGGGGCAGTCGGTTACTTCGATGTTCGGGGAGACATCGACTTCGCCCTTGCAATCCGGACGATGGTAATCAAGGGAGGAAGGGCTTCGGTCCAAGCAGGGGCAGGCATCGTCTACGACTCGGATCCTGCTGCCGAATATGAGGAGACGCTGAACAAGGCGAAAGCGCTGCTCGAGGTGGGAAGATGATTCTATTGATCGACAACTACGATTCCTTCACCTACAACCTGTATCAGTACGCCTCGAGTTTCGATGAAGTGGAAATCATCCGAAATGATTCCTGTTCCGTCCAGGAAATCGAAGCGCTGGCACCGGACGGGATCATAATCTCTCCCGGACCGGGAAGGCCTGAGGATGCCGGGAATATCGTGCCGCTGATCCGCCGTTTTTCAGGAATCGTGCCGATACTCGGTGTCTGTCTCGGACATCAGGCAATCGGGCAGGCGTTCGGCGGAAACATCATCCATGCGCCGACGGTGATGCACGGCAAGACATCAGAGATTCGTCACGCCGGTGGTCTTCTCGAAAGCCTGCCTGAGCAAATAGAGGTGATGCGCTACCATTCGCTGATCGTCGAACGGACCTCCCTTCCCGAAACACTCAAGGTCACGGCGGAGACGAAGGACGGTCTCGTGATGGCGTTCGAACACGTGAACCATCCGACATACGGCATCCAGTTCCACCCGGAATCGATCGGCACACCCTATGGTTTGAAAATGATTGAACGATTCATCACGATCACGAAGGAGGAAATGAAATGAAGGACTACATCAACCTTTTGACATCCGGCCGTTCGCTCCGGGAGGAAGAGATGCGGCAGGCAGCTCACGAACTGCTCACTGAGGAACGTAAGATGACGGAAATCGCGGCGTTCCTGACTGCACTCAAGGCGAAGGGGGAGACGCCGGAGGAGCTTGCGGGACTCGCAGGCGCCTTACGGGAAGCAGCCGTCCCGTTGCCGGTCAGCGGCGACTTCATGGATAACTGCGGAACGGGCGGCGACGGAACACACTCGTTCAATGTCAGCACGACGGCAGCCTTCGTCCTTGCAGGAGCTGGGGTAGGGGTCGCGAAACATGGGAACCGCAGCGTCTCGAGCCGGTCGGGAAGCGCGGATGTCCTCGAGGCGCTCGGTGTCCCGCTCGATTTACCGGCGAACAGGCTGATCGAGCAGCTGGAGCGCGACGGGCTCGCCTTCCTGTTCGCACAGAATCTGCATCCGCGAACGAGACGGGTCCAGCAAGTCCGGCGCGAACTCGGCGTTCCGACGATTTTCAATCTCGTCGGCCCGTTGACGAATCCGGTCGCTGTACGGACACAGCTGCTCGGTGTGTATCGCGAGGATCTGCTTGAACATATGGCGCTCGCCCTGCACCGCCTCGGACGTGAACGGGCAGTCATCCTTCACGGCGCATGCGGAATGGACGAAGCTTCGCTTGCGGGAGAAAATCAGCTGGTACTGCTCGAAGGCGACGAAATGAAACGTTTCTCGATCCGACCGGAAGAAGTCGGATTACGGAGCGCTACGCTCGAAGCTGTCAAAGGAGGAGACGCATTACAGAATGCGGAAATCCTGCTCGACGTGCTTCATGGGGAACGCGGACCATACCGGGATACGGTACTTTTCAATGCCGGGATCGGGCTGTTCGCAAACGGCGCAGTCAAGACGATCGCAGAGGGAGTGGGACGGTCGGCAGAAAGCATCGACACAGGCAACGCGTTGCGTAAGCTCGAGCAACTGCAGAATGATTCGAAGGAGGCGACGGGATGAACACGTTAGAGAGAATCATCGAGACGAAACGGGATGAAGTCGAACGGCTGAAGATGGACCTGCAAGAATCACCTGGAGTAAGAAAAACGAAGCAAACGATTCATGACGCGCTCGGTGAACAGGAACTGTCCGTCATCGCGGAGATCAAGAGGGCGTCTCCTTCGAAAGGTGCGATAAAACTTGATATCGACCCGGTCGAACAGGCGAAACGATACGAGGAAGGCGGGGCGACGGTCATCTCGGTCCTGACCGACGAGACGTACTTCAAAGGTTCGATGAAGGATCTGAGGGCCGTCTCGGAGGCGGTCGATATACCGGTTCTGTGCAAGGATTTCATCATCGACCGTGTGCAGATCGACCTCGCGAGACGAAACGGAGCAAGCATGATCCTGTTGATCGTCGCTGTCCTCGACGACAAGGCACTCCGTGAACTGTTCGACTATGCGACCGTCTCCGGACTCGAAGTGCTCGTCGAGGTGCATGACGAAGCGGAACTGCGACGCGCAGAGTCGGCCGGGGCGCGGATCATCGGCATCAACAACCGCGACCTGAAACGGTTCTCGATCGACCTGGCGACATCTGAACGTCTGCTCAAGCAGAGAAAGCCCGGTATCCGTTACGTCAGTGAGAGTGGAATCAAGGAAGTCGAAGTGGCGTTTCGCCTAAAGGAGGCAGGGGCGGACGCCATCCTGATCGGAGAGACGCTGATGCGGGCGAGTGATCCCGGCACGTTCATCCGTGCCGTCAGAGGTCACTCATGACGAAGATCAAATTTTGCGGTTTGACGCGGGAGCAGGACATCCTCGCAGCCGTCGGGCTCGGAGTCGATTATATCGGATTCGTCTTCGCGCCAAGCACGAGACGCGTCACGTTTGAGCAGGCAGCTGAGCTCAGGCGATTGGTACCGGTGGAGGTGAAGGTCGTCGGGGTGTTCGTCGAACCGGAACGCAAGGAAGTCGAGCAGGCCGTTCATCAAGCCGGTCTCGACCTGATTCAGCTTCACGGGAAAATCGAAGAGACGCTTTTCGAGCTCGGCATCCCGGTCATCGAGGCGCTGCGGAGTGAATCAGACGTGAGGAGCAGCCGGGCGAAGCTTGTGCTTTACGATTCAGCTGTCGCCGGAAGCGGCACGACGTTCGACTGGGAAACGAAATTGACTGGGACGGAACAGGCCTTCATTGCAGGAGGATTGACACCGGGAAACGTCAGTCAGGCGATCGAGCGGTACAGTCCGTTCGGCGTGGACGTCTCGAGCGGAATCGAGACGAATGGGATGAAGGATGAGCAGAAGATGGAAGCATTCATTCAATCAGTGAGAGGAAGATGACGATGGCATACGCACAACCAGATCGATTGGGACAATACGGGAAATACGGCGGAAGATACGTACCGGAGACGCTGATGCAAGCCGTGATCGAGCTCGAACAAGCATACCGGGAGGCGCAGGAGGATGAGGCGTTCCGTGAACGGCTCGATGATCTGTTGAAAAACTATGTCGGACGCGAGAGCCCCCTCTATTTCGCGGAACAGTTGACGCGTCATGCCGGTGGCGCGAAAATCTATCTCAAACGGGAGGATCTGAACCATACCGGTGCCCATAAGATCAACAACACGGTCGGACAGGCACTGCTCGCCGAAAAGATGGGCAAACGAAAGGTCGTCGCTGAGACTGGAGCAGGACAGCACGGTGTCGCGACGGCGACGGTCTGCGCACTGCTCGGGCTCGAATGTGTCATCTTCATGGGCGAGGAGGACGTCAAACGTCAGGAGTTGAACGTATTCCGGATGGAGCTGCTCGGCGCGACCGTCGTTCCGGTCACACAAGGCAGCCGGACGCTCAAGGATGCGGTCAACGAAGCGCTTCGCTACTGGGTCGCGAACGTCGAGGACACGCATTACCTGATGGGAAGTGTGCTCGGTCCGCATCCGTTCCCGGAAATCGTCCGGGATCTGCAGGCAGTGATCGGCAAGGAGACACGCCGGCAAATCGTTGATATGGAAGGACGTCTGCCGGACGCGATCGTCGCCTGTGTCGGCGGGGGGAGCAACGCGATCGGCATGTTCCATCCCTTCCTCGACGACGAGGTCGCCCTGTACGGTATCGAGGCGGCCGGCAGCGGAGTCGAGACGGACAAGCACGCCGCGACGTTGACGAAAGGTGAGGTCGGGGTGTTGCACGGGGCGATGATGCATGTCCTGCAGGACGCAAACGGACAAATCCTTGAGGCGCATTCCATCTCGGCAGGTCTTGATTATCCGGGCGTCGGCCCGGAGCATAGTTTGCTCAAGGACATCGAACGGGTACGATACCATGCCGTGACGGACGACGAGGCGCTCGCCGCGTTCAAGATGCTGGCTCGTAAGGAAGGAATCATTTCGGCACTCGAATCGGCCCACGCCATAGCGTATGCGACTGAACTTGCAGGAAAGATGAATCAGGACGAAATCGTTGTCATCTGCCTCTCAGGGCGAGGGGATAAGGATGTCGCGTCCGTCCGGGACAGAATGGAGGAGAAAGGATGAGACTTGAACAAGCGATTCGCACTGTGACTGATAGAGGTGAAAAAGCGTTCATACCTTACATCATGGGAGGAGACGGCGGACTGGACAAACTCGGCGGAATCCTCACCTTTCTGGAAGAGGCTGGAGCCACTGCGATCGAGATCGGCGTCCCGTTCTCAGACCCCGTCGCAGACGGACCCGTCATCCAGAAGGCGGGCCAGCGTGCGCTTGCCGAAGGGACGACACTCGAGGGCTTGCTTGCTCAAATCGAGCGGATTCGTCAAGACGTCCACATTCCGCTCATCTTGATGACCTACTTGAATCCTGTCCTGCAACTCGGCGTCGATCACTTCTTTGACGCGTGTGCTTCAGCAGGCGTCGACGGGCTGATCATTCCCGATCTTCCGCTTGAGCAAGGGCGCATCCTCTTCGACGGTGCCGACCGGCGTGGCGTCGCATTGATCCAGCTCGCAAGCCTGACGAGCCCGCGCGAGCGGCTCGAACAAATCGCACAGTCGAGCGAAGGATTCCTCTACGCGGTGACGGTCAACGGAACGACGGGCGGCAGGAACACGTTCTCAGGTGATCTTGAAGCACATTTGAAAGCGATCGAGGCGTTCAGTCCTGTCCCGGTTCTTGCCGGATTTGGGATTTCGACGCCTGACCATGTCCGGGAGGTAAGCAGACACGTTTCCGGAGTGATCGTCGGTAGCAAGATCGTCGAGTTGCTCGAAGAGGGGCGACGGGCGGAAATCGAACTTCTGGTCGCAGCACGCAAAGCGACGACCGTGAATTAGGAGGGTGATGATGTTATAAATGAATGTCAAATAGTTGTAAAAAAACTATTGAAACGAATTGATTCCAGACTTACAATTTTAGTGTAGAGAAGGTGCTTACGCTGAAGGAGGAGTCGGAAATGGCAGGATTGACACCGTCCCATCGCGATGGGGAGAAGCAGAAAGGCAATGAGGTCATGAAATTCTCTGACTGGATGGATGACTTGTTCGAGAAAGACTTCTGGCCACGCAATCTGAAGCACGACTCGTTCAAGCTCGATGTCATCGATAACGAGAAGGAATATGTCGTCGATGCAGAACTCCCCGGCATGAATAAGGAGGATATCCAACTCGAGTATAAGGAAGGGCAGCTTCTGATCAAGGCGAAGCATGAGGAAGAGACGAAGGAGGAGAAGGGCAACTACCTCCACCGGGAACGGAAGCTCTCCTCGATGGAGCGAAGCCTCTATCTCGAGGATGTCAACGAGGACTTGATTGAGGCGAAGCTCGAGAACGGTCTCTTGCATATCAAGCTTCCTAAGTCTGAAGGGGCGATCAAGAATAAACGGATTGAAATCAAGTGAATACGAAGAAGGGAAGAGAGGCGGCATGCCTTTCTTCCCTTCTCTTTGTCTAAAGTGATTTTCGTAAAGTCGTCCGGAGCGGCTGATAGCCGTTTGCGGCGTAAAATCGAATTGCACCGCTGTTGTCGGTCCAGACGCTCAAGCGGACTTCGGCAAATCCATGTTCCTTGGCATACATTTCAGCCGCCTCGAGCAAAATTGTGCCCGTTCCTTCACGTCGGGCGTCCGGAGAGACACCGAGGTCATCGATCATCAAAATGAGCTTCTTGCGGAACAAGCGATTCTTTCCGGCGTCGACGGCTTTCGCTTTCAAATAGCCGTTGATGACGCCTTCGGATTCAGCGACGAGGCATATGACGTTCGATGACATCCAGTCTGCGCTGTCGGGAGGCGGGGCGGATGAATCGAACTCTTCCGGGAGCAACTTCTGGTGATGCAAAAAAGTCGCCTCCGCGAGCCTGTCGAGTGCCGGGGTGTCGCTTGAGACCATCATCCGAACTATCATCCAATCACTCCTTCTGTGAAGCGAGCACGTTCGCGACGAGTCCCGATACATACGGACTGCCCCGCTCGCCTTCGTTGACGCTCTCGATCATCATCGCGATCAAAAGCTTCGGATTCTCGTCGTCATAACCGACGAAGAAGCCGTTCTCTTGTCCTTTTTCTTCGGCACTCGTTTTCAGTTCCGCCGTGCCGGTCTTGCCGGAGACGTCGACCTCCTCGATGTCAGCAGGGAGATCATAGCCGTCCGTGACGACGGCGCGCAGGTCTTGGCGCAGCAACGTAGCATCGGCTTTTGACAGCAGTCCTTCCTTATAGATACGTCCCTTCTCCTCGTCGAGAAGGAGCGTCGGTCGATAGATCGTTCCGTCATTCAGGAACACCTCATACATCGAGGCGAGGTGCAGGATGTTCGTCAGCATCTGTCCCTGTCCGTACGACGTGTCCATCAGTTGCCCTTCCGTGTTGATTTTCCCGTCATTCGATACTTGGGAAGGACGCAGCGGATAAACATAGGGCAGCTTCTCACCATAGCCGAACGATCCGAGTCCGTCGACGAAGTCGTCCTTCCCGATTTCAAGGGCAGCCCTCGCGAAGTAGATGTTATCGGAGAAGACGAGCGCGTTCCGCAGATTGACCGGGTCCGGTGTCTCGTGGATACGCGTCACGGTGAATCCGTCCTTCTTCCATTTCAGACCGTCGATGTCATACGCCTTTTCGCGATCGAGCTTGCTTGCGGTCAGACCGATCGCGGCAGTCAATGGCTTTTGTGTCGAACCCGGAGCGAAAGCGCTGCTGAAACGATTGAGCAAGGGTTTGTCCGGATCCGTCTCGAGCTGGCCGAGTTGCTTGCGCGAGACGCCTCCGGTGAAGACGGACGGATCGAAGCCGGGTGAGCTGACGAGCGCGAGCGTCTCACCGGTAGATGGATCGACGGCTGCTGCGGCACCCGGATCTTCCTTCATCTCGGCATATGTTCTCTTCTGCAATTCGGCGTCGATCGTCAACGCGATGGATTCGCCTTCCTTCGCTGACGTCTCGGCGACGGTCACTGCGTCCGCATCCTTCTTGTTGATCACGATGGAAACACCTGATTCGCCGCGCAAGCGCTCATCGAGCACCTGCTCGAGTCCGCGTTTGCCGATCGTGTCATTCGATCTGTAGTCTTTGTTCTTCTCAAGATCCTCTGCCGTCACGGCACCGGTGTAGCCGATCAGGTGGGAGAGGGACTTTCCGTAAGGGTAGTCGCGGACAGCCGTCTCCTTGACGACGGCGCCTTTCTTCTCGAGTCTTTCGGCGAGCGATTTTTTAGCGGGTGGCAACGTCTTTAGCGGGACGAACTGGCCGTCCTGTACCCAATCGGCTTCCAGTGCACTCACGGCCGCGTCGGTCGAAATGCCAAGGTCCTTCGCGACGGACGCGATCAGCTCTGCTTTTGCTCCGGCGACCAGTCCGACCTCGTAACCTCGACCCGGCGCTGCAAGCTTATTCCCGTTACGGTCCGTGATCTCTCCACGCGCCGCAGGGGAGAACGAGAGCTGCACTTTATCATCTGCCTCAAGTTTTTCGAAGAGGTGCGACGGATTCCAGTCGACGTACCAGTTCTCTTCACCCGATTTTTCCTCCTCGACGAGGCGGACCTCCTGCTTGAAGGAAACGGGTCCGGCAATCGTCTTGAACTTGACATTGACCTGTGCCGTCGCTGTTCCGTCTTTTTCCGTGATTTCACCACGCCTCGTGACATCGATATCATCGATTTCAAGGTCACTGAAGAGCTTTTCGGAACGTGTCACCATCCCATCCTTACCGTAAGCATCAATCGTCTCCTGCGAGACGAATTCCTTATACATCTGGCTGAACTTCTCATTTTGCCAAAGGGCGATATAGTCGTCGAGCCGCTCTTCTGGCGTCGGAGCAACGCTACATCCACCGAGTATGAGCAGGGAACTAGCGAACACTAATCTGGAAAAATGCATCCAATCCCTCCTTTTTGTACACCGTACCACTCTTGTCTGAACGATGCACGCAAAATGATGCATAATGCAAAGATGCTCCCGTCATCAGGCAGACTGCTCGTTGAACGAGAGGCCGTACCTTGTGACGAAAGCAATTGAGCAGGGAAGTGAGTGTGTTTTGTCTCTGATGAAGCGCTGGAAAGGTTAGAGCTCGAATCTCATCGTACGATTTTCCAGATAGGAAGAGGTCTCGTTGAGTGTATCGACTAAATCGCTCAATTCCGTTATCGTGACGATCATGTGCTCCGAGGCAGCGGCAACCTCTTCGTTGCTAGCCGTATGTTCCTCGGCTACTGAAGCGATCTCGTTCAATGCGTAACGGATTCTCTGCTCGGTATGACGCACTTGGTTCATCTGCTGATTCATCCGGTCCGTCGAGAAGGCCACCGTTTCTACCTGTTCCGCGAGATCATTGAATGAAACGTAGGTTGCTTTTATTTCTGCTTGTCCTAAGTTCGCTTCTTCCACCGTACCTGTGAAGCGTGACCCCATCGTCTTCATGTTTTCCTGGACACTCCTGATGATCGAGGAAATTTCGCTTACGCTCGTCGCGACATGGTTCGAGAGGGTTTTGACTTCCGCAGCTACGACGGCGAATCCTTTTCCTTGTTCACCAGCACGGGCTGCCTCGATTGCAGCATTCAAGGCCAGCAAATTCGTCTGTGCGGCAATGTCCTGGATGATCGTGACGAGCGACTGGATCTGGGTGGATTGTTTTTGAAGTTGCTCCACCTGTTCGGTCGACTCGACGATCTGGTCATGAATTGCATTCATGCGCTCGACGGATTTCTTCATTTGGGAGCTGCCTTGTTCTGTCACCGCCCGCATCGAAGTTGCCGTGTTTTTCACATGCTCTCCTTCATCACTCGCATTTTGGATGAGGGTAGAGAATTCAAGCATTTCGTCAGTCAGTGAAAGGGTGACTTGAGTTTGACTCTCGGTGCCAGATGCGATTTCAGACATCGTATGAGCGATTTGCGTCGACCCGTCGAGTACTTCCGTCGTACTGGTGTCGATCGACTGGCTCGTCTTCTTGACGAGCAGGGACGCCTTCTTGATGTCAGCAATCATCAGCCGGAGCATATCATTCATTTGCTTGATTGAAACAGCCAGCGAATGGACTTCATCCTTTGTTTGAATATGTAAGTGTTTCATGGTCTGGTCCGCATGATCGAGTCGACCTTCGGCAATCATCTGTGCGACGGACTGAAGCGTTTCGAGAGGCTTGAGTTTCCGTCCAAGCACATAGTAGAGAAAACCGAGTGTCGTGATCAGGAGAAGGAGCAGGAGACCGACGAACAGTGGAAGGTTTTGCCTAAGTTGTTCTGCGGTCAAGGCATCGACTTCGCGTGCCGCGATATCGACACCGAGGATTCCGATGATTTCTTTTGATTGGTTTTTCAGCGGGACGTATACACTGACATATTGACCGTACTTTGGATCGTCGATCACGTCCGTCGTATGCGTCCGGCCCTTGAGCACATCCTCCATATCCTCAGCTACAGCACCGGTAGCAGGTTCGTTGATGGCGGCGGCCTCATCTTCAGGGAGTCCGTCGATCAGCAACACGACCTTGTCCTCAGAAGTAACGGCAGCCGTATATGCATACAGCAAGCCATTTTGTATTCTCAAATCGTTCAGTGATTCGCGTAACGTCGTATATGTGTCTGATTTCGTCGGGTTGTCCAAAAAGTTCTGATAGGAATTCATATCGAATGTCCGGGAGATACGGAGCGCGTCCTGCTCGGCATTCTTCTTCAATGTCGAGAGTGCGGTCTGCTTCGTGTTGAAGTACAGGGCGAAGCTGCTGAAGAGAAAGGAAAACATGAGAATGAGGCTGATCGTAAGGAGTAGGCGTGTTCGAACGGAGTGGGTTTTTGAATGTTTCATGGTGACCCCCTGATATTTTTGATATGGTCTTAACTATCTTATCGACAAAAAATCGAAAAAATGAAGGGGGATATGTATTTTGAGCGAATGCATTACGGAGATTAACATCGGGGATCCTCGAACGATATCTTCTGGAGAACGCAAAAAACGTTCAGGTCCCCTCAACTCTGTCGAAAAAGAGAGAAGGGTTCCTGAACGTTTTTTTCGTTTTTGACGAATTAGAAGAAATTGAGCGGGTTCAAGCTGTTTGCAGCTGTCGAAGAACTGTAGATATAGGCGCCGCGGTGAATCTCGAAATGGAGATGCGAACCGAATGAGTTTCCAGTGTTGCCGACCGTTCCGATTTTTTCGCCTTTTGCAACCTTGTCACCTACGCTTACACCACGTGAATTGAGGTGGGCGTAGACTGTCGTGTAAGCGACACCGTTGACCGTATGTGACATCATGATGTAGTTGCCATATGCCCCGTAGTTTTTAGACGTGATGACCGTACCTGCCGCTGAAGCATAGACAGAAGTCCCAGTCGGTGCTGCGATATCAATCCCGTTATGGAACGTATAGCCATATGCTCCACTCGCTTTGCCGTAGCCTTGCGAGATCGAACCGCTAGCAGGCTTCATGAAGCCGCTCGAAGCTTTCGATGCGACAGTCGCCTTATATGTTTTCGTATATGCAGTGTAGACGTACCGTGTCTTGTTCTTATATGAAATTTTAGTCCAAGAACCTGATTTTCCAAGATAGTTGAATGTCTGGCCTTTGTTCACGACACCGACGACCGTCGATTTCGTGCTTGCAGCCGCACGGACACGAAGCCCGTTGTCCATGATTTTAACTTTCGTGATTGTCGCTGCCTCAACCTTTTCTGTACCCGTCATAGCGAATCCTGAAACCATCATTGCTGTCATCGTCATTGTTGTCAAAAAGCGTTTCATCGTTGTGATTCCTCCTAAGTTATGTAAAAACCAGTTTGGACAATCTATGTATGTGTCATAAAAATTAATTCTAAAGCATATGTTTTCACTCATGTTTTACAAATAAAGTATAGCATCGGGTTACTTCAGAATAATATTTCAATTGTATTTCAAAAGTATGCCTAAATAATATATATTGTAATAGCCATAAAATGTAAAAACCGAGCGTGCAGGCTCGGCTTTTCCGGATATCGTATTCAAGATACAGGGACGAACACGTCAAGATGATGCGGCAGTACTTCGATCGTTGCAGGAAGTTCGCCGCCGGTGTCACCGTCCGCGTTGACAGGAAGGCGCTCCGGGGAATTGATTTCAACCTTTTTAGTCGTGAAGTACTCGACCTGGTCCGAGTCGTGCATGTTTCCCGTCAACAATTTCGGCAAGAGCTGGAGCGCATCGAAGAAACCGAGTTGATGGATGATGAAGACGTGGAGAAGACCGTCATGTACCTCGGCCTCTGAAGCGAATGTCTCGAAACCGCCGACTGAGTTCGTCAAGGAGACGATCAGGAGCGGTGACTCGCCGGACCACGACTTTTCCTTTGCTTCGACGCTGAGGGGATAAGGGCTGTGATTTTTGAATGCCTTCAACCCTTCGATCAGATAAGCGACGGATCCGAGTTTCGTCTTTTGTTCGACGCTGACCTCCTCCACGGCTTCGGCGATCAGGCCGACTGCGATGACGTTCATGAAGTAGCGGTCGCCATATTTCCCGATGTCGAGCGGGTGCGTGACGGCGTCAGCGAGCATCGCGATCGCCTGTTCAGGATCACTCGGGATGTTGAGCGCGCGAGACAGGTCATTGACCGTTCCAAGCGGGATCAGCCCGAACGTGGGACGGTGCGGCTGTTCTGCCAGCCCGGCAATCGCCTCATTGACGGTGCCGTCTCCACCCATCGCGATGACGGCGTCATATTTTTTCTCGCTTGCTTCGCGAGCGAATGCGGTCGCGTCATATTCCTTCTCCGTATACCGGACATCGACACGGTCGAACCGTCCGTTGAGAACGGCCTCTGCTTCCTTCGCATGGATTTTGCCTAACTCTTTCCCGGAAGACGGGTTGACGATCAGCATGACAGTAGACAATTGGACTCCTCCTTCTAATACATTCCTCCTCTTTATTTTCCCAGAATAGATGAAACTAATCTTTTCTTATTCAATATTAAAGCGCCCTCCAAAATAGAGGGCGCGCTGTTTCAGCTCTCACTTGAGAGCAGCTGCTCATATTTCCGTTCGATCTCATCACTCATTCGCTCCCGCTCAGCGAACAACACCGACAGTGACTCGGGATCATTCGTCTCGGCCATCTGGTCGTCGATCGAGCTCAGGACGGTCTCGAGCTGCGCGATGTCTTGTTCGATATCTGTTGTTCGGACGACAGGGGAGACGACTGCTGATTTCTCCTTCAGCCGTCCTTCCGGTTTTTTCTTTTCGACTTGTGCTTCAGGCGGAAGTTCCTTTCGCTTCTCTTTCGCATAAGCATATGCTCCAGGATAAGAGACGATCGACTTATCGAGCCAGAGCGTGCGGGCGAACAGTTTGTTCAGCAAGTAACGGTCATGCGATACGGCGAGGATCGTCCCTTCGAACTGTTCAAGGGCATCCTCGAGCGCTTCACGGGACTCGATGTCGAGATGGTTCGTCGGTTCGTCGAGGACGAGGACGTTGATGTCGGAGTGGACGAGCTTCGCGAGCATCAGGCGCATGCGTTCACCGCCGCTTAAGTCTTTGACGTGGCGGAAGACGGAAGGTCCATAAAAGAGAAACTTCGCGAGCCTTTCCCTGGATGTTCCTTCGTCAAGCGGTACGGAATCGCGGAAGGCATCGATCAGGCGCGGATTACCTTCGAACGTGATGTGTTGTGACAGGTAGCCGATTTTCGCGCTCTCTGCCTTGAATGCCGTACCGGACGAGGGTGGAAGCGTGCCGAGCAACAGTTTCAAGACGGTCGACTTCCCGCTACCGTTTCTGCCGACGAGCGCGACACGCTCCCCGTACTCGACATGCAGGTTCGCGTGAGAGAATACCTCTGACGTCCCGAATGAAACGGTCGCGTCCTCGAGCTTGAAGACCACTTTGCTCGCACGCGTCGTCTTCGCGAAGTGGATGTCCGGCCCTTCGTTCTCAAGTTTTGGCCGTTTGATCTTCTCCATCCGCTCGAGCGCACGCTCCATCGATTTCGCGCGGCGATAGAACTTCTCGTTCGGCGGGTTCGCCTCATTCGCCCATTGACGCAGGCGCCGGATCGCGTCCTTCATCTGTTTGATCTTCTTCTGCTGCTCCTTGTATGCGTGGAACTGCTCGAGCAGGCGGCGTTCCTTCTCGGCCGTAAAGGCGGAGTAGTTGCCGCCGTAACATGTGATCTCACCGTCCTCGAGCTCCGCGATCGCCGTTACGACGGCGTCAAGGAAGACACGGTCGTGTGAGACGATCAATACGGTCCCTGCGTAGTCCTTCAGGAAGTACTCGAGCCATTCGACAGCCTCGAGGTCGAGATGGTTCGTAGGTTCATCAAGTATCAAAAAATCAGGATTCGACAGCAGCAACCGTCCGAGACAGAGCTTCGTCTGTTCGCCGCCGCTCAAGGAGCGGAACGGGCGCGCGGAAAGCTCATGAAGCTGCAGGCCTTCGACGACCATCCCTACTTTTGATTCAAGGGAGTACCCGTCGAGCCGTTCGAACTCGGTTTGACATTCACCGTAGACGGCAAGCGTCTTCTCGAGGTCGCACGAAGAATCACTCATCTTCTTCTCGAGCACGAGCATCCGCTCGCGGAGCAGGGTGATGTTCTCGAACGCGGTCCAGAGGACGTCTGCCCCTGTGAAGTGTTCCGGATACTGTGGAATTTGAGCGAGATAGCCGATCGAAAGACCGCTCTTCTTATAAAGGACGCCACTGTCCGGGGAATCAAGACCGGCAAGAATCCGCAGCAAGGTCGTCTTACCGGTGCCATTGCGCCCGACGAGCCCGAGCCGTGTCTTTTCGTTCATTTGCAGGGAAGCATCCGTCAGGACGGCATGGCCTCCGAATTGTTTCGTGATATGTTGCATCTCTAGTATCATGGGAATTTCCTTTCCCGCACCCTGCAAAAAAAGGTGAGCGCAAAGAGCGCTCACCTTATGCATCAGAGGTACGCTTCGCGAATTGGTTTCATCTATGACGTTCGTGTTGATGAAAAAGGGCAGACTCATCCCTTAGAACGCCATTCCATGAAAAATCGCGCGCAAGATATACAGTTGTTCCATCAACCAATGCACGCGTTTCGCGAAAGTCATGCCTCTGACACCTCCTTTAATCTGATATGTTCAGTTTACAAAATAAAGAGAACGCTTGCAATCATCATTTGAACATGTTGGAAATGGAGCTGAAGAAACTGCTCAGGCCGTCGAACAGCTTCGCGAAGAAACCTTTCGTCTCCTCGGACGTCGCGAACGCCTGGATATCCTGGCCGGCGTTCTTCAGGCCGGACTCGATTTGCCCCCAGTTGACGTTCGCCTGCTCCATGTTGTTGAAGAAGTCCGTCAACTGCTTGAGTTGCGCGTCCGTCAGGTTGATGTTGTTCTGCTGGATGACGTTGATGACGAGATTCTCGATCTCGACCTTCGTCTCCGGTTTCTCTTTCGCGATCTCGGCCTTGATCTCGTTCATCAGGTCCGTCACCTTGTCTGCACCGACCGTCTTGCCGACGTCCGACGTGACGGTCAGCTCTTCCTGGGCGAGTTCCTTGCGCTCATCGCTGAGCTCGATGCCAGTCTCGCTTGAAGTCTGATCATAAGCCTTCATGATGCCGGTCAAGGCAGAAGTACCGGTTACTTTATAAGGCGACGTGATCGTGATGTCCGCGTCCTTGATGCCGGCCGTGACGAGCGCGTTCAAATACATGTCCTTCGTCACCCATGTGATGTTCTCGGTCGAAACGGATAAGCCGTCACCTTTTTCCGCAAGCTCGATCTTCGCTGACGAATACATGCCGCCACCCGTCTTGCTTTGCGGTACGCTCTTGCCGAGATATTTCTCCTCGTCCGCTACCGTCGCGATGATCGGCGTGATTCCTTCCGGCGCGTTCAGGCGGGCCAGGACCCAGGCGCGGTCCTTCGCGCCGAGCGATTCCCCGAGCGTGACGATCGTGTCGTCGACAATCTTTTCAGCGCCTGCAGCGCTCGGGACGAGCAATGCCGTCGCGAGGACGGCCGGGATGATGTATTTGTTAGTAGATGACATGTATGAATCCTCCAAATCGGTAAGTAATTGAATTGTGACCTGCTCCTAGTGTAAGAGTAATCGAAAGGGACGGAATCGGTCTAGAGGTTGAGAAGATACATGTTCATTTTGTCAACGGAGCAAAGTCTTGGTCTCCCTTTTGTTTTGGTACATCTCTTCGTCCGCGCGGTGATAGAGCGCCATGATGTCGCTTGGCCATTCCTGCTGTGCGCTGCCGACGGCGCACGAGATGCCTTCGTCGCGCAACTTTTCTACGATTGAATGATGCAAGATTACGAATGCGTCGTGCGACGAGGAAGAATCGATGATCGCGAATTCGTCACCGCCGAGACGATACGCATGAACTGTCTCGTTCTTGAGGCATGCGGCAGCTTTTTTCAACAGTTCGTCACCTGCACTGTGACCATGGGTATCGTTCACCTTTTTCAAATCATTCAAGTCGATGATCAGAATACCGACGTGCGGGACGACCTCTCGTCGCAGCTGGAGGAGGTGTTCGTCAAAGGCGAAGCGGTTGAAGAGACCGGTCAACGCGTCGTGCCGGCTCTGATATTCAAGGATTTGTTTTTCCGTCATCGCCTGCTCGACGTTGCGGATGATTCCTTGGATGGCGATGAGCTGCTCTCCTTCGTAGAGAGGTGTCGCATATTCCTCGAACCAGATATAATCACCATCCTCCGTACGCCAGCGCTGGAGAAATGGCTTATCATAGTCCGCCTGTCCTGATACTTTATTCATCAGAATCTCGAGGTCGTCCGGATGGACCCGCTCGAAACAGTCGCTTGGATCCAGATAGCTTTTTGCTGCGACGCCTTGACCGAGAAAGTGGTCCAGGGAGGGGCTGATATAGCGGAATTTGTATTCCGGATGAACCTCGAAGATATAGATGATGTCCTTCGCATGCTCGCCAAACGTCCCAGTGATATATCTATTTCGTTCCAGGACATTTTTCAAAGAGGGGAAAAAAGTTAATGCGCCGATCATGGTGAGAGCACCGAGTATAATTCCGATCAGTAACATGATTAACACCTGCCAATATTGTCATTGGTAATATATTACCATTTTAAGGAGGCGTTGAAAGGTTTGAATGTAAAAAAAGCTATTTTTCAAAAATATTCATTTCAGGGATGGGCATAAAAGGAAACTTGATGAAGTGAATCGGACAATCGATTGATTCAAGTCACCTTTAGGATTATTTCATCAGGTATGAGGAGTGAGATTGGTTATACTGGAGAAAATGAAGATAGGAGATGGAAAAATGAGTAATCCGCTAGGTCAGTTGACGTGGACGTTCATCACGGAATGTGAGGTGCCTGCTGATATCGAATCGATGCTTGTCACGGGAGAAAAAGGCATCGCCGCATACAAAACGGTCCGGGACATCGCGATTTTCACTAACAAGCGCCTGATCGTCCGGGATGCGCAAGGTCTGACTGGGAAGAAGGTCGAAGTCTACTCTCTTCCTTACTCCTCGATCAATATGTATTCGACCGAAAACGGTGGCATGTTCGATATCAACTCGGAGGTACAACTGTTCACGCGTGCCGGAATGATTAAAATCAACCTTAATAAGAAGGTCGACGTGCGGAAAATCGATAAGCTAATCGCAGAAGCAATTTTGTGAGTCCGGGCCTCCTGCTGAAAACCGATTCCAATTCGATTCAAAAACACCCCATGAAAGTTGGAATTCCATGTCCAACTTTCATGGGGCAGTTCTTCGTCAGAAGCTGCGTTATTGAATTGAATTGAATTGACTCGGGAAGATTGGCCGATCAAAAGGTAGGATCGCTCAGCAGAAGAGGGGGATATACGGTGAGGGATCACTTCTCATGTCATTTCATGGATCAAGCAGTGCGAAGTATCTTTTCCATCGGGCGTCCCTTCGCGAGCTCATCGATCAGCTTGTCGAGGTATCTTATCTCGCGCATCAACGGATCCTCGATCTCCTCGATCCGGACGCCGCAGATGACGCCTGTGATCAAGGAACGCCGAGGATTCAAGCGTGGTGATTTCGCGAAAAACGTCTCGAAATCGACACCGCTATCAAGGACAGTCGTGAGTTCCTCTTCACTGTAACCGGTCAGCCAGGTGATGATCTGATCGACTTCCTCCTTCGTCCGTCCCTTCTTCACCGCTTTCGTGACGTAGTGCGGGTAGACGCTCGAAAAGCTCATACTGTAGATGCGGTGTTTTTTCATGGTGCACCTCCCTGTTCATGATTAAGAACGCCTTTTTTTGAACAAGGCGGTGTTTCATTAGATTGGAGCCTCAGACGGTCCGCTCGATCAGTTCCTCGATTTTACGTTTGACGAGCATGCGGTCTTCGAGGTCGCGGTTCGAGAACTTGAGCATCGTCTTCGTCTCGTCCATCCCCGCCATCTCGCTGAAGAGCGAGCCGAGGTTGTGCGCTCTGCGATCGATCTGGAAGAGGATATCAATGCCGTGATCGTCCTGCAGCATGACGACTTCGATCTCATCGAGTTTGTGGGCGAGGTGAGTGCCGCGCGCTGAGTATTCGAGCTCCTGAGCGATCGGCAGATCCTTACGGTAACGGCCGGGCAGCTGTTCCGTGTCCGCCTTCTTCAGGCTGAAGCCGAGTGTGTCCATCGCCTCCAGGATGACGTCCTGACGATCGTTCGCCCGGACAGTCACGGCGTCGCGGTCCTTCGGGTCGACAGCGGACGAGATGTCGAGACCGGTCTCGATCCACGACTTCGAGTGGCTGACCGACAGCGGCGTGTTGAAGGGAACGTGCAGCTTGAACGGGATCTCGCGCTCGCCTCCTGCAGGGATCGTGAACGCCGTCTCGTTGAGTGAGAAGCGGTCGAGCGTGTAAGAGACATATGCCTCACGGTCTCCCGACTCCTGTTTGTATTGTGTGTTCAGGTAGAGATAGATGCGCTCGATCTCCTGGTCGACGCTTCCACCCTTGATGTGGACGACACCTTCGAGGACACCGCCCGGTTCGCAATGTTCCGCGTTCAGACGTGTATCGACCGTTGCGGCACCGATGCCGATTTGTGACAGGATTTTCTTGAACATGCTGTTTCCTCCTCATGATTGTTAAGTATTAGCTCGCGCTTGTGAACGTGAACGCTTTTTGCTACAGTTTCCAAAGACTACTAAAGAAGCAAAGGACGGGACATCGATGGAATTAACGGAAGCAAAAGCCCTGATCGCAGGCAAAATCGAAACGAAGACACTCGTCAATGCGACGATCAGCGGTCCACGGCAAAAATCGAACGAGTTGAAACGGATCAAGTTGAAGCCGATTCTACTTAAAGATACGTACCATATCCAGTTCGAGTTTCAATATGAGCGGATATTGAAGCATGAAAATTTATTGATCGACGAAGCGATTGAACGTTTGGAGATTTTTTATGAAGATTTCCGGCAGTTCCAGTTCCGATTCGAGAAGGAGTCGGTCCAGCTGCAGCTCTCGAAGAAGTTCAAGGTGAACTTGAAGACGACGAAGGAAGAGGCGCAGCAAGTCGAGCTCGCGCATGACCGGAAGAAGAGCTACTTGCTCGAAGACGGCGTGCCGACTCCTTTCCTCGTCCGTCTTGGCGTCCAGACGCCCGACGGCAAGGTCAAGCGTCAGAAATACGACAAGTTCAAGCAGATCAACCGCTTCCTCGAGTTCGTCGACGACAGCATCCCCGCGCTCCCGCAAGGCCAGACGCTCCGGATTCTCGACTTCGGATGCGGCAAGGCGTACTTGACGTTCGCGCTCTATCACTACCTGACGGAGAAAGGGTTCGAAGTCGCCGTCACGGGACTCGACCTGAAGAGGGAAGTGATCGAGGAGTGCAACGAGATCGCGCGCGACCTCGGCTATGACGGGCTCGACTTCCTCGTCGGTGACATCCATGACTATTCGGGAGAGGACGCCGTCGACATGATGGTCACGCTCCACGCCTGCGACGTCGCGACCGACGTCGCGCTCTCCCGTGCCGTCCGCTGGGGGGCGTCGGTCATCCTGAGCGTCCCGTGTTGTCAGAAGGAGCTCAATCGCCAACTCGACTGCGCGCCGCTCGAGGTCATGCTGCAGCATGGGCTGATCAAGGACAAGTTCGCTTCGCTCGCGACGGACTCGATCCGGGCCGAGCTTTTGACGATCCTCGGCTACGAGACGCAGCTGCTCGAGTTCATCGACCTCGAACACACGCCGAAGAACACCTTGATCCGCGCCTACCGGACCGGCAAGGCACCGACAGAGGAGAAAATCGACCGTTACGTCGCGTTCCGTGACATGCTCGGAGCAAAGCCGTTTCTTGCGGTCGAGATGAGCGAGAGACTTGGACAGATATCGTCTAAACTCGTACAATAAGAAAAGAACGATCGAAGGAGGAAATAAGATGGATTTCAACATGTATTTCGAAGATGTCGTCCAGACGGCACGCAAAGAAGCGGTCGCTGCTGGTTTTGAGGAATTGAAGACGGTAGAGGACGTCGAGGATGCGTTCAAACGCGAAGGTCTCACGCTCGTGCTCGTCAACTCGGTTTGCGGCTGCGCAGGCGGAATCGCACGTCCTGCTGCTGCCTATATCAACCGTAAGGAAGGCGTCAAACCGGATCATTTCGTGACGGTCTTCGCTGGTCAAGACCGTGAAGCAACGGACCGCGCACGTGAATATTTTGAGGGCTATCCGCCGTCATCCCCATCATTCGCTCTGATGCAGGACGGCAATATCCTGTCGATGGTCGAACGTTTCGACATCGAGTCGTTCACGGCTGAAGAAGTAGCGGAGAAGCTCGATTCATTGCTTGAAATCTACGCATGAGACAAGAGGGACGAATCGATTCGGTTCGTCCTTTTTCTAATGAATGAGGAGGAGATTCAGATGGCGGAAGTCGTGAAGGTGATGACGAAAGAAGATTTTGAGAGCGCGAAGGCAAAAGGACATATCGAGGAGAAGTCGCTCCAAACGGAAGGATTCATCCATTGCTGCACACCTGAACAGGTAGAGGAAATCAAGGCGAAGCATTTTTCAGGAAAAGAAACTGTCGTCCTGACACTCGATCAGGAACGGCTCGGGGATTCGGTCGTCTTCGAACGGGCTAAGAACGGAGGGATGTACCCACACGTCTATGAGGCGATCCCGATCGAGGCGATCCCGATCGAGGCGATCATCGCCCTCCGGAACCTGTGAAAAAAATATCCCTTCGTTGTAAGCGCATACAATATTGAAATAAGACCGTCTTTTAACAGGAAAGGCGGTCTTTTATTCAATGATTGTTCATTTTTATTCTTTACAACGTATAAATATGCGTATATAGTGAATTCATCGAATCTCAGCAGACTTTTTAGTATTGAATTCAAAAAAATGATAAGTCATACTATTGATAAAGTTCTGACTATTCAGGTTGGAAGGGGAAGTTTTGATGAAGAAGATATTATTCGCAATGATGACAGCAGTTCTCGTGTTTGCGCTCGCAGCTTGTGGAGGCGCCGAAGAGGGTGGAAGCACTGACGGCAAGAAGGTACTGACGATGGGAACGTCGGCTGACTACTTCCCGTTCGAGTTCATCGACACGGCAAAAGGTGATGAGATCGTCGGTTTCGACGTCGAGATCGCAAAGAAGGTCACGAAAGAGCTCGGTTACGAGTTGAAGATCGAAGACATGGAGTTCGGCAGCTTGCTCGGCGCACTTAGCGCGGGTCGCGTCGATTTCGTCATGGCAGGGATGACACCGACGGAAGAACGTCAAAAGAACGCGGACTTCACTGACATCTACTTCGAATCGAAGAACCTCGTCATGACGAAGGATCAGGCGATCGCTTCAGTCGATGAGCTCAAAGGCAAGAAAATCGGTGTACAGCTCGGTTCGATCCAGGAAGGTCTCGCAAAAGACAAGTTCAAGGACAGCGAAGCGGTCGCGCTCAACAAAATTCCTGAAATCATCCAGGAACTGAAGACGGGACGGATCGACGCCCTCATCATCGAGGACGCGGTCGCAGTGAAGTACATGGAGCAGGACAGCTCGCTCAAGACGTACCAGATCGAAGAGGATGGTCCGACGGGTTCCGCAGTCGCTTTCAAGAAGGGCGACAAGATGCGTGACGAGTTCAACGCTGAACTGAAAAAGATGATCGACAGCGGTGAAATCGAGAAACTTGCACAAGAATGGTTCCAAAAAGAGGCGAAATAAGTTAAACGCATAGGGGAGGGGGCAGCCCCGCCCCTTTTTGTGCGATTTCAGGAGGTTCTTATGGTAGACTTTACGAAGATTCAAGACTCGATTCCGTATATCCTATCCGGTATCCCAATATTGTTCCAGGTCGTGCTCGTCGCCGCTGCCTGCGGGATGATCATCGGGATCGTCATTGCGGCGCTCAAGATCACGAAGAGCAGGCTTCTGCGTTTCATCGGTCATGCCTACACGGCGATCTTCCGCGGGACGCCGCTGATCTTGCAACTGGCCATCATTCATTTTGGTCTGCCGCAGATCACGGGTTATGTCACGAGCGGCTACGAGTCGGCGATCATCGCCTTCTCGCTCAATTCGGGGGCGTACATCTCCGAAATCATCCGGGCCGGTATCCAGGCGGTCGACAAAGGACAATGGGAAGCGGCTGACGCGCTCGGCATCCCGTATATGAAGCAACTCCGCTCGATCATCCTGCCGCAGGCGTTCAAGAACATCCTGCCTGCGATCATGAACGAGATGATCACGCTGACGAAGGAATCCGCGCTCGTCTCGACGGTCGGCGTGCTCGACGTCATGCGCCGCGCGCAAGTCGTCGGCGGTGAGAAGGCGCTCTATTTCGAACCGCTGCTGTTCGCGGGACTGGTCTACTTCGTCCTCGTGATGGTGCTGACATTGATTGGACAACGGGTCGAAAAAGCTATGAGAAAGAGTGGATGATATGACGAACAACCTGACGAACGAAAAGATGATCGAAGTTGAAGATCTCTACAAACAATTCGGCAAACTTGAAGTACTGAAAGGAATCTCGACGACGATCAAACGCGGCGAGGTCGTCGCCGTCATCGGGCCTTCCGGTTCCGGGAAATCGACGTTCCTGCGTTGCATCAACATGCTCGAACAGCCGACGAAGGGGAAAATCGTCGTCGACGGATTCGAGTTGACGAAGCCGAAGGCGAACATCGCGAAGGCGCGGCAGCATATCGGCATGGTGTTCCAGCAGTTCAACCTGTTCCCGCATAAATCGGTCATCGACAACTTGACGTATGCGCCGATCAACGTGCTCGGACTCTCGAAGGAAGCAGCAGTCGAGCGGGCAGAGAAGCTACTTGATCGCGTCGGTCTGACGGAGAAGCGCGACAGCTTCCCGAATCAGCTCTCCGGCGGTCAGAAGCAACGCGTCGCGATCGCCCGCGCGCTCGCGATGGAACCGAACGTCATGCTGTTCGACGAACCGACGTCAGCACTCGACCCCGAGATGGTCAACGAGGTGCTTGACGTCATGAAACACCTCGCGGAGACGGGGATGACGATGGTCATCGTCACGCATGAGATGGGCTTCGCGAAGGAGGTCGCGGACCGCGTCCTCTTCCTTGACGAAGGTATTCTGATGGAGGAAGGACGACCGGCTGATCTGTTCGACAATCCGCAGACGGAACGTGCCCAAAAATTCCTGGAAAAAGTCTTGTAATATGGAAAGGTCTAGTGGTCTATTTAAGGCGACTAGACCTTTTTTTAATGGAGGAGGAACCGATATGCAACAGCATTTTTTGACAGGGGATCGTGTCCGTCTGACCCGCTTTCAGGAAGGAGACGTCGATCAACACCTCGAATGGTATGACGACAGCGAGTTCGCCCGGATGATGAGCGCGATGCCGATGCGTCCCGCTTCACGCGAGAAGACGAAGAAATGGTTCGAGGAGGAGTCGCCGAACAGTTTCGTCTTCGCCGTCCGCTCGCTCGACGACGACATGCTGCTCGGCATCGTCTCGCTCGAGGATATCTTGTGGCCGCACGGGACGTCCTGGCTCGCGATCGGGATGGATCCGATGCGCGCCGGGCAAGGGTATGGGAAGGAGGCACTCAAGCTGCTCATCCGCTATGGTTTCCATGAACTGAACCTGTCGCGGATCCAGCTGACCGTCTTCGACTACAACGTCCGCGGACGACGGCTCTATGAGTCACTCGGGTTCGTCCACGAAGGGACGTATCGCAAGTTCCTGAAGCGGGAAGGGGAGCGGTATGACATGCTGCTCTACGGTCTGCTTCTCGAGGAATGGGAGGCGCACCATGGTTAAGACGATCGAACAGGCGGCAGAAGAGTTCGCGAGGTCATTCCATGCAGACGATTTCTCAGGTCACGACTTCGCACATATCGAGCGGGTCCGGCGCCTCGCGCTGTCGATCTCGGAAAAAGAAGGCGGTGATCGGCAGACGATCGAACTCGCCGCTCTCCTTCATGACGTCGCGGACGGGAAGCTCGGCGGGACGATCGAGACGGTCGGAACGTTCCTCGACGGCAAGGTTCCGAGAGAGCAGGCTGACCATATCCTCTCGATCATCGACGGGATGTCTTTTCGCGGCGGCGGCAGGCCGGAACTCGCGACGATCGAAGGGCGGATCGTCCAGGATGCGGACCGGCTCGACGCGATCGGTGCGATCGGTATCGCCCGTACGTTCCAGTTCGCAGGGAAGTTCGATGAACCGATGCACGTACCCGGCCTCGCGCCACGCAAACAGGGAGACAAGACGAGTCCGACGTCCGCCATCAATCACTTCTCGGAAAAGCTCTTTTTGCTGAAGGAGCTGATGAACACGGAGACGGCAAGGAAGGTCGCAGAAGACCGCGACCGGTATATGCACGAATTCGTCGAGCGCTTCCTGGCCGAGTGGGAAAACTGACAAAGAAGGGGAGAAGTCGAGATGGCAATCATCGAAGCGGTCGATTATGGGCAGTCGTACGGTAAATATGAGGTGCTTCGACAGCTGAGCTTTTCGGTCGATCCAGGTACGATCACCGGTCTGCTCGGAGCGAGCGGGTCCGGGAAAACGACACTCGTCAAGGCGATGATCGGGATGTTGCGTCCGACGAGAGGCGAGATCTCGGTCCTCGGCAAACGGATGCCGAACTTGAAGACCGCCCCGCGCATCGGCTATATGGCACAGAACGACGCATTGTACGACGAACTGTCCGCAAGGGAGAACTTGAGCTATTTCGGCCGGCTCTATCATCTCCGGGGGGATCGCCTCGAGCGCAGGATGGACCAGGTGCTCGCATTCGTCGGACTCAGTGAGGCGAAGATGCCTGTCAAACTGTTCTCAGGAGGAATGAGGCGCAGGTTGAGCCTCGCGATCGCACTCGTCCATGAACCGGAGCTTCTGTTTCTCGACGAGCCGACGGTCGGGATCGACCCCGTCTTGAAGGAGACGTTCTGGACGGAGTTCGCCGAGCTGAAAACGAAGGGCGTGACGTTGTTCGTCACGACGCATGTGATGGATGAGGCGATGCGCTGTGACCGCTTGCTCATGCTCAGGAACGGGGAGATCGTCGCAGACGGAACACCGCAGGAACTGATCGCAGCAAACGGCACGCTTGACGCCGTTTTCCTGAAGGGGGCGAAGTGATGGATGCCGTGACCGTGGCGAGACGAGTCGTCAAACAGGTCGTCAAGGACCGCCGAACGCTCGCTCTTTTATTGTTCGCGCCGCTGTTCATCTTGTTCATCCTCTACACGGTCATCACAAGTCCTGCCTCACGGCCCGTGGTCGGCCTCGTCGACCAGCAGCAAGCCTATGACGTGCTTGCCCGTGAAGCGGAGGTCGTACGGTATGATTCGCGCAAGCAGGCGGAACGGGCGATGGACGAGGAGAAGATCGATGCATACTGGGCAGGTGAGACGTTCGTCGTCGAAGGTACGAGCCGTTCACGCAGCAAATTGAGTGAGGCGGCGCTCTCGAAGACGCTCGCAGTCATGGGTGCGGGAGGGATGAGGATCGAGGCTCCGGACATCGAGTACTTGTACAGTTCGGGTGACGCGACGCTGTTCGATACGCTCGCTCCCGCCCTGATGGGTTTCTTCATCTTCTTCTTCGTCTTCATCATCGCAGGGATCAGCTTCCTCAGGGAGCGTTCGACCGGGACGCTCGAGCGGACACTCGCGACACCTCTCGCGCTCCGTGATCTCGTCGCAGGGTACTTCATCGGTTTCTTCCTGTTCGTCTCGGTTCAGACGGTCTTGATCCAGTGGTTCATCGTCAATGTGCTCGACGTCCCGCAGAACGGCGACTATCTGCTGCTGCTATTCGTCAATTTGCTGATTGCGACGGTCGCGCTGACGCTCGGTCTGTTCCTGTCGAGCTTCGCGCGAACCGAATTCCAACTGTTCCAGTTCATTCCTGCCCTGATCTTGCCGCAAGTGTTCTTCAGCGGCATCTTCGACATCTCGGAGGCGCCGCGCTGGGTCGAGCTGCTGTCGAGCGCGTTGCCGCTTACGTATGCCGCGCGAGCGCTCGTCGACGTGATGATCCGGGGAAGGGGTTTCATGGACATCACGTTCGAGCTGCTGATCCTCTCCGGATATGCGATCGCCTTCGTCATCCTCAATCTCGTATTGCTTCGCAAGGAGAGACCTTCTTGAGTGATGAAAAATCCGTCCTACCCTTGCCGTCGCGTCTGCGATAGCGGGATAGGACGGATTTTTTTCTGCTGCCGCTCAGCCGAGCACGATCGCCGTGATCAGTCCGAGCGAGGCGAACAGGCCGACGATCGTTCCGCCTTCCTCATGCGCCTCGGGCATCATCGTCGAGGCGAGCATGGCGATGATGCCGCCTGAGGCGAACGCGCCGATCATCGCGAAATTGTCATCCGGCAGATGCGAGAGGATCGAGTAGCCTGCAAGTGACGACAGGGCGGAGATGAGCCAGACAGCCCCCCACATGAAGAGGATCCGTTCCTTCGAGAAACCGTCCTTCTTCAAACCGGTCGTACTCGACAGTCCTTCCGGTACGTTCGAGACGAAGATGGCGGCGACGAGTGCGGCACTGACGTTTCCAGACAGCAGGCTCGCCCCGATCATGATCGATTCCGGGATCGCATCGAGAATCGTCCCGAAGAAGATTGCGGTGCCTGTCCCTTCGTTGCCGCCGGCGGAGCGTTTCCGTTTGCTTCCGCCCTTCGCCGAGACCCAGAGGTCGAACACCGTGAAGACGAGCGCCCCGGCGAGGAACGACAGTCCGACGACGAGTGTCGTCGATTTGGCGAGCGCCTCATCGAGCAGCTCGAACGTCGCAGCGCCGATCAGGATGCCCGTCCCAAACGACATGACGTACCCGATCAATCTCTTCTTGAGCGGGATGTAGAGCGCGATCAGCGCTCCGAGCAGCACCGCACCACCTGCGAGTGCTCCCCATCCAAAAGCTTGCAGCATGATACCCCCTCCTGTTCGATACTGTACTCTTCACTCCGAAGGATACATTCAAACGCCCGGGAGCGACGATTCTTCAGAACGGCTGTTTGTTCAACCAATGACCGCCGTCGAGCGCGATGCACTCCCCGTTCAGGTAGCGTGCCTCGTCAGACAGCATCCAAGCGGCAAGGTCCGCGATTTCTTCCGGCGTCCCGAATCGGCCGAGCGGGACGTTTCGGCGAATCTTCTCGGCATGCTCCGGCGAGAGGGCAAGTTTATCCGCACCGCCAGTCCGCTCGATCGGACCCGGGCTGATCGCGTTGACGCGGGCACCGTATTTGTAGCCCCATTCGACGGCGAGAGTTCGCGTGAAATTGAGGACACCCGCCTTAGCGGCAGCGCTTGGAGCGACCCCGGCGCCTGCCTGCCATGCGTACGAGGCGACGATGTTGAGGATCTGTCCGCCCTTGACGCCGTCCTCCTGCCAGCCTTTGACGAGCGCATGGGAACAGTTGAACGTCCCGTTCAGGACGATGTCGACGACCGTCTTCCAGCCGTTCGGCGTCAATTCGTCCGTCGGACAGATGAAGTTCCCGGCGGCATTGTTGATCAACGCCTCGACCGAGCCGAACTTCGCGCGTCCTTCGTTGATCGCGAGCAGGCAAGCATCCGGGTCCCGGACATCCATCTGGATCGTCAGGTGGTCCCCGTCGATCGCATCGAGCGTCTCGTCCATCTCCTTCAGCCGTCCCTCGTTCCGCCCCGTGACGATGACGTTCCAGCCCCGCTTTTTCAGCGTGATCGCCATCGCGCGGCCCATCCCGCTCGTACCGCCTGTAATCATGATCGTTCGTTTCATAATCCGATTCCCCCTCATATAGTGAATGAATAGCCATTCATATTAATGTATTCAGAAAAGAAGGGACGAATCCCTTCTTTTTGTTTGCTCATATTCAGACTGTCGCTGTTTCCGTCAAGATCGGGACGACCTGCTTCTTGCGGGAGACGACGCCTTCAAGATAGACGAGGTTGTTCGTCAACTCGAGACCGTAAGCGCGCTCGACGAGTGAAGCTTCACGGCCGAGGACGAGTGCGACCGAGTTGTTCGTCAGAATGTCCGTGACGATCAGCATGAACATGTCGAGGTTCTTCTCGGCGATGACACGATTGATCGCGACCTCGAGCTCTTCTTGGCGGAGAAGGACTTCCGCCGTATCGACCGCGTTCACTTGCGCGATTTCGACTTTGAGGTCGCCCATCGCGAACTCCTTCGCGTCAAGCGAAATCAGGTCCTCGATCGTTTTTTGAGAAAGGTCTGCGCCTGCCTTCAGCATCTCAAGCCCGTAGACATTCGCATCGACACCGGCGATCTCAGCAAGTTCGCGGGCAGCGATGATGTCCTGCTCCGTGCACGTCGGCGATTTGAAGAGAAGCGAGTCGGAGATGATGGCGGAAAGCATCAGACCGGCGATCTCCGGACGGATCGCGACACCGTTCTCTTTATACATCTTGTTCAAGATCGTCGCCGTGCAGCCGACAGGTTCACAGCGGTAGTAGATCGGGTCAGCCGTCTCGAAGTTCGCGATGCGGTGATGGTCGATGACTTCGATGACGCGGACCTTCTCGATGTCGTCCGCGCTTTGCTGACGTTCGTTGTGGTCGACGAGGACGACGCTCGCAGCTTCGTCCGCGACCGAAGTCACGAGCCGTGGCGCGGACGCCTTGAACGTATCAAGCGCGTATTGCGTCTCACCGTTGATCTCGCCGAGGCGGACGGCTTCAGCGTCGAAGCCGAGTGCTTTTTTCAGTTCGGCATAGGCGATGGCCGAGTTGATCGTATCCGTATCCGGATTCTTATGTCCAAAAACCAGAATCTTTTCCATTGAAAATCACTCCTACGAAGGTAATATATCGCCATTTAGTGTACCATACGCGTGCTTCAGAGGGCATCCATTTTCAGCATGATGCCGGCGATCTTCTCGCTCCAGTACGGGTCAGAGGCATAGAAGACGTTCATTCCGTGTGATTTGTCACCAAGGTGAGGACCCCGGTGATATTTGCCTTCCCGGTCGAGGTAATCCCGCTTGATGAAGGCGGCCGTCTTATCGATCGAATCCTCGAAGGAGCGATACTCCGTCGCATCATCCTTCGGGGAAGTATCGGTCGCATTGACACCGAACAGATTGAACTTCTCGCGCGCGATCGCGGAGCGTCCGTAGTTCGACTCGTGGATCGCATGGGCGAGCAGGTAGGCTGCATTGACGCCGTGCTCGCGCTCGGCCTTCTTGAACGCCTTGCCTTTTCCGACGAGCGGGCTGTCCGGTGCCTGTTCCTTGATGAATCGGTCGAGGGTGCTTGCGCTAAGTCTGCTCGCCTTGCGCAAATCGAGCAGCAGGCTCGGGGACTTGACGTGATCAAAGCTCTTCTCGCCTTCCTTCATCCCGTTCGGAGCCTTGCCCGCCGTGATCACGCCGCCAAGCCCCGCGTCTGCGACGATATGGTGGACGAGCCGTTCGCCTTCCCGGACATAGTACGACTGAGTGCGTGTCCGCTCGATCGGGTAAAGTTCTAGTGACTTCGTTCTGACATATCCCCGTACGCCGGCGATCCGCACGAGCGCCGATGCTCCGGAGACACGGTCGACCTTCAGCCTGGTGCCGCTAGCGACATAGGTGATGCGTTTTTTCAAGGCGGCGTCCTGATGAATCGAAAGCGTCGTAGCTCTCGCGATGGCGATCCCCTTGCCGTTCATCCAGATGAAATATTCATCGTATGAACGTCTGACGGCGCCGGTCTCTCCGGTCTCTGCATACGCCTTCGCCTCGACGAACGAGTCGAAGCCCTTTTCTGACGAGACCTTTCCGTCGCTGTATCGCTCGGCCGTATAGGCAGGTTCAGGTCGAAGCACGGAAGGCTCCTTATCCTTCAGCCAGAAGAGGAAGAGAAGCAACAGCAAGACGAGGACGAACATTCCCTTCAGCGAAGCCTTTCTTTTTTTCGGTTTTTTCGGTCGTATCGTCGACATGGGATCACTTCCTTTAGTTCAGGATGGACAAGCGGGTCCATCAACCGTTAGTCTTTCTCTTATAGTGAGGTGAAAAAAATGAAAATCGGTTACAGGACGATGAAGACGGCAATCGCAGCAGGCCTCGCGATGTGGATCGCGGAGCGGCTCGATCTCCATTACTACGTATTCGCCGCCATCATCGCCATCTTAAGCATCCAGGCGACACGGACGAAGTCGCTTCGTTCCTCGTACGAACGGATCATGGCGTCGCTCCTTGCGATCGGTGTCGGGTTCGTGCTGTTCGAGCTGATCGGATATCGTCCGGTCACGCTCGTCATCTACTTCATTGTCTTCCTTCCATTGACGCAGCGCCTCCGTCTTCAGGACGGTTTCATCACGAGCGTCGTCATCCTGACCCATCTCTACACGGAACAACGCCTGACGGTCGATATCTTCATCAATGAGATGCTGCTGATTCTCGTCGGCGTCGGCGTCGGTCTCGTCGTCAACATGTATATGCCGAGTCTCGACAGGGACATCGAGGAGACACGCAAGAACATCGACAGCAGACTCGCCTCCCTGTTCTATGACGTCGCGGCCTCGATCGAGACAGGTGTCTTCAACCGGCACGCGCTCTCGCTTGACGAGACGGAACGTCTGCTTACGTTCGGGAAGGACGCGTCGCTCAAACGGATGGGGAATGCGATCGGACGGCGCAATGACGATGAGGATTATCGCTATTTCCGGATGCGCGAGCAACAGTTCGAACTGCTCCGCGGTATCGTCCAGAACGTCGAGGACATCGGGTTCGTCGTACCGGAAGGAAAAAAAGTCGCCGCGTTCCTGCGGACGGTCGGAGACAATGTCAGACCGGAAGCGGACGCGACGCGCTTTTTGGATGAGCTACACGAGCTGTTGATCGATTTCCGTGCATCGCCTCTTCCGGGAAGCCGGGAGGAGTTCGAGGCGCGGTCAAGTCTGCTCCATATCCTACAGGAGGCGGAACAATACTTGTCCTTGAAAAAGCGATTCGCAAACACTCAGAAGAAATAGGTGAGCGAAGACAGGAAGGTACCGAGGAGGAAGACCGTCAAAATACCGATCGTCGTCCACTTGATCATCTTTTGTTGCTTCGAGGGGCGGTTTGCCAAAGGAATCAGTCCCATTCTGATAGTTTTTAGATACGGCTATTGTACAAACTACGTTTCCAAAGTGCAAATCAGCCGCCAGATGCTATACTGAATGGGAATCGTACTTATCCATCTATCAGGAGGAATGCCACATGGTCAATGAGCAACGACTGCTCGATACTTTTCTTGAACTGGTCCAAATCGACTCGGAATCGAAGGAAGAGGCGCGTATCTGCGCACATTTGAAGGAGGCGTTCACGGCGCTCGGCTGCGACGTCTATGAAGATGACGCTTCGTCGAAGACGGAACATAAAGGCAACAACCTGATCGTCACGTTGCCGGCGACGAAAGAGAACGTCGATAAAATTTATTTCACTTCCCATATGGATACGGTCTTCCCGGGGCAAGGCATCAAACCGATCATCGAGGACGGTTATGTCAAGACGGACGGGACGACGATTCTCGGAGCAGATGATAAAGCAGGCCTTGCGTCACTCTTCGAGCTCGTCCATGTCTTGAATGAGAAGAATATCCCTCACGGTCAGATCCAGTTCGTCATCACGGTCGGGGAAGAGTCGGGTCTCGTCGGCGCGATGGTGCTAGAACGCGAAAAGATCGATGCTGATTACGGTTTCGCTCTCGACTCGGACGGTCCTGTCGGCGATATCATCACCGCTGCACCGACGCAAGCGAAAGTAAATGCGAAGATCTACGGTAAGACGGCGCACGCTGGCGTCGCGCCGGAAAAAGGCGTCTCGGCTATCACGATCGCTTCGAAGGCGATTTCGCGGATGCCGCTCGGACGAATCGATTCCGAGACGACGGCGAACATCGGTCGCTTCAGCGGCGGCGGTCCATCGACGAACATCGTGTGCGACTACGCGGAAGTGTTTGCTGAGGCCCGCTCGTTGCTCGCTCCGAAAATGGAGGAGCAGGCGCAGAAAATGAAGAAGGCGTTCGAGGAAGTGGCTGCCGAGATGGGTGGCCGTGCGGAAGTGGATGTTCACGTCATGTACCCGGGCTTCAAGTTCGCGGACGGGGATCAGGTCGTCGAAGTGGCGAAGGCTGCCGTGACGAAGCTCGGCCGGACGCCGCGTCTCCTTCACTCGGGCGGCGGTTCGGACGCGAATGTCATCGCCGGTTTCGGAATCCCGACTGTCAATCTCGCTGTCGGATATGAGGATATCCATACGACGAACGAGAGAATGCCGATCGCGGAACTGGTCAAGACGGCAGAGCTTTGTGTGACGCTCGTCGAGTACATCGCGAACAAGTGAGTGACGAAAAAGAGTGTGCCGCAGCTTGCGGCACACTCTTTGACTAGAGGACGGACCTTCCTCGGATTGTTCCCTGCTCGTCGCGGGGAGTGGACGGTTGTATTTAAGCTGATTGTGGGCGTTGGGCGTATTCCATCGACTCAAGAACCAATTCTTCGGTGCAGAGCAACTTTCTCGCGATATCCTTGATTGAGATCGACTTTCCGAACTGGTTTCGGTAGGACTCATTCAAAGCGAGAGCGTCGCGAACGATTTGTGCGTAGGTTCGTTCGATAGGAGTCATTGAAAAACCACCTTTCCGCTTGTGATGGTTTTATTTTACCATGTATCTGTAACTGAATGGTGTAGAAACTGTATTATTTTGACGAAATATATGAAAAGGGGAAAATGATGGAATTTTATTTTTTAGGGACGGGAGCAGGTATGCCGTCGAAAAAAAGGAACGTCTCCTCGCTTGCTGTCATCCACCCGAAGATGACGTGGCTGTTCGATTGTGGTGAGGCGACACAACATCAAATCCTGCATAGTCCGGTCCGCCCACGTAAGGTGAGTGCGATCTTCATCACCCATCTGCATGGCGATCACATATTCGGTCTGCCAGGCTTCATCAGCACACGTTCTGCCCTCGAAGGGACGACGAAGCTGACCGTATATGGACCGAGGGGACTGAAGAGGTGGCTTGAGACGACTTTCGAGGTGACCGGGACACGACTTCGCTTCGGTATCGAAATCATCGAGATCGAAGACGGGATGTCGTTCGAACAGGAAGGATTCACGGTGCACGTCAAGGCGCTCGAGCATCGGTTCCCGGCATTCGGTTACCGGGTCGAGGCGAAGGAGGAGAAGGGGGTGCTGCAAGTGGAACGGCTGAAGGAACTTGGGATCCCGTCTGGCCCCCTTTACCGCGACATCAAGGAGAAGGAAGAGTTCGAATGGGGTGGAGAAGTCTACCAGTCGATTGATTTCCTCGGTCCCGCCAAAACCGGAAAAATATTTACGATCCTTGGCGACACGGTCCCATGTGATGCCGGTATCGAGCTTGCGCGCGGAGCGGATGTCCTCGTCCATGAGGCGACATTCTCGGACGAGGAAGAACTACATGCCTACCGATTCGGTCATGCGACGGCACGGCAGGCGGCACTTGTCGCGAAGGAAGCTGGAGTGAGCCATTTGCTCCTCAATCACGTCTCAGCCCGGTATGTCGACAGGGAGGACGTCCTGCTGACCGAGGCAAGAGAAGTGTTCGAAGCGACCGATCTGATGGCGGACCATTCGTCCTACCGGATCAAGGGGTAGACGATGGACTTATTGACACGCTGGGCACTCTTTTTGCTCGCTACCGTCCTGCTGTCGCTCCTGCTCGAGCGTAAGGCGGAGAGGGAGCTATATATCCGGCTGAAGTTCGTCTTTTATGCATGCCTTGGCGCCGTCTCGTTCCCGGTGAACGAAATCCAGCTGCCGCTCGGGATCATCGTCTTCCTCGTCGTCCTTCATCCGAAGATCAATTCAGGAAAGAAACGCTACATGGCGTTGTTCGGATTCCTGTTCTTCCTCGTGCAGCTGTTCATCCTGCCGCTCGATACGTTGACGGTGCGGGAAGAGACGCAGGAAATCGGGCGCGTCAAGGTGACGGACGGTTCGTACGACCGCCTGTTCGATAAAATCGAGCAGCGGATCGGTGACGAATCGCTTCGACTCGAACAGATCGATTTGCTGTTCGACCGTGGGGGCGGTCTGCGGAGCGCTGAAATCGAGGTGATCGCAAAGGGTGAGAACCGGTATTTGAAGTACGATGTCACCTATAAGGAATTGAGCGGGACACTGACATACCAGCCGCGCGAGGAAATCGCCGTCAGATCGCTGAGTGCCTACTACCAAAAATTGATCGACGCGAATGGAGCGTTCAAGACGTTCAAACGTCTCGATACGAAGCAGGTCCTCCGCTCCTCGCCGACTCCTTATATCAGACTTGAATCGGGTGGACTCTATGAGACGTTCAGTCTGCAGGATGAGAGGGTGATGTTGATCGATAAGAAAGGCGGGCTCATCCCCTATGTGAACACGGGAGAGGATGTGCTTGCGAATGCGATCCGGATCAAAAACGTCAAGGCGGATGGCCAGACGCTGAGGACGAATGAGGTGCTGCTTTACAATTACAGTTTCGAGACGTCTCGAAGAAAGGGTGTTACACGTTGAGAAAGTGGTTAGTCCTTCTGTTGTTTCCCATATTGATCGGGTGTTCGGACTCAGAGAAGAAGGCTGAGGAATATGTGGACTCCTGCCCAGTCAAGGTCGAGGCGACGGTCTTCGATCATGCGAACGACCGCTCATTGTATGAAGGGGAGGTCTGTCTCGATGAAGGGGAGACCGCACTCGATGTCCTCGAGTCGACCGACCTCACTCTGACGTTCGAAGGGTCGGGTGAGATGGTCTATGTCGCCGCCGTAGAAGGCATCCGGGAGAAGAGCGCAGGTGGCGCGAGCGGATGGGTATACGGCGTCAACGGAAAACCGGGCGACGTCGCTGCCGGTTTGAAGGTGCTTGAAAACGGAGATGAAGTGGAATGGCGGTTCGAGAAAAATGCGATGGCTTACTTTGAGTGAACCGGAACGGAAGCGGATCCATCCGCTGAACGTCGCCCTGTATGTTTTCGGCATGTTATCGCTCCCGTTCCTGCTCGCTGAACACGCCTTCGTTCTTCTGATTGCCCAGCTGCTACTGCTACATGCACTCCACATCCGTTTCGAGGGCAAGTTCTATCTTCCGCTCGTCCTGACCTTCCTCCTCGTCTCTGCGTTTCCGCTCCTGCAGGGAGGATTCGTCGACTGGTACGGGGTCTTCTTGACAGGGACGTCCCTGCTTCTGTTCGTGTCGACTAGCCAGCTTGCGATCGCGCTTGCCCCGTTCGACCAGCTCGCTGCGATGTTCCGCGTCTTTCCGCGGATGACGGACCTTGCGGGAAAAGTTGTAGCACTCGTCCCGTCCTTACTCAAGACGTGGCCCGAGGTCAGGAGTAGCCACGGAAAAGGGAACGAGGGGCAGAGTCTTGAGCGGACGGCGATTTATCACCTTTTGCCGGTACGTCATGTGCTTCCGGAACCCCGTCCCTATCGACGGGAGGACATCACTTTGACGGTCGTCCTCGTGTCTTTGCTCTATCTGATCGGACAGGGATATCTGTTCGCCGGTCTATTGCTTCCGCCAGTGACATCCTTGTCGAAAGGAGCGATACGCGATGGCTATCATCTATTCAGCAGGCGCAGCCGAACTCGCTGAACAGGCGAGAACGGTGAATCGCGAAGTTCTCCAGCCCGATCAATTGATCAGCGGCAGGGTGAAGGATCTCTTGTCCGTATCGGGGCTATTTAGAGGTGGTGAGATCGCGACGCTGTTCGGACTTGAAGCTTTTTGGGATAAGGAGGCTGGTGAACTCTCGATGGGAGAGCGTCAACTCGTCACGATCGGCCACGAGCTCGCGATGCATGAGTCTTCACTCTATCTCGAGGAGCCGTTCCTCTTTCTAGACTTCATCCGTGAGAAGAGGCTGCTTGAGCTGTTCGCTGAGCTTGAGAGGAGAGGGTGTACGGTCCATTATTCGCATCAGGAGCGTCATGAAATCGCTCCTTTGTTAACTGATGGCACGAAGGGGAGCGTGCTCGACGAGCTGAACCGGGTGCGCCATCGTTATCCGCTCAGTCCTGACTATGCCCTCGAGGTGGAGCGTCTCGTGCTTCACCGGGGGGAACGCGTCGCGCTCGTCGGAGCGAACGGAAGCGGCAAGACGACGTTGCTTCGTCTATTGATCGGCGCAGAACGTCCGCTATATGGAAAGATCAAACGGTCGGGTAAGAAGGCTTACGTTCCGGCCAATCCCGCGCTTGCGCCTGACACGGGGGAAAGGACGTTCAGCCGACAGAAGTTGCGCCTGCTCGAAACGGTCGACGAGGCAGCTGACGCGATGTACTTCGATGAACCGACTGCCGGTCTGACGAACAGTCAGCGTGAAAGCTTTCTCAGTTCGCTTTCTGGCCAAAAACGTCTCGTCGTCATCGCGACGCACGACACTGATGTCATCCGTTCTGCGTCCCGGGTCCTTTATCTCGTCAAAGGTGAAATCGCGTTCGATGGTCCGACGAGGGAGTTCTTTAAAAGGAGCTGGCTCTTTTGATGACGGTCGTCTGGTTTTCATTGCCGGCAATCCTACTGGCATTCATCGTCCTGTTCGAACGCGAGCGTTTGAGTGAGACGGACTTGCGCTTCCTTGCCCTCATCATCGCCCTGGCGATCGCCGGACGAATCCTGTTTGCCGGCATTCCGAACGTCCAGCCAGCAACTGCTTTGCTACTGCTCTTGTCTGCCTATCGCGGCCCGCTGCAAGGAAGCGTCGCAGGAGCATTCGTCGCAGTCCTGTCGAGTTTTTTTCTTGGGACAGGGACGTTCGTCATCTTCCAGGCGTTTGCGTTCGCCTTCGTCTGTCTCGGCGTTTCGTTGATTCCTTGGAAGAGGAGGCGTTTTCCGCTCGCCCTTTACGGACTTGCGGCAGGGTATCTCTACGGCTGGGTCAGCAACATCGGCTTCCTCGCGTTGACCGGGTTTTCAGTGGGCGGATTTATTTCACTGCTCGTCACGGGCGTGTTTTTCGATACGCTCCACGGTCTCTCGAACCTCTTTTTCATCTATGCGCTGCATCCGATTTTTCTTCGAATCATGCGTTCGGCGGACTCGATTGAGGGTAAGGAATAAAAAAGAATGCATCGCCTCAGCTTTGTGGACGAGGGAGGATTCAAGATGGTGTCGAACTCATACATCTTTTTTCTGATCGTGGTCAGCCTGCTAGGGATCGGGTTCGGTTCCGTGATGTTGATGCGACGGACGATCCGCGGCAGATATGCAGGGCTTTATCTGCTGTCAGCAGCAGCTTGGCCGGCGCTCATGCTCGTGACGAGCATCGAAGGCCCGCTCCTTGCGCACCTCCGTTTCGAAACGGCACTCGTGTTCGGTATCATCGCCTGGACCCTCATGTGGACATCGGCATATCTGCTTCTCGTGACGTCGCTCGTCCTCGCGCGACCACTCTTGCTCGCCAAGCATACGCCACGTCATAAGAAAATTCGGTTCGGACGAAGCAGAGCGTAAAAATGTCATCATCGAATCCTTACAGGATCGCGAAGAAGCGATCCTGTTTTTTGTCGTTTCCACACGATGTAAAAAAAATCACTCCAGTTTGAAACAATATCGACATAACTATGAAACGATATTTCACAAAAATACCCCCGGCAGTACACACATCTTTTGATTTTATTATGTACAATTGCTTCGTAATCGTCGAAGGAGGAGCTAATGAGAAGGGGATTTTATCATTACTTGCTGACAGGAGTGCTCCTGCTCATTCCTGTATCGGAAGGAGTTGCGGCATCGGAAAACATCACAATCGAGCAGGGGGATTTCAATGGTGTAGGGCAAACGATCACATTTTGTGAGGAACCTGCCTTCACGTTGGAAGGCGAAGAAGCGAGTTTAAGGAACGTTCGGCTCGTCGGCTGTGAAGGGGTGAAGGTTCCTGCTATCGAGATGACCGGGAACAATCATGAAATCGAACAGGTCACAATCGAGACTGAGGGTGTCGCGATTAACGCAATAGGAACGAAACATTCGAAGATCAGTGACGTTCGGATCAATGGGGACGGGCAGACGGACGGAATCGTGCTCGAGGCAAGCGAACGGATCACCCTCTCAAGCAGTGAGATCACGAACGTCAGGGACGCAGTCTATCTAGAAGAGGGAGGAGGACATCGGATCGAACACGTTACAGTCGATCTCTCTCGATATGGCGTACATATGATGTTCAGTAACGACAACACCGTCCTCAAGTCGACGTTCAAGCAAAATGTGACCGGATTGATGGTGATGGGGACAGACAGGTCGAGGCTTCTACAAAATATCGTGAGGCAACATACCGGGGCGTCGGCCCAAGGAATCATGTTGTATGAAGCGGAGAATTCAACCGTCTCAGGCAACGATGTCTCAGCGAACCAGGTCGGTCTTTCTGTCGAAGGGAGCACCGGTACGATGATTCGGAAGAATCGAATCAGCGAAAACAACCTTGCTCTGCGCTTTAAAACGACGAACGGGATGACCGTCGTGGACAACGATCTGCGCGGTAACCGCTATCCACTATTCGTCCGTGATGCGTTCGACAATGTATTGTCCGGCAACAGGTTCGACTCAGAACTTGTAATCGACCTCGATCGTGACCGGCGCAATGATCTCGTGTTCAGGGCAGACCCGTACCTCTACCTGCTTAGTGATCGTTATGAGGCACTTGAACTCGTCTATGATTCTCCCGGGCTCGTAGTACTTGAACATCTGCTGAAATCACAGGACGAGAGCGTGCTCGTCGATCATGCCCCCCGCTTCCTGCGCAGTAATGGATTGCATTTTTCATTCACTTTCAGTGCGTTTACGACTTTGATGATTGGCATAATCGGATGGAGACTGGGGAGGAAAACAAAATGAAAAAAGGTTTGATGGCATCATCGTTGATCGGGTTGTCGGCATTGCTCGCAGCATGCAGTTCGGCAACAGCCGCACCGTTTGAAATCAAGTGGGGCGAGACGGAATGCGAGGTTTGCAAGATGAAGGTGGTCGACAGACAATTCGCGGCTGAGGCCGTGATGGACAACGAAAAGGGTTATGCATTCGATGATATCGGCTGTCTGATGAAGGATTGGTATCCGGAACAGGACAAGGAAGAGATCGCTGCCATGTACGTTAAAGATTTCAAGACGAAGAAATGGGTCGAGCTCAAAGACGGAACGTTCGTCTACGATGAAGGCGCAAAGACGCCGATGGTCTACAACGTCGTCTCGTTCGCGAAGGAGGCTGACGCAGACCGGTATATCGAGATGAACGGTGGAGAGAAGATGTCATTCAATCAACTGAAGAAGCATGATTGGGTCCGAAACGAAGAGATGATGAAGGAAAAAATGAAGAAGCACAAGATGAACAGTGAGATGAAAGAAAACGACGCTGAGAAGATGCATGCCCATTGAAACTCTACCGAATGGAGACGTCCCGTTTTCTCAGTCAGTGGGAAAGCTACGGGATGCTGATTTTCTGGATATCACTCCTGTTGATACTCGGTTCTGCGGAGGCAGCGTTGCCGATTGCAGCAAGTTATACGAACATCAGCGCGACGCTGATGACGACGGAAGGATTTGTCATTCCTGTTCTCATCCTTATGGTGACGGCGATGCACTGGTCGAGCGAACATGAAGCTGGACGCCTCCGGCTATACCGGACGTACGCAGTCGGACTTCCTTGGATGGTGATCAGTAAATACGTGGCGTTCATGACGGCACAGACGCTGATCCTGCTGATTGCGTTCGGTCTGATGGGGCTGTTCGTCCGGATACCGCCGGGTGAATGGATTACACTGTTCGTTTACTCGTTATTGCTCGTCGCAGTGAGTGCCGCGATCGGGACGCTACTCGGAGCAGTCGCGAAGAATCGGATCCGGGGACTGATGTACGCGCTGACCGTCTTCGTCGCTTTCGTGCTGCTTTGGCCGACCATCCTTGTTTCGACCGTGACACATCTGCCATACCCTCTCCAAGAGGATGCAATGATTGGTCTGCTCTTGCTCAATCCGCTCGAAATGCTTCGTATCGGTGCGATGGCAATCGTCTCATCGAACGATGTGTTCGGTGAGCTCTATACGGGATTGCTCGGATGGCTTGCTGAGCCGGTGGGAATGCTGTGCATCCTGTCAGTCGTCCTGACTGGAATTTTCTTTTCGTTGCTTGGGACAGCGAAGCTACTCGGAGGTGCGCGATGATCGAGATGAAAAAATTAGGAAAGCGTTACGACGATGTATTCGTCCTTCAACCGCTCAGCGAAGTGATCGGGAAAGGAAGAATCATCGCTCTGTGTGGCAGTAACGGTGCAGGGAAGTCGACGTTGCTGTCCCTCCTGACAGGCGCAGCAGAGCAGTCGGAAGGAGAAGTCCTGATGAATGGTATTTCGCCTTCGGATAAACGGAGATACAACCTGCAGTTTGGTTATATGCCGGACGATTTCGAGTTCGTCCACGGCCTTACGGTCGAAAAGACGCTCGAATATTTTGCGGTTCTTCAAGGTCATGAGGTTGCGGATCAACTTGAACGGACAGGATTGACCATGCACCTGAAGAAGCGGGTGAGCGATCTGTCGAAGGGGATGCGTCAGCGTCTTTTGCTTGCTCAGGCACTGCTCTCTTCTCCTGAAGTGCTCCTCCTTGATGAACCGACGAACGGACTCGATCCGGCTTGGGTCGTAACGCTCGGTGACATCCTGCAAGAAGAGGCAGACGAGGGGACGACGATCGTCTTTTCAACTCATCAGCTGGATGCGGCAGCGAAGCTTGCTGATGAAATTTGGCTGATGCGCGAAGGTGTGATTAAAGAAAAATTATCCGGACTGGCATATCGCGAGACACTAGACAGGCTGCATATTTTTTTCGGAAATTGAATTGAAATCAACATGACAAAAGCGCGTTCCGGATGTTCGGAACGCGCTTTTTTCGTCATTCGCTGACGTATATACGACCGACGACGTTGAATTTTTGGCGTTTCGCCATCTTCATCGCAAAGAACGAGAAGGCGATCGTCGTACTGAGAAATGTCATGAAAAATCCGAAGTATGCCGAAGCGAAACTTGCTGAGAGGTTGAGTGACCCTGAGTGCGAGACCAAGAGATGGTAGAGAGATGTGAGCGGGATGAATAATAAGGCGAGGAACAGGCAGACAGTACCGAAGTTGGAGCGATTCTTCGTCCATAGCAGGAAGAAGGCGGCGACGAAGCTGATGCTCATGAGGGGATTAGAGAAAAACCAGAGCCAGCCGTCAACCGGACGGAACGTGTCTTCAAGTCGGAACCACGGGAAGAACAAACCGATGACTCCTGTGACGAGAAGAGTACTGACCAAAACCTGCTGTTTGAATTCGTTGTTCATCTGTCGTCCTCCTAGGTGTATGTATCATGAGAAGCAAATTTCGTCATAAATATAACTATAAGTAATTATATTCCAATTAGAATGTAATACAATATTTTTTTAGTAAAATGGATGCTTGGTTTGATCCAAGCACCCATGATTTTCAATCGACGAGTGCAAGTTCCGCATCCATCGTCTCTTCCTTCGGCTCTTGCAGGCGACCGGCGATTTCCGTCAACAGACGACGTGGCAGCAAGCGGGACAGGGCGACGGTCGCCATGTTTCCTGCTCCAGGGATGACGACTCGTTTCCCTTTTAGCGTACCGAGATAGCCGGCGAAGGCGACGATATGCGAAGGCATATGCGAGAATGGTAAAGAGATACCGGCCCGGTCGAAGAATTGCGTGTCAGTCGGACCGGGAACGAGGCATGTCACGGATACACCGCTGCCTTTGAGTTCAGACGCGAGTGCTTCCGAGAAGGAGAGGACATAGGCCTTCGTCGCATAGTAGACACTCATATAAGGGCCTGGCATATAGGCAGCGATCGAGGCAACGTTCAGAATTCGTCCGAAACCGCGTTCGAGCATGCCCGGAAGAAGACGTTTCGTTAATTCGGTCAAGGCGACGACATTGACCTGAATTTCGTTCAGCTCTTCTGTTGGATCGATTTCAGCGAACCGTCCCGAAGTCGCAAAACCGGCATTGTTGAAGAGAAGATCGACAGTCAGTTCCTGACGTTCGAGTTCTTGCAGGATCGAGCTGACGCTTCCCGCTTCCGAAAGGTCGGCCGGAATCGGATAGGCCTTGATATGATAGCGGCGCTCAAGTACACCTTGCAATTCCTGCAGCTTCTTTTCGTCGCGGGCGACGAGCACGCAGTCGAATCCGTCCCGTGCGGCTAAAACAGCGAGGTCAAGCCCGATTCCACCTGAGGCACCGGTGATCAGTGCAGTTTTTCGTAACATGTCGTAGTCCTCCAATTCATATGTCGATACAAGAGAGCATTCTATATGTTTCCCCGGATTCCTGCTTCTGAACCCTGTGATGATGTTCTGCTGGATTTTCTTTGCCGGGTATCGCTATCATGGATAAGAGAGTCAGGAAAGGAAGTAACTATTCATGAGAAAAAAAGTCACGATCGCGCTGCTTCTCGCGACGTTCCTCGCAGCAATCGAGGGTACGATCGTCGCGACGGCGACGCCAGTCATCGCAAGCGACCTGAAGGGTGCAGGGCTAGTCAGTTGGATATTCGCTGCATTCCTTCTGTTCATGGCCGTCTCGACGCCCATATATGGAAAAGTGGCGGATCTATACGGAAGAAAGCGTGTACTTCTGTTCGGAATCGGGTTGTTCACGCTCGCTTCGCTTCTGTCCGGACTCGCTCCATCGATGGAGCTTTTAATCATCTTCCGCGCGTTGCAGGGACTCGGCGCAGGTGCCGTTCTGCCGATCGCGATGACGATCATCGGCGACCTGTATACATACGATGAACGCGGGAAGATTCAGGGCATCTTGAGCGCGGTCTGGGGCGTCTCGGGCGTCGCCGGTCCGATCATCGGGGGATTCCTCGTCGAGACGCTATCCTGGCGTTACATCTTTTTGTTGAACGTCCCGTTCGCGCTGCTAGCCGCATTGATGCTCGTCTTCTACTACAAGGAAACAGTCGAGGAGACGGAACGTAAAATCGACTTCCTCGGAGCGATTTTATTCGCGACCGGAATGAGTGCCCTACTGTATGCCCTACTGTCAGGAAGCGAGACGCTCGACTGGACAAGGCCGCTTGTCATGCTTAGTTTTGCAGCAAGCTTTGTCCTGCTTTTATTGTTTTACCGGGCGGAGAAGCGGGCGAACGATCCACTTCTGCCGCCGGACGTGCTGAAACATCCCGTCATTGCCGTCATCAACTCGGCCGTCTTCTTTTCGGCTTGGGTGCTCGTCTCGATGTCCGCGTTCATACCGATTTGGGCTCAAGCTGTGCTCGGGAAGAGTCCGACGGCAGCAGGGTTCCTGCTGATGCCGCTCTCCTTGTTTTGGACGCTGACGGCGATTTTCGGAGGACGGACGATTGGGACGGCTTCTCCCCGCAAGCGAGCGATGACCGGGATGAGCCTGCTCGTCGCAGGGACGTTGATCCTCGTCCTGCTTGACTCGGGCTCTAGTGACATCTTCATCTATCTCGCCGTCTCGATGATCGGGACAGGATTCGGTCTTTCCCAGCCGATCTTCATGGTCGTTCTCCAGACATCGGTCGACTGGTCACGCCGGGGGTCTGCGACAGCAGTCAACTCCTTTTTGAGCACGACCGGTCAGACGCTCGGAGTCGCCATTTTCGGCACGCTGTTCAATATCTCGATCGGCCGGGCGTTTCTCGACTCGAAAGAGCTGCAAGACAAGCCGGTCGATCCGTTCTTCCAGGCCGAGACTGCCATGCGCTATGAACAATCCGTCAGGCAGGCCGCCCGTTCCGCGCTGTCCGATGGTCTTGACCTCGTCTTCGTCGCAAGTCTCGTCTGTGCGATCATTGCACTTCTGATCGTCCGTCGGATGCCGGACGGACGTCCGGATCAGCCGAACGGCTGAGGACGACTCTGCAAGTGAAGCGGGTATAGTACAAGGGAAGACGAATTGAGGAGGGGAGCCATGAAACACGTCGCGAACATCATCACCGTCAGTCGTTTGATCGGCACGGCGATCCTGTTGTTGCTCTATCTTGAATCAGGGACAGTGACGCTCTCGTTCTTCCTCCTCTTTTTATGGACGACGCTCTCCGACCTGGCTGACGGCTACTTCGCCCGCAAATATGAGACCGTCTCGAACTTCGGCAAGATCGTCGATCCGATTGCGGACAAGCTCCTGTCGTTTCTTGTCTTCTTCGTCGTCTATGATCTCGGCTTCCTGCACTGGGCAGCGCTCGTCTACATCGTCACAAAGGAAGTAGGCGTGACTGTCTATCGGTTGAAGAAAGCATCCGAAGGCGTCATCTTGTCTGCGTTCAAGTTCGGCAAAGTGAAGACGGCGTTCAACTTTCTGGCGTTCGTCGTCTTCTTTTTGACGATCATCCTCGTCGATGCCGGAATCGTTCAGGAAGTTCCACTTTTGATCAAGATTCTTATCTGGCTCGCGGTCATTTGAAGCATGCTCAAACAGGATCATTCCCCCACTCGATTTGTTGAGTGGGGGATTATTTCATTTACAATAATTACAAAAAAAGCCATTTTTTCAGAATGTTTGGTGTAAACTGACGAAAAGCTATCCTATCAGTTCGCTAAACTTCGAAAAGGATGTGTTGTGTGATGGGTCATTCGTTCGTCTGTGAAGGTATAGGAAAAGTTTTCGACAGTGGGGACGTAAAGACGGCAGCGCTTGAAAACATCAACCTCGAGTTCGGGCAAGGGGAGTTCACGTCGATCATCGGACCTTCAGGATCCGGTAAATCGACGCTGCTGAGCATCATCGGCACGCTTGACACGCCGACTTCAGGTGTCCTTCGTTTCGACGGTCAGGCTGTGTCGAGTCTCGATTCGAGAAGCCTTGCTGACTTTCGTTTCGAAAACATCGGCTTCATCTTTCAGCAATTCCATCTCATCCCGACGTTGACGACGCTCGAGAACGTGATGGCACCGCTGTTCGGCAGGAAGGTACCGTATGACAAGGAGGAGCGGGCACTTTCTTTGCTCCAAAAGGTCGGCCTCGCGGAAAAGGCGCATTCCCTTCCGTCACAGCTCTCGGGCGGTCAGCAGCAACGGGTCGCCGTCGCACGCGCCTTGGTACATGAACCGAAATGGCTGCTTGCTGACGAGCCGACAGGAAACCTCGACACGCAGACCGGGGAGGTCATCTTCGATCTGCTGATGCGATTGAACAAGGAGAATGGATGCGGTGTCCTGTTCGTGACGCATGACCCGTCACTTGCCGAACGGGCAGAGAAGGTCATCGAGATGCGGGACGGCCGCGTCGTCAGCGTAAAGCGCGGTATCGCCTATGCTTAAGTTCATCTGGAATTCCTGGTGGCGGAACAAGGAGCGCTTCATCCTGCTGCTCGTCGGCATGCTGATCGTCAGCACGGGGCTCAGCTATCTCGTCGGCATCACGCAGGCGAACAACGGGACGGTCGTCAACGAGCTCCAAAAGCGGTGGGATGCCTCGTACGATCTGATCGTACGACCTCCCGGAAGCAGGAGCGCGACCGAGAAGCTGAAGCTGCTCGAGCCGAACTACATGAGCGGCCTTGACGGCGGTATCACGATGGAGCAGTACGAAAAAATCAAAAAAATCGAAAATGTCGAAGTCGCTGCACCGATCGCGATGATCGGTGCGCTCAACATGGACGCCGTCCCGGGAGAGCACAAGTTCGACCAGCCGGGCATCTACCGGGTAAAAATCTCCGAGAAGACGGACACCGGTTTGAAAGATGAAGGATTTTCGTACATCCACTACATCGCGGTCGGCTGGGAGCCGAGTGGAGACGCGACGAACGCAGGAGTCTCTCCTCAAAGAATAGGCGAGCCGTTCCTGCTCCAGTACGGCAGTGACACGATGATCGCAGGAATCGATCCCGAGGCGGAAGCACAGCTCGTCGGGGTTGACGAAGCGATCAAGAAGACGGGGACGAGCCGGTACTTCAGCCGAGAGGACGTAGCGGAAATAAACAGCGAAGAGATCGTCTCGATCCCGGTCATCGTCAGCAGCAAACAATATGTCGACTCCAAGATCACGTATCGTTTCGAGAAGGTCGACATTCCGCTGAAGGACGACTCGATGCAGGAGACCGTCGTAGATATCCAGAAAAAGGGTGCTGAGAAGTATCTCGACACGCTTCCGGCGAAGGAAGCGAAGACGTATCGCTTCACGACGACGCAAGTGCATGAGCGTCTCACCGGACAAATCCTGAAAGGGGAGACGCTCGATACGACACAAAATCGGGATTTCCAGTGGATGCCGACGAAACCGTCACCAGTCGATTTTCAACCGGTCGCAAGCCCGTTCCCGGAGCGCTGGCCCTACAGCTATCAAGTAAAGCCGTATGAGGTGTCGAAGGAGTCGCTCTTGCGCGTCAGGAGCATGTACCGAAAAGCGAACCTCTTCTCAGAGGACAGCAGCAAATGGCCGAAGCTGAAGACGAACTACATCGGTGTCTTCGACCCGGCGAAACTGTCGATGTCGAAGGATCCGCTGACGGAACTGCCGATGGAGACCTACTACCCGGCCAAGGCGGACTGGGTGATGGATGCGAACGATCGGCCGGTCAATCCGGCTGTCACGGTCAAACCGACGAACAATATGTACGATTTCCTGACGAAACCGCCGGCACTGCTGACGACGCTCGACGCGGCCTTCAAAATCCGCGGTGAGAAAGCGATCTCGGCTATCCGCATCAACGTCGCGGGCGTCGATGTCTTGAACGAGGCGAGCGAGGCGAAGCTTCAGGAAGTCGCGCAGGAAATCGAACGGGAAACCGGACTGATTACCGACGTCACGCTCGGTTCCTCGCCGCAGTATGCCTTGACATACTTGCCTGGACTTGAGAAAGGGAAGGCACTCGGATGGGTGCAACAGCCGTGGATCAAGATCGGTTCGTCGATCTCGATCTTCAAGGAGGCGAAGGTCGGGATGACGGGTGTCGTCGCAAGTGTCATCCTCGTCGCGATCGTCTACGTCTTCAGCTCGAACATCATAATGCTCTATGCACGGAAGAAGGAGTTCGCGATCTTGCTCTCGCTCGGCTGGCGTCCGAGTCAGCTGTCTAGGCTCCTGTTCCTCGAGGCGACGATTCTCGGGACGGTCGTCGCGCTGATCTCCTGGGCGATCCTCGGATCGTTCCTGTTGACGGCGGAAGGCTCGACGTCGCTTCTGCGCGTGATTCTGATTGGGCTGAGCGGACTGTTCATCTACTGGCTCGGAACGCTTGTGCCGATCCGGCTCGTCAGTAGGATCCAGCCGTACGAGTCGATGCGTTCAGGAGAGGTGACTAAGGGTCGGCGGATGGTCGGCGCTACATCGATTCTCGGGATGAGCGTTAACCAGCTCGCGACCTACTGGCAGCGGACGTTGCTGTCTATCGTCGCAATCGCCCTTCCGACGAGTCTGTTCGGCTTCTTCCTCTTCGTGACGTTCCGATTGAAGGGCGTCCTCTATGCGTCGTGGATCGGTGAGTTCGTCGCGCTTGAGGTCGGGACGATGCACTACGTCGCGATGGGCGTCGCCTTGCTGATCGCGATTTTGACCACGACCGAGATCATGTGGCAGAATGTCGCGGAACGAAAAGCGCAGCTCGCTGTCATGAAGGCGATGGGCTGGCGGAACGGGATGATCCGTAAACTTGTCCTGCTTGAAGGGGCGATGACAGGATTGCTCGCCGGCGTGATCGGCCTTGCCGTCGCCTTCCTCCTCATCTACCAGATCTACGGGAAATTCCCGCTCGCCGAGCTCTGGTTCCTCGGCTTGACGGTATTGATCCCGGTCATCACCGGAACGCTCGGCGCGCTGCTCCCGGCAGAACGGGCCGTCCGGATCACGCCGAACGAGGCGATCGGCAGCAGTGTCGTCAACACGCGCGCAACCGAGAAACGCTTCCGTGTCGCGCTCGGTGCGACGGCGACGCTGCTCATCGCTTCAATCATCGGTCTCTTCCTGTTCGCTGCCCCGCCAGCTGAGCAGAAAGTAGAACAGGCAACGGTCAGCGAGAAGGCGGACGTCGTCACGACCGGTACGAAGCTTAAGGACTTGAAAGGGGAAGCGAAAAAGCAGGAACAAAAGGTGTCGAAGGACAAAATTGATCAAATCATGGAAAAAGGAGCGATCAAAACCTATTTCGGGGATCCGTTGCACGCGGATGATGAATTCAAGGTTGCGGCTGTGCGAGCCGGACATCCTAAGCGTCTTGAAGCAAGAGACGGGAAACAATACTGGACTGTCGCGACGAAGCTTCAAATCCCATTAAAGCCAGGTGACGAAGAAGGGGTCGGACCCTATTACCGCCCGTTCGGGTTCACATTGACGACGAAGGATGGCAAAGAATATACGCCGGTCGATTTCGTTAACAAAAATAAAAAAGCATGGAGTGAAACACACAAGTATATACCGCCGCATGAATCAATCGTAGAATTGATCTATGAGTTGCCAGAGAATGAAGAAGTAGCCGTCCTCTATGCGCTCGGTGATGCATTCGCGAAAAGTTACACCGTGAAAATCGAGTTGCCTGACAGATAACGCTTCACGTCATATTCTTACAAGCCACTCTCGATTTCTTTGGATAGTGTGAATGAGTCGAAAGCGTCTTCCATCTGGGAGACGTTTTTTTTGCACGGGAGTCGTTCAAGAAAAAGAAGATGAGAGCGGTTGGCGCTCAACCTATGTACGTTCTGTACTCCATGAACAGTAAAAGGCACGGGAACCTGTCGGAGTTCCGTGCCTTTCATCGTGCATTCAAGCGCCTCTTCGCTCGATCTGCATCCGGATATCTTTCTCGTTCCGGCGAAGGAACAAACCGATGCCGATCAGGAGCAGCGACGCTCCGGTGATCTGGATCATCGTCAGCGACTCGTCGAACAGGTAGTAGCCGAAGATCATGCCCCAGACGGCTTCACCGAGGATCGTGATGCTGACGATGCTCGCACTGACCCGCGACAGCGCCCAGTTGAACAGGTTGTGTCCGAGCAAGGTCGGGAAGACGGCGAGCAGGACGTAAAGCTTCCAGTCGACTTTGAACGCTTCGACGAGATTCACCGACTTCGTAAGCGAGAACAGCAGCAGCGCGCCTGTCGCGACGGCGTAGACGATGAACGAGTAGGTGTTCGTCGAGACGCTCGTCCGGACGTGCTGTCCGAGCAGCCAGTAGCCGGCGACGAGAATCGTCGCAAGCAGCGCGAGGCCGTCACCGATCAAGGCGCGCGGACCGATCGCGATGTCGCCGTAAGCGACGAGCCCGCCTCCGAGCAACGCGACACCAACGAAGAACAGTGCTTTCCTCGACGGATGCTGCTTGAAGAAGACGGCATTGCCGATCAGGACGAAAATCGGGCTGGCGGTTACGAAGAGCGTCGAGCTTGCGACTGTCGTATAATCAAGAGACAGGAACCAGAGCCAAAAATGACCGGCAAGCAAGAGGCCGGATAGGAACATATAACGGAAGGTCGTGCCGCTGAGCGACAGAATCTCCTTCACCCGGATGAGCGGGAACAGCAGCATCGCTGAGAACAGCATGCGGTAGAAGGCGACCGCCTCGATCGGCGTCGTTGCCCATTTGACGAAGATGGCTGATGTCGAGATGAAGAAAAGTGCGGCGAATAGTGTGAAGTATGGCATATGGACCTCCGACGTTAGATTAGAGAGAAAAGAGGATGAACCGTGCAGTTGATCATCGCAGAGAAACCGAAACAAGCAGAAAAGCTGGCAGCACCATATCCGTCAGCTAAAAGAGAAGGATACATCGAAATCAAGCCGTGCGAACGCTTTCCAAAAGGAGCGCGGCTCGCCTGGGCGATCGGGCACCTGTGTGAGCTGCAGGAGCCGGCCCATTACGACGCGAAGTGGAAACGCTGGAACTACGAACATCTTCCGATCATCCCGGAACGCTTCGACTACAAACTGGCGCGTGGAAAAAGCGCGGCTTATCAGGTGATCAAGAAGCTGATTCATGACCGTGACACATCGTCTATCATTATAGCATCTGATGCCGAGCGGGAGGGAGAGGCAATCGTACGGCTGATTTTGCGTCTTGCCCAGTCGACGAAACCAATCAAGCGTCTCTGGATTTCGAGTCTGACCCCGCAAGCGGTCGATCACGGATTCGCGAACCTGCTCGAGGGGAGCGAAACGGAGAACATCTTCCACGAGGCGATGAGCCGGGCGTGCGCCGACTGGCTGATCGGAATGAACGCGTCCCGGGCCTACACGACCCTGCTGAAGAAAAAGGGAATCAGTGATGTCTTCTCACTCGGCCGCGTCCAGACGCCGACACTCGCTCTGATCGTCGAACGGGAGCGGCAAATCGAGCAGTTCAAGCCTGAGACGTTCTATGAAGTCGAAGCGACGTTCACCGGCTATAAAGGAAAGTACTTCAAGAACAAGAAGGAGACGAAGCTGTCGGACCGTAAGGAGGCGGAGGCGATCGTCGAACGGACGAAGGGAGAGGGTGTCGTCGCGTCAGTCGAGCAGAAGGAGCAACAAGAGAAGCCGCCGTTCTGGTTCAGCCTGTCACTTTTGCAGACGGAAGCAAGCAGACGCTTCGGTCTCGGTGCGAAGGAGACGCTCGACATCGCGCAAAAACTCTACATGAAGGGATGGATCAGCTATCCCCGGACGGACTCTTCCTTCGTCACGAAGGAGGAAGCGAGTCAATTCCCGACGGTTCTCTCCAGGCTGCTCAAGCAGGAGGCCTATGCGGATCTATCCTCGCTCGTAAAGAAGAACATCACGAACGACAAACGCTATGTCAATCCGGCGAAGGTCAGCGATCACTATGCGATCATCCCGACGGAGGAGGCTGGAGCCGTCGCCCGTCTGAGCGGGAAGGAAGCGAGCGTCTATGACTTGATCATCCGCCGTTTCCTCGCTGCATTCGCACCGGACGCACGAACGATGAAGACCGAGGTCGTCACGAAGCGCGAGATGGATAGTTTCTTGACGCGCGGCAGCCGGACGCTCGATCCGGGATTCAAGACGGTGCTCGGTATCGAGTCGAAGGAGGTCGAGCTCCCGCCACTCGAAATGGGGCAGACTGTCAGGATCAAAGGTGCGAAGCTGCTTGAGAAGGAGACGGAGCCGCCGAAACGCTACACGGAAGGGACGCTCATTCTCGGGATGAAGACGGCAGGTAAGTTGCTCGAGGACGAGCTGCAGGCGATCATGAAGGAAGTCGAAGGGCTCGGTACGGAAGCGACGCGCGCAGGCATCATCGACGGATTGAAGAAGCGCAGCTACATCACGGTCAAGAAGAAGGAAATCCATCCGACGCCAAAGGCACGCGTCCTGATCGACGCCGTCCGCGGGAGCATTCTCGCCTCACCTGAGATGACGGCGAAATGGGAGTCGCGGCTTGATCAGATCGGCAAAGGTGAGGCTTCTGCCGCCCAGTTCATCGAGCAGGCGAAGAAGTTGTCCGCTCATCTCGTCGTCGACGCGCAGGAGCGAATCGGACAGCTCGAGGTCGATCCGTCGAGCGTCCCCGTCAAGACACGCGCGAAGGCGACGAACAAGCCGGTCGGCGTCTGCCCGCGGTGCAAGGAGCAGGTGCTGGACCGTGGAAAGTTCTATGGCTGCGCCGGCTACCAGAAGACGAACTGCGGCTTTACGCTTCCGAAGACGATCCTCGGGGCGAAGGTCAACATGACGGAAGCGAAAAAGATACTCGAGGGCAACAAGACGAAGCCGCTCGAGATGAAGAAGAACGGACGGAGCTTCCTTGCGATGCTCTATCTCGAGAACGGGGAACTGAAATTCGAATTCACGAAAGGGGAATGAATGATGCGACAGGAGATACTTGAGAATCGGGCTTTCTTGCCCGTACTTGAACGGTTCATCAAGGAGGGGAGGACGTTTTCCGTCTGGTTCCCGGACGCGATCGATGACCACGGACAGGCGGAGAGTGTGATCGCGGAAGCAGAGGAGCTGTTTGGCGTCGAGGCGATCGTCGTCGATGATCCGCAATCCTATGGCAAGGACTTGCTGCTGCCTTATTTGGAGGAAAGAGAGACGCGCGAAGACGGATTCGTCCATTATTCCGGGAAGATGACGGATGAGCTCCGGGGACTCCTGATTGAATTGACGATCCCGATCGTCACGCAAGGCGAGTTCGACGTCTTATTTTCTTACGCGATCGAGACAGGGACGGAGCGTCTTTTCGTCGAAGACTGGTATCATGCTGAAATCAGTGAGACGAACAGATAAGGGGAGAAGGAGATGAAGGAAAGTCGTTACCTGCTTGAATGGAACGGGAAGAAGCTGAGCTACAGCATCCGTGGAGAGGGAGATCCTGTTCTGCTCTTGCATGGCGGTCACTCGAACTGGGACGAGGAGTTCGGTGTGGATGAACTGGTCGAAGCGGGCTTTTCCGTCATTACACCCAATCGGCCAGGATACGGGGTGACCTCGTTGATGACGCCGGAAGATGAAACTGCTCATTATGCGAATCTGCTCGATTGCCTGCACATTCGACAGGTAGCCGTCATCGCAATCTCGGCAGGCGGACCGTCCGGCATCCGTCTGGCAGCGGCGCGGCCGGAACGAATCAGCTCGCTCATTCTTCAGTCGGCCGTGACAGGTGTCTGGCTCACGCCGTACGACAAGGAGTACCGGGCGGCGCACCTTCTATTTCATCCGGTGACGGAACGATACATATGGAAGCTGCTTGGCCTCTATGCCCGATTCGCTCCGCGCGCGCTCTTTAAGCAGATGGCACAGTCCTTCAGCAAATTGACGACGCAAGAGGTGCTGGAGAAGATCGATCCTTCTGACTTGGCGGCGTTTAGCCGGATGATCACCAGACAGCGTTCAGGGCGAGGTTTCCTGCTTGATGTAAAACGCCCGTCGATCGGGGAGGAGCTTCGGCGTATCTCATGTCCGGTCCTCGTCCTCCATGACGTCAACGATGCGGCTGTCCCGTTCATCCATGCAGAGCGTGTCATGCGTGCCGTCGAGACGGCACGGCTCGTCCAGGTGGACGGATGGGGGCATTTGATTTGGATAGGCAGGGGCGCACGGAAGGTGTTCGACGAGACGGCCGTCTTCCTGAACGAGAATTCGAAGAGAACTGAGGTGTCCGAATGAATGGGGAAGATGTCTTTTTTGAACCAGAAAGCAGCGGGTTCGATTTTTTCAATGTAATCGAGACCGGCTTCCCGATTTTATTTTTGATCGTCGCGAGTCTCATCGCGGCTGTCTTTTTGACGATTTTCTGGCAAATCGCGAGGCGTGGCAGGATTAAGGGTAACTTGCGGAGGCACGCGCGGGAGCTGTCGGACGAACCCTCTGAGCAGCATGTGGAAGGCTACATCTCGTTTTTACAAGGACTGACCTCCTTCCCGGTCGAGCGAGCGGATCTTGAACCGCTTCGCGTCGCACTCGGGTGCGAGAAGTTGATTTCTCAATCACATGTCAGCGACAGCTTGAAAGTAGCTTTGCAGAATGAATACGACCGCCTTGGCATCCGCTATGGCGACGTTTTGGCAGACGAGCGAACTCGAAGAGAATGAGCAGAGATACGAAAAGGAAGAGGCGTCCAGAGACGTCTCTTCCTTTTTAGCATGTGTCACGGAATGTCCTTTGTCAGGTTCCCCATCATCTCTTCATCCATCGGACCGACGATTTTGTTCGAAATTCGACCTTCCGTATCGATGATATAGCTGGTCGGAATCGTGAACGCCTCGTACTGATTCCCTACTGTTCCGTCAGCATCGAGGGGAATCGTGAACGTCAATCCATAATCCATGATGAATTTGTCGAGCGCCTCGCTTCCTTTATCGAGGGTGGTCAGATTGACAGCGAGAATCTCGATGTCTTTGTTTTCCTCATGGAATTTCTGCATGTGGGGCATCTCTGCCTTGCACGGAGGGCACCAGGTCGCCCAAAAATTCAGGATTACTTTCTTCCCGCGGTAATCGGACAACTGGACGGTCTTTCCGTCAGCCGTCTGTAGGGTGAAGTCCGGAGCCATCTCCATCTCAGCTTCAGTCTCGTCGACTTCCGTCGGTTCGAGGTTGACCGTGTTCGCTTCCTCGAGGGCCTTCACTTTCTGGTCTGCCTGATAGGTCTTGTACAGGTTGATGGCGATCAATGCGACGGCGAGGCCGATGATGATGCCTGTGATCCATTTCTTATTCAACTTCATTTTTTCCTCCAATCCACTTTGGAATGTATGTCGCGGCAAGGGTTGCGAACAAAAGCGAGAGATAGACGAATGCTTCATCGATGACCGAGTCGCTTGTCAGGCTAAGGACGATGAGCAGAAGCAAGACGAGGGCGATGCCCCATTCCAACGAGCTCTCCGTCTGTTTCATTGCGAAAAATATTGAGATAGTAAATGCGAGTAGAATCATATGAATCGCCGAGAGGCCCCAGTTCGACTCGAGAAGGTTGAAGAGGAGCTCGAACGAATAGAGATAGAGCACTATGACAGGCACCATGTCCCGTTCCAGACGTCCCTTCGCGGACAAGCTTCCCCAGTAGACGGCAAGGCCTGCTGTTGCGAGCAACTGTCCTTTCAGTCCACCGTGAAAGAAGGCAAGTGAGGCTGGCATCTCGAGGACGAGATCGAGATTGAACAAGGCATAGCTGAACTTCCAGATGAGGAAGTAGAGCAGAAAGCTGTTCATGAACCAGTCTTGCAGCTTCCGCCGGAATAGGAATCGATATGTCAGACTTACGGGAACGAGCGCAAGCAACGCGGCGAGCCAAGTGATCGGTATCGAAAATTGGCCCAATTGCAAGTAGTTCATCGACTGCCTACTCTTGAGACGACAGTGAAACGAATGTCGATCGCGTCGACGACAGACTGTATCATGCCGCAGTTCTTGACGACAAGGTCGGCGACTTTTCGGCCTTGATCCTCTGTCAGGTCTCCATCGATCGACGCGTTGAAAGTAAGCTGCTCGATCCGATTCGCGTGCGCGCTGTTTCGGACCGCTGAGACGTCAAGCGTCAGCGTCCGATAAGTAATCCTTTTCTTTCGCAAAAGTGTTCGGAGCAGCGAACCGCTGCAGCCTGCAAGAGAGGAGACGAAAAGTTCGAACGGACGATAACCGGCTTCCTCATCGGGGGAAATGGCCAGCTTACCGTAAGAGAGCTTCGTCTCGAGGTGATTTTCATGGACGATATACTGCATTGAGATCCTCCTTTTGGTTCAGTCTGCCTTGCTATTGTTAACGGTTGATTAATTATTTGCGTGAAGCGGCAAATCGATGAAGAAAAGATGGTCCGTTCCGGAAGTTTCGATACCGATACGGCCGCCGTGAGCTTCGACGATACTGCGGGTGATCGCTAGACCGAGACCGGCCCCCTCCGTCCGGATACTGCGTGATGCGTCCGAGCGGTAGAAACGTTCGAAGATGCGTTCCTTGTTCGAAGGATCGATCCATTGACCGGTATGCTCGAAAGTCAGACGGTAATAAACCGTACCGGTCGTTCCTTGGATGCGAAGAATCCGGCCGGTATCGTAAGCGAGCATGTTCTGAAGAAGATTGACGATCACTTGACGCAAGCCATCAGCATCACCGCGCACATATGAGTTTTCGAACGAGAACTCGACCTTATCGAATGAGTGGTCGAGCGGGCGGCGATAGGACTGGATCGTATCTTTGACGAGTTGATCAATCGAGATGACATCGTCGAGATGCAGCGGCATATTGCCATCAGTCCAGCGGTCGAGCTCAGTGAGGAGTTCGACGATCCGTGTGATTCGCCTTGACTCTTCGAGAAGTGAAGTGAACAGTACAGTATCCCCTTTGATCACACCTTGCTCCAAGGCTTCCAGATACCCGTTGATGTTCGTCAAAGGGGTTCGCATCTCGTGGGCGACGTCGCGGAGCAGGTCGTCCCGCGTCGTCTGTGCTTCCGTGATGGATCTCGCCATGGCAATGAAGTTTTCGGTCAGGATACGTACGTCCCTTCCTTCAGGCAAGGGGAGTTCTGGAAGAGGATGACCTTCTTTAAAGGCGGATGCAGCTGCAGATAACCTGCGAATCGGTTCAGTCATTCGACGGACACTCAAGTAGTGCAGTAAAGTCCCGAGTCCAAATGTCGAGAGGCCGATCACGAGAAGTGATTTGTTCAGCGTCGTAACTAGCGCTTGACCAGTGATGTCTCTGCTGTTGACGGCATAGCAGGCATATTGAATCAAGGAGAGACCTGCAACCAGTATGACGAGAGCCATCAGCAAAGTATTCAGGACGGTCAGGCGTGAAGCGATGTTCGAGGTGAAGCGTTTAGACGGCGACAAAGCGATACCCCATTCCGCGGACGGTCTGGATGTATTCCTTCTCCGTCTGCTCCTTGATTTTTTGGCGTAAATGCTTGATATGGACATCGATCGTCCGGTCCGTCACGTCCCGTTCGTTCTTTTCATAGATTCCGTCGAGCAGCTGCTCACGTGTCATCACATGATTCGGGTGCTGCATCAACAGGTGAAGCAATTTGAACTCGAAGGACGTCAGGGCGAGCTCGTTTCCATCGATCCACGCTTCGCCGCGGGCAGGTTTCAGGATGAATCCCGTGAAACTCAGCTTGCCGCACCTGCTTGCCGTCCGTCGGAGCACAGCGTTGATCCGACCCATCAATTCTGCCGGACTGAACGGTTTGACGACATAATCGTCCGCACCGAGCCGGAAGCCTTCGACGCGGTCACGTTCAGTCGCTTTCGCAGTCAGCATGATGATCGGCATCATGCTCTTCAGCTCCTCCCGGATCCAGCGGCAGAGTTCTTCTCCGCTCATACCGGGCAGCATCAGGTCGAGTATCACGATGCAGGGATCGTAACGTTCAATCATCTTTCTGCCTTCGATCCCGTCCTGCGCCTCGATCACCTCATATCCGTCCTTCTGCAAGTAGATTCTCAGAAGTCCGCGGATTTTCGGGTCGTCCTCGACGATCAGAACGGACTTTCCGATCAAGTTCTTTTTGTCCAAGTACAGTCACCTTTTTCTCAATTGAATAATGAATAGCTTGCGAGTATGGCGCTGATTTTTTGCATTTGACCGCTCAGCACCAGGAAGCCGAGCGCAATCATCAACACCCCGTTGAAGAGGGAAATTTTCCCGAGATGACGATTGATGCGGCGCATGAATCCGAGTGAATAAGAGATTACGACCGAGACGACCAGGAACGGGATAGCCATTCCAATCGAGTAGGCCGCGAGCAGCACAGTTCCTTGCAGCAGCGTATCCGTCGAACCGGCGAGCAGCAGGATCGAGGAGAGAGAGAGGCCGACGCAAGGAGACCAACCGCTCGCGAACGCCATGCCGATCGCTGCTGAGCTGAAGAACCCTTTTGGCGTCATCTCGGTCTGGATGCGTTTCTCATACATCAGCCACTTGAATTGTAGCAGTCCTGTCATCTGAAGACCAAAGAGGATGATCAAAAGTCCGGCCAGTTGCATCAACAGGACGCGGTAATCCATTAAAACACGGCCGAGAAAGCTCGCCGAGGCACCGAAGGCGATGAAAATCAAACTGAAACCCGCGATGAAGCCGAGTGACCTGATCAGGAGCGTCCTCCGGTCGACTTCGATCGTCGTGTCCGTGAAACGTCCACCCGTCAAGTGACTGACATAGGCAGGTAACAATGGAAAGACGCAAGGGGAGAAGAAGGATAACAGTCCGCCGGCGACGGCGAACAGGATCGAGATGTCTTGCATATGACAACACTCCTTTCCTGTTCAGGATGAAGCTCGTTTGTTAACGATGGATGAAGAAGGCGGATGTTGTGAGTGTTGCCACTTCCATCCTTCACAACTTAGGGGTTTACCCCTATATGAACGAGTAAGCGCTTTCAATAAGATGGAGGTGTACTGAACAGGAAATGGAAGGGGAGAAGAAGAGATGGAAAAGCACGCAAAAATCGTAGTAGTCGGGGCAGGGTCGGGAGGAATCACGGCCGTCGCTCAGCTCTTGCGGAAGCGGCCTTCGTTAAAAGGCGACATTCTGCTGATTGATCCGGCTAAAGATCACTACTATCAACCACTTTGGACGCTTGTCGGAGCAGGGGACGTCGAAATCGAGACGACCGTCCGACCGATGGCTTCACTGATTCCTGAGGGAGCAGCGTGGCTTCAAGAAGCGGCAGCGAGCTTCGACCCGGACAAGCACATGGTCACGACGAGGGAAGGAACGGTCGTCAAATATGATTATCTGATCGTCGCAGCCGGTCTTCAGCTGAACTGGGGAGCGATTCCCGGATTGAAGGAGACGATCGGAAAGAACGGTGTCTGCAGCAACTACTCATTCGAGACCGTTTCGTCGACGTGGGAAGCGATCAAGAATTTTAAAGGCGGAAATGCCTTGTTCACGATGCCGAGCACACCGATCAAGTGCGGCGGGGCTCCACAAAAAATCATGTATTTGGCTGAAGAACATTTCGTCCGGAGCGGTGTCAGACAACAGTCGAAGGTCAAGTTCATGACAGCACTCCCGAACATGTTCGCCGTTCCAAGATATGAAAAGACGCTGAATGAGGTCGTTCGCCGTAAAAACATCGAACCGCACTTCAAGACGGAACTCGTCGAGATCGATGGTCCGAACAAGGTAGCGACTTTCGAGAATCTCGAGACCCATGAGCGTTTCACGGAGAAGTTCGACATGATCCACGTGACGCCGCCGATGGGACCGATGGACTTCCTGAAAGACAGTCCGATCACCGACGCGTCCGGATGGGTCGACGTCGATGCGAAGACGCTTCGCCACAAGCGGTTCGACAATATTTTCGCGCTCGGGGACTGTTCGAACTTGCCGACATCGAAGACGGGCGCAGCGATTCGCAAACAAGCCCCTGTCGTCGTCGATAACTTATTGACGGTGATCGATGCCGGACAGCTGCTTGGTGCCTCCTATGACGGATACACATCCTGTCCGCTGATCACCGGTTACGGGAAGCTCGTCATGGCGGAGTTCGACTATGAGAAGCAGCCTGCTGAAAGCTTCCCGATCGACCAGTCAGAGGAACGGCTCTCGATGTTCCTCGTCAAGAAACATTTCCTGCCCGTCCTATACTGGGACGGCATGCTCAAAGGCTTGATGTGAGGAGGGATGACGAATGGACACAGGGATAAAGAATGAGGAGCGGGTCGCAGAGCTTCTCCGTCAACCGGATCAACAAGAAGCGCTCGCCCGGCTGCTGATCGATTTGCCGATGCTCGTCGAACGGCTTGAACAGCTCGAGAAGAGCGTCGCCTTCGTCGAGAACGTGATGAAGGACAAGGAATCAGTCCTGCCGCTCGTCAGACAGGTCGAGCAACGGATCGAGTCGACGGGGCTGTCGCAGGCACATCTGCAATCGATGATCGAACTCGCCCGACTGCTGCCTGAAGTCACGCCGCTCTTGAAGTCAGGGGTGACCGCCGCGTTGTTCGCGAAAGCGGTCGTCGAGGACGAACGATCGATGAACGAACTGCTCGCCCATCCGCCGACCCTGCCAGTGATCGAGGAGACGAAGCGCCGCTATGAGATGAAGCGACTCGAACGCCGCCGATTCACCCCGCTTCGGCTGTTCCGTCTGCTCCGGAGTCCGGTACTGAAACAAGGATTGCTCTACCTCGAGAGCTTTTTCGAGACGCTAGAATTCAAGACGAAGAAAAGGGGATGAACACCGATGTTTTTCCGTTCATATTTTGATTCGAAACTTGCACAGTTTTCCTATGTAGTCGGTTGCCAACGCACCGGCGAGGCCATCGTCATTGATCCTGCCCGCGATGTCGACATCTATTTCGAGATTGCGAAGTCAGAAGGCCTGCGTCTTACTGCAGCGACAGAAACACACATCCATGCGGATTTCGTCTCTGGCGCGCGGGAACTCGGAGGACGGGGAGTCAAGCTCTATCTGTCGGATGAGGGAGACGCCGACTGGAAATATGGCTACGCGAAAGACCTCGACGTCACGTTCGTCAAGGACGGAGACAAGTTCAGTGTCGGAAACATCCGCTTCGACGTCCTGCATACGCCGGGGCACACCCCGGAACATATCAGTTTCGTCTTGACGGACGAAGGTGGCGGATCGAGTGTACCGATGGGCATCTTCACGGGTGATTTCGTCTTCGTCGGCGATATCGGGCGACCCGACCTGCTCGAGAAGGCTGCCGGTATCAAGGGAACATCCGACAGCGGTGCCCGTCAACTATTCAAATCACTCGATAAGTTTCGTGCCTTGCCTGATTATCTTCAAGTCTGGCCGGGTCATGGTGCCGGCAGCGCATGCGGAAAGTCGCTCGGTGCCGTCCCGATGACGACGGTCGGTTATGAGAAATTGAACAACTGGGCATTGAAAATCGAGTCGGAGGAGGAGTTCGTTGACACACTCCTCTCAGGCCAGCCGGAACCGCCACGTTATTTCGCCGTCATGAAGCGTGTCAACAAGGTTGGACCGGACTTCGTAGAAGGAGCTATCGAACGTCTCGAATCCAAGGAAGAATTCGAGAAGGTGCGCGAAGGTAAAGTACTGCTCGATGTCCGGCCAGCCCGAGACTATCAGGCGAACTATGTCGATGGAGCAATCAACATCCCGTTCAACAAGTCGTTTCCGAACTGGGCTGGTTGGCTCCTTCCGTACGATCAGGACATCTTACTGATCGCAGACGAGGAACAGACGGATGCTGTCCTTCGCGCGATGCGTTCCGTCGGTCTTGATCGCGTCGAGCATGTGATCGAACCGGCATTTCTCCTATCCTTTAGCGAACATTCGAGCTATCCGGTCGTCGAGGCGGCAGAGCTCAACGAGATGCTCGGATCGACGGACCTGTTCCTGATCGACGTCAGAAATCAAAACGAATGGGAGAACGGTCATATCGAAGGGGCGAATCACATCATGCTCGGGACACTCGAGTCGCGATTAGACGAAGTCCCGCGCGACAAGCGGATCGTCATGCAGTGTCAATCGGGTGCGCGCTCTGCAATCGCGACGAGCCTGTTGAAGCGAGCCGGATTCGAACATGTCTATAACTTGAACGGTGGATACAACGCATGGAAAAAGGCTGACATGCCGTCTGTTCAAACGTAAAATAGAGACAGCAGCGGTCGCGTCCTTCCGAGATGCGGCCGTTTTCGATGAGGGGGGAAGAGATGGACATTGAGCAATTCGGACAGCAGATTTTGAGCATCATGCAGGACGGTGTGATCGTCATGGACCATACACGAAAAATCGTCGCGCTCAATCCTTCGGCCGAACAGCTGACGGGATGGCGGCTCGGGAATGCCGTCCCGTACTGCTCCTACTGTCAAAACCGGATCGTCGAACCCGGTCAGGAACGGTGTTATCTCATCAAACATGAACGTTCGCCATACTTTTCTTCCGAGATGCCGACATATTCCGGGATGATGGTCGATGTCGAAATGAGCACGGCACGCATCTTGAACGATACGAAGAACGGCATGACCTACTATCTCCTGGTATTGCGTGACTTCTCGGAACGAAAACGTCAGCAGGAACATGAGTTGCGCCAGAAGATGGTCCGGCAATTGATAGCAGCTCGTGAAGATGAGCACAAGCGGCTTGCGAGAGAGCTGCATGATGGGGTCGGGCAGTCTTTGTTCGGAATCTCGCTCGCACTTGATGCCCTTCGCAAAACGAGCGCAGACGAGAAGACGACCAGATATCTCGATCAAGTGACCGATGAACTGAAGCGGGTCATGACGGATCTCAGACTCTATTCGAAACAGCTGAGACCGCTCGAACTGGATCAATTCGGACTCATGACGGCGCTTGAGAATTTGCTCGCAAACTTTCGGAAGCAGCGCCCGAGCATCAGATTCATCCTCGAGGCAGAAGAAATCGAGCGCAGTGATGGTGCTCAGGAAATCAACCTTTACCGAATCGTGCAGGAGGCCGTGACGAACAGCCTTAAATATGCCCAGCCTGAACAGATCATCGTGACGTTGAGCGAATCGGATGGACGTCTGCTTTTGACGATCGAGGATGATGGGATTGGATTCGATGTCAATCGACATGAGAACGGTCTTGGTATACAGCATATGATGGAGCGGGCGAAATCGATTGGCGGGGTTTTGTCACTTGATAGTCGAAGGGGGCAGGGGACACGGATCATCGTTCAGGTCAATCAGGAGGAAAAGGAGGGGGAAGATGAAGGAGGAACGAATCAGACTGCTGATCGTCGATGATCACGTCCTCGTCCGCGACGGATTGCGGCTGATGTTCGAGAATGATCCCGACATCGAAGTCGTCGGTGCGGCAGAGGAGGGCGGGGAAGCAATCCGGGTCGCAATCAGGGAAAGACCAGATGTCATCCTGCTCGACGTGACGATGCCGGAAGGACTGGATGGCTTCGTGACAGCGCGGTCCTTAAAAGAAGAGGTTCCTGAAGTACGTGTCATCTTCCTGACGATGCACGATGAAGAAGTCTATGTACGCAAGGCGCTCGAGAGCGGGATCTCCGGATATCTGTCGAAGAACAGTGATGTCTCTGCCCTGAGGGGCGCGATCAAGCATGTTTACAGCGGCAAGACCTGTTTCGAGACGACGTTGCCACCTGAAGAAATCGATCGCCTGCTGCAGGGACAAGCTTCAAAAAAGACGCTGACACGAAGGGAAATCGAAATCGTCCGTTTGACTGCCCTCGGCTATACGAACCTCGAAATCGGAAACCAGTTGAACATCAGTCCGAAGACGGTCGAGAATCATAAAGCACGCATCATGGGGAAATTGCAGATCAAGCACAAGCATGAACTCGTCCAGTATGCGCTCAAAAATCACCTGATCGGATTGTGAAGACAAAAGAATGGCCCGTGTTCCTGCACTCAGGAATACGGGCCATTCTGATCCATTAAGCTTGCTTGCGTTCTTGTTCGACGGCATGTGTCTTCGACATGAAGCGATGCATCTGCTTCGAATCGAGGACCCCTTCCCACTTCGCGATGACGAGCGAAGCGAGCGTGTTGCCGGTGACGTTGACGACGGAACGCATCATGTCCATGATCCGGTCGACACCGGCGATGAAGGCGAGACCTTCAGCCGGAATTCCGACCGTGCCGAGTGTCGCGAGCAGGACGACGAAGGAGACACCAGGGACGGCAGCCATTCCTTTCGACGTCAGCATCAGGACGAAGACGAGCGTGATCTGCGTGCCGATCGACAAGTCGATGTTATACATCTGAGCGATGAAGAGGGCTGCGAGCGCCTGATAGAGCGCTGAGCCGTCCAAGTTGAACGAATAGCCTGTCGGGACGACGAAGCTGACGATCGATTTCGGGACGCCCATCTTCTCGAGCTTTTCCATGACGCGCGGGAGGACGGTCTCGGAAGATGCCGTCGAGTACGTCAGGAGAAGCTCGTCCTTGAAGACGCGCACGAAGTCCGTCACGCGCAGTCCGACCCATTTCATGATGGCGCCGAAAACGACGATCATGAACAGGAACGCCGTCACGTAGAGCGTACCGATCAATTTGAACAAGGCTCCGAGCGATTCGATCCCGAACGTCGAGACCGTGACGCCGATCAAGGCGAAGACGCCGATCGGCGCGAACTTCATGACGATGTTGACGAGATTGAACATCGCCGCTGCAACTCCCTCGAAGAAGCGGACGACGGGTATTCCCTTCTCGCCGGCAAAGCCGACGCCTAGACCGAACAGGACCGAGAAGAAGATGATCGCGAGCATGTCGCCGCGCACCATCGCGTCAAGGATGTTCGTCGGGACGATGTTGACCAGCTTTTCGACGATGCCGTGCTCCTGTGTCGTCTCTTCCGTCTCGACATAGGTCGAGATGTCTGTCTTATCGAGTGTGCTCATGTTGATGCCTGCGCCGGGCTCGACGACGTTCGCCGCGATGAGACCTGTCATGATCGCGATGAGCGTGACGATCGTGAAATAGCCGAGTGTCTTCGCACCGAGTCGGCCGAGGCTTTTCGGGCTCCCGACCGACGAGACACCGAGAACGATCGTCGTGAAGACGATCGGGACGACGATCATTTTCATCATCCGGATGAAGATGTCACCGATTGGCTTGAGCCATTCCGCGACATGGGGGTTACCGTAGAAGACGGCACCGACTGTGATACCGAGAATCAAGCCGATCAGAATTTGCCAGGCAAGACCGATCGGTTTGCGTTTTGATGTAGGTGTTGCTTTAGAAGCTGTCATAGTACTCCTCCTTCACTGCTGTGCTGTACTCATACAAGAACACACATAAATGCAGTTTCCATGATATCGGACAAGAAGTCAAATCCAGCAAATTGGATGTTAACGTTATCATTTTCTTGGTAACGCTATCATTCTCTCGATATCAAACATTTTCGAGTGCTGAAGTATTCTGCCGGTAAGGCGTCTTCCTTTGAAAGCGTGAGTCGGTCAAAGGCCTCATTTCCATGTATTTCGCAATCAGGACAAGCGACTCATGTCGATACAGGGAGATACCCCTTACATTAGAGGAGCAAGGACAGTGGTACATCATGAATCAGGGGGAGAAAGTATGAAATTAAGAAAGATGTTCGGAGTTTCAGGAGCAGCACTGCTGATTGGGACGACAGCTTACATACCGGCGACTGCGAAGACGACGGAGACGCCGCAACTCGTTACGTCACAAACGACGATTGACCAATACTATAGCCCGGCCGCCGGGAAGGTCGGTGCTTCATTGAAATCGGCACTTCACGATATCATCGACGACCATACACAGATTTCATACGATGCGGTCTGGACGGCACTCAAGGAGACGGACCAGGACCCGAACAACACGAACAATGTCATCGAATTGTATACACAGAAGTCGATTTCAAAGAGCAGCAACGGAGGCAATGTCGGCCAGTGGAACCGTGAGCACGTCTGGGCGAAGTCGCACGGGGATTTCGGGACGACGATGGGGCCGGGCACGGATCTCCATCATTTGAAACCGGAAGACGTTCAGGTGAATAGCGCGCGTGGAAATCTCGACTTCGACAACGGCGGAACGAAGTACAGTGGATGTGATTGCTACAAGGACGGAGATTCATGGCAGCCTCCGGCGAAGGTGCGCGGGGACATCGCACGGATGATCTTCTATATGGCGGTACGCTACGAAGGGGGAACGGAGATCGACCTCGAGGGTGCGGACACGGTCAACAACGGGTCACAGCCGCTCCACGGAAAGATGTCGACGCTTAAGCAGTGGCATGCGCAGGACCCGGTCGATGCGTTCGAACTGCGACGGAATGACGTCATCTACGAAAAATATCAACATAACCGAAATCCGTTCATCGACCATCCGGAGTATGTGTCAGCTATCTGGGGACAATGAAGAGGGCATGAAAAAAAGCGGTTTGAACCCCAGAAATGCTGGGATTCAAGCCGCTTTGTTCGCACACTAGAAATTATGATTTTGCTTGCTGGTCGTTTTGGTTTTCGGTATTTTTGGGCGTTTCCTTACCCAACGCCACGTCCTTCGCCTCGACGACCTTTTCACCAACCGATTGGATCTCGGATTTCGTATCCGCGGCAGTGGCAACGATCTTACTTGCGTCCTCTTTGACGGAATCGATGTTCTCATTGACCGTCTCGTAGACTTTCTGGACATCCGTCGCGACTTCCTGGATGACGCCGCTTGCTGCCTTCACCTGTTCGATCACTTGAGTCGCTTTGCCCGCCGGATCGGATTTGATGTCCTGGGCGACCGAAGAGACAGACTCTTTTGCTCCTTTAAAGGTCTGTTTCGTGTTCGAACGGGCATTCGAGCTGAGCAGGGCGAGAAGTCCGCCGACGGCTGCACCGATCAGGATACCCTTCATGACCGTGATGTTAGAACCGCTCTCATTCATCTCGAACTGGCGGTTAGGATTTTCGGCATTTGCTTGATGTGGGTCGTTGTTCAAAGTTGGTTGCATCTTCAAAACACTCCTTTAGGATAATGGTTTCGTCATTGGTAAGAGAATACCCCTCTCCTGAAAAGGAAAACCTCAACTTGCTGAAACTTACAAAAAAACGAGCTGGTTGAGCCAGCTCGCGAACGGTGAATCCCTATTTTTTTGAACGGTCCCCATTTGATTCATTCGTGATCCGGCGATTGATCTCATCATAATCGATATCGATATCGTCCTTGTTCCCCTTATAGCCATAGCCTTTTGAGATGACGATGACAGAGGAGACGAGAACGAACAGGAAGATCAAGATAGAAACGACGTATATCCACATGTTCGAATTCCTCCCTTCAGACTTCTTACTCTTAAGTATGAGGGAAAAAAGTTCGCACGTCTAAACGAAATTCGAGCTTTATGTTAAACTAACTTCAGAAGTATATGTTTATTGGAACGAGGTGATGGTATGGCCATTATGGTAGTGGATGATGAGATCACGAATTTGTTGCTTCTTGAGCGCCTGCTCGAGAACGAAGGATACGAAGTAGAGACTGCGATGAGCGGTGAGGAGGCCATCGAGAAGATGGAGGATGCCGCTTTTCTTGAGAAGTTGGATGTCGTCCTGCTCGATGTTGAAATGCCTGGAATCAGCGGTATCGATACGACGCGACTGATTCGCCAACGGTTCGGGGTCGATGAGTTGCCGATCGTCATCGTCTCGAGCCGCTCGGACGAAGAGGACATCGCGGACGGTCTCGACGCCGGAGCTTCCGATTACACGATCAAGCCGATTCGCAAGACCGAGTTGCTTGCGCGAATCCGTAACGCGATGTCGCTCAAGCAAGCCGTCGACGCACGGAAGCGATATGAGAAGGTATTGCAGGAAGACTTCGATTTGGCGCAGAAGCTGCAGCAGAGCGTCCTCAGCGCAAACATCGAGGACGAGGAGATTCGGATCATGGCTACCTACATCCCGTCAAAGAAACTTGCCGGCGATATGTACGCCTGGTACCGTCTCTCGGAGAACAAGTATGCAATCATCGTCTTCGATGTGATGGGGCATGGTGTCTCGAGTGCCCTGATCACGATGGGGATGAGTTCGATTCTCTATGAGCTCGTTCATCGGGTAGGAAGGCCGGAACTCGTCCTTGAGGAACTGAATCGACAAATGAGCAGACTCTTTCCGGGTGATGAGACGGACATCTATTTCACGGCAGTATATCTCTACATCGATCTCGACAAGATGGAGCTGAGCTACGCGAACGCCGGGCACCCGCCTGGTCTGCTCCGCATGGGGGATCAAATCATTCCGCTTGGCAACACTGGGTTGCCTGTCGGGATGTTTGAGGATTCTACTTATACGAGTCAGGTCATACCGATCACTTCACCAGGCTGCATCTATCTTTACACCGACGGCTTCATGGAGCTGTACAGCAAAGGGATCGATGAGGGAATCAGTGCCATCATGGACTTGATCAATCTCCATGGACCGAACGTCCATCAACTGATCCAACCTGATCAAAGTGATGAAGCGGACGACCTGTGCCTTGTCACGGTCGAAATCAACTGACCGGAAATCGAATCGCAAGAAACAAAAAAGCGCTGATTGAAGTGAGCCTGACGGCATGACACTTCAAACAGCGCTTTTTGTGTTGTTCGGAATCAGAAAAACCTTCGTCTCCACAGGATGAATGCGGCAAGTCCGGAGAAAAAGACCATCATACTGAAGACGATCCAAAAACCGATCGCCTCGCCCTCCCAAGGAACTTGGACGTTCATCCCGAACATCCCGGAAATCATCGTCGGAATCGATATGACGATCGTGATCGAGGCGAGAAACTTCATGACGAAGTTGACGTTGTTCGAGATGACGGATCCGAACGTGTCCATCGTAGAACTGATGATGTCCTTATAGATCTGAGCCATCTCCATCGCCTGCCTGTGCTCGACGAAGACGTCCTCTAGCAGATCCTCGTCATCCTCATGCTTCTCGAGACTCGGTGTCTTGATGATCCGGTCGAGAACCCCGTCGTTCGACTTCAGCGACGTCATGAAGTAGACGAGCGACTTTTGCAGGTTCATCAGCTGGAAGATCTCCTGGTTTCGCATCGATCGCTGCAGCTCTTCTTCGAGCTCGTCCATCCGCCGGTCGATCTGACGGAGGAAGCGCAGATAGGATGAGCTGACCTTATAGAGAATCTGGAATACGAACCTTGATCGGTAATTGGTGCGGAAGCCGCGCATCTTGCCGTTTGAGAACAGCGAAAGCACATCGAGCTGTTGCGAACAGACGGTGATGAAATGGCGAGAGGTGACGATGATCCCGAGCGGAATCGTATTGTATCTCCGGCCTGATGACTCCTCCTCGATGTAAGGTACGTCGACGATCATCAGGAGGCCTTCATCATCTTTCTCGAAACGCGGTTTTTCTTCGACGTCAAGCGGGTCATAGATGAAATCCTCCGGGATCAAGGTCGCTTCGATCACCTGATCGGCTTCATCTTTCGTCGGATTGACGAGATGGATCCAAGAGCCCTTCGTGAACTCATTGATTTCATTGACCGCGCCCGTGACGTCGCTTCGATAAATCGTCAACATGGCATATCCCTCCTGCTCTTCACTTTTTCATTATAGGAACTGTTAACGGAGAGTGTAAATGATTCTATGATATTTTTCTTATGAAAATAATGATAAGATGAGGAAAGGGGAGGGATCAGCATGCCTTACTTCAATGATAAAAAACTTGAAGAACTACGTGCCATCGCGAACGGGGACGAAGCATTCCTCCGGAAGATCGGCGAGACATATATCATCCAGTTCGACAAAAAATATCCGGAACTCGTCGCAGCGGTAGAAAATCGAGATATCGTCCAGACCGAAAAACTTGCTCATCTGTTAAAAGGAGCATCGTATTCGGTAGCGGCCGACGATCTCGCTGACTTTTTCGAATCGCTCGAGAAGAGAGCGGAGCAAGGTTCGCTTGATGGGGCGGAAGAGACGATCGAAGCAATCGACTCATGCATGGTCGACTTCAGGGTCGTCTGGTTCGACGCATTCATCGGTAATGCGAATTTAAAACCATTTTAAAGATCAAAAAGGGAGCGCCCATCACGGGCAGCTCCCTTTGTTTGGTCAGAGGACGTGCAGGTCGACCGTCTCGATCAATTTACCGATTTCAGGTTTCGTGATCTGGGCGTTGACACCGACTGAATCACCCTTGTGGCGAAGGTCGTCAGAGATCAGCGACGAGAAGACGATGATCGGCAACGTCTTGTAACGAACGTCTTCACGCAGACGTTTCGAGAGGGTGAGTCCGTCCATCTTCGGCATTTCGATGTCCGTGATCAACAGGTCGCAATCGCTTCCTTCCTCGAATGCATCGAGCGCTTCCTTGCCGTTGAAGAAAAAGCGGATGCCGTGATAACCGGACTCCTCAAGCGTCTCGACGAGCAACGTTCGGAGCATCTCCGAGTCCTCAGCTACCCAGATGATTTTCTTGGATCGGTTGCGAGGAGTCACACGTTTGCTTTCCTCCCGTGCAAAGATATCCTTGCGGGAGAGCTCGAGAGCGATTTTTTCGTAGTCGAGAAGGATGATCATCTTGTCGCCCGTCTTGACGACGCCGTTCGTCAAACCTTCGATGCCGCGTGCGAGATCGTTCGGAGTATCGATGTCTTCCCATGAGATGCGACGGATCTCCGTGACGGAGTCGACGCGGAGGACGCTCTTCTCTCCGTTGAACTCACAGACGATCAACCGGTCTTCCGACGTCTCCTCGTGAGATACGCCGATCACGGTCGGCAAGTCGATGACCGTCATGACCTCGCCGCGCAGTTCGATCAGCCCCTTGACCGCAGGCGGTGTGCCTGGCAGAGGGGTGAGCGGGAGCGGTGTGATGATCTCCCGGACTTTCATGACGTTGATTCCGAATGTATAAGGGCCGCAATGGAAGATGACGATCTCCAGTTCGTTCGTTCCGGCCTCGAGTAAAATATCATGCTGGTTGTACACAGAACCAGTCTCCTTTCCATCATGCGATACGCTTCTGCCTCCTTATCGGTCGATTCAGAGGTAAATTGAACAATAAGACACAGAAAAAACATCTTGTAATCGTTTACATTTTATGTTAGGCAAATTTATTGGCATTCGTCTGACCAGTTGCGTACAATAGCAATGCAGCCACACTGAAGAAATAGAGAATATAGTATGGAGGTCGAGTGAAATGAAAACGGCAATTACTTATACATCACTGATCAATGGAAGATGGATCGAAAGTGAATCGAATGAGACGATCGAAATCAGTTCTCCCTACAAGGAAGAGCTCGTCGGACGCGTCCAGGCGATGACGAAGAATGAAGTTGACGAGGCGATCCGCTCCGCGAAGGTCGCTCAGCGCAACTGGGCACGCGTTCCTGCTCACAAACGGGCGAGCCTCTTGCATGAATGGGCTTCGGAACTCGAGCGCCGTGCTGAACAAATCGGTCGAGTCATCATGCTTGAAGTCGGCAAGGGTCTTGCTGACGGCGTCAAGGAAGTCATCCGTACGGCAGAAATCATTCGCTATACGGCGGAAGAAGGCCTCCGGTTCGCCGGCGGGATGATGCAAGGTGACTCCTTCCCGGGCGGAAGCGCGAACAAGCTAGCCGTCATCAAGAAAGTGCCGCTTGGTGTCGTCCTCGCGATCTCACCGTTCAACTATCCTGTCAACCTGGCAGCTGCGAAGCTTGCTCCGGCTCTGATGACAGGCAACGCGGTCGTCTTCAAGCCGGCGACGCAAGGTTCGATCAGCGGAACGCTCATGATCGAGGCGCTCGTCGAAGCGGGACTTCCGAAAGGGCTCGTCAACCTTGTGACTGGGCGCGGTTCTGTCATCGGCGATTACCTGACGACACACCCGGGCATCGACATGATCACGTTCACGGGCGGTACGAGCACAGGACAGCATCTGTCGAGACGATCAGCGATGGTTCCTCTCGTGCTCGAACTGGGAGGAAAGGATCCTGCCCTCGTCCTCGAGGACGCGGACATGGAGCTCGCCGCAGACCAGATCGTCAGCGGGGCATTCTCTTATTCAGGTCAGCGTTGCACAGCGATTAAACGCGTCTTCGTTCTCGAGAATCAAGCGGACGAGCTGATCGCGCTTGTCAAAGCGCGTGTCGAGAAGCTGTCAGTAGGCTCACCCGAGGAGAACAGCGTCATCGTTCCTCTGATCGACAAGAAGTCGGCTGATTTCGTCGAAGGCTTGATCACAGACGCCCGTGACAAAGGTGCGAAGGTGATTCACGGCGGGACACGTGAAGGCAACTTGATCGCTCCGACGCTCCTCGACGACGTGACGACTGAAATGCGCGTCGCTTGGGAAGAACCGTTCGGACCAGTCCTTCCGATCATCCGTGTGAAATCGGTCGACGAGATGGTCGACCTTGCGAACGAATCGGAATACGGTCTTCAAGCGAGTGTCTTCACACGTGACATCGACGCGGCCTTCCGCATCGCGGACGCGCTCGAGACCGGTTCTGTCCAAATCAACGGACGGACGGAACGCGGTCCGGATCACTTCCCGTTCATCGGTGTCAAATCGTCCGGTCTCGGCGTACAAGGCGTCGGACGCAGCTTGGAATCGATGACGCGCGATAAACTGACAGTACTCAATCTTCAATGATCATCCTGGCGACTCTTCAATCTGCGGAAGAGTCGTTTTTTTCATTTTGATTCGAGTGGGGGAGTATGCTCTTCAGCTTAGAGCGCTTAGAGAATTTTTCCGTGACTCCTTTTGAACGCGGACTCAAGTGGCTTTGTGGCCAGTAGTTCGTGCTGCATCTTCCCGGACGAATCAACCTGGATTCGATGCTGGTGGTTGAGCTCGATCATGATCGGGCTTGTGATCGCGTCTTTTTTAGAGAATAGCCAATTACGTCCAGCAGGTCCCAGCAAAATATGTGTCCCGTCTTGAGGCTCCCCGAGGAAGTTAAGGGAGTCTCCTTTAAGTGGCGAACCGTATCGCTGAAAAACGCCTATTTCTTCAAGTTTCTCCCCAACCCCCAATACGTCGTCCGTCGTCAGGTTCATCTCGCCGATATCTAGAATGTCTCGAGCGACAAATAGAGACGAAGGTCTAGTTGGATTCACCGCATGCCGTGCAATCAGTTCCACTACGTTTTCGTCCGAATCATAGAAATAGACGGAATGAGAATTGGTATTTTCAAAAAAGATTTCATCCTCTTCTTCATGTAGAAGTAAGGAGATATGATTTTTGATCCATTTTTTTGCTTCGATAAATAAATTTCCAGGTATATTGAAGGCGTAATGATACTGCTTCGGTGTTCTCAGAGGATCCAGTTCAAACTCAAGAACGCTAGCTCCTGCCTGAATCGCAAATGACCTGTCCGTCTCACTGACTTGGCTGAAACCTAATGTTTTCAAGTAAAACTGTTTCATTTGCTCGATATTATCTGTATACAAAGTAGCTTTCGTGATTTTCATTCGACCATCTCCTTATTATTGTTCACTACGTCAATACTACCTGATTTTAGCGAAATAACGCGAGATTAATCCCATCTATTCCCATATAGGTTTTCAGATGCTAAATATAATAAGGTGAAACTTCGTGCGAATACAGTCGGAAGACGGTCCCACGTTTGCCGGCGTGTCCTGATTCTCACTATAATGAAAAAAACGACTACGAAACGAGGGATTGAACGTGAAATCGAATGAACAAGTGACGGTGCTCAAGCTTCCGACCCCTTTTCCGGTAGGTGACGTGAATTGCTACCTGTTGCAGACGGCTGGAGAGAACATCCTGATCGACTCGGGTCCTGATACGGAGGAAGCATGGGAAACACTCGTCCGCGGATTGAAGCAAGCGGGCATCTCGCCGCATGAGGTGACGAAGCTGGTTTTGACGCATCACCATGCGGATCATGCAGGTCAAGCATACCGTTTCAATGAACTGGGAGTACCGGTGTACGGCCATCCGCGCATCCGGCCATACCTTGAACAAGAGGAAGCATTTCTTGCGACGGGAGACGAGTTCCTCCAACGGCTCGCGAAATCGTTCGGTGTACCGGAAGAGATCCGCGCACTTTTGCCAAGCTATTCCTCTGCCTTGAAGTGGCTCGGTCGCGGACGTCTCGACCATGAACTGCATGAAGGGGACGCCGTGACTGCTGACGGTACATACCGTGTCATCGAATTGCCTGGTCACGCGAGTGATCAGATCGGCATCCTCGGCAGCAGCGGAATCCTGTTCGCGGCGGATCATCTGCTCGCCCGCGTCGAGCCGAATCCATTGCTCGAGCAACCTCAGTTCGAGGGGGACACGCAAGTGAAACGGCCGGTGCTCCAGTACATCGAGTCTCTGAAGCGGTTACAGGGCGAAACCGTTCAGATCGCTTATACCGGTCACGGGGAACCGATTCGTGATGTGCCAACGCTGATCGAATCCCGCCTGTTGCAACGAAAAGCAAGAAGCACGCAGATGTTGAAGCTGATTCATCCGAAAATCTCCTTGTTCGAGCTTGCCGGCATCATCTATGGGAAGCGCCTCAAAAAATCATTCCCGCTCGTCATGAGCGAGATGAAGGCGCGGCTCGACTATCTCGTCGCGAGCGGACGGATCGAGGTGGCGAAGGTCGATGGCGTGCTCCGCTATACGCCGCTTGCGGAAAAGGGGACTGCAGATGCGATTCCTGAATAAGACCGTCGTCGTCACCGGGGCAACGAGCGGTCTCGGTCTTTCGCTCGTCAAGGCGTTGCAGAAGGAAGGGGCGAACCTCGTACTCGTAGCGCGGCGCGAGGAACTGCTCGCTGAAATCGCGAAGGGGACCGGGGCAATCTATCTTCCGTACGATTTAGAAGACGCTCCTGAACGTCTTGCCGAATGGGTCATCGATCAGTGCGGTAAGGTCGACGTCCTGATCAACAATGCCGGATTCGGCGAATTCAGCATGCTCGATGACGTGACGGTCGAGACGATCGAATCGATGAACCGGATCAACGTCCTCTCTCCGGTCCGCCTGACGAAGGCGCTTTTACCTGCCATGCCGACAGGGGGCATGGTCATCAATATCGCGAGCCAGGCAGGGAAGCTCCCGACACCGAAGTCGACGATCTACTGCATGACGAAGGCGGCGATGATCCAGTTCTCGAATGCGCTCAGGCTTGAATTGAAGCCGCGCGGCATCCACGTGATGACCGTGAACCCGGGACCGATCGCGACCGCGTTCTTCAAACGGGCAGATCTGAGCGGGAAGTACGAAGGGAGCGTCGCGTCGATCGTCCTGTCGCCTGACCATCTGGCTGTACAAGTCGTCCAGTCCGCCATGCGGAGGAAGCGGGAGTTGAACGCACCTTGGTGGATGGAGGCGTCAGCAAAGCTATATGCTGTCGCGCCGCGCATCGTGGAGTGGATCGGCAAATCGGGGTTCGATAAGAAGTGAGGGGGAAAGACGTTGAAGAAGACGATCATGGCGTCGGCAGCGGCACTATTTCTTGCCGGCTGTACAAGCGAAGACGCAAGGCCGAAGGAAGACGTGCTAGAGACACCGTTCGCCTCGCTCGAACAGGACGCGGAAGGTACGGTAGTCCGCCTGTACATGTGGGGCGGGGACGAGGGAATCAACGAGTATGTCGATCGTTTCGTCACCCCTTTTTTGAAGAAGCGGCATGACATCACGCTCGAGCGTGTACCGATTGATACGCAGGATATCATTCAGAAACTGCGGGTCGAGAAGAAGGCCGACAAGGAGGTCGGCGTCATCGACGTCGTCTGGATCAACGGGGACAATTTCAAGAACGCGAAGCGCGAAGGATTGTTATATGGAGACTTCGTCGATATCCTCCCGAATCGCAAGTTGCTCGACGATACGTTGAATAATGATGCAGGAATCGCGATCGATGGACTGGAGGCGGCATTCGGGAAAGTCCAGTTCGTCATGCATTATGATGCTGACCGCGTCAAGGATGTCCCGCAGAATCTCAATGAGCTTGCCGATTGGATCGCAGAGAATCCGGGACGCTTCACCTATCCGGAAGCTGCGGATTTCACAGGGAACGCATTCATTCGTCATGTCATGCTTCGACATGAAGGGACGGAGACGTTTGAGCAGGCATGGGCCTATTTGAACGACATCGAACCGAACCTGTGGAAGTCCGGCAAGACATACCCGAAGACGCTCGCACAGCTTGACCGCCTCTATGCGAATGGAGACGTCTGGATGACGATGGGATTCAATGAGAGACGTGCTGAACAGGAGGTTGCAAAAGGGGTGTTCCCGAAAGAGACACGCGCTCTCGTCCTCGAGGAAGGTTCGATCGCCTCGACCCATTTCCTAAGTGTTCCGTTCAATGCACCTAATCCAAGCGGAGCATTCGTCGTCATCAATGAGTTGCTGTCGCCGAAAGCGCAGCTCGCGAAATATGAATCGACGTATTGGGGGGACGGGACGAGCCTTGACCTCGACAAGCTGAGCGACCTTGAGCGGGAAGCTTTCTTGAACGTCAAAGCGGCATCCTCAACGCCGCGTGCCTCTGACCTCGAAGGGAAGGTAGCGAAAGAGATGGAGCCGGATGTCTTCGAACGTATCCGCAGCGAGTGGCCGGAATATGTGGCGAGGTGACGTACGGCCGGCGGCGCTGCTGATCTCCTGTATGCTTATCTCGGGCTTCTACTTCAGCCTGAGGGAGACGACGCTTGCCGATTACCGGCAGTTGTTCAAGGATCCGAACTTCAGCGACAGCCTGTTCCTCAGCTTTTATGTCGCAAGCACGAGCACGATTTTGTCGCTTCTGCTTGGATTGCTGTTCGCAAGGGTTGCCGCCAAGCATATGTTCCGCGGTCATGCTCTCGCGGTCCCGCTGTTCGTCCCGCACATCGGCGCAGCGTATCTTGCGCTGCTCTATCTGAGTGACGTACCGATCATCGCGCCGCACGAGGCATCCCACGTCAGCCTGATTCTGACCTATGTCTATAAGGAGCTTCCGTTCATCTTCTTCTACCTCACGCCGGTTTACACGCGTATCGACCGGCACTACCTTGAGCTGGCCGGGATGTTCGGACTTCCGCGGCACAAGCGCCTCTGGCTCGGTGAAGGTATTTTTTTATTTGTGCCGGTGTTAGAGGTGGCGCTGATCGTCTTCGCGTTCATTCTGTTCTCGTATGAAGTCCCGGCATTGCTCGGGGTGACGCAACCGAAGATGCTCGGCGTGTATGCGTATGAACTTTACACGACAGGTGATCTTTCGAGTCAACCTGTCGCCCTTGCCTCGACAGTCGTCGTGACGTTCTTCTTCCTGTTCATCGTCGCCGGTTTCGCGTGGATTCTCCGTCCATTCCGACTGCGCCTTACAAGAGGGATTGGACGATGAGGCGGAGGTGGCTTGAAATCATCCTCTGGCTGCTGATTGCCGCGCCACTCATCTTCCTGTTACGTCATGGACTCAGCTTCGAGGACCGGATCGTCTCGACGTTCGGGACGACGCTTTCGATGACTTGCGTCGTCATTATGTTGAACCTTCTGCTCGCATATCCTGCCGGAAAGAGAATTGCCCTCCATGACGGGCGTGCGACACATCTTTTCGAGCTCTTGATCAGCTTACCGCTGTTCACGCCGATCATCCTGATTTCCTTCGGACTGTACTTTGGATTCATCCGGACGGGGTTGTCGGATACGTTTCTCGGTGTCGCGCTCGTGCTGCTTCTTCCGACGCTTCCTTACTCCGTCCGGATGTTCGCGAACGGTTTCTCAGCAATCGGTGAGGCGATGCTCGAGCAGATGGTGAATTTCGTGCCGGGCAGAGTGCGGCGTTTCTTCCTGTTGACCGGTCCGATGCTCGAGTCGACGATCCAATCGGTCGTTCTCTTCGTCACGGTCATCACGATCAGTCAATATGCCCTCGTCACGCTGGTCGGAGGAGGAGTCGTGCGGATGATTTCGCTCGAGGCGTTCCCGCTCTTTTCCGACAACGACAGGGAGGCTGGCCGAGCGATCGTTTGGATGCTGCTTCTGCCGGCCATGCTTTACGGGATTCAGCGTCTGCTGTTTCAAGGATGGAAATATCTATTACGGAGGCATCTCGGATGAAACTTGAACTGATTAGCTTAAGAAAGCGATTCGCAGGCGGAGGGGACATCGGACCGATCGATTTATTCGTTGCAGATGGTACGTGTGCGGCACTCGTCGGACCAAGCGGCAGCGGCAAGACGACGGTCCTGCGTCTGATCGCCGGTCTTGAGAGCGCGGACGAGGGGAAGGTCATGATCGGAGATGAGGACGTGACGACAGAAGCTTCCTCAAAGAGGCGTGTGACCTTGATGTTCCAGCGGCCACTCCTCTTTCCGCACCTTTCAGCGGTACAGAACGTGATGCTCGCGATGAAGACGAAAGACCGGGAGAAGGCGCTTCGTCTGCTGGATCGTGTCGGACTCTCGCGACGGACGGACAGCTACGCGAGCGAACTTTCAGGTGGAGAGCAGCAACGGGTCAGCCTCGCGCGCGCGCTTGCGGACGAACCGGGACTGCTCTTGCTTGACGAGCCTTTCGCAAGCCTCGACCTGCCGAGGAGGCGCGAGCTTCAAATCCTGATTCGCGAACTGACGGAGGAAGAGAAGATCACGACGCTGCTCGTGACGCACGACCGGGGAGATGCCATGGCGATGGCCGAGCACGTCTACGTGCTGGAGGATGGAAAGGTCATCGAACAGGGGAATCCGGTCGAACTCAGCTTGACGAGCCGTTTTTTCGGAGACGGGATCGAAATCGGTGGCGAGTGGGTCCCGCTTCAAGAGCTCTCCTTGGTCCTAAGACCGACGAAAGGTGAGGCGGAACGTGTTATGATCACGAAAGAGCTACGTGAACGCGGCATGAGCTTCTTCGAGGTCGTTCGCGAAACAGGTGAACGAGTCATTCTACACGCGACCGTGCCATTTTCAAAGAACGATGAAGCATTTCTTGAAAGAAGGTGAATTCTATGCTCGATACACGGGCACGAAAATCAATACAACCACTGTTCGACCAAATCGGGCTACTCTTCAGCAGGCTCGGGTTGTCAGCGAACCAGGTGACGATCCTGTCTGCCATCATCGGGGCATCGACCGGATTCTTCATCTATAACGACATGGTCATAATCGCACTCATCCTACTTTGGATTTCAGGCACGCTCGACGCGGTAGATGGAACGATGGCCAGGAGGCAAAGGCCGACTGCGATCGGGACGATTCTTGACCTCGTCCTCGACCGGGTCGTCGAACTGTCCGTCATCATCGGTCTCGCGCTTCGTTTTCCTGAGGCGCAGTTCGCCTTGCTGTTGCTTGCGAGTTCATTCGTCATCGGGATGACGATGTTCCTTGCGATCGGCGCAGTGAGCGAGAACTTCGGTGGAAAGTCATTTCAATATCAACCCGGACTGATTGAACGCTCGGAAGGATTTTTGTTCTTTTCGCTGATGATCGTTTTTCCGAATCAGTTGATTTGGTTGACGATCGTGTTCCTCGTGCTTGAGCTGTTCACTGTCGGGCAACGGTTCCATCAGGCGTCAAAGGTATTGCGATGAGCACAGAATGGATCGAAGCCGAATGGGACGGAGTCCGTTTCAGGGCGACACGCGAGGAGGTACATCGTCTCGGATATTGGCACGAAACCTTTCATTGCTTCGTTCTTCATCCGGAGGGGCTGTTGTTACAGCGTCGTTCCGCTCAGAAAAGAGACTTTCCCGAAATGTTCGACATCACGGCAGCCGGCCATCTCTTATACGGGGAGGGCGTGCAGGACGGTGTAAGAGAACTCAAGGAGGAAATCGGGCTCCTCAGGCGTTTGGACGAGTTGACCCCGATCGGCACGATCGAGGACGAGCTCATCCTGCCGCCGTTCTTCGACCGCGAGCGTTGCCACGTCTTTTTGACTGAATCGGATCAACCGCTCGAGTCATTCCTGCTTCAGGCGGAAGAGGTGGATTGCCTGGTCGCAGTCCGGACCGGGGACTTCATCTCCTTCTTGCGAGGTGAGACAGAAATGATGTCGGTCGCAGCGGGACCTGCCCATTTCGTCGGACGAAATGAATTCGTCCCGCATGGCGAAAATTATCGTCTCCTTCTCGCGGACCAGCTCGAAAAACTCATCCATCCATGAAAAAAGTCCTTTCCTGCCTGAGGCTCAGGCAAAGAAAGGACTTATTCTCAATATTTTCCGATGAATGCTGCGACTTCTTCAGGCGTTTTTGCGTTGGCCGAATGCAGATGGCCGATTTTTTCACCGTTTTCATAAACGAGAAGCGAAGGGATTCCGCGAACTTCCTGTTTCTCTGTCAGATCGAGCAGCTCATCGCGATCGACTTCGTACCAATCGAGCGTACTTCCTGCTTTGATGTCATCGATGAACATCTCGAGACGCCGGCAATCCGGGCACCAATCGGCTGAGAATACGACGACGGAACGCTTGCCGCCAGTCGCTTGTTCGAACGATTCCACTGTTTTCAATTCATTCATGTATATTTCCCCCTAGACGATCATTGATAGTCTATTCTTTACATGATGGCACGTTTCTGTCAAACATTATGCAAGCTGGCACAACGTCATACTTTTTGAGATACTGAATAGAAGAAGAATGGAGGAAGGGGAGAGGTCGTGGCATTACGATTCGCATTGCTTGGATTGCTTACAGAGGAAGCGGCGACAGGCTATGACTTGAGCACGACGTTCAAGAAACAGATGACCCACTTCTGGACGGCACACCATACCCAAATCTATCGGGAGCTGCTGAAGATGGAAGAGGCGGGGCTTGTGACGAGCGAGCTCGTCGTACAAGAGGATCTACCGGACAAGAAAATCTACTCGATCACGGATCAGGGGCGCTCGGATCTCGTCGCTTGGCTTCGGGCACCGAGTGAGTTCAAACCGAAGATGAAGGACGAGAATCTGATGAGGGTATCGTTGCTTCATCTCTTGCCTCCGGACGAGGCGATCGCTTATCTTGAGGAGTCGAAGCGTCATCATGAGATGGCTGTCGAGATGATGCATGTCTGGAGGCAGGCGCATCTTGAACAGGGGGCGACCCTCGGTGAGAAGCTGACGAGCGAGTATGGCTTGCGCATGATGCTCAACTACTTGGAATGGTGTGACTGGGCGATTGAAGAAATTCAAAAAACGAACACGAAGTCGTCACTGCGTTAAAGTGACGACTTCGTGTTTTTATTGGATATGCAGTTTTCAGACGACTGCAAGTTTCGCGATCATCAGTTTCGCTACCGCTTCACTTGAAGCTGGGTTCTGTCCAGTGACGACGTTTCCGTCGATGACGGCGAATTCGTCGCCGGGCGAGGACTTCAGGAAAATCGCGCCTTCCTTCTTCAGAGAGGACTCGAGCAGGAAAGGCACCTTGTCCATCAAACCTGTCGATTTTTCCTCCTCATCCGTGAATCCGTTTATTTGACGGCCTTGAACGAACGGCTTTCCGTCGATCTCGAGGCCGACGAAAGCGGCGGGACCGTGACAAACCGATCCGACGACACCTTTCTTTTTCAATACGGAGTCAACGACGTCCTTGATGAAGGGGTTATTCGGGAAATCGACGACCGCGCCGTGACCGCCAGGGAAGTAGACGGCATCGAAGCTTTTCAAATCGACCTCGGCGATCGGCGTCGTCTTATGAAGCGCCTTGCGCGCCTCCTGGAACTTCGGCAGGATTTCCTTGACCATCGAGGCTCTGTCGATCGGGACGTCACCGCCATCGATCGAGGCGACTGTCACATGGTGGCCTGCTTCCTTGAACAGATTGTACGGTGCTGCGAACTCCTCGAACCACAACCCGGTCTTATGGCTGTCCATCATGCTTGCACTTGTTGATACGATCAGAATTCTGCCCATTGAAAAAACTCCTCTTCTGTATGAGATATCTACAGAGAAAGGAGTTCCCCAAGCTGAAAATGGATAAACCTCACAGATGGTCCGTGTAGGGATGGACGGGACAAAGACCGAGAACCGTTTCGACTGCACCTGCAGGCAACGTCTCGCGCATCGACTCGATATTCGCACGGAGCTGTGAAACGCTCGAGGCGCCGGCAAGGACGATGTCTGCCTTCGAGTCGACGGCTTGCAGCGCTACAGCAGGCAGCGGATATTTCGCGAGCTCAGGCAACAGGCGCTCGAGTGCGCCGTGGTCATATTGCTCGAATTGATCAGTCGACTGGAGACGGGAGTCCCACTCCGGCGTCAGCAGTCCTTTTGCGAGCGGGCCGCGCGCGACGAGCTTGACGCCCTTCTCTTGAAGAGCCGGCAAGAGCGTCTCGATACGACGGTCAAGCAGTGAATAAGGCGTCATCAAGTAGGAGATGTTACTGTGTTCCAGCCAATGCTTGATGACGTTCGGTCGAATCGAGGACAGGCCGTAAGCTTTGATGCGACCTTCAGCGACAAGGTCTTCCATCGCCTGGATCGAAGCATCGATATCGTCCTCGATCGTACCTCCGTGGACGTAATAGAGGTCGAGATAATGCGTCTCGAGCCGGTTAAGACTCTCCATGCACGCATGCTTCAGGTAGTCATGGCTCGGATCCCATGTCCAACCTGTTCCTGTCGCATTCATCCGATTTCCGCCTTTTGAGGCAAGGAAAAGACGGGCACGATCCTCTGGAGAAAAAGTCTGCCCGATCAAGGATTCGACGGCCCCATTCGCGTAGACGTCTGCCGTATCGAAATGTGTGATGCCTTCCTCTAGTGCAGTCCGGAGGATGCTACTCGCCTCCTCCTGGCCTCTCTTTAAAATCGTCATCGTGCCTAAACCAAGTGTCATGTCATTCCCTCATTTCCTGATCGTTATGTTTTCAGTGTAGCATACCGAGGCACATGTGCCGAAACGTGGTGACGGTATGGGTTGCAGGAGTTCCATCAGTACAGGCATAATGTGGGGGAGAGAGCAAACAGGAGGCGTTCAGAAGATGGAAGAAAAAACGATTGAACGGGAAGTCATCTATCAAGGCAAGGTGTTCGATGTAGAAAAGCATGTCGTCAGTCTGCCGAACGGGAATACATCGGTCCGGGAGCTCGTCTATCATAACGGGGCGGTCGCGATCGTCGCCTTCAACGAAGCAGGCGAACTGCTCGTCGTCGAGCAGTACCGCAAAGCATTCGAGCAGATGTCGATCGAGATTCCTGCTGGCAAGCTCGAAAAGGGCGAGGAACCAATCGAATGCGCACGTCGCGAACTCGAGGAGGAGACTGGCTATTCAGCTGGAAAGATGACTCACTTGTTCGACTTTTACGGTGCACCGGGCTTTTGCAGTGAACGGGTACATATATACGAAGCAAGCGAGATGGTCGCAGGCGACATGAACCTCGATGAGGATGAGTTCCTGAACGTCGGCTCGCTATCGCTCGAACAGGCACTTGGAATGATTTCAGATGGCAAGATCGTCGATGCGAAGACGATCATGGCGATTCAACACTGGCATATCAATACATTAAAATGATTCTAAAATGAGAATCCCTAGATGATAGTCATTATCATTTGAAAAAAGAGACGCTATCCGCTATGATAAAAGCATCAGTTTCGAGTCAAAGGGGGACGCTTGGATGGAAAGTCGTGTCGAAAGAATCAAGAAACAGCTGAGCGGAAAAGGTTATAAGCTGACTCCTCAGCGTGAAGCGACAGTACGCGTCCTGCTCGAGCATGAGTCGGATCACTTGAGTGCAGAAAACGTGTTTCTATTAGTGAAGGAAAAGAATTCCGATATCGGACTTGCGACGGTCTACCGGACGCTTGAATTGTTGACGGAGCTCGAAGTCGTCGACAAGGTCAACTTCGGGGATGGGGTGTCGCGGTTCGATCTTCGTCAGGAAGGCGCCAGCCACTCGCACCATCATCTCGTCTGTATCGAATGCGGATCGGTCGAGGAGATTCTCGAAGACATGCTTGAGGATGTCGAAAAAGAGATCACGGCGAAGTTCAAATTCAAGATTAAAGATCATCGTTTGACATTCCACGGTGTCTGCCGCGTCTGTCAGGAACGACATGCACGGGAAGCGCTCGAGGAAGCTCAGACGCAGTCCGTTTAATCACCATCTTCCATTAAGGGAAGAGGTGATTTTTTTAATTGAAAAATAGGTCTGACGTCTTCACAACGGTTTACCGCTTTGATATGATGGGAAAGTAAGCGATTACGAAAAAAAGGGTGAGCTTGATGAAAGATTTGCTGGAACAGTTCATCACCTATTTGAAGGTGGAGCGACAGATGTCTTCAAACACGGCGGCAGCGTATCGAAACGACCTGAACCAATATGTCGCCACACTGTCAACGCTTGGGACCGAGACATTCCAGCAAGTGGAACGCCATATGATCGTCTCGCACATGGAGAGACTGATGAGCCAGGGGAAGTCGCGTTCGACGATCAGAAGAGCCACGAGTTCGATCCGCTCCTTTCACCAGTTCCTTCTTGAACGTCGATTGGTCGATCACGATCCGTCAAGGCATCTCGATTTGCCGAAACCTGAGCGTAAACTGCCGGTCGTCTGGAGCAAGGACGATGTGTTCACGTTGCTTGATTCCGTACAGGGGAATGACCCGTTGACGCGTCGTGATCAAGCGATGCTCGAACTTCTCTACGGAACTGGCATGCGGGTCAGTGAGCTGCTCGGACTCGACTTGAAGGATCTTCAGCTCGAACTCGGTTTCCTTTCGTGTCACGGGAAAGGCGACAAGACGCGGATCATCCCGATCAGCGGGACCGCGATCGAACGCGTCGAGACGTACATCGAACTCGCACGCAACGGACTCGGCGGCAAGCAGACGGAAGCGCTCTTCTTGAACAGCCGGGGGGAACGCCTTTCTCGACAAGGATTTTGGAAGATGATCAAACGGCGGGCGAAGAATGCGGGCATCGAGAAGGAAATCACACCGCATGTACTGCGCCATTCGTTTGCGACGCACCTGCTCGAGAACGGGGCAGACCTTCGGGCGGTTCAGGAGATGCTTGGCCACGCCGACTTGTCGACGACGCAGATGTATACACATGTGAATCGGTCGCGTCTCCAGGACGTATATAAGAATCACCATCCGAGAGCATGAGGTCGGATGAAATAAAGGTCTGACTTCAGACAAATGTCGCGTTTTACGATCGATGGAAAAGGGAAAATACTTTCGCTTACAAGAACGCTAGGTATAGGAGGAAGAGCAAATGGCTCAAAAATTCAAACGTGTATTTCTAGTGGTGCTCGATTCAGTCGGAATCGGAGAAGCGCCTGATGCGGAACAGTTCGGTGACATTGGCGCGAACACGCTAGGTCATATCGCGGAGAGCAAGGGCGGGCTCGTCATGCCGAACATGGCGAAGCTTGGGCTCTCACATATCGAGCCGATTCTTGGCGTCCCGTCCGATGAAGAAGCCGTCGCTGCCTATGGCAAGATGGAGGAAGTATCAGCAGGCAAGGATACGATGACTGGACACTGGGAGATCATGGGTCTTCGCATCGATACGCCGTTCCGCGTCTTCGAAGAATTCCCTGAGGATCTGATTTCACGTCTCGAGTCGTTCTCGGGACGGAAGATAATCGGGAACAAGCCTGCTTCAGGCACAGAGATCTTAGACGAACTCGGACGTGAACATGTCGAGACAGGCGCGTTGATCGTCTACACGTCTGCTGATTCAGTCCTTCAAATCGCAGCTCACGAGGACGTCGTGCCGCTCGAGGAACTCTATCGCATCTGCGAGTACGCCCGTGAAATCACGCGTGAAGATCCTTACATGCTCGGGCGCATCATCGCTCGCCCGTTCATCGGTGAGGAAGGTAACTGGATCCGCACCGCTAACCGACATGACTATGCGCTCAAACCGTTCGACCGGACAGTCATGAATGAGCTCGAGACGGCCGGATTCGACGTCATCTCACTTGGCAAGATTGCCGATATCTTCGATGGCGAAGGTGTCACGGATGCAATCCGCACGAAATCGAACATGGATGGGATGGACCAGCTCGTCCTTCAGGCAGACCGCGACTTCAATGGACTCTGCTTCCTCAACCTTGTCGACTTCGATGCGCTGTTCGGTCATCGCCGCGACCCTGCAGGCTATGCGCAGGCACTCGAGGAGTATGATGCCCGTCTTCCGGAAGTGCTTGAACGCCTGAAAGAGGACGATCTGTTGATCATCACGGCAGACCACGGGAACGACCCTGTCCACGCTGGAACGGATCATACGCGTGAGTACGTCCCGCTTCTCGCATATCACAAGAACGTCGCCGGTAAATCGCTAGGGATTCGTGAGACGTTCGCAGATATCGGAGCGACGGTTGCCGAGAACTTCGGCGTCAAAGCTCCTCAACATGGCAAAAGCTTTTTGAACGAACTTTAAGGGAAGACCAACTATTCGAACAGAGGAGCGATTTTTGATGAACGTCAACTGGAATGAAACTCGTGATTTTTTGGAAGGCAAGATGCAGGCAAGACCGGAGATCGGATTGATTCTTGGATCGGGTCTCGGCGTACTCGCCGATGAGATCGAGAACAAAGTAGCGATTCCTTACGATGAAATCCCGAACTTCCCGACTTCGACAGTCGAAGGACATGCGGGTCAACTCGTCTTCGGTACGCTCGAAGGAAAACAGGTCGTCGCGATGCAAGGCCGTTTCCACTTCTACGAAGGATACTCGATGGAGATGGTCACCTTCCCGGTCCGCGTCATGAAGGCGATCGGCGTCGAGACGGTAGTCGTGACGAACGCCGCGGGAGCATGCAACGAGTCGTTCGAGCCGGGCGATTTGATGTTGATCACGGATCACATCAACTTCTTCGGCACGAACCCGCTCATCGGGGAGAACGTTTCGGAATTCGGTCCACGTTTCCCTGACATGTCGAAGCCATATGATCCGGAACTCGTCGCGCTCGCACAAGCGACGGCAGACGAGCTCGGCATCCGCGTGCGCCAGGGTGTCTACTTCGGCAACACTGGTCCGACATATGAGACGCCGGCTGAAGTCAAGATGGCACGCCTGCTCGGCGGAGATGTCGTCGGTATGTCGACGGTCCCTGAAGTGATCGTCGCAAGACACTCCGACATGCGCGTGCTCGGGATCTCATGTGTCTCGAACATGGCGGCAGGCATCCTCGACCAACCGCTCAACCACGAGGAAGTCATCGAGACGACAGAACGTGTCAAAGGACATTTCTTGTCACTCGTACGCGGAACGCTCAAGAAAATGTAAGTAAACATACATCCTAGGAGGAATTACTCATGCGCATGGTAGATTTGATCGCGACGAAACGCGATGGCGGAGAATTATCGACAAAAGACATCAAATCAATGGTGGACGGATTCACGAACGGAGATATCCCCGACTATCAAATGTCGGCAATGTCGATGGCGATCTATTACAAAGGGATGTCTGATCGTGAAATCGCCGACTTGACGATGGCGATGGTCGAATCCGGAGACGTGATCGACCTCTCGAAGATTCACGGCAAGAAGGTCGACAAGCACTCGACAGGAGGAGTCGGCGACAAGATCAGCCTGATCGTCGCGCCACTCGTCGCTTCGATCGGCATTCCGGTCGCGAAGATGAGCGGACGCGGTCTCGGTCACACAGGCGGAACGATCGACAAGCTCGAGGCATTCCCGGGCTTCGACGTCGAGCTGACTGAGGAAGCATTCGTCAATCAGGTCAACGACATCAAGATGGCGATCATCGGACAGACGGGCAACCTGACGCCTGCCGATAAGAAACTTTATGCCCTCCGTGATGTCACGGCGACGGTCGATTCGATCCCGCTCATCGCGAGTTCGATCATGTCGAAAAAAATTGCGGCCGGCGCTGACAGCATCGTCCTCGACGTCAAGACGGGTTCAGGCGCGTTCATGAAGTCGCTCGACGATGCGAAAGCTCTCGCGACGGAGATGGTCTCGATCGGCAAGAGCGTCGGTCGTAAGACGATCGCGGTCATCACGGACATGGATCAGCCGCTCGGCTATGAGATCGGGAACGCGAACGAGGTCAAGGAAGCGATCGAAGTGCTTCAAGGCAAGGACGTACGCGACCTGAAGGTCATCGCACTCACGATTGCTGCACACATGGCTGTGCTCGGCGAATTCTATCCGACATTCGACGAAGCGTATGCTGACCTCGAGCAACGTCTGTCGAACGGCGCGGCACTTGACGTATTCAAGAAGTTCATCGCTGCTCAAGGCGGGGACGCGTCACTCGTCGATGACATGTCAAAAGCGCTCGAGACGAAGTATGAGAAGGAGTTCGTGGCCTCGACAGCAGGTTACGTCTCTGAGATCATCGCGGATGAAGTCGGTGTCGCTGCGATGATTCTCGGTGCCGGACGCGCGACGAAGGCCGATGAAATCGATCATGCTGCAAGCATCACGCTCCATAAGAAAGTCGGCGACCAAGTTGCTATCGGAGATGTCATCGCGACACTTCGCTCGAACAAGGAGACGCTCGACCAGGCGATCGAAAAGATGAACCATGCGTATCACTTCAGCGCGACGAAGCCGGAAGAACGTCCGCTCGTCCACGCAGTGATTCAATAATCGGCAAAGCCATTCTCTTCTTACAGAGAATGGCTTTTTTTGGTATAATCCCTAGAAATAGGGGGGGATTTACATGAAACCAGCAAAGCTAAAACGTGGCGATACGATCGTCATCCTTTCACCTGCTTCGGCAGTCGCGGCATTCGTCCCGCGCCGCCTCGGGCGCGCCGTCGATTATCTCGAGAAGCTCGGCCTCAAGGTCAAATTGTCTGAGCATGCGACGGCACGTTGCGCGCATACTGCGGGGACGATCGAGGAGCGTGTCGCAGACCTGCACGCTGCTTTTCGCGACCCGGAGGTGAAGGCGATCATCACGACGATCGGCGGTTTCAACTCGCACCAGCTCCTTGACGAACTGGACTACGACTTGATCCGGAACAATCCGAAGATCCTTCTCGGATACAGCGACATCACGTCGCTCCATGCCGGCATACATGCGAAGACGGGGCTCGTGACGTTCCTCGGCCCTGCCATCCTGCCGCAGTTCGGAGAGTTCGGCGGATTGCATCCATTTTCGCTCGACTCGCTAGAGCGGACGCTCATGAAGGCGGAGCCGGCGGGGGAGCTTGGCGTTTCCGAAGAATGGACCGACGAGCATTTGCTTTGGGATGAGCAGGACGACCGGCTCAAACAATTCAAGCCGAATAAGGGACTCGAAATCATCCGTCAGGGTCGGGCGAGCGGCAAAATCATCGCCGGCAACGTCGGTACGCTGCTGCTGCTCGCAGGAACATCATACATGCCGTCTTTCGACGACGTGATCCTGTTCGTCGAGGACGAGGAGAGCGAGACGCCGAGCACGCTCGACCGCTACTTCACGCAACTCCGCCACCTCGGTGTCTACGACAAAATCAAAGGGATGGTCGTCGGTCGATTCTCGGACCGGCTCGAATTCTCGGATGACATGCCGCTCAGCAAAATCATTCTTCGGGCGACACGCGGCTATGACTTCCCGATCGTCCTCGGGGCAGACTTCGGGCACACCGATCCGATGCTGACGCTTCCTCTCGGTGTTGCGGTCGAACTCGATGCCCGGACGCAGGCTCGTTTACGTATCACGGAAAACGCTGTTTCGGAGTGAAATGACTGCGCGACGTCATTGTTTTTGTTACAATACGATTTGAGGTAGCGATGACGCGCCAAATACCCGCTCCGCATCAGAGGAGCCCGAAAGGTTGATTTGACATGAACAAAAAAGGATATATCTTGCTTGAAGACGGCAACAAAATGGAATTCGAACTGTTCAACAGCGATGCACCGATCACGACGGAGAACTTCGAGAACCTCGCGAACTCGGAATTCTACGACGGACTCAAGTTCCACCGTGTCATTCCTGGATTCGTCTCGCAGGGCGGATGCCCGATCGGAAACGGCACAGGCGGTTCTGGCAAGACGATCCCTTGTGAGACGTCGACTTCTTACCCGCACAAGCACCAAGTCGGTTCGCTTTCGATGGCGCACGCTGGCCGTAACACGGGTTCGAGCCAGTTCTTCGTCGTTCATCAGCCGCAGCCGCACCTTGACGGCGTGCACACTGTATTCGGCCAAGTGACATCTGGTGTCGAGTTCGCACAAAACATGAAGCAAGGCGCTGGAATCAAGGAAATCCGCGTCGAGGGGTAAAATGTCGCTCCGTTCCTCTTCTTGAGGAACGGAGTTTTTTTGTCGTTCGGGCGGGTAAAGACAAGAAGTGAAATCAGAAGGGGGAATGAATGTGGAACTGCAAGGCAAGAAAGTCATTCAAATCGTTTCGAAGGATTTCGAGGATCTCGAGCTTTGGTACCCCGTGCTGCGTCTGCGGGAGGCAGGAGCCACGGTCGACATCGCAGGAGAGAAAGCTGGCGAGACCTATATCGGGAAATACGGCGTTCCTGTTACATCGGACAAGGCATTTTCAGAAGTCTCAGCTGATGAGTACGATGCGATCCTCGTCCCCGGGGGATGGTCGCCGGATTTGTTGCGTCGTTTCGATGACGTACTGAATCTCGTAAGGGAGATGGATAAGGCGGAGAAGCCGATCGGACAGATCTGTCACGCCGGCTGGGTACTGATTTCCGCTGACATCCTGAAAGGGCGTAACGTGACGAGTACGCCAGGCATCAAGGACGACATGACGAATGCCGGAGCTATCTGGCACGACGAGGCGGTCGTCGTCGACGGCCATATCATCTCGAGCCGCAGACCGCCCGATCTTCCGGACTATATGCGTGAGTTCATTAAGGTGTTTGCTGAGAAGTGATAGTGAGGAGCGGTTCGCTCCTCTTTTTTTGGTTAGAAAAAAGAATCACATCTTCTTTCTAAAAGGTGTAGAATAGAAAAGTCACACACATCAGCAAGACGCTAGTAGCGATCTGACGAGGCGATTTGTCGACAAGGTGCCTCTTCATTGAAGGATGGTGAAGGAAAAGATGTTAGTGAAGTACAAAAAGATGCATGAGCGGACAGCGATGGGTTTGATCGCCTTTTCGTGTGAAGTGAAGGACCCGCTATTTCTTCTTGAGACCGTCCAAGGGTATGAACAGGACGAGAATCGGAGACTATACCTGTACCGCCAGGACGATGATTTTATTGGGATCGTCGGGTTCCAATTGATGGATGGCCATGCAGAATTGGAACATATCGCGCTCTCTCCGTCCTTCCGCGGGGAAAAGATGTCTTATGAACTGCTCGATGAAGCGCAAAAGATGTTGCAGATGGAAATCGAGGGCGGGACAGATGAAACGAAAAGATTGATCGAGAAATGGAAAGACCGCTGAAACGAATCAGCGGTCTTTCATCGTTTCACGCAGGCCGAGTGCTTCCTCCCTTGCGACGATCACTTCAGTGCGATCGCGCAGCCGGTGCTTATGCATGAGATAGTGCGGGTCGAGATCGAGCTTCTCGAGCTGCTCGACACCTTCCTTGACCGGAGAAAGAAGCGGCAGACGAATTGGAGTGAAGCGCTCCTGAATCTCCCTTTCAACTTCAAGCAACAGCCCAGCATCGATGCCGTAAGACCGGATCGTCTTCGCGTGCTGCCGGATTTTTTGGAAAGCCTTCGGATAAGTCTTCATCGCGCCGGCCTCGTTCCCTCGCCGGTGATGGTACTGTGCAACTGCCAACTGAATAAGACCGACGAGTGAATCGTCCGTCCTGTTTCCGGCCTGCCAAAGTTCCTCGAGTATCTCATGGCATTCGAAATAGTCTTGGTGCACATTGAATTCAAAAGCGAATCGCTCGATTGATTGCATGTCGCGTCCCCCTTTCCACCAATATAGCATAGTCGGGTGCAGGCGTTGTGTGGTATACTTAGGCGCAAAAAACGTTGATGGGCAGGGAGATACATGGAATCATACAGTGTGAAGATGGATGCGTTCGAAGGCCCGCTCGACTTGCTCCTTCATTTGATCGGGAAACTGGAGATCGATCTCTATGATATATCCGTATCGGTCGTCACTGACCAATACGTATCTTACATCCGCGCGATGCAGCATCTCGAACTGGATGTCGCGAGTGAATACCTGGTGATGGCAGCGACGCTCCTGCAGCTCAAGAGCAAGCAGCTGTTGCCAATCGAACAGCAGGATTACGAGGACGTGCCCGATTTCGAGGAGGAACCTACTCGGGAAGGTCTGATCCAACAGCTCGTGGAATACAAGGCATATAAGGAAGCAGCGGTCATCCTCAAGGAAAAAGAGGAGGCCAGGCTCGAACTCTATTCGAAACAACCGGAAGACTTGACGCATTACCTCGAAGGAGAGACGCTCTACAGTGGCGGACTGTCCTTTAGTGATCTGTTGCATGCCTATGAGAAGATGAAGAAGCGGGCAGCGTGGAAGGTGCGCAGGTCGAGGACGGTAAGACGGGAAGAGCGGACGCTTGAGGAACAGATGCGCCGGGTGGCGGATTATATCGAAAACTCGGACGGGGCGACCTACTTTGGCTTCTTCCACGAAGAGCCGACCGTCGAAGAGCTCGTCGTCACTTTCCTCGCAATCCTCGAGCTGGTCAAGCAACGGCACATTTCTTGCAAACAAACGGGAGAAGATATCCTGTTGAACATTATCACGCAGGAGGCGAGTCCAATTGGCGTCTTATGAAAGAATCATCGAAAGCCTATTATTCGTCGTCGGCGAGGACGGACTCGATCCGCGCGGACTCAGCACTACGCTCGATATCAGTGAGGCGGCGGCGCGGGAACAGCTCCTGCGCCTCGCGGACCGGTTCGAGCACGAAGACAGGACGCTCCAGATCGTCGAGTCAGGCGGAGTCTTCAAACTGGTGACACGAAAAGAGATGTCACCGTATATCCAGGCATACGCCGGGTCGCTCGCTGAAGATTCGCTCTCGCGGGCGGCGATGGAGACGCTCGTCATCATCGCCTACAAGCAGCCGGTCACCCGTGCCGACATCGAGGTCATCAGGGGCGTCAAGACGGAACGGGTCATCCACACGCTCAGTGCAAAAGGACTGATCGATGAGGCCGGGCGCGCAAAAGGCGTCGGACGAGCAAAATTGTACAAGACGACGGATCATTTCCTGGACCACTTTGGTCTTAACAGCATCGAAGAGCTGCCACCGCTCGAATTCGAAGAGACGTTCGAAGCAGACGGTGACTTGTTCTTCCGAAATGATCCTTTGACAACAGAGGAGAGAGTAAATTAATGGAACGACTACAGAAAATCATCGCACAAGCCGGTGTGGCTTCGCGACGCAAAGCAGAACAACTCATTCTTGACGGACGTGTCAAGGTAAACGGTAAAGTCATCAAGGAACTCGGAACGAAAGTTGGAGGCAAGGCGGAAGTCGAGGTCGACGGCGTAAAGCTCGAGCGCGAAGAGCACGTCTACTACCTGCTCTATAAGCCGACTGGTGTCGTCTCGACGGTCGATGACGACAAAGGAAGACGCACGGTCGTCGATCTCGTACCACCCGGGCACCGCATCTTTCCGGTCGGTCGGCTCGACTACAACACGAGCGGTCTGTTGCTGATGACGAACGACGGCGAGTTCTCGAACCTCTTGCTTCACCCGAAGTATAAGGTGCCGAAGCGCTACATCGTCAAGATCAAGGGAGTCCCGGAATACTTCCAGGTCAAGGGGCTTGAGAAGGGCGTCGTCCTTCCTGACGGTTTCAAGACGGGTAAGGCGCGCGTCGAGATGCGTGACGTCGACAAGAAGAAGAATACGGCAATCCTCGAGATGATCATCTATGAGGGACATAACCGTCAAGTACGTCAAATGGTCGAGACGCTCGGTTCCGAGGTCGTCAAGCTGAAGCGCGAACAATTCGGCTTCCTGACGCTCGCCGGACTCAGTTCAGGCGAATGGCGTGAACTCTCGAAAAAAGAAGTAAGTCAATTGCGTGAGCTGGCGAACCCGACTGTTCCGCCTACGAAAAGACGTGGTGGCACGAAGAAACGTTGATTTGTAAAGCAAAAAGCTCATCCATTCGGGTGAGTTTTCTTTTTTTGTGACAATCCGATTAACGTTCGTCACATTGTTTCCACATTCAAGTACAATAAAGGACGGAGGCGGTAAATCATGGACAAGAAAAAACAGACTACGGAAGAACGCTTACACAAGGCTTCTGACGGTAAAAAGAAACGCTCTTTCTGGCGCTTGATGATCATGACGATGGTGCTGTTCGCAGGTGCTGTCGTGATCATGCAGTTCATCGAACAGGCGACCCGTGACAAAAATGGACGCGTCATCGCCGGAGACGACGCACCGGACTTCGCGCTCGTCGACCTGTACGGGGAAAAGCAGCATACTTTGAAGGATTATGAAGGGGAAGGCCTGTTGCTGAACTTCTGGGGAACGTTCTGTGAGCCATGCAAGAAGGAGATGCCCCTGATCAACAAAAACTACGGCGCAATGAAGGACCAAGGTGTCGATTTCGTTGCTGTCAACGTCGGTGAGACACCGATTCGGGTATCGAACTTCATCAAGGACATCGGCGGTACCGATTATCCGATCCTGATGGACACGGACTCGTCGGTCGAGAAGGCCTACGGTATCTACAACCTGCCTGTGACGTTCGTCATCAACAAGGACGGAGAGGTCATCGAGAAGTACGAAGGCGAAATCGACCAGGCGAAACTGGATGAATTGATCGCGAAGGCGAAGAAATAAAGCCTCGGAAGGGGAATCATGATGCAAAAAGAATTCAAACCAATCGACATGCGCTATGAGGAAGCGGAGCTGCGCTCGAACAGGCGGAGCCGCTCTTCCATCTCGCGGACGATCGACCGGGTCTGGGCGTTCTTCTCCTCGGTGAAGGTCGGGCTTTGGCTGATCGGCTTGATCATCCTGGCTTCCGGCGTCGGTACGATTTTCCCGCAGGAAATGTACATTCCTCAGAATCTACCTCCTGCAGAGTACTATCAAAAGGAGTACGGATCGGCCGGACTTCTGTACTATACGCTCGGCTTCCACCGGCTTTTCGAGTCGTGGTGGTATATCGGCCTGATCACATTGTTGCTCCTTTCGATCATCATCGTTTCGATTGACCGCTTCTTCCCGCTATATCGTGCGCTTAAGAAGCAACCGGTCATCCGGACGAAACGCTTCATGGACGGTCAGCGATTCGGCGCATCGGCGAGCGGATCGCAGGATCAAATCGATGGGCTTGAGCCGCTCTTGAAGAAGAAAGGCTACAAAGTGAAGCGCAAGGATGGTGCGCTCTTTGCAGAAAAGCAACGGTTCGGGCGCTATGGTCCATACATCAACCATATCGGGCTCGTTTTGTTCTTTGGGGGAGCGATGCTGCGTGTCGTCCCGGGCATGCACGCGGACGAACTGATTTGGCTGCGCGAAGGGGACACGTTGCCGATCCAGGCGACGGACAGTCAGTATTACTTGAAGAGCGACGCGTTCAATCTCGAGTTCTATGACCCGAAGAAGGAGAACGCCAAGTTCCAGGAGGCGCTCGAACGTGCAGGCAGCAATGTCCCTAAGAACTACGAGACGGAGCTGCGTCTGTACGAGCGGACCGGTACGCTTGAGAACGGGAAACCGAAGCTCGAGGAAGTGAAGAGTGGATCGACAGAGGTCAATCATCCGTTTACGTTCGGAGATTACCAAGTGTTCCAGGAACAATATGCTTCTGAGCCTGAATTCATTTCGATGTCGTTCGACATCATGAACCAAAAAACAGGGAAGCCGGTCGATTCGATCAAAATCGATTTGCGCGATCCGAAGCAGGAATACGATCTGAAGGAAGGCTACAAAGTCGAACTCATCGATTTCTTCCCTGATTTCGTCGTCGAGGACGGCGTGCCGAACACGAAATCGGCACGCCTGATCAATCCGGCGTATGTCTTCAACATCACCTCACCCGAACATCCGAAGGGCGAACGGAGCCTGGTCGGTATCCGGATGAACGTCGGCGGGGATGACAACCAATACGCGATGGAGTTCGCAGGAACGGAGTTTGCGGACATCTCGGGGCTTCGTGTGAAGAAAGACCTGACTCTGCCTTTCCTGTACGTCGGGGGAATCATCTTCATGGCAGGTCTGATCATCGGCATGTACTGGCCGCATCGCCGACTCTGGGTCCGTTCTGAAAATGGACAGGTGGAGATCGCAGGCTACACGAACAAAAATGCATTGGCGCTTCAGAAAGAAGCGAATCACGCGCTGACGGCAGTGGGACTTCCAGAGCTCGAAGATCGTCAAAAGCTGCGTGAAGAGGGGGAAACGGCATGAATCTGCTCAGTCTAAGCGGCAATCTGCTGCTTGTATCATTCATTCTTTATCTAATCAGCACGGCATTCTTCGCCGTCGCGACGAGCGGGAAGAAAGGGCCGTCGAAGAGCGGTCGGATCGCCTTCTCGCTTGCGCTGATCGGTTTCATCGCGCAGCTTGGATACTTCTTTACGCGCTGGGCCGGTGCAGGACACGCTCCTGTATCGAATCTGTATGAATACACGACGTTCTTCGGCATGATGATGGTATTCGGTTTCCTGATCGTCTACGGCATCTACCGGAACAACGTCCTCGGCCTCATCGCGATGCCGGTCGCGCTTCTCGTCATCGCATACGCCTCGATGTTCCCGGATGAGGTCCAACCGCTCATTCCGGCGCTGCAGAGCGTCTGGCTGAAGATTCACGTCACGACGGCTGCGCTAGGTGAAGGAATCCTTGCCGTCAGCTTCGCGACCGGTTTGCTTTACCTGGTCCATGCGACTGACTTCTCGAAAGAATCGAAAACACGGACATGGCTTGAAATCGTCTTCTTTACGCTCATCTGTGTGGTCGGATACATTTTTGTCGGTCTGATGTTCAAAGCGATCGGAAGCGATTCGACGATCGAGTATGTCGCGAAGAACGGTGCGACGATGAAACATGAGTATTCGATGCCGGTCTTGACTGGTCCGGAGGGTGGCAAGGTACTCAGTGGTTCAGGCGCATTCGTCGAACTGCCGAACTATATCAATGCGAACAAACTGAACACGGTGTTGTGGTCTTTGATCAGCGGGCTGATCCTCTACGTGGTTCTGCGCTTCGTCGTCTTCCGGAAGCGGATCGCCGAGACACTCAAGCCGATCGCGCGAAAGATCGACCTCGACACTGCTGATGAAATCAGCTACCGTGCCGTTGCGATCGGATTGCCGGTCTTCATTCTCGGTGGCCTGATCTTCGCGATGATCTGGGCGCAGATGGCATGGAGCAGATACTGGGGCTGGGATCCGAAAGAGGTCTGGGCGCTCATCACGATGTTGTTCTACGTCTTCTACCTGCATATGCGCATACAACGCGGCTGGGTCGGGAAAAAGTCAGCTTGGCTTGTCGTCGGCGGTTTCGCCGTCATCATGTTCAACCTGATTTTCGTCAACCTCGTCGTCGCTGGCCTTCATTCCTACGCATGATTTGACAGTCACCTGAAAATTTCAGGTGACTTTTTTTGCGGGTGCAGACAGGGAATCGCCATGTTTTTATAGTATACTGTTGGAGAAGTGAACAGATTAAACGCCCTAGATGCGTAGTTAAATAGGAGGATTCAATCAATGGCCGAAGAAGCTCGTATTTTAGTAGTCGATGATGAGGAACGGATCCGCCGTCTGCTCAAGATGTATCTCGAACGTGAAAACTTCAAGATCGATGAGGCGGACAATGGCGAAAAGGCACTCGAGATGGCGCTTGAAAATGATTACGATGTCATCCTGCTCGACGTGATGATGCCGAAGATGGATGGCATGGAAGTTTGTGAAGAGTTGCGCAAAACGAAAGCGACACCGGTCGTCATGCTGACGGCGAAAGGCGAGGAGACGAACCGCGTACACGGGTTCGAGATGGGCGCTGACGACTACATCGTCAAACCGTTCAGTCCGCGCGAAGTCGTCCTTCGCATCAAGGCGATTCTCCGCCGTGCGAGTTCGACGAAATTCCTCCATACTGAACCGAAGACGAAGGACATCATCGTCTTCCCTCACCTGATGATCGATAATGACGCGCACCGGGTGACGGTCGATTCACACGAACTCAATTTGACTCCGAAGGAATATGAACTCCTATATTTCCTCGCGAAGCAGACGGATAAGGTCTTTTCACGTGAACAGCTGCTGAAGGATGTCTGGAACTATGAGTTCTTCGGCGATCTTCGGACGGTCGACACGCATGTCAAAAGATTGCGTGAGAAGTTGAACCGATTCTCTCCTGATGCCGCATTGATGATTGCGACCGTATGGGGCGTCGGTTACAAATTCGAGAACCCGGTCATTCCTGAGGACCTCGAGAACACTGAAGACGCGTCAGGCGCGGAGGCGTCTGGCGAGGAATGATGAAATGGTTACGCAGTGTCGTCATCAAGCTTTGGGGAACGATCTTGCTGCTTGTAGCGGTCGTCCTCATCGCCCTGACGATTCTTTTGCTGGAGTTCTTCAACTCCTTCCATATCGAACAGGAACGGGGTCACCTCGCTAAACTTGGTCAGCAGGTCGAGACGATTCTGCAAGCCCACGGCGGGATGGCGGCAGGAGCACAGACAGCGACGGAGATCACCGACATATACGGTGCGACCTTGATCGCGACGGACGGGACGGGCAAGATCCAGACGAACATACCGGATTCTGAGGCGAGCCGTCTGATCCGCGAACTTGAAAGACAGAACTGGAAGGCGGTCGACGGAGAACCGGGTCATACGGCCATCGGAAATTACGAGACGCTGCAAGGGAAGGCGGCATTAGCCTATCGATCGACCTACGAGACGTCGAGCGGTACCGGAACGATCTATATGCTCGAACAGTTGAAAAACATCGAGCAGGCGAATAAAGGGGCTCGTCAGATCATCCAAGTCGGGGTCTTGCTCGCCATCATTGGGACGACCGTGTTCGCCTTCTTCCTCTCGACCCGGATCACGGCACCGCTTCGTGCGATTCGCCAGGCGGTCGTCGAGGCGGGAGAAGGGAAATTCGATCAGAGCTTGAAGCAGCGCTCCCGTGACGAAATCGGAGATCTTGCTCTCGCCTTCAATGACATGAGCAGTCAGCTCAATCAATACGTGACCGATCTAGACAAGGAACGTCATCTGCTTTCGTCAATCCTTCGCTGCATGGCGGACGGGGTGTTGACATTCTCGAGGGACGGGGAGCTGCTTGCGACGAATCCGCCTGCCGAAAGTTTTCTTGCAGGTTCCGCAGTTCCGACCGAATTGATCGATCTGTTCCAAACGGTCATGAAGGAAGGGAAGGAACGGACGGTCGCATTCGAGCGGGAGAGCAGGTACTACATCATCATCGTCAGTCCGCTGCTCGAACAGGAAGAACAGATCGGTGCCGTCGCCGTCCTGCGTGACATGACCGAAGCCCAGCAGCTCGAGAAGATGCGGGCCGACTTCGTCGCGAACGTCAGCCACGAGCTTCGTACTCCGCTCGTCATGCTCCAAGGCTACTCGGAAGCGATCGTCGACGGCATGACGGAGAGCGACGAGGCGACGAAGGAATTCGCTTCGATCATCTACGACGAGTCGCTTCGATTGTCCCGGTTGGTCAACGATCTGCTCGACCTGGCTCGAATGGAGGCGGGGCATCAGGAACTCCGTTTCGAGACGATCGAAGCTGTCCCGTTCGTCACCCGCGTCATCAAGAAGTTCAAGCAGATGGGCAAGGAGAAGAACGTGACGTTCCATGTGACAGGGGAGAACGCCGTCTTCGAAGGAGATCAGGACAAGCTTGAGCAAGTGCTGACGAACCTGCTCGGAAATGCCCTCAGGTACACGGAAAATGGCGAAATCACGATTCAAATCGAGGATGTTGGGGAAAAAATAAACTTATCGGTGATTGATTCCGGCGAAGGAATACCGGAAGAAGACGTCCCGTTCGTGTTCGACCGCTTCTACAAAGCGGACAAGGCACGGACGAGGGGCGGTACGGGGACCGGAATCGGGCTTGCGATCGTCGCGAACGTCGTCCGCGCCCATGCGGGTGAAGTCGACGTCACGAGCACGCTCGGGAAAGGTTCGACATTCCGGATCCAATTGCCTAAACAACAAGGGAAGCGAAGCTAAGTTCGCTTCCTTTGTCTTATAGGAGGGTTTTTCATGAAAATCTATACGAAATCAGGAGACGAGGGGCAAACCTCCCTCGTCGGCGCGAGAGTGCCGAAGACGGATCATCGCATAGAGGCGATGGGGGACTTGGATGAATTGAACAGTTTCATCGGTTTAGCGCGAAGCAAGGCCGGCTCGATCGAGGTCAAGGAGCAACTCATCGTCATCCAGCACGCGTTGTTCGACTGCGGGAGCGACCTGATGTATGCAGTGCCGAAAGAATCCCGCTTGAGCAAGGATGCGACGCATGACCTCGAGCGGTGGATCGATGCACTGACAGAGCTTGCGCCTCCGATCGAAAAGTTCATATTGCCTGGCGGAACAGAAGCAGCGTCGACGCTTCATGTGGCCCGAACGGTCTGTCGACGGGTCGAACGCCGGCTTCTCCGCGTCGAGGAGGCGAAACATCTCATCCCGTTCATCAATCGGCTGAGCGACTATTTCTTCACGGCGGCAAGGTATGAGAATGCCGTCGGACACAAGGCGGACATCGAATATGTCCGAAGCGCGCACGTCTTTAAACGAAAGGAAGAAAATAACGAATGAGCCAATCATTTAAGCAATGGAAGCGGGACGGGGTCACGATGCACCTCGTTCCGACTGATAAATTCAAGACGACGACAGTCCTCGTCACATTCTCTGCTCCGCTGAAGCGGGAGACGATCACGAGCCGGGCGTTGCTGCCCTATATCATGGAGAAATCGACTGCCGCCTATCCTTCGATGAAGGCCCTTCGTGAACCGCTTGAAACGCTGTATGATGCAGGTTTGTATGCGGACGCCTCGAAGTTCGGCGAAGAGCATGTCGTTTCATTCCAGCTCGATTTCGTCCGTCCTGAACTCGTTCATCATGAGACACTGATGGAGGAGGCGCTCGAGCTACTCGAACAGATGATCTTCTATCCGGATCTGACGGAAGGCGGATTCCGAGAACAGTTCGTCAAGCAGGAAAAACGTCTCCATGAACAGCGGATCGCTTCTGTTTACGACGACAAGATGCGATATGCCCAGCAACGGCTGCTTGAATTGATGGCGCAGGATGAAGCGGTCTCCATTCCATCTCTCGGGACGATCGAATACCTGAAGGAAATCACGGAAGCATCCCTTGAGGATACATACCAGGCAATGGTCGGCGAAGACCGAATCGATGTCTTCGTCGTCGGCAATTTGACAGAGGATCAGCTCGAAGACGTCATGTCCTTTTTACCGAAGCAAGATGAAAAATCGGCGCACTTCATCCCGGTCCGTAAAAGTGTGGCGGGGACGAAGCGTCTCGTCGAGAGCCAACCGATCAAACAGAGCAAACTGCATCTAGGCTACCGTGTCGATGTCGATCCATCCTCGGCGGATTCGATTCTGATGCAGGCAGTAAATGGCCTGTTCGGAGGATTCCCTCACTCGAAGTTGTTCATGAACGTACGTGAAAAGGAAAGCCTCGCCTACTATGCGGCTTCAAGGTACGCGGCACTGAACGGTCAGCTTTATGTCTATGCCGGCGTCGAAGCCTCGAAGGCAGAACGAGCCGAGCAAATCATCGGTGAACAGCTCCTCGCGCTTCAGCGCGGCGAGTTCACGGAAGAAGAGTTGGATCAGACGAAAGCGATGCTCATCAATGCAAGGAAACAGATCCTCGACCAGCCGGGACAGTTGATCGGCTGGCTGAACGGATCGAAGATGCGGGGCTTGACGCTCGACGAAGAGATCGATGTCATCGAACGTGTGACGCGCGAGGACATCGTCCGATTGGCCGGGAAAATCGAATTAGACGCGGTCTATCTATTGAGAGGTGAAGAATGATGAAACAGTTGGCATATCATGATGTAGGGGAGACGCTTTACTTTGAGAAGCTCGACAACGGGCTGTCGGTCTACCTTTTGCAAAAACGCGGTTATGAGAAGACATACGCCACTTTCTCGACACGATACGGTTCGATCGACAACCGGTTCAAGAGCGGTGACGACTTCGTCCAGGTACCGGACGGCATCGCCCATTTCCTCGAGCACAAGATGTTCGAATCGGAACACGGGGACGTCTTCCAGGAGTTCGGGAAACTCGGTGCGTCGGCGAACGCCTTCACCTCCTTCTCCCGTACAGCCTATCTGTTCTCAGCGACATCGAACATCGAGAAGAACATCTCGACGCTGATCGACTTCGTCCAGGATCCCTACTTCACACCGGAAAGCGTGGAAAAGGAAAAGGGCATCATCAACCAGGAAATCAAGATGTACCAGGATAATCCGGGATGGCGCTTGTTCTTCGGACTGATCGAGTCGCTCTATGCGGTCAATCCAGTCCGGATCGACATCGCCGGAACGACAGAGTCGATCGATAAGATCACCGCCGACGATTTGTATACGTGCTATGACGCATTTTACCACCCGTCGAACATGGTGCTCTTCGTCGTCGGGAACATCGATCCCGAGCAGGTGCTCGAACTCGTCAAAAACAATCAGTCGCAGAAGAACTACAGCGCCCGCAACCCGGTCGAACGGGATTACGGACAGGAACCCCGAGCCGTCTCGCGCAAACGGTTCGAACTCGAGCTCGACATCAAGACCCCGAAGGTATTGATCGGGTACAAGGACGAATCGCTCCGAGGGGAGGCGCAGTTGAAGCGCGAACTGACCAGTGAACTGCTGTTGCATCTTCTGTTCGATCAAACGGCAGATACGTATCTCGAATTGTATGAAGAGGGACTGATCGATGATACGTTCAGTTTTGATTACTCGAGCGAGGAGGAGTTCGCATTCGCGTCGTTCGGCATGGAGACGGCCGAACCGGACCGATTCATCACCGCCTATGAGAAGTTGTTGTCGAAGCGTCCGAACTTCAAGGAAGCGGAAGTCGTCCGGAAACGGAACATGATGCAAGGGAAGTTCCTCCGTGCGCTCAACTCCCCGGAATATATCGCGAATCAATTCTCCAGACATGCTCTTGCCGGTACGAATCTGTTCGACTTGCCGCATCTCATCGCCTCGATCACGAAGGCCGATGTCGAGCAGCGATTCGACGAACTGTTCGTCGCTGAACAGCGGGCGGTCTCGATCGTCAAGCCGCGTTTGAACGGATGAGGATTTTGGTAACCGGCGCAAGCGGGGCAATCGGACGTGCGTTGATCGACGTGCTCATGCCCCGTGCTGAATCGTTCGTCCTGCATACGCACTCGAAGGAAGACGAGCTGGTCGCCTATGCGGAGACCATCCCTGTACCGGTCGAAATCATTCAGGCGGACTTATCTGACCGGGATTCACTCGCTTCCTTTTGCGAGAAGTTGCCGGTCGTCGATGCGTTCGTCCACAATGCCGGAACGAGTTATAGCGGTCTGCTGATCGATCAGGATGAATCTTCGATCAGCTCGATGCTGACGTTGCATGTTGAGGCGCTCATTCGAATCAGTCGCACATTGACGGCGAGAAAGCCGTTCGACGCATCACTTTCAATCGTCACGATCGCGAGCATATGGGGCCTTTCCGGCGCTGCCGGTGAGGTCACGTATTCCGCTTGTAAAGCCGGACAGATCGGTTTCGTCAAAGCATACGCCAAGGAACTCGGACCGCTCGGCGGGCGCATCAATGCCGTCGCTCCCGGCTGGATCGATACGCCGATGAACGAGGATTATACGGAGGAAGACAGACGTTCCGCCCTCGAAGAGATTCCGGCAGGACGGATGGGAACGGTCAAGGAGGTAGCCGATGCTGTCGAATTCCTGCTCGGTCCAAGAGCAAGCTATGTCTCAGGAACGATCCTGAAGATCGACGGCGGCTGGATTTGACGCAAGAATCGGTCTTTAGAATGCTTTTCATTTAATTGAAAATCATTTAAGATGAGGAATGGATAGACGAGGAATGGAGGGACGGCGATGGGTGAGCTTGAACAGTGGTATCTCGAGTACGAATTAAAGGTGAACCGGCCAGGTATACTCGGGGATATCGCCTCGCTCATGGGGATGCTACATATTTCGATCGTGACGATCAACGGCGTCGATCATCAGCGCCGAGGGATGCTGCTTCAAACGAAGCAGGCAGATCAGATGCCTCGCCTTTCCGCCATTCTGAAGACGATGCCGACAATCGAGGTTTTGAAGCTTCGTCGTCCGAAGTTGCGCGACCGGATCGCTATCCGGCACGGGCGTTACATCGATCACGACAGCGATGACAGGAAGACGTTCCGCTTCGTGCGGGAAGACCTGGGGATTCTCGTCGATTTCATGGCAGAGCTTTTCAAGCAGGACGGCCATCGGCTGATCGGTGTGCGCGGCATGCCGCGTGTCGGCAAGACGGAGTCGATCGTCGCTGCGAGCGTCAGCGCGAACAAGAAATGGTTGTTCCTCTCCTCGACACTGATCAAACAGACCGTCCGCACATCCCTGTTCGATGACGAACGGAGCGGGGATTATGTCTACATCATCGATGCACTGGTCTCGCAGCGGCATTTCGATGAACGGCATTGGCAGATCCTTCGGGAAGTGATGCGTCTGCCAGCTCCGAAAATCGTAGAGCACCCGGATGCGTTCGTCAAGTCGAGCGAGTATACGTGGGAGGATTTCGATTACATCATCGAATTACGCCACACGACCGATGAGATCATCATCACTGAAGCCCCCCGGACCGAGGAACAGAACGGGTGGTTCAACTTTGAATAAGCAATTGAAATTATGGAAGGTGTGTTACCGATGACCGAGCTCGGAGCCTACTTAAAGGAACAGCGAGAAGCACTTGGCGTCTCATTAGAACAAGTCCAAAGCACGACGAAAATTCAAAAACGCTATCTCCTCGCAATCGAGGAGGGGGAATATGATAAGCTCCCTGGTGCGTTCTATGCGCGCGCATTCATCAAGACCTATGCGGAAGCGCTCGGGCTCGACGTCGATGAAGTCTTCTCGACATATCGGCGCGACCTGCCCGAACCGGAAGCTCAGCCGGCAGTCGAATTGTCGCGACGTGCGACATATTCGAAGTCGACCGCCCCGAAGAAGAGCGTCGCGAAGCGATGGATTCCAAACATCATCATCATTGCCTTGATCGTCGGAATCGGCGTCGGCATCTGGTGGTTCATCCAGAACCTCGGCAACAGTGCCGAGCCGAGCACCTCATCTACGCCTGAACCGAAAGTGACGGTCGAGGAGAAGGATGCTCCGGAAGAGAAGACGGAGGAACCGGCGGAGAAACCGGCCGAGGAACCGAAAGAAGAGGTAAAAGAGGAAGTCAAGAAGCCTCTCGCCCCAAAAACGACAGTCGGCCAGGATGTCACGTACGAAATCAAGACGGATGAGCTTCTCGATGTCAAAGTCGCGATCAAGAAAGATGCAAACCCTTCGCCGTTCGTAGGCATTCGTGATACGTCACTCGAAGGGCCAGCGCTCGCTCCGGATCACATCAGTGCTTCGGATAAGAACCCGATGGTCGTCAATGATGCGAAAACGAATTTGATTCGAATTCGGGTCGGATCGATCAAGGGAATCGAGGAAATCACCGTCAATGGACAAGCGTTGAAGCTTGATACAGGATTGATGGTCCAGAACATCTACGTAAAGAAAGTAGCTCCTTGATCGGAGTGCTTTCTTTACGTTTGCCGAGAGATTGGCAAACGCCATCGTGGCAGAAGGAGGAAGAATTCCGAAATGAACTTACCCAATAAACTGACTGTCCTGCGGATGCTGCTCATCCCGATTTTCGTCGCAGTTCTTGCATTCGACCCGGATTGGGGCACCTGGGACGTGCTCGGCGCTGAGTTGCCGGTCAGCCATTTCGTAGCAGCTATGATTTTCTCGGTTGCCGCCATCACGGATTGGTTCGATGGCCACTTGGCCCGTAAGCATAAATTGATCACGAACTTCGGAAAGTTCATGGATCCGCTCGCTGACAAGATGCTTGTCACGGCGGCACTCGTCTATCTCGTCGAGCTCGACTTCGTCGCTGCCTGGATCGTCGTGATCATCATTTGCCGTGAATTCGCAGTGACGGGACTTCGCCTCGTCGCATCTGATGAAGGAATCGTCCTTGCTGCCGGTAATTCAGGAAAAGCGAAGACGTGGGTACAATTGACGTCGATCATCGCTTATCTCCTGCATGACGTCGGATTCGCTCTCGTCGGGATCCCGTTCGCGGACATCACGATGTGGCTCGCATTGATTCTGACGATTTATTCCGGTGTGGAGTATTTCGCAAAAAATATTAAACTCATCACGAAATCGATGTGATGCTCAGGCTGTTCGCTAGACGAGCAGCCTTTTCTTAATTTCAGGAACGGGGGGAAACGCGATGCGTGGAGAAATCATAGCTGTCGGCAGCGAACTGCTACTCGGGGAGATCGCGAACACGAATGCACAATATCTTTCAGAATGGCTCGCGACGTGCGGTATCGGTGTCTATTATCATTCTGTCGTCGGTGATAATGCTGAGCGGATGAAGGAGAGCTTCGAGCTTGCAAGAAGCAGGGCGGACCTGATCGTCATCACTGGAGGGCTCGGTCCGACGGAGGACGACCTTACGAAAGAGGTGCTCGCTGAGATGCTCGGTCGGAAGCTCGTACTCGATGCGCCCGCATATGAAAAAATCGAAAGGTTCTTCAAAGGTCGATCCTTACAGGTGACGGAAGGAAACCGGAAGCAGGCGCTCGTCATCGAAGGGGGAGAAGTCCTCTCGAATGAAGCGGGTCTCGCGCCCGGGATCGTCATAAAGGATCAGGATAAGCAGTTCATCCTGTTGCCTGGCGTGCCGCGCGAGATGAAGAGAATCCTTTCCGACCATTTCTCGCACTTGCTCGGCAAGGAGACGATCCAGTCGCGGACGCTCCGATTCTTCGGCATCGGCGAATCTGCGCTGAACGATTTGCTGAAGGAACAGATTCGTACCGCAGCGAATCCGTCGATCGCCCCATACGCCGACCTTGCCGAAGTACGCCTTCGTCTGACAGCGAAGGCGAACAGTGAGGAAGAGGCCAGATTGATGCTCGATCAGGTCGAAACGGAGATTCACGCCGTCGCGGGTGAGTATTTCTATGGTCATGATGAAGCATCCTTGCCTGGAGTCGTCCATTCCTCGTTGAGAGCGGAGAATGCGACACTTGCTGCAGCTGAGTCGTTGACTGGCGGAATGTTCGCGAAGGGATTGACGGATCTCGCCGGCGTGAGCAGCGTGTTTCGCGGCAGTGTCGTTGCCTATGACCGGCAAGCGAAGGAAAAGCTGCTCGCTGTCGAGTCGTCCCTTATCGACACGGAAGGGGTCGTCAGTGAGGCGGTCGCCATTCAAATGGCTGCAGGTGCGAAAGAGGCGTTTCAAAGTGACTATGCCATCGCCTTCACAGGAGAGGCGGGACCTGACAGTGGAAGCGGCGTAAAAGTAGGGACGGTCTGTTGCGCGATCGCCACCCCGGACGATGTGGTCGTCCGCACATTCCACTACGCTTCGTCAGACCGCTCTATGATTCGTTTGCGAGCCGTTAAAGATGGCTACTTCTGGTTATACAAGTTGCTTAACCGAAAAAACGCATGAAAAAGAAAATGCGGCATAATTAATATACGAATAAATGTTCGTTTATCGCTTGTGTTCCTGTCTCAAAAGAAGTACAATAATCACAGGTAAGATAAACAAAGGAGGCCTGCTACGTGAGTGATCGTAAAGCAGCACTCGAGATGGCGTTACGCCAGATCGAGAAGCAATTTGGTAAAGGTTCAATCATGAAACTTGGAGAAAATGCTGATCAAAAAGTATCAGTCATCTCTTCCGGATCGATTACATTAGATATTGCACTTGGCGCAGGCGGTTACCCGCGTGGCCGCGTCATTGAAGTATATGGACCAGAGTCCTCAGGTAAGACGACGGTCGCACTCCATGCGATCGCTGAAGTACAAAAACAAGGCGGCCAAGCGGCTTTCATCGATGCAGAGCATGCGCTCGACCCGGCATATGCGAACAAGCTTGGTGTCAACATCGACGAATTGCTCCTGTCTCAACCAGACACAGGTGAGCAAGCACTTGAAATCGCAGAGGCGCTCGTTCGCTCAGGTGCCGTCGACATCCTCGTCGTCGACTCGGTCGCGGCTCTCGTCCCGAAGGCTGAGATTGAAGGCGAAATGGGTGACTCACACGTCGGTCTTCAGGCACGACTGATGAGCCAGGCGCTCCGTAAGCTCTCAGGTGCTACGAACAAATCGAAGACGATCGTCATCTTCATCAACCAGATCCGTGAGAAGATCGGTGTCATGTTCGGTAACCCGGAAACGACACCGGGCGGACGCGCGCTCAAATTCTATTCGTCTGTACGTCTAGAAGTGCGTCGCGCTGAAGCGCTCAAGAACGGCACGGACATCGTCGGTAACAAGACGAAGATCAAAGTCGTCAAGAACAAGATTGCGCCTCCGTTCAAGCAGGCAGAAGTCGACATCATGTACGGACAAGGAATCTCTAAAGTCGGTGAGTTGATCGACATCGGTACTGACCTCGATATCGTTCAGAAGAGCGGTGCATGGTATTCGTATAATGAGGAGCGTCTCGGTCAAGGCCGCGAAAACGCGAAACAGTACCTCGTCGAACATCCAGAAGTCGGTGAGGAAGTCGAACGTTTGATTCGCGAGCATCATGGACTCGGCGAACCGAACCTTGATGAGGACGTCGAACCGGTGACGAACGACCTTTTTGCTGAATAATGTACTGTGCGAAGGGATTCTGAGGAATTTCTTCGCTTTTTTGTATACAGTTGTCTGCACGTTCGTTGACAATGAATGATTGCTATCCTTACAATATAGATGTACGTTTTTTAGACATGATTCGAAGAACTTCCGAAATGAACTAAGAAACACCTTGCAAAGGGGAGGTGAACCCATGGATACTTGGTTGATTTTACTCCTCTCTTTGCCAATTGCTTTCATCGTAGGCTACTTCTTGCGAAAATCGCTGGCTGAAGCAAAAATCCAAGGCGCGGAAACAGAAGCGACAAAAATCGTCGAACGAGCGCAGGCTGCTGCTGAAGCAACGAAAAAAGAAGCATTACTTGAAGCGAAGGATGAATCCTTTAAACTACGGAATGAAGTAGAGAAGGAACTCAGAGAACGTCGTCAAGAGTTGGCGAAACAAGAAGCACGTCTGCTCCAGAAGGAAGAAACACTCGATCGCCGCGTTGACTCGCTTGACCGAAAGGAAGAGCAAATCGATGTACGTGAAGCAGAGATTCTGAAACGGAAGCAGCAAGCGGAAGAGCTGGAACGCAAAGTAGAGGACCTGTACGAACAGGGACGCCAAGAGCTCGTACGCGTCGCGAATCTTTCGCGAGACGAGGCACGAGCCATCATCATGGATGAGACGAAACAAGCTGCACTACACGAGGCAGCACTTCTTCAAAAAGAAATCGAACAAAAGGCGAAGGAAGAAGCGGACAAAAAAGCCCGCAATATCCTTTCGCTTGCGATTCAGCGGTTCGCCGCCGAGCATATCGCAGAAACGACGGTCTCCGTCGTCAACTTGCCGAATGACGAGATGAAAGGCCGGATCATCGGCCGGGAAGGCCGGAACATCCGGACGCTCGAGACGTTGACAGGCATCGATCTCATCATCGACGACACGCCGGAAGCAGTCATCCTTTCAGGATTCGATCCGATTCGCCGTGAAGTGGCGAAGATGGCACTCGAGAAACTCGTTCAGGACGGTCGGATTCATCCGGCTCGAATCGAGGAGATGGTCGACAAATCACGCCGTGAAGTCGACGAACGAATCCGGGAAATCGGTGAGGAAGCGACGTATGACGTCGGCATCCATGGAATCCACCCGGACCTCGTCAAAATTCTCGGCCGCCTGAAGTACCGGACGAGCTACGGGCAGAACGTGTTGTTCCATTCGCTCGAGGTCGCACACCTCGCGGGTATGATGGCCGCTGAGCTCGGAGAAGACGTCACGCTCGCGAAGCGCGCAGGACTTCTTCACGATATCGGTAAGGCGATCGACCACGAAGTCGAAGGAAGCCACGTCGAGATCGGTGTCGAACTCGGTACGAAGTACAAGGAGCACCCGGTCGTCATCAACGCGATCGCCTCGCACCATGGAGATACGGAAGCGACATCCGTCATCTCGGTGCTCGTCGCAGCAGCCGACGCATTGTCAGCAGCTCGTCCAGGCGCACGTCAAGAGACGCTCGAGAGCTACATCCGCCGTTTAGAACGCCTTGAGGAAATTTCCGAGTCGTTCGAAGGCGTAGAAAAATCATTTGCGATCCAAGCGGGTCGCGAGGTCCGAATCATCGTCCGACCAGATGTCGTCGACGACGTCCTCGCGCATAAGATGGCGAGCGACATCCGGAAGAAAATCGAAGAAGAGCTCGACTACCCTGGCCACATCAAGGTCACGGTCATTCGGGAGACGCGTGCAGTCGAATACGCGAAATAAAAGGGGAGTGGCGGGCGACCGCCACTCTTTTTCATTTAAAGGAGACAGAGAGATGAAGATTTTATTCGTCGGGGATGTCGTCGGTTCGCCGGGACGTCATATACTGGAGCAATTCACGAGCCGCTTGAAGGCTAAATACAACCCAACGTTCATGATCGTCAACGGCGAGAACGCGGCACATGGCCGCGGTATCACGAAGGCGATCTATCATCAGATGCTCGAGCTCGGGTATCATGGAATCACGATGGGGAATCATACGTTCGACAACAAGGACATCTTCGACTGGATCGATGGGGCGGACAAGATGGTCCGACCTGCCAACTATCCGGAAGGAACGCCTGGACGCGGTATGATGATCGTCAAGGCGAATGGAAAGAAGCTCGCCGTCATCAACCTTCAAGGTACGGTATTTCTGCCTGCACTCCGCTGTCCGTTCCGTATGGCTGACGAATTGATCAGCGAGGTCGAAGGTGACGTGGATGCCATCTTCGTCGATATGCACGCGGAGGCTACGAGCGAGAAGATCGCGATGGGGTATCATCTGGACGGGCGTGTACAAGCCGTCGTCGGTACGCACACCCATGTCCAGACGGCTGACGAGCGCGTTCTCGAAGGCGGGACGGCCTATATTTCAGACGTCGGCATGACCGGACCGCTCGACGGCGTGCTCGGAATGCGCAAGGAAGATGTCCTTCGAAAGTTCAAGACTCAGCTTCCGACACGGTTTGAAGTGGCGAGCGGGCGGGAACAGTTAAATGGAGTTCTGATTCATATCGATGACGCAACGAAGCGTGCGACGAAAATCGAGCGCATCCATCTGACGGATCAATCCATTTTCTTCGATTGACAACTTAATCCGGCTGGGAGGTACATGCATGGACGTCCTGAAAGTATCAGCTAAGTCGAATCCCAACGCGGTCGCCGGTGCGCTCGCAGGGGTTCTTCGGGAGAAAGGTGCAGTCGAGATACAGGCAATCGGAGCAGGGGCATTGAACCAGTCCGTGAAGGCCGTCGCCATCGCGCGCGGTTTCGTGGCGCCGACCGGCATCGACTTGATTTGTATCCCGGCATTCACCGACATCATGATTGATGGAGAGGAACGGACGGCAATCAAACTGATCATCGAGCCCAGATAAGCAGTGCCTGTGGACATCGGTCCAGCCAAGACGAAGACAGCCTACTCGGCGAGAGTAGGCTGTCTTTTTTTGTCAATGTCGTTCCAAAGTAAAGGCAAGCCAACGATTCGCGCGATAAGGTTGAAGCAGGCATTGAAGTCAGCTCGTTGAATCGGTATCATGAAATAGGGTGAACTAGAAACAGAGAAAGAAAAACAGGGAAACGAAAAGGGAGGACTCGCACATGTACGATCAATTATCGTGGAAAGTGGGCGGCCAGCAAGGGGAAGGAATCGAGTCGACGGGGGAGATTTTCGCAATCGCCCTCAATCGTCTCGGCTACTATCTTTACGGCTACCGGCATTTCTCGTCCCGAATCAAGGGAGGGCATACGAACAATAAAATCCGCGTCGCGACGCATGAGGTCAGAACGGTCGCTGACGATCTCGACATCCTCGTCGCGTTCGATCAGGAGACGATCGACGTCAACTTCCATGAGCTGAAGGAAGGTGCGATCATCATCGCCGACGCAAAGTTCAATCCGGTCAATCCGGATGAGGCGCGAGCTGCACTTTATCCAATCGCTTTTACGGAGATTGCGGCGGAACTCGGCACTTCCCTTATGAAGAACATGGTCGCGATCGGTGCCTCGAGTGCGATACTCGGCATACCGATTGAACGCTTCCAAGCGGTCGTCGAACAGATTTTCGGTAAAAAGGGTCCAGAGATGGTCGCAAAGAACTTGAACGCGATCAAGGAAGGCGCGAAAGCGTTCGAGACGGCGGCGCGTGACGCAGAACGCTTCATCCTCGCGCCGGCTGACGGGAAACAACGCATGTACATGATCGGAAATGATGCGATCGCGCTCGGAGCTGTCGCAGGGGGAGCGCGTCTCATGGCGGCCTACCCGATCACACCGTCATCCGAGATCATGGAATATTTGATCAAGGCACTCCCGAACTTCGGCGGGACGGTCGTTCAAACTGAAGACGAACTGGCTGCCGTGACGATGGCGATCGGTGCGAACTATGCCGGCGTACGGGCGCTGACGGCTTCAGCAGGACCGGGTCTCTCGCTGATGGCAGAAGCGATCGGCTTATCCGGGATGACGGAGACGCCGCTCGTCATCGTCGATACACAGCGGGGCGGTCCTTCGACTGGTCTGCCGACGAAGCAGGAACAGTCGGACTTGCTCGCGATGATCTATAACACGCATGGGGAGATTCCGAAAGTCGTGCTTGCACCGTCGACGGTCGAGGAAGCATTCTATGACGCGGCGGAAGCTTTCAATATCGCTGAAGAGTATCAGTGTCCGGTCATCCTCTTGACAGACCTCATGCTTTCACTCGGCAAACAGTCGGTCGAACCGCTCAACGTGAACAAGGTCGAGATCCGCCGCGGCAAGCTCTTGCAAGGAGAGCTGCCGAAACTCGAGGGGAAGGCGTATTTCAAGCGTTATGAAGTGACGGAAGACGGAATCAGTCCGCGCGTCCTCCCGGGTACGAAGCATGGGATCCATCACGTCACCGGAGTCGAGCACAATGAAGAGGGACGACCGTCGGAAGCGACGAAGAACCGCGTCGACCAGATGAACAAGCGTCTTCGTAAGCTGAACAGTTTCCGGATGAAGGATGCCGTACTTGAGACTGTGCTGCATGACGATCCAGACATTCTGTTCGTCGGATTCAACTCGACACGCGGGACGATCGAAGAAGTCATGCCCCGCCTCGAAGCAGCAGGTATCAAGGTGAACCATCTCCACATCCGACAGCTCCACCCCTTCCCTGCGGAAATCGTCCGCCCGCACCTCGAACGGGCGAAGAAGGTCGTCGTCGTCGAGTATAACGCGACAGGTCAGCTCGCGAAGCTGATCAAGATGAACTGCGGATTTGCAGAGAAAATCGAACATATCCTTAAATTCAACGGTGACCCGTTCTACCCGGCTGAAGTGGTAGAACAGGTCCAGATGGGGGGCATCTATCATGGCAACGTTTAAAGATTTCCGGAATGATGTGAAGCCGAACTGGTGCCCGGGTTGCGGAGATTTCTCGATTCAGGCAGCTATCCAGCGCGCCGTCGCCGGTATCGGACTTGAGCCGGAAGATCTTGCGCTCATCTCAGGGATCGGCTGTTCCGGTCGCATCTCCGGCTATATCAACACCTACGGTTTCCACGGCGTCCACGGCCGTTCTCTCCCGATCGCCCAAGGCGTCAAGATGGCGAACCGCGAGTTGACGGTCATCGCGTCAGGCGGCGACGGCGATGGTTTCGCGATCGGCATGGGACACACGATCCACGCCTTCAAACGAAACATCGACATGACGTATATCGTCATGGACAATCAGATCTATGGATTGACGAAAGGGCAGACGTCTCCGACGTCCGCTCCCGGTTTCAAGACGAAGACGACACCGAAGGGTTCGATCGAAAAGAGCATCTCGCCTGTCGAGCTCGCGCTCACATCGGGTGCGACATTCGTTGCGCAGAGCTTCTCAAACGACTTGAAGGGATTGACGAGCCTGATCGAGCAGGCCGTCAACCACAAAGGATTCGCTTTCATCAACGTCTTCAGTCCATGTGTGACGTTCAACAAGGTCAACACCTATGACTGGTTCAAACAGAACTTGACGAAGCTTGATGAGATCGAAGGATATGATCCGACTGATCTCGATCAGGCGAAGAAGGTCGTCCATGAACATGAGGGACTCGTCATGGGACTGATCTATCAGGATGCTTCACGTCCAGACTACCAGTCGCAAGTGACAGGTTATCAGGAAAAAGGACTCACTTATGCAGATCTCGAGCTGAACGAGGAGACGTTCGCAGGTCTCGCGGCAGAATTCATGTGAACACGAACGGCATGCTGACTAGTCCAGAAATGACGCGCTCCCGGAACAGATAAAAAGATGCGGGAATGCTTCATTCAAGAAGGGGTTTGAGGGAAATGACAAAACAGACAGCACTTGAGACGGAGACCATCAAGACGAAGACGATGAAAGCACTCGTCAAGGAGGAGCGTGCCTACGGAGCGGTCCTCAAAGAAGTACCGATTCCGAAGCCGGGCCGGGGGGAAGTCTTGATTCAGGTCGAAGCGACGTCGATTTGCGGTACAGACGTCCATATCTATGAATGGGATGCGTGGGCTGCTTCGCGTGTCAATCCGCCCTATGTCTTCGGACACGAATTTTCCGGGAAGGTCGTCGAACTCGGTGAAGGGGCGAAGCGGATCAAACTCGGAGACCGTGTATCGGCCGAGACGCACATCGTCTGTCACCAGTGCAAACAGTGTCTTCGCGGTCAGTATCATATCTGCAAGAACACGAAAATCATCGGCGTCGATACGCAAGGCTGTTTCGCAGAGTATGTCGTCATGCCGGAAGAAAACCTGTGGGTCAACCCGGAAGAGATGCCTGCAGGTGTCGCTTCGATTCAAGAGCCGATGGGGAACGCGGTCCATACCGTTCTCGCGAGCGATGTCAGCGCAAAGACGGTCGCAATCGTCGGCTGCGGTCCCATCGGCCTGATGGCGATCAGTGTCGCGAAAGCGGCAGGCGCGGCAGAGGTCGTCGCGATCGATGTCAACTCGTACCGGCTCGAGCTTGCCAAGAAGATGGGCGCTGACGTGACGATCGACTCTCGGCACGAGGATGTGCTCGAGCGGGTGATGCGGATGACGGACGGCGACGGAATCGATGTCGTCTGTGAGATGAGCGGGCATCCGGTCGCGATCAAGCAAGCGTTCGAGATGGTGACGGCAGGTGGGGATGTCAACATCCTGTCGTTGCCGACGAAACCTGTCGAAATCGATCTGACCAACCACGTCGTCTTCAAGGGAATCCGTGTCCAAGGTATCACGGGACGCAAAATGTATGAGACGTGGAGCCAGGTATCTGCCTTCCTGTCGAGTGGCAAGGTCGATGTCGCTCCGCTCATCACACACACGTTGCCGATCGAGCGGTTCGAGGAAGGCTTCGAACTGATGCGTCAGGGAAAATGCGGTAAAGTCGTACTACAACCAGGGGGACGAAACTGATGGGATTCGAACATTTGAAACTAGAACTGGATGAAATGAGAAATGCAGGCACGTTCCGTAAGCTCGTACCACTCGAAAGCGCGCAACATAATCGCGTCACGATCGACGGCAAGGAACTGATTCAGCTGTCTTCGAACAACTACCTCGGCCTGGCTGCGCATCCGCGCCTCGCAAAAAAAGCGTGCGAAGCGGCACTTGAGTTCGGTGCCGGTACCGGATCCGTCCGGACGATTGCCGGAACGCTGAAGATGCATGACGATTTCGAACGGGAGCTCGCGACGTTCAAGCATACGGAAGCTGCTCTCGTATTCCAATCGGGATATGCGACGAATCTCGGTGTGCTATCGGCGCTCCTCAGCCCGGAAGATGTCGTCATCTCGGATGAGTTGAACCATGCCTCGATCATCGATGGAATTCGCCTGACGAAGGCGAAGCGCCGTATCTACAAGCACGTCGATCTGAAGGATCTCGAAGCTGCGCTACAGGAGACGCAGGACGCGAGAACGCGTCTCGTCGTCACGGACGGCGTCTTCTCGATGGACGGGAACATCGCGCCCCTTCCTGAGATCGTCGAGCTCGCAGAGAAGTATGATGCACTCGTGATGGTCGACGATGCACACGCTTCAGGTGTCCTCGGGAAGAATGGCCGGGGAACAGTCAATCACTTCGGGCTCGACGGACGCGTGGCCCTTCAAGTCGGCACACTCTCGAAAGCAATCGGAGTACTCGGCGGGTACGTCGCTTGTGAGCAGCACGTCAAGGATTACCTGATTCACAAGGGACGCTCGTTCCTGTTCTCGACATCGCATCCACCGGCTGTCGTCGAAGCGAACCGGGAAGCGCTCCGCGTGATGGAGGAAGAGGTCGAGTTGTTTGATCGTCTCTGGTCGAACACGGCGTTCTTCAAGGAAGGGCTCCGCGCGCTCGGTTTCGACATCGGAACGTCGACGACGCCGATCACGCCGGTCATCGTCGGCGACGAAGCACTCTGTCACAAGCTGTCTGACCGTCTCCGTGAACTCGGGGTGTTCGCGCAAGGGATTGCCTTCCCGACCGTAGCGAAAGGAAAAGCACGTGTCCGGACGATCGTAACGGCAGAACACACGCAGGAGGATCTTGAGCAAGCACTGGCTGCTTTTGAAAAGGCTGGCAAGGAACTCGGATTGATTTAAAGAAAGATGAGAGGCTGCTTCCCTTTGGAGGCGGCCTTTCTTGCTGAACGATGGAAGATGTCCAAACGGGCAATCAGAATTTCATCTGGTCATATGCCAATGAAAGGGGTAATATGGAACTATCAGGAATAGGTCTTTTGGCATATAGAGAGAAAGAGGCGATTTGGGATGGAATATATCAAAGAAGCAATCTGGTTCGGACCGATGATCGGTATGTCCTTCCTATTGCTCCACTCCTTGCGTTTCAGAAGGGAATCAGAGATCAGCGGCTGGTTCAGCTCGTTGATGTTGCTATTGTTCACTTGGTCGGTAGGAAGCTATATCGAATTGCGGACGGATACGTTCGAATGGAAGCTGTTTGGCCGAAATGTCCAGCAAATCGGAGTGTTTCTCGCACCTGTCATCGTATACGGACTCATCCGAAGGCTGATTGGAAAACCGCTCGGTACGGCGAGCATGTTCATTCTCATGCCGTTCGTCACGGCGGTCGTCCTCATCTTCACGGATCGATATCATGGCTTGATGCGTTCCTATGTTCGGCTGGAGGGGGCAGGCGAAAAGGTGATCGAGGTCGTCCGAACACCACTTAATACGATACTCCTGCTGTCCGGGCTATTGCTGTGTGTGATCGGGATCATCATGCTCGTCATCGAAGCGTTCAGGATCGGGACGGCGCAAAAGAAAAATTATCTTGCGTTCGCCTTCTCGCTGATTGCGATCTCATTACTCGCGGCCTTCCGGCTTGGAAGTACATACCTCGCAGACATTCTTCCGTTGTCGACGCTCTCGTTCCCATTCGTCGTACTGCTGTTCAACCAGGCGTACCGACATCAGCTTCTCAAAGTCATACCGATTGCAAGGAGCGTCATCGTCGATCATTTGAAGGAGCCGATCATGTTGCTTGACGGCAATCTGAAGATCGTCGACTTCAACCCTTCGGCGGAGCACTTCCTTGAGAAGCTTGGTCCACTTCGAATCGGCATCTCGATGCTGCACTTCGTCAATGACCATCCGCTGATCAAGAAGGCGATCACCTCACGCGAGAAGACGACAGTCGGATTTGAAATCGATGAACGGGTCTTCGAGATGCAGCTGATTCCATTAAAGGCACATGCCGGGATGGAGAGCGCGCTAATCCTGATGCTGAGTGACCGGACGAGTGAGGTGCGTGAAGAGCAGCTCCTCCGGCGTCTTGCCGAAACCGATCCGTTGACCGGCCTCCTCAACCGGAGAGCATTTCAGGATCGTGTCGAGCTGTCGCTCGACCGTGGCGACGGCTGCGGGTTGATCCTCTTCGACATCGATCACTTCAAACAAGTGAACGACACGTATGGACATCAAAAGGGCGACGAGGTGATCTGTCTCGTCACTCGGATCGTCGAGAACGTGCTTGATGGGTCCGAAGCGTTTTCACGAATCGGCGGCGAGGAGTTCGGCGTGTTGTTGTCGACACAAGACCAACCGTCCTTGTTGAAGAAGGCGGAAACGATTCGAAAATCCGTCGAGAGTACTACTCGGGAGAGTGATATCGCAATAACGGTAAGCATCGGTTGCGGAGTACTCGCCCGAGGTGAGCGATTCGAGAAACTGTATCACAGGACGGACAGCGCACTGTATGAGGCCAAGCGAAATGGGCGCAATCAGACGATTTGGGCTGAGCATGTCGTGCAAAACAGCTGAGGAGGACCTCAGCTGTTTTTTTCGTGTGAGGACGCGTATGATTGGGAAAAGGATGAAGAAGGAGGGGATGATTTGAAAAAAAGACTGTCGTTCGTCCTGCTATTGAGTACATTGATTCTTCTTCTTGGCGGTTGCATAAGAATCAAGTATGATGCGACGATCCACACGGACCAGAGCGTCACACTGAAGACGACTTACGCGGCAAAAGAGCATCCAGTCGCGAGACTGCTCAACATGCAGCCCGACTGGGAAAAGCTCTCGAAGCAGGCAGAAAAGAATGGATACGAGACGGAACTCTTCTCGACGAAGGATGACTTCGAGGGGATGAAGATGGTCAAGACGTTTGACCGACTTGAGGACATGGCTTCAATCAAGGACGAATGGAAGACGGGGATCGGAGGTATCCTGATTCCGCCGGATACGACATATGATGTCAAGAAAACGGACGGTTTCTGGTTCGATAAATACCGGCTCGATACGACGATCGATCTCAGTATCGACCGTCTGAACATTCAAGGATATCAACCGACCGGGCAAGTGAAGAAGCTTGCTGATCGCTACATTCGCCAAGCGGATATCGAAATCAATCTTCACGCGCCAAAAGCGGTCATCCTCCAGAACGGAGAGCAGATTGACTGGGCGAACTACAGCGACGTCTCCTGGAAACTGTATGGAACGAAGGCGAACCAGTTGCAACTGATCGCCTATGTGCCGAATCCGACCGGCTGGATCATTACGATCATCGTCTTGTTGCTCGCACTTGGCATCTTCCTATACTGGCTGTTCCACCGGGTACGGCGTCTGCGCCGCGAACAGGTCAAAACTGTCGGGGTGACGTTGCTGATCTGTTTCGTATTCGGAACAATCACCCTGATGATTGCCCCTGACTCGTCCAGTGCTCCTCCGCCGACGGAGCAGGTCGTCTCTGCCAAAGGTGAAATCACGCCGACTTTCCTCGTGCATGGGTTATTTGGGACGGAGCGAACATTTTTACCGATGATCGAGCATATGCGAAAATCGAAGGTGGCTGACGACGGCGGACGATGTGACGTCGACCTAGAAGGCGGTGTGAAATGCCAGGCCGCCCCTTCGACAACAGGCAATCCGCTCGTCCGAATCGTCTTCGAAGATGATGAGGCGAGCATCGATGAACAAGAGAAGTGGATCGCGGAGTCGATCGCCGCTTACGATAAAGCGCAACGGGCAAACTTCACGGACATCAATTTAGTCGGTCACAGCATGGGAGGTCTCGGAATCGTCAACTATACGTTGAGAGAAAGCATACCTTACCATGTCAGAAAAATCGTCACGCTCGATTCCCCGATTGCGGGATCCGATTATGCGGACCTCGGCCTTGTTCTTGCTCCTTATGGGACGAATACGAACAGCCCGGCCATCCGCGATCTCGCTAGCAAATCCGAAGTCATTCAGACGTTGACTGAACGGCTTGAGACATGGCCGCGCGATGTCATGGTCTATTCCTTCGGTGCTAAGGGAGGCGACTTTGATCTGATCCGGCTCGATAGTTCGTTTGCGCTTGAGAACTATACGGACAACATCGAGACGAAATCATACAAGTACGATCATTTCACGATCCATCGAAGAGAGCCGGTCTTCAAGGAAATCAAGCGGTTTCTTTTCGATGATTCAAACAGTTGAGGGGGAGCGTCATGCGAATCGGTATCATCGGAGGCGGGATTGCCGGTTTGACGGCAGCTGCGCTGCTTAGCGAGGCGTACGATGTCGTCGTATATGAAGGAGCGAGGGAATGGGGAGGGTCTGCCGGCAAGTTCAGCCGGGGAGAATTCACTTTTGCTGCTGGTGCGACGCTCGGAATGGGTTTTGAGAGGGGCGGAATCCATGAACGTGTCTTGAGTCATCTAGGGATATCTTTAGAAGCCGAGCTGTTAAGAGAAGTCATGATCATCGAGCTTGACGGACAGCGCATCACCTATCATAAAGACAAGAGGAAGTTCGTCAAGCATCTCAGCGAGATATTTGAGGCTGACAAAGAGGGAATCGTTTCTTTTTATGAGGAGTTGGATCAGATCGTCTCGCGCATCGAACCGATCATGGAGACGCTTCCCGTTCTCCCGCTCCGGACGTCAGGAGACATCAAAGCCCTTCTTCCTCACACGGTCGATGGATTGATGATCGCCCCTTATCTGATGCAAACCGTAAAAACACTGCTGGCGCGTCACGGGTTACTCGGGACGACGTTCGAAAGAATGGTCGACGGTATTCTGCTCGACAGCATGCAGACCGGAATCGAAGCGTCCGCTTTGCTCGGAGCAATCGCTCTGACGATCTATCACCGCGGGGCATATTACGTTCCGGGCGGACTTTTCCGGATTGCAGATGCCCTGAAGGAAAAGGCGCTCGAGAACGGGGCTGAGCTACAAATGGGGCGTCAGATGACCGGAATACGTCGTGTGCCAAACGGCTTTTTGCTGAGTGACCGCCGGGGGAGGTTCGAGCTCGTCGACGAACTGATCTGCGCGATGCCGATCGAAGGCGTCATGAAAATCAGCGATTCGTCGATCGAACGAATGCTGAAGAAAACCTATCGGCATCAGCAAAAACTCTCTCAGTGGGCGACATTCACTTACTATGCGGCTATTCCTGAACACCTTGTCCAAGATGGAGCCCTCTTCAGACAAGTTCATGACAGGACATTGCCTTCAGGGCACGCCTTCATCTCCCTCTCGAAAATAGGGGACGAATATCGAGCGCCGACGGGATACCGTACATTGACGATGTCGTGTCATATCGAAATCGGTCGTTTTTCGAAGGAGAGAAATCTTTATGCTGTTCAGGAACAAGAGATGCAGCAAGTGTTTGAGCGAATTCTTGAAGGACAGTTTCCCGGATTCAATCAACATGCGCTTGAACGCCTGCCTGGGGGACCTGGAGCATGGGTCCGCTATACGTTCCGGCCAGACGGAGGGGTCGGTGGTTATCCGCAGTTGCCGGGATCGAGCCTGTTTCGAGCCGCGTCCTTCCGTACCGGACTATCTGGTCTGTCGATCATCGGCGACACGATTTTTCCAGGCGCAGGGACGATTGGTGTAACGACGTCGGCTATTCACGTCGCACGAATGTACGGAGTCGACATATGATGAAACTTCAATTGACGCTATTTGATGATTTTAGGAATCGTTTGACGGAACGGATGATTGCTTCATTTCGAAATGATGGATAGGGTGAATTTCGATTTCCCAATCGAGCTTCTCACCTCTGCTGACCTGGACGGTAGGATGTAGGGATGCTGTTCGAATTGCGTCCTCCATGTCTTGAGCTTCGAGCATGAACACACTTCCGAGCATTCTTTCACGTTCGCCTGGTTGAATGTTTTCAACACGTATCTTCCCGTCAACCAGGCGCAAAATATTCATTTCTTGTTCGACTCCGGTATCTAATAGCAAACGATCGGTTTTTTGGAGAGTTTCGAGATGTATCTGACATTCCTCCATGATGGCGTCGACATCCTTTTTCGGAAGAACGTTCATTTTTGAAGGGTTGAAGAATCCTAGGCATACATATCTCATTTGTTTCCGTCTCCTTTCGGCGCTGATGCGGTTAGTCAATTGATGAAATGTTCCAGTTCCGTTTTTTGGCGCAAGTGATGTCGTGCATGCATTTCGACCAAATCGAACCATTCCTGAGCATTCAGCCAACCTAATCCTCCATGCATTACCTTGCGGTGAGGATGTGCAGAACCGACTATTGACTTCAAATGCTCTGTCCGTTCGATCAATCTGTCCAATCTGGCAGTGAGCTCTGCTTGGCTGTCAGAGTTGTTAGGAGGGGTATTCATTTCATCCGGCAAACGAATCTTGATATCTGGAAATCCACCCTCCCGGAATAATTGCTCACCAAAAGAACTTTTTCCTGATGGCTGTATCTCTATCTGTCCAAGGCACGCTTCCGCATTATCAAGATATTCGTTCGAAACCACGATGATATGGTCGAACATCTGACCGATCGACCAGACGTCATGCTCATTTTTATGGCGAAGTTCCTGTAGAGAATAAGTGCCGAGATCATTTCTATATTGTGTGAGCAGTTCTTTGATGTTCATCGGGCAATCAGCCCTCCTGTCCTTGAAGTGAAGTCGAAATGAAAATGATGCGAATACACGTTCGTTGTTATATATTGAACTTCCCCTTTTAATCCAATATTAACCTTGTCATGGGTGAATAAGATATGACTTTCAGAAGAGGCACCTTCAACATGACCTTCGTAACCTGTCTTCCGCCTCATGTCGCCAGTGTGAGATTACTTATTTTGGCTTGATAAGATTATTCCATTAAACATCTGGGAACATATACTCTGTAAAGCACCTCAGATAGAGAATAATTTCAATGTGGATAAAGGAGAGAATGCAGCATGAATCAGCAACTATTCGAAGAGAAGTGCCAAATGTTCATCAAGCAAAGACGTCCGGAAGTCGGTGAGATTCAACTCGAGAAGACCAGAACGTTCCTCAATGCGCGGGGACTTAGTGTCTATGAACGGGTATATCAAGGCAAAGAGGAAGTGCGTCTCGCCTTCGTCGAACAGACGAACGGACCGCAACGCGTCTCGCTTCTTGAGAATACGTTCGGATCGGGTCTTGTCTATTTCGTGTCGACCGCGACTGCAACGTGGGATGGAGAGAACTTCGGCGAATTCATTTTCTAATCGAGTAGTACATACGGAATCCCGGCTATGCACGCATGGCCGGGATTCGATTATGATAGGAGATGAACAATAGTAATTGAATAAATAGACAAATGGTATGGAATGTACCTGAATATGGACAGGATTGGACTATCCCCAGCTATGCTTCGCTTGGAAACGGAGGCAGTTCAAGAGCTTCGGAAGTACAAAAAATAAACTGAAGGAGGATGAAGAGGTTGTTGAGGGCATACAAGACAGAGATCCGACCGACTGAAGGACAACTCATTCTGATTCATAAGACCATCGGCACTTGTCGTTATGTCTACAACCTGTACCTTCAAAAGAATAAAGAAGCGCATGAGGCAACTTCTTCGTTCCTCTCCGGGTATGACTTCTCGAAATGGTTGAACAACGAACACGCGACGCAGGATGAGTTCGCCTGGATCAAGGAAGTGCCCAGCAAGGCGGTCAAACAAGCCATCATGAACGCGGACGCAGCCTACAAACGATTCTTCAAGAAGCTGTCCTCTTCCCCTCGCTCCAAAAGAAAGAGCGACTA
>NZ_QPKS01000008.1 GCF_003344535.1 Exiguobacterium flavidum | reverse complement strand
ATCTGTACGGCGGTCTGCAAGACAAGTGCAGGACGCTCCGACTCGCGGAGACGGCGAAGGAGCTGCCTCGCCTCCTTCGGGAGGCGGAGTTGAAGGGATGGACCTATCATGAACTCGTACACGAGATTCTGACGTATGAGCTGGACTGCAGGGAACAGAAAAACATCGAGCGCCTGATGAAATGGGCAGACTTCCCCGAGCAGAAGACGTTCGAAAGTTACGACATCCGAGAACAGAACGCGCTCGGGGAGAAGAACCTGAACGTCCTGAAGGAGTTGAACTGGGTGGGGGAATTCTTCACCCTAATCCTGATGGGCCCGACGGGCGTCGGGAAGACGCATCTCTCGATTGCCTTAGGCATCCATGCGATCAGCAACGGTCATCAAGTGTCCTTCGTGTCGATGACGCATCTCATCTACATCCTGAAGACACGCGATCATCTGAGGAAGTCGGAGACGCGCTACAAAAGGATCGTGGACTCGGACCTCATCATCATCGACGATGTCATGTACATGACCTATGATCCGCAAGAAGCCCACCTTTTCTTCCAGTTCATCTATGACATGTATGATCATGCGGCCTTCATCCTCACATCCAATAAAGGACCGAACGAGTGGGGTAAATTCTTGGGCGATCCCACCCTGACGACGGCAATCCTGGACAGGCTACTCCACCGGAGTGAAATCATCACGTTCGGCGAAGAGACGGACAGCATCCGGATGAAATATCGAAAAACTTTATTCACTGAACCATCTGTGCAACCTTAATTGTTGGAAACTGACATCTATAATTGTTATAAATTGACCGATTCTAATTGACGGTTACAGCCTTCCTCTTTCGCACGCAACGCGATCGGCGTTCCGTTGCAGTCACTGCCTGATACGTACAGGTGTGACCGTCATGATGAAAAGTCATTTCGCGATGATTTAACCACAACACGTTCCGATCATCGATTTGTTTCCTGTTCTGGGGCGAAGATCGTCGAACGATATCTCATCCGGTAGCTTTCTTCGTCCATCTGGACGATCTCTGCGCGATGAAGGAGCCGATCCAGGATCGCCGTGACGATCGCGCTTGAAGGGAAAATCGGCGTCAGGCTCGACAGCCGCGAGTTCCGTCTCCAGGATGGAGAGGCGATCCTGATCCGGCCGGGCGTGACGCATTCCCCGTTCAACCCGGTCGGGGCGGGCTCCTTTGCCTTGATCCGGTTCAAGCGGGCGGCGTTCGAGGAGTGGATCAGGAGACAGGCAGGGACTGAATCGGCGATCGAACTCGATGAATCCCAGTACTTCGTGCCGTTCGCGTTGAAGCAAGAGCTTGCGCGATGGACGAAGCACGCCTTGGAAGGCGGGCGGTCACTTGAGGAGCTCGAGGACGACTGCTTCGCCTACCTCGCAGACCATCTCTCCGGGGAGCTTCCGACAATCGAGCAGGCAAGCAGCTCTGATCCGATTGCTACCGTCCTCGCCTATATCGAGACGCACTTCGCTGAACCGATCCGGATCGAGACGCTGAGCGCGATCGCGCTCCAGAGCAAGTACCAGTTCATCCGCAGCTTCAAGCAGGCGACCGGGTTCACGCCGTATCAATATGTGACATGGCGGCGCCTCGCGCGGGCGAAGGAGCTGCTACGCTATTCGGACGCGAACCTTCTGCAGATCAGCCTCGCCGTCGGCTTCAGCAGTCCGGCCCAGTTCAACGGCCATTTCGCGAAATGGGTCGGGTGCAGTCCGGCCCGCTTCCGCGAGAATCGCGGACACCTCGTCCGCACCTAAGGGGGAGTTAAAATGGAAAACGCAAGAGAACAGGAAGAACGCTTGACCGGCGGGAACGTCTCGTCGGTCTTCAAGGTCGGTGACACGGTCCGGCGCGAGACGAAGCCCGGGAGCGACAAGGTTCACCGTTTGTTGCGCCACCTCGAGGCGAAGGGGCTAACGACCGTCCCGCGCTTTTTAGGCGTCGACGAACAAGGGCGCGAAATGCTGTCCTTTGTCGCAGGTGAGGCGGGCGACTATCCGCTCAAAGACTACATGTGGTCGGACGAGGTGCTGGTCGAGGCCGCAGCGATGCTTCGTCAGTATCATGATGCCGTCAGCGACTTTCCGCTTACCGGATGGGAGGCGATGCCTGAGACACCTGAGCCGCTCGAAGTCATCTGCCACAACGATTTTGCCGTCTACAATGTCATTTTTGATCAAGAGAGACCGGTCGGCGTGATCGACTTCGACATGGCGGCGCCTGGTCCGCGCCTCTGGGACGTCGCCTATACGCTGTACACGTTCGCACCGCTCAGCCGGCTGTACCATTCCGAGACGGGCGAGACGATCCATTACGAGGCGATGCGCGACGCGGAGCGGATCAAGCGGAGAGTCCGCCTGTTCCTCGAAACCTACGGGAAACCAGGGCAGGAACGCGAACTGTTCGAGATGGTCGTCCTGCGGGTGGCGGCACTCAGCGGGACGATTCGCAGGAAGGCGAGTGAGGGGGACGTAGCGTTTCAGAAGATGCTCGACGAGGGGCATGCCGATCATTATGACACGGACGTCCGGTTCATTCAGGCGCACAAGAAAGAGTGGGTCTGACTGGGGCGTTTCGAGGACAATCCAAGAAGCGAGGAGCAGTCCGGTCGTCTTTGCTCGCTTCAGGTATCCGTAATGGATGACCTCATAAGAACCGAACAGTTTCGATACCTATTTGACTCCTAAAAAGAACGGGTATGTGAAGAATAGGGAGAGTCGAACAGATAGGAGGAGGGAAATCATGTATGATTTCGTCGGTTCGTATTGGCCGCTCTTGCTTCTTTTGTTGCTCATCGTCATGGCCGTCTTGCTTCGCGGAAGGAACAGCTTTTTCTACTGGGCGGCTCGTGTCGTCGCCATCCTCGACATCCTGTTCCTCGCCTGGGAGTCGTTGGAACTCAAGGGCTATACGGTAGAGAATTTCTTTGCTAAGAACTGGTTGACGAGCATTCCGCTCCTGCTCATCCTGATCGTCGCCTGGAAATACGATCTCGTCGGTGCTGTCGGATTCATCGCGGCCGGCGTGTTCTTTTTGATCTACTTCGAGTGGGGCGACTTTCCGATCGGGGTCGTGCCGATTTTGATTGGGATTTTGTTCGCAGTCAGTTGGTTGAAGAAACAAGGGAGGTCCGCTACTACTTCGTGATGAATGCTAGACCGGGACTTCGGAGGCAGCGTTCGAGGGCGCTGCCTGTTCTTTCTGAGCCGGATTGAGGTACATACGGAAAAAAATGAGAACGATGAGGGAGTGCTGGATTTGAACAAACGATTCATCAAGAACATCGGATTGTCGCTCGGCGTCCTGCTGACGGCAGGAACGATCGACGGCATGCCGATGCAGGAGCCTGTCCATGTCGAGGCCGCGACCGTCTATGCGACGACGGAGGCGCTGAATCTACGCGCAGGAGCGTCTATCACAAACAAGGTACTCGTGAAGATTCCGAAAGGACGAGCCGTCAAGGTGATCAGCCACGGCAAGACCTGGTCGAAGGTGACCTATGGCAGCAAGACGGGATACGTCAACGCGAGGTATTTGAAGAAGGCGGCGGCCTCAGCAAAGGAGGAGAAGTTCAAGGCGAAGCAGTTCACGACGACTGCCGCGACACCTCTGTACTCGAAAACGACTTCCGGCAAGAAGGCGCTCGTGACGATTCCAAAAGGGAAGGTCGTCACGTCGACGACGAAGCTGTCCGGCTACTATAAGGTCGTCTACGCCGGTAAGACAGGCTGGGTGACCGCTTCTCGCGTGAAGGACTACAAGCCTGCGTCACCGGCGCAAGCGAAGTTCCTCAGTAAAGCCGACTCGCTGAAGCTGTTGACGACGCCGACCTTCGTGAACGATTCCCGTAAGGTGTTCGAGGCGAAGAACGAGTACGGACTACAATTCGTGAACGCATATCTCATCGGCGCGACGGAAGCGGCGAAACAGGACTACCTGTTCGTCATCGGGGAATACGACTCGAACAAGCTCTCAGCGATGACGTTCGTGATGAACCGATACCACAAGTATCCTTTTGCACAGAAAAACGGGGTGCAGGCGCTTGAACTTGGGCTGTCCGGTTTCTTTGGCAGAGGGACGAAGGAGACGGATCAGCTCGTGAAGCTGGTCAAGGAGAACATGACGTTCACGGATGAGAAGCTGGTGAATCTCACGATTGGCGGAAGGAAGGGCTATATCGTCGTCAACCGTTCGACGATCGATGTCATCTTCGATTACGACGGGGAGTTGCCGACGATTCGGCAGTAGATCAATCCGACCCGTCTGGTGTGGCGCAAGCGACTCATGCAAACAGACCTGCTCGCGGGCAGGTCTGTTTGTCATTCCATGGAATGTTCAATAGCAATCCAATGGTCGTCAGGACTTCGACAGGGACGTAAGAGAAAGGTTTTTGATGTCAGCCAAGTCTTCGACGACGAAGTCCGCTAGGGCCAGCTCTGCCTCGCTTGCGAAATCGAACCGGCAGCCGATCGACAGGAGACCGTTGTCTTGCGCGGCCTTGAAGTCGGACAGACGGTCACCGACGACGACGGCTTCCTTGACGCCATGCTGCTCGAGGATGAGCCGGACGAGGTCGGATTTGTTGAGGGACGTCGTGCGTTCGATGCTGAACGTCTCGGTGACGAACTGGTCGAGTCCGTAATGGGCGACGAGGCTTTCAAGGTAAGGCGTGCCCGTTGCTCGCGATGAAGATCTCGCATCCCTTCTCCTTCAAGTGTTCCAGGAGTGCAATAGCGTTCGGATAGAGGGCGCCCTTGTCGTGCTTGATGTTGCGGATCAAGCTGTCGAGAAAATGACGATCGGCCTGAAGCCGGACGCCATCTGGCTGATCGGGAAGCAGGATCTCCCAGACGCGCGGCAGCGGCACGCCCATGATTTCGCGGTAGGTCTTCAGTGGAGCAGGACCGTTCCAACAGCCAAGTGATTCTAGATGGCTGAACGTGTCTGCCAAGGACAGTTCGAGAATGCTGTCGGTTTGGAACAGCGTCCCGTCCATGTCGAAGATGTAGGTGTTCATCGTATGCACTCCTTCTCGTTGATTTTTCAGCCCGCGGACCTGTGCAAGGCCTTCGTGCTCGTCCTTCTAAAAATAACATATATTGGTATTCGGTGTGGAACTGCGAGAGGCAGTCGAACGAAAAAGGAGGGGTTGCGATTCGCAATTCCTCCTTTCGTTTGACGGATGGTCGAGAAACACGCATCACTTCACCTTTCGCAACTCGATTCGCGTCAGTTCGCATGCGCGTGCGCTCTTGAGCGTCAAGCTCGCAGTACCCTTATCGAATGACTGTCCATTGAACAGGACGATGTTTTGCGTGGCCGTCTGTCCTTTGTTCGGCAGGGCGAGGCTACGCGTCTCCTTGTCATTGGCGATCAAGGTGAGCGGGACCTCTTCCTTGTTCTTCAGATGGACGACGAGCTGGTAGCGCCCGGACGCCGGAATCGGAAGCCGTAACTGGAGTGGCTGATCTGGCGCAAGCGTCGACGTGCCCGGCTCGACCAGCAGGCTGTTCTCTTCTCCGGAGGGTAGCGAGAGTGCCTGATCCGTATCGAGCGGTTTCTTGAAGACGGGGAAGCCGTCCTGCCACGTGAACGGCTGCATCCGGACGTTTCGCGTCCAGCCGCTTCCCTTCGCACGCGCCGCGTGATAGACGATCCAGTCCTCTTCTCCGTCCGGCGAAGTGATGAACGACGCGTGGCCCGGTCCGAAGACGTCGCCGCTCGAAGTGAAGACCGGCTCCTCCCGCTTCGTCCAGGCATCGGGATCCAGCATGTCCTGATCGCGGGTCGTCGACAGGAGACCGAGCTGATAGAAGTCCGTCCAGCTGCCGCTCGCGGAATAGACGATATGGACGTGCTCGCCCTTCGTCAAAATCTGAGGTCCTTCGTTGATCGACGGCGGGGCGCCGAACATTTCCCAGGTGAATGTCGGGCGGGACAGCTCGACGCGCTTGCTTGAGATCGTCGTCGGGTCAGACATCTCGGCGATGTAGAGGTGCTGGCTGACGTTGTCATTGCCTTCCCAGCCCGACCAGACGAAATAGAGCTTCCCGTCGTTCGACAGGACCGTCCCGTCGATCGCCCACTTGCCGGTGTCGTCCTCGATGACGCCTTTTTCCATATACTCCGAGAACGGGTCCGCGGTCGCGGATTCGAGCACGTACATCTTGTGGTTCTCTCCCGGCAAGACGGCCGCGTAATAGACGTACCAGCGCCCGTTCAGGAAGTGGACCTCGGGCGCCCAGATGTCACGTTCGCCTTTTGACGGCTGCCAGATCACCTTCGATTCGGCGGAGCCGACTTGCGTTGGGGCGTCGGTCCGCCAGAGCGTGACGTTGCTGCCGGTCGTCTGCGTGTACACATATTCGTCGTCGTGCTTCGTCATGAACGGGTCAGCCCCGTCCGGCAGCACCGGGTTCATGAACGTGTCCGCCTTCGTCACCGGATCCGTCCGCAGGAAGGTCCATCCGGTGAAGGCGGCCGCCGCGATCGCGATGAGCGTGACGATGATCCAAGTCGTTCGTCGCATAGCTGCCTCCTTCTAAACAATCATTTGTCAAAAACGCCCCGTCGAAGCAGGACGGTGACATCCGGTTCGACAAGGCGCGTGTTCGGTCAACGTGTTTCATCATGCCACTGGTCGTTGATGCGGCGGATCGCCTCGAGCGGGACCTTCGGCTCGCGGTCGTATGTTAGCAAGCCGTTGATCTCCTGTTCGACGTCCGTCAATTGCGTATAGCAATAGCCGTGCAGGGCGCGCGACGCGTAGACGGCGTCCAGGATACGGGCGTAATCCTTCAGGAAGGCGTCACCGTCCGTGACCGACGTGTAGCCCCAGCCGGCATCTCCGCCGATCTTGTAGCCGATGCCGCCGAACTCCGTCAGCAGGATCGGCTCCCCCTGGTGCGCGAAGCCGTTCGCGTAGATGCGCCGGCGCGCCGGCTGCGAAGCGAGCAGGTCGTCTTTCGTCGCGAGATCCTGGCGGTAGGCGTCATACTTCGCCGTCTCCTCGTCCTGGCCGTGGTTGTAGTTATGGATCGCGCAGATGTCGGTCACCGTCAGCTCCCAGCCGTCGTTCGAGATGACCGGGCGCGTCCCGTCGAGCGAATGGATCAAGTGATACATCGCCTGCGAATGGTGCTGCTGCATCGCATCGGAGCGGACGAGCTGGATGCCCCAGCTCTCGTTGAGCGGGACCCAGGCGACGAGCGACGGGTGGTTGTAGTCGCGCTCGACGATCTCGATCCATTCCTTCGTCAGCCGTGCCGCCGCGTCTTCCGTATAGAAGGCGGAAGCGGCCGATTCGCCCCAGACGAGGTATCCGATCCGGTCCGCGTGGTAGAGGAAGCGCGGGTCCTCGACCTTCTGGTGTTTGCGGCAGCCGTTGAAGCCCATCTCCTTCGCGAGCAGGATGTCTCGCTTCAGCGCGTCGTCAGACGGCGGGGTGAGCAGGCTCTCGCGCCAGTACCCTTGGTCGAGGACGAGCTTCTGGTAGTAGGGCTTGTTGTTCAGGTAGAACATCCCGCCCTCGGTATGGATCTTGCGCATCCCGAAGTAGGACGCGACCTCATCGACGACGTGTTCGCCGTCCTTGAGGCGGTATGTGACGTCGAACAGGTTCGGGTTCTCCGGCGTCCATGTCCGTCCGTCGTGGTGGAAGTTCGTATGGAAGATGTGCGGCCCCATCACGTTGACGGCGCGCGTCACCGTCGTGCGGACGAGGCGCGTCTGCTCCAGGCTGACGAGCTCTTCGCCGAACCGGATCTCGGTCTCGAGCGTCAAGCCGACCGCTGCCGGGGAGACGTCGAACGAAAAGCGGGCTTCGCCCTTGTCGAGGTCCGGCGTGACACGGACGCGTTTGGTCGATGCCATAGGGACGTGCTCGAGCCAGACGGTCTGCCAGATGCCGGTCGTTCGCGTGTACCAGATCGAATCCGGCTGCTCGTGCCAGAACTGTTTACCGCGCGGAATCGTCTCGTCGGTCGACGGATCGAAGACGCGGACCGTGACGCGTTCCGTCCCGCCTTGCAGCAAGTCGGTGATGTCGAACGAGAACGGCGTTTGTCCGCCTTCGTGCTCACCGGCGAGCCGGCCGTTGAGGTAGACCGACGTGAAGTAGTCGACGGCGCCGAAGTGCAGGACGACGCGCCCGGTCCAGTCCGCTGGCACCGAGAACGTCCGCTCGTACCAGACGACGTCATGGAAGCCCGGATCGTGGATGCCGCTCCGCTCCGTCTGATAGGCGAAGGGGACTTCGATCGTCAGCGGGAACGCATGCGTCTCCTGCCAACGTTCCGTTCGTCCCGCGTTCTCGTCGTCGAACGCGAAGGCCCAGGGGCCGTCGAGCGTTTGCCAATCCTTCCGCACGAATTGCGGTCGTGGATAGTGAGCAGTAGTCATAGATAGATTCTCCTTTTGGTCAGTAGTGGATACGTAGTCCGTCGTCCGTCTCGGTCAAGTTGAAAAAGGCGGGGCGCTCCATCCCGTGCGGCGTGTCCGGCGAGTGGGTGCACAGCATCAGCTCGCCCTGGAACGTCCGGAACAGGCTGGAATGGCCGGCGTCCTTGTCGAGGAAGAGCGCCTCGTCCTCCGTCCAGGGCCCGAAGATCGAGCCTGACGTCGAACGGGTGACGGCGACGGTATAGCCGCCGGCGCCGCCTGTGATCGAGGCGTCGGCATAGCTCGACCAGAACAGGAGCAGATCACCGTTTCGTGCCCGGTACAGGAACGGGGCATCAGTCAGGTAGCCGTCCTTTTGGATGCGGGGGTCACGGAACTTTCGGATCCAGGACTGGGTCCCGGCCCGGAGGATCCGGAACGGGGCGCCGAGCGGGCGACCGTCCTTGAGCTCGACCGCCTTGATCTCCCCGTCGTGCAGCTGAGTCCACTCGTGGCAATAGACGAGGAAACGCCGTCCGTCCTCCGTATGGAGCGTGCCGTCGAGCGCCTCCTCGTCCGGCGGCGTCGCCGCCTGATTCGCAAGCGGTACGTAAGGTCCGGCCGGATGGTCCGAGCGGAGGATCGTCGTGCCGCGGTGGACGCCGATCCGGCCCTTGCATGTCGCAAGCATCCAGTAGGCGCCGTCGACGGCGTGGACCTCGGGTGCCCAGTAATGCCGTACGCCCCAGAAGCCTACGGGCGGATCGAACGCGAGGTAGGGACCGGTCCACGCCTTCAGGTCTGTACTCGTGTAGACATGGAAGCCCGGCTCGATGTCGCCGATGCCGTCCGCGCACGTCGTGCCGTACAGGTAATACGTCGCGGTAGAGGCGTCAGGGAAGACGAACGGGTCCCGCATATGGATTTCGCTGCGCTCTCGTGTCTCGACTGGAAGATGGGTCGTTCGCATAGTCTCTCCTTACTTGATGCCGGAATTGGTGACGCCTTTGACGAAATATTTGTTCGCCCAGAGGAAGATGAGCAGGGCCGGGACGGTCGCGACGACCGTCGACGCCATCATCGCCGCCGGGTTGACGAAGTTCGATCCTTGGACGAGCGTCGCGACGCCGAGCGTCAGCGTCTTCATCTCATCGCTGTTCGTGACGAGCGACGGCCAGAGGAAGTCGTTGTAGATGGCGAGGAACGTGACGACGCCGAGCGTCGTGACGACCGGTTTGATCGACGGGAAGATGACTTGCGTCAACACCTGCCACTGGGAGGCGCCGTCGAGGTAGGCTGCTTCCTCGAGTTCCTTCGGGAAGGAACGCAGGAAGTTGTAGATGAGGAACACCCCGAGCGTCCCGGCGGAGTACGGCAAGATGAGCGGGGCATAAGTGTCGAGCAGATCGACGCTCTTGAACAGATAGAACGCCGGGAACAAGGTGACGATGCCCGGGACCGTCAAGGCGACGACGACGATGCCGAGGATGACCTTCTTCCCCGGGATGTTGAGCCGCGCGAGCGCATAGGCCGCGAGCACGTCGACGAAGATGACGAGCGCCGTCCCGATCAGCGTCACGATCGCCGTGTTGATCGTCCACTGGACCATGTTCGAGTCGGCGGACGCCGAGAAGATGCTCGCATAGTTCGCAAGCGTCCATTCCCGCGGCAGGAGCGAGGCGCTCGCGAGTGATTCGCTGAGCGTCTTGAAGGAGGTGAAGACCATCCAGACGAGCGGGAAGATGAAGAGCACGGCGAGTAGTGAGGCGACCGTGACGAGGATGATCGATTTCGTTCGTTTCTGTCTCATAGTTCTCGCTCCTTTTTGTCAGTCGTAGCGGCCGGCTGCTGGTTGACGTTCGTCGGTCCGAGGTTGATCGCGCGTTTGAAGCGTTTCTTCTCTTCGAGCGGACGCGGCGCCTCTTCCTTCTCGCTCCGGTACGACGCAAAGTACTGGACGCCGGTGATGACCATCATGATGATCCCCATCAGGAGCGCCATCGCGGAACCGACGCCGAGCTGGTTGTTGCCGAAGACGGTCGTGTTGATGCCCATGATGAGCGACGTCGTCGACTGGGCCGGACCGCCTCGCGTGATCAGGAGGGACTGCCCGTACAGGTTGAACGAGGCGATGACCGTCGTGATCATGACGAAGATCGAGATGTTGCGGATCTCAGGAAGCGTGATGAAACGGAACTTATGCCATGCGGACGCGCCGTCGAGATCAGCCGCCTCGTAGAGCGCACCGTCGACCTCGTCGAGGGCGTTGACGAAGAGCAGCATGTTGAAGCCGATCGTCCACCAGACAGTTGCGATGACGATGACGAGCCAGGCGTACGGCTGATCGCCGGTCCAGTTGATCGGGGCCTCGATCATCTTCGCCTTCAAGAGAAGGTTGTTGATGAATCCGCCGTTCGCGCCGAACAGCCACAAGTAGATGGCGGAGACGGCCGTGACCGAGATCGAGTAGGACAGGAAGAAGACCGTCCGGAAGAACGTCTTCAGCTTCTTCGGCAGGTGCTCGATCAACAAGGCGAGGGCGAGGCTGATCAAGACGAGGGGCGGCACGCTCAGGACGATGAACATGAGCGTGTTCTTGAGTGCGTTGACGAAGGTGTTGTAGTAGAGCGTATCCGGCGTGAGGATGTCGACATAGTTCTTCAAGCCGATGAATCCGTTGTTTCCGACCGAGAGGCGGAAGTCGTGCAGGCTGATCCAGACGCCGTACAGGAGCGGGGTCAGCCAGAAGACGAGAAAGCTGATGAGGAATGGGACGACGAAGATGAACCCAAACCATTTGGAGCGGTTGGACATGTGCATGGGCAAGAGCCTCCTTCATGAAAAATCAGTGCAGGGCACCCTGCACTGATTCATCCTTCAGCTTATTGAGTACCTGCGATTTGTTTTGCGGCTTTCGTCGCTTTTTCAAGTTCGCTCATGAGCGCCTCTTTTGTCAGGTTCGGTTCGTTCGTCAACTTCGTGAAGACGACTTCGTTCATGTAGCGGAGCTGCTCGTCGAACTGATAGACACGCGGTGCCGCCACGTAGGATTTGAGCTGCTCCTGGTTCTTCGCGGCCAGTTCGTACTTCTTCGCGTCCTTCGAGATCAAGTCGATCGTCGCGAGATGGGAAGGCGCTTGGCCCGACTCAGCCCAGTTCGCGAGGTTCTCCGGCGTGTAGAGGTATTTCAGGAACTCGGAGATCCCGTCCTTCACTTTGTCGTCCTTGACCGCTGCTGCGACTGAGATCGTATGGGCGTTCCCAGTCGTTGCGGCTGTCTTGAACAGAGTCGGCATCGCGCCGATTCCGAGGTTGTCGCCGTATTTCTCCTTGACCGCCTGGTAGTACCAAGGGCCGGTCATTGTTACGGCAGCCTGTTTCGCGCCTTCGTCCGCTGACTTCATGAACGCCTGGAACTCGCCATCGAGACCGAGCTTGTCAGGCGACGCGTTGTCCTTGAAGATCATGTCGTGGTACTGCATCAGTGCATCGGCATACGCCTCCTGCGTGAAGTCGAGGTAGCCGTCCTTCTCGAGGTTGATCCCGTTCTGCGCGGCTGCTGCCGTGAAGTAGAACGTCGTCAAACCGGTCGACGGCAGACCGAACGCATAGAGGTTCGAATCCTTCGCTTGGAGCGTCTCACCGAGTTTCTTGAGTTCGGCATAGTCCTTAGGTGCTTCCTTCGTCAATTCCTTGTTATAGAACATCGTCAGCGGATGGATGTCGAGCGGGACACCGTACATCTGGTCTTCGACCGATCCGGATTGGATACCTGCCTCGCTGAAGTCTTCCTTATTAAGACCAGCCTTCTTCATGAAGGGTCCTGCGTCCTGGATCAGTTGATCCTTCGAATACGTCTTCAAGTTCGTCTCGTGGATGACGACGAGGTCATAGTTCCCCGACTTGTATTTCGTATAGTGATCCTTCTCTTGGGACTGGACGACCTCGTACTTGTCCTGGCTTTCGTTGAAGCCTTTGACGATCTTCGTCATGTAGGCACCGTCGCCGCCTGTAAATCCATTGATGAACTTGATCTGGGTCTTGCCGTTGTCGCTTGAGGAGTCGGCTCCGCCACACGCTGCGAGTGAAAAGACTAATAGCCCTGTGGAAGCTACGACCCCGAGTTTTTTGATGTTCATATGAATCCTCCTTAGGAAGTGTTGTAAACGCTTTCAAATAAAATTTAACGGGTTTAGCTAAATAATGCAACATTTTTTTACTAAAAGTTTTATCTTGTTTTTATTCTTTTCTATGAAAGAGGAGGTCGTATTGAGGGATTTTTAAGTGTTTGTAGCTACTGTACCTAAATTTCATAAACCTTTAGTCGGCTTTTTATGCTGAAAAAATTAGTAAAATAACGTTGACTTTTAGTAAAATAAATCATTAGAATGAGTTGTGAAAGCGTTTACTTATTTATTGCCCGAGGAGGATCATTATGGATCAGAAACAAATGGTCGTGTCGTTCAAGCGCCTGTTCGAGAGAGAACCGACACATCTTTTTTTCGCACCAGGCCGAATCAATCTCATTGGAGAGCACACGGATTACAACGGAGGACATGTCTTTCCGGCTGCCTTGACGTTCGGGACATATGTCTTGATGACGATGCGCGAGGATGATGTCTTCCGCTTCTATTCAGAGAACTTCCCCGAAATAGGCATCGTTGAACGGCGATCGAACGATCTTGGATTCAGATCGGAGGATGACTGGACGAATTATCCGAAAGCGATGCTCTCCTTGCTGCGGGAGCGGACGGGGCAGACCTTGCACGGCGTCGACATGTGGTTTTTCGGGAACATCCCGAACGGAGCGGGGCTCTCTTCGTCCGCCTCGATCGAACTCGCGACGGCGTTCGGTCTGAACGCGCTCTATGGACTCGGCGTGGAGCCGATCGAACTCGTCAAGCTCGGTCAACGGGCCGAAAACGAGTATATCGGGGTCAACAGCGGCATCATGGATCAGTTCGCGATCGGGATGGGCAAGGCGGGGCATGCGATGCTCCTCGACTGTGACACGCTCGAATGCGAATATGCACCGGTCGACCTCGACGGACTTTCGATCGTCATCATGAACACGAACAAGCGCCGTGAACTGGCGGAGTCGAAATACAACGAACGCCGGACTGAATGTGAGGAGGCGCTGCGGCGCTTACAGTCAGTCTTGCCGGTGAAGGCGCTCGGGGACGTGAGCCCGGCTGATTTCGAACGTGTCCGGCAGGCGATCGGTGACGAGGTGCTCATCAAGAGGGCGCGCCATGCCGTCTATGAAAACGACCGGACGCTCAAGGCGCTCGTCGCCCTGAAGGCGAACTGGCTCGAGGAGTTCGGGCGACTGATGAACGCCTCGCATGTCTCGCTGCGGGACGACTATGAAGTGACCGGTGTCGAACTGGATACGCTCGTCGAGGCGGCGTGGGACAACGGTGCTGTCGGTGCACGGATGACCGGCGCAGGGTTTGGCGGATGTGCCATCGCGCTCGTCCCGACTGACGGGATGGATGGATTCATGGAAGCGGTGGAACGCCGCTACCGCGAGGAAGTCGGTTACGCGCCGACCTTCTACGCGGCATCGATCGGTGAAGGCGCACATGAATTGAACTTAGGTGAACTAAAGGAGGAAGTCTGATGTCGACATTAGTGGTAGGCGGAGCAGGGTATATCGGTTCACACGCGGTTCATCAGTTGATCGACCGCGGGGAAGCCGTCGTCGTGATCGACAATCTGGAGACGGGGCACAGGCAAGCCGTCCATTCAGGGGCGACGTTCTACGCAGGAGACATTCGTGACCGGGCATTCCTCGATCGCGTCTTCTCGGCAGAAGAAATCGAACAGGTGATCCACTTCGCCGCGAACTCACTCGTCGGTGAATCGATGGAAAGACCTTTGAAGTACTACGATAATAACGTGCATGGGACGCAGTGCCTGCTTGAAGCGATGGCCGCACACCAGGTCAAGCGGATCGTCTTCTCTTCGACCGCTGCGACATACGGCGAGCAGACGATCATGCCGATCACGGAAGAGGCGAAGACGGATCCGACTTCGGCCTACGGCGAAACGAAGCTCGCGATGGAGCGGATGATGCGGTGGACGGAATCCGCGCACGGTATCCGTTTCGTCGCGCTTCGCTACTTCAACGTAGCAGGCGCGCGCGCTGATGGGACGATCGGGGAAGACCATCAGCCGGAGACGCATCTGTTGCCGCTCGTGCTCGAGGTCGCGAACGGCAAGCGCGCGTCGATCGCGATCTTCGGGACGGACTATGAGACGCCGGACGGCACATGCATCCGCGACTACATCCACATCGAGGACTTGATCGACGCCCATCTGCTCGCCCTCGGCTACTTGAAGAAGGGCGGGGAGAGCGACATCTTCAATCTCGGCTCGAACACCGGATTCTCGGTACGGGAGATGATCGATCAGGCACGTCAGGTGACGGGACACGCCATCCCGGCGGTCGAGCAGGAACGCCGTGCCGGTGATCCGGCACGGCTCATCGCCTCCTCGGACAAGGCGAAACGGGTGCTTGGCTGGCATCCCACCCGGACGGACGTGCGCCGCATCATCGAGGACGCCTGGAAGTGGCATCAGGCCCATCCGGAAGGCTATCGAGAGGTGGAAATGAAATGAACGAACAAATCAACGGACTGATCGAGGAAGCCGAACGGCATGGGGTGATCACGCCGCGTGACGCCATCTATTGCCGAAACCGCTTGCTCGACCTGCTGCAGGTCAAGCCGCTTGAAGTTGGGCGCGCCGCCGGTACGATCCCGGAACTGCTCGAATCGCTCACGGAAGCGTCCGTCGCGAACGGCCTGATCGGGAACTTCCTCGAAGAGAAGGAGATACTCGCCGCCAAGGTGATGGACGTGTTCGTCTCGAAGCCGTCCGACATCGAAGGGACGTTCCGGCTGAAGTATCAGCATGATCCGTCTGAAGCGACGTCTTTCTTCTATCAGCTGTCGCAGGCGTCGAACTATATCCAGACGGCGCGCATCGCGAAGAACATCTCCTACCAGGTCGATACGGAGTACGGTGAACTCGACATCACGATCAACATGTCTAAGCCCGAGAAAGACCCGGCCGAGATCGCCCGGCAAAAACGAATGCGGCCGGCAGCAGGGGAAGAAGGCTATCCGAAGTGCCTGCTGTGCGTCGAAAACGAAGGGTACGCGGGACGTCTGGACCATCCGGCGCGCTCGAACCACCGCGTGATCCCGCTTACGCTCGGCGGCCAGCCCTGGTACTTCCAGTACTCGCCTTACGTCTACTACAACGAGCACTGCATCCTCCTGTCAGAAGACCATCGCGACATGGTGATCGATCGGGGGACGTTCGAGCGCCTGCTCGATTTCGTGGAGCAGTTCCCGCATTACTTCGCCGGCTCGAACGCGGACTTGCCGATCGTCGGCGGGTCGATTCTGTCACACGACCACTATCAGGGGGGACGTCATGATTTCGCGATGGCGCGGGCAGAGGAGTTGTTCCCGCTCCGTTTTGCGGCTTTTCCTTCAGTCGAAGCGGTCTATCTGAAATGGCCGCTCTCCGTCATCCGGTTGCGCGCAGCGGACAAGGACCAGCTGAAGACAGCGGCTTCGCATATCCTAGAGCAGTGGCGTTCCTACTCGGACGAAGAGCTCGGAATACAGGCCGTCACGGATCAGCCGCACAACTCGATCACGCCTATCGCGCGGAAACGCGGGAAGCAATTCGAGCTTGATCTCGTCCTTCGCAACAATCGGACGACTGCGGAGCATCCGATGGGAATCTTCCATCCGCACGAGGACGTCCATCACATCAAGCGCGAGAACATCGGTTTGATCGAAGTGATGGGGCTCGCCGTCCTGCCTGCTCGCCTCGAGTCCGAACTTCAGGAGGTCACCCGCTTCCTTGAAGGGGAGGAAACCAACGTGGCCGCGATTCATCAGGAGTGGGCAGCGGCTTTAAAACGATCGATGAATGGCGACGCAGAAGTATTTGTCCATCAGGCGGTCGGAAAGAAATTTTTGAAAGGTCTCGAGGACTGCGGGGTCTACAAGCAGGATGAAACCGGATATGCCGGCGTGATCCGTTTCGTCGAGACCGTCAATCAGCAAGGGGGAGTCGAGGATGAAGCGTCTGTTCGGGCATTTGAACAATGAACCGATTTTCGAATATACTATATGCAACGAAAACAACCATGCCATCTCCGTCCTGAGCTACGGAGGAATCATCCGCAAGTGGATGGCGCCGGACCGCGCCGGCAACTTCTCGAACATCGTCCTCGGTTTCGAGACGATGGAAGAGTATGTCGCACAGTCACCGTATTTCGGGGCGATCGTCGGTCGGCATGCCGGACGGATCGCGGACGGACGATGCCGGATCGACGGCAGGACTTACGAGCTCGCACAGAACGATGGGGCGAACCACCTGCACGGGGGCGAACGGGGTTTCGACCGTCACGTCTGGCAGGTCGAGGCGGAAGGGCAGAAGCTCGTCCTCAGCCGGACGAGTGCCGATATGGAGGAAGGGTATCCGGGCGATCTTGAAATCGAGGTCACCTATGAGCTGACGGACCAGGATGAGCTCATCATCACGTACCGGGCGTCGACGAGCGAGGCGACGATCTGCAACTTGACGAACCACAGCTACTTTCAGCTCGGTAAAATCGGCGAGTCGATCGCTTCACAGGAATTGCAGATCGAGGCGGAGCATTTCGCGCCGATCCGGGAAGACTCGATTCCGACAGGCGAAAAAATCGCGGTCGAAGGAACGCTGTTCGATTTTCGGACGCCACGCCTCCTCGGCGAAGGGTTCCATCGCCTCGATGAGCAACTCGAGCGGGCGCAGGGTGGCTATGACCATCCGTTCTTCCTGAGCGGACCATCCGGCCAGGTGCAGGCGACGCTGTTCGACGGGTCGACCGGCAGGCGCCTCGCGGTCAAGACGGATTTGCCGGTCCTTGTGGTCTATACGGGCAATCAGCTGGATGGCTCGATCGTGCTTGCAGAAGGTGCGATTCCGCAATATGGTGCGATTTGTCTTGAAGCCCAGTTCTTGCCGGACGAGATGAACCGGACCGCGAGCCCGGATACGCTTCTCGTCCCGGGGAAGACATACGAGGCGACGACGGTCTACGCGTTAACGACTGAATAGTATAGGGGAGAAATGAATGGCTACGATCAAAGACATAGCGAAACGGGCGAACGTCTCCATCGCGACAGTCTCGCGTGTACTCAATTTGGATCCGACTTTGTCTGTGACGGCAGAGACCAAACAACGCATATTCGAGATCGCGGAACAGATGGATTACCAGAAGAAGGGCTCCAAAAAAACACGTGTTCAAAAAGTAGCATTGGTGCATTGGTTCACGGAAGAAGAGGAACTGAACGACCTGTACTATATGGCGATACGTCATGGCATCGAAAACGCCTGCCGCCAGCAAGGCCTCGAAGTCCACAAGTATACGTACCAGGAGCTCGAAAACGTCAGTCAGGCGAACGTAGAAGGAATCATCGCGGTCGGCAAGTACAGCCGGCGCGAGATCGACTCCTTGAAGCAGGCGGCTGAAGCCATCGTGTTCGTCGACTACACGCCGGAAGATGAGCGGTTCGACTCGGTCGTGACGGACTTTTCGAAGGCGACCTTGAAAATCCTGAATCACTTCCTTGCGCAGGGCCTGACGGAGATCGGCTACATCGGAGGACGCGAGACGTCGCGCGACGGCACGGAAGTGTTCGAGGATGCCCGGGAGCAGACGTTCGTCCGCTTCATGAAGGCGCAGGAAGCGTTCGTCCCGGAGTGGATGCTGGTCGGGAAATTTCACGCCGACGACGGGTACCGGATGATGAACGCGCTCATCGCGGAAGGCAATCTGCCGAAAGCGCTGGTCGTCGCGAGCGACACGCTTGCGATCGGGGCGCTGCGGGCACTCCACGAGAAAGCGATCCGCGTCCCGCAAGACCTTTCGATCATCAGCATCAACGACATCAGCGTCTCGAAGTACGTGTACCCGGCCCTCTCGACGGTCCACGTCCATACGGAGATGATGGGGGAAGCGAGCGTCGAGCTGTTGATGGAACGCTTCAATGGCAGGAAGATTGGCAAGAAGATCGTCCTGCCGACGGAGCTGCTGCTTCGTCAAAGCAGTAGAATAATCGAAAATAAATAAAGATATCCGAAGACCCCTTCACGTAAAAACAATCATGTGAAGCGGTCTTTTTTGAGTCGAAGTACGAAGAGGAGGAATGTCTAATGAACATCATGATCGTCGATGACGAAGAAAAGATGCGGCGCCTGCTGCGCCTGTTTCTTGAAGGGGACGGCTATACGTGCATCGAGGCGAAGGATGCAAAAGAAGCACTCGAAAAGATCTCGGAGCGGCCGGATCTGGTCATCGTCGACATCATGATGCCGGGGATTGACGGCATCACCCTCTGTCGACGAATCAAAGCACTCGACGCCACGCTTCCGGTCGTCTTGCTGACGGCACGGTCTGACAGTGATTCGACGATTCGCGGACTGGACGCCGGGGCAGATGATTACGTGACGAAACCTTTTGACGGGAACGTCCTGCTGGCTCGTATCCGGGCCGTGTTGAGAAGAAGCCGTGCGACGAATCAGAGCTATGCCGAACTCCGCTATGAGGAGGACAGCGGCCGTATCCTCTACCGTGACGAAGAGATTCTCATGACGCCTAAGGCGACCGCCATCCTGAAGCTCTTCTTGCAGCATCCGAACCGCCTGTACAATCGGCTCGACCTGTATGAGCTCGTCTGGCCGTACTCCTCCGAGTCCGACCCGAGGACGGTCGATGCCCACATCCGGATGATCCGTGACAAGCTCGGGGAAGCCGGTTTCCCGATCGATGACTACTTGAAGACCGTCTGGGGACGCGGCTATCGCTGGGCGGAGGGACGACATCAATGAAATTACGTTGGAAGAGCCTGCCGTTTCGAATCAGCCTGATCTTTCTGTTGACGACGCTATTGATCGAAGGGGTATTGTTCCTGCTGCTCTATCACACGCTGCTCGGGGAGCGGGTGACGGAAGAAATCAATCGACTCGAGTCACGGGCGGAAAGTCACTCCCATGTCCTGTCATCGAGCTTCACGCAGGAGACGATCAGCCACGTGGCGGCGATGGAGAGCGAGACGGATACGAAGGTCGCGATCACTTCTTCGGACCAGCGGGTACTAAAAACCTCTGCACAGTTTCCTGAGGCTTTATCCGATTTGGTCCGGATGGACGCTGTCAGCGGAAAAACCGATCAGACCGTGGTGATCGATGATGACTGGGAGAACAGACCGTATCTAGCGGTCAGGACGCCGATCGTGTCAGGCGAGGAATCGCTCGACGGATACGTCTACATGTTCCTGCCGACTGAAATCATCCATGGCATCAGCCACCGTCTCCAGTTCCGCTTCCTGTACATCACAGGTGTCGCCTTGATCATCACCATCGCGACATTCGTTCTGCTCAGCCGGCTGATTTCGAATCCGATTCGGCTGCTACGGCGCGCGACTGAAGACGTTTTGAAAAATCCTGAAGAGCTGAGGCTACCTACTTCTCGGGAGGATGAAATCGGAGAACTCGCTCGCTCGATCGAGTCCATGTCGCTTGAACTGGCTCGTCTTCGCAAGGAGCGAAACCGCTTTTTGTCGGATTTGGCCCACGAGATCAAGACACCGCTCACTTATTTGCGGGGATACGCAGAAATCGCCTCGAAACCGGGGACTCCTCCCGCACTCAAGAAACAGTCCATCCAGACGATCCTAGAGGAGAGTCAAGCACTGACGGAGATGGTCGAGAATGCGTTCCAGCTGGCGCAATTGGATGAGAACACATTCACGCTTCACCGCCAGAATGTCCGCGGGGATGAGCTTTGCCATGACCTGGAACGTCTGCTGAGCAACATGTTCCGGGTGACGGCGATCCGCTTCTTGAGCCGGGCGGATTGTCCGAGACAAGACGTGTTGCTCGATCTCGATCGCGACCGGATCCTGCAGGTGTTCCGGTCGATCGCCCATAACGCGATCGAGCACAGCGAAGCGAATCAGGTAACGTTCGACGTGACGTTGCGAGACGACGGTCTGGAATATATCATCGCGGACGACGGGAAAGGAATCCCGGAACAGGACCTCCCGCATATCTTCGACCGTTTGTACCGGGTCGAGAAGTCGAGGTCCCGCCTTACCGGAGGCAGCGGCCTCGGCCTTGCGATCGCCGACCAGATCGTCCGTCTCCATGGCGGGAAGCTGACGGCACAATCGGATGGGGAGTCGTACACGACCTTCATCGTCTTCCTCCCCTATACGTCGAGAACGCCCTTTGTCTAGGCAGGCAAAGGGCGTTCTTGACGTTTATTCTCCTTGATCGAGTAAGGCGGTCCATGCTCCGCCCTCGAACTGATAGACGCTGTTGTTCGAGGCCACGAGCAACAGGCGCTCGTCTTGCACGACGACCTTGACGGGAAGTGCTCCCTTGGATAGTTCCGGGACATCGATTCGCTCACGAGCGCCGTTGCCAAGCAGATAACTGGTCAACTCATAGGAGGCACCGGACTTGCTGACGTAGACGAGATGCCCCTCGTCTGCATCGGCCGCTAAGATGTTCTCCCGTTCAAACAGCGGCTCGAACGAGTCACCGCCGTCTTTGGATACGAGGATGCCGGCAGGGCCGAACAGGTAGACGCGCATCGGGTGGCTGGGATCGGCCAACATGCCGGATATTCCTTGAGGATCGGCACCCGTCAGGTTCATCGGTTCGAACGTCTTGCCCTGGTCGAGGGACCGGTAGAACCCCGGAGAGAGTCCTTTCGTAGCCTCGCCTAAGAAGACGTACAGACTCATTGACGTGTGACCGGCGCTCATGTAGTGAAAGTCGGCCTCTCCCTCTAAGGAACGGATCTCGAGTTTCGTGCCTTTGTCGGTTCCGCGCACGACGCCGAGCGGGTTTTCATAAGGGGAGTCCGGTTGCGGGTGGCCGCTTGCGAAAAATCCATCTTCGACCAGCTCGAATCCCATGTAGTCATGCCGATTCGACGTCAGCTCGTACCATCCATCCTTCCGGTATTCCATCAGGCCGGTATGCGTGGCGATGACCGGTCGGCCGTCTTCCTGCCAAAATCCGGCGCCGTGGATATGAGAGACGCTCGTCCCCTCATCCATGGGGACCCATGCTTCCTTTTTTTCGTCTGTCGCACATCCGCTTAACAAGGAGAAGGTTGCGATGGTCGTCCATATAAGCTTACCCTTCATTCCAGATCCCTCCATCTTCTGCATCTTTCTCAGTGTAAGAGACAGAGATGAAAGATTTGTGAAAAAGCGGAATCAGATGCGCAGCGTCCTCGCGTTGAGGGCGACGATGACCGTGCTCAGGCTCATCAGGACCGCTCCGATCGCCGGGGAGAGCAGGATGCCGACCGGAGCCAGCACTCCCGCTGCGAGCGGCAAGGCGACGATGTTGTATCCTGCTGCCCACCACAGATTCTGGATCATCTTGTTGTAGGTGTTGCGCGACAAGTCAAGCACCGAGAGGACGTCGCCCGGGTTGCTTCGGACGAGGACGATGTCGGCCGTCTCTACTGCGATGTCGGTACCGCTGCCGATGGCGATACCTACGTCCGCCTGAGCGAGAGCCGGAGCGTCATTGATTCCGTCACCGACCATCCCGACTTTACGTCCCTCCGCTTGAATCTTCTTCACTTGGCGCGATTTGTCGTCCGGAAGCACCTCCGCGTAAACTTCTTCGATCCCGAGCTGATCGGCTACCCAGTGGGCGACTTTCCTGTTGTCACCCGTCAGCATGATCGAGCGGACGCCGCGTTCTTTGAGCGCTTGTACGGTATCCTTCGCTTCCTCCCGGACCATGTCGGCCAAGGCGATCATGCCGACGAGCACTCCGTCACGCAAGACGAACACGACCGTCTTGCCCGATGCCGAGAGTTGCTCGAACGCCTCTTCTTCGATCAGGATGTCCTGTTGCCGCACATGACGCGGACTGACGACCTGGACGAGCGCATCATCGATTCGTCCTTGCAGCCCGACACCGGTGATCGATTCAAAGCTGTCGACCGGATCGAACGCCAGCCTCCGTTCTTCAGCGGCCTGCAAAATTCCTCTGGCGAGCGGGTGCTGGGAAGCCATCTCGACGCCGGCTGCGAGGCGCAACAATTCTTCCTCTGTATAGGGGGCTTGTGGTTTCAAGTCGGTCACGCCGAAGTCTCCTTGTGTCAGCGTTCCTGTCTTGTCGAAAATGATCGCATCGAGCTGGCGCGCCTCTTCGAACTGGGTCCGGTTCCGGATGAGCAGTCCCCGTTTGGCAGACAGGGCGGTCGAGACGGCGACGACGAGGGGCGAGGCGAGACCGAGTGCATGAGGACATGAGATGACCATGACCGTCACCATCCGTTCGACAGCCATACTGACCGGATAGCCGAGCAACAGCCAAATCGCGAACGTCAATACACCGGCGCCGACCGCGACGAAGAAGAGCAATTTCGCCGCACGGTTCGCGAGGTTCTGGGTGCGCGATTTCGATTCCTGGGCTTCACTGACCAATTCGATGACTTTCGACAGATAGGTGCTTTCCCCGGTACCTGTCGTCTCGATCGTCATGCTGCCCTCCTGATTGATTGACCCTGCAATGACCAGATTGCCTGTCTCTTTTTCGACAGGCAACGATTCGCCTGTCAGCATCGATTCATCGACCGTCGTATGTCCCTTGAGAATCGTTCCGTCGACAGGGACCTGCTCGCCCGGTTTGACGAGGATTAGATCACCTTTTCGGAGCGCTGAGACCGGGACGTCCTCTGATTTTTCTCCGGTGAGGCGGTGTGCAACACTCGGCAGCAGGCGCACGAGTTCCTGGAGCGCGTTCGAGGCCCCCATGATGGAACGCATCTCGATCCAGTGTCCGAGCAGCATGATGACGATCAATGTCGCAAGCTCCCAAAAGAAATCGTGTCCGTCGCCATAACCGAAGACGATGGCGACACTGTAGAAGTATGCCACGCTGATCGCGAGTCCGATCAACATCATCATGCCGGGATTCCGTTCCCGCCACTCGTCGATGCTGCCTTTTAGGAATGGCCAGCCCCCGTACAGGTAGACGACCGTCGCAAGGATGAACAATGTTTCCTGATCGTAGGCGAACGAAAGGTCGAATCCGGCCCATTCCTGGATCATGTCGGACAGAAGCAGGATGGGCAGGGTCAGGCCAAGCGAGACGAAAAACCTTCTCTTGAAATCCGCGATCATACCTTCGTGATGATTGCCGTGTCCATCTTCCTGATGATGATCGTCATGTGCCTCGTGCGATGTCGAATGATGCTCATGTTCGTGTTTCATGTTCATCCCTCCTATGCATACCATATACCCGTATGGTGTATATGGAAACGGGGAATCAGGAAATTCGACTTCATTTCGAAAGTAACTGAACTTTTGACAAAGTTTTCACATTCGTCAGGTATAAACAAGGTAAGAGGGGCATAGCGTACGAAGGAGTGGACGGAAATGGAAAGCAAAATCAAATGGTATATACTGGGCGGTTTTACGGTCGGGATATTGCTCATCCTGATCTTGTTGTTTGGCACGAACCTGAATCACCGCTTCATGATGGGCGACAATTCGACTGGAAACATGAACGGTATGGGGAACATGCATGGGAATGGCGGCAACGGAATGATGAGACACGGGGCGAACATCGATCTTGCCACGTCGAGCGAACCGCCGAAACCGTTGCCGATCCCACCGGAACTCAAGCCGGACCGGGAGACGGAAGGCGCCGTCTATTATACGGTGCGGGCTGAACAGGGAGAGACACAGTTTTTCGCGAACGGGAAACGCACCCCGACACTCGGATACAACGGCAACTTGCTCGGACCGATGATCAAGTTGCCAAAAGGGAAGACCGTCTACATCGATACGGTCAATCGCTTAGCTGAACCGACGACATTCCATTGGCACGGGCTCAAGATTCCAAGCAAAGAGGACGGAGGGCCGCACCAGCCGGTGAAGCAGGGGGAGCAAAGACGGGTTCGTCTTGATATCGAGCAGGAGGCGGCTACGCTCTGGTTCCATCCCCATCCGATGGGATCGACGGCCAAGCAAGTCTATCAAGGTCTTGCGGGTCTGCTCTATGTGACGGAAGAGGGCAGCGAGATCGATCTTCCGCATGAGTACGGGGTCGATGACATCCCGATCATCGTACAGGATCGCCTTTTTGAAAGAGACGGGACACTCAATTACGATAATTCCATGAACGCCGACGGGACAGTCGGTGATACGTTGATCGCAAACGGCGCGATCAACACCGAGTTCGATGTGGAAAGAAGTCTCATGCGGGTGCGTCTAGTCAATGGATCGAATGCCCGGAACTTCGAATTCTCCTTGTCGGGAGGAGAGACGTTCACGCAAATTGCGAGTGACGGCGGTCTTCTTGAGGAACCTGTCAGCTTGGACCGCGTAGCGCTTTCTCCAGGCGAGCGGGCCGAAATCCTCATCGATTTCTCGAAAAACGAAGTGGGGGATGAAATCGAGTTGCAGGCGAACGGCATTCCCGTGAATACGTTCGTCATCAAAGGGCTTGAAAAAAGCGCGGCGGATCTGGAGGGTCTCAAGGAGAAATCGTCCTTGAACCGAAAATCATCGGAAGTCGACCGTCGATTGACACTGTTCGGAATGGGCAACATGGTGACGATCGACGGAAAACGGTTCGACCCGGACCGAATCGATATCGAAGTGAAGAGGGGCGTGACGGAGGTATGGGAGATTTACAATGAAAAAGACATGATGGGTGGCATGACCCATCCGTTCCATATCCATGGTGTCCAGTTCCGCATTCTCGAGCGCGACGGAAAGGTGCCTTCAGCCAATGAGAAAGGCTGGAAGGATACCGTCGCCGTCACTCCGGGAGAACGAGTGAAAATCGCGATCGAGTTCAATGAGGAAGGGACGTTCATGTATCACTGTCACAATCTTGAGCATGAGGAGAACGGTATGATGGGGCAATTGAAAGTGACGCCATGAACACTGGAGAAAGGTGAGTCGATACAAGACAACCGGCAAAGGTCAAAGATGACCCTTGCCGGTTGTCTTGTGTTATAGGATTCAAGCGGAGCGTTCCTCGAACACCCGGATGTCGACACGCTGGCTCTGCTTCTGCTTCATCCGGTCGACGTACGTCGAGAAACGGCTCGTCCCGACGAACAGAACGCTCTCAGGTGGATCGGCGAGCAGCAGGACGACCGTCCTCTATCGATTAGGATCGCTCTCTCGGCTCGTGTCGATGGTCTTAGGCAAGAAATCACTGGTGATGATTTCATTCAGCGAGCGGATCGCTTCTTCATAGACGGTTTCACGAGAGAGGAACTCCAGCGTATTCGTCTCGAAGTCCTTTTTGTAAAAGTCCTCGTCGATGATTCGATTGAGTCGGTCCAACAAGGGATAACCCTCTCGAGAGGAATATGTCTTCGGACCTGATTGTCGATCTGCGATGATGTGAGGAATCAGCTCCTTGAGCGCATCCCTCTTGACGAATCCTTTGCTCCAAATCATGTGGATGTCATAGATATGTCGCGAGTAACGATGGCTTACTCCGTCCTCGTAGTAGTCGCATATTGCAAATAGCTTGTCGAGAAAAGTGCGGTCGATTGTCTGTACTTGCATCGTGAACGGAATAAGCTCGTACTGTTCGATTAAGTCATGCTCCTCCTCGAGCTGCAGGAACTTCGTGATGTAATTGCTGACGGCAAGCGATTCGCAAGGGAAGGCGCGATAGGTCACGTTCGTCTCGACCTTGATGTGCTGCATCATGAAGGTGCCTCCCGAGAACAGTTGCTTGAATCCCGCGAGATACTCATTGAAGTCACGCCTCGAGCGTGTTTCTAACGGAGGAACTCTCTTGTCATTCAAGTACTCGAATCCTACCGTCTCGATCGCTTGCAGTACATCACGCTTCAGTTGTTTCTTCGCTGCGTTCCCGATCGGTCCGTCGATTCTCAAGGTGAGGTCGATATCTTCAGAGAAACGGTCGATGACATCGTAACATTTCGACAGAGAGGTTCCGCCCTTGAAGACGATATCGGGCGCCATTTCGGATAATTTTTGTAATAAGAGAGAGACATAATAGTCCTTCTCCACTTGGAAGGCTTCTAAGCTCATCTTGGCGGCCGTTGCGTTGATGATTTCCTTAAAGGCATCCTCATCCATGTGTAAGTTCATTGTATACTCCTGACGCATAAAATTTGACTTGGGTTTTGGCAGGATAGGAACGCAAGGAACGTTCGATTTCCTCTTTGTCTATCTCTCCTTGGCGGAGGTAATCGACGATTCTTGCACGGGCCTGGTCAAGGGTTTCCTCGCTGATGCGATCAAAATCATTCAAAAGATCGAGTACTTGGAGTAAGCGGTAATTCCGTCTGTTCACCGGTACGCGAGGCTTCTTGATAATGATTTTCTTATCGTAAAGGGTGACTTTTCGTTGCAGAGAGGATGTATTGTTGGTCACGACAGTAGGGACGCTTGCTGTTTGAGTCGTCAATCCCAGACTGTTAGCGAAGTTCGTTCCTGTATCGTAACCGACGATTTCCTCCTCTTGCTTCATGTACTGTCGATTTACGATTTCTCTTACGTCGAGAATCGGTTTCTTCAATATGGATTTTTTGTTCGGCAGAAAGTAGATGCCTTTACGAACCTTCATGAGCAGCCCTTTGTCGGACAGGCGCTTGATCGTCTGGCGGAAGTTGGCATCGCTCATTTCTACAGCACTTTTCAATTCTTTCGTGAAGATCGGCTCGTTCGGCTTGTAGTGTTGCGCAATGTATTCATAGAGAGCATTCATGACGATTCACCTCCTCACCCTAGTGTAACATTTTTGTTTTTATATTATCAAAAAATGTGACACTTGTTGATTGGATCTTCCGGGAGATGAACTCGGGGCATGCGGAATGAGAAAGGGAGAACGGTGTGCATGCACGCACCGTCCTCCCTTTTCAGATGGGATTCAGTTGAACACCCGGATGTCGACACGCTGGCTCTGCTTCTGCTTCATCCGATCGACGTACGTCGAGAAGCGGCTCGTCCCGACGAACAGATCGCTCTCCGACAGGTCGGCGAGCAGGATCAGCAGCCGCTTCAGCTGACGCGGACCGTCCTTGATCTTCAGGTGAGTGAGGCGTCCGTTCTCGTCGAGCCGGTTGATGAACACCTCGATCTTGCCGTCGCTCGCGATCAGCTCCCGCGCGGCGAGCGCCGTGTTCTCGATCAGCGTCTCGAACTGACGGTGGAGGGCGATGCCGGACGGAGAGGACAGGTCGAGGACGAGCGTGAACGTATCCTGCATGCTCGGCTGGTAGACCTTCGACTGCAGGGAGGCCATCTTCGCCGTCGCGTACCAGTCGATCTGCCGTGACGGCTCGTTCCGGTACGGGGCGGACGAAATCTGGAGCGAGCGGTCCTTGAGCGGCGAATGAAGCACCTTCCGCTCGCCGAGGTCGAGGATGTTCTTGACGACCTGCGCCTGCGCGCGGTCGATCGAAGGATAGACGGTCCACTCGGCGTCTGCCGGCGATGTCAGGACGAGCTGGCCGAGCCGAAGCGGCAAGTCGAGACTGAGGGCGATCTCCGGAAGCCGGACCGGACCCCGTTCGTGCCCTTCGATCTCGAAGCGCAGCCGATGGGCCAGTTCCTTGAATTCATGGAGCGTCTTCTTTTCCTGCTCATGATAGACCGAGAAGCGGTCGTCCGTCTTGATGCGGACGTAAGCGCTCCGCATCATCCCGTTCAGCGCCTCGACGTTCCCGATCTCGAGCAGGAACGGGCTGCGTTCGCCGCGGAACAGGATATCATCGTTCTGTTTGACCGTCAGGCGGACGTCGCGTTCGAGCTGGCGCCGGTACCGCTCGATCAGGAAACCGGCGGCGAAACACGCGCCAAACAGAAGAACGCCGGGCGTCGCGCCAGGTACGAACAGCAGGGTGAACGTCAGCACGGCATGGAGCGGGAGCGCCCGGCGATGGATCAGCGGCGAGACGTTGCTTGCGACGTCCATCGTCACATACCTGCTTCGACAGGGACCGTGACGTTCTCGAGGATCTCGGCGAGGACGCCCCGCTTCGTCGTCTTGATCTCACCTTCCATCGACAGCGTCAGGCGATGGGCGAGGACGTGCGGCGCGAGATGCTTGATGTCCTCCGGGATGACGTACAGGCGTCCCTTCAAGAAGGCATAGCTCTGCGCAGCCTTCGAGAGGGCGATCGTCGCACGCGGGCTGACACCGGTCTCGACGAGGCGGTGCGAACGCGACGCAGAAGCGATGTCGACGATGTAGCGGAGGACGTCGTCCGACAGGTGGACGTCAGCGGCTGCCTCCCGCAGCTGGAGCAGCTCTTCGAACGGGATGTGCGAATCGAGCGCGCGGCGCGTCTTCGTGACGACCTCGCGCAGCAGCTGGAGCTCGAAGTCCGCGTCCGGGTAGCCGGTGTTGATGCAGAGCATGAAGCGGTCGAGCTGCGCGTCCGGCAGCGGGAACGTCCCGGCCGACTCGATCGGGTTTTGCGTCGCGATGACGAAGAACGGGACCGGCAGGCGGTAGGTCATCCCGCCGATCGTCACCTGACGCTCCTCCATCGCTTCGAGCAGGGCGGACTGCGTCCGCGGCACGGCGCGGTTGATCTCGTCGATCAGGATGATGTTCGAGAAGACCGGCCCCCGCTTGTTCTCGAACTCCTGCGTCTTCAAGTTGAAGAAGTCGGATCCGATGATATCGGACGGCAGCAAGTCGGCCGTGAACTGGATGCGTGAGAACTCGCCCTGGAAGCTGTCGGCGAGCGTCCGGGCGAGCATCGTCTTCCCGGTGCCCGGTACGTCCTCGAGCAGCACGTGTCCGTCCGCGAGCAGGGCGGTCAAACAAAGTTCGACGACCTCCGGCTTTCCGAGGTAGACGCGGTTGATGTCTTCGATCAAGGTTTGCAGGGTCATGAGTAGGTTCCTCCTTTAGGGTGGTGGGAAAGATACGTATCGACGTCTGCCTCGAAGCGTCCGATCTCGAACTCGCTGAACGTGTGCTCGTTGAGTTCACCGTAACGGTGTGCGTGATAGACCGGAGAGGTGGAAGCGAAACCGATCCGCTCGAACCACTCGCTCAGCGTCTCTTCCGGTAGCTTCTTGCGGCTGCCCGGAAGTGACATATGGAGCCGCTGGACGGCGCGACGGATCCTAGTGTCCGCTTCCTCGATCGTCGGAGGCGCGCTTGATTCAGCCGGGACCTCGAACGATTCGTCCGTCCATTCTTCGCCAGCCTGCGGCTTCTTGTGTTTTTTGCGGTTGCGCCACCTCCGGAACAGGTAGTAGGCGACCGGGATCACGAGCAACAAAATCCACGGGAAGCGTCCGAATCCGCTCATCCCGTTCGAACCCGGGGAATCGCTGAAATCGATCAAGAAATATAACGGGTTTCCACGTTCACCCGGACCGAAAATCTTATCCGATCCTTTCGCTCCAGGTATCTCCTCACCGCCCGATACCTTATTGGTGATGTTGCGGTAGGTCGGCGGCATCTTCGCCGGGTCGTAGAAGAAGGCGGTATACAGCTCGACAGCGGCGAAGCGGACGAGCAGGACCGAGACAAGGAAAATAGCGATCGCGAGGTAGAACCGATTTTTCGTCATGACAGGCTCCTCTCTTTTAAATATCTGAAAATTCCATTAATTAACTGTAAACCGGATGTGTCATACTGTCAATTATTGGTTGGTGGAAATCGAACATGAAAAAAGACACTCCTCGTCAGAGGAATGCCCGAATCTGTTTAGAGTATCTTACCGAATGCCTGCGCCTCTTCACTCAAGCGTTCAGCTGCCCGTTCGATCTCCGGGAACTGGGCGAGTGTCTGCTCGATCGCTTTCCCGCTCGTCTCCATCTGCTCACGCGAGCGGGTGACGCCTTTCTCGATCGACAGCATCTGCGTGTTCATCCCGTCGATGTTTCCTTTGATGTCAAGAATCGCCTTTTCGACCAGTTTCGAGAGATTACGGACTTCCGAGGCGACGACGCCGAAGCCGCGTCCCTCCTCACCGGCCCGTGCCGCTTCGATCGCCGCGTTGAGCGAGAGCAGGTTCGTCTGCGAGGCGATCGTCTGGATCGTCGCGACCATGTCGTTGATCTGGTGCGTCTGCTCCTTCAAGCCGTCAAGTGTCTCGAGATTCTCTTCGACCCCGGCGCTCATCGCCTGGGTGATCTGCTTCAGCGAGTCGCTCGCTGCGACGCCTTGCCGTGCCCGGTCATCGAGTTCATCTGACATCGAGGCGAACGTCGCCGCGAACTGCTGGATCGTCCGCTGCCGTTGCGTGATGTCGGTCGCGATCTTGACGACACCAACTACTTGATCCTGTTCGTAAAGCGGCATGTAAGTCGCCTCTAAGTAAAGCGTCTCGCCGTAAGCGTCGAGGCGTTCGATTTTGTCAGAATAGCTGTAGCCTGAGAACAGGCGGTCCCAGAACTGCTGGTATTCCGTGCTGCGAGAAAACTCTTCCGCACAGAAGGAATGGTGGTACATCCCGATCATCTCCGAGCGCTTGTAGCGCATCGCTTTCGCGAACTGGTCGTTGACGTCGACGACTTGGCGCTTCCGGTCGAACCGGATCATCGCTGTATGATTCGTGATAGCTTCGAGCACGTTCATTTCACTGAGTGGTTGCGTGATTCCTTGCATAGGTCGTTTCCCTCTTCCTGAATCGGTATTTTGTCTTTCTTCAAAATTCTTGGAATCAAGATATGTATCCTTATCGGTCGAACGGCTTGAGATATTCATCCTAATATACAGTTTGGGGTATTTTTTCGAAAAAGGATACTAAAAGAGACCGTGAAATTGCAGTCGATGTGCTGAAGTGAAAAAATTCCGAAAAAACTGATCCATTCGAGAACTGTCTACGTTAGTTCAAGTGAGGAGAAAAAACGTTCGATCACGAACGAAGACGGATCGTGCTCAAAAATGGAGGGATGGATATGTTTCGCAGTATCGTCATCATCATCGGGTTGTTATTCCTGAACCCGCTGTCGGCAGGCGCCCATAGCAGCCTGAAGGAATCGAATCCGTCAGACGGCCAGGTCATACAAGGGGAAGGTGAGCGGATTCGGCTGACGTTCGACGCACCGGTCAAACAGACGAGTACGCTCAACGTAACGGCGAAGGATGGAGAAGAGGTCGAAATCGGAAGGGTCATGCGCCTCGGGAACGAACTGAGCGCCGTCATCGAAGAGGAGCTCACAGGCGGAGAATATGTCATCGGCTGGACGATGATCTCGGCCGACGGTCATCCGATCGAAGGGACGGTCGACTTCACGGTGAAGGGCGAGACGACGATCGAACAGCCGATAGCTCCTGCGGAATCGGAACAAGCTGTTGATCAAAGGGAAGAGCAGGAGACGACAGCAACGGGAAATGAAGAAAAAAATGAGGCGAGCGTCATGCGGACGAGCGCGATGACGCAGGACGAGACGCCGACAAGCTCTGGTTTCGCCGCGACGCTTCTGCCGTGGGTCGGAGGTGGACTCGTCGCGACCATCCTCACTGCGCTCTTGTTCCTGTTTGCGAGACGGCGGAGCGCGTGATCTATATACTCGGTGACTTCCTATCGTACATGTTCGCTGCTTTTTGGACGGGACAGTTGCTGCTTGGTGCCACTCCGCAAGAGCGGCGGCCGTCGCTTCGACCGAGTGGACATGTTGCTTCGTTCGCCTTGGTCGGTCTCGTCGTCTCTGCGGGACTACCGGTCGTTCGCATCGGTCGTTACCTGCAGGACGAGCTGAACCTGTCGCGTATCGACGCGCTGCGCACCGCGCTTACCGGGAACGGGACGGGGCTTGCATTCCTCGCGGTCTGCCTGATTGCTTCGCTGCTTGTGCTGTTCCGAAAGAACGTGCAGCTCTCGATCGGTTTGACGCAGTTGCTCTTCCTCGCGCTCGCTGCGACGAGCCATGCTGCGTCGAAACAGGGCCTAGTCGGACTGCTCACCCAGTTCATGCACTTCAGCGCCGCCAGCATCTGGATCGGGATCGTCCTCGCCGCCGGCTTTCTTTCTCGGGACGCGAAGAACTGGCAGGCGTTCTTGCGCTGGTTCAGTCCGCTCGCCCGTTTCTTGTTCATGCTCGTCCTGTTGAGCGGCATGTTCCTGATGCGCGAGACGGTCCCGCTCGGCGACTATGCGAACGCCTGGGGCATGCCGTACGGACAGGCGCTGCTGCTGAAGCACATCCTGATTCTGCCGTTGCTCGGCTATGCGTTCCTCAACGGGACGATCGTCAGGCGGCGCCTTGCGAACGAGCCGGCTTTCGATCCGAGACCGTCCGTCCGGATGGAGGGGGTCGTCATCCTGCTCGTCCTGCTTGCGAGCGCGACGCTCAGCAATACCGAGACGCCTGTAGCATTCGAAGCACTCCCGGTCGTCTTGACACCGGCGCTCATGTTGCTTTCGCTGACCGGTCTCGCGTCGATCGGTCTGCTCGTCCTCACCTTTCAGAAGCGCTTGCCTGACCTGTTCGGTCTGTTGTTCGGATTGTCCGGTGCAGGCTTGCTTTACCTCGCGCTGCTCACTCTGTGAAAGCTGTCTATTTCCGCTGAGCGGGAGGCGGCTTCTTGTTTCTCAGTAAAAAATAGATGCCTGATTTTCGGCGGTCCTCCCTGTCTAAAGCCGGTATACTGGAGACAAAGGGGTGGTTGCGATGAACGAAATCAAACAAGAGGAATATTACGAGGCGCTGCTCGCGCGCGACGCGACGTATGAAGGAAGTTTCTTCGTCGGCGTCAAGACGACGGGCATTTTCTGTCGTCCGACGTGCCCGGCGCGTAAGCCGAAGCGGGAGAATTGCGAATTCTTCGAGACGGCGAAGGAAGCATTGCTCGCTTCGTTCCGGCCATGCCAGCGTTGTCGTCCGCTGTCGCACCCGGGGGAGAGCGACGTCATCACGCGGCTCGTCGCGGCGGTCGAGGCGACGCCTGAGAAACGCTTCAAGGACGCCGACTTCAGTGAACTCGGACTCGATGCCTCGACGGCGCGGCGTCAGTTCAAGAAACGGTTCGGGATGACGTTCGTCGAATATGCCCGGGCACGCCGGATGGGGCTTGCGATGAAGGAGATCCGTACGGGGCGTCCCGTCATCGACGCGCAGCTCGCGAGCGGATATGAGTCGGAAAGCGGCTTCCGCGACGCCTTCGCGAAAATCATGGGCGAGGCGCCGAAACGCTGGGACGGGAACGTCCTCAAGGCGAAATGGCTCGACACGCCGCTCGGCCCGATGCTCGCGATCGCGGACGACGTGACGCTCCACCTGCTCGAGTTCGTCGAACGGCGCGGGCTCGAACGCGAGATCGAACGGTTGCGGATCAGTGCCCGTGCCGTCATCCTCCCGGACGAGTCACCGGTCTTCGACCAGATCGAACAGGAGTTGAAGCAGTATTTCGGGACGGGACTGCCTGTTTTCAAGACGCCGGTCACGCTGTACGGGACACCGTTCCAGCGCCTCGTCTGGAGCGAACTTCTGAAGATTCCGGCCGGCGAGACGATTTCCTATCAGGAACTCGCCTTGCGGATCGGCCAGCCGACGGCGATGCGCGCTGTCGCGCGGGCGAACGGGTCGAACCAGCTCGCGCTCGTCATCCCGTGCCATCGCGTCATCCGGGCGAACGGCGACCTCGGCGGCTATGCAGGTGGACTCGCCCGCAAGGAGGCGTTGCTCCGCCTCGAGAAGAACTGGGAAGGAAGTCATGTCACGTGTCGCTGATCAAGGACGTTTTCACCCGTGAGTGGCTCGATCGGCTCGGACAAGAGCTCGGGACGCCTGATTTTTCGCGCCGGGTGCTTGAGGCGGATTGGGACGAGCTTGCGTTCAAGCAGCGCGTCCGCCTGATCGCGACGACGCTCGGAGGATACCTGCCGGACGATTTCGATGAAGCGGTGTCGCGCCTCGAGACGATCGCACCGCGCTTTCCGGGACTGCCGGGTATCGTCTTCCCGGACTATGTCGAGCTTCATGCCGATGACTGGGAACGGGCATTGCTCGCGCTCGAGCGGCTGACGCCGCACTCGTCGTCCGAGTTCGCGGTCCGGCGTTTCCTGCTCGAGGACCAGGATCGCTTCCTTCTGACGGCTCATCGGTGGAGTGCGTCCGAGGATGAACACGTCCGGCGCCTCGCCTCGGAAGGGACGCGGCCGCGTCTCCCATGGGGGCAGGCGATCCCGTCGCTGATTGCGGACCCTTCGCCTGTGTTGCCGCTCCTCGATCGGCTGCTCGCGGACGAATCGCTCTACGTCCGCAAGAGCGTCGCGAATCATCTCAATGACATCACGAAGACACATCCGGAGTTCGTCCTCGAACGCGTCCGGACACGGCTCGGGGAACATCCGCATTCCGACTGGGTGCTCCGCCATGCGTCGCGGACGCTCCTGAAGCAGGGACATCCGGAGGCATTGCAGTTGTTCGGCTTCGTGACATGCGGAGAGGTCGAGGTCGAAGGGCTGAGTCTTGAAGCGGACAGCATCCCGATCGGCGGGGTGCTCGTGTTCGCGTTCGACGTGACGACGACAGAGCGGGAGCGGTTGCGGATCGAGTATGCGATCGACTACGTCAAGAAGCGCGGGACGAGCAGGAAGGTGTTCAAGATCAGCGAGGGAACGGTCGACGGCAGAAAATCGGTGCAGAAACGCCAATCTTTCAAGGACTTGACGACGCGCGTCCATCATCCCGGGCGTCACCACTTGACGATTCTCGTCAATGGGGAGGCGAAGGCGGACATTCCGTTCGAAGTCATATGAGAGGAGACCTTTTTTAGGGCAGTGTGATTTCGCGCTGCTCTAAGAAAAAAGGTCTTTTTTGCATATCAGGCAGGGAAGGTCAGGCCGAGAAACGGGTAAACAGAACCATGGTCTTTCGAATCGGGAAGAGGTCAAGAAGGAAGAAGGGGTGCTGCATGATCCGTGTTCATGAACTGACGAAACGTTACGGGGAGCAGGAAGTCGTCAAGCAGGTGTCCTTCCAAGTCGAGGAGGGGGAGATATTCGCCTTTCTCGGTCCGAACGGTGCCGGGAAGTCGACGACCGTCCAGATGCTGACGACGCTGATCCGGCCGTCCGGCGGAAGCGCCGAGATCAATGGCTATGACGTCGTCAAGCAGGAACAGCAGGTGCGTTTGCAAATCGGCGTCGCCTTACAGGAGACGGGCATCGACGAGGACTTGACGGGTGAAGAACTGCTGCTCCTGCAGGGGCGGCTGTTCGGGATGACAAGGGAGGAGGCTAAAGCACGGGCGCTCGAACTGTTGCGACTCGTCGGACTCGAGGAGGATGGCGCACAGCGGGTCGGTCGCTACTCCGGCGGGATGAAACGACGGCTCGACCTCGCCTTGACGCTCGTCCATCGCCCGACGATCCTTTTTCTCGACGAACCGACGACCGGACTCGATCCCGCGAGCCGGCAACAGATCTGGAACGAGGTGCGCCGCCTGAACGAAGAATTCAACACGACGATCTTCCTGACGACGCAGTATCTCGAGGAAGCCGATCAGCTCGCGGACCGAATCGCGATCATCGACGAGGGACGTCTGATTGCGGAAGGGACGGCAGATGAATTGAAGGGGATGATCGGCGGGGAGAGAATCGAACTCACCTTCAGCGAAGGAGCGGCGGCGGAACGCGTCCGCGCCGCGTTTGGCGGGACGGTCGAGAAGGGCAGGCTCATCTTGCCGTCGACGGGGATGGAGACGCTGAGTCAGGTCGTCCGCTACCTCGATGAGCATCAGCTGACTGCCGAGACGCTGCTCGTCAAGCAGCCGTCGCTCGACGATGTCTTCATCCGTCTGACGGGACATGCGTACGAAAAGGAAGGTGAATGAGATGTGGAAAGAGACGCTGCTCCTGACGAAGCGGAGCCTGCTCGTGACGTTGCGCAACCCGTTCTCCTTCATCCCGAACCTGATCATCAGTGTGTTCTTCCTGCTCGTCTATACGAGCGGGCTGTCCGGCATCTCGGCGCTCCCGCAATTCGGCGGAGTCGACTATTTGAACTTCATCCTCCCGGTGTCGATCGTCTCCGGTGCGGTCGGAGGAGCTGGCGGCGCCGGACAGGCGCTCGTCAAGGACATCGAGAACGGATATTTCGCCCGGCTCCTGCTGACGCCGGTCTCACGGACCGCGATCGTCCTCGGTCCGATGATTGCCGGCATGCTCCAACTGTTCGTCCAGACGCTGTTGATCTTCGGGATGGCATTCCTGCTCGGTTTGACGATTCCGGCTGGTGCGCCAGGCTTCTTCTTCACCGTCCTGCTCGCGCTCGGCTTCGGTCTCGGGTTCGCCGGCTACTCGGTCGGCGTCGCGCTCAAGACGCGGAACGCCCAGGCCGCACAGGCCGGGACGCTCCTGTTCTTCCCACTGATTTTTCTGTCGACGACGTTCGTCCCGAAGGAGCTGATCGAAGCCGAGTGGTTGAAGGTCGCGGCGACGATCAATCCGACGACGTACATCATGGAGGGGATGCGCGGCGTATTACTTTGGGAGGACATCGATTGGAGTGCTTTATCAAAAGGGCTCGGTGTCGCGCTCGTGCTTGGTCTCGCGATGGTCGTCTTCGCTGCGACGAATGCACGCAGCGCGCTGAAAAAATGAGGATGCTAAAAACGCCTTGAACGTTGCCTTAAAAATCAGCGGTCATAGTGACGCATCGAATCCCTCCACTTCGTGCTCACTTTGTTAATCATGCTCAAAAACAAGTGGAATGAGCATGATGATTGAAGATTAATCTATTCATTTATCGATAAAGGTACTCATTTCGTCTGAAAATGAGTACCTTTATCGCGAATGGGCGCTCGAAGAATGATCGTCCTAAAAGCGGGTAGAATGCGTTTGGTGACAAAAAGTGTTGACGTAGTTTGGAGAAGGTGCGTATAATCCTAAACAATAGATGCTTTAGTCACTAAAAGCATAACAGCATAACAGTATAAAAGTAAAAACGATGACGATACCGCATTGAACTAGCTCCACCTACGCTTTGCTTGGAGGTGGAGGTTCCTGAGTCATCCGACCTGACGACCGAAACCTGATCAGGCTAGCCCCGTCGTCCCGACGGTTGAAGAAGCGAGGATTCGCTCGGCCTCTTGTTTGAGGTTCAGTCCTGCGTTCACATCTCGGTCATGGTGGACGCCGCAACCTGGGCAAGTCCACTCGCGCAAGCCAAGATGCTTCACGTCTTTGTGCTGATGGCCGCAACTCGAACAGAGCTGGCTCGAGGCGAAAGCCTTGCCGACCTTGACTACGGTCTTCCCGTACCAGTCCGCCTTGTATTCGAGCAGGCGGAAGAACTCCGACCAACTGACCTCGGAGATCGCCTTGCTCAACTTGCGGTTTTGCCGCATGTTCTTCACCTGCAGGGTCTCGATCCCGATGACGTCGTGGTTTTTGACGATCTCGGTCGATACTTTATGCAGGAAGTCGTTCCGCTTGTTCGCGATTTTCTCGTGTATACGCGCGACCTTGCGCTTCTGCTTCTGGTAGTTCTTCGATTCGGAGAGCTTAATTTTCTTGTTCATGGCGATAAGCTGACGACGGGAGAGCTTGCGTTGTTCGCGGGCCAATTTCTTCTCGAGCGTGCGGAAATGGCGGTCGTTCTTGTACACGGTGCCGTCGGACAGGATGGCGAAATTCTTCAATCCGACATCGACGCCGACGGATGAGCCGGTCTTCGGCAGTTCGCCGATCTCCTGCTCGACGACCAGGGAGACGAAGTACTTCCCTGAGGCGTTACGTCGGATCGTCGCGTTCAGGATCCGCCCTTCGACCTGTCTCGAGTTGGCGAAACGGACCCACTTGAGCTTAGGAAGTTTGAGCTTATTGCCGACGTAGGTAGAGTCGGCCTACCTGTCCAAGAGAGCACGTGGCGCTGAGAACGTGCACACAGGCCGCCGTGAATTACAAATTTTACGAACGAGAAAGCCCATATCTGGCGCAGCCCGTCTTTAGACATGGAATGAAAGTGAGTTCGGACGTGAAGAACATCCGACATTCGAGTATATATATCCCATAGACAAGTACAAGTCTCTAAAACGCCTGTGTCCATCGTCCCTTAATCATCGTACGCGGTTCGGTCACGAAAACATGTGACCGGTAAAACGATGCCTGTCGTCATGCAAAAGACGCTAAAATATAAGATGGACACACCTGCAATGACCTGTGGTGGATGGTAACAGTCCACCAGCCTGAGAACCTATATGGTCTGTCTCAGGAGGGGTGATGGCACACCCTCATCTGAAGGCTTGAACAAAACAGAAATGGGCTGCGTTCGTACAAGCACTTCAGAATCCCACGCCTACCGAAGGATTCGAGCTTGCGGCTTTAGCCGTGGGAGTGTCAAGCTGATCAAAAGGAGGAACTTCCATGTCAACACCGATCATTCCAAGTCATCTGAAACCGCACGTCGCACCGCAGCACTACGAAGACTACACGCCGACGGATCACGCGGTCTGGCGGTACGTCATGCGGCTCAATCTCCATACGTTGCAACATACGGCGCATCCTGCTTACCTCGAAGGGCTGAAGGCTTCCGGCATCAGCACGGAGCGGATCCCGGACGTCCGCGAGATGACGGCGAACTTGAGCCGGGGCGGCTGGGGGACGGTCGCCGTCGACGGATTGATTCCGGGCGTCGCCTTCTTCGACTTCCAGGGGCACGGCCTTCTGCCGATCGCGACCGACATCCGGAAAGTCGACAACATCCTCTACACGCCGGCGCCGGACATCCTACATGAGGCGGCCGGGCATGCACCGATCCTGATGAACCCGGTCTACGCGGAATTCGTCCGCCGCTTCGGTGAGATCGGTGCGAAATCGTTCTCGCACCGGGCGGAGCACGCCGTCTTCCGTGCACTGAAAAAATTGACGGTCGTCAAGGAGAGCCCGTTCTCGACGCCAGGCGATATCGCGCAGGCGGAACTCGAGCTCGCCGAGGCACGGACGCATGTGCAGGGCATCTCGGAATCGAACGAGATTTCGCGCCTGTTCTGGTGGACGGTCGAGTTCGGGCTGATTGGCGACCTCGACGCACCGCAAATCTACGGGGCGGGATTGCTCTCGTCGGTCGGCGAAAGCCGGCACTGCCTGACGGAAGCTGTCGTCAAGCACCCGTTCTCGCTCGAGAAGGCGCTCGCGACGAAGCACGACGTGACGAACATGCAGAAGGAATTGTTCGTCTGTGAGTCGTTCGAACAGCTGCGGGAGGCGCTCGAACAGTACGCTTCGACGATGGCATTCGCGCGCGGCGGCGATCACGGCTTGCGCAAGGCCGTCGACTCCGGGGCCTTGTCGACGCTCGTCTTCGACAGCGGCGTCTCGCTCGTCGGTGCGCCGGATACGCTCGAGGAATTCGGGACGCTCCGGCGTGTCCGTCTCAAGGGACCGGTCGCACTTGCGGCGAACGGCCGGGTCATCGAAGGCCAGGGACACGCTTCGCATCCGGAAGGATTTACATTGCTCCACGGTGAGGGGCTGAACGAGGTGCTCGCACAGGTCCGTTTCGATGAGACGCTCGACTGGGTCGAAGCGGGACTTGCGCTCCGCGGTCGCATCAGCGAGGTCCAGGAGATCGACGGCAAGCGGGCGATCGTCACGCTCGTCGATGCCATACTTGAGACGGCTGACGGCATCGAGCGGTTCGACCAACTCGACCTGATTGCTGGACAGATCATCTCCGCCTTCCCGGGGACGGACGTCGAGGAACTGAAGGTGATTCCGGAAGAGGTCGTCTTCGAGCGGATCGAACGGCCGTTGACGCCTGCCGACCCGTTGTTCGCCGCGGTCCGCGAGATGCGGGAAGGGGAAATCGACGCGCAGCGGCTGTCCGAGCTGATCGACGTGGCGCTGTCGAGTCTGCCTGAGGCATGGTTGCTTCGGCTCGAGCTGCTCGAGCTGACGGAGGACAAGGCGGAGCGGGAAAGCCTGCTGCTCGACCTCGAGCGCCTGAAGGCGACGTCTGCCGAACGCGCGCAATTGATCGAGCGGGGAATCAGTGTGCTCGAACTTGTGCATTGAGAAGGAAACAACAGGATGGAGCGAACGAGGCAGCGGACTTTAATCCCGCTGTCTCGTTTCATGTCCAGTGCTGTATGAACGTGTCGACACCTTCTTGAAGAAGTAATGCTTTCCGATCTCCGTCATGATGACATAGCCGCCGAGGAGACCGAACAAGGAGAGGATGACAGGCAGGCGGACCGGTTCGAGCCGCAAAATCGTATAGACGGGCAGGTAGGGAAGGAGCAGCGTAAGCAAAAAGATGATGATGGTCGAATAAAGGAGCGGACGTGCAGGACGGCTTTTGTAGAACGGTTTACGTGTCCGCATGACGAGGAGCAGCAGGAGCTCAGTCAGAACTGAGAAAGTGAACCAGGCACTCTGGAAGGTCGCATCGTATGCCTTGAAGAAAAAGAAGAGGACGGCGAACGTCAGATAGTCGAAGACGGAGCTGATGAGACCGAAGACGATCATGAAGCGCTGAATCTCCTTGATGTCCCAGCGCCGCGGTGTCTCGAGTATCTCCTCGTCGACGGCATCGCTCGCGATCGTGATGGCTGGGAAATCGCTTAGAAAATTGATCATCAGAATCTGCTTCGGCAGGAGAGGCAGGAACGGGAGGAACAGTGAGACGCCGACCATGCTGAACATATTTCCGAAGTTTGCGCTCGTCGTGATCATGATGTACTTGAGCGTATTTGCGAACGTCGTCCGGCCGAGAATGATTCCCCGGTTCAACACATCGAGATTTTTCTCGAGCAGGACGAAGTCGGCCGACTCCTTCGCGACGTCGACGGCGGTGTCGACGGAGATGCTGACGTCCGCGGCATGCAGGGCGGGGACGTCATTGATGCCGTCGCCGAGGTAACCGACGACGTGACCGTTCTTCTTGAACGCGAGCAGGATTCGCTCCTTCTGGTTCGGATCGACCTCGGCGAAGACGTTCGTCGTCTCGACATTGTACCAGAGCGCTTCATCGTTCATCTTGATCAAGTCGCCGCCGGTCAGGACGCCCTTGACGTCGAGTCCGACGGCTTTCGCAGTGTGCAGGGCGACGAGCTTGTTGTCGCCGCTGATGACGCAGAGCGAGACACCGCTTCGCGCGAGGGCTGCGATCGTCTCGTCGGCGTCCTCCTTCGGCTGGTCCGAGAACAGAAGGAAGCCTTGAAACGTCAAGTCCGCCTCGTCGGCCGTCGTATAATCGTTCTTCAGACCGACCGTTTTCGATGCGACGCCGAGGACGCGAATCCCTTCGTTGCCCCAAGCCGTGTACCGGGCTTCGAGCACCGCGCTTTCCGCCAGATCGATCGGGCGGATTCCGTCATTGGCGGCGATGTGGCTGCAGGCTGACAGTATGGGGTGGAAGGCTCCCTTCGTGATCAGTGTCAATACACCCTCCTCCTCGACGACGAGGCTGAGCCGCTTGCGCGTGAAGTCGAACGGAATCTCCTCGCGCTTCGTCACGCCCCTCAAGTCGAGTGGGCGCTCCGCGACGATCGTCTTGTCAAGTGAGTTCGCGAGGGCGTTCTGAAGGGAGGCGTTGATGAAAGCGAGGCGGAAGACGGAATCGGAAGGACGTCCGTCTGAATCGAGAGCTCCGCTCAAGCGGACGACACCTTCCGTCAGCGTGCCCGTCTTATCCGTGCAGAGGATGTCCATGCTCCCGAAGTTCTCGATTGAATTCAGGCGTCTGACGATCACCCCTTCCTTCGCCATCATACGCGATCCGTTCGAGAGGGTGATGCTGACGATGGCAGAGAGGAGTTGCGGCGTCAGGCCGACGGCGACGGCGACGGAGAAGAGAAGAGCATCGATGACGGGGCGATCGACGAAGATGTTGATCGCGAAGACAGCAAGGGTCAGGATGAGCATCATCCGCGTGAGCAAATAGCCGAAATGGCGAAGGCCGGACTCGAATTCCGTCTCCGGTGGTCGAAGTTGCAGTTTTTCCGCAATCTGACCGAATACGGTCGTTCTTCCTGTTTGAAGGGCGATCATGACAGCATTGCCGCTATGGACGTTCGTTCCGGTGAAGACGCAGTTCGTCCGTTCCTCGACACTGGAAGAAGCGGGCAGGATGCCGGCAGATTTTTGGGAGAGGAGTGACTCTCCGGTCAGGATCGACTGGTTGACGTAGAAGTCCGTGCTCGAGAGAATCAGACCGTCAGCAGGGATGAGACTGCCGATTGAGAGGAGGACGATGTCGCCGGGGACGACATCGCTCGAAGGGACGTCCTTCTCGCTCCCATTCCTCAACACATGCGACTTCGTCTGGACCTTCGCCCGCAACTCCTCAATCGCACGGCTTGCCCTGTGTTCCTGAAAGAAGCTGAGCGTTGCGCTTGCGAGGATGATGACGAAGATGATCGTCGCGTCGATCCATTCACCTGTCCCGGCCGAGATGAGCGTCGCGATGAGGAGGATGACGATGATCGGGTTCTTGAATTGACTGAGTAGCAGAGAGAGACGTGTCGTCCGCTTTTGCTCCCGGATGATATTCGCTCCATAAGTCTGCAGACGCGAGGCGGCCTCCTCCTCCGTCAGACCGGAGCGGCGGGTGCCAAGTTGTTCCACGACTTGATCGGCAGGCATGCTCCAGTAGTCCATCCTCATCACTCCTTTGCTTTGAAGGGAAATGCTTCATCTACCCTATACCCTGTTTCGGAAGGGACGGAATATGTCGATTCCGTGAAGAGGAAAAAAGAAACAGCATTTTTTAGGAAGCGGTTTCAAAAAAAGGTTGATTCCTCGGAGGAGAACTTCTATACTAAATTTATCGAAAGCGCTTTCGATGAAATGGGGTTCAATGAAATGGGTACGATATACGACTTAGCGAAAGTGACTGGATTTTCAATCACGACAGTTTCAAAGGCGCTCAACAACTATTCGGATGTCAGTGAGAAGACGAGGGCGAAAATCCTTCAGGCCGCTTCTGATATGGGATACTTGCCAAACGCGCACGCGCAGTCGCTGTCGACGAAAAAGTCTTGGACGATCGGCGTCATGTTCGCGGAAGCGAACGAAGTAGGGATGAAGCATCCATTCTTCAATGCCATCATCGAGAGCTTCCGTCAAGCGACCGAGCAGCAAGGATATGATTTGATCTTCGCGTCACGCAATCTCAGAAACCGTGACATGAGCTATCTCGAGCACTTCAAGCACCGGGCGGTCGACGGTATCGTCGTCATCTGCTCGGACCAGATGGATGAACAGGTCCAGACACTGATTCGGAGCTCGATTCCAATCGTCGTCGTCGACATGGACACGGAGAACTGCAGCGTCGTCTTTTCCGACAACATCGCAGGCGGAAGGCTCGCTGTCGACTATCTGTATGGCCTTGGGCACCGCAAAATCGCTCATATCGCAGGTGACGGAACGACAGACGCGGGACTTGCACGCGTCGACGGCTTCAAGCAGGCGATGGCGAGACTTTCGTTGCCGACACCGGACGGCTACATCGTCGATGGAGGATTCTTCTCAGTCGACGGCGGAAAGACTGCGATGCGGCGCTTGCTCGCGCTCGAAGATCGTCCGACTGCCGTGTTCGCGGCAGGGGACCAGATGGCGATCGGTGCGATCGAAGCGATCCATGAAGCGGGTCTGAAAGTGCCGGAAGACATCTCGGTCATCGGATATGATGATATCGAGATGGTCAAGTACATCACACCGAAGTTGACGACGATCCGCCAAGATACGGACGCAATCGGGAAGAAGGCCGCTGACGTCCTGATCGAGCAGATCGAACAGAAGAAACGGACGGCTGTGACAGAAGTGATTCCGGTCGAGTTGATCGTCCGAGATTCCTGCGCGCCGCTCGCAAGATGAAATAAGATTTCGAAATCGCTCTCGCACTTGATTGCGATGAGGAGCGAGAGCGGTTTCGAAATGAACCAATCCCACCGAATATAATATTCGGCTCTTTTTTCGAAAGTTTCCGAAAGCGCTTTCGATATTTTCGGAAAGCATTAACAAGGTTCACGACATCATCAAAACATACGAAAAGGATGGTAACCCATGCGAAAAAAACTAATTAGCGTAATGACGGTCGGCACGCTTGCTGCCGGTGTACTTAGCGGATGTTCAGACAGTTCAGGTTCAACTGAGAAGAAGGACGACGTCCTCAAAATCTGGTCGTTCACGGACGAGCTGAAGAAACCGATCACGAAATTCGAAGAGAAGAACGGTGTCAAAGTCGAGCTGACGATCGTTCCGATCGCCGATTATCCGACGAAGCTGAAACCAGCACTCGAGAGCGGTGTCGGTGCACCTGATATCTTCACAGGTGAGATCGCCTTCTTGAAGCAATGGGTCGATGCAGGCTACTGGGCGAACCTGTCTGACGACAAGTTCGGTGCAGACAAAATCAAGGACAACTATATCCCGTACGTCTATGACCTCGGTAAGGACAAGGACGGAAACGTTCGTGCACTCTCATGGCAGACGACTCCAGGCGGCGTCTACTACAAGCGTAGCCTCGCGAAGGAAGTACTCGGTACGGATGACCCGAAAGAAGTCGGCAGCATGATGAGTTCGATGGACGGCGTCTTCGAAGTCGCTGAAAAGATGAAGCAAAAAGGCTACAAGATGTTCCCGGATGAAGGCTCGATCCGCTGGTTCTCGCAAGGCGCTAACCCGCAACCATGGGTCAACGAAAACCAAGAGCTCGTCCTGACGCAAGAGAAGAAGGACTACATGGATTACGCGAAGGAACTGCGTGCGAAACAATACACGGCGCTCGCTCCTGAATGGTCACCTTCTTGGTTCGAAGGCATGGACAAGCCGATCAAGGTCAAGGAAAACGGCAAGCAGACGGAGACGCAAGTCTTCTCGTACGTCCTTCCGACTTGGGGACTGCACAGCGTCCTCAAAGAGAACGCGAAGACGACGGCAGGCGACTGGGCTGTCACGAGCGGTCCAAGCCCGTACTTCTGGGGCGGAACGTGGTTAGGTGTCTACAAGGATTCGAAGAAGCAGAAGCTCGCGTATGACTTCGTCAAGATGATGACACAAGACGACGAGTTCTTGACTGACTGGGCGAAAGAGACAGGCGACGTCCTTGCTTACACGCCAGTTACGGACAAGATCAAATCTGACTTCAGCGATGAGTTCCTCGGCGGACAGAACAACTATGAGTTCTTCCTCGACCAAGCAGAAAAAATCACTCCTGGTATCGTCACGAAGTACGACCAACAGCTTGATACGCTCTACGGCGCATCGGTCCTTCAATATGTAGAAGGCAAGAAGTCGAAGGATGAAGCGATCGAAGAGTTCTATAAGAAAGTCAAGAACGCATACCCAGACATCAAGGTTAACAACTAAGCAATTTTGACAGGTGGCAGGCAGCATTCTGTCTGCCACCTTGTTTCATGAAAGGAGCATCACTCGTGAAAAAACTAGACCGCTATGGCTATGTATTCATTGCGCCGTTCTGGGTCGTCTTCTTGACGTTCAGCATCTACCCTGTTCTTTTGACGCTCTACTACAGCTTCACGAACTACTCGGGAGCGGAAGGGGAGCAGATCGTCGGACTCGCCAACTATACCCGCCTCCTCGGAGACAGCTACTTCATCGAGGCATTCTTCAACACGATCAAGATCTGGGGCGTCAACTTCGCGTTGCAGATCGGCGGAGCTCTCATGCTCGCCCTCCTGTTCTCAGATTTGCAGCTCAAGCTGAAGGGTCTCGCTTTCTTCCGGGCCTTCTTCTACCTGCCGAACCTGATCACTATCAGCTCGGTCGCGCTGTTGTTCGGCATCCTGCTCGACTGGCAGCATGGATCGCTCAACATGATGTTGCTCAAGGTCGGATTGATCGATGAGCCGATCAGCTGGTTGACACAACCGGTGACGGCCCAGCTTTCCGCTTCGCTCATCCTGACATGGATGTGGTTCGGCCACTCGTTCATCGTCGTCATGGCCGGTGTTTCCGGCATCTCGAAGGATTACTTCGAGGCGGCTTTGATCGACGGGGCGACTCGTTGGCAGATTTTCTCACGTATCACGTTGCCGCTTTTGAAACCGATTCTCCTCTACATCATGATCACGTCACTGATCGGTGGTCTCCAGCTGTTCGATCTGCCGATGCTCCTGACGGATGGACTCGGATCACCGGACGGCGCACTGAACACGATGGTGCTCTATCTCTACAACCAAGCATTCAAGTACAACAACTACGGCTATGCGGCAGCTGTCGCATACGGACTGTTCATCATCACGCTTGTCTTTTCGATCGTCATCTTCAAAGGGATGTTCCGAAAAGAGCAGGCGGAAAAGAAGGGGGCTTGACCGATGGAACAAAACGCAGAAGCACGGCGCCTCGTCCCGCAGACTGAGGAGCCGAAGCGCCAACTACGACGTCCGGAACAACCGACGCCGCCAGCAGAGAAACGCGCTTGGTTCGGCAAAGGCGTCATCTACACCGGGCTGATCGTCCTGACGATCATCTGTTTCATTCCCTTCCTGATGATGCTGACGAACGCGACCCGTTCGAACGAAGAAGTCCTATCCGGCTTCTCGCTCTTGCCAGGGACGTCGCTCGCAGAGAACTACGCTGTCCTGAGCGACTATGTCAACATCTGGTCCGGCTTCAAGAACAGCTTGATCATTTCGGTGCTCGTGACGCTCCTGTCAGGATATTTCTCAGCACTGACGGCGTTCGGGTTCGCCTTCTATCAATTCAAAGGAAAGAACGCCCTGTTCGTCTTCATGCTCGTCATGATGATGGTTCCGGGACAACTCGGTCTGATCGGGTTCTATGAGCTCAGCAAGAACCTCGGCCTGCTCGACAGCTTCATCCCGCTGATCGTCCCTGCGATCGCGAGCCCGTTCGTCGTCTTCTTCGTCCGGCAGTACATCCAGACGGTGATGCACCCGAGCTTGCTCGAGGCGGCGCGAATCGACGGCGCGAGTGAATGGCGGATCTTCCACACGATCGCGCTTCCGATGATGATGCCTGCGATCGCGACGATGTCGATCTTTACGTTCATCGGATCGTGGAACAACTACCTGATGCCACTCGTCCTGCTCTTCTCACCGGAGAAGTACACGCTGCCTGTCCTGATGGGCTTCCTGAAGGGATCACAAGTCGCAGAGAACCTCGGCTCGCTCTATCTCGGTATCGCGATTTCGGTCGTGCCGATCATGATCGCGTTCCTGTTCCTCTCGAAGTACATCGTCAGCAGCATCTCGGCTGGTGCCGTCAAAGAATAATACACAAAGGGGTAATGGATTATGCAATTCAACAAGGATTTCGTCTTCGGGACGGCCACTTCATCCTATCAAATCGAAGGTGCGCACGCCGAAGACGGACGGACACCTTCCATCTGGGACATGTTCTGCGACACGGACGGCAAAGTGTTCGAGAAGCACAACGGAGACGTCGCATGTGATCATTACCATCGTTATGAGGAAGATATCGCGCACATCAAGAAGCTCGGCGTCGACACGTACCGCTTCTCGATCGCCTGGCCGCGCATCTTCCCGGCGAAGGGCGAGTACAATCCGGCAGGGATGGCCTTCTATAAGAAGCTCGCGCTTCGCCTCCGCGAAGAGGGCATCAAGCCGGCCGTGACGATCTACCATTGGGATCTTCCGATGTGGGCGCACGAGGAAGGCGGATGGGTCAATCGCGAATCAGTCGACTGGTTCCTCGACTTCGCCCGCGTCTGCTTCGAAGAGCTCGACGAGGTCGTCGACTCATGGATCACGCACAATGAGCCATGGTGCGCCGGATTCCTCGGCTATCACCTCGGGCAGCACGCACCGGGACACACGGACCTGAACGAAGCGGTCCGCGCCGTCCACCACATCCTGCTGTCGCACGGCAAGGCGGTCGAGCTGCTCAAAGGCGAGTTCGCATCAAGCACGCCGATCGGCATCACGCTCAACCTGTCGCCGGTCTATGCGAAGACGGATTCCGCGAACGATCAGATCGCCCGGAACAACTCGGACGGTTACTCGAATCGCTGGTTCCTCGACCCGGTCTTCAAGGGCCAATACCCGGTCGATATGATGAACCTGTTCTCGAAATACGTCCACTCGTTCGACTTCATCCACGCGGGCGACCTCGAGACGATTTCGACGAAATGCGACTTCTTCGGCATCAACTTCTACAGCCGCGGCATCGTCGAGTTCAGCGCGGCGAGCGACTTCCTCTACAAGGGTGCTTACTCGGACTATGACAAGACGGGCATGGGCTGGGACATCGCGCCGAACGAGTTCAAGGATCTGATCCGCCGCCTGCGCGCAGAGTACACGGACCTCCCGATCTACATCACGGAGAACGGGGCGGCATTCGACGACGTGCTCGAAGACGGTCGCGTCCACGACCAGAACCGGATCGACTACGTCAACATGCACCTGCAGGCCGTCTCCGACCTGAACGAAGAAGGCATGAACATTCAAGGGTACTACCTCTGGTCGCTGCTCGACAACTTCGAATGGAGTTTCGGCTACGACAAGCGTTTCGGCATCATCTATATCGATTTCGACTCGCAGGAGCGCATCTGGAAGGACAGCGCGTACTTTTACGCGGATGTCATCTCGAAGCACAAGAAAGCAATCGAACAACAGGCGTGACTCACAAGACAGGCAAGGCTAAAACCGTTTTGAACCGGTTCGGTCCTTGCCTGTCTTTTTGAAAAGGGAGGAATAATGAGATGAAGAAAATCGCAGCGATTTTGGTCGGGACAGGTCTTGTCCTGTCGACGCAACAAGCGGACGCGGCAAAGGACGATGATGGCGCGAAGAAGGCGAAATGGGCGCTCGTCTGGTCGGACGAGTTCGACAAAGGAAAGATCGACCCTACGAAGTGGGACCATGACCTGGGGAACTGGATCATCGACGGGAACGGCAACCCGGTCGCGCCAGGTTGGGGGAACAACGAGAAACAATATTATACGGACGCGAAGGATAACTCGTTCGTGCGCGACGGCAAGCTCGTCATCCAGGCGAAGAAGGAACAGATCTCGGATTCGCTCGGTGCGTATGACTATACGTCGGCGAAGCTGAAGACGAAAGGGCTCTTCAGCAAGACATACGGCCGCTATGAGATCAAGGCGAAACTGCCGGCTGGAAAAGGCCTCTGGCCGGCCTTCTGGATGTTGCCGGAAGAGGATCGCTACGGTGCGTGGGCATCTTCGGGTGAGATCGACGTGATGGAGGCGTGGGGCAGCAAGCCGGACCGTGTCGCCGGCACGATCCACTACGGCGAGAACTGGCCGAACAACAAATACACAGGCAAGGAATACCACTTCCCGGAAGGCAGTACGATCAAGGACTGGCACACCTATGCCGTCGAGTGGGAGCCGGGAGAGTTGAGATGGTATGTCGACGGCAACCTCTACCAGACGCAGAACGACTGGTACTCGAAAGGGTTGAACACGGCGACGAACTACAGCTATCCGGCGCCGTTCGACCAGAACTTCTACCTCGTCATGAACCTTGCCGTCGGTGGCTGGTTCGACGGGGAGACCGACGCATCGACGCCGTTCCCGGCGGAGATGGAAGTCGAGTACGTCCGGGTGTACGACCTGAAGAACGGGAAGTACCGCGAACCGGTCGAGCCGACGTACGAGCCGCTTCCGTTGCCTGACGGAGCGAAGCAGCCGCAGGACGGAAACCTGATCTATGATACGAACTACCTCGAGCCGATCACGCGTGTAGACCAGAACGGCCAATCGCTCGATCCAACGTACTGGAACTTCCTCCAGTTGCCGGACTTCGGCGGCAAAGGGGACGTCAATGTCAAGGAGACGGACAGCGGGCGCGTTGCGCACGTGACGATCGAAGAGCCGGGAAGTTACTCCTACTCGCTCCAGATGATCCAGCAGCTCGCGCTTGCGCAAGGTGGGCGATACCGTGTCAGCTTTGACGCGAACTCCGACGCTGAGCGTCAGATGGTGGTCAAGGTCGGCGCTGGGGCGGAGCGGGGCTATACGAAATACTCGAACGAGGAAAACATCCGTCTGACGGCTGAACGCCAATCGTACGCCTTCACGTTCGACATGACCGGTGAGACGGACCTCGCAGCCCGTCTCGAATTCAACCTCGGAAACGGCGGGCGTTCGCCTGTCGAGATCAGCAACGTCCGCGTCGAGCAGATTCCGCGCGGTGAAATCGACGAGAACGCAACGAAACCGGCACTCGGAGACGGCAACCTCGTCTACAACGGGACGTTCGACCAAGGGGCGATGGATCGTCTGACCTACTGGCAATTCGACGGCAGGTTGTCGAAGTCGCTCGGGACGGTCGACGACTTGCGCCAGTTCACTTACACGGCGAGAGGCAAGAAGGGGTTGACGTCGACGTTGACACAACGCGGCGTCCAGTTGAAGGAAGGAGGGCAATACGTCCTTCGCTTCGAGGCGAAGTCGGATGGCCCGGCGCTCAAGGTAGCGCTCCGGAATGAGGAAGGGGACGTCGACTATCTCGCGGCGCAGCCCGTGGCATTGAAGCGGCAGATGACGACGTTCGAAGTTCCGTTTACGATGACGAACGGGACGGACCTGCTCAGCCAACTCGTCTTCGAGTTCGAATCAGGCAAAGGGACCGTGTCGCTTGACGCCGTCGAGCTGATCGACGTGACGCCGGTCATCGCCGACCCGAATCCGCTGAAGAACGGATCGTTCGAAGATGGGTTGGCAGCATGGGGACAATACGTCCACTATGACGCGCAAGCCGTGATCGAAGCGGTCGAAGGCGCGGCACGGATCCAGATCGGACAGGAAGGACAGGAACGCTGGAGCGTCCTGCTCGAACAGGGCGGGCTCGAGCTCAAGAAAGGGAAGACCTACGAACTGTCGTTCCGCGCAAGCTCGACTGTCGCACGGGACATCGAAGTGACGATCGAGAACGCGGTCTACTCTCGTTATCTCAGCGAGAAGGTGGAACTCGGGCAGGCGGATCAGACGTTCCGCTTCGAATGGACGATGCCGCAAGACGATCAGACTGGTCTGAAATTCCTGCTCGGCAAATCGGACGAATCTCCGCTCGGGGCGCACGAAATCAAAATCGATGATGTCGTCCTGCGTTTGAAATGAATCGGGATCCCTTCGCTTGCGGAGGGGTTTTTTATATGGAAAAAATCTAAAAGGCATATGTGCTTATTCACATCATTTGAGCGTTGACTTCAGGGGAGGGGAGGCGTAGCTTAGGTCATATAGGAAACCATCTCTGGTCGCGCGGCGAAGTGATGGTTCACTGAAAAAGGAGGTAATGGATATGCTCAAACTGCTCAAGCGGCTCGGTGTCTACAAGACGGCGGTCCTCGCCGTCGTCCTGCTCGTCTTTCTTCAATCTATGGCGGATCTTTATCTGCCGACGCTGATGGCGGACATCATCGACAATGGCGTCGTCACGGGCGACACCCCTTACATCTGGAAGATTGGCGGTATCATGCTCGGAGTCACGGCGCTCGGGGCGATTGCCTCCGTCATCGCGAGCTATTACTCGTCGAAGGCGGCGATGGGACTCGGGCGTGATATCCGGCGCAGCGTCTTCAACCATGTCGAACGCTTCTCGCTCCAGGAGTTCGACCAGGTCGGGACGGCGTCGCTGATCACGCGGACGACGAACGACATCACGCAAGTCCAACAGGTCGTCATCATGCTGCTCCGGATGGTCGTCAGCGCCCCGATCATGTTCGTCGGCGGTCTGATCATGGCCGTCTCGAAGGATGCGAAGCTGTCGCTCGTCATCGTCGTCGCGATGCCGTTCCTCGTTGGGGCGATCCTGCTCATCTTCTGGAAGGGGATGCCGCTGTTCGCTGAGGTGCAGAAACGCCTCGACCGGCTCAATCTCGTGCTCCGGGAGAATTTGACCGGCGTCCGCGTCATCCGCGCCTTCAACCGGGAACGCGAGGAGAAGGTGCGCCTGAACAAGGCGAACCGGGAGTTGACCGACGTCTCGATCCGCGTCAACAAGGTGATGGCCGGCATGATGCCGGTCATGATGCTCGTGATGAACCTGACAGTCGTCGGGGTCATCTGGTTCGGCGGCATGCGGATCGACAGCGGCGCGATGCAGATCGGCGATTTGATGGCGTTCATTCAGTACGTCATGCAGATCATGTTCGCGCTCGTCATGGCCTCTGTCATGTTCGTCATGGTGCCGCGCGCAGCGGTATCGGCGAGACGGATCAATGAAGTGCTTGAGATGGAGCCGACGATGCAGGACGAAGGAGTGAGGAAAGCGGATCGCGAGCGGGGGACGCTCGTGTTCGACCGGGTGACGTTCCGCTATCCCGGTGCCGAGGAACCAGTCCTGTCCGACGTCTCGTTCTCGGCGAAGGCCGGCGAGGTGACGGCGATCATCGGGGGGACGGGCTCTGGCAAGTCGACGCTCGTCAATCTGATTCCGCGCTTCTACGATGTCTCGGAAGGACGGATTCGCGTCAACGGGGTCGAGATAAGTGACATGCCGCAAGAGGAGCTGCGTTCGAAGCTCGGATTCGTCCCGCAGAAAGCGCTCTTGTTCACGGGCAGCATCGCGGACAACATCCGCTTTGGCAAGGAGAATGCGACGATCGAGGAAATCGAGCATGCCGCGCGCGTCGCGCAGGCAGAGGAATTCATCCTCGGATTGCCCGGGAAATACGAATCAATCGTCGAGCAGGGCGGGTCGAACTTGTCAGGGGGACAGAAGCAACGGCTGTCGATCGCCCGCGCCCTTGTGCGCAAGCCGGACATCTATGTCTTCGACGACAGTTTCTCCGCGCTCGACTTCAAGACGGACGCCGCGCTGCGCAAAGCATTGCGGAGCGAGACGGAACAAGCGACGGTCATGATCGTCGCCCAGCGCGTCAGCACCGTCCTCGACGCGGACCGGATCATCGTCCTTGAGGACGGGAAGGTCGCAGGGGTCGGCACGCATGATCAGCTGCTCGAGGACAACGCGGTGTACCGCGAGATCGTCGAATCGCAACTGTCTGAGGAGGAGATCGCATGACGAACCAGAAACAGCCGGTGCGACCGGCAGGCGGACCCGGACATCCAGGCGGAGGAAACATGATGATGATGGGCGAGAAGCCGAAGGACTTCAAAGGGACGTTCCGTCGCCTGTTGCGCTATTTACGGCCGCGCAAGCAAGCGCTAACCGCCGTCCTGCTCGCTGCCATCCTCAGCACCGTCTTCATGATCGCCGGACCGAAGATCATGGGGATCGCGATCACGGAGCTGTTCGAGGGCGCGTTCGCGAAGTTCCGTGGCGTTCCAGGCGCAGCGATCGACTTCGAGCGGATCGGGAACATCCTGCTTTTGCTCGCAGGACTCTACCTCGTCAGCAGCCTGTTCAACTATGTCCAGCAATACATCATGTCGGGCGTCGCGCAGAAGACGGTCTACGACTTGCGCGAGGACGTCAATCTGAAGCTCGAGAAGCTGCCGCTCAAGTATTATGACGGCAAAGCGAAGGGGGAGACGCTCAGCCGGGTGACGAACGACATCGACACGATCGGTTCGACGCTTCAGCAGAGCGTCACCCAATTCATCACGTCGTTCGTGACGATCATCGGGATCCTGATCATGATGCTGTCGATCAGTCCGGTCCTGACGCTGATCTCTCTCGTGTCGCTTCCGGTGTCGATCTTCGCCATCCGTCCCATCCTGAAACGTTCGCAGAAGTATTTCGCGGACCAGCAGCGCACGCTCGGCGAATTGAACGGTCACATCGAGGAGATGTATACGGGTCACCCGGTCGTCAAGGCGTTCGGCCGGGAACGCCGTGCCGTCGAGCAGTTCGATGCGGTGAACGAGGAGCTGTATGAGGCAGGGCGCAAGGCACAGTTCATCTCAGGCATCATCATGCCGATGATGTTCTTCATCGGAAACATCAGCTACGTCCTGATCAGCGTCGTCGGAGGGATCCTCGTGACGCAGCGTGCGATCTCGATCGGGGACATCCAGGCATTCATCACCTATACGCGTCAGTTCACGCAACCGATCACGCAAACCGCCAATATCGCGAACGTCATCCAATCTACGGTCGCAGCGGCCGAGCGCGTCTTCGAGCTGCTCGACGAACAGGAGGAGGTCGCGGAGGTGACGACGGCGCGGCTCGAGAGCGCGAAAGGTGCCGTCACGTTCGAACATGTCGATTTCGGCTATGGAGAGGAGCTGCTGATCCGTGACATGGACATCTCGGTCGAACCGGGACAGACGGTCGCGATCGTCGGACCGACCGGCGCCGGCAAGACGACGCTGATCAACCTGCTGATGCGCTTCTATGAATTGAACGGCGGCGTCATCAGGATCGACGGTCTCGACAGCCGCAAGATGTCGCGGGAGGACCTGCGGACGACGTTCGGGATGGTGTTGCAGGACACGTGGCTGTTCAACGGGACGATCCGCGACAACATCGTCTACGGCAAACCGTCAGCGACGGAAGAGGAAATCATCGCGGCTTCCTCGGCCGCGTACGCGGACCACTTCATCCGGACGCTTCCGGAAGGATATGACACCGTCCTGAATGAGGAGGCGTCGAACATCTCACAAGGCCAGAAGCAACTCCTGACGATCGCCCGGGCGATCCTCGCCGATCCGCCGATCATGATTCTCGACGAGGCGACGTCGAGCGTCGACACACGGACCGAGATCCAGATCCAGTAGGCGATGCACCGGCTGATGGAAGGGCGGACGAGCTTCGTCATCGCACACCGCCTGTCGACGATCAAGGACGCGGATTTGATCCTCGTCATGGATAAGGGGGCGGTCGTCGAGCAGGGGACGCACATGGCACTGCTCGAGGCGGACGGCTTCTATGCCGAACTCTACAATAGCCAGTTCTCGGACAAGGAAGCGGTCTGAGGGAAGGACCAGGAAACGGAACTATCCGGGACCTGGTCTTTTCGGTTGGAGCAGGATGTTGCCGTGTTTTTCCTGAAATAAGCTGAAACTGACTGCGAATCCTCCGTTTACCATTTTCTGATGAAGGGGATTATCTAAATGTCTGAAATATTTCTCTATCATCTTAAAAACGATAAAGGAGCGTGACCAAATGCGAAATTGGTGGAATGGGACTACGATCGACACTGGAGGCATCCTGAACGATGTGGGAAATCTCCTGCTCGCGATCGTCGTCTTCCTGATCGGCTGGCTTGTCGCGAAGCTGATCGCGAACGGTATCCAAAAGGCACTCGAGAAGTCGGGAGTCGTGCACAAGCTGTCACCCCAAAAGGAGGGCGCACCGCCTCCGAAGAAAAAGAAGTGGACGCCTGAGAAAATCATTGCGACTGTCATCTTCTGGATTTTGATGATCTTCGTCTTGATTCTCGTCTTCAACATTCTGAACCTTGCCATCATCGCAGGTCCGCTTGCGGACACGATGGAAACGCTGCTCGGTGCGATCCCGAACATCCTGCAGGCAGGCCTCATCCTGTTGCTTGCTTACATCCTTGCAGTCGTACTGCGTGCGGTGATCGTCAAGCTCGGCAACAAGCTGATGCAGTCGGAACGTGTGCGTTCAAGCAAATTCATGAAGGATCAACAAGGGATGACCCAGTATCCTAAAATCGCAGGGGACATCGTCTTTTACCTGATCCTCCTCATGTTCCTGCCGGGCGTACTCGGCGCACTTAACATCGAGAGCGTCTCGGAACCGTTCAGCGGATTGCTCTCATCGTTCCTCGCTTTCATCCCGCGTCTGATCGCGGCGGCATTGATCTTCATCATCGGTTATATCGTCGCGAAGATCGTCCGCGACATCGTCACGAACTTCCTGCACGCAATCGGCACGGACAAGTTCCTTGCCCGCTTCAACGTCAGCGCGGAGGATAAGGAGGATTCGAAATCGATCTCATCGATCATCGGGACCGTCGTCTTCATCCTCATCCTGATTCCGGTCACGATTTCGGCACTCGATCAGCTGAACATCAAAGGAATCTCGCAACCGGCGATCAACATGCTCAACGATGTCCTCGGTATGATTCCGAATATCGTCGTCGGGGTTCTGTTGATTCTCGTCGGGGTCTATGTCGGCCGCTTCGTCAAGAAGTTCGTCACGGATCTGTTGTCCCGACTCGGTTTCAACAATCTGACGAAGCATCTCAAAATCGGTAACTGGGATGCGAAGCAATCGTCGATCTCCCCATCTTCACTCGTCGGTTCGCTTGTTGAGATCGTCATCATCGTCCTGTTCGTCGTCGAAGCCTTCAACCTGATCGGACTCGACTTCATGGTCGACCTTGGGCGGGCTGTCCTTGCGTTCCTGCCGATCGTCCTGACGGCGATCGTCATCCTCGCAGTCGGTATCATCGTCGCGAACCTCGTCAAACGGATGATGGACGGATTGTTCGGTCATTCTGAACTGAGTATTCTCAGCAACGTCGCGAAATATGCGATCCTCGCTCTTACCGTCTTCATGGCACTCGGACAACTCGGTGTCGCGGCGACGATCGTAAATGCAGCGTTCGTACTGATTCTTGGTGCAGTCGCCCTCGCATTCGGTCTTGCCTTCGGTCTTGGCGGACGCGACAATGCATCGCGTTATCTCGACAAACTTGAGAAGAAGGCAGAAGCAACGGAAGTCAACACAGTGAACCTGCCGAAGTCGACTCCGTCGATGCCTAAACAGGACTTGAAATCGGCAGCGAAGGGCGCAGCCCAGAAAGCGGCTGACGATGTGACGCCGGACAGCAAACCGTCGTCTTCGACCGGTTCTTCCGAGACGACGCACGGTACGCCAAAAGGCGCGTTGCCGGAGAACGACCTGGCTCAAAAGGATGATTATCCACTCAAGCCGGACGCACCACAGGAAGGACCGAACCTCGATCATCCGATGGATCGTCCGGATGACTTGAATCGTCCTTGATGTGAATTGAACAAGCGCAGAACCTTCGTCTTCGGACGGAGGTTTTGCTGTATCAGGAGATGAGAGCGTTTGCCCGATGCTTCACCGCATGTATGCATATATGCGTTGGGGTGAGAAACAAAAAATAGGAGAACTCTTTGTGAATAAACACAGACGACCTTGGCTGAAAAAGCAACGGGTCTTTGTTATGATGAAGAAGTTAATCGAACAATGGTTCGAATATTCAGAAAAAAGAGAAAGTTCGGGTGAAGAAGAGTATGAGTTTATTGCGTAAGAAAGATGTCAGCGTCATGTTGGACGCTGGAAGCCATTCGAAGCTCGCGCGTCATTTGTCAGGGATCGACCTCGTGCTCCTCGGAATCGGAGCGATCATCGGGACGGGGATTTTCGTCCTGACAGGAACAGGAGCACTTTACGCCGGTCCTGCCTTGCCGGTCTCATTCATCATTTCGGCGATCGTCTGTGCGCTCGCTGCCCTCTGTTACGCTGAGTTCTCCTCCATGATTCCAGTCTCAGGGAGCGTCTATACGTACACATACGCGACGCTCGGGGAACTGATCGCCTGGATCATCGGCTGGGATCTCCTCCTTGAATACGGTCTCGCGGCAAGTGCCGTCGCGACGGGGTGGTCAGGCTACTTCCAGTCGCTGCTCGCAGGATTCGGTCTTGAATTGCCGAAGATCCTGACGGCTGCCCCTGGTGCTGTTCCGGGGGAGACGACCTACTTCAACCTGCCGGCGTTTGCCGTCTTGATGGTCATCACGCTCCTGTTGTCTCGCGGCATCAAGGAGACGAAGCGCATCAACAACATCATGGTGCTCGTCAAGGTGGCGGTCGTCATCCTGTTCATCGTCGTCGGCATCTGGTACGTCGAGCCGGGTAACTATCAGCCATTCGCACCGTTCGGCGTAAGCGGTATCCTGCAGGCGTCAGCCATTGCCTTCTTCGCCTATCTTGGATTCGACGCCGTCACATCGGCTGCTGAAGAGGTCAAGGATCCGGGCCGCAACTTGCCGATCGGTATCCTCGGGTCGCTAGCGATCGTCACTGTCCTCTACGTCATCGTCTCCGCCATCATGGTCGGTATCGTGCCGTTCAAACAGTTCGAAGGTGTCGACAGCCCGGTCTCGCTCGCATTGAAAGTCGCCGGTCAGGACTGGGTCGCAGGTTTCGTCGACCTTGGAGCGATCGTCGGGATGACGACGGTCATCCTCGTCATGACGTACGGCTTGATTCGCCTCCTGTTCGCGATGAGCCGTGACGGTCTCCTTCCGGCCGTCTTCTCCGACGTCGATGAGAAGACGCACACGCCGGTCAAGGCGACGTGGATCCTCGGCACGATCGCAGCACTCCTCGCTGGCTTCGTACCGCTCGGGACGCTCGCTGAGCTGATCAACATCGGGACGCTCGCCGCGTTCGCTCTGATTTCGGTCGCGATCATCATCCTGCGTAAGACGCAGCCGGACATGAAACGGGTCTTCAAAGTGCCGTTCGTTCCGGTCCTGCCGATCCTGTCGGTGCTCGCGTGCTTCCTGTTGATGACGAACCTCGCCGGTTTCACGTGGATCGCTTTCTTCATCTGGACCGGCATCGGTCTCTTGATCTACTTCGGCTACGGTCGCAGACGTTCGAATCTTCATCAATGATATTGGATAGTAGGAAGGCGCTGTGCGGAATCATCATTCCGCCAGCGCCTTTTTGTAGTCTTCGATGAAACGTTCGTGCGATCCGATCATGTCCGGCGGCAATGCGTCGAGCGGGAAGTAATCGAGCCGCAGGCTTTCGTCGCTTGCTTGAAGCATACCTGTCGCATGAGAGGCGACGTAGGCGAGCGTGACGCTCTGGAAGACGTCGCCGTTCCTGAGCGTCGTGACATAATTCGGACCCGAGTAGGCGCCGAGCAACCTCAATTCTCCGGCGTCGAGCCCGGTCTCCTCGAACAGTTCGCGCCGAGCGGTCTCTTCCGGGGACTCGGCCCATTCCATCAAGCCGCCCGGCAGTCCATATCGTCCGAGCGGTTCGGTCCGTTGCTCGAGCAGGATCTGTCCGTCTTTGATCACGAGGACGACGGATCCGACGAGGATGAGCGGGTCGTTGCCGATTTTTTCGCGGATGGTCGCCACATAGTTCATGTCCGTTCACCTGCCATGCTGAACGGACAGCGAACCGGTACCGCCTCGCGCGGAAAGAAGTTCGGCCGTTTCGTCTCATTCGAATAGTCCTTGTGGAACATATGCGTCGAGGCACCGCTGATCGGCGGGACGAGCCAGGCCCATTCGCCGGTCACGTCCCGGCCGCAGGCGTTCTCGTTCTTCTCGAAACGGGCGAATTGCCTTGCTGCCGTATGGTGATCGACGATCGTGATACCGGCGCGCTCGAACGAGTCGAGGACAGCTCCATTCAGTTCGATCAGGGCACGGTCCTTCCAGAGTGTCCGGTCCTTCGACGTGTTGAGCCCTAGACTTCGCGCGACAGTGGGCAACAGGTCATAGCGGTCTGCGTCCGCGAGATTGCGGGCACCGATCTCCGTCCCCATGTACCAGCCATTGAACGGGGCGCACGGATAACGGATGCCGCCGATTTCGAGGATCATGTCGCTGATCATCGGAACGGCATACCATTTGATCTTTGTTCCTCCGAACAGGTCGTGTTCCGGGTGAATGATGTCGACTTCTAAAACGAGCTCTTCCGGTATCTCGTGCAGTGAGCGGACGCCATCGATCTCGATCACGAGCGGCAGGACGTCGAAGTCCGTCCGTGCTCCGCGCCAGCCGAGCGATTCACATAGTTCCGTCAAAGCGAGCGATGCCGGATCGCCGATTACACCTTCCTCAGATTCGTAGCCGGCATAACGGATGAGCTGGTGGTTGAGCAGATGGACAGTCTCAGGAAGGACGGTCAGCGTCGAGCGGATTCGTCCGCCGTTCGTCGCATATTCGATGTGCGAGAGGAGGACGTCAATGACATCTTCCCGCGTCGCGGCGTCACGTGCGTCGATGACGTGAAGTTGCTCCCACGCGAGGCGGCCGATGCAGCGGTTGCTGTTGCGCCAGGCGAGCTTCGCACCGTAAGTGAGTTCCTCTTCCGTCTGTCTGTAGGTCCCGGTCCGTTCGATTTCCCGGATGACTTCACTGATGCGATTGGCAATACCTTCGAGACCGAGTTCTTCATAATAGGTGTTGAGGAATTGTTCTGCTTCGCTTCGGATGTTGCTCACATGATTACGCCCTTTCTACTTCTTCGGCACGGTTCTTCTCTTCTGCTAGTGTACCGGCCCTCTGTGACCGATGCCAGCCTGAAGAAGCGGAACTTTTAAAAAAATGAAGCCTTCCTTAAAAACTCTTCAAATGAAATCCATTTTTTCCGATATAGAAGGAAAGGAACACGGAAGGCGGTGGGGAAGATGAGACGGATGGCGGCATTGCTCGTCAGCGGTGCACTGGTGCTTGGAGGATTTCAATATAGCGCGTCAGCTGAACAGCCATTTCGAACGAGTGTGACCGGAAAGGCGTCGGACATTCCCCTCGTCAAGCCGGCGGGTGTCGCGGCACGTCTTGTCGACAGCCGGTCTGCCCTTCAGACGGTCACGCTTCAAAGCGTGAAGCGCGGAAGCAAAGCGACCGAGGTGATCTTGGCTTATGCGAGCGACCGGAGCGCAAACAAGGACCGCTATCTCGGAATCGAGTTCTACCGGTATGCGCGCGGCGCGTTCAAACTCGTCGGCACGACGCGCGTCGATTCGCTCGGCGTCCGCGAAAGGAGCTATCGAAAAACGATTTCGAATGCGGATTTTGCGAACCATGAGCTGTACGTCAGGGTAGGCGTTTTCGCGAGAAATACGGATGGCTCCTACACACGGTCGGCCGTGTTCAAGCTCCGGAACGGTACTCCGGCCGTCCCGGCCGGCAACCGCTATACGATCATCACCAACACGTCGACAGACGGGGAGCGGAAACAGCCGCTCGGCATGAACGTCCTGTCAGAAAGCAGGCAGAAGCCTTATAAGCGGGATATCAACTTCCGGCTCGGTCAGGCGCTACTGCAAAAACGGACCGCAGCCGGCTTCCGTAAGCAGTCGTTCTCGCCGCCGAAGCCCGGGTCAAGCCGTATCTTCACAGTCATGAACATCAAGACGAACACGTTCTCCTCGATTGAGCCGGTGTTGCGATACAGCGGAAGGAAGGCGAACGTCTGGGTCGACCAAAACCAGGTGACGCCTGAGCAGGCGGAGAAAATCGGGCACGAGTTCGACGACCGGATCGAGCCGGCTGTGACGACCCATTTCGGTCAGAGCTCTGACATCGATCGGGACGGGAAGACGAACATCCTGCTCTACGACATACAGGACGGCTTCGCAGGATCAGGCGGATATGTCGCCGGCTACTTCTGGCCGGGGGACTTGATTCCGAACCTCGAAGGATCGAATCGGGGCGAAGTGTTCTACATCGACACCTATCCTGCGATGGGGATGTTGACGAAAAGGGATGTCACGTCCGCCTATTCGACGCTCGCTCACGAGTTTCAGCATATGGTCAACTTCAACGAGAACGTCTTCAAGGAGCAGGGGAGCGAGATGTCGCTCTGGCTCGACGAGGCGCTCGCGATGGCGGCGGAGCAAGTCTACACGGGCAGACCGCTCGATGAACGGATCAATTACTACAACACGTCTGACGCGATCACGTCAGGACACTCCCTCTTGTACTGGGACGGCGGGAACGACACGCTGTCGAACTACGCGCTGTCCTATCTGTTCGGCCAGTACATCCGTGGACAGGCGGGCGGCATGGCGGGCCTGTATGGTGAAATCATCGGACGACCGGAAAACGATTACCGGGCGGTCGAGGCAGTGCTCGCGAAACGGACGGGAAGAACGATTCCGTTCGGCGATATCATGGCGAATTTTCGCGCTGCCCTTTTCCTGAACGGAAAGGCAGGACGCTACAGCTTCAACGGGACTTTATTCAATGAAGCACTCACGCAAAAAATTCATCGCGGAACGACCGCGTCGCTTCGTGGCGGAGGTGCGGTCGTCGTACAGTCGACGGAACCGATCAAGCAGATGAACGGCGCACTCGACTACCGCACGTTCGACATCGATCCGCCGGCTCAGCCGGTCGCTGCCCGGGTCACGACCCGGACGGTCCGTGTCACCGGAAAGGCGGAGGCGGGAACGGTCGTCCGTCTCTATCGTTCAGGTCGGCTGCTCGGGAAGGCGACGGCTTCACGGGATGGTACGTACAGTATCCCAATCGCGAAACAGAAGAAGGCGACACGCCTCGTCCTCTATGCAGTGGATGATGCGAAACAAGAGAGCGAACGGCGCGTGATCGCCGTGAGGTGACGGGCAGCGGACAAGCTGCCCGTCTCTGTTTGCCGCTTCGCTTGTTTAACGAGTTCAAATGAACGGGAACAAGAAAATACGCACCACAGAAAGCGAGGTATACTGAATGTCGCTCATCAAACCTGTCTTTGCCCGATTCTTCAACGAACAGTTCTTTGATAAATCGGCGCAGTTGGCCTATTATCTTATGTTATCCATGTTTCCGTTCCTGCTTTTCGTAGTCGAACTCGTCAGCTTCCTTCCTTATTCGTCTGAGGACGTCTTGCGCCTGATACGGCCGTTCGCGCCGGCAGAGACGTACGCGTTGATCGAGGAGGGCATCATCACCGTCTTCGACAAGGAAGGACTGAGCGTTGCATCGCTCAGCTTCGTCGCTGCGTTCTGGCTCGCCTCGATGTCGGTCCAGTCGCTTGTCCGTTCGCTCAACGATGCGCTCGAAGTCGTCCGGAAGGCACCATTCTGGCGGGGCTTGCTCCAGGATTTCGCCTTCACGCTCGGACTGATGGTCATCTTGCCGCTGTCCCTGCTCGTCCCCGTCAGCGAGAAGCTCGCGCGGAGATTCGTCGCGCATTTCAGTCTGATCGCGGACACGCTCGCGCAGATATCGAACATCTGGTTCGTCTTTCGCTGGGGACTCGGTTCGCTGTTTCTCTTCGCGTTCTTCATCCTGTTGTACCGGATCCTTCCGAGCGTCCGCCTGACGATCCGCCAAGTCATGCCTGGCGCCTTGTTCGCGACGGTCGCCTGGCAGGGGGTATCGGAGTTGTTCTCCTACTACGCGGAGTTCGGAAGCTATGACCGGCTCTACGGTCAGCTCGGCGGAATCATCGTCCTGATGACCTGGTTCTATCTGTCTGCCGTCGTATTGATGCTCGGCGGTCTGCTGAACGCGGAACGTATGCGGCAGAAGCATGAGAAGAAGGTATTGAAGCCGGAAAAGGTGAAATGAGAGAGGGCATCTTTTTAGGAAAAAGAGTGTGATTTATGTTACTGTAACGGTATTGTTCGAATGAAGAAGGATTCTTCTATGTGTAGTCGGAGAGGGGCCCTTTCAAGGGGGAAAATGAATGCTCGACTGGATCAACCAAAAAATCGGACGACAGCTATTGACCGTGTTCTACGCGCTCTTGGCAGTAGTCTCACTGACTTCGCTTTTCGTCTACGATTATACGGAAAGTCAGCTCACTGAGTCGAAGGAGAGCCTTTCGACGATGAGTGAGCGAAACGCACGTGCGAACGACCTCTGGCAAGACTGGCAGGAAGTCCAGTTCGGTCTGCGCGGCTATGTCATATTCGGTGACGAGAAGACGTTTGAAAAGGTGGAATCGTACCGCGCCGGAATCAAGGAGAAGACGGACTGGTTCGCTGAGAATGCGAAGACTCCGGAAGAACGTGAATTCGTCGCGCAGATGAATTCGCTCTATTCGTCCTATTACGGAGGCCTCCTGCCTTTGTCGGAAGCGTACGTGTCGGGGAAGAAAAATGGTGAAATCAATGAGGACTTCCTTCAGGGCGACACATTGCTCGGACTCCCGGTCGTACGCCGCCTGATCGATCAGGGGGTGTTGAAGGAGAGCGCCAGCGGAACGATCGACGTCGTTCCGGATATTGAGCGGGCGACCGCTTCGCTTGAAAACTATCGCGCTTCGTTAGCGAAAGAACAGGCGGATGCCGTCGCGAAGCTCCAAGAAGAGGTCGCAAGTACGCAGATGATCTGGCTATCGAGCATCGTCGTGCTGATTTTGTTCCTGTTCCTGTTCATCCATCCGTATGTCCGGAACATGTCCCGCCATCTGATGCATCTCGTCGACGACAACAAGCGTCTGACGGAAGGCGAGGAAATCGGACGGTCTGAAGTGCTCAAGCGCCGTGACGAGATCGGTCTGCTCCGCGAGTCGTTCAACCAGATGGCGCTGACGACCGTCGAAAGCAAGAAGAACATGCAGACGAAAAATGAAGAGCTGCAGGCGCAACAAGAGGAATTGATCGCGCAGCAAGAGGAGCTTCAAGCGCAACAGGAGGAGCTCGAGGATGCCTACGAGACGACGAAGCGCAGCGAAGAGAACCTGAAGTTCCGCAATGAACTGACGGAAGCGCTCGCCGTGCGCGAAACGGTCGAAGCATATCCTGCGATCATCCAGAAGATGGCGAGCATCACCGGTTCCGAATACGGTGCGCTGATCCTGTTCGAGAAAAATGGGTCGTTCAAAGCGACGACCTACGGTATGGACGATGATCAGGTCGCGGCTGCCGTCACAGAAGAGACGTCGGCCGTCCACCGGATGCGTCTGTTGCGGCAGACCGTACATTCTGAGAAACAAGTCGCGATGTCGATCGCGATGCCTTATCCGTTCCATCTCTACGAGGTGGCGCTGCCGATTTTCGAGCCGGAGACGCACGAACTGCTCGCTGCGATCTATCTCGTCCGCTTCAAGGAACCGTATCGCGAGCAGCAGCTCGCTGACATGAGCGGGTTCGCACAGCAGTTGACGCTGTCGCTGCTGCGGACGCGTTCCTACGAGGAGATGAAACGGGAGAAGCAGAAGACGGAACAGGTGCTCGATTCGATCCGGGAAGCGGTTCTCTACATCGAGGACGGCTCGAAGGAGATTTACGTCAACCGTCCGTTGTTCGACCTGATTCCTGAGCTCGAATCGGAGTTCCAGGCGGACCGGACGCTGTCATCCGTCCAGTACATTCTCGACGTCATGCGCAGCATCGTCGACGACGTACCGACGTTCGATGCCTACGTCGCGCAGATCGCCTCCCGCAAACCGCCGGAGGAAGTGCTTCGCTTCGACGTCCGGAATAACTCGGCCCACCTCCAAATCTATGCTGAAAGAATCTCCGTCGAAGGCGGATGGCAGGGGCTCATCCTCGTCATCCGGGATTCGACGCTCGAGACGGAGGCGGATCGCCTGAAGACGGAGCTCGTCTCGACGGTCTCGCACGAGTTGCGGACACCACTCACCTCGATCTACGGGTTCACGGAATTGATGCTGAGCCGGAAGGTAGACGAGATGAAGCAAAAGAAATATCTGAAGACGATCCATACGGAAACGGAGCGGCTGTCGAACCTCGTGACGGATTTCCTTGACGTACAGCGGATGCAGTCCGGGAAGCACCTCTATCAGATGGCGCATCTTACTGTCGCGTCACTCGTCGATGAAGTCGTCGACTTCTACCGTACCTCCAATCCGGACCGGGTGATCGAACTGCATGTGATCGAAGGGGAGTCGCCGGAAATCATCGCCGATGAGGCGAGGATCAAACAGCTCCTCAGCAACCTGATCAGCAATGCTGTCAAATATTCACCGGAAGGCGGAGTCGTCTCCGTAGCGATTGGCATGAAGAACGAGTTTGCCGTCATCGAGATATCGGACGAGGGCATCGGGATTCCGCAAAATGCGCTCGCCCATCTGTTTGAGAAATTCTTCCGTGTCGACAATTCGGATACACGAAGAATCGGCGGCACAGGCCTTGGCCTGTCCATCTGCAAAGAGATCGTCAAGGAGCACGAAGGGACGATCCATGTCGATTCGATCGAAGGAAAGGGGAGCACCTTCACCGTGATGCTTCCATTGACGATTCCTGAGTATGTCTGATGCACGCTGTCCTCTCGTATGAGAGGGCAGTTTTTTTTGTTGCATGGATTGTATTTTTCGCATCTGCATGGGAAAATTGATTTGAAATCAAAGGAAATGTGGCGGAATGGAGACGGGCACCCGTCTTTTTTTTCGTCGCGGCCTCTTAAGTAGTGTAAAAGTCCTACGAATCGACCGATGAACGTGTATAGAACAAATAGGGGGGCGGACTGAGGATGCGAAGCGAATATCGAATTTGGGGAGCACTCGGCATCTTCGTCGCGTGTCATTTTTTATGGTTGCTCGCTTTCAAGGGACATCCTGTACTGTGGGATGTCGGAGGGAGCGTGTTCATGATTGCGGGAGGCCTGCTCTCAAGCCTCTGGCTATTTCAAGCGTCTCGCAAATATCGTTCCTATCCGGTCGTCCGTAACCTGTTCTTCCTGCTCGGGCTTGGAAGTGTCTTCTTCGTCTTCGGAGAAGTCATCTGGATGGTTCGCACCTCTCTCCTCGGTCAGGAGATCGACACACTCGACTGGATCGAGATTTTCTATGCTTCTCAAATCGTGGCTTATATCGCAGCGTTGAAATATGTGATCATCAAGAATCGCCACCAGCTTCACGTCGGACGTTTTCTGTTCGATGAACTGATCGTCCTCGCCGTCGGACTCGCAGCCGGCTGGCAGTTCCTGATCGAACCGTATGTCCAGCAATCGAATCTCGAATCGCTCGAGCTTCTTATCCTGCTGCGTTACCCGGTCGGTGATCTCTTCTTGTTGTTTGGAATGCTGGTCATCTTCCTGACATTGAAGACACGCCAAAATAATCTTTCATTGTTGCTCGTCCTCGTCGGGTTCCACTTCCAGTTCGCGGGAGACCTGCTCTACGTCCTGCCGTACGGCATGGAATACGATCTGACAGGACAGCTGATCGATCCGCTGTGGCTCGCAGCTGTCCTGTCGGTCGGCGCCGCCGCCCGTCTGTATCAGGTCGAAGGGGACGCCCGCGTCACGTCATGGCTCGACCGGCGATTCGAGCTGGTCCGACTGGTAACGCCATACATATTCCTGTTCGTCCTGTTCCTCGGCATTTCTTACCGGACCCTCGAGCCGAACGCCTTGTCGGCCGGTCTGCTGGTCGCGATACCGCTATTGATCGCTCGGCAGATCAGAATCCTGATCGAGAATCGCCAGCTGCAGGAGGAGCTCGAGGCGAAAGTGACGGAAAGAACGGCACAACTCGAAGCGACGCTTCAGGAGATGGAGCACATGGCCTACCATGATGCGTTGACGAACTTGCCGAACCGTTATCTGTTCGCCCGTCTCTTCAAGGAAGAGCTGAGTCGCGCGGAGCGGCATGAACGCCTGGCCGCGCTTTACTTCGTCGACGTCGACCACTTCAAGGAGATCAACGATACATATGGACATCTCGTCGGTGACGAGATGATCGTCGAGGTTGCTAGCCGTATGCAGAAACACCTGCCGCACAATACGCTGATCTCGCGTCAGGGTGGAGATGAATTCGTCGTCCTGCTGTTTGACATCCATACGAGCGAAGAGGCAGACCGCTGCGGGGAACAGTTGATCGATATATTCCGACAGCCGTTCGTCATCCAAGGTAAAATCATCTGTACGACGGCGAGCATCGGCGGCTCGATCTATCCGAGACACGGCACGAGCCGTGCCGATTTGATCGAACATGCCGACATGGCGATGTACAGGGCGAAGAGACAGGGCAGGAATCAATTCGTTCCATATTGTAAGGAAAAAGAAGAATCGCTCTCGTGAAAATGACTGCCCCGCAGAAGTTGGACATGAAATCCAACTTCTGCGGGGCAGTTCAGAATGAGGCGGTTCTTTTCATTTGACTCGATTCAAAAAGTGCTCGAGCGAGGAAGGGTCGGTCATGTGACGGTTGCATTCGTCGCTGTCGATGCACATGTAGTTGCCGACCACCTTGTAAGATTCACTGCTTCCCTTACTGCGGGCCGATACGAGCGTGACATCGGAGTAGTTGTTGCAGAGGCTGCAGATTCCTTTTTGCGTCGATGGCACGTATCTGCCTTCGACACCGACTATCTTACCGTCCAGCGGATAGACGAAGAACTTCTTTCCGCTTCCGGTGTCGTTCCAGCTGAGGAAAGTCGTCGACTCGACGTCAAGGCGCGCGAGATCAGGTAACTTCAATTTCTTGTTCTTATGAAAGAGTTTCTTAAGCTCTGCCTCGGTGACGGCAGGAAATCCGTGGACGGCATCTGCGACATCCGTGAGGTAATCCGTCAACTCCTCCTCGCTTTCGATCGTCTTGATCCGCATCAGGAGTTCTTCCTGTTCCGGTGTCATGGCAGGAATCAGGTCGAACACCTTCTTCGACGCACTGTAGATGACAGCGTCACGGATATCGGGATCATGGACGGACGCGAGTTGCCGGGACAGATTGTCCGCTTGCGTGCGAATGAAGTTGTATTCATACGGGCGGATGAATGGTGTAGTCATGCCTATCGCTCCTTCTCTTGATTATTCCTTTCGATTTTCGCACATTTTTCCAGTATCGACCAGGGTGATGCAGCAGGACGGTTTTTCGGCGCAGGCAAGCGGGAATCGGTAATTAGACAGAGTTGAAGGAGGGATCGGGGATGGAACGAATCAAGGTGTTGCGTCTTGCGGATGGCGTTTCGTTCGGTGCGGTCCTCTTGACGGCGTTCTTGAAGAATACGCTTCTGACCGGTACGCACGGGGAAGGGCTGCTCATCGAGCTTCCACCGTTCACACTCGCGATTTGGGGCGTCATCTATACGGTGCTGTTCGTCTGGTGCGTCCGCCCGATCGTCTCCTATCCGGCTGACCGCGCATTGATCGAGGACATCGGCTGGTGGTTCCCGCTCAACATGCTGTTCCTCGGAGCGAGCGTCTTCATCGACGGTTACTGGACGATCGTCGCGATGACGCTAGCGCTCGTCACGCTCGGTGTCATCTATGCGAAAACCCAGCATCACCCGAACCGTTCTCCCTGGATGCGTTCCCCGTTTTCCGTCTATCTCGCCTGGCTTTCGGTCCTGTCGTTCGTCCATCCGTTCATCATCTTCGACATGCTTCATGTATCCTCGCTTTTCGGGATGGATGAGTCGATGTGGCTGACGGTCGTCATCGTCCTCATGCTGATCACGAGCGGACTGTTCGTCTGGACACAGGACGATTGGATTTTCGGTATCGTCTTCGCCTGGACGTTCACCGGTCTTTATTTCAATGGTCAGGTGAGTTCTCTTCAACAAGTGTTGCTCGTTCTCAGCTTCCTGGCTGTTTTCGTCAGTTCCCTGTTCATCCTGAAACGGCGGGGTGCGATGCTGAAATAGGTGTCGAACAGGCGTGGTTGAGGGTATACGCTAAAAAAGGGGAGGTTTTTTCATTGGGACAAAAACAGTATATCGGTACTTATTTCGATGAGACGGGGCTGATTCGCGCGATCGAGGATCTTCATTTCAAAGGATATCTCGAAGAGGATCTGTTCGTCGTCCTGCAGGACAAAAAAGAGCTCGCGATGCTGCGGGGACAATCTTCGGCAGAGCTCGTGTCAGCGAAACGGGGGCTGTGGGACAAGTTCACCGGCAAGAAGTCTACGGATGAAGAGACGCGCGACGTCTTCCGCGAACTCGGGCTTGCCGAAGGCGATATCGAACGGCATCATGCGGACGTCGAGCGTGGCGGGTATGTCCTGATCGCAGACGAGGAAGGGGCGCGTCGCGGGGCACCGATGACGCCGGACAAACTTGCCGACCAGCCGGAAGGAATCGAAGCAGAGCGCCGGCTCGACCATGAGAACCGGATCCTCGAGAGCGAGAACGACCGGATGTGAGACGAGCTGCGGTTAGATGAGACGGCGGACGGGTAATTCCATACTGAAGAGACAATCTCGCACCTCGCGGAAAGGGTGACTCAATCATGGAAACCGGCTATCATACCATTCTCGTCGCGGTCGATGGATCGAAGACGGCGGACCTTGCCTTCGAGAAGGCGGTCCAGTTCGCGAAACAGGACAAGGCGAAGCTCGTCATCGCCCACGTCATCGACATTCAGACGTTCGCGAACGTCCGGGCGAACCAGAAGTTCATCGACAAGAACGTGACGGAATACGCAGAAGAACTGTTGCAAGGATACGAACAACGGGCACGTGACGCAGGTGTTGAGAACATCGATCTCGTCATCGAGAGCGGATCACCGAAGACGATCATAGCGAAGACGATCGCCCCCCACGTCGGGGCAGGGCTCATCGTCTGCGGCGCCGTCGGGATGAACGCGATGGAGCGGATCCTGATCGGGAGCGTCTCGGAGAACATCGCCCGTTACGCGAAGTGTGACGTCTACATCGTCCGGCCGCGGACACTGAACTGAAAAAATCTCTCTGTCGAAAGTGACAGAGAGATTTTTTTCGTTCAGACGAGAAGATAATAGAAAAGCGCAAGGAACGCGCAAAGGACAGGCAGAACGATCGCATACATCCACGTCATGTTCTTCGTCGCGGTTTGGTTGCTGTAACCTGAATCGGTCCGTTTGCCTGCGATGATCGTGAAATAGAGGCCGACGACGCAAATCAGGAGTGCGATGATCAATAGGATGGTCATGAGGGAATCCCCTTTCGAATAAGTGCTTATCTCTAATATAGCGGAAAAAGCACTTCTTTTCATGTGAAATCGTGAACAAAGAATGGAGAAACGGTGTCGGAATTCGCACAGCTTTCAGCTTGACCGCAAAAATGTTTAGGGGATATACTAAAGTGGTTTAGGGGGTAAACAAATGAATGAAGATTTGAAGGAAGCAATCATGCTGTTCGAGGATGTACTCGTCCACGGGACGGAACGGGTTCTTAAACATGTCGATGCCGCGGTCTGGAAAGAGCATTCGCCGGAACAGATCCGGCTGATGAAAATCATCGAGTCGTATGGGCCTGTCCCGTCCGGCAGGCTTGCCGAACTGCAGGGCGTCCATAAGAGCGCCATCTCGAACCGGCTGAAAAAGCTGACGGAGAAGGGACTCGTCATCATCGAGCGGACGGAAGGCGACCAGCGGACGAAGCTCGTCCTGCTGACCGACGCGGGACGAGAAGTCGTCCAGGCGTCGGATGAAGCCATCTATCAGTACCTCAAGAAACTGATCGATGGACAGTTCAGTGAAGGTGAAGCCGAAGAGTTCGTCCGGATTTTCCGAAGGCTGAAAGAGATACTAAAATTAGAAGAGGTGTAATGGCATGCGTACTATCATTAAATGGCGATGGGCAGTGCTCGTCACGATGATCCTGCTGACGGTCGGCCTGTTCCTGACGGCGCCGAACCTTGCGAAGCAAGCAGAGGAAGCGGGATCGTTTCAGCTCGCGGACGACGCGGATTCGCGTCGCGCGCAACAGATTCTCGAAGATGCCGGCGCGAGCGAGGAGACGATTTCGCTCGTCCTGCCGCTCGAAGAAAAAATAACGACGGCGGACCGGACGGAGATCAACCGGATCGTCGAGGAGTTGAACACGCTCGGCAAGCCGGTCGTCGACGTGCTCGACCCGCTCGAGAGCGAGGACACGGAATCCCAGCTCATCTCGAAAGACAAAAAGACGGTCCTCGTCCCGATCACGGTCGACGGGACGGAAGAGGAGATCACGGATCTTGCCGACCGGATCAAGGCGGACGTCCTTCCGAAGGACCGGACGATCTACTTGACGGGCGAGGCATTGATCAACCGGGACGTCAACACGAGCGCACAGGAAGGGCTCAAGAAGACGGAGCTGATCACGGTCGGGCTCATCTTCATCCTGTTGCTCGGTGTCTTCCGTTCGATCGTGACACCGCTCATCCCGTTGATCGCGGTCGGGTTCTCCTACTTGATCAGCCAATCACTCGTCGCGTATTTCATCGACTGGTTCGGCTTCCCGGTCTCGAACTATACCCAGACGTTCATGGTCGCGATTCTGTTCGGGATCGGGACGGATTACTGCATCCTGCTCCTCAGCCGCTACAAGGAGGAGTTGTCTGCAGGGCATGACGTCGAGACGTCGATCGTCAACACATACAAGACGGCAGGGCGGACGCTGCTCGTCAGCGGCATCGCTGTATTCGTCGGTTTCGCTGCGATCGGCTTCGCCGACTTCCCGATCTTCAAATCGTCGGTCGCGGTCGCAGTCGGTATCTTCGTCCTGCTTATCGTCTTGTTCACGGTCATCCCGTTCTTCATGGCGACGCTCAAAGGAAAGCTGTTCTGGCCGTCGAAGAAGGCGGCGAGCCACAGCGACAGTAAACTTTGGGCACGGTTCGGCGGATTGTCGATCAAGAACCCGCTTCTTGCGATGGCGATCGTCGCCCTCGTGACGGTCCCGCCCCTGTTTACGTATGACGAATCCCTCTCGTTCAACACGATCGACGAGATCGGTTCGAAGTATGACACGGTCAAAGGGATCAATGCCATCTCGAAAGGTTTCGGCGAAGGGGAATCGTTCCCGGTCAAGGTTGTCGTCAAGGCTGACGAGGACATCGCGCGCGAGGATACGCTCCCTTACGCAGAGAAGCTCGCGCTCGAACTCCGGAAGGTCGAAGGCGTCGAGACGGTCCGTTCGATCACGCGTCCGACCGGGGAGGTCATCGAGGACCTCTACCTCGACAACCAGCTTGGCAAAATGGCGGACGGCCTGAAGGAAGCCCGTGACGGACTCGGTGAAGTAAAGGACGGCTTGACGCAAGTCGAGACGAACCTGAACGGCGTGTCCGGTCAGCTTCCTTCGGGAGACGCGGCAAGCGGCGGGGCGTCACAGCTCCAGCAGGCGGCTGACGGTCTTGGCCAGGTGAATACGCAACTCGGGCTGATCGGTCAGTCCCTCCAGTCGCCGGCGAATGCCGCTCAAGCAGCCGGACAGCTGACGGCGATCTCCGGCCAGTTGACACAGATCGAGCAAGGCATCAGCCAGGCGGCGAGCGGTATCGCGTCGCAAGGTGCCCAGGCCGGTCAGCTCGGAAGCGGCCTGTCACGACTCGCGGAAGGCGTCGGTTCCGCGAACGACGGTCTCGATGAGGTCGAAGGCGGACTTACGCAGATCGCAAACCTGCTCGAAGAGATGGGCAAGGCGGAATCGATCCGGGGCACGGGGATGTTCATCCCGGCCGGAACGCTCGAGAATGCGGAGTTCGAGCCGGTCCTCGACCGGTATACGTTCGGAGAGGAGACGGGCCTGCTGTTCGACGTCGTCCTGTCGGATGATCCGTATTCACCGGAAGCGATCGACACGGTCGAGCGCATCAAGAAAGCGACGGACAACGCCCTTCGTGACACACCGCTCGAGGACGCGGCCGTCGCCTACGGCGGCATCTCGAGTATCAACTCGGACTTGAACGCGACGTCGAAGGCTGACTTCACGCGGACGGTGACGATCATCGTCCTCAGTCTGTTCGTCGTCCTCGCCGTCATGTTCCGGTCGTTCATCATGCCGCTGTTCATGATCGCGTCGCTCCTGTTGACGTATTACACGTCGGTTGCGATTGCCGAATTGATCTTCGTCAACGGTCTCGGCTACTCCGGCATCAGCTGGGCCGTCCCGTTCTTCGGCTTCGTCATGCTCGTCGCGCTCGGGATCGACTACTCGATCTTCCTGCTCGACCGCTTCCGGGAAGAGACGATTGGCGGACTCAGTACGGCTGAGGCAATGTATGTCTCGATGAAGAAGATGGGGACCGTCATCATCACGGCAGCGATCATCCTCGCCGGTACGTTCGGTGCGATGATTCCGTCCGGCGTCCTCAGTCTCGTCCAGATCGCGACGATCGTCATCACCGGTCTCCTGTTGTACGGACTGATCGTCCTGCCGCTCCTGATTCCGGCAGTCACGGTATCGTTCGGCCGGGGCATCTGGTGGCCGTTCATCAAGAAAAAAGAAGGCAAGCTCTGATTTTTACGCACGTTCCGGATATCGGAGCGTGCGTTTTCGTCTAGAATGGAGAAAGGAGGGATCGACATGCAAACATTCAAACGATTGACGGAACGCTTCTGGTACCAGACGCCGGTTTCCTCGACGGACCGTCCCGTCCTTGCCGTCGTGCAAGGAGATGAGCGGACGCTCATGATCGACGCGGGCAACTCGAAACGCCACGCGGAGTTATTTTTGAAAGAAGTGAAGGACGCAGGCATCCGCAATCCGGACCTGCTCGCGCTGACGCATTGGCACTGGGATCACGTCTTCGGCCTCGCACATCTCGACATGCCGAGCATCGCGACAGGAAAGACACGCGAGGAAATCGCGGTGATGGCGGATTATGCCTGGACGGACGCGGCCCTTGCTGAACGGATCAAGCAGGGCATCGAAATCAAGTTCTGCGCCGACGCGATCAAGGAGGAGTTCGGCGACGACCGGGACATCGCGGTCGCGCTGCCGGCGATCACGTTCGACGGGCGGCTCGTGATCGACCTTGGCGGCGTCACGTGCGTCCTGCAACAGGTCGAAGGCGACCACTCGCCAGGCTGTGCCGTCATCCATATCCCGGAGGAGCGGATCTTGTTCCTCGGAGACGCCTTCTATGCCGACATTTTCGCGCCGAAGCCGAACTACACGGTGGAGCGGACCCGCCAGCTGCTGCAGACGCTCGAGCAATTCGATGCGGATCATTACGTCCTGTCGCACGGCGGGCCGATCACGAAGGCGGAGTACGCAGAAGAGGCGAAACTGCTGCTCAGAGGCGCGGATCTCGCCGAGGCACATGGCGGTTCGCTCAAGGCGATGCGCGAGGCGTACAGCGCTACATATGGGGAACTGACAGAGGATGCTGAAGAGACACTCGTCTTCTTCGCTAACGGATTTTCACTGAAGCAGGTATGAAAAAAGGGCTCCCTTTCCGAATCGGAAAAGGAGCCCTTCGTCGTCAGCGGACGGCGTCCGGCGACGGATAGATGCCATTCTGTTCGATGACCTGCTGGTACCAATAGAAGCTGTCCTTCTTCAGGCGCTTCAATTCCTTGACGTCGTCCTCGTCCCGGTCGACGTAGACGAAGCCGTAGCGTTTTTGGTAGCCGTTCAACCAGCTGAGCAGATCGGTGAACGACCAGACGCAGTAGCCGATGACGTCGACACCGTCCGTAATCGCCTCCTGGATTGCCTTGATGTGCGCTTCGAGGTAGACGATCCGGTAGCTGTCGTCGATCGAGTCGCCTTCGAGTTTATCGAACTCTCCGAGTCCGTTCTCGCTGATCAAGACCGGAAGACGGTAGCGGTTGACGAGCCGGCGCAACCCGATCCGCAGTCCGGTCGGGTCGATTTCCCAGTCCCAGTTCGTCGCTTCGAGGTGCGGATTGCGGACGGTCCGGAAGCGACCCGGCACACCGGTCGACTCCATCGTCCCTTTGACGCCTGTCGTATTGAACGTGCCCTGCTCGCCGACGCCGTCGAGCGGGTTCGCCTCGTACGTCTCCGTCCGGTAGTAGTTGACGCCGATGAAGTCGGGCCGCCCCTTCGCGAGCAACTCGAAGTCGCCTTCTTCAATCTCAGGTGTCAGACCGCGCGCTGCAAGATGATTCCAGGTCGCCTGCGGATAAACGCCGTCCATGTAGACGTCGAGCCACCAGTGGCTCTGGTATTCCTCTGCGTTCTCATAAGCAAGGACGTCCGCAGGATTCGCACTCGCCGGATAGGCCGGGGCATAGGCGAAGCTCGGGCCGATTTTGCCATTTGGGACGATCGCGTGGAAGTCTGAGATCACTTTCGCGTTCGCGAGGTTCGCATGATGGTTCGCCTGATACATCCGTTTGTCGTCCTGTACGCCTGGCGGATGGAGTGCCGTCTTGTAGCCGAACTTGATGAAGATATTCTGTTCGTTCAGCGTGACCCAGTACTTGACCCGGTCACCGTACCGCTTGAACAGGGCGAGGCTGTAGGCATGGAAGTCCTCGATGATCTGACGCGACTCCCAGCCGCCGTACCGGTTCTGGAGGGCGAGCGGCAAATCCCAGTGATAGAGTGTGACGATCGGTTCGATCCCTTCGGCCTTCAAGGCATCGATCAGTTCGTCATAGAAGCGGAATCCCGCCTCATTCGGCTCGCCTGTTCCATCGGGGAAGACGCGGCTCCAGGAGATCGAGAAGCGGTAGGTCTTCAAGCCCATCTCGGACATGAGTGCGACGTCCTCCCGGAAGCGGTTGTAATGGTCGACGGCGACGTCACCGTTCGTCCCTTTGAACGTCTTGCCGGGGATGCGGACGAATTCGTCCCAGATCGACGGTCCGCGGCCGTCCTGATCCCAAGCTCCTTCGACTTGGTAGGCGGCAGAAGCCGCCCCCCAGAGGAAGTCGCGCGGGAAGGGTTTCAATGTCTCATGTTTCATGATAGCCCGTCCTTTCTGAAAAAACTGTAGCTCTTCACGTACAGTGGCTGTTGCGAAGCTTCGAAACTTAAAGTCCCTTACCGCCTGCCGGAGAAAACGTGGCGATACGTTCGACTCCGGTGAGGAGAGGGCGTGCGCGCTGAATCAAGTGTTGTGTCGATTCAAGAGACAAGGAATTCTGATGTGCCTCTTCATCCTCCCATACCTCATAGACGAAGACGGAATATGGATCATCTTGGGCGATGTTGACGATATAAAGTTCACATTCTCTTAATCCATTCATCGAGGCTGCTGCCTCTAACAGGATCTCGACCAGTGCCTTCCGATCATCTTCGCGTACCGTGAACTTTCCGAACAATCCGTATCGATTCAAAACAATCCCTCCCATTCCTCACTTTTCCCTCGTGCGAAAACATTTAACCTGACCATACAGTGTTTGGCCTTCCATATGGTGTCACTCTTTTCTTTCAAGGACTATTCATGAATTACCTGCACAGCGACGATGATTTGGAGGGAAAGAGCAGGTTCGAATCGAAATAAGGAAGCAGAGGGGAGAGGGCATCGATGCATAATCTTGCCAAAGCGTTCATCGGGTCGTTCTTCCTCGCGGCAGGTATGACGTTCGCTGTTCAAAACGCACATGACGTGATCGACCGTTCCGTCACTCGAATCGTGATGGAACCGATGTCAGGCTATGATGAGCGGACACCGGAAGCGGACGGGAGCACTCTTGCCGAACAGGAAAAGATCGACCGGCTCGTCGAGCTGCTCAACGCCGGAAAGGTGCGGCAAGGAAACGTGGAGCTTGCTTATCCTCCCGATGCTTCGATGATGCTCATATACGAGGCAGGTCTGAAGGAGGAACTCTTCGTTCACGGCGAAACGATCGTCTTCGCCGACCGGACGGCCTGGGTACAGTTATCCCCGGAGGACGAAGTGGAATTCACGAGATTGATCAAGGAGGGGGTTCGGTGAAAAAGATGCCAGCGGCGCTGCTCGGGCTCCTCTTCCTGCTCGCGTTCGTTCTCCTCGGACTCTGGCTCTACCGGGGTGCTGCGAATCCGATTGACGAGGAGATTGAGCAGGTGAAGATCATTCCTGTTTTTCAAAAGGGCGAACATCTCGAAGAAGGCATGGAACGGGAAATCGAGAAGGTCTCTGAAGTAGACGAACTCGTCCGAATCCTCAACGCCGCGGATTTATCGGACGGGATGCCGAAGATGGCTTCGGCGCCGACGGAAGCACTGACGCTCGTCTATGCGGACGGGACGGAAAAGATCTCTGTCCACGGGACGACGCTCGTCTTCGAGAATCAAGGGAAGACCGGCGTCATCGACACGGAAGACGCGGAACGATTCCGTCAGCTGCTCGGATCGCGTGCGCTCAAAGCAGGGATCGTCCAGCTCGACATCGTGACGTTCGACGCACGAGGCGAAGAACAGAAGCGGACACAGTGGCGAAAAAAGAAGGACCTGAAGCGAATCATCGAACACATCAATCATGCCGATCGGACACCGGGACGGGTGGACCTGGCGGGGCGTCCGATTGCGGCCTTGCGATTTACGTACGAGAATGGCGCGACTGAGAGCATGACCGTCCATCCGCAGGAACAGACGACGCTGCTCGTCTTCGAGGAACAGAATGCGCTCATCTCACTGCGGGACGAGCGGGCGATCAAAGATATCCACACATTGATTCAGGGGGAGTTCGAATGATACCGAAACAGATCATCCAGTCCGAAATCTTAGGGGAGCGCGTCATCCGCGTCTTTCTGCCGAACGGCTATGCCGAGAAGAATGAACGTTATCCCGTCCTCTATCTCCATGACGGACAGAACATCTTCTCGGACGAAGAGGCGTTTGAAGGAAACTCGCTCCAGCTCGAGCCGTATTTGAGCAAGCAGGACGTTCAATGGATCGTCGTCGCGATCGACCACGACCTTGCGGAGAATGCCCGCATCCATGAATATAGTCCGTGGCCGAACGCCGAGGCGAGCAAGAAAATCAATCCGGACGGGGAAGTGCTCGGGGGCAGAGGCGCGTCTTATGCCCGCTTCATTCTCGACGAGCTCGTGCCGCATATCGATCGAACATACCGGACGACAAGGGAGCGGCTGATCAGCGGCTCGTCGCTCGGCGGATTGATCTCGCTCTACATCACGGCACAGGCGCCGGACGTCTTCCCGCGCGCGCTCTGCATCTCGCCGGCCTTCCATTTCAACCAGGAACCGTTCGAGGAATATCTCGAGCGGATGGACCTTTCGAAGATCGAAGCCGTCTATCTCGACTACGGGACGATCGAGTCGCTCGACCCGGACTCACAGCAGCACTTCGCCTCCGCGATCCATTCCGTCGACCGGATCCTGCGCGAGCACGACGTCCCGACCGAGCTCGAGATTTTCAAAGGTGCGATCCATGACACGCTCGAATGGCGCAAGCGGATGCCGGACATCCTCGAGCGGTACGGCATGACGCCGGCCGCGAAACGATGAATCCGTACGAGATCGGAGCGCTCGGGCACGCGTTGTTCGGCTTGTTGTTTTTGATCTTCGCGAAGCCGCGGGATCACGGGAAGTTCTGGTTTACGATGGGCATGGCATGGCTGGCCGTGAACGGCCTCGTCTATCTGTTCACGGTCCCGCTCTGGTCGATTTCAGGAAACGGGAACCTCGGATTGTTACTCTACCCTTTCTGGATCATTCTGCTCCTCGCGAGCTTATGGATGATCAGGCGACGCCGGATCCGGATCAGTCGCCCGGTTTTTTGGATCATGGGTGCATTCGCCACGTGGGCGGTTTTCGGATTCTATCTTGCTTGGCAGTTCGACTACTACAATAAAGACTACTTGTTCGACGGAGGCGGAAGGATGGTCGACCTGCTCTTCCTGTCTCCGTACTTCAATCATGCGATCGCGAACGTGTTCCTGATGACGATCCTGATCACGCTCGCCTCGCTCTTCAACAGACGGAAGGAGGGGTCCCATGCGCGATGACAACAGAACGGACGCCGGCGACCGCGTCTTCTTCGGGAACGGTGGTCCGGTCGGCGCCTTGCTCGCGCTGCTCGGCGTCGGTTATATCATCTATCAATTGTTTTTCTAAGGAGAAATGAACATGCAGACATTTGAAATCACAAGTCAGGACCTCGAGCTCGTCGAGGAGGCGAAACGGACGATCCGCCGCCTGTACAAGCTCGGGAAACACCATGTCAGCTCGAGCATCCGGACGCGGGGCGGTGAGGTCGTCTCGGCCGTCCACGTCGAGGCCTATATCGGGCGCGTCACCGTATGTGCCGAGGCGATCACGATCGGGAAGGCGATTTCGGAAGGACAGGATGAGTTCGAGACGATCGTCGCCGTGCGTCACCCGTATCCGGACGAAGCGGATCAGACGCTCCGCGTCGTCAGTCCGTGCGGCATGTGCCGCGAGATGATCTCGGACTATGCACCGGGCTGCTTCGTCCTGCTTGAGGACGAAGGGCGTCTCATCAAGATCCGGGTCGAGGAACTACTGCCGCTGAAGTATAAGCGGGTGCAGGAGGGAGCTTCTTGATACTCCGCAAGGGCACTGGAAATATGAAAGTCTCAACAGCCGCCGGTAAGGCGGTTTTTTCTTGTTTTCGGGTATGAGGACTAAAAGGAGGGATGGTCATGCTGCATGGTATCTATCCGGATTTCGAGACGTCCCGGCTGAAGGTGCGCGTCGTCTCATTCGAAGAGGAGACGTGCCGCTGGGGGCTGTTCGAACGTGATACGAGCGAACGAATCGGCGCAATCCAGTTCTATTTCGACCGGGAGGCAGGAGCATTCAGCTATGAAATCGACGCGTCTTCCCGAGACCGGGGGCTGGTCGAGGAGGCGCTCGAGCCGCTCGTTCAGTTCATGTTCAACACGATGCGTCTGAAAGAGGTCGGGGTGATCGAGGACGGGCTGAAGCTCGAGGCAATCGGGTTTGAGAAAGAAGGGAACAGGCAGGTCATTCGAAGGAAATAATAGTGAATTGGTGTATTGGCTCACCTAAAATATGGGTAAAGGTTCGTTGAGAAGAAAAATAAGGAGGCTCCATCCATGATGCGCACCGAGAACGCCGACTCCAACTCATTGCCGCCTTTGAAGGAATACACCGATCACTACGAATACCGCTTGATCGAGGACTACGAAGAGCGCTACTCGAATTTCGAGATCCAGTCGATCCAGCTCGAAGAGGTGCTCGTCAACCTGCTCGCTACGAAGGACGAGACCGTGCTCGTCTCACTGTTGTTCCTGAAACCAGTCGAACGCGAGGTGATCAGGGATTGGCTTTCCCTTTATACGGTCAGCTATGACCAGCACGACGGGGAAGGTTACTTCATCGAGGGCGCGGACGAACTGCTTGACGTCATGCTCTACAAAGGAAAACCGATCGCCGTCGCGACGCGGGGAGAGGACCGGCTCTATTATGATATCGCGGGGGCGGTCGAGGTGCGCCGGCCGGCGAATTTACCGAAGCAGAAGAAACCGTTGCTCTATTTGAACGGGGAGGCACGGTATACAGTCCCGCGCATCGGGTTCGATCCGCTGCGGGACGAGGTGCACGTCAACGGTCTGTTCCTGTTCGTCGATTACATGGACAACTTCGGCGGACAGGTCGGCTTCTTCCGGAAGACGGATCCGAAGCTGCCGGTCGTCCTTTTGATTGGGAGATCGATCATCGAGATGGAGCTGACGGACGAGGCAGATGGCAGCCGGATCCTGATCGTCGAACAACCGTATGACGAGGCATGAAAAAAGACAGCGCGGGCTGTCTTTTTTCATGCCGATTTTGTTTTCCGCTTCGCCGTCTCAGGGCGGTGCGAGATGTAGCTGTGCAGTATCATCCCGAGCATGATGACGCCCATACCGACCCATGCGAGAGGCGAAGGCATTACCGTCCCGAGCAGGAGAATCTCACCGATGACCGCGAACAATACCTCCATCGACTGCGTCGCTTCGACGGCGGCAAGTTTGGCCATGTTGCCCCGGACGAGATCGGTCGCGCTGAAGAACAGGACGGTCGCGACGACGCCGGAAGAGAGCGCGACGAGGAAGGACTGCACTGTCTGCTCGGTCGACGGGAGCCCGTATTGCGCAAGACCGATCGCGGCGAGGATGAGCCAGAGCGGAAGACTCGCGAGCGTCATCCCGAGGACGCGCTGATAGGCATCAAGCCGCCCGCCGGTCACCTCCATCATCTTCCGGTTACCGAGCGGATAGGCGAACGACGCGATCAGGATCGGCAGGACGCCGAACAGCAGCAGGTTCGACGTCAAATCGTCCGCCTGTTCGAGATAGAGCAGGGCAATCCCGAGCAAAATGATGAGCGACATGAGGAGGCCTTTAAGCGGAATCTTGCCGCGGACCTTCTTGCCTGCGACCGATATGAAGAAAAATGGAGCGAGCAGTGACCCGGAGATGATCGTCACTTGCCACGTCCCGGCAATCAGCCAGCCCGGTGAATAGGATGCAGCGAAGCAGAGAGGCGCATAGAACAGTCCGAATCCGATGAAGCTGTAGACGAACCAGTCGCGCGGCCGTTCCTTCATGACGATCAGGAGTGGCACGAGCCCTTTTCGGTAAGCGACGATCAACACGAGAAACGGAATCATGAAGAAATAGCGGAGCGAAGCACTGAAGAGCCAGCTTCCTCCTGACAGCTCCATCGAATGGTTCAAGATGAACGTGAAGGCGAAGAAGAGGGCGGATAATACACCGAGTACGATAGGACGCATGAGATCACTTCCTTTGTTCAAAGCGTAGGAGACGATTCAGAATGGTCTCCGCTCAGAGAGTGTTTTTGAGACAGATCTTCGGCGCGTCCGATATGTCGCGACGAGGACGCCGACGATGATCAGCGTCCCGCCGAGGAAGAAGCTCGGATCAAGCGTCTCATCGAGCCACCACCAGCCGAGTAAGGCACCGACGAGCGGCTGAAAGAAGAAGAAGAGGGAACCGATGCCCGCGTCCATCATCTTCATCCCGGCGTTCCAGAGGAGGAAGGCGGCAGCGGTCGAGAACAGACCGAGGAAGACGACGCCGGCGAGGGCACCGGCGCTCGGCATCAAGAAGCCGTCCTTCAGCTCATAGAGCATGACGGGCGTCGTGAAGAGGAAGGCTGCTAAAATCGCGTACATCGTGATGGCGAGCGACGAGAATCGGTCTGAAGCGATCTTCGCATAGACGGAAAGCAATGCCCACGTCACGGCCGCTCCGATCAGCAGGATGCCGCCGAGCAGATGCGTCTCTCCGCCTTGGCCGAGACCGACGACGATCAGGACCCCGGTCGTCGCAAGCAGCAGGGCGATCGTCTTTCTTCGAGTGAAACGTTCCTGCAGGAGGAAGTAGGCGAAGACGAAGATGAACGCCGGCGTCGCGGACGTGACGAGGGCACCGGTATGGGCGTCGGACCATTTCGTCCCGACGAATTGTAAGGCGATCGAGACGAAGTAACCGATGAAGCCGGTCCACGTCAGCAGACCGATGTCGCGCGTCGTCATCTCCTTCAGTTTGACGCCTCCCTGCATACGGTGGATGAGGAAGAGGGCGAGAAAGCCGATCGCGTAGCGGAGCCACATGAGTGTAAACGGCGGGATCTCGTCGAGTACGTATTTGCTGACGACATACGTGCCACCCCAGATGCTTGCTGCGAACGACAGACAGAACGCTCCGAACAGCGGATGTTTCGACAATCGATTCACTTCCTTTCCGACAATCATGAAGAACGGGCATATCATATATGTAACTTGATGTTCTTTTCGTGACGCGATGATTTTTTCATGTATAACACAAGGTTAAAGTGAAATGGATAAGGTTTGCAAATCGTATTTCACCGAAATCCATCTAAAGGCATGAAAAGTTAAGGCGGGCTATCCTCGAAATGTCACCGCTGGACGGGTACAGAAGGGGGAGGAGGGGATCGGAATGATCAAGAAACGCGGTATCGTCGGAATACTTACGATCATGTTGGCCGGGACAGGGATTGTGCCGGCAGAGGCAGCGGAGACCCGCGTCGCATACGTCGGTGCGAACGTGCTCAACATCAGAAAAGATAAGGAAACGTCAGCGCCCATCGTCGGGACGCTTAAAAAATACAGCCGCCTCGTCGTCTATTCGGATCAGGGCGGATGGTCGGAAATCCGGTATGACGGACAAAAGGCATACGTCATGACGAACTACATCCGGCCGATGACGAGCTTCCTCATGGATACGGACAAACACTACGTCTACCGGGTCGACGGGAAGGTCGAACTGCATCGCCACACCGGTCGTGACGACGTCTGGTATAAATGGACGGTCGACAAACGCTGGACCTATGCTGTGACGGAGACGGGAAAGGGTCTCTACTGGGGACTTCCGGAATCGGAGTATGCGATCGTCTTGTCCTATCCGCTGAAGAAAGGGAAGGCGTGGGCGTCCGGTCCATACGGGAACGGCACATCTGTCATCCTCGGCGTCAACCAGACGATGAAGACGAAGGCTGGGACATTCAAAGGCGTCGTGACCGTCAAGACCCCGACGAACTATGTCGTCTCCTACGCACCGAACGTCGGTGAAATCAAAAGCGTGAAGGACGGGAAAGTGAAGGCGGAACTGATTTCGCTGATGAACCGATGATTCCACACATTAAAAGGGACACGACTCCTTAGCGAGAGTCGCGTCCCTTTCGTTTTGGTCAAAGCACGACCTGTTGTTTCTTCGGAGGAAGATGGATCGCCTGTCCGACGAGGCTCTCGACAGCTTCGAGCAGTCCTTCGTTCGTGCTCGGATGAGCGAACAGCGGGAACTTCAAGTCCTCTTCCTTCGCAACTAGCTCGAGCGCGAGGACGAACGAGGAAGACAGTTCGATTGCGCCTCGTCCGACCATATGGATACCGAGTACGATGTCCGTCTGGGCATCCGAGATGACCTTGACGACACCGGACGTCTCACCATGGACGGCGCTGTAACCATTCGCGCCGAGCGAGAACTGTCCTGTCCGGATCGTATGGCCTGCCTCCGTTGCCTCCTGCTCCGTCATGCCGACGGAAGCAACCGGGGGAGATGTGTGGAGGACGACAGGGAAGATGGCGTTTGCATCGACTGGCTGGCCACTCATCACGGCGACTGCACTCTTGCCTTCCTTGATTGCCCGGGCGGCGTATCGAGGACCGGCAGTCACATCTCCGATCGCGAAGATCGAAGGAATCGACGTCTGATGATTCGAGACGACGATCGTGCCATCCTCCGACTGTTCCATCCCGATCCGGTCGAGCCCGAGCGCGTCGACGTTCGGAAGGCGTACGCCTGTCGTCACGATATGCGTCGCTGTAATCGAGAAACCGTCGAAATGTGCTGCATCATCCTCTGCTTTTTCGAAAGAACCTGACTTCACCGTGATGCCTTGTTTTTTCATCAGGCGCCGCAGCTCGCGCGTCAGCGTCTCGTCGAACGGCATGTCCGTCGCCATGACGAGCGTGACGTCCGCACCGAGCGCCCGGAAGTTCATCGCCGCCTCGAGCGCGATGTAGTCGGAGCCGGCGACGACGAGGTGCTCCGGAAGGGTTTCGAGCGCATATAATTCTTCAGGTGTAATGGTGCCGGGAGTCTTTACAGGACGGCTGCCGGTCGCGATGATCGCCTGCTTGAAGCGATATGTATCGAACTGATGACCGTTCGATACGCCGATCCGGTCGTCGGACAGGAAGACGGCCTCTCCGCGGACAAGCTCGATCTTGTTTGCCTGGAGGAGCGCCTCGACGCCTGACCTGAGCTTATCGATGACGCTTTCGCGGTAGGCCGAGAGCTTAGTGAAATCGTGTCCGACCAGGTTGAAGCCGAGGGCGTCGAGCGTTTTTTGCTCGGCAGCTTTCGCGGCAGCGACGGCTGTCACCTTAGAGGGGATGCATCCTTCGTTCAGACAGACGCCCCCGATCCGGTCGCGTTCGATCAGCGTCACTTCGCGTCCGAGCTGGGCCGCCCGAATCGCGGCCGTGTAGCCGCCCGGACCGCCGCCGATGATGATCAGGTCACGTTCTGCGATCAATTCTCCTACGACCATCTTAAATCAACTCCATGAACAGGTTATTCGGCTGCTCGATCAACTCGGCAAACCGGTTGGTGAAGGCGACGGCGGTCGCCCCGTCCGCGACGCGATGGTCGAACGACATCGAGACGTTCATCATCGAGCGGACGACGATCTGATCCTGCTCGTCGACGCAGGCCCGCTTCTTCGTCTTGTGGAATGCGATCAGCGCCGTCTCTGGATGATTGATGATCGGCGTCGCGCCGGTGCTTCCGAGCGGACCGACGTTGCTGACCGTGAACGTCCCTTGTCTCAACTCGGCAGGCTTCAGCTCGCCAGCCTTCGCGCGTCGGTTCAACTCCCGGCAGCTCGCGTCGAGTTCGCGAAGCGACTGGCGGTCGACGTCGCGGACGACCGGGACGATCAGCCCGTCATCCGTATCTGTCGCGAGACCGATATGATAGACGCGTTCGAGGATGATCCGCTCGTTCTCTTCGTCGAGCTTGGCGTTGAAGACAGGGAAGTCCTTCAGAGCGACGACGAGCGCCTTCAGGAAGAAGGCATTGACGGAGATGGATGTTCCTTGCGCTTTCAATTCCTCGCGCAAGGCGAGGAGGTGCGTCATGTCGATTTCCTCGAAGTGCGTGACATGCGGAATCGTAAAGAGGGAAGCGGTCATCTTCTTCGCGATTTGGCGGCGCATCCCGCGGAACGGGATGACGTCCGGTTCGGGCGGTGTCTCATCCTGCGATTCCGCCGGTGCGTGCACGGACGCTTCTGCTGCCGGCGCAGGAGCGCGTAAGGAGGCGATATGATTTCGGACATCCTCTTCCGTGACGCGTCCTGACGGATCCGTCCCGGTCACGTCCTCGATCTTGATGCCGTTATCACGGGCGATCTTTCGTGTGTAGGGCGTCGCGAGGACGCGCACCGGGGCGAGGATGCTCGCGGACGTTTCACGCGTCGCGTTTTCCTGCGTTCGTTCCGGCTCCTCTTCGATCAAGAGCAGGGCAGTGCCGACACCGACCGTCTGGCCGACGGGCACGAGAATCTCTTTGACGGTTCCGGAGACGGGCGCCGGGAGTTCAGCGACCATCTTATCGGTCGAGACTTCGACGACGGGCTGGTCGATCGTGACCCGGTCACCGGGCGCGACGAGATAGTTCGCGATCTCACCTTCCGTCATCCCTTCCCCGATGTCATGCAGTTTGACTTCTCTCACTAGTTTCACCCCTTAGAAATGAACGGTCTGTTCAATCGATTTCAAGACGCGCGCAGGCGTCGGCATGTAATGGTCCTCGAGCGCGAACAGCGGCACCGGAACGTCGAATCCGGTCACGCGGGCGACCGGTGCCTTCAGGTAGAGGAACGACGTGTCGTTGATGAGGGCGACCAGGTCGGTCCCGAGACCACCCATCGCGTGCGCCTCGTGGACGATGACGGCACGTCCCGTCTTCTGGACGGATGTTGCGATCAATTCCCGGTCGAGCGGGTAGAGCGTCCGCGGATCGAGCACCTCGCAGGAGATGCCTTTTTCTGCCGCCTCGAGTGCCGCCTTCTCGGCGACTGCGACCATCGCCCCCCAGGCGATCAGCGTGACGTCAGTTCCTTCCCGGACGATCTTGCCCTCGCCGATCTCGATCGTATATTTGTCGGTCGGGACTGCCTCCTTCGACGAACGGTAGCTCCGCATCGATTCGAGGAAGAGGACCGGGTCCGGATCCTCGATCGCCGCGATCAGCAGACCTTTCGCGTCATACGGCGAGGACGGGCAGACGACCTTCAGGCCCGGCATTTGAGTGAACAAGGCCTCGGTCGAATCGGAGTGGATCTCCGGCGCGCGGATGCCGGCCCCGTAAGGCGCGCGGATGACCATCGGCACACTGTAGGCGCCCATCGTCCGCATGCGGATCCGGGCGACGTGCGTCATGATCTGCTCGTACGCGGGATAGATGAAGCCGAGGAACTGGATTTCGACGATCGGCTTGTAGCCGTTGACGGCAAGCCCGACCGATGTGCCGACGATTCCCGCCTCGCTGAGCGGCGTATCGACGACACGATCCTCGCCAAACTCCTCCTGCAGGCCGTCCGTCGCCCGGAAGACGCCGCCGTTCTTGCCGACATCCTCGCCGAGGACGAGCGTCGTGCCGTCTTCGCGCAGCTTGACGCGAAGCGCGTCCGTGACGGCCTGGACGAGCGTCATGTCCGTCATCTTTTGGTTGATGTTCGTCGCCATGCTCAATTCCCCCTCAGCGTGAAATAGTCCGCTTTTTGTTGCGCGACTTCAGCCGGCATCACTGCATACGTATGGTCGAACAGATCGTTCGGATCAGGCTTGCTGAAACGTTCCATCTCGGCGACGGCCTGTTCGATCTCTTCCTGGTGCTTCGTGCGCATGGCTTCTGCACGTTCCTCATCGAAGATGCCGCGCTCCTTCATGAACAGCTCGATCCGCGTCAACGGGTCGGCCTTGTCGCGGGATCGCTCCTGGTCGCGGTATTTCGACGGGTCGTCGGCCGTCGTGTGTGCGCCGTAGCGCCAAGTGACCGCCTCGATCAATGTCGGTCCACCGCCGGAACGCGCCCGGCTGACGGCATCCTTCATCGCGAAGTAGACGGCGAACGCGTCATTCCCGTCGACCCGGACGCCTGGCATGCCGTAAGCGACCGCTTTTTGGGCGACGGTCTCGGAGTTCATCTGTTTTGCGATCGGTACGGAGATGGCATAGCCGTTGTTCTGGTTGAACAGGATGACCGGGGCGCGGAATACGCTCGCGAAGTTCATCCCTTCATGGAAATCACCTTCAGAGGTCGCACCGTCACCGAAGTAGGCGACAGCGATGTTCTGTGTCCCTCGGCGCTGTTCGGCCCAGGCTGCGCCGACCGCATGCGGGATCTGTGTCGCGATCGGAACGGCAGGCGGGAAGATATGGCGCTCCTTCGACGGCACGCAGCCTTCGACACGCCCGTTCCAGTAGAGGAACGTCTTGACCATGTCGGCGCCGAACGTCAACGTCGCACCGTGGTCCCGGTAGGTCGGGAAGACCCAATCGTCCGCCTCGAGAGCGAGTGCGCTGCCGACTTGGGAGGCCTCCTGCCCTTCGAACGGTGCATACGTGCCGAGCCGCCCTTGACGCTGGAGATTGATGGCTTTTCGGTCAAATGTCCGAATCCGGTTCATCTCGGTATAGAGTCTCCAGGCAAGTTCAGCTGTCAAAAGGTCCTTCATCGTCTCGTCGACGATTCGTCCATCGTCTCCGATGATTCGTCGCATCGGGAAAGTCGTCTCCATCGTTGCACCTCCGGTTTAGTGATTTCGGATATTCCACTTCGGTTTGATCGTGTTCGTAAAGAAGCTGTTCCGTGCGCCGCGGTTCGCGATTCGTTTGTCGCACATCCGGTTCGCCGCTTCGAGCGTCGTGATGCTGTCGGCATGCGCCTCGCGGAACACTTCGAGGACAGCGTCATAGATGTGACGCGTCTTGAGGAGGACACGTTCCGGGTTCGCCCCGTAGAGTTCGTCCGCCACCTGGATCAGTCCGCCACCGTTGACGATGTAGTCCGGCGCGAACAGTATCTCCTTCTCGCGCAGCGTGTGCGCGAGTTCGTCCCGCTGCAGCTGGTTGTTCGCCGATCCGCAGATCGCCTTGCAGCGAAGCGTTCCGATCGTCGTGTCGTTGATGACGCCGCCGAAGGCGCACGGGACGAAGATGTCGGCATCCGTCAGATGGATTTCGTGCGGGGCGACGACTTGAACGGTTCCCGGGCTTCTTTCGGCCTTGAGCGTGATGTCCTTGAGCGATTGTTCCGAGATGTCGGAGACATAGAGCCGGGCCCCGGCGTCGAGCAATTGCTCGGCGACCTTATAGCCGACCTTCCCTAGTCCTTGGACGGCATACGTCGCGCGGCTCAGGTCGTCAGACCCGTACAGCGTTTCGATCGTCGCACGCAGACCGTTGATGACGCCTGCCGCAGTCGGGATCGAGGAGTCACCGCTTCCGCCGAATGATTCCGGCGTCCCGACGATTCGCGTGGTCTCACGCATCGCATGGACGAAGTCGTCCATCGTCGTCCCCATGTCCGTTCCCGTGTAGAAGCGTCCGCCGAGCGAGTCGACGAACTGGCCAAAGGCGCGGAAGAGTTCCGGCGACTTGTCCTTTGCCGGGTCGCCGATGATGACGGCCTTGCCGCCGCCGAAATCGACATCTGCCGCGGCGCACTTGTAGGTCATCCCTTTAGAGAGGCGAAGGACGTCGTCGAGCGCCTCGTCCATCGAGGCGTAAGGAGCCATCCGCGTCCCGCCGAGCGCGGGACCGAGTGTCGTATTATGGATCGCGATGATCGCCTGGAGTCCTGAGACCGGGTCATTGCAGAAGACGACCTGCTCGTGTCCGGCGATTTTCTCGAGGACGGACGGCTGATGATTCGCTGATTTGTTCAATAGGTTCATGACATGACCTCCTAGAGTTTAGAAAGGATTAAGGTAAGCGCTTTCATTTCGGTTGTTAAAAAAAGTGCTCATCGCGAGCTTTTGGTGGATGACCGGTTTCGGCAGAACGACCTGCTTGACCTCACCGATTCCAATGATGCCGTAGTCGTTGCGTGCCTCGACACGAGTGACGATCACGTTATCGCGAATCTCCGTGAGCGTCGCCGTGACATAGACGCGTGATCCGAGCGGGGACATGTCGACGTGCTTCAATGAGACGGCACCGCCCATCCCTTCCTCGTCCTCCTCGAGATAGGGGAGGATGATCTTTCTTGCGGCCCATTCCATATGATAGACCATCGAGACGGTCGAATAGGCAGGGTGGACGACCTGCCCTTCGAACTGGGCGTACATGTCCTGCGTGACGGTCGCTTCTACGGTGGCCGTCTGACCGATTGAAAGTCCAGGTTTCATGTGAATCCTCCTGAGGTAGCCGCATCTCTTTCTGTCAGCTGCCGAATGATGATTGGTCTTACCAGATGAGTATAACACTTGTTACACGATATTTTAACAATACGTAACATAACTATCAAACGTTTTCCAAAAAATGTCCAATTGCCTTCATGCCATCGTGGTGCAGACATCACCGTCTCGTGATTCTTCATCGGTCACGGTATGGGTGCGAAATGAACTGCAGAAAAGCAGGAACAGGACGACTGATCTTATCAGGTGAACTGGACGATTCGAGAAATCAAACGTTGACAACTTTATGAACGTGACGTACGTTGTCAATATAACCATATTTTTACGGTCGTTTAATTTTAGTGATGTAATGTCGATGCACGATCCTCATGTTCGATGCATTCAGGCAGTGTTCCAAGTGATTTTGAAAGCGTTTACACAGATTCGGATCACGTCTTACAGAGGAGGAATCACGATGCAACCATACACACCGCTGTTCGAGCGGGAAGCGCTGACGGAAGAACAGAAGCTTGAACGTTTCATCGCCCGGATCGAGAACGGCGACAAGATCGAGGCGGACGACTGGATGCCGGAAGAATACCGGCTGACGCTGATCAAACTGATCTCGATGCACGGAATCAGCGAGATCATGGGTGCCTTGCCGGAGAAGGAGTGGGTCCCGAAGGCACCGAGCTTAAGACGCAAGCTCGGCATCATGGCGAAGGTACAGGACGAGATGGGGCACGGGCAACTGCTGCTGCGCGTCGTCGAGGATCTGCTTACGCCGTACGGCAAGACGCGGGGCGACTTGATGCAGGACCTCTTCTCCGGTGACCTGAAGTTCCATAACGTCTTCCACATGCCGACGAAGTCGTGGGCGGACGCGGGATTGATCGGCTGGCTCGTCGACGGCGCGGCGATCATCACGCAGACGAACATGCTCGGTGCCTCCTACGGACCGTATGCCCGCGCGTTGCAGCGGATTTGTGCGGAAGAGGTGTTCCACGCGCAACACGGGGAGTCGATCATCATGGCGCTCGCCGAAGGGACACCGGACCAAAAGGCAATGATCCAGGAATCGCTCGACCGTTGGTGGGAATCGCTGCTCATGTTCTTCGGACCGGCATCGAAGGAGACGACGGGGACGTCGAAGCAGGACATCACGATCAAATACAAGATCCGGACGAAGACGAACGAGGAGTTGCGCCAAAGCTTCTTCACGAAATACATTCCGCGCGTCCTCTCGCTCGGACTGACGATCCCGGACCCGACGCTTCGCTTCGACGAGGAGCAGCAGCTGTGGATCTACGCACAGCCGGACTGGGACGAGTTCAAGAAAATCATCCGCGGTGAGGGACCGCGTTCGAAGGAACGTCTCGCACTCCGCCGGACGTCCTATGAAAACAACGCTTGGGTGCGCGAGGCGCTTGCCGAGACGATGGCCTGAAAGGAGCTTTTTCGATGAATGACACGTTCTATCAGGAATTCGAAGTGTTCAGCAAACGGACGCCGAACGCTGCCTTCTCGCATCAGTTCAGCCTGCTCGCTCCGAATAAGGAGATGGCGCTGATCATGGCGCAGGAGAACTTCATGCGGCGCGAGCCGGTCGTCGACATCTGGGTCGTCAAGCGTTCCGACATCCGCGGGCTGACGCCGGACGAGAAGCAGATGCTTCAACGTCTCGACAACAAGGAGTACCGGACGACGAAAGGATACGGCTACTTGAAGAAGAAGTGGCGGCACTACGAGCAGCAGATGCTCGATGAGAAAGAGATCATGTCATGGTCGGGCGAGGGGGAGAAATGATGGAGACACCGAACAAGCAAGCGCTCGTCGATCTGCTGCTTCAGCTCGCGGATGACGATTTCCTCTACTCCTATCGCGGTTCGGAATGGCTCGGCCTCGCGCCGCATATCGAGGAGGATGTCGCATCGTCCTCGATCGCCCAGGACTCGATGGGGCACGCCGCGATGTATTACCAGCTGCTCGAGGAGCTCGGCCTCGGGAGCGCCGACATGCTGGCGCACACGCGCCTTTCGCATGAGCGGAAGAACACCGTCCTCGTCGAGCGCGTCAACGGACCGGGCTATTACATGGAGACGCCCGAGTACGACTGGGCATACGCGGTCGCAAGGAACTACTGCTATACGCTCGCGAAGAAAATCCGGATCGACGCGTTGAAGAAGAGCAGTCATGCCCCGCTCGCAAGCGTAGCCGTCAAGATCAACATGGAGCTCTACTACCATCTGATGCACTGGCAGACGTGGTTTACGCAGCTCTATTCCTCGACCGAGACGGCGCGCGACAAGATGGATGCGGCGCTTGCGCTCGTCATGGCCGACTTCGGAGACGTCTTCTCGTACGGCAAGAACGGAGCGGCGATCGAAGAAGCTCGTCTGATCGAGGGGGAGAACATTCTGCTCGACAGATGGTACGCGGCCATCACGCCCGTCCTCGTCGGACTCGGTGTGACGCTTCCTGAGATCGGGCACGAGCGAAACGGCCGGGACGGCGAGCATACGCCGGATTTGAACGACGCGCTCGCGACGCTCGGCGAAGTCTATCTGCTCGATACGACGGCAGTCTGGTGAGCGGGATGGACAGACTCCATGACGACATCATGCGGGCGCTCGATACGGTCAAGGACCCTGAAATCGACACGGTGAGCATCCTCGACCTCGGTATGTTCGAGTCGTTCGAAGTGGCCGAACACGATGGAGGATACGCCGTCAACGTCACGGTACTGCCGACGTTCCTCGGCTGTCCGGCACTCGAGTTCATCAAGCAGAACATCATCAAGGCCGTCTCAGGCGTCGACGGTGTGAGCCGGACCGAGGTCGGATTCGTCTTCGAACCGCCTTGGACGTCGGACCGGATCACGGAACGCGGCGAAGCGGGACTCAAGGCATTCGGCATCGCCCCGCCCCGGCAATCGGAGGAAGGCGAATGGCAGATCGACTGCCCGTACTGCGGATCGACGTACGTGACGATGGAGAACCTGTTCGGTCCGACGGCCTGTCGCAGCATCGTCTACTGCAAGTCATGCAAGAACCCATTCGAGGCGATGAAACCCGTCTCTACTCTCATGTGAAGGAAGGTAATCGACATGGTAAAACTGATCGCACTCTACAAACAACCGGAAAACAAGGAACAGTTCGACGAGCACTACTTCAACGTCCACGCGCCGATCACGGCGAAGATCCCCGGGCTCAAGGAGATGAACGTCACGAAAATCGTCGGCTCGCCGATGGGCGGCGAGGGCGCGTACTACCTCATGTGCGAGATGATCTACGAGAGCCATGAGGCGATGAAGGAAGGGATGCGTTCTGCTGAAGGGAAGGCGTCAGGCAAGGACCTGATGGGCTTCGCGGGCGACCTCGTCACGCTGATGATCGGTGAAGAAGTCCATGCAGACAGCACCGTACGTTGAGACGAAGATAGATGGGCGGATCGGTCGCGTCATCCTGAACCGGGCTGAGCAGTACAACGCGCTCAACCGGGAGATGGTCCGTCAAATCGCGGAAGCGTTCGAGTCGTTCGACGCGCATGACGACATCCGTGTCATCCTGATCGAAGGGACTGGAAAGGCGTTCTCCTCCGGTGCCGACATCGAGGAGCTCGCAGGCGAGACGCCGATTTCGCTCGAACTCGCCGACCCGTTCGCGGACTGGGACCGGATCAGCCGGATCAAGAAGCCGATCATCGGCGCCGTCCACGGCTTCGTCCTTGGCGGGGGGTTCGAACTCGCGCTCAGTTGCGACTTGTTGATCGCCGCTGAAGGGACACAGTTCGGTTTTCCTGAGATACTGATCGGCGTCATGCCGGGAGCAGGCGGGACGCAGCGGCTGACGAAACGGATCGGCCGGACGCGCGCGCTCAACTGGCTCCTGACGGGGGAACGGATGCAAGCGAATCAGGCACTCGATTACGGCCTCGTCAACGAAGTCGTCGCGCTTGCGGAACTGGAGAAGGCGGCAATCGCCCTGGCTGAAAAAATCGCGGCGCAACCGCCGCTGTCCGTCCGCCTGATCAAGGAGGCCGTCGATAAGGCGGTCGACCTGTCGACGCAGGCCGGGATGGAACATGAACGGAAGAACTTCTACCTCCTCTTCTCGACAGAAGACCAGAAGGAAGGCATGAGCGCCTTCAAAGAAAAACGACGTCCTGAGTTCAAAGGGCGCTAAGGAGCGGATTCCATGTCAACGGTACACGAAACGAAACTCGACCAGCTCGAGATGAAGCGTGCGGTCTATCAATTGCTGATCAACGGCGAACGGATCGACGGAAGCGCCGGTGAGACGTTCAAGACATACAACCCGGCGACCGGAGAGGTCGTCGCGGAAGTCGCGAAGGCGACGAAGGCAGACGCGGACAAGGCGGTCGAGGCGGCACGCGCAGCCTTCGAACACGGCAAGTGGAAGATGTGGCCGGTCGGACGACGGGCGCAAGTGCTCAATAAAATCGCGAGCATCATGCGAAGCCGGTTCAACGAGATCGTCGAGCTCGAGATCCTCGACACGGGTAAGTCACTCGCGGCGGCACAAGGTCAGGTCATGCAGGCGATCGAGGACTTCGAGTTCTACGCGGGTGCGATCGTCGGTCACCGCGGAACGGTCAACAACGTCCCGGGACAATTCCATAACTATACCGAGAAGGAGCCGGTCGGTGTCTGTGCGCAGATCATCCCGTGGAACTATCCGCTCATGATGGCGGCTTGGAAAATCGCGCCGGCGATCGCGGTCGGCTGCTCGGTCGTCGTCAAGCCGGCGACGCTGACGCCGCTGACGGCGATCATCCTCGGTGAGATCTGTCTCGAGGCGGGTGTTCCGGCAGGCGTCGTCAACGTCATCCCGGGTTCAGGTCGTGAGGTCGGCAACCACCTCGTCGAACACGAGGGAGTCGACAAGGTCGCATTCACCGGATCGACTCCGGTCGGCAAGGACATCATGGGACGCGCATCGCAGACGCTCAAGCGCGTCACGCTCGAACTCGGCGGGAAGTCGCCGAACCTCGTCTTCGAGGATGCGGACATCACGGCCGCCGTCGACGGATCGCTGTTCGGGATATTTTACAACAGCGGGCAGTCGTGTGAAGCCCGTTCGCGTCTGTACGTCCATGAGGACATCTATGATGCGTTCATGGAGCAGTTCGTCGCGAAGGCGAAGCGCCTCGTCCTCGGCAACCCGTTCGACAAAGGGACGCATGTCGGTGCGATCATCGATCAAGGACAAGTCGACGTCATCGACGGCTATGTCCAGTCGGCGAAGGCGGACGGCGCGGAGATCCTGCTCGGCGGCAAGGTCGCGCAGGTCGAAGGATACGAAGGCGGCTTCTGGTATGAGCCGACGATCATCGCGGGTGTGACACACGAGATGAAGGCCGTCCAGGAAGAAATCTTCGGCCCGGTCGTCGTCGTGATGAAGTTCAAGGACGAGAAGGAAGCGGTCCGACTCGCGAACGATACGGAGTTCGGTCTCGGCTCTGCCGTCTGGACGAAGGACGGGGCGCGAGCGACCCGTATCGCGAATCAGATCAAGGCAGGCATCGTGATGGTCAACTGTCCGTTCTCGGCATTCCCGGGTACGCCGTTCGGCGGCTACAAGCAATCCGGATTCGGCCGCGAACTCTGCATCGAGACGCTCGATCTCTACACGGAGACGAAGAGCATCCTGTCGTACTACGGCAGCCGTCCGCTCAATCCATTCGGACTTTAAGGCATACGAGCCGTGCGGACAATTCGTCCGTGCGGCTTTTACGGAGAGGGGTTTTTTCAGATGATCGAACGAATCACGGTAGTCGGATCAGGCGTGATGGGGCGGGGGATCGCCTACGTCAGCGCGATGAAGGGCTTTGCGACGACGCTCGTCGACGTCGCGGACGCGCAACTCGCAGATGCGAAGAAGGCGCTCGAACAGATCGCGGAAGACGGCATCCGGCGCGGCAAACTGACGCGGGAAGAGGCGGAAGCAGGCTTTTCGCGCCTCATCCTATCGACTGATTTAGCTGCGAGCGCACAGGCGGACCTCATCATCGAGGCTGTCCCGGAACGCGCAGACATCAAACGGGCGGTGTTCGCGACGCTCGAAGCGAATGCGCCGGAGCACTCTTATTTCGCGACGAACACGTCGACGATGAGTCCGACCGAGATCGCGTCTTACGCGAAACGCCCGGAACGGACGATCGCGATGCACTTCTTCAACCCGGTCCATCTGATGCCGCTCATTGAGATCATCCGGGGACTCGAGACGGGCGACGAGACGGTCGCCGCCGTCCAGGAAGTCGCTGCACGTCTAGGCAAGGAGACGGTCGTCATCAACGAGTTCCCGGGGTTCGTCACCTCACGGATCAGCGCCCTCGTCGGCAACGAAGCGTTCTACATGCTGCAGGAAGGGCTCGGTACGCCGGAGGAGATCGACAAGGCGATCCGGCTCGGTCTGAACTATCCGATGGGTCCGTTCGAGCTCGGCGATCTCGTCGGACTCGACACCCGTCTCAACAACTTGCGCTATCTGCATGAGAAACTCGGCGAGAAGTACCGTCCGGCACCGCTCCTCGAGCAATACGTAGCGGCCGGTAGGCTCGGACGGAAGACGGGACGAGGCGTCTACGACTATTCGGAAGGAGTGAAGGCATGATGCGCGAAGTCGTGATCGTCGACGCCGTCCGGACACCGATCGGTCGGTACGGCGGAGCGTTGAAGGATGTCCGGCCGGACGACTTGGGTGCTGTCGTCATCGAGGCGTTGATCGAACGGAATCCGGCGTTACCGCCGGGGGAAATCGAGGAGGTCATCTTTGGCAGCGCCAATCAGGCCGGAGAGGACAACCGTAACGTCGCGAGGATGTCGGCGTTGCTCGCCGGACTTCCGGTCGAAGTAGCCGGGACGACCGTCAATCGATTGTGCGGATCCGGGCTCGACGCCGTCATCCAAGCAGCGCGAGCGATCGCGCTCGGTGAAGGTGATATCTACATCGCGGGCGGGACGGAGAGCATGACGCGGGCGCCGTTCGTCATGGGGAAGGCGGAGGCCGGTTTTGCGCGCGGGAATCCTGAAATGTACGATACGACGATCGGCTGGCGCTTCATCAATGATCGCCTCGCAGAGCGATACGGGACGGATTCGATGCCGGAGACGGCGGAGAACGTCGCGACGCGATACGGAATCAGCCGCGAGGCACAAGACGATTTCGCCTTCTCGAGTCAACAGCGGGCGAAGGCGGCGATCGAGGCGGAACTTTTCCGCGAGGAGATCGTGCCAGTCGTCCACGTCGACAAGAAAGGGCGCGAGACGTTGATCGAGCATGATGAACATCCGCGCCCGGAGACGACACGCGAGAAGATCGGGACGCTGAAGCCGCTTTTTGCGGGAGGTACCGTGACGGCTGCCAACGCATCCGGTGTCAACGACGGAGCATCGGCCCTTCTATTGATGAGTGCGGAGAAAGCGCTCGAGCTTGGACTGAAGCCGCTCGCTAAGTACGTCGCGAGCGCGACGGCGGGAGTCGAACCATCGGTCATGGGCATCGGTCCTGTCCAGTCGACCCGGAAACTGCTCGCGCGGACAGGGCTTTCGGTGGATGAGCTCGACTTGATCGAGTTGAACGAGGCGTTCGCAGCACAAGCGCTCGCCTGCATGCAGGAACTCGGCCTGCAAAGCGACCGGGTCAACGTCAACGGCGGAGCGATCGCGTTCGGTCATCCGCTCGGCGCGAGCGGTGCCCGGATCCTGACGACGCTCGTCCATGAGATGAAACGGCGCGATGTACGATACGGACTTGCGACGATGTGCGTCGGTGTCGGACAGGGCATCTCGGCGATCGTCGAGCGTGTCGAGTGACAAGGAGGGAAGTTCATGAACATTCGATTCGAAGTACGGGAGCAGATCGGCTATATCACGTTGAACCGGCCAGAACGGCTGAACTGTTTCGACTATCCGACGCTTCAGGAGTTGCGCGGCATCATTCGCGACATCCGGCATGATTCATCCGTCCGCGTCGTCATCGTCACCGGGAGCGGCAAGGCGTTCAGCGCCGGGGCCGATCTGAAGGAACGCAAGACGCTGAACGAGCAGGAAGTGCGACGGAACGTCGCCGCGATCCGCGATGCGTTCACGGAACTTGCCGCACTGCCGCAACCGACGATCGCCGCCGTCAACGGCTACGCGTTCGGCGGAGGGTTCGAGCTGATGCTCGCCTGTGATTTCCGGATCGCTTCAGCCGGCTCAGTGATGGGGTTGACGGAGACGAGCCTCGGCATCATCCCGGGAGCGGGCGGGACGCAGCGCCTGCCGCGTCTGATCGGGGAAGCACGGGCGAAGGAACTCATCTTCACGGCGCGGAAGATCGATGCACGGACAGCCGATCAGCTCGGTCTGCTGAACGGCGTCACGGATGGGGACGTACTCGAAGCGAGCGAGACGCTCGCGCGTGAGATGCTGCGAAATGCGCCGATCGCGATCCGCCAGGCGAAGCAGGCCATCACGGCAGGCATGGGGACGAGCCTCGAAGAAGGACTCGCGATCGAGAGCGCCGCCTACGAGGCGGTCATCCCGACAGCGGACCGGCGTGAGGCGCTCCGCGCTTTCGAGGAAAGACGTCCGCCAGTCTTCTCCGGGAAATGAGGATGGTTTGATTTCGAAATAACGGTTACACTGGTGAGAGACAAAAATATGTTATACGAGAGAGTGGATGACATGAGTGCGAACACCCAATCGATGATCTTTACGATTTACGGCGACTATATCCGCCATTACGGCAATAAAATCTGGATCGGCAGCCTGATCCGTCTCCTGAAGGAATTCGGGCACAACGAGCAGGGCGTCCGCGTCGCTGTCTCCCGAATGGTCAAGCAGGGATGGCTGACGTCCGAGAAAAGAGGGACCCGCAGTGTCTACTCCCTGACGCCTCGCGGCATCGAGCGGATGGAGGAGGCGGCAGCCCGGATCTACAAGCTGACGCCTCACGAGTGGGACGCGAAGTGGCGTATTCTCATGTATACGATCCCGGAAGAGAAGCGCCAGGTGCGTGACGAGTTACGAAAAGAGTTGCTATGGAGCGGCTTCGGCAACCTGTCGAACGGCTGTTGGATCTCACCGAACCCGCTCGAGAAGGAAGTCGACCGATTGATCGAGGCCTACGGAATCGAGGAATACGTCGATTTCTTCGAGGCGAAGTACAAAGGTCCGCAGGAGGACGCCTCGCTCGTCGAACGCGGCTGGCCGCTTGACGAGATCGCAGCCCGGTATGAAGCGTTCATCGCTTCCTACAGCAGCCAGTACATCGTCCATCAGAGCTTGATCCAGCAAGGCGAGATGTCGAACGAGGAATGCTTCGTCGAACGGACGAAGCTCGTCCATGAGTACCGGAAGTTTCTCTTCGTCGATCCCGGCTTACCGAAGGAGCTCCTGCCGGCACAGTGGAGCGGAAACCACGCCGCCCTGCTGTTCAGCCAGTACTACCGGTTGCTCGCGGAGCCGGCAAGCGCCTTCTTCGAGGAGATCTTCCAGCACGGCAACGATTTGAAGAAGAAAGACGACCTGTACGACGCGACGGATCATCCGTTGCTTGCGGAGCGATGAGATGAATGGCGGCCCGGATAAATCCGGAGCCGCTTTTTGAAGGATTTGGAAATGGAATTGGCGAAAGGGTCGTGAAGAAATGGGGGAAACGACATGACAAGACTGAGCATCATCCATACGAACGACATACATAGCCATTTCGCGAACTTCTATCGCGCGGCGACCTTGATCGCAAAACGTCAGGAAGCGGAGACGCTCCTGCTCGACGGCGGGGACTTCGCCGACTTCAAAAGCATCGAATATCGCGGCACGAATGGGCTTGCCGCAGTCGATCTGCTCGAGGCGGTCGGATACGATGCGCTGACGATCGGCAACAACGAGATGTTCAAAGGAGCAGACACGCTCGAAGTGATGGCTTCGGCGAGCCGCGTCCCGTTCCTGAGCGCAAATCTGTTCAAGGCGGACCGTTCGGCATTTTCAGGTGTCAAATCGAGTGTGGTCGTCGAAAAGAACGGTCTCCGCATCCTGATCGTCGGCGTCTCACCGGACATGGTGGAATTCAATGAGGGGCTTGGCATCCATGTGTCGGATTATGAGGAGGCGATCAGGGGGGAACTCGCGGCTGCGGCTGAACACGACGTCTGTATTTTGCTTAGTCACGTCGGGACGAAGGCGGACACGCGTCTCACGGAAACGCTCGAAGGCATCGACGTCATCATATCGGCGCACGACCATAAGCTGTTCCCGGAGGCAAGGCTCGTAAACGGCGTCATCCATCACAGCGCCGGTCAGCAAGGAGAGCACATCGGGGTGATCGTACTCGACGTGACGGAGGACGGCGTCAAGCTGGTTTCCTCGGCATCGCTCCCGACGGCGCAGGAAGAGCCGCGAGTGGATCTGATGGAGCTGATGAAAGTGAACAAGAAGAAGGCGATCGAGACGCTGAGTCGTCCCTATTACCCGCTCGAAGCAGCCCTCTGGCACGACGTCGTCGAGGAGAACCCGCTGTCGAACCTGATCGCGGACGGACTGCGCGACCTGCTCGGATGCGAGATCGGCCTGATCAACAGCGGCATCGCGAACGCCGGGCTGTTCGACCATGTCTCGGAACGAAAACTGATCGAGGTGTCGCCGTCGCCGCTCAATCCGACGTCGTTCGAAATCCAAGGCAAGCATCTGATCGAATCACTCGAACAGTCACTCGACGCGCAGGTCTGTCTCGCGGAAGGGCGTGGGCCCGGATTCCGCGGACGTTTCGTCGGGCGGCTCCATGTCTCCGGCATGACGGTCGAACACCGCGCTGGACGAATCGAACGCGTCGATGTCGGAGAGCACCCGATAGAGATGGAGCGCTGGTATACGGTCGCGACGTCCGACTATCTGCAACGCGGCTCCGGCTACCCGGCGCTCGCGAATAACAGGAATCCCTACTACCGGGGCGACGAGATTCGCGACGTCATCCGCCTTTACGGGAATCAAGAGACTTTTCTCGAACGGGCAGACAAAAAGCGCTGGATCGAACAAAAAAAGACGCCTCTTCACGGATGAAGAGACGTTCATCTTATGATTCGAGCTCTGCGCGGAAGGCATATCCTTTATCGACGTAGGAATCAATCGACTCCTGGATCATCTCGAGGTCTTGTGCGTTCAGCTCACGGACGACCTTGCCCGGTGAACCGATGACGAGCGAGCGGGGCGGAATCTTTTTTCCGGACGGGATGAGCGTGTTCGCGCCGATGATGCACTCCTCGCCGATGACAGCATGATCGAGGATCGTCGCACCCATCCCGACGATCGAGCGGCGTCCGATATGGCACCCGTGGAGAATCGCGTTATGCCCGACCGTGACCTCGTCCTCGACGACGACGGGGGCACCTTCATACAGATGGATCGTCGCATTGTCCTGGATGCTGCAGCGTTTGCCGATCGTGATCGGTCCCTCGTCACCGCGAAGCACGGCGTTGAACCAGATCGTCGACTCCTCACCGATCGTCACTTCCCCGATCAGATAGGCGCCTGGGGCGATGAAGACGTTTTTTTCGAGTTGCGGCGTTTTGCCTTGATACGGAATTTGCATAGGTGGATCCCCCTCGTCATGAATAGTTCGTTCTTGCTCTTAGTATAACATCTTAGGTACGGAGGGATTTAAAAGTGAAAGATATCTGTCAAAGACTCGGTATCCGCCTGCCGATCATCCAGGGCGGGATGGGCAATATCAGCAATGCGCCATTGACTGCCGCTGTCTCGAACGCAGGCGGACTCGGGACGATCGGTTGCGGAACGATGACGCCAGGTGAGGTCGATCGCTTGATCACCGAGACGAGGAGACTGACTGATCAGCCGTTCGCCCTCAACATCGCCCTGACTGTATCGCCGTATACAGAGGAGCTGATCGAACTTGCGATATCCCGTGAGATTCCGGTCGTCTCCTTGTCAGCCGGTAATCCCGCCCCTTACGTCGAACGCCTGCACGCTGCCGCTTGCCAGGTCATCGCGCTCGTCGCGTCCGTCAAGCACGCGCTGAAAGCGGAAGCGGCCGGAGTCGACTATCTCGTCGCGGAAGGTTTCGAGGCGGCAGGGATCAATTCGAACCTCGAACTGACGACGTTCACCCTCATCCCGCAGATCACAGACCGGGTCAGCATCCCGGTCTTCGCTGCCGGCGGAATCGGTGACGGACGCGGACTCGCTGCCGCCTTCCTGCTTGGGGCGGCCGGTGTTCAGCTCGGTACGCGCCTAATCGCGACAGCCGAGGCGGATGTCCACATCAACTATAAGCAGCATCTGCTCCAGTCGGATGACGGGGGGACACGGATCATCGGCCGTTCGGTCGGCCGCGTCCGCCGTGTGCTCGACGGTCCTTACGTCGAACAGGTGATCGAGGCGGAGAAGGACGGCATGACTGTTGAACGTTTCAATGAACGGACGGCCGAGGCCTTTCACGTCAAAGGTGCGATCGAAGGGGATGAGACGAAAGGGTATGTCAATGCCGGTCTCGTCTCCGGGATGATCGCGGACGTTCCGACAGTCGAAGAACTGTTTGGACGGATGATGGAGGAAGCGAAGGAAAGCGTTACGCGAGTCGAGAAGTCGCTGAAGAATCAAAGCAACAGGTCGAATTGAAGTTCGAAGTAATGCCTCTCGTTCGCTGAGTCCATGAGGGTGATTTGTCCGTCGCTGAGCGGCGGGGTCAGGATCCCGAGTGCAGTCTCGATGATATGGCGCAAGCTTGCCAAATCGACAGGATAGTCGTGGGACGTGATCGAAAGTGCTGTGACCCCGGTCAATCGGATGAAGCGCAGTACGTCAGCCAAGATGTTCGCTGAGGAAAGAACTTCTTCCGGCGATAGGGAGATACCGGAGAATTCGCCTCCCGCATCGACGAGGAACTCGAATGAAAGCGACCAGGCGGGAAAGTGCTCATGGTGATCGGCCGGACCCTCATCTGGCGGAGAGAAGGCGATCGACAAACAGAACAAGCCGGTGTGGAGCGTCGCGTGGAAAACCCTGGACGTTCCGCGCAACTCCGCTGGATCGGAATAGGAGATGGAATCGACACCAGGGATGCTTGAAATCTCTTGTTGAAACAGCTCATGGTAACGCATCGCCGCCTGGCCTCCGTTCAGTAATTTTGTGAAATCTAATAGGTCTATTCCCATTTTTCGGAATAGACCTATTCCTTTTTTTTACTGGCTGGTTCCGGCCCGACCGAGACTGCGCAGAAGCGTCGAACCGAGCACTTTCGCTCCGACGAGCAGGGAACGTTCATCGATGTCATACTTCGGATGATGCTGAGGGAATGTCTCCTCTTCCGATTTCGCGGAGCCGGTGAAGAAATAAGAACCCGGTACCCGTTCCAGGTAATAGGCGAAATCATCGGCCGCCATGACGGGCTTGACGGTCCGGACGTGATGCGGCTCGAGGAAAGTGCCCGCTGCCTGCCTGATTTCATCCGTCTCGACTGGGTGGTTCCATAAAGAGGGATACCCTGTCGTGAAGTCGATGGTATAGGTCGCGCCGATCGCGCTGCATGTCGCTGACGCGACCTGCTCGATCATCTGCCTGAGTTTGTGGCGCAGTGCCTTGTCGAACACGCGGATCTCTCCGACGATTCGTGCCTCGCCGTTGACGATGTTCGGGGCAGTCCCTGAATGAAACGAACCGATCGCGACGACGGCGGGTTCAAACGGATCGACCCGGCGGCTGACGAGATGTTGCAAGTTGCAGACGAGCTGGGCTCCAGCGACGAGAGCATCCTTCGTCTGATGCGGAGCCATGGCATGCCCGCCATGGCCGTGGACGACGATTTCGAACTCATCGATCGCTGCGAGCGTATATCCTTCACGGCAACCGATCGTGCCTACAGGAAGGTCGTTCTCGAGATGGGTGCCGAAGATCGCGTCGACGCCGTCGAGACAGCCATCCTCGATCATCTGGACGGCACCGCCCGGGAAGACCTCCTCGCCGTGCTGATGGATGAAGACGATGGACCCGCTCAGGCTCTCCCGCATGTTCGAAAGGGCCTTCGCGAGACCGAGGACGAGCGCCGTATGCCCGTCATGACCGCAGGCATGCATGACACCGGGAACGATCGAGCGGAAGGAGTGCGACGTCTCCTCCTGTATCGGAAGGGCGTCGAAGTCGGCCCGGACTGCGATGGTCCTTCCGGGGGAGGCTCCTGCCAACGTCGCGACGACGCCACGGCCGCCGACCGTGCGCCAAGGAATGTCGAGCATGTCGTAATATTCCTGGATCAATCGTGGTGTCCGTGTCTCTTGGAACGAGAGCTCGGGATGGCGATGCAGGTCCCGGCGGATGGCGCTGATCTCGTCAGCGAGCTGGTCGAGGTTCGAGAACAATTGCTGGATCATATGGCATCTCCTTTCAAAAACGTCGTGTCCCTCCTTTCGTGATAGACGATCGGAAGCCCTGCAAAGGATTATGGCACCTTCAGGAGGGGAACAGAGAGGCAGAAGGAGGGATTCAGATGTCTAAGATCGTCGTACAGGCTGTTCTGACCGCGAAGGACGGGCAAGCTGTTCAGGCTATTCTCGCTGAGGTGAGGGAAGAGACGTTGAAAGAGGAAGGGTGTCTGCTGTATCAGCTCCACCGGTCGCTCGAGGATGACAAGGTGTTCATGCTCTATGAGGTCTACCGGGACGCTGCGGCACTCGACCTTCACGTCGCTTCGGAACACTATGCGAATTACCGGGAACGAATCGCACCGTTGCTTGCGGATCGGCAAGTGGCGCGCTACGAGGAAATTTGAACGTTCAATCGAAAAATGCTGCCTTTCCGCGATGGGAGGGCAGCATTTTTTGTCATAACGATTTGTATCCGAGGAAGTGGCTTTGCCAGCGCGGCTCGTAGATCGAGTTGATCTGGAGTTGCGTTCCGCCCGCATGGATGAAGCGGGTCGAGTCGAGCATGATTCCGATATGGGATGGACCTTTCTTGTAGGTGTTCGCGAAGAAGATCAGGTCGCCGCGTTTTCCTTTCGTGATCGTGGTCCGCTGTGCCTTGAAGAAACCTCCGTACCAGTAGCCGCTGACATTCGTCCGGCCTCCGGTCTTGCCCGCCTTGTTCGAGGCATAGTGGATCAGTCCCGAACAATCGAAACCGCCGTTGAGCGGGTTTTGCGATCCCCAGGTGTACGGTGTCCCGAGGTGCGGGACAGCAGCAGCGATCAGTCGCTCGCGTGCCGTGTCGGCCTTCTTATAGAGTAGCGAGTCGCTTGTTATGGAGACGTGCTTCGCCGGCAGATAGACGGAGCTCCAGCCGTCCTGGATGATGTAGTAGTCACCGACCTTGTACCTTGGATAGATCCGTGTGTCCTTTTCGATCAACCCGCTTTTCGCACCGCCCGGACGCGCATAGAACGACGTCGTCGACTTGACGACATAGCGTTTCTTGACGGAGACGGGTGTCTGTTTCGTGTTCACCGGTTTGACGATGCTGATGTATGGATTGATGACGTATCCCGTCGTGCCGTTCGGAAGACGGACCTGCCAAAAATCGTCGTCGATCGAGCGGAGACCGGTGAGCTTCGTCCCTTTCTTCAAATAAGCCTTCGGTGTGCTGTAGGCGACGTCGGTCGCGAAGAGCGGTGTCCGGTCGAGCTGGACATAAAAAATCGTCCCCTTCTTCGGTTTGGCCTTCGGCTTGTTGAGACTGAGCGAGCTCGATGCCACGTAGGCATAGCCGCTTTTGACCTTGACGCGCGTCCAGTAGCCGGACGTGCCATATGTCTCGATCAATCTTCCGCGATCGAACGCCGCGACCTTCTTGCCGCTTAGCGAAGCCTTCGAACGCACCGTCAAATCATCGTGCGTCACGTAGCGTTTTCCCATCGCCTCGTAAGGCGCTGGCTTCGTCAGGGATAGAGCTGACGCTGGTATGAGATGGAAGGCGGTACCGATCTTGATTCGAACCGATGTCCCGATCGTGCCGTAGACGGTGATTTTCGTTCCATACTTGAGCGTCGCGATCGTCTTCCCGTCCTTTTTGACCACTGTCGTCTTCGCGACGTAGCGGTCCCCGGTCTTGACGGGGACGGGACTGAGATGTGCCGTCAGGACGAGACCGTATGCTTCTCCGGACTTGACGCGCGTCCATTCACCTTCCGTTCCGTAGATCGCGATGCGGTCGTTCGTCTTCAACGTGCCAGTGATCTGCCCATCGATCGTGACAGAGGTCTTGCGGGCGGCGTAGCGGGCGCCGGTCTTGAGTGGGGCGTTCCCGAGGTCAGCAGTCTTGGCAAGGGCGAAGCCGATTGGGGTCTTGACGCGTGTCCAGTCACCTTCACTTCCGTAGACAGCGATTCGTTCGTTCGTTTTCAGCGTCCCGATTACCGTCCCGGCGCGAAGCAATTCCGTATCACGTTGGACGTAACGCTGGCCGATCGAGGCAGGTTCTGCACCGAGCAGGCTGCTCGGCACATATCCGTAGCCTGAGCCGACCTTGACGCGCGCATATTCTCCTTCCGTGCCGAAGACGGCGACGGCTTCGCCAAATGCGATCTCACCTGATGTTGCTGCGTCAGACTTCGCTTCCGCAAGGACGCTCAATTTTTGTTTGGCGTAAAGAAGGTCTGTCTGTTCATATGTAACGGCCGGTGGCTCAGTGCTGAGCATCGTCGCCTCGATGTAATGGAGCGAGTCATCACTAAGCCTGATCTGCGTATAACCGTCGGCTTCTTCGAGCATCGTGACCTCCTCGCCCTTTTTGAGTGTGGCACCGGATGCGACACCAGGAGCGGAATAGAGCGGGCTGTCAGCGACTGTGTAACGGGTCGGCCCGGATTGTACGACTGCCGTCTCGGAAGACTCCGCGAAAGCCGGAAGCGGAAAACTGCTGAAGAGCAGGAGGGAGGCTGCGCCAAGCGCGATCCCTTTTTTGAAGCGGTCCATGAATCGTCCTCATTTCGTTGGAAGTAGTGTTTTTTCAATTTTAGCATCGAAACGGGACAGGTCTCCATGATGCAAAAGATTCAATCTGAAGGATTTTTGATAATATGTGAATTAAAGGGAACCTGAAGTGGATTGATTCGTAAAATAAGACAGGGAGGGGATTTTATGGAATTCGTATTGGTGATCGCCGGAGCACTTGTCTTTTGGTGGGGGTTCAATTATATGATGGGCTATCGCAAGGATAACATCGCGATGACATTCGATGAAAGATACTATGATACGCAGAGCCATGTCCGCGCAATCGAAGAGAAGCTTCGGCAGGACGGGCGGAACGTCCGTTATCTCGGGAACCGGGAGTTCGAGGTCGACGGCAAGCGATATGCCTTCATCGAGCGGACGGTGACGATGGGGGACGTGCCGATGCAGCAGACGGTACTTGAACGGATGAAATGAATGGAACGAAAGAGGACGGGGGATCATGCCCCGTCCTCTTCGTGGTCGACTTGCCATTCCCATTCGAGGATGCCGTAGACGAGCGAATCGCGCCAATGGTCCTCGAGATAGACGTTCTCGCGCAAATGACCCTCCTTCGTCATTCCGACCTTTTGGAGGACGCGTTCCGATGCGACGTTCCGCGGATCGCATGTCGCCGTTATCCGGTGAAGCTCGAGCCGCTCGAAACCGAACTCGAGCAGGAAGTTCGCGATGGCGGTCGCATATCCATGACCCCATTCGTCCGGAGAAAGGATGTAGCCGATTTCTGCCGTCCGGTGTTCGAGGTCGGTGATGATCAGTTCGCCTGCACCGATTGCCGTATCATCCGAACGTGTCACGGCGAAGACGTAGCGACGGCGCGGACTTTCAAGCTCACTTTGCAGCGCCTCATGCAAGTAGGCCTTCGTATCGCTCGCGGAGTTGGGCCCCCAAGCCTGGTACTGGCTGACGATCGGCTGGGAAGCGTAGGCATGGACAGCATCTAGATCGTCCGGGGTGAAGCGGCGGACGTTCAATTCATCGTTGATTTTATAGCGCAAGATGGTCTCCTCCTTTTGCGATGGCTTGTTGTTAAAATTAGCTATCGTCCGGCGGAATCCTGTTCGCCCGAAGCGAATTGACGGAGAAATTTTCTTGTGCTAGCATGGTGGGAACAAAAGAACAGTCATCCTCTAGGGTTCCGCGTGCTTGCACGGTCTGGTCCGAGGGAGGAACGCTTAACAGCGCAGCGGCGGGAGAAAAGCCCGGGAGCCACCTATTTGAATCACACCTGACATGGTGAGGGATTCGGAGAGGATGAGGCTCCCGGGCTTTTTGTTCTTAAATTTTAGGGGGAGAGATAAATGAATCGTTATTGGTTGGCAGTTTTCGGTGCAGCATTTTTTGAAGTATTCTGGGTGATTGGCTTGAAACATGCGGACACGGCTCTTGAGTGGAGTGGGACGGTCGTCAGCATCCTCGTCAGTTTCTTCGTATTGATCAAGGCGAGTGAAAAATTGCCTGTCGGGACCGTCTATGCCGTGTTCGTCGGGCTCGGGACGGCAGGGACCGTCTGTGCCGACATCATCTGGTTCGGGGCGGAGGCGGACCCGGTGAAACTCATCTTGATTGGAACGCTCCTGATCGGGGTCATTGGATTGAAACAAGCGACGAAGGAGGAGGCATGATATGGAATGGATCTATCTGGTACTGGCCGGTATAGGTGAGATGCTCGGCGTTCTCGCGATCAACCGGCTGAATCAAAAGCGGGGGGTTCTGTCTCTCGTCTACCTGATCGCAAGCTTCGGCATGAGCTTCCTCCTGCTGACGCTCGCGATGAAGGAGCTGCCGATGGGCGTCGCCTACGCCGTTTGGACCGGTCTCGGGGCATCGGGCGGGGCGATTTTGAGCATGATCGTCTACAAGGAGCCGCGGGACGCCAAACGATTATTCTTCATCGGCTTGATCATCGCGTCCGCAGTCGGATTGAAAATATTGACGTGATATCAGGGTTTGAAGACGTGAAATTATAATGAAGAAATAGTGAATTTGACTGAATAGTCTTTCATTCAAGATAAATTACGGTTATATTACAAAGCTGGAAAAACGTTGATTTGACGCTTCATTCTGAGATGTAGGGGAATACTCTCACTACAGCAGGAGAGCAGAAGCTTACCTGAAAAGTTGAATGAGGAAAGGATGATCAACCATGAATACGAAACGCTATGTAGGAACATACTACCAAGAATCGGAATTGATTTCCAAAATTGATGAGCTCCATGCACAGGGCTACCGCGAGGAAGACTTGTATGTCGTGGTGAAAGATAAATCAGACCTCTCAATGGTTCGGGGACAAACTGCAGCAGAAGTGAAATCGACGAAGCCATCATGGCTCGACCGTTTCATGGGAGCGACAAGCAGTGACGAGGAAGTCCGCCACACATTCCGCAATCTCGGACTTTCGGACGAAGAGACTTCACGTCACTATAACGATATCGAGAATGGCGGATTCGTCCTTCTTGCGGACGTCCGCGAAGGATTGAACTTCGAGGACACGGACACGAGCCGCGATGTCTCGGGACGTTACGGCAGCGGTGAGAAGACGCATGAAGCAAACTTGAACGGCGTCGGATCACAGCTCGGTGTAGGTGGGGTCGGTATGGACGGCTCGCGTGATCGTGAACTTGACCGGACGAACACTGCCGGGATGGATCGCGACATCATGGATCGTACGGATCTGACGGACGAGCAAAAGCTTCAGCTTCACGAAGAACGCCTCCAAATCGATAAGGAACGTGTCCAAACGGGCGAAGTCCGTGTCGAGAAGGAAGTCGTCGAACATGAAGCTCGCGTCGACGTACCCGTCGAGCATGACGAGGTCTATGTCGAGCGCCGCTCGGTCGAAGGACGCGAGGCGACGAATCATTCGTTCGATGACACGGTAACGGGTCGCGACGAGATTCGCGTACCGATCACAGAAGAGCGTGTCAACGTCTCGAAGGACAGTGTAGTTTCTGAAGAGATCGTCGTCGGCAAGAAAACGGTCGAAGACACGGAGACGGTCCGTGAGACAGTCCGTAAGGAAGAAGCTCATATCGACGGTGAAGAAGGACGTCTGCGCGACCGCGACCGTGATGGTCTCGACACGCGTGACGATCTAAGTGCAGTCGATCGTGATCGCGACCATGGAAATGACCTGGATCGCCGCAACCGCGACGGCCTCCTATAAGTCGAGGATTCAAGAAGACCAAGGATGGCTCTCTTACGAGGGAGCCATCCTTTTTTGAGGACTACGCTATAAGCAAGCAGGGTATAAACAGTTACATGAAGCGCATTGAGGAGGAGTCAGTATGGAACGACCAGTGATTGCACACAGCTATGGGAATGAACAAGCTTTGATGGAGCGCGCACGGGAACTGCAGGCACAAGGATATCCGGAGGACAAGATGTATGTCGTCACGAAAAATCCGTCGGATGCCCGTTTGATCCAATCACAGACAGGGATTCACGTCCGGGAAGGGATGGGCGAGGAATCGATCAAAGGTCAGCTCTCCTCGATCGTCTCAGGTGAGAACGGGATTCGCCGTCTGCTCGCGACGATGAATCTGACGGGGGACCAGATTGATCAATATGAACGGGAGGTCAAGCATGGTGCGCTGTTTCTCTATGCGGATCCGACCTATGTCGAACCTGTCCCGGAGCCGAAGGAAGAAAGACAGGGAACTCCACTCTCTCCTGCGAGCGAATGGCTCGAGAAGCAGAAAGCACGTTTTTTGACGAAGGAAAGCGATATTCCGGTGATGGATGAACCTCCGATGACGGGTTCACGGCTCGAGCGTCGACGCAATGGCGGAAAGCCGGTCGAACGGCAGGAACCGGAGCGCGTGCAACAAAAACAAGAAGAGCCCGCACTCGAGGCGGAGCGCACCCATCTTCCGCACGACCGGGAGCAGACCGGCGCCTACAAACCGGAGCATGACACAACACGGCATGAGGATCATCACTTGTCGTTCGACCGGGAGGAAACGACTCCGAACGGGACAGAGCAGACGATGGAACTTCACGAGGAACAGCTCCGGATCGACAAGGAGCGCGTCCAGACAGGTGAGGTCGTCCTTGACCGGGAAGTGATCGAGGAGGAGCAGGTTTTCGACGTTCCGGTCGTCAAGGAAGAGGTCATCGTCGAACGGAACAAGATCGAACAGCCGATCGAACTCGACGGGTATGAGTTCGACCGTCCCGGCATCCGGACGATCGAGGAAGGTGACCATATCCGGATCCAGGTGATCGAGGAGCGGGTCGTCCTCGTCAAGAAGCCGGTCGTCGTCGAGGAGATCGTCATCCGCAAAGAAATGAAGGAGCACATCGAGACGATCCGCGAACAGGTACGCCGCGAGGAGTTCCACGTCCGGCGTGAGGATGGATCTGAAGAGAGACTATGATACAGATCAGGCTGCCGATTCGGCAGCCTTTTTTCACGGAAAAGACCACGGACGTCAGCCCGCGGTCTGCTGGTCATAATTCGGTCTTATGAAGCTCGTCCGGGTTCGAGCCGGTCCGTTCGTTTCGGTTGAGTGCATCGATTCGCGCGATTTCATCCGTTGTCAGGGAGAAGTCGAACACGTCGAGGTTCTCTTCGATCCGGTGAGGCGTCACCGATTTCGGGATGGCGACGATGCCGTGCTCGAGATGCCAGCGCAAGATCACTTGCGCCGGCGTCTTGCCATGCGCCTCTGCGATTTCCGTGATGACCGGGTCGTTCAGCGCGTCGCGCCCCTTCATGAGCGGGCTCCAGGCCTCGACGATGATGCCGTGCGCCTTGCAGTAGTCGCGAATCTCCTGTTGCGAAAGATACGGATGCAATTCGATCTGGTTGACGGCCGGCACGATTTCCGTTTCCGCAAGCAGCCGTTCGAGATGAGGGACGTGGAAGTTCGAGACACCGATCGCGCGCGCCTTTTTGTTTGAATAGATGTTCTCGAGCGCCTTCCATGTCTCGACGTAGCGATCGTGTTTTGGCATCGGCCAGTGGATCAGATAGAGGTCGACATAGTCGACGCCAAGCTTCCCGAGGCTCGTCTCGAAGGCTGTGAGCGTCTCCTCGTAGCCCTGGTCCTTGTTCCAGACCTTCGTCGTCAGGAAGATTTCTTCACGCGGAATGCCGGAGTCACGGATTGCCCGGCCGACGCCAGCCTCGTTCTGATAGACCATCGCCGTGTCGATCGAGCGGTAACCTGCCTTCAGTGCCGTCAGGACGGCTTCGTATACTTCCTCTTCCGGTACTTTGAAGACCCCGTATCCAAGCTGCGGCATCTTCACGCCGTTGTTCAATGTCACGTATTCCATTGCATTGCCCCCTTTTTTGGATTGGATACATTTCCTCTCAAGTGTACCGGTAGCCCCTCTTTCCTGTCGAACAAAAAGGGAATCGAAAGAGGTGGCATTATACTGAAGGCGAGAGGGGGAGGGAACGATGGAAATCATCGAGTTGAGTACACGTCCGGAGCTGCTTGTGCAGGCGATGGACCGGTTTGCGAATCAGTGGGGGAACATGGACAATCGGATGTTTTACGAAGATTGTATGCGGGCGTCATGCGTGACGACTGAAAGTCTGCCGCGCTTCTACATAGCGCTTGACGGGGGAGCGATGATCGCGAACTATGCGCTGCTTCGGGTCGACCTCGTCAGCCGTCAGGATCTGACGCCCTGGTTCGGCTGTTTGTACGTCGATGAAGACAGACGCGGCGCAGGAATCGGCGGCGCGTTGCTTGTGCATGCAGAAGAAGAGACGAGACGAAAAGGGTTCACGGCGCTGCACCTCGCGACGGACCATGTCGGGTATTATGAACGGCATGGATTCGAGGACGGCGGGGCATGCTATTATGTCACGGGTGACGAGACCCGGCTGTACCAAAAGACGCTCTGAGCACGAACAAGCACCGCCGGAGACGTCTCCGCGCGGTGCTTGTTCGTATTCAGAAAGGATTGACCCATTCAGCCTTCAGGATGCCCATATAAAGCCGGTCATAGCGTGCGCCGTCCCGGTAGACGGCCTCCCGCTGTCGTCCTTCGAGACGGAAACCGGCGCTCTCATATGCGCGGACAGCACTGTCGTTGTAGGCGATGACGTCGAGCGAGACCCGGTACAGATCGAGTTCGTGGAAGGCGTATCGGAGGAGCAGGTGGATGCCCTCGAGCCCGTAACCTTTTCCCCGGTCGGCCGGGTCGCCGATGCCAATCGCGAGCGACCCTGTCCGGTTGTTCCATTCGACGCCGTGCAGGGCGATGAAACCAATCAGGCGTTCCTCGTCCTTCGTCCGCAGACGGAACGAGAAATGCTCGCTCTCGCGGTTCTCGGACTCCGCGATCGTCTCGTACGAACGGGGATAGGCGCGATCCGTGTCCATGAAACGGAGAAAGCGTGCATCCTCCTCCCAGGCGGCAAGGACAGTGGCGTCCCCGTCGCGGTTCGGTGTCATGATCAGCTGTTTTCCTTTAAAGATATCGATCAATGTTAGTTCTCCTTTTGCTGCGAGAACGAGTTGGCTCCCGCGCGTTTAGTCCGATACGGATTGGCGTGCAAAAGCGGTGAACATAGGCGCACTTCCTTTTCATCGTGATGATTTGATTCTAGCATGCCAAAAAAGCATTTCCGTGAATTACGAACGTCTGCGCCGGATGGCGTTCCGGATGAAGAAGGCAATCGGCAGACTGATCAGGACGAGCATGACGATCTGGAACAGCGGGTTCGTCAAGATGTCGAGGACGTGGAACGGGGAATCATACCGATAGACCGCTTCGACGTAACGGCCGTCGTCCTTGACGGCGATCGTCTTATCCCGATTTTTCCCCTCGATGGCGTGATAGGCCGTTCCTTTCGGATACATGTTCGACGCGTCCCCGTAATAACGACCCGTCATGTCGTTCGGAATCGTCTTGACCTCGCCGATCCGTTTGCCGACTTCCTCTTTCGGAATGACGTTCTCCTGTTTCACTTCATATACCTTCCCGTCCCAGACGACGAACGGGTAGGCCCAGGACAATGCGTGGGCTGGAGTGGAGAAGAGAAGAAGGGAGAGGAAGACGAGCCGCGAAAGTAGTTTCATGAAGACCCCTTTCTGAGACGTTTTCTTTCAGTATACTGCATCATTACCTGATAATGGAAAAAGAAAAGCACTCAGGGGAAGACCCGAGTGCCTCAACGTGTCGCGAGGATCCAGCCCGTCGCATGCAACAGGATCGCAAGCGGGACGAGCAACTGGAATTTCGCTTTTTGTGTCTTATGACGGAAGGTCTGCATCGCGACGAACGTCCCAAGCGCGCCGCCGAGGAAGGCGATGGCGAGCAAGGTCGATTCCGGCGTGCGGTACTGTCCGTTTCGTGCTTTTCGCTTATCCTGCCACATCGAGACGAATCCGATGAGGGAGAAGAGCAGGTAATAGATCGTGATGAACTGGATGACTGACATGCATCGATTCCTTTCTGGTTTCAGCGTTCCGCGCCGCCGCCGCCGGAGCTTCCGCCCCCACCGCGGCTTCCGCCACCGCCCCCGCCGCCCCGCAGGACGGACGAGAGGATGTTGAGAATCGCGAAGAAGAACATGCCGCCGGTGAACTTCATGTCGAGGAAAATCAACAGGACGAGTCCTGCACCGATCAGTACCTTCGTCCAGAAACTGAGTCCGCCTTCGGATTGCGGTGCGGGGTCGGAAGCCTCGAGCGGCTGTTCCTTCGAGACGACGCTGACGACGGCTTTGTAGGTTTCAGCCGCTGCCTTGTTCCATTCACCGGTCTCACGGTAAGGGACGGCATTCTCGTCCAGGATGCGACCTGCCGTCGTATCGGTGATGATGCCTTCCATCTTGTAGCCGACCTCGATCCGGAAGTTACGTGACGTCTCGTTCGGGGCGACGACGACGAGGACGCCGTTGTCTGCACCTTCCTGACCGATTCCTTGTGCACGGAACGTCTCGTTCGCGTAAGTGCTGAGATCCTGGCCCTTCAGGTCAGGCACCGTCTTCAAGACGACTTGTGCCGTCGTATACCGCTCGAGCTCTTCGCCGAGCCGGGCGAGTTCTGCTTCTTCGCTTGCCGAGAGGATGTTGGCATCATCTTGGATGAAGAAGGCTGCTCCCGTTCGCTCTGTCACCGCTTGCGCGACTGGAGCCGTCATGAACAGGACGAGGAACGCGGCAAGGAACAGACGCGTCCGACGCCAAATCATTGCGAATCACTTTCAAAATCGACGGTCGGGTTTTCCCGGTCGCTTTCCGAGATTTCATAGTACGGTTTCTTCTCGAAGCCGAATACGCTTGCGTACAAGCTCGTTGGGAAGCTGCGGCGTTTCTTATTATACGTCGTCACGACGTCATTGTAATCCTTGCGCGCGATTCCGAGACGGTTCTCCGTCCCCTCCAAGCTGTCCATCAATGCCTGGAACTGCTGATTCGACTTCAATTCAGGATAGGTCATCTGCAGGGCGATCAATCCGCGAAGTGACGTCGTCACCTGCTGATCGGCCTGGATGGTCTGCTCCGTCGTTGCGGCTTGCGCGAGGCTAGCCTGTGCCTTCGCGATATCCCCGTAAACTTTCTGTTCTTGTCCCGCGACTCCTTTGACTGTGTTGACGAGGTTCGGGATGAGGTCAGCCCGGCGTTTGATCTGATTGTCGACTTGGGCCCACTTGTTGTCGACGTCCTCTTCGAGATTGACCAGGTTGTTATACTGTCCGATTGCGAGGAAAGCAATCAGGACGACGACTGCGATTCCGATGATCAGCGGAAGTTTCGATCCGCTTCGATTGCGACGTGCCACTAGCATTCACTCCTTCTCTTTTTCTGACTACAATTCTTCTATACCCATATTCGCCAGAAATTAGTTTCATGGAAAAACAAAAAACGTTCATCCTCATGTATAGAGGATGAACGCGAGTACTGCTGCGAGCACGAGCCGGTAGATGGCGAACGGGACGAGCTTGATCTTGTTGATCAGCTTCAGGAAGAAGCGGATCGACAGCAAGGCGAAGATGAAGGAGCTGACGAAACCGACGGCGTAGAAGCCGAAGTCGCCTGCGTTGATGTACTCCCAGTTCTTGACGAGGGAAATCAGGCTCGCGCCCATCATGATCGGAACGGCCATGATGAACGTGAAGTCCGCTGCCGTCCGGTGGTTGAGACCGAGGAAGACACCGCCCGAAATCGTCGAACCGGAGCGCGAGAAGCCGGGCCAGAGCGAAAGGCACTGGAACAGACCGATCAAGGCTGCCTGTCTGTAGGTGATCTGATCGAGCGTGTGGGTCTTGATCTCCTTCGGTCCGAGCTTGTCGGCTGCGATCATCAGGAACGCACCGACGGCGAGTCCGATGATGACCGTCTCGACGGAGAACAGTTTTTCGTCGATGACGTCCTCGAAGATGACGCCGAGGACGCCTGCCGGAAGCAGACCGATCAAGACGTGGCGCAGCTTCAGCTTGTGCGTGCCGGTCGCGTCATGCTCGCCTTCGAGCTTATAGAGACCGACGAGGCTGAAGAGCCGTTTCCAAAAGACGACGACGACGGCGAGGATCGATCCGAGCTGAACGACGATCTTGAAGGTGTTCGCCGAGTACTTCCCGAGGAACTCCTGCGTCTGCAGCCACATGTCGTCGACGATGATCATATGTCCGGTCGACGAGACGGGCGCGAATTCAGTCATCCCCTCGACGAAGCCGAGCAGGAGCGCTTTAAGTAATTCAAAGATATCCATTATGTTTCTCCCTTATCCATTATATTCTACGTAAAACCATATCATTTTAATGAAATGGAAACCATCCTATTCGCAAATATCATTCTCAAGGATGAGAGGGAATAGGGGTTGTCGTTTCGTCCGGATAGGCGTATGATGAATTTATAATCAAACGAACATTTGAATGAGGCGGGTGAGATAAATGGAACGACAGAAGGAGAAAGTGGTCATCAAGGGCATCGACTGTGCGAACTGCGCAGCGAAGGTCGAACGTGGAATCCAGGCGCTCGACGGCGTCGCGGAAGCGAACCTCGACTTTGCGGGAGAGAAGCTGTTCGTGACGTATCAGGAAGGGAGCGCGCGGACGGAAGTCTATCCGCGGATCATCGGGCGGGTCAAGGAGCTCGAGCCCGGTGTGACGCTCGCATCGGACCAAGATGAGAAAACGACGAATCAGCACGTCCACAGCCATGAACACGATCATGATCACTTCGGGAGAGGCACGATGATCCGGTACGGCATCGGGGTCGTCGCATATGCCTCAGCGTTTCTTGCGCCAACTGCGGTCGAACTGTATCTCTTCCTGATCGCCTACGCGCTGATCGGCGGTGACGTCGTCGTCCGGGCGGTCCGGAACATCCGGCACGGCCAGGTGTTCGATGAGAACTTCCTGATGGTCATCGCGACGCTCGGGGCGTTCGCGATCGGCGAATACGCGGAAGGCGTCGCCGTCATGCTCTTCTATCAGATCGGCGAATACTTCCAGCACCGGGCGGTCGACCAGTCACGCAAATCGATTGCCGGTTTGATGGACATCCGGCCGGACCGGGCGATGCTCGAGGATGGTACGGTCGTCTCGCCGGAATCGGTGAGCATCGGGACACGGATCGTCGTCCTGCCGGGAGAACGAATCCCGCTCGACGGCCGCCTGCTCGAGGGTGAGGCGCTCGTCGACACGGCTGCCCTGACCGGGGAGTCGGTCCCGCGACGCGTCCGCGAAGGGGATTCCGTCCTCGGCGGATTCGTCAATACGGACGGTCGCCTGTTGATCGAGGTCGAGAAGACGTTCGGACAATCGACGGTCGCGAAAATCCTCGACCTCGTCGAGAATGCGTCAAGCCGGAAAGCCAAGACGGAACAATTCATCACGCGGTTCGCCCGCGTCTATACACCGGCGGTCGTCGTCATCGCGGCGTTGCTCGCGTTCGTCCCGCCGCTCATCCTTGACGGAGCGACGTTCTCCGACTGGATCTACCGTGCGCTCGTCTTCCTCGTCATCAGCTGTCCGTGCGCGCTCGTCATCTCGATCCCGCTCGGCTTCTTCGGCGGAATCGGGGCGGCCTCGAAGCGCGGCGTACTCGTCAAAGGCGGGAACTATCTCGAGGCGCTCAATGATATCGACACGGTCGTCTTCGACAAGACAGGGACGCTGACTCACGGCGTCTTCGAAGTGACGGCGCTCCATCCGCGGGGCGTGACAGAGTCGGAATTGCTCGAGGTTGCGGCTCAAGTCGAGCACGCCTCGAACCATCCGATCGCGCGCTCGATCATGAAGGAATATGGGAAGGACATCGACAAGACCGGAACAGGATACCGTGAAGTGGCAGGGTCCGGTATCGAGGCGACGTTCCCGGACGGTGTGATCCGGGCCGGCAACGGCCGTTGGTTCCGCGAGCTGGGCCTCTCGCCGCTCGACATCGACGGTGCAAGCACGGTCGTCCATGTCGCGCGTGACGGAGCGTACCTCGGTGCGATCGAGATCGCCGACCGCTTGAAGGATGATGTCAAGGAGACGCTCCTCCGTTTGAAGGACATCGGCATCCGCGAGACGATCATGTTGACAGGCGACCGGAACGAGACGGCTCAGGCGCTCGCCGAGCGAATCGGGATCGACAGGTTCTATGCGGAGCTGTTGCCGGATCAGAAGGTCGAGCGGCTCGAAGAAATTCTCGCGCGAACGAACGGCAAGAAGGTCGCCTTCGTCGGGGACGGAATCAACGACGCGCCGGTCCTTGCCCGGGCGGATCTCGGCATCGCGATGGGCGGACTCGGGAGCGATGCGGCGATCGAGGCGGCGGATATCGTCCTCATGACGGACGAGCCGAAAAAGCTGATCGATGCGCTCGACGTCGCACGCAAGACACGCCGAATCGTCTACCAGAACATCGGCTTCGCCTTCGGGGTCAAGTTGATTTTCCTAGCGCTTGGCGCCTTCGGCATCGCGACGATGTGGGAAGCGGTCTTCGCCGATGTCGGCGTCACGCTGCTCGCCGTCTTGAACGCGATGCGGATTTTAAGGAAATGAACATGCAGAAGCGTTCGTACGCAGTCCTCAAGGACATGTACGAACGCTTCTTTTCTTTCATCCGAGGGCGACGTCGAGAATCATCATGACGGCGAACCCGACCATCAGGCCGATCGTCGCGAGGTCTGATCCGTCATCTGCCTGCGATTCCGGGATCAGTTCCTCGACGACGACGAAAATCATCGCTCCTGCCGCGAAAGCGAGTGCATACGGAAGGATCGGCTGGACGAAATAGACGGCTGCCGCGCCGATCATCGCGGCGATCGGTTCGACGACGGCTGAGATTTGTCCGTAGTGGAACGCCTTTGCCCGTGATAATCCCTCGCCGCGCAGCGGGATCGAGAGTGCCGCGCCTTCCGGCATGTTCTGGATCCCGATTCCGAGTGCGAGACCAAACGCTCCAAGAACTGTCGCTCCCTCCATGTTGAGGGCTGCTGCCCCGAAAGCGACGCCGATCGCGAGACCTTCCGGGATGTTGTGTAAGGTGATCGCGAGGAAGAGAAGCGTCGTCTTCTTCAGATTCGTCGACGGTCCTTCCGCCTTCTCGATCGGGGAGGCGAGATGAAGGTGAGGCGTCGCGAAGTCGAGCAGGCGGACGAAGGCGCCGCCTGCCAAGAATCCGATCGTCGCAGGGAGCCAGGCGATGCCTCCAGCCTCCTCGGTAAAGGCGATAGCCGGGGCGAGCAGCGACCAGAAGGAGGCGGCGATCATGACACCGGCAGCGAACCCGAGCATCATGTTCATGATGTGCCGCTCGATCGTCGTAAAGACGAAGACGAGCGTAGCCCCGATCGCGGTCAATCCCCACGTCATCGTCCCCGCGAGCAGCGCCTGGACGACGACAGGCAGTGAGCTGAACCATTCGAGCATGGATGATTCCTTCTTTCTTTCGATTAGGATGGATAGCGCGTCTTTAGTTGGCTCTACCCCGTTTCGATTCGGATGATTCGCGCGAGCGGAATTTCCTGTCTCTCAGAGGAGCGGATCACAAGGATTTCCTCCTCCTGACGGACCTGTTCGACGAAGCCGGACGCCGTCCGGTATCCGCCGTCCTCGAAGTAGATGATGCGCGTCTCCGTCCCGTCGATCAGTGCCTGCTCGAGCTCACGCGCCCACCACTCCTTCAGCTGCTCGTCGATCGCCGGCATCTCCAGCTTCTGGACGCGTACGTAGTATTCGCGCAGAAGCGCGGCGTGCTCCGGCATCAGGAACGGGATCCACTTCAAATTACCGCGGTCCTCATAGCGCGTCACGGCAGGTCGCCTCCCTTGTGCCCGCCGACGAAACGGAGCCGGCGTTTCGCGACACTCGTATCGAGGAAGGAAGATGCGATCCGCAACGTCCCTTTTCCGTAACGGCCGTTGACGGCGTCGATTGCACGCAGCAGGCGTCGCCGCCGCCACTTCCGTCCGTTGTCCTCGAACAGCGACAGCTGCATCATCCCGCCGTCGTCGGCGAGTTTCCCGAGCGAGACGGACAGGAAACGAATCGCTTCCCCTTCGACGAACGAGGATTCGAACAGCGTCAGGGCGTGATGGAGGATCATTCGTTCATCCGATGTCGGGTAGGGGAGCTTCTGTTGACGGGAGAATCCACGCTTATCACTGGTCCGGGAATAGCGGACCCCGAGATGAACCGTCCATCCGGCCTTCCCTGAGCGTCGAGCCCGTGCCGCGACATCGATGCAAAGCTCGCTCAAGACGAGACGGACCTCCTCGAAACGATAATAGTCGCGCATCAGTGTCACGCCGTGACCGATCGACCGGTCGCGATGCAGCGAGGAACCAAAGAAGGTTCGCGGATCAAGGAGCGTCGGCGACGCATCGAATCCCCATGCATGGTGCCACAGCTCGGCGCCGATCACGCCGAAGCGGTCGTGAAGGAGCGGGAGCGAAAAATGTGCGAGGTCACCGATCGTCTCGATGCCGAGCCGATTCAAATGCTGCGTCATCTGGCGTCCGACGCCCCACATCTTCTCGACCGGAAACGGGTGGAGCAGGCGGGCGACGTCGGCGTATCCGCATGAAGCCACGCCTGTCTTCTTCCCGATTAAATCGAGTGTCATCTTCGCGATGACGTTGTTCGGTCCGATCCCGATCGTCGTCGGGATGCCGGTCTGCTGGAAGATGGTCGAGCGAATCATCTGTGCGGCGTGCGCATCGTCGCCCCAGAGCGACTCCGTGCCGGTCAAATCGACGAACGTCTCGTCGATCGAATAGACACGAATCGCTTCCGGCGGGGCGAACTGATGCAGGATGTGGGTGATCGCGACCGACGTCTTCATATAGGCGAGCATCCGTGGCTCGACGAGGTGGATCTCCCGGCGCTCCTGCCAAGGCAGGCGCTCGATCTCATAGAGACGGCTCGCTGTCTTGATACCGAGCTTCTTCAAGGCGGGGGAGGCGGCGAGCACGACCGATCCGCTCCTTCTGATGTCCGCGACGACGGCAAGCTTCGTCGTCAAGGGGGGCAATCCGCGGTAAGCACACTCGCAACTGGCGTAAAAAGAGACGCTGTCGACACAAAATACACGCCTCGCCGGCAAACGGTCGAACTCCCACATGTCTCTTCATCCCTTTCATTACAGAACAAATGTTCTTGTTTCGTTGTCTAGACTATACCACGGTCTCAAATCGTCTCAAACAACGTTTTCGAAAAAAAAAGTAAAAATGACAGGCTTCCACTAGAATGAAAGGAACAAAAGGGGGATGAGAGACATGTCAGAGCAAGCGGTGTTTCCGATTCTCGAAACCGAACGTCTTCGGCTACGTGAAATCGAGCAGGGGGATGCGGAGTTCCTGTATCAAAACTTCAGCAAACCGGAGGTGACGCAATATTACGGAATGGAGCCGTTCACTGATCCAGAGCAGGGCGTCCGGATCGCGGAATCGTTCCGAAATGCGCTCGCGGAAAAACGAGGAATCCGCTTCGCGATCACGTTGCGCGAGACGGGCGAGATGATCGGGACGGCCGGCTTCAACGCCTGGAACCCGTATCACAAACGGACGGAGATTGGTTATGAGCTCAACCCCGATCACTGGGGGATGGGGTACGTGACGGAGGCGATCCGTGCGGTCGTCGATTACGGTTTTTCGACAGGGATGGAGCGGATCGGGGCGATCATCACGTGTGACAATCCCGCTTCCCAGCGTGCGGTCGAGAAGAACGGTTTCGTCCGCGAAGGCGTATTGCGCGGTTATCTTCAACAGGGTGGAACGGCGCGAGACGTCTATTCCTACTCGTTGCTCGCGAGCGACACACCCCGGTGATCGGGAAGGTTTTTTTGTTTCTCCGTTCGTAACCTGACATATGTTGAGAGGAAAGCGGGAACATTTTCTAAAAGAAGGAACGGTTCAGGTTGGTGCATGAGGAGGCAAACGGCATGTCCACCAGTGGTAAGGTACTGCTGGCGATCCTCTCCATCCTCGCACTCGCCGGGGCGGTCCTGTTCTATCTGAATTTCAGGACGGAACCGCTCGAATTGCGGCAGGTCGAGTATTACGACGGCAGGGGATACCACATTCAAACGTATACATCTGATGAAGAGATCGAACGCATCGAAGCTCCGCTCGAGAAGATCGAGTGGAGCGCAAGAAAACGTTTTGAGGTGGCGACACCGGAAAATCTGCGCTTGGAAATTCATCATGAGGACGCTGAAGTGGAGACGTGGCGGATTTGGGTGGAGGGAATGAACCGCGCGATCCTGACGAGTGAGGATCGCGGCGTCGGACGACTGGATGCCGAGGAGACCGAGCGACTGATCGAAGCGCTTGAAGTAAAAGAATAAGGCTGCTCGAGAGAGCAGCCTTGTCAGACCTGGGAGACCCAGTCTTGATCGTGTTTTTTGAAGGTTTGTTTCAGCTCGTTGACGCGCGCTTCAGGAAGCGGCCCCTTCGAGAGGAGCGCGAGGTTCGCGTCGAGATGGGACAGGTTCGCCGTCCCGATGATGCTTGACGTGACACCGTGTTCGAACACCGTGAAACGAAGTGCCGTCTCGAGCCACGACGACTCCTTCAACTCGAGCCCCATCGCTTGGAATCGCAACCAGTACTCTTCTGCATAGTGGCCGGCCGGGCGTTCTGCGAAGCGCCACGGCGCATTGCCGAGAGGACGTTTCGCGATGACCGCCTTTTTCTTCGCCGCAATCTGCGGCAAGCTGTCCGTCACGCGCTGGTCGAACAGGTTGACGGATGTCTGGAAACTGTCGAACGCACCGGTCGAGAACGCATAGGCGAGGTCGACGCCGTCGCCCGAGTATGCCATCGCGCGGATTTTTCCTGCCTGCTTCGCTTGCGCTAGCGCTTCGATCACGTCTCCACGGGCGAGGACGTCCCGGGTGCAAGAATGGAGATGGACGATGTCGATGTAATCCGTCTGCATCAGGCGGAGCGCTTGATCGATACCGCCGGAGACGGCACCGTATGTCCAGTCTTCCTGACCGGCGACGTCGTAGCCGACCTTCGTCGAAAGGATGGCAGAATCCCGGCGCCCTTTCAAGGCCTGGCCGATGCGTATCTCCGACTTGCCGTAGCCGCGCGCCGTGTCGAGCAGGTTGATGCCGCGGTCGAGGACGGTTTGGACGAGATAGCTGGCTTCCTGGTCCGTCATCCCGTCTGCGCCGATATGCCCGGCACCGAATCCGAGGGCGGACACTTGAAAGTCGTGCGAACCGAATGGACGCATTTGCATGTGAGAATCACTCCTTTTTGACAAATATAGCATTGTTCCGTCTGAAGCGCCTTGATTAGCCGAGAGGAGGAAAGGAAATGCCGTTCACGCCGGTTCGCGGTCTTGAAATCGGATTCGTCGTCTTCATGCTGATCATGCTCATCGTCGCACTCATGCAAGGGGAGATGTTCGATGCGAGCGTGGCTGCAGCAGGTGTCTTCTGCGGACTCATCCCGATGCTGATCGAGCGCTTCTTCAAGTTCGAGTTCGATACTGCCTTGAAGATCGCCTACATCCTGTTTCTGTTCGCTTCGCAATATCTCGGCTCGATCGTCGGACTTTACGGAAATGGCTGGTGGGACATCTTTCTCCACGTCCTGAGCGGTGTCTTCCTGTCCTTCCTCGCGATCGACTTTTTGCACCGGCTCGATACAGAGACACGCCTCGAGCTGCCGACGCGTTTCGTCCTCATCTATATCCTCGGGTTGTCGATGGCGGGAGCTGCGCTCTGGGAATTATACGAGTTCACGTCCGACATCGTGCTCAACACGACGATGCAGGCGAACGGCAACATCGACACGATGACGGACCTTGTCGCAGGAACACTAGGAGGCCTTCTTACCGCTACGTACGGGGCGTTTCAGCATCGGAAGGAGCGGTATCCAGAAAAAAAAGAAGCTAAGAGCTGAGACGAAAAATGCGCCTTACCGATTCCAATTTCGGCAAGGCGCATTTTTCGTCTTCAGAAATCATGGGGAATGTCATACTTCCCCATTCGGAAGAATCTTCTCCATCGCCATGACATCGACATAATAGCCGTTCAGGCGCCCCTGTTCCTTGAACGTGCCCACGATCCGATAACCGGCCCGTACATAGAGGCGCTGACCGAGCTTATTGAACGGGAAGGTGAACAGGATGATCTTATGGAGCTTACGGCTGACGGCATGTTCCTCGATGACGCGCAACAGCTGCTTGCCGATGCCCTGACCGCGGTGTGTCCGCGTGATGTAGACGGACAGTTCACTCACCCCGGAGTAGGAGTCCCGTGGCGAGTAAGGATTCAGGGCGACCCATCCGAGAATCTCGTCCCCGTCACAGGCGACGAAAGCCGCATAGACGTCCGTCCGTTCGTCGAACCAGCTGTCGATGAAGGAGGCGTCCTTCACCTTCGTCTCGAGCGTCGCGATCCGGTCCTCGATTCCTTCATTGTAAATCGTCAGAACGGCAGGCAAATCCTTCTTCTCTACAGGTCGAATGACCATTCCGCATCACCTTCCTTAAAAAATTGCAATTTTCTCCTACACCTATTATAGTATATAACGAAATGATTATATGCATTATTCTGCGATACAGTTCGATGCGTAACGGAGATGGGGGAGAAAACCATGCGTGAAAAACAGAGTATCGAGGCGATGAGCCAATTCCTGAAGGCGCTCAGTGATTCGACGCGCCTTGAGATCATCCGACGCATTCAGGGAAAGGAACATTGCGTCTGTGAATTCGTCGAGATGTTCGATATCTCGCAACCTGCGATCAGCCGGCATTTGAAGGTGCTGAAGACGGCGGAAGTGATCCTCGAGCGTCGCGACCGGCAGTGGATCTACTACCGGCTGAACGAGGCGCATCCACAGTATGGGATCGTCCTGCAAATCCTGAAAGGGCTCGAATCGGAGCCGGCACTAAGCCCTGCCTGCGGCTGCTGAAGCAAAACGTTTGTGAATCCCTAAGAGTCACTAGTCACACCACATATCAATTAAGAAAAGAAGTGAAGTCATGTCGCATTTGCAATTGCTCGCGACGGGAATTTTTCTCGTCACCTTGTTCTTGATCATCAAACAACCGAAAGGCCTCGGAATCGGTTATTCGGCCGTCGGGATGGCGCTCGTCGCTCTCCTGACCGGCGTCGTCGACTGGGCGGACGTCGGGACGGTCTGGGGAATCATCTGGAACGCCACGTTCACGTTCATCGCCCTGATCGTCATCTCGCTCATTCTGGACGAAATCGGCTTCTTCGAATGGGCGGCACTACATATGGCACGTATCGCGCGCGGGGGAGGCGTTAAGCTGTTCATCTATATGACGCTGCTCGGTGCCGTCGTCGCTGCTTTATTCGCGAACGACGGTGCGGCGCTCATCCTGACGCCGATCGTCCTCGCCATGGTCCGGGCACTGAAACTCCCGGATTACGTCGTGCTCGCCTATGTGTTCGCATCCGGCTTCATCGCGGATACGGCGAGCTTGCCGTTCATCGTCTCGAACCTCGTCAACATCGTATCGGCCGATTTCTTCGGCATCGGGTTCGCGGAGTACGCGGCCCGGATGGTCTTCGTCGACCTGTTCTCGGTGACAGGCAGCCTGCTCGTCCTCTATCTCTATTTCAAGAAGGACATCCCGAAGACGTATGCGCTCGAGGACGTGAAACGGCCGGTCGACGCGATCAAGGATGTGAAGATGTTCCGTTTGTCCTGGCTCGTCCTCGGACTGCTCGTCTTCGGTTATTTCACGAGCGACTTGCTCGGCGTACCGGTCAGTCTCGTCGCCGGTCTCATCGCAGCGTTCTTCCTGTTGATGGCGAGCCGTTCGAGCGCGGTCGAGACACGGAAGGTCGTCAGCGGTGCACCTTGGGCGATCGTCTTCTTCTCGCTCGGGATGTATGTCGTCGTCTACGGTCTGCAGAACGCGGGACTGACACGGCTGCTCGCGAGTCTGATTGATTCGTTCTCAGTCAATCTCGCCGCTGCGACGTTCGGAATGGGCTTCCTCGCAGCCATCCTGTCGTCTGTCATGAACAACATGCCGACCGTCATGATCGATGCACTCGCGATCGACTTGACGCAGACGACCGGCGCGATCCGGGAGTCGCTCATCTACGCGAACGTCATCGGGTCCGACCTCGGACCAAAAATCACGCCGATCGGCAGTCTCGCGACGCTACTTTGGCTTCATGTCCTTCGTTCGAAAGGGGTCCGGATCGGCTGGGGACAATATTTCAAGATCGGGACGATTTTGACGGTGCCGACTCTCGCGTTCACGTTGCTTGGTCTCTATATCAGTCTGTTACTTTACTAATAGGAGGAATATCTTATGAAACTGCTCATCATCGGTTCGGTCGCTGCCGGGACATCGGTCGGCGCGAAGGTACGACGTAATGACGAGGACGCGGTCATCACGATTTACGACCGCGACTACGACATCTCTTACTCCGGCTGCGGCATCCCGTACTTCGTCGGCGGCGAGATCGCAGACATCGACGAATTGACGCCGCGCGATGCGAAGTGGTTCAAGAAGCGTCATAACATCGACATCCATACGCGTCATGAGGTCGTCAAAGTCGATCATGACAGTAAGACGGCGACGATCAAGAACCTCGAGACAGGGGAGACGTTCGAAGATGATTACGACACGCTCGTCCTCGCGACAGGCGCTTCGAGTTTCGTCCCGCCAATCCCGGGCGTCGACGCGGACAACGTCTTCAGTGTCCGAAACATCCGGAACGCGGACGCGATCCGCAGCCACATCGAAGCGACGGATCCGAAGAAGGCCGTCATCATCGGCGCCGGATTCATCGGTCTTGAGATGGCCGAGCAGCTGACATACCGCGGCATCGATGTCACGCTGATCGAGCGTTTGCCACAGGTGATGCCGCCGCTCGACTCCGACATGGCCTGCCGCGTCGAGGAACATCTCGAGGCGAAAGGTGTCGATGTGCTGACAGGCGAGACGGTCGTCGCGCTCGAAGGCGAAGAGATGGTCAAGGAAGTCGTACTCGAGAGCGGAAAGCGGATCATGACCGACTTCGTCATCCTGTCGGTCGGCGTCAAGCCGAACGTCGAACTCGCGAAGCAGATCGGCGTAGAAGTCGGCAAGACCGGCGCGATCGCCGTCAACGAACGCATGCAGACGAATGTACCGGACGTCTACGCCGTCGGTGACGTCGCGGAGAGCTTCTCCGTCATCACGGGCGAGGCGATCTACCGTCCGCTCGGCTCGACGGCGAACAAGATGGGACGGATCGCCGGCCAGGTCATCACGGGTGAGGATGCGGCACACCGCGGAGTCCTCGGGACAGGCATCTTCAAGGCGTTCGACCTGACAGTCGCACAGACCGGACTGACAGAGCGGGACGCGATCGAAGCCGGCTTCGATGTCGAGGTCCTCCACAACATCAAACCGGACCGTCCGGAATATCTCGGCGGGAAAGAGATGGTCATCAAAGGCATCGCGGACCGCGCGACGGGACGTTTTCTCGGGGCGCAGATCGTCGGTCCGCAAGGCGTCGACAAGCGGATCGACGTGTTCGCGACGGCGATCACGTTCGGGGCGAAGGCAGGGGACCTGTTCCACCTCGACCTCGCCTACGCACCGCCGTTCGCGACGACGAAGGATCCGGTGCTCTACACCGGGATGGCGCTCGACAACGCGATCAAGAAGCGGGCGCGCCTGATCACGCCGCAGCAGCTCGCGAAGCGGATCGCTGCAGGCGAGAAGATCCAGGTCATCGACACGCGTTCGAAGGCGCAGTTCGAGAAGTCGTGCGTCGACGGAGCGGTCCATATTCCGCTCGGCGAGTTGCGCGAACGCTCGAAGGATTTTGATCCGGCAAGTCCGACCGTCGTCTACTGTAACAAAGGGGTGACGGGGAACGCGGCGCAGAACGTCCTGCGCAACCTCGGATTTACGGACGTCTATAATCTGTCCGGTGGCAACAAGAACTACCAGACGTCGAAGCGGCTGTTCTGAACATAATCGCTGCTGGAGAACATGATGGATGACAAAAAGAACGAGGTCACTCTCCTGAGTGGACCTCGTTCTTTTTAAGTTCGGCGTATTTCTTCCACTTCCCGAGTCGGACGAATCACGAAGGGTGCCCGATGCATCGGTCGATGGAGTGGAAAATCGGTTGCAAACTGTAGCCGAGACGTGTCAATCCGTAGAGGGAGGCGACCGATTTCTCGACGACCCCGCGTTCCTCCAGGGTATACAGCGAATGCGCCAGCTTTTTTCGTGGTGATCCCCATCTGACCAGCAGTTCCTCGAAGGATTGCGGTGACTGCAAAAGGACCTGAATGATTTGTATTTCAAATGAAGAACCAAGGTAGTTTGATGCGTATTCGAGTGGTTTCGTATTCACGCCTTTCTCGTCGATTCGGACAGTCATGCTGTCACCTCCTCACGCATGATGGGGCGGGAAGTGCGGCAACACGTATGTCCCGAGTTCGTCGATGACTTCCTCGGCCGGTCGCTCGCTGTCGAACAGCGCGAAGAACAGGTGGTTGACGCCGATCGAACGATAGACCTTGAGCAACTCGATCAGCCGGTTTCGTCCGACGCGGAAGCCGAGCCGGATCGGTGTCGGCAGCTCGTCCGGATCTTTCGAAAGGTCGAGGTGCATCGGCATCGAGAAAGGGCGGAAGCGTTTCGTTCCGGCCTCGACGCTCGCGCTTCGCCAATGGGCGACGGCGTTCGCCTGTGCCTGAGGAGCTTGCGGATAGTACATCCAGCCGTCCCCGTTTCGAGCGATCCAGTCCATGTCCTGTTGGGCGAACCCCGTGATCATCGTTGGGATTCGCGTCTTCGGTCGGGGGACGAGGGTCGCGCCCTCGACATCACCGTATGGCGATTCGATATGCGGATAATTTTCGTATAGTGCACTTTCCATCACACGCAGCGATTCCTTGAATTGTTCGCCGCGGCTCGGGTGATCGATGCCGAGGCCGTGGAAATCCGCCTGGCGATCGCCGGAAGAGATCCCGAGGATCAAGCGTTCCGGGAAGAGCGCCTCGATCGTCGCGACTTCTTTGGCGGAACGAAGAGGGTGCCGCAACGGAAGCACGAGTGCGGAAGTGCCGAGCGCGATGTCCCTTGTCTGCCCGAGCAGATGCGTCCCGTAGATCAACATGTCGTAGATCTGTCCGACCGCAGGATCCATGAAGTATGGATCCTTCAGCAAGACGTCACGCAACCAGAGGGCGGTGAATCCGTATTGATCCGCTTTTTTTGCGAGTTCGACCTGTTTCTCGAGTTTCGGCGTCCGTGACTTGAAGTTCTCGAGCGGGACGTGAAGACCGAGCGTCAGCTCGCCTTCCTGATACATGCGTTGATGACTTTTGTGGTGTTCGAACATGATGTTTCCTCCTTGCTTACTGCTGTTCGAGACGTCGGGATACGGCTGTCAGGATGACGGCAAGGATGACCATGATACCGCCGACCCAAGGGGTGTGGACGAGACCGATCGTATCTGCCGTGATGCCTCCGATCGTCGCCCCGAGTGCGATTCCGACGTTGAATGCTGCGATGTTGAGTGCTGAGGCGACATCGACTGCGGCAGGCACATATTTTTCAGCGAGCTGTACGATATACAGCTGAAGGCCTGGCACGTTCATGAAGGCGAGCAAGCCCATCAGGATGATTCCGATGATACCTGCGACCTTGAACGGGATCATGAACGACATAGCGATCATGACGACGGCGTGGATGATGAACATATAGAACAACGCTTTGACCGGGTTATGGTTTGCGAGCTTACCGCCGACATAGTTGCCGATCGCGACGGCGATTCCGTAGACGAGCAGGATGATGCTGATCAGTTTAGGGCTGATGTGCGTGACGTCCTGCATGATCGGCGTCAAGTAAGTGAAGGCGACGAAAGTCCCGCCATATCCGAGTGCCGTGATGAGGAAACCGATCATGATCCGACCGTTCGTCAACAGTTTGAACATGTCTGAGAACTTGGCCGGGGGCGATTGCTTCAAGTCTTTCGGGATCAGGAAGAAGCTTGCGATGATCGAGACGAGACCGAGCGCTGCGACGGCGAAGAATGTCGCGCGCCATCCGAACGATTGACCGATGAACGTGCCGAGCGGGACGCCGGTGACGGTCGCGACGGTTAGTCCTGTGAACATGAGCGCGATGGCGCTCGCTTTTTTATGTGCAGGGACGAGCTGGACGGCGATCGTCGCACCGATCGAGAAGAAGACACCGTGCGAGAATGCCGTGATGAACCGGGCGGCAATGAGTAGTTCGAAGCTTGTCGACATGGCGGAGACGAGGTTTCCGGCGATGAAGATGACCATCAGCGCCATGAGCAAAGTCTTGCGGTTCATGCGGTTCGTCAATGCAGTCAAGATCGGTGCACCGACTGCGACACCGATCGCATAGCCCGAGATGATCAGACCGGCGAGTGTGATTCCGATGTTCAAGTCTTTTGCGATAGCTGCAAGCAGACCGACCGGGACGAATTCGGTCGTCCCGATCCCGAACGCACTGATGGCGAGGGCGAGCAGCGCGAGTCCTCCGTTTTTAGGGACCTGTTCCTGGTCCGTTCTTGGGTTCAGTTGATTCATAGTAAAGTCCTCCTTGTGTTTCCATATGAATGAATAGTTCTGCGTATCGTCGTAAGTGACTATCGAGAAGTCGAAGCTTCGGAAGCAGGGGGCCCGCCCGTCTTTCCGTTTGCCGTGTTGCTTGGCATGCAGTCAGTATAGTTGCACTTTAGTCGCTAAGGGAAGTACGTACTTTGAAGTGCTATAGGTACTAAAAAGTACCCTTGTGTCCCTGAACGATGCAACATACCGGATGCGCTTGTACTTTTCGATTACAATTGCTATCATAGGCGCATCGAACAAGATTGAGAAGTACGCACTTTCAAGTGCGATAGGCACTAAAAAGTGCCTGTCCCGGTCAGTCAGCGAAAGGAAAGGAAGAGGAACCATGCCGTATAACATCCCGGTCGAGGCCACGCTTCAAGTCATCGGAGGCAAGTGGAAGGTCGTCATCATGTGTCATTTGATCAAGGGGGAGCGACGGACGAGCGAACTGAAGAAACTCATGCCGAACATCACGCAAAAAATGCTCACGCAACAGTTGCGCGAGCTTGAGGAGGATGGTGTCGTCATTCGGACGGTCTATGAACAGGTTCCGCCGAAAGTCGTCTATTCTCTCTCCGAATATGGCTGGTCTCTCCGCCCGATTCTTGACGCCATGTGCGCGTGGGGCGAAGGACATATCGATTTGACGGGAGAAGAAGTCATCTCCTGAAACGCGAAGCAGCGGACTTTCCGAGAGGAAGGTCCGCTGCTTTTGTGCGTATCGTTTTTTTCAGACGCTTACCGTCTCCTCGTAGATCGGGACCCAGCCCTCCGTCGTGACGAAGATCCGGACGGCGACGACTTGGCGGTCGTCCTGGAGCGTGAAATAGTGGCGCGTATTGACAGGCACCGAAATCAGGTCACCCGGATCGAGCTCGATGCTGTAGAAGCCCTTTTCCTCGTCCTTGATCGCGAAGATGCCGTGGCCGCTGACGATGAAGCGGACCTCGTCATCCGTATGATGATGTTCCTGCTGGAAGTTGACGAGCAACTGCTCGAGGTTCGGTGTCGAGTCGGACAGCGAGATGACGTCAGCCGTCTGGTAGCCGCGGCGTTCCGAGACGTCTTTGATCTCCGTGCTGAACGTGTTCAGGATCGTCTGCTTGTCCTCGTCCGTCAGCGAATAGTTTTCTTGCAGGTCGGCGGGAAGCTTCGTGATGTCCCACTGCTCGTAGAGGATGCCGCGGGACTCGAGGAAGGATGCGACTTTCTCTTGCGTGCTGTATCGTTCGTTCGTCTCTTGGAATAGGATCGTTGCCATGTTGAATTCCTCCTTAGATAACTGATTGTTTGATTGTCGCGCCGAGCAGGCGGAGCTTGACGGTGTAGCTGAACAGGAACTCGTATGCCTCGAGCTGCTTCTTCGCCTCGAAGGCGTCCTTCGCCCAGACGGTGATGCCGTGGTTGCGGATCAGGACGGCGCCGCTGTCCCCGTTGATGTGTCCCGCGAACGCCTCGGCGAGCGTCGGGATGTCCGCGTGGTTCGGGATGATCGGGACGAAGACTTCAGCCGTCTCTTCCCAGTAGCCGAGTGCCTTCAGGATCTCTTGGCCGGTGAAACGGATCTCGCCTTCAGCGGCATAGAGTTCCGAGATGACGTTGTTGTCGATCGTGTGGACGTGGAGTGAGCAGCCGGCGTTCGTCCGGTTGAACACCTCGACGTGCAGGAGCGTCTCGGCAGATGGTTTTCCTGCTTGCGGATGAGTCGGTTGACCGACCGCGTCGACGAGGATGAAGTCGTCCGGAGAGGACTTCCGTTTATCCTTGCCGCTCGCCGTGACGAGGAACTCGACCGGCTCCAGCTTCGTCCGGATCGCAAGGTTGCCGCTCGTGCCGGGGAACCAGTCACGCGCTGCGAGTTCGCGTTTGATTTCACTCAGTTCGTGCCATTCTCTGAACATTTACTTCGTCACCTCCAATCTGAACTTCAGTCCGTCGATGATGTCGTAGAACGTCTCGAACGGGACGTAACGGATGCCTTCCTGTTCGCACATCCGGATGAGATGATCGCGGGCGAAGACGAGATCGGCCTGCTTCGCGAGCTCGAAATCCGTCACGGAGTCACCGATTGCGATCACGAGGTCACCCGGGCGGCTGAGGCGTCTTGCAATCGACGGTTTACAGCAGCCGCATCCGTTGTCGCACTGGCTGTCGCACGCATGAGGCCAAGTGATCCGGATTGTTTCTTCCGAGAAGTCGGATCCATTGCAGTAGATCCGTTCCGGACCGGCGAACGGCGCGAGGATCGGATGGACGAAGAAGTCGATTCCGCCGCTGACGAACGTCAGGGAAAGTCCGGCCTCCTCGGCGTAGCGGACGAATTCCGGGAACCCCTCCCGCAAGGAGGCGTTGTCGATCAGGAAGCGGGTGAAGGTCTCCCGTTCACTGCTTTTGAGCAGGCGGAACATCGCACCGACGCCGTCCTCGATCGAAATCTCGCGGCTGAGGACCTGGTCCTTCAGCGTGATCCACTCGTTTGGTGCGAACCGTTTCATCAAGGCGATGATGTTGTCGTCTTGCGTCACGGTCCCGTCAAAGTCACACAGCAGATGAATCGTCATGTGCGAACCCCCCAGGCACTCAGTGCGAGGCGGAGTGCTTCGTGCTCGCGTGCCGCTTCCTGCAGCGGACGACGTGCAATCGTCGCCTCGATTGCCTGATGGAAGGCGCGGACGCCTGAAGCCGCACCGTGCGGGTGACCGTGGACACCGCCGCCGGCATTGATGACGCAGTCATGGCCGAAGTCGCGCAGGATGTCCGGGACGAGTCCCGGATGGATGCCGGCAGACGGGACAGGCAGGATGGGCCGGGTGAAACCGATTCGCGAAGCTTCCGCCGCGATGCCGCGCGCCTCCTCCTTATCGAGGGCGACGCTTCCGTACGGCGACGGGAAGAGCGTCAGGTCGGCGCCGGCGAGGCGCGTCAGCGTACCGAGCAGGACAGGGGCGCTGACGCCGTAGTCCGCGCTTCCGATCATCCCGCCGCTGTAGGCGGGATGGCTAAGGACCGGGACGTTGATCTCGGGATCGAGCGCGAGTTCGCGCAGCACGTCGAGCCCGTATGTATGGACGTTGAGCAGAAGTGCCGTCGCCCCGTGTCCGATCAGGTGTTTCGCCTGCTCCTTCAGTCCGAAGACAGGACCGCTGAGCGTGATCGCGTACAGTGCCCGCTTCCCGGTCTTCTCGAAATGGGCGTCGAGGACGGCACGTCCGACGCGTGCCCGCTCGATCGTCGGGGTCAGCATGTTGTCGTAAAGGATCTCGTCGTCCTTGACGATGTCGATCCCGCCTTCAAGCTGCGCTTCGAGTTGCTCGCGCAGGAAGGACAGGTCCCGCCCGATCACCCCTTTGAAGATGCTCATCAAGAGCGGGCGGTCGTGTACGCCGAGCAAGTCCCGGACGCCTGTCGCGCCGAACTTCGCACCCGTGAAATCTGCCGCGAACGTCTCTGGCAGGTCGATGTCGACGAGGCGGATCTTGCCGTCGAGCGACAGCTTGCCGAAGACCGTCGTCAAAATCGCCGAGAAGTCACGTGAGACGTTATGTTCCGGGTAGCGGATCGTCAAGTAGCCCTTCCCGTCCCGTTCTTCTGCGAGGACGACCTCGCCCTTGTAGGCACGAAGCTGTTCCTGTTCGAGATGCGCAAGGTCGGTCCACGTCCCGACCGTCAGTCCGGTCGCGATCGACTCGGCCCGTTCCTTCAGGCGCGTCGTTTCGTTGATTTGATAAGTTGCCGTGATATAAGCCATTGCCATCCTCCGTCTCTACAAAAAAATGGTCCCTCGTCGATAGACAAGAGACCATGAAAATACGTGTGGACTCTTATCTGCCAGCTAGCGCTGCAAGAATTAGCACCGTGCCAAGGTTGGTCGGTTGCTGCGACATCATAGGGCTCGTCCCTCCGTCTGCTCTTGATAAGAATGTGATGTGGTTGTGAAATCTAATTGCAATTTTTACATGTGACAACCATCCTGTCAAACAATTTTTAGAAAAATTAATTTTTTCGGATTTCGTTTCTATAGATGGCCTGCCAAATCAGTTTTCAGGTTCCGGCTTCGAGGATTGACACGAGAAAAGCGGGAGGCGTATGATTCGAATCAGCAACTGACGAACTACCAAATCACATACACTCTTATCGCGAGTTGGCAGAGGGAATTGGCCCGAAGATGCCGCGGCAACCGACCATTTCGGCACGGTGCTACATCCAACAGACATGGTCTGAAAGATGAGAGGACGAAGTATCTCTTCGCGCCTTTTCGTCTGGACCGGACGGAAGGGCGTTTTTCGCGTAAGGATACAGGAGGAAATGACAGATGACATATCAGGCATTGACGGAACGGACGGCAGTCGAGCGGCTACAGGCACTCGGATTCATCGGACAAGGAGAGGCTTCGTGTGAAGAAATCGGCGACGGGAACCTGAACCTCGTCTTTCGCGTCCGTCAGGGAGAGAAGCGGTTCATCCTGAAGCAGGCACTCCCGTACGCGAAGGTCGTAGGGGAGAGCTGGCCGCTCTCGCTCGAGCGGGCATGGATCGAACAGGCTGCGCTCAAGGAATTCGCGAAATTCGCGCCGGCCTTCGTCCCGCACGTGTACCACGCGAGCAAGGAAGAGGCGTTCACGGTCATGGAGGACCTGTCGCATTTGACGATCGTACGGCACGGACTGCTCGCGGGAGAAGTGTATCCGCTGCTCGCCGGCCATATCGGTTCCTTCCTCGCGAAGACACTGTTCCACACGTCGGACTTCGCACTCGGACCGGTCGCGAAGAAGGGGGTCGCCCGGACGTACTACAACCCGGATTTGTGCGACATCACGGAGAAGCTGATCTTCACCGACCCGTTCTGCGACGCGGAGACGAACCAGATCGAGGAAGGACTCGAACAGGACGTCGAAGCCATCTGGTCGGACCGGGAGTTGCGGCGTGAGGTCGCGAAGCTCGAGGCGCTGTTCGTCACGAAGGGGGATGCGCTGCTCCATGGCGATCTGCATACCGGCAGCATCTTCGCCTCGGCTGACGAGACTCGGGTGATCGATCCGGAATTCGCATTCTACGGACCGTTCGGATTCGATGTCGGTCAGTTCATGGCGCACCTGTTCTTCGCTTCCTCAGCAATCGGCGAGGAGCGTGTGCGCTCAGACGTCGAAACGTTCCTTGCGACATACGAATCGGTTTTCCGCGAGCGGTGGGAAAGCTTCGCCGTCGCTCCGTTCCGGGACGCGGACGGGCTCGTCGACGACGTGCTCAAGACGACGCTTGCGGACGCGTTCGGCTTCGCCGGATGCGAGCTGATCCGCCGTACGATCGGCCTCGCGCCGGTCGCTGACCTCGAAGGAATCGAGTCGAAGGCGGAGCGGATCGTGCGAAAACGGCACGCCCTCCAAACCGGCGTCTTCCTCATCCGGAATCGGCTGACGCTCGATTTGCAGGCGTTGAAGGAGCTCTTTGCGCAGGAGGTGGCAAGATGACGACGTTCGCGAGAAGCATCATCTGGGAGGACGGGACGCTCCGGATACTCGATCAGACGAAGCTGCCAAAAGAGGAACATTACCTGCTGATCAAGGATCTGGAACAAGCGGCGGAAGCGATTTTGAAGCTGCGCGTGCGCGGGGCACCCGCGATCAGCCTGTTCGCGGCATTCGTCCTCGTCCTCGAGGCGAAGAAGATACACGGGGAAATCGACACGTTCAAGGAGCGATTACGCGAAACGGCGGACATCCTGCTTTCGACACGGCCGACCGCGGTCAACTTGCAGAACATCCTCGAGGAACTCGGACGCGTGCTTGAGCAGGGCAAGACGGTCGACGGGACACGCCGCGCACTCGAGCGGCGGGCGATCGAGCTGTACGAGGCGGATGCCGCGACGAGCCGGCAAATCGGCGAGCACTCGCTCAGCCTGTTCGAGGATGGCGCGAAGATCTTGACGATCTGTAACGCCGGATCGATCGCGACGGCAGCCTACGGGACGGCACTCGCTCCTTTCTATCTCGCAAAGGAACGGGGCATTCGCCTCGAAGCATTCGCTTCCGAGACAAGGCCTCTTCTTCAAGGAGCGCGCCTGACGACCTGGGAGCTGCAACGGGCAGGCATTCCGGTGACGCTGATTACGGATAACATGGCGGCCTATACGATCCAGCAGAAAGGGATCGACGCGATCATCGTCGGAGCCGACCGAATCACGCGAAACGGCGATACGGCGAACAAGATCGGAACGTTCCAGCTCGCGCTCCTCGCGAGGAGTTTCGGCATTCCGTTCTATGTCGCAGCACCGCTGACGACGTTCGACTTCTCGAGTGCCGAGGGTTCGGAGATCGAAATCGAGGAACGGCCGGCTGACGAAGTGCTGACGTTCGGAGGAACCGAGACGGCGCCTCGCGGAGTCGATGTCTTCAATCCGGCGTTCGACGTCACACCGCATTCCCTGATCACGGCAATCATCACCGAGCTCGGTGTGATCGAGACACCGAATGAGCGGACGATCGCTGCTGCTCTCGGTGCCTTGCGACAGAGTTGATTTTTTTTTAGAAAATCGGTTTAACATCCTTTTGATTAGGTAATATTCATAATACGAAAGGATGGTGATGCACATGAATGATAACCAGTGTAGACGGAACGATCACATGTCGCTTCGGAAAGAGGATCACCGGACTTGACGTGAACGAATCAGACACGAGATTGATATCGTGTCCTAAGGACGAGTGAAATATTTCTTGAACGGTTATGGTGATCGTTCCTGAAACAGGGAGGGGGTGCTGCACGGTGAGCACCCTCTCTTTTTTCGTGTGTTTTCGAACTGCTCGAAACGCTTTTAATAGCACTGGAAATATGAGAAGATTATTAAAGTCAGAAAATTCTATCATACTAAGCAAGGGGTCTGCTAATGCGAACTTACACGAAAGAGATCAAAGCCATCCTCGACAACGTAGAGAAAGTCATCATCGGGAAAGAAGAGGTCATCACCGAGGCGCTCGCCGCGCTGCTCGCCGGAGGACATGTCCTGCTCGAGGATGTGCCGGGCGTCGGGAAGACGATGCTCGTCCGGGCGTTCAGCCGATCGATCGGTTTGACGTTCAAGCGTGTCCAGTTCACTCCCGATCTCCTTCCTTCCGACCTGACAGGCGTCTCCATGTATAACCAAAAGACGAGCCAGTTCGAATACCGCCCCGGTCCGCTGATGGGAAACATCGTCTTGGCGGATGAAATCAACCGGACTTCCCCGAAGACGCAATCCGCCCTTCTCGAAGGGATGGCCGAATCGAACGTGACGGTCGACGGCGAAATCCATACGCTGCCGAGCCCATTCTTCGTCATGGCGACACAGAACCCGATCGAACACGAAGGCACCTACCCGCTTCCAGAGGCGCAACTCGACCGGTTCCTCATCAAGGTCAAGATGGGTTATCCCGATTTCCACCAGGAGATGAAACTGCTGACACGCTTCGAACGGGAGGAGCCGATCGATACGCTCGAGGCCGTCCTGACACGGGAGGACCTCCTCCGGATGAAACAGGAGGTCAAGGAAGTTCACGTCTCGCAAGCGGTCAAGAAGTATGTCGTCTCGCTCGTCCAGGCGACGCGTACGCATCCGCTCCTCTATCTCGGTGCGAGTCCGCGGGCGTCGATCGCCTTGATGAAGGTCGCACAGGCTTGGGCGTATATGGAAGGACGGAACTACGTCTTGCCGGACGACGTGAAACATTTGCTCGTCCCTGTCCTGTCGCACCGCCTGATCCTGACGGCTGACGCAAGATACCATGGACAGACAGCTGAGCGGATCCTCGAGCAGGTGAAGAAGGAAGTGCCTGTCCCGATCAATCAGGATGTGGATGCTCTATGACGAAATGGCAGATCGGCTGGCGCTACGCGCTGCTGCTGTTGACTGTCTTCGCACTCTGGATGTATGCCCGCGTCGACGGCGGGTCGGTCGCGTCGAGCCTGTTCTATGTGGCGCTCGGTCTGATGATCTACTGGACGCTGTTTTTGATTTGGCCGGTCACGAGCGCTGTCGCCGAACGGTCGGTGCCAGGGGGGATGCTCGTCGCAGGGACCAATCTGCAGACAACACTTTCCGTCCGGCGGAAGTTCCCGTTTCTCGTCGGGACCGTCGAGGTGATCGAAGAACTGCCTGTCGAGCTGAGCGATCAAAAGCTGAACATCCGGCATCATGTCCGCGCCCATTACCGGAGAGCGGAAAAAATCGAGTATGTCATTCCGTCGATTCGCCGGGGGCTGTACCGGATACCCGGCTGTGTGATTGAAATTCGTGATGCGTTCGGTCTCTTCATGCGGAGACGCTTCTTTTCGGTCGAGACGCATCTTGCGATCGAACCGGCGCGGCTCGATATCGGTCTGCCGAGCGAGGACGACCGCGGGGATGGCGGAGCGTCACCTATCTCGCTCGACTTGCGGCAGTCCTCCTATACGGTCGTCGGTGTCCGTGATTATGTCAGCGGAGACCGGATGAACCAGATCGACTGGAAGTCGACGGCGAAACGCCAAGCGCTCATGACGAAGACGTTCGAGCGTGAACAGGAGCGGGAGACGACGATCATCTTCGACGAAGGGACGCTGCCGGACGAAGCGTTCGAGAAGAGCATCTCGATGCTTGCCGAGGCGACGGACCAGCTTACGCGCCGGCGCCTCAATTACAGGATTCATCTCGTCGGACATGGCGTCCAGTCGATGTCGTTGCCGCTCGAGGAGGCGAAGCTTGCGCATTACCTGATGACCGTGCGTCCGAGCAGGACCCGCTCCTTCATCGAGGCGTGGGAGTATTCCGCGAAGGCACTCCGTCTCAGCGGGAACGTCCTCTTCATCACGCCTCGGCTTGATGAAGGGAACGAAATCTGGGCCGGAAAAATTGGGCAAGAAGCGAGCGTCTATGTGTATACGCCGGAGAGGAGGGAGGTGCGATGATGCGGAGATGGATATGGAACGCGCTTGCAGCCGCATTGTTTGCGTGCCTGATGCCGCCACTCTTGACGCTGACGACCTTCGACCGGCTTTTGCCGTTCCTGCCGATGTTGACGTTCCCGTTGCTGGCCTCGCATTTGAAACGGCTCTATTTCCTCGGAACGTCGCTGCTCGGTCTGATCATCTCCTTTTACTGGGTGCTGACACCGGGGCAGATGCCGTGGGCACTGCTTGGTGAGATACTCGATGACGTGCAGCGGGTCCTTGACGGAAGTTTGCCGGGCAAGCCGGCATTCGCCTTCTCGATCGGTCTGATCAGTTTTCTCGTCGCCTATCTCGCCCGTCGGACATTTCCGAATCGGGGGTTCGTCTACGGACTCGGATTTGGGATACTCGGCTTCATCGCCTACTGTGACACATGGACCGACTATTCCGGAGAAACATTCATCTTTTGGCCGATCTCCCTCAGTCTCCTGTTGCTGTATGCGACAGAGGTGAACGAACGGCCGGTCGCCTCCTACGTACGCCCGGTCAGCGCGCTCCTCATCATTGGCGCAGTCATGCTCGCAGCCATGAAGACCCCGGCGCTCGCTGCGGACTGGCAGGACAGCTGGTATGATTTCACTGCCCGTTTCCAAGGTGAAGGCGAAGGGACGGGAGGCATTCAGAAAGTCGGCTATGGAAACAACGACCAGCAGCTCGGAGGACCGTTCCAGATGGACGAGCGTGTCGTCTTCCAGGTCGCGAGCGAAGGCAGCCGCTACTGGCGTGTCGAGACGAAGGACATCTATACGGGGAAGGGATGGATTCTGTCCCAGTCCGACCCGGAAATCCGGGATGAGGCGAACTTCCCGATGTTCGGCGAAGACGTCGAGAAGAGGGAGGAACAAGCGACGTTCGAGATGACGCGCGAACTTCCTTTCGTCCCGTATAACGGCAGCAACGTCCAGCTCTTCCAAGGGGAGGACAGTCAAGAATTTCTCATCGATGAGGAAAATCAGAAGATATCCTACCTCGACGAAGCGGACCGCCAGAAGAACTACCGGATCACATACGACTATCCGATCTATACGGAACGTATTCTAGCGACCGATGAACCGGTCAAACTTTCGGACGGCGAACTCGAACGCTATCTGCAACTGCCCGAGACGCTGCCTGAACGCGTCAGAGAGCTGGCGCAGGAAATCGTCGAGGGGGAAGAGACGCCATACGACCGCGCGAAAGCGATTGAGGGCTACTTCGACCGGGAGAATTTCGTCTACGATACGCAGGACGTTCCGGTGCCGGCTGAGGATCAGGATTACGTCGATCAGTTCCTGTTCGAGACGCAATCCGGCTATTGCGACAACTTCTCGACCGCAGCAACGGTCCTCTTGCGCTCGGCGGGACTTCCGGCACGCTGGGTGAAGGGGTTCACGGGCGGGGAATCGGATGTCATCGGTTCAGCCGTCACGAGCTACACCGTCCGAAACAAGAACGCCCATTCCTGGGTCGAGGTCTACATCGAAGGTCCGGGCTGGGTCGCGCTCGAGCCGACAGTCAGCTTCGACGGAAATGGTCTCTATACGATCGACCGGACGAATGAGAGCGAGACGGAACGGGCTAATCCGCAACGTGATACGGCCGAGACGGAAGCGCCGGTGCGTCAGGAACGCCCGCAGGAAAATCCGTTCGAGCAAGAACAGGCCTCTGCGGTGTCACAAAACGAGACGCAGCTTCCGATCTGGCCATTCGTCGCAGGGGGACTGATCCTTTTGCTCGGGTTCATCTTCCGGCGCCAACTGATCCGGATGCTCGCCCTGCTCTACTTCCGCAAACGAATCGATGATCCGAGAGGGTTCGGTCAGATGTACCGCTTCCTGTTGCATCGTCTCGAGAAGCAGGGTTTCCGTTATAAAGAAGGACGGACGCTTCGCGAACTGTCACGGGAGGTAGACCAGTATTACGAAATCTATGCGATGCGCCCGCTCACGGATAGCTATGAACGCCTCGTCTACGGCGGGGAAGCGCTGAGCGCGGATAAGAAGCGGGAATATTTCGAAAATATCATTCGTCGGGTAGAGGGTTGATATTTCCGAATCAATGTAGTTACAATGGGAACAACGTAAATCATAATCAAACATGCAACTCCTTTGTATATCCTCGCGAATATGGCGTGAGAGTCTCTACCGGGTCACCTTAAACGGCCTGACTATAAGGGAGCAGACCCTTCGTATACATTTTTTCGGAAGCGGCCTGCTCTTTTTCCATTTTTTCTTTGGGAGAAGAGCGGGCTTTTTTCGTAAGGCGACGCATGAAACTTTGAAAGGCGGGAGCACATTTGGAAGCACATTTGGACCAGGAAATGATTCTCGTCCTCGACTTCGGGGGCCAGTACAATCAGTTGATCACACGCCGCATTCGTGACCTTGGTGTCTACAGCGAGCTGCACTCACACAAGATCACGGCGGAAAAGGTGAAGGAACTCGCACCTGCAGGAATCATCTTCTCAGGCGGACCGCGCAGCGTTTATGCAGAAGACGCCTATCAGTGCGACCCGGGGATTTTCGAACTCGGGATTCCGATCTTCGGAATCTGCTACGGCATGCAGCTCATGACGCAACATTTCGGCGGAAAAGTCGAGCGGGCCGCTCACCGGGAGTACGGGAAAGCGACATTGACGCTTAACGATCCATCCGCGATGTACACGGACCTTCCGCTCGAGCAGACGGTCTGGATGAGCCACGGGGATCTCGTGACTGAAGTGCCTGCAGGTTTCACGGTCGATGGGACGAATGTCTCTTGTCCGATCGCCTCGATCAAAAATGACGAGCTGAAGATGTACGGCGTCCAGTACCATCCGGAAGTCAACCACACGATCTTCGGCAAGGAGCTGCTCAAGAACTTCCTGTTCGAAGTATGCGGTTGCGAAGGTGACTGGTCGATGGAGAACTTCATCGAGGTCGAAGTCGCGAAAATCAAGGAGATGGTCGGTGACAAGAAGGTGCTCTGCGCACTCTCTGGCGGCGTCGATTCGTCCGTCGTCGCAGCGCTGATCCACAAGGCGATCGGCGATCAGTTGACGTGTATGTTCGTCGACCACGGTCTTCTCCGTAAGGGTGAGGCAGAGAGCGTCATGCAGACGTTCGCGGACCACTTCCACATGAACGTCATCAAGATCGATGCGCAGGAGCGCTTTCTATCGAAACTCCGAGGCGTCTCTGATCCGGAAGAAAAACGTAAGGTCATCGGTAACGAGTTCGTCTACGTCTTCGACGAAGAAGCATCGAAGCTGACAGACATGGACTTCCTCGCCCAAGGAACGCTCTACACGGACATCATCGAGAGCGGGACGGATACGGCGCAGACGATCAAGTCGCACCATAACGTCGGCGGCCTGCCGGAAGACATGCAGTTCACGCTGATCGAGCCGATCAACACGCTCTTCAAGGATGAAGTGCGCGAACTCGGAAAAGAACTCGGCCTCTCGGATGAAATCGTCTGGCGTCAGCCGTTCCCTGGACCAGGTCTCGGTATCCGTGTCCTCGGTGAGGTGACGGACGAGAAGCTTGAGATCGTCCGTGAATCGGATGCGATCCTGCGGGACGAGATCAAGAAGGCAGGACTCGAACGCGAGATCTGGCAATACTTCACAGTCCTCCCGCCGCTCCGGTCAGTCGGTGTCATGGGGGATGAGCGGACGTACGACTACGCGGTCGGCATCCGTGCCGTCACGTCGATCGACGGGATGACATCCGACTGGGCGCGCATCCCGTGGGACGTCCTCGAGAAGATCTCGGTCCGGATCGTCAACGAAGTGAAGCACGTCAACCGCGTCCTGTACGACGTGACGTCTAAGCCACCTTCAACGATCGAGTGGGAATAAGAACTGGACTTACTGAGGCGATTCGTCTCATGAAGCCTTTCGTACCAACGTTTTAAAGGGGATAGGTGGAATGAAGTTCGTTTCACCTTCAACAATTATATTTAAAAATGAAGCTCTCTTTTGTTCACATTATTTGTGAATGGAAGGGGGCTTTTTTGTGACCAAAATTACGGAACTGTTAGACGATTTTAAACTGAATCAACAAGTTCAAGGAAGGAGGGCAAAGTATATCGAGATGTGTATTTGGCGTCTGTCGAGGTGGAAAGATTTTATGCAAGAGGAGTTAAGCGTAGAAGAAGTAGAAGAGGTACGACCCATACACATCAAACGGTATATTCAATATCGTCAGCAACTCGGACAAGAAAAAGAGATTACGATCAATAACAACATCGCCACATTAAAAGTGTTCTTTAACTACTTGGTAGAAGAGGAGTTCATTGAAGAGCTCTCTAATCCAATGCGAAGAATCAAGAGTTTGAAGGAAGAAAAACGGGTGATTGTAACGTTTAATGATGACGAGGTAAAACGAATCATCACAGACGTCGAAGAAGAAACCTATTCCAATGTTCGAGATAAGCTTATTCTCATCATGCTATTTGATACAGGAGTTCGAGTTTCGGAGTTGATTGGTATCAAAGACAAGGATATCTCATCCAAGACGATACTCATCCATGGCAAGGGATCAAAACAACGTCTTGTGTACATTAGCAAAACGATGCGTAAGTATATGCGTCGCTATGAAAGTTTGAAGAGAGAGCGATTTCGATGCAAGGAACCAGATGAGTTGGAAGAGTACTACTTGTTGGATCAATCCGCTACACAGTTGCATCGCTCGAGTATAAACAAAATCTTGAAGGCTCATTGTAAGAATGCTGGGGTACGTAGGGAAGTCCGTTGTTCTCCACACGATTGCCGCCATTACTTTGCTCAAAAGCAATTACGTAATGGAATAGATATCTACAGCTTAAGTCGTTTGATGGGTCACTTTGATACGCAGATGACGTCTAAATATTTGAGAGGTCTAGAACAAGACAGCATTTTAGAAATTGGTAGAATGTACAGCCCGCTCAATGATTTCAAAATCAAATAAAGGTAGAGGGAAGGAAGGTTTCAATATGGGAAAGAAACAAACGCATACCTTTGGCTTTGAGTTGAGCTCAATGAAGGGGCTCTCTGGAGTATATGTTTTCCGTAATGTTAATGGCGATATCGAGTACGTGGGAACATGTAAGGACACAGACGAGACAAAAGAGAACTGGCGATCAAGAATACGATCACATAATTCCTATAACGGAAAAAAGTTAACAAATGAAGTCACGTTTATGGATGTATTCATACCAGATCAATCTATTAATAACCGTGGCTTGTTAATTTTAGAGTATCTGTTGATTTGGTATCTAAGACCGCCTAAAAACCTTCCTGTGTAACCGTCAATTAGAATCGGTCAATTTATAACAATTATAGATGTCAGTTTCCAACAATTAAGGTTGCACAGATGGTTCAGTGAATAAAGTTTTTCGATATTTCATCCGGATGCTGTCCGTCTCTTCGCCGAACGTGATGATTTCACTCCGGTGGAGTAGCCTGTCCAGGATTGCCGTCGTCAGGGTGGGATCGCCCAAGAATTTACCCCACTCGTTCGGTCCTTTATTGGATGTGAGGATGAAGGCCGCATGATCATACATGTCATAGATGAACTGGAAGAAAAGGTGGGCTTCTTGCGGATCATAGGTCATGTACATGACATCGTCGATGATGATGAGGTCCGAGTCCACGATCCTTTTGTAGCGCGTCTCCGACTTCCTCAGATGATCGCGTGTCTTCAGGATGTAGATGAGATGCGTCATCGACACGAAGGACACTTGATGACCGTTGCTGATCGCATGGATGCCTAAGGCAATCGAGAGATGCGTCTTCCCGACGCCCGTCGGGCCCATCAGGATTAGGGTGAAGAATTCCCCCACCCAGTTCAACTCCTTCAGGACGTTCAGGTTCTTCTCCCCGAGCGCGTTCTGTTCTCGGATGTCGTAACTTTCGAACGTCTTCTGCTCGGGGAAGTCTGCCCATTTCATCAGGCGCTCGATGTTTTTCTGTTCCCTGCAGTCCAGCTCATACGTCAGAATCTCGTGTACGAGTTCATGATAGGTCCATCCCTTCAACTCCGCCTCCCGAAGGAGGCGAGGCAGCTCCTTCGCCGTCTCCGCGAGTCGGAGCGTCCTGCACTTGTCTTGCAGACCGCCGTACAGAT
>NZ_QPKS01000007.1 GCF_003344535.1 Exiguobacterium flavidum | reverse complement strand
AGCTGGGAGAGCGCCTGCCTTGCACGCAGGAGGTCAGCGGTTCGATCCCGCTAGGCTCCACCAATCTTTTTTCCTGAGATCTTAAGCAATCGCTTAAGTTTTTTCTTTTTAATGGAATGCCAAACCAGAGTACGTACGACCTGAGCACCGTGATTCCCTTCACGGTGCTCTCTTTGTGTATAAACATGCGCGTTTTTGTCGAGTTGAACCATCTTTTTGTTACCGCTTACAATAAGGGTATCAAAATGCGTAAAGGGGATACGTCAGATGAACATTGCGTACATCAGTGTGCCATATTGGTACGGTCAAGGAAAACGGGGAACGGATCTTGGACCGAAGGCAGTCGAGGAGGCAGGACTTTTCGAGACATTCGAGCGCTACGGGGAAAGCATCGAACGATTCGGAGAAGCAGCCGTACTTCCTGAAAGAGCAGTCTGGGAAGAAGATACATCGCTTAAGCGCTTAGAAGGCGTTCTGCACACGACGAATGACTTGCACCATCTCGTCCGCGACGCAGTCGATCAAGGGAAGTTTCCGCTGCTCGTCGGCGGCGATCACAGTATGGCGATCGGGACGATCGCAGGACTGAAGCAGGCGACACCGCGCCTTGGAGTTATCTGGTTCGATGCGCATGCGGATTTGAACACGCCGGACTCTTCGCCGTCAGGTAACATTCATGGGATGCCGCTTGCCGTCGCAATTGGAGAAGGCGAAGAACGCCTCGTCTCTGTAGGCGGTGCAGGAGCAAAGTTGCTGCCTGAACAGATCGTCTACATCGGTCTGCGCGATGTCGATCCAGGCGAACAACAATTGATTGAAGAACGGGGTATCCGGGTCTACGGGATGAACGACATCCGCGAGAGAGGCATGGAAGCGATCATGGAGGAAGCCGTACGCTATCTTGAAGAGGTGGCCGACCATTTCTATCTCAGTTTCGACCTCGACGGTCTCGACCCGAGCATCGTCCAGGGAATCGGGACTCCAGTCGCAGACGGCATCTCGCTCGAAGACGCACAAGTCGTTCTCAAACACTGTGCGGATCATGCCAGATTCATCGCGGCGGAATTCGTCGAAGTGAACCCGCTCCTTGAGGAAGGAAACGGGACGGCCATCGTAACGAACGGATTGATCGATAATCTGCTTGAGTATATGCAATCTCACCGACTGGTAAAATAATGGGATGATCTTGAACTCTTTTAGGGGAGTTCAAGATTTTTTTGTTACAATTCGAAGTGAAGTGAAACATTTATCGGATGTTCTCGTATAAGAGAATGACCGCATAGAGCGGGGGGTATTAATAGTGGAAGAAACGACACTTCGCTTGATCGAGCGGGTGAAGGGAGGAGACCGCGACGCGTTCGCCGCGCTCGTCGACCTCTATAAGGACGGCGCGTTTCTCGTCGCATTCCGGGTCTTGCGTGACCGGATGGAGGCAGAGGACGCGACGCAGGAAGCATTCATCCGTGTTTATACGAAGATTGACACATACAATGCACAATGGAAATTCCGGACATGGCTCTACCGGATCGTCACGAACGTTTCAATCGACCGGCTTCGGAAGAAACAGCCTGACTATTCCCTTGATGCTGAGATGTCGGGTACTGAAGGACTTACGCTGTACTCGCAGCTCGAGAGCAAGGATAAGCTGCCGGAACAGCAAGCTGTCGAATCGGAACAGCGATCCGAGGTGGAACAGGCGATTGCGATGCTGCCCGAGAAGTACCGGGTGCCGCTCGTCCTGAAATATGTAGAGGATCTGTCGCTCAAGGAAATCAGTGAGATGACGGATCTGCCTGTCGCTACAGTCAAAACACGCATTCACCGTGGTCGGGAAGCGTTAAAGAAACAATTTGTCAAACGGTGAGGGAGGACTTCTAATGACACGAGAACAGGCGCGTCAGCGTATTCATGAGTACTTGGATGAACAACAGCCGCCAGAGGACTGGAAGGCATTTGAAAGAGAGATGCAGGAAGCAGACGCAATGGAAGAATTCGAAGAGTATCGGCTCCTCGACGCGGAAATCCGTGCGCTCCCTGCACCGCGGTTATCGGCGGACTTTACGTCCCGCGTGCTGGCACGATTGCCCGAACAGGCGGAAACGCCGACGCCGCTTCTACGCAAGCCTTCAAGGTTCGGTAGCAAGATGAAGCAATATCCGCTGCTTGCGGCAGCATCGATTTTCTGTCTTTTATCACTTGGCAGCCTCGGCGGCTATTTCTCGCAGGAGAAACATGATCTATCCTATACGAATGTTCCGGGATTGATGGCGCAAAACGGTGAGGTCGTCGTACCGGCCGGCGTGACGGTCGACCAGGACCTGTACGTCGAGGGCGGGAATGTCCGGATCGAAGGAGTCGTCAACGGTGACGTCACGACGGTCGACGGCGATGCGTACCTCGCGAGTGCAGGCAGGGTGAACGGGAAGATCCAGGAGATCGATCAGCTGTTCGAACGGGTCTGGTACGGCGTCAAACGAATTTTTGAATAAGACGGAGGGACGAGTCGAGCTCGTCCCTTTTGTGCTATAATGGAGACTGTTTAAATCAGAAAAGATAGGGGGCACGGTTGGTGAATCTGTTCAACTGGCAACCACTTCAATTCCAGTTATTGAAACTAGGTGAAAACGTACACTGGTACGATTATATTAATGATGTCATCGATATCGCGGTCGTCACTTTCGTGATCTACAAGCTGATGGTCATCGTAAAAGGGACGAAGGCAGTCCAACTGATCAAAGGGATATCCGTCATTCTCATCAGTTGGTTCCTTAGCGGCTTCTTCGGATTGAAGACGCTCCAGTTCCTTCTCAATCAGGTCATCACATACGGATTGCTCGGCATCATCATCATCTTCCAGCCGGAGCTCAGACGGGGCCTTGAGCATCTCGGACGGACGAGCAAGTTCTTCTCGCGCAGCACGATCAGCGACGAGGATGAGCAGACGCGCGTCGTCGATGCACTCGTGACGTCCGCGCAGTACATGTCGAAGCGGCGGATCGGGGCACTCATCACGATCGAACGCGAGACAGGACTGAGCGAGTACGTCGAGACGGGCATCCCGCTCGGCTCGCAGATCACGAGCCAGCTCCTGATCAACCTCTTCATCCCGAACACCCCGCTCCATGACGGGGCGGTCATCGTTCAGCACGGCAAGCTTGCCGCCGCTGCCTGTTATCTGCCGTTGTCTGAGAGCGCGCACATCTCGAAGGAACTCGGAACCCGGCATAGGGCCGCGATCGGAGTCAGTGAGGTGACTGACAGCGTCACTCTCGTCGTATCGGAGGAGACGGGTGGCGTCTCTCTTGCGATCAATGGGCGTCTTTACCGTGAACTCGATGAAGAAGCGTTGCGTGCGAAACTGCTCGAGACACTCGTCAAGGAAGAGCCGGTCGCTTCGAACTTCTTCAACTGGAAAGGGGCGAAGAAGTGATGTTCGAGAAATGGTTCAACGAGACATGGTTCCTGCGGCTCGTCGCAGTCGTACTCGCGATCCTGCTCTATTTGATGGTCGCAGGGACGAACACCTCGACCGGCAGCGATGCTTCAGGATTTTTACCTGTCGCAGGGCAGAGCACGGCGAAATTTGACGTCCCAGTCACGGTCGACTATGATGAATCGCAGTGGGTCGTCTACAATGTTCCCGAGACGATTGAGGTGACGGTCAATGGACCGTCGAGCAGCCTGACGATGCTCCGGCTCGTACAGGACTTCGAACTCGGAATCGACCTGATCGGACTCGATACAGGATACCACCGGGTCCGGGTCCAGGCGAAAGGCTTCGGTAAGGACGTCGAAGTCGACATGAAGCAAGAGACGATCGAGGTCTTCCTCGATAAGAAAGCGACGAAGGAAGTCCCTGTCCAGGTGAAACTGTTGAACAAAAATAAATTGGCAGAAGGATTCGTCGTCGGTGAGGCACAGCCGAGCGAGCAGTCGATCGAGGTGACGGGTGGGGCGGAGAAACTCCAAGCGATCAGCGCGATCGAAATCCCAGTCGATTTGACGGGACGCGCTGCGACCTATACCGAAGCATTCAACGTCAAAGCGTTCGATACGAACGGAAATCCGGTCCAGGCGACCTACGATCCGAAGACGATCGACGTGACGATTCCGATCTATAAAGAAAGCAAGACGGTACCAATCAACGTGAACGTCAAGGACGCCGTCAAGAAAGGTTACAAACTCGTCAAGGTCGTCCCAGTCGTCACGGAGGCCCGCCTTTACGGCGAGATGGATCTCCTGTCGCGCATCGTCGCGGTCGAGACGGAAGCGATATCGATCAAGAACTTGACGAGCACGACGGAGAAGACGGTCAAGCTCGTCCAACCGGACGGCGTGACCGGCATGGATCCGATGACTGTCACGATCAGTATCGTCATCGATCGTAAAGATGCGAAGGCGACGACGGAGACGGTTGAGGACCGCGGTGAGAAGACGATCAGCAACGTCCCGCTCACCGTCAATGGATATGATGAAACGCGTTATACGGCGGAATACCCGCCGGCGGTCGATGTCGTCGTCCGCGGGAGCGAAACGGATCTCGCGACGATCGACGCGACCGACATAAAAGCTGTCGTCGATCTGACGGGGCTGAAGGAAGGCACGCATGGCTTGCCGATCTCCTATCAGACGTCCCGCGCCTTCGATGTGTTGCGTCCGGACAATGTCGACGTGACGCTCAAGTCGCGGGTGAACGCAGAGACGACCAATTAAACAATCAGTGAAAAGAGGAAAAACTAATATGGGTAAGTATTTTGGAACTGACGGCGTCCGTGGCGTCGCCAACGTAGAATTGACACCGGAACTCGCACTCCGTCTCGGACGGGTCGGCGGGTATGTCTTAACGAAGCACGAGAGCACACGTCCTAAAGTCTTGATCGGGCGTGATACACGTGTCTCCGGTCCGATGCTCGAGAACGCGCTCATCGCGGGTCTTTTGTCGATCGGTGCCGAGGTCATGCGTCTAGGCGTCATCTCGACACCAGGGGTCGCCTACTTGACGAAGACACTCGATGCGACGGCGGGCGTGATGATCTCTGCTTCGCACAATCCGGTCGCAGACAATGGCATCAAGTTCTTCGGGTCAGACGGCTTCAAGCTTGATGATGCGACGGAACTCGAAATCGAGTCACTGCTTGACGAGGCGGAAGATACTCTTCCGCGTCCGTCGGGTACGGAACTTGGATTCGTCCACGACTACTTCGAAGGAGCACAGAAGTACATCCAGATGCTCCGTCAGACGGTCGACGAGGACTTCTCGGGCATCCATGTCGCGATCGACGGGGCGCATGGCGCGACGTCGAGTCTGGCCCCGCGCCTGTTCGGTGACCTCGAGGCCGAGGTCTCGACGATCGGGACGACACCGAACGGATTCAACATCAACGACGGAGTCGGTTCGACGCATCCGGAACATCTTGCGTCCTTCGTCAGAGAACGCGGCGCGGACGTCGGCCTTTCGTTCGACGGCGACGGCGATCGTCTGATCGCAGTCGATGAGAACGGTGATATCGTCGATGGCGACAAGATCATGTTCATCTGCGGTAAGTACCTCAAGGAGATGGGCCGCCTGAAGGACAACACGATCGTCGCGACGGTCATGAGTAACCTCGGCTTCCACAAGACGGTAGCGGAGTCGGGCATGATCGCACTCCAGACTGCGGTCGGTGACCGTTACGTCGTCGAAGAGATGCGCAAAAACGACTACACGCTCGGTGGCGAGCAGTCGGGTCACATCATCTTCATGGACTATTCGACGACTGGGGACGGCATGCTGTCAGGCGTCCAGCTCCTGCAGATCATGAAGGCGACAGGCAAGAAGCTGTCGGAACTCGCTGCAGAGATGCCGGTCTTCCCGCAACGTCTCGTCAACATCCGCGTCTCGGACAAGAACGGCGCGATGAACGGACCGGAAGTTCAGGCGATCATCGCCGAAGTCGAGCAGGAGATGGCTGGTAACGGCCGGATTCTCGTCCGTGCTTCTGGTACGGAGCCGCTCGTCCGTGTCATGGCGGAAGCTCCGACGCAGGAAGCGTGCGACATGTACGTCGAACGCATCGCAAACGTCGTTCGTGAGCATTATGCGCTCCAGGAGAGCTAAATCGATTCAATGATTCGGCGTGTCTTTCGTCCTGTCTCAAGCAGGAACGAGGGACACGTCTTTTCTTTGGAAGTATTTAGGGGGAACAGGTTTGCATTCCCTTGGAAATCGGGAATAGTTACAAATGCGTTACCTTTGTTGCTTTTAGCAGGGAGAGTCCGTATGATTTAAAGGTCGGGCAGAAACGGTGGCCGGACGGAACGACAAGCGCCAGGGCTTCAACAGGAAGTCGACGAGGTGGAGGTTTATCGAATGATTCGGCGGATGCCTCCCGGTACCCTGTCAGTACCGAAAAGCACGGTTGAAAACGCCCGAGTGATCGGACGGACAAACAATCGCGCGATGACAGCTCTCTTCCGGAAGCCGTTTCCTTCCAAGGGAAATACAAGTATCAGAGGAGAAGTTAACATGTGTGGAATCGTAGGAATGATCGGTCAGGTCAACACGAAGGAAATTTTGCTGAAAGGACTCGAGAAGCTCGAGTACCGCGGTTATGACTCGGCAGGCCTTGCATTCGTGAACGATGGTGTTCAGGTGTTCAAGGAAGTCGGACGCATCGCTGCGCTACGCGAGCACGTTCCAGCTGAGGCGGACGGATTCGCAGGTATCGGCCACACGCGCTGGGCGACGCATGGCGTACCGAGCGTACCGAACGCTCACCCGCACCAGAGCACATCAGGGCGCTTTACGCTCGTGCACAACGGTGTCATCGAGAACGACGAGCAGCTCAAGGCAGAACTCGGCGTCGATCTGCTCAGCGACACGGACACGGAAGTCGTCGTTCAGTTGATCGAGAAGAACTTCAAGGCGACTGGAGACGTCACGGAAGCGTTCCGCAAGACGCTGAAAGCACTTCACGGCTCGTATGCGTTCGCATTGCTCGACTCAGAGAACCCGGACGTGATCTATGTCGCGAAGAACAAATCACCGCTTCTCGTCGGGATCGGTGACGGCACGTTCAACGTCGTCGCTTCGGACGCGATGGCGATGCTCCAGGTGACGGATCAGTTCGTCGAGCTACATGACGGCGAGATGATCATCCTGACGCGTGACAACGTGACGATCCAGGATCTTGAAGGCAACATCCTTGAGCGTGCGCCGTACACGGCTGAGATCGATGCATCTGACATCGAGAAAGGCACATACTCGCACTATATGCTCAAGGAGATGGACGAGCAGCCTGCTGTCATCCGTAACATCATCCAGAAGTATCAGAACGAAGCAGGGGAGATCACGCTCGATCAATCGGTTCGTGACCTCGTCCTCGGACGTGACCGCGTCTACATCATCGGTTGCGGTACGAGCTACAATGCAGGACTTGTCGGCAAGCAGCTGATCGAACAGATCGCAGGCATCCCGACGGAGGTTCATATCGCGTCAGAGTTCGGCTACAACATGCCACTTTTGACAGAGAAGCCGCTCTTCCTCTTCCTCTCACAGTCAGGCGAGACAGCGGACAGCCGTGCGGTTCTCGTCGAAGCGAAGAAGCTCGGACACCGTGCGTTGACGGTGACGAACGTCCAAGGTTCGACGCTGTCGCGTGAAGCGGATGCGACGCTCCTGCTCCACGCAGGACCAGAGATCGCGGTCGCCTCGACGAAAGCGTACACGGCTCAGATCGCCGTCCTCTCGATTCTTGCGTTCGACCTCGCGAAAGCGAAAGGAAAAGAACTTCCGTTCGACTTGATGAAGGAGCTCGCTCTCATCTCGAGTGCGATGGACACAGTCATGTCACAGAAGGATCGCTTCCAGGAAATCGCGGACGAGTATTTGAAGGAGTCGCGCAATGCCTTCTTCATCGGTCGCGGACAAGACGCATACGTCGGCATCGAAGGTGCGCTCAAACTGAAGGAGATCTCGTATATCCAAGCGGAAGGCTACCCGGGTGGTGAGCTCAAGCACGGACCGATCGCCTTGATCGAGGACAACACCCCGGTCATCGCGCTCGTGACGCAACCGCACGTTCACTTGAACAACCGTGGAAACGTCAAAGAGGTCGTCGCACGCGGTGCGAACGCTTGCGTCATCGCATCGGAAGGTCTTGACCTGCCGACGGACGCATTCGTCATCCCTATGGTCGAGACACTGCTCTCACCGCTCCTCTCTGTCCTTCCGCTCCAGCTGATCGCGTATTATGCGGCTCTCGGACGCGGATGCGACGTCGATAAGCCACGTAACCTTGCGAAGTCGGTCACAGTAGAGTAAACGATCTGAAGACAAAAAAGGCCTGCTTGACCGAATACATCGTATTCCTGATCAAACAGCCCTTTCCTGATACGAACGAAAATCGGAGTTCCTCTCTGATTCTCGTTCGTTTTTTTTGTTCAGATAGCCTTCGATCCCGTGTCTGATTGTTCATCTTCTTTCGATAAGATTTCGTTCGATCGTACATTCCCTTTGTAGATGAAGTACAAGGAAAGAACCATGAACAACAGAGCGAAGACCCGCTTCATGTCGAGCTCGATGATTAGACTGTTGAACCAGCCGAAGTGATCGATGATGACCCCGATGATGAGCTGGCCGGCGATTCCGGCAATGTTTGCCGCGATCACCCCGATTTTAGGGACGGCCATGACCGTCAGAAGTAAGTACATCGTACCGAGAAAAGCTGCGCTGAGTTGCCACTTCGGTGCTTCGAACAGTGCGAGCACATCACCGCTTCCAAAAAATAAGACGAAGATGACAAGGAACATCGTCCCGGTGAGGAAGGTAAGGAATGTCGTTTCAATCGTTCCTGTTCTTCGGCTAAGCGTACCGTTGATCGACGACTGTGCGCTTAACGTGATACCGCCGAGCAACGTAAATAAAATCATGAACAAACCCATGAAGTAAAACCTCCTAGTTGATTAATACGAGTGCGATAATCATCGAAAGGACGGCGAAGACCTTTTCTTTGTTGACCTTCGTCCTCCTGCTGCCAAGCCACCCGAAGTGCTCGATGACCATGCTCATGACTAGCTGTCCGATGATGACAGCGACCATCGTGATGCCGACGCCGACGAATGGGACGCTTACGATGATTGACGTCAAGTAGACGACCCCGAGCACTCCTCCGAGCAGAGACCATTTCGGTGCTTCTAGCGCATAGGAGAGCTTCCCTTTTCCAAAAAAGATCCATAGTAGCCCCATGATGATTGAACCCATGAAGAAGTTATAGAAGCTCGTCTCGATTTGTCCGATCGATTTTCCGAGCTCCGCGTAAATAGCCCCTTCAAAGCTGAGTGCAGCTCCGGCAAGTAAAGCGAGTGCGTAAAAAATAAAGCGCATGAAATAGTTCTCCTTTTTTGAATAATTACATATCTAGAAAAATAGATTTGTAGAGCGATAAAAAAAACAGAAATCGTGACTCAGATGTCTGTTTTTAAATATTCGGCTAACTGCTCAATGAAGAGGTCATTGCGCCGGTAGTAAGTCCATTGTCCATGACGAACCGATTCGAGCAATCCTGCTTTTTGCATCATGTTCAGGTAGCTGGAGACCGTCGATTGAGAAACTTTGGCTTTTTCTTGAATGTCCCCTACACATACTCCTCCTTTGTAGCTTACCTCCTTAGGCAGGTGAGCGCCTTGTTTAGGGAAATGCTTCTCAGGTTCCTTCAACCATCTCAGGATGTTGAGTCTCGTTTCGTTCGATAACGCTTTGAATACATCAATAGGTTCCATGGAAGAAATTATATATCGAGATTTTCCGATATGTCAAGTTGACGAATGTTGGAACAGGCGCACTGATGCATCATAGGCAAACCCGCAGGCTGTAAGATGACTTCAGGACGGGGGAGAGCGGGAAAATCAGGACGAACTCCCTGATATTTTTCATGAACTGCATTGTCCTGACATTCCGGACGCCATTCTACACGTCGATCCCGAACATGCTCGTCCTCAGGCTCAGCGTATTCATGCGAGATGCTAAAAGGAGGAGGGTCCTGTTACGGGACACCGCCTCCTCTCATGTTCAGCGTCTGGGCTGATTGTCCGAGTTCAGGATTCTTCTTCCCGGTACTCGAGTATGTCTCCCGGCTGACAGTCTAGCGCCTTGCAGATCGCTTCAAGCGTGGACAGACGAATCGCCTTCGCCTTGCCGTTCTTGAGGATCGACAAGTTCGCCATCGTGATGCCGACGCGTTCCGACAGTTCGGTCACGCTCATCTTGCGCTTCGCGAGCATGACGTCGATATTGATTATGATCATCTCATCCACCTCATACCGTCAGATCGTTCTCTGACTTGATATCGATCGCATTTTGAAGCAACTTTTGCAGGACGGCCGCGAACACGGCGACGATCGCAGAGCCGAAGAGAACGATCAGCCCGATCAGGATGATGCCGGGTGCATCATCCTTCTCACCCATCAGGTAAAGGAGCGGCATGAAGAGGACATACAGACCACCGATGACGAGGGCACAGTATTTGATCTTCTTCAGCGGATCGACCGCGACGGATGAGAAGACGAGATTCCGATCGATTGCATTCAGCAGCCGCACGGTCTGATACAAGGCGAAGAAGAACGTAAATGCCGTCACGTACAGACCGATCAGGAACGGATAGCGTAAAGCGGAAAACTCCGGATTGAGTTCGACGAAAAATGCGGCGATATCAGGCAGGATGAAGATGCATAAAGCGAGGACGGGAAGGGCGAGCAAAAGGACGACGACCTTCAGAAAAGTTGTTTCGCGCTTCATGATAGACACCTCGTTTCGTTAGGTTAATTCTATTTTATCGTTATATTTATCGTTTTACAATAAATAAATATTGTTTTATTTAATTTTTAGTGTCGTTGAGCGGATAGCAGCTTCAGCACTCCCATTTGAAGAAATCGTCATGATTGCTTGACGCGCAATACGGGCTGGTAACGTTCAAATAACAGAGCGATGATGAAAAAGAAGGTCAGTCCGAATCCGATATGAAGCATGGTGAATGCAATTCCGAAAGACGCAATCTCGTAAAGAAGAACAGGTAGCTTGACCGTTGTGAAGGCTCCGAGAAAGAAGACGATATAGCGCAATCCTGCCCCCTTCTTCAGAAGAAGAGTGGCAATGGGGAAAGCGACATAGAGGGGACCAGCCGCGAATGCTGCAAGTAGCAGTGCGTAAACGAATCCTCGTGTTCCTGCATCCGGTCCCATGTATCGGAGCAGTGTCTCCTTTCTTACCCATTGATCGAGCAGGCCGACCAGCACGAGAATCGGTGGAAGGAGCAGCAGCATGTTGAGCAGGCTATTGCCGGTCAGAAGCGTAGCCTTCATGGCACGCGCTGGATCTGCGATGAACAGCCCGACGAACAACAGGGCGACGAAGAGCGGAAATGATTTTTTCTTAAAATTTTTCATCCGAGCACCTCCGAGACGAGAAGAGCGAACAGCAGGCACATCAAAAACGCAGAGGCGTTTCTGGCATAGGCGAAACGTTTTCCGAACAGACGGCTCTCAAGGGGGATCGTCACGACACCTACCGCCATGAGAGAAGCCATCAACGCAGCAACTTGAGCTAGTCCAGCGCCATTTTCGACCAGTGTGGCACCAAGTGGAAAGACGATGAAGCTCGGGATGAGCGCGACGGAGCCAATTAACAGAGCACTCCCCATCCCCATCCATCCGGAGGTCTCTCCGATCATCGAAGAGATAGCGGCCGGAGTAAGCACGGAGAGAGACACACCAACGAACAACATGATGGCGAGCAGGTCCGGAAGCAGATTGAGGAACATCTTCCAGGATTTCGCGAGAGCAGCTCGCGTCTTTTGACGGTCTTTGTAGAAGGAGAGGGTGGTCAGAAGAAGAACCGTTCCGTAAAGTGCGATGCCGTTAGCCATCGTTTTCCACCATCTCCGCGTAACGCTTCAGGAAGAAGGCGAGGTTTTTTTGCTTCTCTTCGATATCTGTCCGGAACGCTGCCAGGCGTTCTTTCCCGAGGGGGGTGATCCGGTACATCTTGACCAGCTTATTTTGCGCAGAGGCAGGGAGGTAGGATTCCACCGCGCCTTCCTCTTCGAGTTTCTTTAACGTTCGGTATAAAATTGCACTATCAATCGGATTATAGGGCAGTTCTTCTGCGCAACGCTGCATGAGGTGTCCGCCGTATGTCGGACCTTCCGCTAGAAATAACAACAAAAATGCTCCTGTGTGCCGACCTGTGTGTTTCATATTAATTCCTCCCTTTACTGTTATAAACACCATACTGTCATTAACAGTATATTGTCAGGATGAATGGAATGCAAGTATGACAATTTCTTTTGTTAATGACACTGGAAAGGAAAGTCGCCGCAACGAAGGATTTTTTTGAAGCGAGAAGATGGTCTGCTGCAGGCAGGTCTTATTCGCTTCGAATCTTTCACTAACGAAGGGGGAGTTGACGTTTTTCGGGGCGAATAAGGATAGGTTGCGACATAGGCGGAAAGGAAGATGGATGAAGATGAAGGAATGGATCGAAGTAGAAGAAGAGCTCGAAGAACTGGCACCGCTGTTCTGCACGGCATATCCGGGACTCGGGATGACCGAGGAACAGATGTATCAGTTGTCGCGCGCGTCGATGGGGGAGACGGTGCGGCATATCGGTTTGAGGCAACACGGGGCGTTCGTCGGAGCGATGCGGCTGCACGACTTCTCGATGAATTTCAGAGGTGTGATGATCGAGGCATCAGGACTCGGCTCCGTCGCGGTCGACTTCTGTCACAAGAAGGAGGGAGTCGCGCTCGAACTCGTGAAGTATTTCCTGAAGGACGCTGAGGAAAAGCAGATGCCGATCGCGCTGCTCTATCCGTTCAATCCCGCCTTCTACCGAAAGATGGGCTTCGGTCACGGTACACGGATGAATCAGTATCAGATCAGACCGGAGCTGTTGCCTGCAGAAGGGTCGAAGGCACATATCCGCCTCGCGACACCGGAGGACGCGGAAGCGATCGCCTCCTATCATGCTTGGCGCGTTTCACGGCACCATGGTCTGATCGAGAAGACGATGGAAGATTTCCTGAAATGGTGGCGCGATCCGCAGTGTCGTGTCTTCGTCCTCGAGCGGTTCGGAGGCGTACGCGGTTATATGTGGACACGCTTCAAGAAAGGCGAGACGTCGTTCCTCGTAAACGACCTGTTCATCTCGGAGTTCGCCTGCGAAGACGAGAGCTTTCTCGACTGGATGGCATTCCTGCAGAGTCAGCGCGACCAGATTCGGTATGTTCTGCTGAACACGCAGGAAGAGGAGTTCTATCTTGCGCTTGATGATCCGCGAAACGGCAGTGATCGTCTGCTCGTCAGCGTCTACCATGAGACGAACCGGCAAGGGAGCGGCGTCATGTACCGCGTCGTCGACGCCGAACGGGTGATCATGATGCTCGACGGGACAGGAATCCCCGATTTCGTTTGCCGCCTGACGATTCGGGATGACTTGATCGCACGGAACGACCGTGTGTTCACGGTCGTCGTGAAGGGCGGACAAATCTCGATCGGTGACGAAGAACCGGCTGTCAGCCTGACGCTCGACATCGCCGATTTCTCGTCGCTCGTCATGGGCGCTGCGACGCTCCGAGGACTTGTCCGCTTCGGCAAGGCACACGTCCCGGAAGAATGGAGCGGCGTGCTTGGTCAGCTCTTCGGGTATGCGAAAAAACCGTTCTGTACGACAGGATTTTAAGGAGGAAACGAACATGACGATTGAGGTAGCTACATATGAGAGAAACGGGCTTCAATACGTGATTCGTCCGGCGGAGCAGCGAGATGCTCTCCAACTCGTCGATTTGCGTCTGACGATCGACGGCGAGACGGAGAACATGGACAGGGAACGCGGGGAAGGATATCTCGATCAGGAGATGTTCGAAGGTTTGATCGAGTCGGATACAAAGAGCAGCAACAACCTGTTCCTCGTTGCCGAGACAGACGGGCGCCTTGTCGGATTCTCGCGTTGTCAGGGAAGCGAGTTGAAACGGCTGGCGCACCAGGTCGAGTTCGGTGTCGGCGTCATTCAGGAATTCTGGGGGTTCGGCATCGGTAAGGGGCTCCTCACAGAATCTCTCGAATGGGCGGACGCGACCGGCATCGAGAAGGTGAGACTCAGTGTGCTCGAAACGAACGAGAAGGCGAAACAACTTTACGAGCGGCTCGGCTTCAACGTAGAAGGTATCCTGAGGAAGGATAAGCGTTTAAGTGACGGAACCTATCACGATACGGTGTTGATGGCCCGTTTTCGCAAGGAGGGGTGAACGTGGAAGCACGCTGGCAAAACAAACAGTACCGACGGCGATTGGAGGACTGGGCGACGGCCGAGACGGAAGAAGACCTCTCCTTCGAGGTACTGAAGAACACCGATATGTCCTTCCTGTTGAGGGGGCGTTCGAAAGACCGCACCTATTTCGTAAAGGCCGTCAACGAGGCAGCAGCCTTCGAGGCAGCTCTGACGGAATTGATTGCTCAGGGATTCCCGGGCGAGACGGTCGATCTCATCGCCGTGAACAGAAGAGAGAATTGGCTGTTGATGCACGAGTTGCCTGGCGTCCTTCTCAGGGAAGCACCGGATCGAGAGCATTATCAGGCATGCTTGCGGCATTATGCAGATTTCCAGCGCCGGACGATTCCGCTCGTTCCGGAATTGCTTGCCAGTGGCGTGCCGGACCGGCGGATGCCTGTCGTCAGACAAGAGATCGCGAATCATCTCGAGTCGTTATGCGCGACGGGACTCGAGGCGGATGAAACGGAGGCCATACTTGCTCTGAAAGAAGAGCTGTTGCAGATGTGCGATGAGATGGAAGGATCATTGCCGGATGCGATCGACCACGGTGATCTGCATTCCGGTAACATCTACATCGACCATGGGCGATGCCGCCTGTTCGACTGGGGGGATGCTTCTGTGACCCACCCGTTCCTCAGTACGCGTGTCTTCTGGAATTCGCTGTTCGAGCTGCTCGAAGATGACACGGAAGAGAATTGGATGCATGAAATCGAAAGGTTCCGTCCCATTTACCTGGAGGCGTGGAAAGGGTACGCGAGCGACGCGACGCTCGCGCGGCAGCTCCTGCTCGCAGAACAGATCGGTTGCGTCTATCGCGCGCTCAGCTGGCACCTGTATATCACGCCGCACCGGGCTGACCGGAAGGAATCGTACGACAAGCCGGCGCAGTGGCTGCGCCTGTTGCTTGATCACCGAAAACTGCTTAAGGAGGAACCATGATCAGAAACTCAGCGAAGGCCGTCATCATCGAGGACGGAAAAGTGTTGTTGACGAAGAACATCGATGCGGAAGGATGCTTCTATCTTTTTCCGGGCGGAGGACAAGAACAAGGAGAGACGCTTCACGAAGCAGTCGTCCGGGAATGCATCGAGGAGCTCGGCGAACAGGTCGAGGCATTCGACTTGCTCCATATCCGTGAATACATCGGACAGAATCACGAGTTCGCGATTCATGACGCGGACGTCCATCAGATTGAATTCTACTTCGCGTGTCGCTTGCTTGGGCGACAGGTGGAGGCGACGCAACCGGATGTCCATCAGACGGGAATCGAATGGGTGCCGCTCGCAGCCCTCGAAAACTATCGTGTGTATCCGATGGCGATTCGCCCGGTAATCGCCGCTCAGCACAAAAAGCTCGTGTATCTCGGAGATGTCAATTGAATAAGTTCTTCTGAACCTGTTTTTGGTTTTGCGAAACGGGGTAATGAAAGACCATGGCCTATCATTCGATTATAGAAACGAGGAGACGATCATGGATCTTTCAAAATATCGTGTCACACCAAATAAGGCGTTCGAACTTTCGAGCTACGCGACGAGTGAGGACGAACGTCCAAGTGAAAAGGAATTGCTCGAGCAAAAGGTACCGGAGAGCATCGAGAAGCTGAAGGATCTTCACTGGAAGCTTCACGCAGAGGAGAAGCACGGGATTCTCGTCGTCCTCCAGGCGATGGATGCAGGCGGCAAGGACGAGGCGATCAGTTATATCTTCTCGAACCTGAACGCACAAGGGTTGAAGACGATCTCCGTCAAAAAACCGTCCGAAACCGAGCAGAAGCATGACTACCTGTGGCGCGTCCATGAAGGGTTGCCGGCACGCGGCGAGGTCGGGATCCTCAACCGTTCCTATTATGAGGAAGTCATCGCCCCGCGCGTCCACGACCTGCTCGAGGAACATGAGGTGCCGGACGATGCCGAAGGGGATGATGTCTGGAAGGTGCGCTACCGGCAGATCAACGACTTCGAACGTTACATGCATGAGAATGGTTTCTACATCGTCAAGTTCTTCTTCAATGTCTCGAAGGAAGAGCAACGCAAACGGCTGCTCGAACGGATGAAGAATCCGAAGAAGAACTGGGAGTTCTCGTTCAACGACGTCAAGGAGCGCGAGCACTGGGACGAGTACCAGGACATCTTCGAAGACATGCTCGCTCATACGTCGACCGAGCATGCACCGTGGCACGTCCTGCCCGCCGACGACGAGTGGCACTCGCGCTATCTCGTCTCGGAAGTGATGAACGAGTTGCTCGAGAAGCTCGATCCGCAGTTCCCGGAAATCTCGGAAGAGGACCGGGAGGAGCTCGACAAATACATCGAAAAGCTTGAAAAAGAAGCGGAGTGATGAGGGGGCGCATGCTTGCATGCGTCCTTTCGCCTGCCTGAATGTCGAAAAATCGATACAACTGTTGAAAGCAGGACGGCTGCTCTTGCGTATAATGGATGGATAGGAAACGGAGGAATGCAAGATGACAGAATTACCGAATTGCCCGAAGTGCGGGTCGGAATACACGTACGAGGACGGAACGCTCTACGTCTGCCCGGAATGCGCCCATGAGTGGACGGCGGGTGAGACTGAAGCGGCGGAAGCGGCGAAGGTCGTCCGTGACGTGAACGGAAACGAGTTGAAGGACGGCGACACGATCACCGTCATCAAGGACTTGAAGGTCAAGGGGACGTCGCTCGTCGTCAAGCAAGGGACGAAGGTCAAAGGAATCCGGCTCGTCGAAGGTGATCATGATATCGACTGCAAGATCGACGGCCTCGGTGCGATGAAGCTGAAGTCGGAGTTCGTCAAGAAAATTTGAAATTGAGTGCCTTCTGCATGCGCAGAGGGCATTTTTTATTTTTTGTGCAGTTATCCGATTTCTTGTATCATTTAGGACAAATGTCCTTTAAGACGAGGGGGAAGTGCTTTTTAATGGAACCAAACGAAAAGGAATAGGGAGGTTCGATCATGAGAGGTACACTGTTCGCCATCGCAGGCGGCTTCTTCCTGACGCTCCAGAGCGTCGCGAACGCAAGGATCAGCTCTGTCATCGGGACATGGCAAGCAGCGACGATCACTCAAATGACAGGGTTCCTCGTCGCGTTGCTCGTCGCGCTCTTGCTGCGGGACAAGACGTTCAAGGAGATGAAGCACGTCAAGCCGATCTATCTGTCAGGCGGGGCACTCGCCGCGATCGTCCTGTTCAGCAACATCACTGCCGTCCACCGGATGGGGGTCACGCTGACGATTTCGATCTTCTTGATCGCACAGCTGCTGCTTGCACTCCTGATCGACTGGAACGGCTGGTTCGGCATGGTCAAACGGCGTCTGCGTATGCCCCAAGTCCTCGGCATCGCGCTGATGATCGCCGGTGTCGTCATTTTGAAGCTGTGAGGAGGGGGATGAATGGAAGAGTCCATCAGAAACGTGCTCGAACAGTACGGGATCGATGACGTGTTCGGTCCGGTGTTCGATCCGTACTTCACGCGGCATACGTTCACCCCAGGCGAACGAATCTGTACGCAGGGAGAACAGGCAGAGCGGCTGTTCGTGCTGATCGAAGGGAAGTTGAAAATCTCGACGACATCGCCGGAAGGGAAACGGCTCGTTCTCTCCTTCAAGCATCCGCTCGATCTGATCGGGGACATCGAATATGTGCAACGAACGGATCTGATGAACACGGTCGAGGCCGTCACACCGGTCACCGTGCTCGGTATCCCATACGAGGCGCTCGTGAAGCACGGATCGGATGATCCGGTGCTGCTCCGGTTTTTGCTCGAGACGATCACGCAGAAGTTTTTCCTGAAATCGAACTCCTTGAGTTTCAACCTGCTCTATCCGGTCGAAGTGCGGCTCGCGAGCTACCTGTTGTCGATGACGCCGATCGGGGAAGTGCTCGAGGAGATGGCGCTCTCGGACGTCGCCGATCTGATCGGGACGAGCTATCGTCACCTGAACCGCGTCTTGCGCGACTTCGAGCAGGACGGATTGATTGAACGCAGACGCGGATCAGTCCGACTGCTTGATCGTTCGGCGCTGCAAATGCGCGCCGGCAACAATATATACGAATGAGGAGGAATCGATCATGGCACTCGGTATGATGCTCGCTCTTTTAGGCGGGACGATGGTCGCCATCCAAAATACGTTCAACGCGAACGTCAAACAGAAGGTCGGCGCATGGGCGACGACGACGCTCGTCCTCGGACTCGGCTTTCTCGCCTCGCTGCTCGCGGGCCTGTCCTTCGAAGGGACGAATTTGTTCGACTTCGAGGCAGAATCCTGGTTCTGGTTCAGCGGCATCATCGGCGTCGGAGTCGTATTGTCGGTGACACAAGGCGTCCAGCAGCTCGGTCCTGGCTACGCGATCTCGCTCGTCATGGTCTCGCAGATCAGCTTCGCGCTCCTGTGGGACACGCTCGGCTGGTTCGGGCTCGAACAGGTGCCGTTCTCCTGGATGAAGGCGCTCGGCGTTGTGATGATCGGCTCCGGCATCCTGCTGTTCCAGCTCGGCGGTAGACGAGCCGAGCAGGTTTCAAAAAAAGAGATGGCTGGATGACGAAAAAAGGACGGGCCGCGGCCCGTCCTTTTTTCGTCAGTTCAAATCCATCTTGCTCAGTTCATTTGCTACGTCAGAAAACCCTCCGCTGACGGCGTTCATGACCTCGTCGCTCGTATCGACTTTCCATTCCCCGTCTACTTTCTTGAGCTGAAGCGTCGTCTTCATCGTGACGCGGTCAAGATCTTTCTTGGCAAGCTCCTTCTCGAGCAACGTCATCATCTTCTGCTCCATCTCCGCGTCACTCGGCGTATCGCCGGCAAAGGCATCCGCGAATGCGTCGCCGATCAACTCCTGCACGACACCTCCGAACACCTTCGCCATGTCCACATTCGTGATATCCGCCTCGACCGTCGCTGTATCTCCGGTGATTTTCTCTTTCGTCACGTCATATTCGAGTTCCTCGAAGATACCCGCGAACATCTCGCGCTCCTCCGTCGTCAGATCGTCGGCTTTTTGTTCGATGCTCGTATTCTCTCCTGTGGAGAGGTCGCGTGCCTTCTCGAGGTCGGCCTTCTTGACGGCGCCAAGGTAGCTTTCGGCCGTCTCTGCCGGTGTCGGACCGCCACACCCGGCAAGCAGTGCGAGCGCCGCCGCAGCGAGCAGTGTCATCCATTTCTTCATCAATGTGCCCTCCTATATCTTCTCATCGTTGCTTTGAAAGAGTAACACGTGCCGAAAGAGAAAGGAGTGCAAAAAAAGAGTAGGGTACTCCAAGAAAGGATGGTTGTTTGAGAAACTTGGAACGAGGCAATGAAATGAGAAAGACATGAAAAGGATAGGAGCGATCAATTTGGATAATAAGACATGGAATGAAGACTTCTTTGGGGAAGGGCTCGGGGAAGAGGAACAGGAACGCAAGAGGGAGATCGACCATGCCTTCGATGAGGCATTCGAGACAGAACGCCGTGACTTCAATCAATCGCTCGATCAGGACGTGACGATCGCATTGATCGGTGACGTCAACGCCGGGAAGTCGTCGACGTTGAACGCACTGCTCGGCCGGGAGGTCGCGACGGTCGGGGCCAGACCGGGTGAGACGACGCGAATCGAGAACGTCCGGCAACATCCGGAGGACCGGGTCATCTTCGTCGACACACCGGGACTGAACGACGCGAACACGGCGAACTCGGAAGCGACATGGAAGTTCTATGAACAGGCGGACGTCATCCTCTATTTCCTGAACGCGGCAGGAACCGTCCTGTCCGAGACGGAGACGGAGGCATTCCAGAAGATATACGCTCACAATCAGAACATCATCATCGTCGTCACGAAAATCGACGCGACGAATGATCTCGAGACGATCGTCCAACACGTCAAAGCGAAGCTGCCGGGACCGGTCATCGTCCCGATCTCAGCGAAAGAAGGGACGAACATCGACCGGCTGCGCCGGAATATCTTGGATCTGTTAAAAAAGTTCGATAAGGAAAATGTCTTCGTCAAAGAGATCGATCCCGCGCTGCGCGGAAAGGTCGCGAACAACTGGATCGTCGGGGCCGGCGCGGCGGCAGGTGCGATCGGCGCCGTCCCGCTACCCGGGGCGGACATCGTCCCGTTGACGTCGATCCAGATCGGTCTGATGCTCAAACTGTCGAACCTGTATGACCGTCCGCTGACGAAGGAGAACGCGAAGGAGCTGATCGTCGTCACGATCGTCGGGAACGCCGGAAAGACCGCGTTCCGGCAACTTGCTAAGATGGTTCCCGGCTACGGTGCTGCGATCGGAGCAGGCGTCGCCTCGGCTGCGACACTCGCACTCGGGTACGGGACGAAATATGCGTTCGAGAACCGGATCGAGCTGACTCCGGATATGTTCGTCGACTTCATCGCGAAGTTCAAGCGGAAGGAGAAATGACAGGGACGGAATTTCTCCCTGCTTCCATCCGAAACACGCCTAAATCCCCCTGTTTCGGGTAAAGAGGAATAGAACTTGAAAGTGGGAGGAAGAAGAATGAAGTGGAGAGGTAGACAGGGAAGTACGAACGTCGAAGACCGCCGGGGCATGGGCGGGAAAGGAATCGCGGGAATCGGGGGAGGGTTCGGCCTCGTCATCTTCCTGATCGTCACGCTGATGGGAGGGAACCCGGGGGATTTGCTCGGTGGACTTCAAGGAGCGGATACCGGGAGCAACACGGAGTATGTCGAGACGAAGGAAGAGAAGGAACTTGCCGAGTTCGTATCGGTCGTACTCGCGGATACAGAGCAGGTCTGGACGCAGGAGTTCGAGGAACGCGGGATGACCTACAAGGAGCCGACGCTCGTCCTTTACACGGATCAGGTCAGTTCGGCATGTGGTCAGGCCGGGGCTTCGGTCGGTCCGTTCTATTGTCCGGGAGACCAGAAGCTGTACATCGACCTCAGCTTCTATAAGGATCTCCAGACGAAGTTCGGCGCACCGGGAGACTTCGCGATGGCATATGTCGTCGCCCATGAGGTCGGTCATCACGTCCAGACGCTGCTTGGGACATCGGATAAGATCATGCCGCTGCGCAACAAGCTGAGCGAAGAGGAGTTCAACAAATATCTCGTCCGCTTCGAGTTGCAGGCGGATTACTATTCGGGCGTCTGGGCCCACCACGCGCAAGGGCAAGGCTTGCTCGAGGAAGGTGACCTGGAAGAGGCGCTGACAGCGGCGAACGCAGTCGGTGACGACACGCTCCAGAAAAAGGGACGCGGGTATGTCGTCCCCGAGAGCTTTACTCACGGGACATCCGCGCAGCGCGAGCGTTGGTTCTATAAAGGCTTCGAGAATGGAACGATCGAAGGCGGGAACACGTTCAACGCAAAAAATCTGTAAGCGAAACCGGCATCTCCTTGCATGAGGGGATGCTTTTTGTTTGAGTGGCGTCGTTAGAAAAAAGGAGGCACATCATGAGAATCGCACCGGGAGTCGAAATGCTCGAGCTTGTGGCGGAAGGATTTGGCGGTCGGTCGGTGCTGCATCCGACGCTCGTCTATGACGAGAACGAGGCTGTGCTGATCGATACCGGCATGCCTGGTCACTGGGATGAAATCGAGGAAGCGATGGACGAGCTTCACGTGCCGATCAGTCGGCTGAAGGCAGTCATATTGACCCATCAGGACCTTGATCATATCGGAAGTCTGCCGGAAGTCGTCATTGCGAAGAAGGACATCGAAGTGCTCGCCCACCGGCTCGATCGGCCATACATCGAAGGTGATATTCCACTTCTGAAAACGAATCTCAGCGTGATGAAAACGTTCATTAAGACGATGCAGCAGGAACATGCCGATGAGATGCGCCGGTTGTGCGAGAATCTGCCGAAGGCACCGGTAACCCGCGTCGTCGAGGACGGAGAGGTGTTGCCGTACTGCGGCGGGATGGAAATCCTGCATACGCCAGGACATACACCGGGACATATCAGCATCTACCTCCAAAAGAGCAGGGTGCTCGTCGCCGGGGATGCGATGATTTGCGTCCACGGAAAGATTGAGGGGCCGGTCAAGCGGACGACACCGGATCTCACCTCGGCCTACAGTTCGATTCGCCGTTTCATGCGCCCGGACATCGATTCTGTCATCTGTTATCACGGTGGGGCGGCTGTAGGGGAACCAAAAGCCCAAATCGAGCACTTGATGAAAGAATTGAAAGTATGAAGCGGAGAAACCGAAGGAGAAAGCTTCCTTCGGTCTTTTCTTCCACAAAACCGTCACACCTTCATCACCCCTCGCGCGTGGCAACTATCGGCTGAATCCGCTATACTGAATGCATATATGTGAATAAATTCACTAGTAGCGTTCACAATCATGGCGAAAGGACGTTTTATAGATGAACCCATTGAAAGGCATCATCTCCGTACCGCGACGGACGATGGTCGCATTCGCCCTGGTGGCCGTCCTGATGGGACTTGCCATCGTCGGGCAATCGTATTTGATCGTCGATATCGTCGACCGGATCTTTTTGAAAGAAGCGGACTTTAAAAGCATCCTGCCGATGATGTGGCTTTTGCTCGGCTTACTCCTCCTGCGTGTCGCGACGACGTATTGGAACGGAAGACTCGGGGCGAAGACCGCAGCGGACATCAAACAGGAATTGCGCGAAAAGCTGCTCGCGAAATATACACGGACTCCTGTCGCCTCCGCGATTTCCGGACAGTCGGGGGAGAAGGTGAGCGTGCTGCTCGACGCCGTCGACGAGATGGACAGCTACTATAGCCAGTACTTGCCGAAGGTCGTCCAGACGACGATCGTCCCTTTGATGGTTCTCGTCGTCGCCTTCTCTTACGATCTGTACACTGGACTGATCATGATGATCACGGCACCCTTCATCCCGCTGTTCTACATCATCATCGGCATCATGACACAGAAGCGGGCGGACGCCCAGCTTGAGAAGATGACGGCGTTCTCCGGGAAGTTCCTCGACACGCTGCAAGGCATCACGACGCTCAAACTGTTCGGACGCGCGCGGCGTGAGGAGCAGGCGATCGAAGCGAGCAGCCATGCGTTCCGCGACGCGACACTCGCCGTCCTCAAGATCGCCTTCCTGTCCTCGCTCATGCTCGAGTTCATCTCGATGCTCAGTATGGGGCTGATCGCGCTCGAGGTGAGCCTGCGTTTGATCCTCTTCCAAAGCATCACGTTCTTCCCTGCGTTTCTCATGCTCGTGATTGCGCCGGAGTACTACCTCGCGCTCAAGGAGATGGGGGCGGCCTTCCATACGGGAAGAGGGAGCGTCGCTGCGGCGAAGCGTATCGCGTCCGAGCTCAGCGCAGAGGAACGGACGGTCGCTTTCGGGAAACTGGAGCTGGAGGCTGACGGACCGCCTGAGATCCGCCTCGACGATGTCTCGTTCACCTACGGGGAAAGCTTCGCGCTTCGCGACATCGAGATGAAGATTCGGCCGTATGAGAAGGTCGCCTTGATCGGAAAGAGCGGGGCCGGGAAATCGACGGTGTTGCAGCTGCTCGCGGGGCTTGCGGATCCGCTTTCCGGGGAGGTCCGGATCGACGGCAGGAAGCGCCATGACTATGCGGAAGCGAGCTGGTTCAAGCGCCTGAGCTACATCTCGCAGCATCCGTACCTGTACGCCGGCACGCTTGCAGACAACATCGCGATCGGCGATCTGCGCACGAGCTCGCGCGCGGAAATCGAGGAGGCCGGACGAAGAGCCGGTCTCGCTGAGCTCGCCTCGACTTTGCCGGAAGGCTACGACACGCTGATCGGCGAAGGCGGACGCGGTCTCTCGGGCGGCGAGAAGCAACGTGTCGCCCTCGCCCGCGCCTTCCTGAAACAACCGGACATCATCCTGTTCGATGAACCGACGACAGGACTCGACGTCCGGACGGAACGGCTGCTCAGGGAAGCGATGGAGGAACTCGGGCGCCGGGCCACGGTCGTCACGGTCGCGCACCGGCTGCATACGGTGCGCAAGGTCGATCAGATTTTCCTGCTCGACGCGGGCAGCCTGATCGATGCGGGAACCCATGAAGAATTGCTCGGACGGAGTGAAGCATACAGGGAGATGACGAAAGTCGGAGGAGGTGTTGCGAAATGAAGGAGCTCGAGTCCGTTTTAAAAGAGATGGTATCAGAGAAGCGCGACATCATCCTGTCGGTCCTGTTCGGCGTCCTCGCCGGTATCACGGCAGTCGGATTGTTCGCCGCGAGCGGCTTTCTGATCTCGAAGGCGGCGCTCCTGCCGCCGATCCAGACGCTCGCCGTCCTGATCGCCGTCCAGAAGCTGTCGAGCCTGACTCGCGCCGTCAGCCGTTATGCCGAGCGCTACTATTCGCACCGGGCGACGTTCACGATCCTCGGAAACTTGCGGACGTCGTTCTACCGGCGGCTCGAGCCGCTCGCGCCGGGCATCTTCAATAAATACCGGAGCGGCGACTTGCTCGCGCGGATCGTCGGGGACGTCGAGAGCCTGCAGCATACGTTTCTCCGTGTGCTCTATCCGCCGATCGTGCTCGTGCTCGTCTTCCTCTGTACGATTTTCTTCGTCAGCTTCTTCGCGATCGAGGTCTCGCTCCTTCTGCTTGCAGGAGCCGTCCTGACGGGCTTCATCATCCCGGCACTCTTCGCGGTGAGGGAGCGACGTCTTGCGCGGACTGTCCGGGCGAGACGCGCAGTCTTGTCGACGGAAGTGACGGAGTTGCTGCAAGGGTATCGTGACCTGAAGATCTACCAGCAGCTTGACGAGAAGGAACGGCTGCTCGCTGAGGCGAGTGCCGCCTATGTCTCAGAGCAGCGCAGACGGGAACTCGACGGTGTCCGCAACCTGTCCGTCAACACGTTCGCGACGTTCATCATCTCATGGCTCGTCCTCGGGCTCGGCGCATGGCTCGTGACGGAAGGTGAGCTCGACGGCGTGTTCCTTGCGCTGCTCGTCATGACGTCGCTGACCGTTTTCGAGAACGCTGCACCGATGGCGATCCTGCCGGGCTTCTTCGAGGACAGCCGCCACGCGGCGGTGCGCCTCGAGGAAGTCGTTTCGGAAGAACGCGTGCAGGCTGAGAGCGGGATGCCGGAAGGACCGGTATCGATCGTCTTCAACGACGTCTCATTCAACTATCCGGGTGAGGCGCGTCCGGCCGTGTCAGGCGTCTCGTTCGAACTTCCTGCCGGTTCGAAGACGGCGATCGTCGGAGCGAGCGGATCCGGCAAATCGACATTGCTTCAGCTGTTGTTGCTGATGTATCCGGCTACAGGCATCACGATCAACGGAACCGACGCGAGACGGATTGATCAGGAAAGCCTGTACGCGATTGCGAACGTCGCACTGCAACAGAACCATTTCTTCTACGGGACGATCCGGGACAACCTGCTTCTCGCCGGTGAGACCGCCGATAAAGACTTGCTTGCCGCACTCGAAGCAGTCGCACTCGGGCATCTCACGCTCGAAGATCAGGTCTTCGAGAAAGGAGAGAACTTGTCCGGGGGTGAACGCCAACGTCTCGCAATCGCCCGCTTGTTGCTCCGGGAGGCCCGGATTTGGCTGCTCGACGAACCGACATCGTCGGTCGATCCGGTGACGGAGGCGCAAATCCATGAACAGCTCCTTGCCGCTGTGAAGGACGGAACGTTCGTCCTCGTCAGCCACCGCTTGCAAGGACTCGAGCGGATGGACCAAATCCTCGTCATGGACGAGGGACGCCTCGTCGAATCCGGCACCTATGCCGAACTGATGGATGCAAGAGGATACTTCTATGAAATGAAACAAATCGAACAGGCTGTCCTTGCCTGAACACGAAAATCCCGCTCTGCCCCCGACTGTGGGGCGAAGCGGGATTATTCGTGCGTCAGATCGGTCTGAGCAGTGCGCGGACCGGACTGCCGTCGCCTTCCGTCAGGGGAAGCGGTACGGCAATCAATTCATAGTCGCCAGGCGCGATGTCCTTCAGGACGACTCCTTCGAGTATATGGACGCCGTTTTCCGCGAGAGCGTGGTGTGCGTCCATCTCCTTGCTGTCGATCGCATCGACGGACGGCAAATCGAGTCCGAGCAGGACGACGTCATGGCGTCCGAGATGTTCCGCGAGATCCCGCGTGACCGGGGGGATCGACTTCGGGAACGTCTTCAAGTCCGGCCAAGCATCCGTCTTGATCAGCAGACGTGATACGCCGGTCAGGTCGATTCCTTCGAGTGCGCCTGCGTCGATCACCTGAAGTCCGGGCAGGTGGACGACCTTCGCCTTACCGATATAGACATCGGGATCGAGCGCGAGGACGCGCTTGCCGGCGTCATCGAAATGGAACGGGGCGTCGATGTGGGTGCCTGTGTGCAGGCTCATCGTCACCTTACCGACATTGACGGACCCGCTCTCCGACTTCGGCCAGACCACCTCGTAGGAGAAGGTGGTGTCGCCCGGCCAGGTCGTGATGGTCGCGTCGAGAGGTTGGGAGACATCGATCCATTTCGTCATAGCTTCGTCCTCACGCTCCACAGCTCAGGGAAGAACCGGTGATCGAGGACGCGACGCAGATAGTGGACACCGGACGATCCGCCCGTCCCCGGCTTGTTGCCGATGATCCGTTCGACGGTGCTCATATGGTTGAAGCGCCACATCTGCTGCTGGCTGCCGATATCGAGCAGCTTCTCACCGAGTTCGTACAGGTCCCAGTACCGCTCGACATCGCGATAGACCGTCACCCATGCGTTCTCGACGCTCTCGTTCGGGACGTAGTCCTGAGACCAGTCACGCTCGAGTGCTTCAGCATCGATCGGAAGACCGCGTCTTGCCATCTCCCGGATCGTGACATCGTAGATGCTCGGTGCGCAGAGGTGCTGTTGCATCTCTGCGAACAATGGAGCATCATGTTCATAAACTTTGAGCATATGCGCGTTCTTGAAACCTAGCGCGAACTCGATCTTCCGGTTCTGGAACGACTGGAAGCCGGAAGAGGAGCCGAGCTGATCGCGGAATTCAAGATATTCGGCCGGAGTCAGCGTCGCGAGCACGCTCCATGACTGAATCAGCTGTTGTTGGATTTTCGAGACGCGGGCGAGCATCTTGAAGGAACGTTCGAGTTCCTCGTTCGCGATCGCCTTCGTCGCGGCATCGATTTCATGCAGGATGAGCTTCATCCAGAGTTCACTCGTCTGATGGATGATGATGAACAACATTTCGTCGTGATGATCGGACAGGCGACGCTGGCTCGACAAAATCGGGTCGAGCGCAAGGTAGTCGCCGTACGACATCGCTTGCTTGAAATCGGTCTGGATCGTTCCTTCGAGCGGACCGTCGTATGCTTTTGTCATGATGAACCTCTCCTTACGGAATCATTTGGCGTCTTCCTTCGCAGCACCCGTCTCTTCCTGCGGCTGCGCGACGACTGCGTTTTGGCGTTTCCAGAAGTAATAGGCAGCTGACAGGAACAATAGCCATGGCACGCCGAACTGCAGGACGATCTTGAACATCGTGAACCAGGTCGACACGACGAGCGCAAACAGCAGCACGGCACCAAGGATCGACAGGTACGGATAGCCGATCATCTTGACCGGAAGCGTCCGGCCGCCTGTCGCTTCCCACGACTTGCGGAAGTACAGGTGCGAGACGAAGATCATGAACCAGGTGAACAGGGCACCAAACATCGAGATGCCCATCATGAACGGATAGGATCCGGCAGCCATGCCGCTGACGAGGGCTGCGAGGAAGATACCGATCGTCGAGACGCCGAGCGCGTAGAGCGGCACGTCCTTCTTGCTGAGCCGGCTGAACACGCGCGGTGCGTAAGTTGATTTCGACAAGGAGTACATCATCCGGGTCGAGGCATAGAGCTGGCTGTTCATGGCAGAAAGTGCGGCGGTCAGGACGATGAAGTTCATGATGCCGGAAGCTCCCGGAATCGAGAGGATCTCCATGACCTTGACGAATGGACTCTTGTCGATGCCAGCCTCTTTCCAAGGTACGATCATCAGCATGAGGGCGATCGTCACGACGTAGAACGTCGACAAACGGAAGACCGTCGCCTTGAGCGCCTTCGGTACCGCCGTGTCCGGGTCCTTCGCTTCACCCGCTGTGACGGCGATGAGCTCAGTCCCAAGGAAACTGAAGAGCGAAATGAAGATCGCGACCCACATGCCCCACCAGCCGAACGGCATGAACCCTCCGGCGTTCGTCAGGTTCTTCGCGCCCATCTCAGGAGAAGGGTCGCCGATCAAGAGATAGGCACCGAGCAGAATGAACATGAGGATGGCACTGATCTTGATGACGGAGAACCAATATTCGAACGTCGCGAACGTATGGACCGTCGTCGCATTGATATAGATGAGGGCGACAGCGAACAACAGAATCCAGACATATCCGGGGACGTCCGGGAACCAATACTTCATGTAGATGGCGATTGCGCTGACCTCGACGCCGATCGCGAGGACGTTCGCGACCCAGTAGGAATAGCGGACGAGGAAGCCGGCATAGGGACTGACATACTTCTCAGCGATCGTACCGAACGATCCGGATGTCGGATGCGCGACGGTCATCTCGGCGAGACAGCCCATCAAAAGCAGGACGATCAAGGCACCGACCGCATAACTGAGTAACACGCTCGGCCCCGCCGTCTGGATGGCAAGACCGCTTCCGAGAAATAGACCGGTCCCGATCGCGCAACCCATCGCGATCATCGTCAATTGGCGTGTCTTGAGATCACGCCGTAATTCGCCTGGCTGGTGTTTCTGCTCCATGAACAATTACCCTCCTTACGCGACTGTTTCGCGTTCATTTGAAAAGCGCTTGTATTGCTCTTCAAGCATGATCGTCCCGAGGAGCGAGACGACGTCGTACACATCCGCATACGTGTTGTACAGCGCGACGGGAGCGAGACGGATGATGTTCGGGGCGCGGAAATCAGGGATGACGCCATTCTCCTTCAGCGCCTTACAGATGCGGGCCGCTTCCGGATGTTCGAGGCTGATGTGGGCGCCCCGTTTGTCGTCTTCCCTTGGGTTTCCGATCACGAAGCCGAATCCTTCGAGCTCTTCGTCGATCAAGTCCATCATGTACTGGGTTAATTGAAGAGATTTCGCGCGGACCCGGTCAATTCCTGCTTCTTTGAACATTTTTAATGCGCCAATTTGCGGGGCGAGGCTAAGGACGTGCGGTGTCCCGATCTGATAAGCGCCGGCGTCTTCGGCCGGCGTCATCGAATGGTCCATGTCGAACTGTTTATCCTTGCGTGAACCGAACCAGCCGGAAAGCCCTGGATATGTCCCGAAGTGCCGCTCGTGGACGAACAGGCCTCCGACGCTCCCCGGACCGCCATTCAGGTGTTTATAGTTGCACCAGTAGGCGAAGTCGACGCCCCAGTCATGGAACTCATGCGGAATCGCACCGACCGAGTGACAACCGTCGAAGCCGATCAGGATGCCGCGCGCATGCGCTTCAGCCGTCAGGCGCTCCATGTCTAGAATCTGCCCACTCCGGTAGAGGACGGTCGGCAGGACGATCAATGCGACGTCAGGCGTCATCGCCTCGATGATGTCCTCCTCGTCAAGGAATCGGCCATCCCTGCTCTCGACCTGAACCAGGTGTTCGGCCGGATCGAGCCCGCGCAAACGGATCTGGCTCTGCAGGCCGTAGATGTCGGAAGGAAACGTCAGGCTGTCTGCGAGGATCTTCGTCCGCTTGCCGTGCGGATGGTAGAATGTCGAAACGAGTTGGTGGAGGTTGACGGTCGTAGAACCTGTCACCATGACCTCCTCCGGCCTGCCTCCGACTAGCGGGGCGTTCAGCGCAGCGAGTTCCTCCGAGAGCGTAAACCACGGATGGCGCCCTTGCATCCAACCGTCGATCCCGAGTTCGCGCCAGTCGGCAAGCGATTCGAGCAATGACTGTTCAGCCCGTTTCGACAGTAAACCGAGCGAATTCCCGTCCATATAGATCGTCCCGGGACGGAGATAGAACTCCTCCCGATAATCAGCGAGAGGATCGACCAGATCCAGCTCGTTTGCGTAGGCGCGTGTATATTCATAAGTCATGGAAAGACCTCCCTGTTTAATTTTCAGATAATTCCAAACAAAGCGTAGCAAAGAAATTGACACTGTGTCAATATTATTCAAAAGAGCACATCGGAAGAGGAGAAATGACGGGTGAGAGAGAAGACGGATAATATGAAAAAGACGGATAAAATCGATCGGCGCCATTTGCGCTCGATCCAGACGAGGGCCAAACTGCTCGAGGCGGGAAAAACCGTATTCCTCGAGAACGGCTTCCAGCAGGCGACGATTTCACAGATCATCAAGCGGGCAGGGGTAGGATACGGGACGGCATACGTCCACTTCGAAGGAAAGGACGACATACTCGTCGTGCTGATGGAGGATGTGATGGCGGCGTTCTACCGCGTGGCGGAAGCACCGTTCGATCCGGTGACGCGCAATGAAGCAACGAGAATCATCGAACGGCAGGCGACGGAGTTCCTGAAGCTCGCCGAGAAGGAGCGGCACATGCTGCGTGTCTTTGAGCAGGCGATCGGTATTTCGGATGCCGCACGACGAACGTGGCAAATGATACGCGAGCGGTTCATCGAGAGCATCGCGAAGGACATCCGCAGTGCGCAGCAGGCGGGACTCGCGCGCGAATTGAACCCGGACATCGTCGCGCGCGGCTGGTTCTTCGCGAACGAGATGTACCTGTTCGAAATCGTGAGGGAAGAGCAGACGGAGTCGGTCGAGACGATTGCGCGGACGCTTACGGCCATCTACACCGGTGGCTTGTACCCGCGCTGATTGGAGGGGGACAGCATGATATCATTCCACGAATACGAGGAGTCGGAACAAGAACAATTGATCGAGCTGTTGACGAGCGAGCACTGGCCTTTCCACGGACAGGAACAGCCGACAGCGGAATCGGTCGAGGCGCTGATCGACAAAGGTTTCTTCTCAGGAGCCGGCGTCAAGACGTTCTTCGTCAGACGCGAGGAGAAAGCGATCGGCCTGCTCCGCCTGTTCGACCTCGAGGATCCGACGGCACTGTTCGATATACGGATGAAAGGTCTTGAGCGGCGCGAAGGATATGGTTTCCTTGCCGTCAAATGGCTGACGAGCTACACGTTCGTCAACTATCCTGACGTCATACGGATCGAAGGACATACGAGGGCTGATAACATCGGGATGCGCAAGCTGTTCCATAAATGCGACTATGTCAAAGAGGCCTATCACCGGAAGGCTTGGCCGCAGGCCGGAAAGTGGTTCGATTCGGTCGGGTACGCGATGCTGCGGGAAGATTTCGAGAACGGGACGGTGACGCCGGTCATCGATGATATCCCGTTTTGAGAATCGATGCGATTGATCGGGCAGTGAACGGGAATCGTACCATCTAGGAGGTGGATGCGGATGGCATTCGATTACGAACTCAATTTCGAGACGACGGACTTCCGGAGAAATCCGGAACTGTACCGGGTCGGACGGGGCGAACAAGGGGTCCTGCTCGTCGAACCGTACAAGGGCGAGATTCTTCCGCACTGGCGTTTCAAGACACCCGCCATCGCGAAGGAGTCGTCCGAGGCAATCTATGCGATGTTTCTCGACTATAAGAAGGATGGCGATTTCGTCGGGATGGACATGGCACGTAAATTCATCCAGATGGGATATACACGGGCCCGGAGATATGCGAACTACAAGGGCGGACGAAAATACAAGGACCGTGAAAACGGGGAGCGTAACGCGAGGCAGATCGATCAGGAAAAGGCAGAGTCGGCGCGGATCTTCAAAGAGAAATGGGACGTCATCCGGGCGGACGAGGAGTACCTCGCCTTGAAGAAGGCGCATCAGAAGAAATACGGCTGAACGAAAAAAACGGACAAGGACGGTTCCTGCATGAGGAAACCGTCCTTGTCCGTTTGTTCAGTCCTGTTCGATTTTTGTGATCAAACGCGCCTGGCGTCGCTGCCAAATCAGGGAACCGGCGAGCGTCACGGCAAGGACGATGAGCCCGAGCATGAACGGGAACAGGATGTCGACGTCATAGAGCAGACCAGCGAGCGTCGGTCCGAGGACGTTGCCGATGCTCATGTAGGCGTTGTTCATTCCCATCGCGAAGCCCTGTTCGTTGCCTGCGAGCTTCGAAATCATCGTGTTCAGAACGGGACGCAGGATGGCTGTCGCAAGGAAGATGACGAGCGTGATCGCGAAGAAGGCGACGTAGCTCGAGGCGAACAGCGACAGCAGGAACCCGATTGCCGCGACGAACAGAAAGGCGTTCAGCACCCTTGCTTCACCGAAGCGGCGCGTGATGCCGTCGACGATGAAGATCTGGGCGACGACGCTGATGATTCCGGTCGATGTGACCATCAGCGCGATATCCTTCGGTGTCGCGCCGAACTGGTGATCGATGAACAATCCGAGAACCGATTCGTAGGCCATCAGACCGAAGCTCATGACGAGGGTGATGACGAGCGGGACGAAGTACGGTTTATGGAACGAGGTGCCAAGCTTCTTCAGCATCGAACCTTCCTCCGGAGCTGGAGCCATCGCCGTATCGGCGTGATATTCGCTCTCCTTCAGGATGACGACGCTGAACAGGACGGCGGCGAGCGAGACGATGGCCGAGACGAGAAGCGGAAGCTTCAGGTCGTAGTCGGCGAGGAATCCGCCGATGCCGGGGCCGATGACGATCCCGAGCGACATCGCGGCTGAGACGAAGCTGTTTCCTTTCGCCCGCTGATCCATCGTCGTGATATCCGCGACGTAAGCGAAGATCGCCGGAATCAGAAGGGCGGCCCCGATGCCGCCGATCGCACGGGACAGATAAAGGACCGTGACGCTGTTCGAGAAGTAGAAGACGAACATCGACAGCGTAAGCCCTGCAAGGCCGTAGATGATCATCTTGCGACGTCCGTGTTCGTCCGCCCATTTTCCGGCGACAGGCGACATGATGAGCTGGGCGCCGGCAAAGATGGCGATCATCAGACCAGCGGCAGTCCCGCCTTCCCCGATCGAGGCGAGGTAGGCTGGAAGGATCGGAATGATGATACCGAAACTTCCGACGGCGATGAACATGTTGATCATGAGGACGGTCAGTTTCTTTCGTTGTTCTGGTTGCATGGAGTACCTGCTTTCTGGAATATGTAGGATAGTCGTATCTGATTATCTTAGGTTCAAGACGAATCATGTGTCAAATCACGGGCTCTGTGAACGATGAACGATATGAAAGATACGCACTTCTCATCAGTCGCAAAATACATGAAAAGCGTCTCCGCGAGGGAGACGCTTTTCATGGTTTCATCTTCTGCGGCTTCAACAGCCACGACAAGTTCGGCTGCAATAGTGGACGAAGCGCCATCGTGACGTAGCGGTTCGAAAGGACCAAGACTAGCATAACCGATCCTGCGAGCGATACGCCGATCAGGAGCCAGGGTGAGTCCGCGATTGCAGGCGGGACATATTCCCGGAAGAACCGGACGGCAATCGTGTGGATCAGGTAGATCGCAAGCGTCTGAATCCCGATCTGGTCCATCGTCTGGCCGAGCGAACGCTTCGGCAAAAGGATCAGGACGGCGAACAGCATCGCGACGCTGAGTGCATAGATGAAGAGATGGGTCGTGATCCCGGTCAGCAGGCTGACGTCGAACTCACGGTAACGGTCGCGGAAGAAGAGCCACTCTGTCTCGAACCCGTTGCGTTGCCACCACCACATGAACACCGTCGCAAGAACGACGAAAGCAAGTGCTGCGAGACGCACCGGTACAGCCGTCAGACGCTCGCGTGTCGCGCCGGGGGCGAGCCAGCCCTTCTCTTTGACAAGGTAGCCGAGCAGGAAGAACGGATAGAAGCTGACGACCTTATGGAGCGAGAAGAACTTCGTGATCGGATCCGGGCTCATCGCGATGAAGACGGCGAGCACCACGCTCCAGAGCAACGGATAGCGCAGCTTCAAGAAGAGCGGGGTGACCGCTTGCCAAAGGATGACGCCAATCAGGAACCAGAGCGTCCACATCGGCACGTACGGCGCAAGCAGCCGGTCGTTCCATTCCACATACGGTATGTCCTGGATGAACGCCCAGTTAAGCACATGGATCGTATACCAGATCGCATAGAGAGCGATGAAGCCGATCAGCTTCTCCGGGCGCAATTTTCGGAAGAAGTAGCCGCTCATGAAGATGAAGGCGGGCATGTGCAACAGGTAGATGACGTTGTAGACGTCGTGGACGATCTCGTTGCCACTGCGCGCCCTGTACGCCTCGACCATATGGCCGAACACGACGAGAAAGATCAACAGCGTCTTGTAATTTCCAAGCCAGTGGTCGTACGCCTTCGCCGGTTCTAAAACCGGCTTTCTCATGATGTTCATGAGTTCTTCCCGAGCAGGATCTGATCGACGAACCGTTCGCTCGACTTGCCGTCCTGATGTTCGAAGAAATGGTTCGCGAAGCGTTCGACCTTCTCGATATCGAAGTCGCCGCTTTGGATGCGCTCGATCAGCTCATCACACGTCCGGACGATCGGTCCAGGGACGAACGATTCGAAATCATAATAGAAGTCGCGTTTTGCGATGTAATCCTCGAGGTCGTAAGCGAAGAAGAGCATCGGACGCTTCAGCAGCGAGAACTCGAAGCATGTCGACGAATAATCCGTGATCATGATGTCCGAGATGAACAGGAGCTCGTTGATCTCGCGATAGTCCGTCAAGTCGAGGAAAAAGTCGCGATAGGTCTCGGGGATGTCGGGACGATCGAGAATGAACGGATGGAGTTTCAATACGAAGACGTACTCCTCATGGAACGCTTCGTACAGTGCACTCAGGTCGAGCTGTCCGAAATCGTAATGGGCGGTACGCGCACCATTCCCGCGAAAGGTCGGGGCGAACATGATGACCTTCTTCTGCTTCAGGAGCGGATACTTCTCGTAGAGCGATTCCTTCGTTTTCGCGATGTATTCCTGGTCGAAAAACATGTCCGTGCGCGGAATCCCGGTCGCAATGACGTTGTCCTCCTCCATCCCGAACCCTTCGGCGTAATGGCGTGCGACGTGCTTCGAGCTGACGATCGCCTTCGTGTAGTTGCGATGGCTGAGCGAGTTCGCGCTCGGACCGCCCGGCTTGCCTAGACGGCTGTAGCCGAATGTCTTGAAGGCGCCAACCGCGTGCCAGACTTGAACAAGTTCCGTACCGCGGCGAATCTTGAGCGGATAGACCATCGGATAGAAATCATCGACGAACACATATTTGGCTGTCGCGAGATGATACGGCAACGCGAACTTGTCGCGCCATTTGCGGCGCGATTTCAGATGAGGCTTGAAGAAGAAACGGATGTCGAGGTCGAGGCCGCGCCGCTTGATCTCGTCTAGGATATAGGCGAAGTTTCCGCTGATGTCATCGCGCGAGTCAGATGCGAAGATGAGCTTGTTCCGTTGGAGCGGCTGCGTCCATTTCGTCACGTTATAGATCGACGTGTAGACGAATTGGCGGAATCGGAAGAGTTTCTGTCGAATCGCTTTTTGCCGTCTTTTGACAGACTGGACGATCCGAATCAATCGCTTCGACTCACCGAGCTTGAGCGAATGGAAACCGAGCGTATCGCTATAGTCCGAATACTGGATGATCAGCTGATAGCTCAGACGGAGCATCGCCGTGTTGTAGAGCGTCTCCGTCTTATAGACGACCGGGATGAGATGCCGCGTGTCGCCAAGCGGTGCTTCTTGGATGACTGTGTCCCCTTGGACGAGACCGCAGAAAGCATCGAAATAACCCATCGGCAACGGGCGTCCCGTTGGTGTGACCTTGTTGAGATCGACCGTCCCCTCGAATACACCATCCTCCCAGCCGGCAGCCCATGGAAATCTGACGATGAACTGGCGTTGGTTACGTTTGTTGCGGAAGATGAGCGCGCGCTCTACAGACAGTGCATCTTCAAAGGTGACGGTATTTTCGAACAGCGTCTGTTCAGTTTTCAAAAAATCACTTGCGCCCTCCATGCGGATGGCGAAGCGCATCTTCGTTCCGACGAACTCAAGGCGCTCCGTTTTCACTTCAAGAATAGGCAAGGTCATTTTGCGTTTCAACATACGAAACACTCCTTGTCAATAAAATGAGTTCAACATGAACAAATTTTACAAATAATTATCTTTCTTTACAATATTACACTGTATGAGGAAGGATAAGTATGATATATAAAGAAATAACTGAATATTTAACCATTAATTTCTTGGATTGTCGTTTGTTGTCGTGTCGTCTGCCTTAAAAAGGGATTACAACGAGCTGAAGGACGTCTGAAGGAGATGAACCGTACTGTCAGGGAGGCAGTGTTTTTATCATGATATGTGTTATTGAGTTGATTTAGCGGAATGAAGATTTCACCTCAAAAAAGGAGGGAGTGGGAGACCTTCTGAAGCAGGTTCCCGCGTAACGAATGATCTATGCAGCAATTTTAGCAGGCGGCAAAGGGACACGAATGGGCAATGTCGATAAGCCGAAACAATTTCTCATGATCGGAGACCGTCCGATACTCGTACACACGGTGGAGAAGTTCCTTCTGCACGAAGAATTTTCGAGGATTATCGTCGTGACTCCTGAAGAGTGGACGAACTATACACTCGATATATTAGAACGGTACATCGGTTTCGATGAACGTATCATCGTCACGAATGGCGGAAGTGATCGAAATGAATCGATCATGGCTGCGGTGAAGTGGATCGAAGAAAATGAAGGTTTAGGGGATCAGGACATCATCGTCACGCATGACGCGGTACGTCCATTCTTAACGCATCGAATCATTTCGGAAAACATTGCATCTTCACTTGAAAACGAAGCTGTGGATACAGTGATTGCTGCGATTGATACGATCGTCACATCAAAGGATGGGAAGACGGTCAGCGGTATACCGGTCCGTAATGAGATGTATCAGGGGCAGACACCTCAAAGTTTCAACATCAAGAAACTAAAAACACATTATGAATCACTTGGACCGCAGGAACGGTCGATTTTGACGGATGCCTGTAAAATTTTCTTGCTCAAAGGCAGTAGTGTCGCACTCGTCGAAGGCGAGATGTTCAACATCAAAGTGACGACTCCATATGATCTTCGCGTTGCGAATTCGATTCTAAAGGAGCATATCAACAGATGATCAATCCAATTTACCGCCTTGTCGCTCCGCGCCGGATTGAAGTGAGTTATGATGTGAGATCCTTAAAAGATGATCGCGTCATCGTTCGGCCGACACATTTGTCGATTTGCCACGCGGACCAGCGTTATTTCACGGGCAATCGCAGTGCCGAAGCCCTCGCGAAGAAATTGCCGATGGCCATGATCCATGAAGGTATAGGCAAGGTCGTCTACGATCCGGCAGGCCGCTTCAAAGTCGGCACGAAGGTTGCCATGGTCCCGAACTCCCCAGTCGATTCGGACGAGATCATCGGAGAGAACTACCTTCGGACGAGCCGTTTCCGATCGAGCGGATATGACGGATACATGCAGGACTACGCATTCATGAAGGCGGACCGCCTCGTCGAGCTCCCTGGATCGATCGATGAGGAAGTCGCTGCCTTCACGGAACTCGTCAGCGTCGCCGTCCATGCCATCACACGCTTCGACTCGATTGCGCACTCGCGCCGTGAAGTGTTCGGCATATGGGGAGACGGGAACCTCGGTTTCATCACAGCCCTTCTCCTTCGTAAAATCTACCCGAAAGCACGCCTCATCATCTTCGGCAAGACACAGGAGAAGCTTGACTATTTCTCGTTCGCGAGTGAAGTTCACCACATCGAGCGCATTCCGAGGGATATGAAGTTGAACCATGCGTTCGAATGTGTGGGCGGCATCGGCAGCCAGTACGCGGTGAATCAGATCATCGAACACATCGATCCGGAAGGGACGGTCGCGCTGCTCGGTGTATCTGAAGACCATGTCGCGCTCAATACACGGATGATCCTCGAAAAAGGACTTCGCGTATACGGATCGAGCCGCAGCACGCCGGCAGATTTCCAAAAGACGATGGATCTCTACGAACAATATCCGGATGTCCCGAAGTACTTGGCTAACCTCGTCTCGAGCGTTCATGACATTCGGTGCATCGACGACATCTACCGGGCGTTCGAATCGGATTTGACGAACGGTTTCGGCAAGACTGTCCTGAAATGGAATATGTGATCCGAATCAATAGCTCGCAGCCGCAATGTTCTTCACCGGACATTACGGTTTTTTTGTTTTCTCGTGCGTCATGTCTGCTAAAAAAGGAACCGGGGGGAGGGCTCGCGGCTCTCCTTCTCTCGGTTCCTTCGGATCATTCCATGGGGCTTTTGGCGCGAGCGGGGGTAGGCTCGCAGGATGCGCATTTCAACTAGAAATGCGTCAACTTGTTGCGTGCGCTCTCACGTTTTTTTACGGGCGGGACGACGTCCGGCCAGCCGAGCTGGAGGACACCGACGACACGTTCCGTCGAGGAAACGCCGACGAGCTGTTCATACTCTTCGGTGTACCAGTGCTTGCCAGTCTTCCAACAGACGCCGAGACCGATATCGGTCGCGAGCAATTGGATGTTCTGGATCAGGGCGGCCGTAGCGAGAAGGTCCTCGGTCTGCTGTGCTTCCGTGCCGATCGTCTGACAAAGCACAGTCAAATATACGGGAACGGTTGTGAACTGGCATTCCAAGGCTTTCCGCTGTTCCGGAGTCTTTCCGTCGAACTTGCCGGACCGCTCGAGCAACTGGAGCAACTCTTCGACATATCGTTCCCGCCCCTCGTCGATTGCGAGGACGAAACGCCACGGTTCCCGCAGCTTATGGTTCGGAGCATAGACGGCGATGTCGAGCAGTTCGAGTACCAATTCCTCGGGCACCGGCTGATCCGTGTATTTCCGGACGGTCCGGCGCTCGAGTATGAGCTGTTTTGCGTTCATGTGGCGCCTCCTTCATCTGATTCGATGTTCGTTCGGTCGAGAATCTCCATGATGTCATCATTGACTTATGTGACTCGATTTTTGCGATGGGATAGAAATGGACTTCTCTTTTCAGTGTCGACTGCCGTGCCATTGGCCAATATTCCATGACTTGGCAGCGTCGACCACCTTGGCACTGCCTGCCAGAGGATACGTCAGGAAAAATGTTGGAATGATCCACAATGCTTTCCTGGATAACTGAAAGACTTAATTGTACAATACTAGGTGAGACTCCACTATAATTGATAACGATTATCATTGTCAATTACTAAATGGCCATTTACGCTGAAAAAGGAAGAAAACCGTGACGTGTACATATAGTTTTGTCAGGAGTCGTCCTATTCCCGCCTCTTGAACTGACAAGGAAAGTTATCATCCTGATTGATGAACGTGGTTCATATCGATTTCGCCTAGCGGCTCGAGGCGTGCGAACTTATTGAAGATGACCAGGACGTATGATCATCATGATGCTCCAAGACCTGCAGCCTAACACATCCTCGCGCTGACGAATGGGAAATTGCCCGCAGAAGGAGAAGCAGAAGCAATTATTTCCCGGGATTAAGTCGAAATGTGTTGAATATGGGATTTAAAGTAATTAAATAACCTATATATGTAAAAAAATTTGTTTTCCTGATTCAAAACGGTAAGAAAAGGAATGAAATGAACGTTTTTTGGAAATTTTCGTTATGAACGAGGGAAATCCGTTCCTACTCATGATAAAGTAGAGGTGTAACCTACGCCCTCTTTCAAATTGGTAGGGTTATCATCACGTCGGTCTGCGGAATCGATAAATGAAAAAAGCGCTTGTCCGGTCCAGACGAGCGCTTTTTCTTATTCCTAGGATGTCCTGCGTTTTAATTGCCGCAGGCGGACGAGGGCGAAGAGGTGGTGCGAGAAATAGAGGCTGAAACCGAAAAACAGATAAAGGACAGCTGTAGAGATCTCGATACCGGGTACTGAGGACAGGTTGATCGAAAGAAGAATCGCGATGCTGAGCGTGTAGAAGAGACTTTCTAACGCTTGAGGCATGAGGCGATTTTTTTTGTACCAGAAGGAACGGATGACAGGCATCAGGACGATGCTTACAAGACGATCGAGCAAGCCGATCAGAAGGACACTGATCAAAAAAGCTGAAACCCCGTCGAAGTCGATGAGGCGGGGGAAAAGTATCCAGGTCGCAAGGACGAGAGGTCCGGCGAACAATAACATCGATATTGAAGCGCGAGAGAAGACGAGAAGTGCGTCAAGGCTCGTCTTGAGAGCACCTTTTAGCTTCTGCTGAATCGAAAGTTCAGGTTTTCCAAGCTGCCATGCGAAGCAGGCGGTAAAGATGAATGCGTAGAATTGAATGAGCGCGATCATGGTGCAACTCCTTTTTGAGAAAAAATCCAACGAACCTAGTGTAGCGATTTTCGTATGGAAGTGCAAAGGGAATGCCGCCTATTCGAAAGGGAGATGTGTCGAAATTGCCGACACATCTCCCTTTCGTCGCTCAAGCTTCGCGGAGGAAGCTGCGTTCGTATGGCGTGACCCGGTTACGGCCATCCTTCTTCGATACATAAAGCGCCTTGTCTGCCTGCTGCAAGACATCGTCCGAAGAGAATTCTTGCGCGGATTCGGAGAGACCGAGCGAGACGGTGATCTGGAGCGTCTGTCCGCGTGCGGAGAAGGTATGCTGCTCGACTTCGTAGCGGCACCGCTCAGCGATCAGTATCGCCTCCTTTATTCGCGTGTCGGGGAGGTATACGAGGAACTCCTCCCCTCCGAAACGCCCGACGATATCCTCTTGGCGGACGGACGAGAGAAGAACCTTCCCGAGCTGTTGCAGGACGTCGTCACCCGCATCATGACCATACTCGTCGTTGACGCGCTTGAAGAAGTCGATATCAACGAGGAGGAGGGAGTATGGATCATTCGATTCCTCCGCCCGCACGAGAACTTCATCGAGGCGGCGGCGGTTAGCGAGTCCGGTCAGCGCGTCGGTCAATGCGAGACGTTGCTGGCGCTTGACGTGATCAAAGTGACGGCGCATCTCCGTCAGCATGCGGTAGGTGACATAGCCCCCGAACAGGTTGGCTACCGTATAGATGAATGCGATCTTAAAGAAGACGATCCAGCCGTTCGTCAAAAAATAGATGGCAGGAAGCGAATAGAGTACACCCGCGATGATCATCCGCTGGAAGTTACCGAAAGTAGGCTTTGAATATTTGCGGAACAATCCCATCGTCACGATGATCAATAGCAGGACGACCGTCGAGATGATCGCACCTTCCAGCTCTTCTGCCGGTGTCGTCGCGAAACGGGCGGCAGAAATCATGGCTCCGGTCGTAAACGAACTGAGGAAACCGCCGAACATGCCGGCGATCACGACAGGTACGAGCCGGAGGTCGACACGGGCGATATCGATTTGTAGACTGTTGAACATCAGCATCATCGCGATGGCGCCTGAGGCAAGACCGATTGCCAGCCGAATCGAAACCGGTGATTTCGGACTGATACGTTTTTTGTGGCGGAACGGCAGGAAGAACAAAGAGACCGCTGTGAACAGGATACAGAAGTTCAGGATGAATTGATTGATCAATACGTACAGACGAAGTTCCCCCTTAAAATGCACTAACATACTTCTAATCCATATAACGGCATTTTCTGGGATGATTTTCACTTTTTTAAGAAGAAAAAGCCGATTCTTGTGCCAACGAGTGAATTGGCAAAGAATCGACCGGTCTGTTAAATTTCCTCTACCGTATCGAGTGTCAGGAGAATCTTGTCGAAGACATCCACCATCATCGAGAGTTCATCGTTCGTCAAATCGCCGAACCGCTCCTGAAGATAATCCCGTCGGATGATTTCGAGTTCACGGAAGGCGCGTTCCCCTTCAGGTGTCAATGTCACGAGAATCGAACGTCGATCCTCGTCCGATCGAATCCGTGTCACGTATCCGAGGCGGTACAATTTGTCCGTCAAAGCCGTCACCTGGCTCGTTGCAAGCTCGAACTGATCAGCGAGCGCAGTTGGCCGCTGAGGTCCATTCTCGACGAGGCTCCTCAAAATGAAGAATTCGCTCCGTGTCGCTTTCCCTTCGAAGCGCTGGTTCATCTCGCGCCGGATCGTCCGCAGAAGGATTCGCATCTGTTCCTCTACACGGTAAGTAAGCCGGTCATGTTCTTGTTTTGAATCTTGATTTGACATTAATCTAAACGCCCCTTCTGTCTGTCGCACATTATCATATATCAAGTGTATAGTATCGTTTCCCGTTATTCCATGCGCAATCGGGAAATCACCGCAATAATCATGGTTGACAAACTAATTTACCGGCGTGTAGTATAGCTTCTGTACTTGAAACTAAATATTCTCACTCAACCAGTGGGATGGAGGTTGCAGTTCTGAAGAGTAGGGACATGGATGTCGTCAAGCGGCAGGAGAAATGTCTTGAAAGGGAGAATTGCCGAAACGGCTTGTTGCTTGAAGGCAAGGCGTTGGGGTCAGATCGAACAGGTCTGATACTGTCACAGAACTTTTTCTGTGGGGAGCTATCTTTCACGACGGTATGATGAGACGCGATCTTAAAACGTCCATGCGTCCTCGTCTTCCATCTGGAAGGCAGGGCGCATTTTTTTGTGTTTTACGCAAAAACTTGTTTTTCGCTTTCATACGTCGGGAATACTACACCAATATAACGAAAAGAAAGCGAGAGGAAATTCATGAACAACTTGAACACACAACGAGCGCCAGAATCGCTCGATTCAACGGAGGAAGGACTCCGGCGCGGGCTGCAGGCCCGTCATATGTCGATGATCGCAATCGGTGGCGCGATCGGGACCGGTCTCTTCATCGCATCCGGTGCATCTGTGGCCGCTGCCGGGCCGGGAGGCGCACTTTTGTCATATGCCGTCGTCGGTCTCATGGTCTACTTCCTGATGACGAGCCTCGGTGAGATGGCGGCGTACATGCCGGTCGCCGGCTCATTCTCGACGTATGGAACGAAATTCGTCGATCCGGCCTTCGGCTTCGCGCTCGGCTGGAACTACTGGTACAACTGGGCCGTGACGATCGCGGTCGAACTCGTCGCCGCGGAGATCGTCATGAAATACTGGTTCCCGGACGTGCCGGGCTTCTGGTGGAGTGCACTCTTCCTGACGCTGATGGTAGGGCTCAACTACTTCTCAGTCAAAGGTTTCGGTGAGGCGGAATACTGGTTCGCGATGATCAAGGTCGTCACGGTCATCGTCTTCCTCATCGTCGGTGTCGCGATGATCTTCGGTCTGATGACGGACGCGGAACCGGTCGGATTCTCGAATTTCGGTCTCGGTGACGGTCCGATCGTTGGCGGTATTCCGGCCGTGATCGGTATCATTCTCGTCGCAGGTTTCAGCTTCCAGGGAACTGAGCTTGTCGGTATCGCAGCCGGCGAGTCGGAAGATCCGAAAAAAAATGTACCAAAAGCAGTCAAACAAGTTTTCTGGCGTATCCTGTTGTTCTACGTCCTCGCGATCTTCGTCATCGGTATGTTGATCCCGTACACGAGTCCGAACCTCGTCTCGAACGATTTGACGGACGTCGCAGTCAGTCCGTTCACGCTCGTCTTCGAACGGGTAGGCCTTGCCTTTTCGGCAGCCCTCATGAACGCCGTCATCCTGACGTCGGTCCTGTCGGCTGGTAACTCGGGGATGTACGCATCGACACGCATGCTCTACACGCTCGCCCGTCAAGGCGACGCACCGAAGATGTTCGCGCAGATTTCGAAGAACGGTGTCCCGCGCAACGCGCTTCTCGCGACTGCCGCGATCGGCGCGCTTTGCTTCCTGACATCGATGTTCGGCGGACAGGTCTACCTGTGGCTCTTGAATGCGTCGGGGATGACAGGGTTCATCGCATGGCTCGGTATCGCGATCAGCCACTATCGTTTCCGTAAAGGATATCTCGCCCAAGGCGGGGACCTCGCCGATCTGCCTTACCGTGCACCAGCCTTCCCGTTCGGACCGCTGTTCGCATTCGCGCTCTGTTTCCTCGTCATCGTCGGACAGAACTATGCGGCATTCCTCGCGGACCGAATCGACTGGGTCAGCATCGCGGCGACGTACATCGGTGTCCCGCTCTTCCTTGCCTTCTGGCTTGGTTACAAATTCAAGAACAAATCGTCGGTCGTCCGCTACGAAGACATGGATCTTGAGATCCCTGAAGCAGCTGCGACGCGTCGCTGACGACACATGCCGTTTCCCTCTTCGTGAGGGAAGCGGTTTTTTTGTACATGATCGTCACTCTTCCCGAATTGTCGTTTCAGCGAAGCGGATTAGAGGAACACCAACACCGTACTTGTCGCTAAGGTTCAATTGGAGAAAGGGTGGATCAGGATGGAACGGATTTTCATCAGTCCAGCGAAATATGTACAGGGGAAGGATGTTCTCGAAAAAGTCGGGACGTACACAGAGGGCTTCGGCAAGCAAGCGCTCGTTCTCGCTGACGAGATGGTGTGGGAGATTGCGGGTCATAAGGTGGCAGATTCACTCCGGTCATCCGGCGTCGCTGTCGAGGAGATCGTCTTCCATGGGGAGGCGTCCCGGCAGGAGATCGATTTGATCACGGAAGTCGCGCGTGAGGCGGACACGACGTTCGTTGTCGGAATCGGAGGCGGAAAGACGCTCGATACGGCAAAAGCGGTCGCGAGCGAACTCGGCATCCACGTCGTCATCATTCCGACGATCGCCTCGACCGATGCCCCGACGAGTGCCCTGTCCGTCATCTATTCGGAAGACGGGACGTTCGAGAGTTACCGATTTTACAAGAAGAATCCGGATCTCGTCCTCGTCGATACCCGTCTGATCGCTCAGGCGCCGGCCCGCTTCTTCGCCTCGGGGATCGCAGACGCGATGGCGACCTGGGTCGAGGTGCGCAGTGTCATCGCCTTTGGCGGAAGCGCGATGGCTGGAGGCGTCCCGACGATCGCAGCGACTGCGATCGCAGAGCGGTGTGAAGAGATCCTGTTCCAATACGGGCGGCAAGCTTATCAGTCCGTTGAGGCGAAGGCCGTCACTCCAGCCCTGGAGGCGGTCGTCGAAGCGAACACCTTGTTGAGCGGACTCGGCTTCGAAAGTGGGGGACTGGCGGCGGCCCATGCCATCCACAATGGATTCACGGCGCTCGAAGGAGAAATCCACCACTTGACTCACGGTGAGAAGGTAGCGTTCGGCACGCTCGTCCAGCTCGCCCTCGAAGGACGGCCGGCTGAGGAAATTGAGCGGTATATCGCTCTCTACATCGACCTCGGACTCCCGGTGACGCTCGAGGACATCAAGTTGAAGGATGCGAGCAAGGAGGACATCTTGAAGGTCGCGCAAGCTGCGACGATGGACGGTGAGACGATCCATCAGGCCTTTCGGGTGACGGCAGAGGACGTCGCGGACGCGATTGTCGCGGCAGATCGATACTCTCTCGCATACCTTCGGAAATGATGCCGGTCTTCTTTCCTTTCGAGTATGATGTAAGAAAGGGAGGTCGAATCATGAACTATTGGTATCACTTCAAACGGGCATTCTTGCCGATCGCGCTGTTACTGTTTGCGCTCGCCGCCTATCAAATGCTTTACCGGATGAACAACATCTGGCTATCGCTCGTCGGTCTCGTGCTCGTGTTCGGTGCGATCTATATCGTCGTCCGCAATCTGCGCAAGAAAGAAGAAGAGTAGGAAAGAAGATTGACCGAGCATGGTCAGGCATCCCTCAGGCCGAAAAAGGGTAAACTGAAGGCAGAAGGGGGAGGTACAACATGAAAAGAGCGATTTTTGCTGGCGGCTGTTTCTGGTGCATGGTCAAGCCATTTCATAAATACGACGGCGTCGAGCGCGTCATTTCCGGTTACACGGGTGGTCATACCGACAATCCGACATACAAGGAGGTCTGTTCCGAGACGACCGGTCACCTCGAAGCGATCGAGGTGACGTATGATCCGGATGTGATCACCTATCAGGAGCTGCTTGACATCTTCTGGCGTCAGATCGATCCGACGGACGGCGGTGGACAGTTCAATGACCGCGGCGAGTCTTATCAGCCGGCGATCTTCTATCTCGATGAGGAGCAGCAGGAGGCGGCTGAGGAATCGAAGGCACGTCTCGACGCATCTGGCCGCTTCGACAAGCCGGTCGCGGTCGACATTCGGAAAGCGTCGACGTTCTGGCCCGCAGAAGAATATCATCAGGATTATTATAAAAAGAATCCGTTCCGTTACGAGATGTATCGTGTCGGCTCTGGCCGTGCCAAGTTCTTGAAGGACGCCTGGAAGGATGCAGACAAGGAGAAGGAATTGAAGGAGCGTCTGACGCCGATCCAGTACAAGGTGACACAGGAGAACGGTACCGAGCCTCCGTTTCGCAACGAATACTGGAACGAGGAACGCCAAGGCCTCTATGTCGATATCGTCGACGGCACTCCGCTGTTCACCTCGAAGGATAAGTTCGATTCAGGATGCGGCTGGCCGAGCTTCGCGAAGCCGATCGCTGAAGAGGAGGTCGACGTCGCGCTCGATACGAGCCACGGCATGACGCGGACCGAGGTCCGTTCGTCGAAGTCGGACAGCCATCTCGGGCACATCTTCGACGACGGTCCGACAGAACTCGGCGGTCTCCGCTATTGCATCAACTCCGCTTCGCTCCGTTTTATCCCGCTCGAAGAGCTTGAGGCGGAGGGATACGGGGAATATAAGAAGATGTTCTAAAGGACGAAAAAGACGACAAAACGATATGTTTTGCTCGTCTTTTTTTGAGGAGGGAAAGGAATGTTTGAAGAAGTCTATGCTGAAATCAGAAAGACGACGATTGCGAAGGTGCTCGATTTCTATGACGGGACGATTCGCCAGTTGGACGAGGAAGGGCGTCAGGCGAAATATGCGAAGATGCTTGAGAGCCCGTTCCGCTTCTTTCGGGGCAGTTCTCACTTGTTCTATTACGATGTGACACGGATTCCGCTCGCCTTCGATACGCCTGTGCACTATCCGACCTGGATTCAGGGCGATTTACACTTCGAGAACTTCGGTGTCCACGGGAATGCTCTAGGAGAAGTCGTCTATGACGTGAACGACTTCGATGAAGGCTATCTTGGCTCCTATCTTTATGATGTGCTCCGGATGGCCGTCTCGGTCCAGTTGTTCGCAGAGGAATGCGGCCATGATCCGCGCGCCGGGATCGAGGCGTTCTGCCAGAGCTATCTTGATCAACTCCGGTTGTTCGCGCAAGGAGCAGAAAACCCGCGCACGTTTTCTTATACGAAGGGAAATACGAAAGGTCCTGTCAAGAAGCTGATCAAGAAAGCGGAAAAGAAACAAGCAGAGCTGCTCGCGGAACGGACGGAACTGCATGGAGGAGAGCGCCGCTTCAAACAGATGCCGGATATGGTGCCCGTCGATGAGACGACGCTCGACGCGATTCGCTCCGTCTGGCCTTCCTATATCGAGACGATCGATGAAGAAGACAGGCAAACTCCTTCGTTCTATAAGATCAAGGACGTCGTGACGAAAATCGAAAGCGGCACGGCATCGATCGGATTGAAACGCTTCTATATCCTGATCGAGGGAGAGGGCGGGGAACATGCCGATACGATTCTTGAGATGAAGCAAGCCCAGTCACCGGTCCCGGCCCTCTTCCTTCCGGCCTATCGTCCGGAAGTCGAGACGGTCCACCAAGGATTGCGAATCGTCGCCACGCAAAAGGCGATGCAAGCCCATGAGGATACATTTCTAGGTTATATGACCATGAAAGGGGAGGAATTCTACGTCCGGGAGCGTTCTCCCTTCAAAAAGAAGCTTAAGGCGAAGCACATCTCTGATGCGAAAGACCTGCTGTCGACACTAGCGATCCAAGGGAAGATCACAGCCAAGATTCACGCCCGGGCCGATGCTGATTCAGAGCTCTTGGCGCATCACGCGGACCAGATGATCGTCTCGTCGATCGGTAAGTCAGACCAGGCCTTCATCAGCCAAGTCTCGCGGTCTGCGGAAGCTTATGCGCGAAGGGTCAGGGAAGATTTTAAGATTTTCCAGGAGTGGGCACAATCGCGTCAGCGTTAAGGAAACCGGAGAAACGCCGCCAGACGGCGTTTTTTCGTTGTCAGAAGGTATGACCTAACAAAATAAAAAAGATGGGTCTTTTGACCTATATTAATTTGTCAGAAAACTTTGTAAATTTGTAACTAAGTTTTGAAAAAAAGAAAAAGAAACAGGGAGGAAGTACAACATGAGTTTGACGCGGAAAAAAGATATCTCCGCTATGATTGCTGCCAGCCAGCAGGGTACAGGGCTCGCACGAAATCTAGGCGCCATCGACTTGACATTTTTAGGGATCGGGGCCATCATCGGCACCGGAATCTTCGTCCTTACCGGGACGGGTGCGCTGACAGCAGGACCTGGACTCATCGTCTCCTTCATTCTTTCGGCCATCGCCTGTGCGTTGGCAGCTCTCGCTTACGCTGAATTCGCATCTACCATTCCGGTCAGCGGATCCGTCTATACGTATACGTATGCGACGATGGGCGAAATCTTCGCCTGGGTCATCGGCTGGAACTTGATACTTGAATATGGACTGGCCTCGAGCGCGGTCGCTGCCGGCTGGTCCGGTTACTTCCAATCGCTAATGGCAGGTTTCGGCCTCCACTTGCCGACTGCGCTCACTGCAGCACCTGGAGCGGTCGAAGGACAATCGACATTCTTCAACTTGCCGGCGTTCTTGATCGTCGCAATCATCACGCTTCTCCTCTCGCTTGGAATCAAGGAAACGAAACGTGTCAACAACATCATGGTCGTCATCAAGCTGGCGGTCGTCGTCTTGTTCATCGTGGTCGGCGTCGGATACGTCGAGCCGACGAACTGGACACCGTTCACACCGTTCGGATGGGGTGGGGTCTTCTCTGGGGCAGCTATCGTCTTCTTCGCCTACATCGGATTCGATGCCGTCACATCTGCGGCTGAAGAAGTCCGTGACCCGCAAAAGAACTTGCCGCGAGGCATCATCGGGTCGCTCGCCGTCTGTACGATTCTCTACGTCATCGTCGCGGCGATCATGACAGGAATCGTTCCTTACCAGCAATTCGCGGGTGTCGATCACCCGGTATCACTTGCTCTGCAACTTGCTGGCCAGAACTGGGTCGCAGGATTCGTCGACCTCGGAGCTATCCTCGGGATCACGACGGTCATCCTCGTCATGACATACGGTATGGTGCGTCTCGCGTTCGCTATCTCGCGTGACGGGATGTTCCCGAAAGTGTTCTCGGAGATCCATCCGAAATACAAGACTCCATTCAAGGCGACATGGATGATCGGCCTCACGAGCGCGACGATCGCAGGTTTCGTTCCGCTCAACGTCATCGCCGATCTCGTCAACATGGGGACGCTCGCAGCGTTCGTCCTGATCTCTGTAGCCGTCTTGATTCTCCGCAAGACACAACCGGATCTCCCGCGTGCATTCAAATGTCCGGGCATGCCTTACGTTCCGATTGCAGCAATCGCGTCTTGCTTGTTCCTCATGTTCAACTTGAAAATCGAGACGTGGATCGCCTTCTTCATCTGGTTCGCGATCGGGCTTGTACTCTACTTCGCGTTCGCCCGTCGCAACTCGAACCTCGAGACTGGTCAGACACCAGCAGCGGAGTTCGCGCCGACGAAGGAAGACTGATTCGAAAAAACTCAAATTCAAAACGGGTTCGCACTTCTCTCGTGAGAGGTGTGAACCCGTTTTTCGTCTGTTCGAAAAAAATCCTGTCTCAGGCCGGAGCCTGAGACAGGATGAATGATCAGAGGGAGATTGCATCATTGATTCGGACCGCATCAAATTCGCGCTTGATACTCTCATTGGCCTTCGCCTCTTCTTCCGGCGACCAACCGAGCTCGGTACGCATCGCGGCGAGAACGCCGTCTGCGTATTGCTGTGCTCTCGGGAAATCGAAGAAGACGGCGGAAGAGCGGCGATTCAGGAAATCCCCAGGCTGCATGACGAGCTCGTTCTCGAGCCCGTAAAGAAGGGCGGCATACCAGTGGAGAGGAAGTTGATAGCGAGCTGCTTCCGGACCGCGAGCACGAATCAGGTCGAAGACCCGCTCGACGTCCGTTCCGTAACGCTGGATCAGCCAAGTCGTCTCATTCGGTGAGAGACCGAGCGCCTCGCCTTTAGGCTGCTGTTCCTTCAGGTAGCGCTCGAATCCTTTGCTTCCTTCCGGGTGACCACCTCCGAGGCGAATCTTCGCCGTCCGGGAGGCGAGGTAGATCCGGTCCTCTTCTTCCTTGAATTGTTTTGCCACCATGTCGACGATTCGTTCGGCCATCTTCCGGTATCCTGTCAGCTTGCCGCCTGCGATCGACATCAGGCCGGATGGAGAGACGAAGATTTCGTCCTTCCGTGACAGTTCACTCGGATCCTTCCCGTCTTCGTGGATAAGCGGACGCAGGCCGGACCACGAGGACTCGACGTCCTCAGCCGTCAGTTCGACGTTGAACATATCGTTCGTCGCTTGCAGCAGGTAGTCCCGGTCCTCGACCGTGACGCCTGGCTCCAGGATATCACCTGTATAGTTCGTGTCGGTCGTTCCGATGTACGCCTTCCCGTCGCGCGGGATAGCGAAGATCATCCGGCCATCTGCGACGTCGAAGTAGATTGCCTGACGGAGCGGGAAGCGGGACTGGTCGATGACGAGGTGGACACCCTTCGTCAGGTGGAGCGATTTTCCTGATTTCGATCCATCCTTTTCACGCAGTTCATCTACCCACGGTCCTGTCGCGTTGATGATTTTCTTCGCGCGAATCGTGTAGGTCTTCCCTGTCAACACGTCCCGTACGTCGACGCCGACTGCCTTGCCGTTATGGTAGACGAGCGACTCCGCCTTCGTATAGTTGACGGCTCTTCCGCCATAGGAGATGGCTGCCTTCAGCACCTCGATCGTCAGACGTGCATCGTCCGTCCGGTACTCCACATACCGTCCGCCGCCGACGAGGTGTTCCGAACGAAGGAGCGGCTCATAATGCAGCGTCTCCTCCTTGGACAACATCGAGCGTCGTTCATGGCGTCGTACGCCGGCCAGCTGGTCATAGACGCGAAGTCCGACCGATGTCGACAGACTGCCGAACGTCCCGCCCTCGATCAACGGTAGCATCATCCATTCAGGCGTCGTGACGTGCGGCGCATTCTCGTAGACGATCGCGCGCTCCTTCCCGACCTCCGCGACGAGTTTGACTTCGAATTGTTTCAAGTAACGAAGACCGCCGTGGACGAGCTTCGTCGAGCGGCTCGAAGTCCCTTCGGCAAAATCCTGCATCTCGATCAACCCGGTGCGCATGCCCCGGCTTTGCGCGTCGAGCAGGATGCCTGCGCCCGTGATGCCGCCGCCGATGACGAGGACATCAAGCAGTTCCTGCCCCATCTCTTCGAGCCATGCTGTGCGTTCTGTACTTGAGAACATATCGCGATTCCCCCTGTTCGAAATTTGTGATTACTCCAGTCTTATCCATTTACCCTCTTTTACGCTTTTTTGAGCACATTCGATGATATTCATGACGGATACGCACTCCTCGGTCGTCACCGCAAGCGGAGCCTCGCCGCGGATGGCACGGGCGAGGTCGAGGTAATAGTCGGCGAAGGACGAGGCGAGGAACGGGCGTGCGATCGCCGGCTGCTCGGGCAACGCCCATTCGAACGTCTCACGCTCCGTGTCGACCGTATCGACGAAGAAGCTTGCTTCCGTCCCGTGGACGACGAGTGAATGCCCGGGCGAAGGGACGATCGAACCGATATGCAGGACGGCACGCCTCGTTCCGAAGGCGAGGATGAGGTGGGTATAATCATCGACGATGCCTCCCGTCCTCTGGATCGTCTGGTCGCAAAAGACACGATCCGGCATTTCGCCATAGAGCGTCAACGCCTGGTCGATCAGGTGCGAACCGAGGTCATAGAGCAGGCCGGCACCGGGGACGTCCTGCTCGCGCCACCGTTCCTTGACGTCCGGACGATAGCGGTCGTAGTGCGCCTCGAACGTATAGATATCGCCGAATTCACCGGCTTCCTTCAGCTTGATCAACGTATGGAAATCCTTCACATAACGGCGGTTGTGGTAGACTGTTAGCAAACGATCGACGGAAGAAGCGAGTGCTGAAAGATGCTCCGCCTCCTCGAGTGTGACCGTGAACGGTTTCTCGACGAGAACGTGACAACCATGCTCGAGCGCCTGTTTCGCGAGCGGATAATGCTCGGCGTTCGGTGTCGCGATGACGACGAGGTCGATGTCGTGGTGCGAGAGAATATCATGGAGCGAGCCGTAGACAGGGACATCCGGGTAGTTCGCCCGAACGGCGTCCGGACGGCTCGACTGGACGGCCGTCAACTCGTAATCCGGTCCCCTCAGATAAGGCGCATGAAGATGTTCTCCCGCGAGTCCGAATCCGATCAGTGCGGTACGTATCAATTGAAGCACTTCCTTCCTGAAATAATGCCTTCCGTCGAATAAGAAAGGTGAATGATCATGATCAGTGAACAACAAGTAATCGAAAAGATGAGACAAGCGATGGAGCGCATCGGACAGACGACCGGTACGGTCAGGACTCAGGAGGTCGCGGCGCTGAAAGCTTACTGTGAGCTGTTGCTGCTCAGTGAGGAGCCGGCAGGGACATCCGCCCCTCAGGTCGTCGTACCCGGTGCTGCGAACCCGGAACCGAAAGTCGATCCGATGATGGCGAAGTTTCTAGGGCTTTCTACAGACGAAGAGGAAAAACCTTCTTCGTTGCTTGATTTCTGAATACAAGGCGCACGAACAGGGAATGAAAAGCGATATGGAATTCAAATAAGAGGAGGTATTTTCATGAAGACGATCATCATCATCGGAGCAGGACCAGGGAATGGGCTCGAAATCGCGAAACGATTCGGAAGAGAAGGGTTCCACGTCGTCTGTGCGGCCCGAAAGACCGAGACGTTGTCTGCGGTCGTCTCCTCCTTGAAGGAGGAAGGAATCGAAGCTGTGGGCGTCGAGTGTGATGCTTCGAGACGCCAGGACATCGAATCGCTGATCAATTGGACGATCGAGCAATACGGGCAGGTCGACGTCCTTCACTACAACGCTTCGATGCTGCATCAGGCGTCGGTCCTTGAAGTCGAGGCGGAGCAGGTGGCGAAGGAGTTCGAAATCGACGTGCTTGGTGCTCTTCATGCCGCACAGCTCGTCGCCCCTGCGATGGTCGAGCGGGGGGAAGGGACGATTCTCATGACCGGAGGCGGAACGGCGCTTCACCCGATCAAGTCCCTCCCTGGCCTGTCGATCGGCAAGGCAGGCCTGAGACAGCTCGTCTACATGTTGAACGAGACGCTCGCGGACAAAGGCGTCTATGTCGGGACGGTCACGATCGCCGGCACGGTCGAGCGTGGCGGCTTCTTCGACCCGGCGCATATCGCGGATGCGTTTTATGAGCTGTACGAGACGCGCGACCAGGTCGAGTGGGTTTTCAAGAAGTGAAGCGTTTGACGGTCTATTACGATGGGGACTGTCCGCTTTGCCGGCGTTCCCGGGCGTTGCTCGAGAAGCTTGACGCTCAAGGGATCCTGAGCTTTCGTGATGCCCGGATTGAGCCGGCGCAAGACCGCGATGTCCTGCTTGCGCGCATGCATGTCGAGCGCGGCGAGGTTCGCTACGGCGGCATCGACGGAGTCCTGCTGCTGACACGCACCTTGCCGATGCTCCGTCCGTTCGCCCCGTTCGTCCTGTTGTCGATCTTGGCCGGATTTGGTCAACCCCTATATGATTTCATCGCAAGAAATCGTGTCGTCCCTGTCCGTTGCGAGGAGAATTGTTCGCTGTCAGGGAATAGAGGGCCGGTATGAAGCGATGGGTCATCATCGCGAGCATGCTGCTCGCAGGCTGCAGTACGACGGATGTCGCCGCTCCTGAAGGGAAGACGAACACCGTGACGGTCGAGCGCGTCGTCGACGGCGATACGATCGAGGTGCGCAGCGAGAACGGAAAAGTCGAGGACGTCCGGATGCTACTGATCGACACGCCAGAGACGGTCCATCCGGATAAACCTGTCCAGCCGTTCGGACAGGAAGCCTCGCGTCTGACGAAGGAGTTGCTGCCGGAAGGAACGAAAGTGACGCTCGAACGGGACGTCTCGGAACGTGACAAGTACGGCCGGTTGCTCGCATATGTCTGGAAGGATGACGAGATGATCAATCAGGTCCTGCTGCGTGAAGGACTCGCTCGAGTCGCTTATGTATTCGAACCGGACACGCGATACGTCGACGAATTTCGCGCCATCGAGAAGACCGCTCGTGAGGAAGAAAGAGGGATCTGGTCGATCGAGAACTATGCGACCGACAGAGGATTCGACGAGGCGCTCTCTGACGATCCGGATTGTGCGATCAAAGGCAACATCAATCGTTCCGGCGCAAAGCTCTACCATCTGCCGGGCGGGCGCTCCTACGATGAAGTGAAACCAGAAGAGATGTTCTGCAGCGAACAGGACGCGAGAGACGCCGGCTTCCGCCGAGCACAATGAGAAACCAAACAACAATCAAGCGAAGCTCTTCCGGCCTGAATAGGCAGGGAGAGCTTTTTTTGTTATCCTGAACTGGAATAGTCAGAAAAAGGAAGGTGTATCTCATGTTATTCCATTTTCATTACTGGACACCGTTCGTCGAGGAGACGGAACGATTTTATATGAACCAGGGATTTCGCGTCACCCAAAGGATCGGCAAACATGAAGGAACGTTTCAGGAGTTCAACCCACCGCTCGAATGGGACGATTTTCGGGAGAAGAAGGTCCTCTTTCGCATCGTCGAGATGAAGCGGGGGGCGGTCAACATCACGTTCGGTTTCGGCAAACGGGTGATGTTCGACCACATCGGCCTCCTCGTCTCGGACGACGAGAAACGGAAAATCTGCGAACGCGCCCGGCGCCTCGGCTGGAGCGTCGACGATGGAGAGCGACGGACGTTCCTCGCTACGCCGTACGGTTTTCGGATCGAGCTTCAAACACATGAGGATGCCGTCGACTCGTTGGATGACGGCATAAGGGTTACACGGATGCAGATCGCAGTGAAGCAGGACGGGCTCGAAGCGGATTTATATCACCTGTTGCCGCACTGGCGGGGGGAAATCACGAGCGTCGTTCGAGAAACATGCACGCTTGAGGAAGTGACGATCGACGGCCTTGCCGAGAGTGACGTCACTGACCCGAATGCTGTTCGGATCCGTACGAAAGAATCGGTTGGTGAAGCATGACAAAAGGAGCAGGCGGCGATAATTGCCGATCTGCTCCTTTGAATTTGTGTTGAATTTGCCCTGTGCGTCATTCCGGCGGTGTCGCTGGCGGCTGATAATGGCGGATGTTATCGTCCTCATCGAAAGCGATCGTGACGTCCGATACGCCTTTTAGGACGCGGATCTGCAGCTCGAGACGGTCCTTGATGTCATCGGCTTGCGCGATCGTCAGCGTCGGGTCGACTTCCACTTCGATTTCGACATGGTAGTGGTCGCCTTCCTTGATGACTTCGAGCTTCTCGATGTCACGTACTTCCGAGTCGGCGAGCAGGATGGCGGCGATCTTCGCAGTCATCTCTTCGTCGATTTCACCGAGGGCACCTGCTGCGTTCTGCATGAAGACGTTCCCGACGACGTAGAACATCATCAGACCGATCAGGATCGAGGCGATTCCTTCCGCTTGATGGAACGGCGTATAGTACGAGATCAAGACTGCGATGATGGCTACGATTCCGCCGAGTGTCGCGACTAGGTCCTCGAGGAAGACGAGCTTCGTCGCCGGCTTCGCGCGTCCGAGGTTCGTGAAACTTTGGAAGAAGAGCGGAATCCCTCGGGCCTTCAACCCGGTCTCGTGAGCGATTTCCGTCATCGCCTTGTAGAGGACGCCGATTTCAAGAACGACCCCGATACCGAGGACGGTCAGGATGATCCAAAGGCCGGACGTCGCTTCACCCGGCGGATGAATGAGATGCAGGTAGCCTTCCCGTACCGTCTCATATGCGAGAATCGCGACGACGAGGATCGCCGCGAGCAGGACGAGGTTGACGAGGCGCCCGAATCCGTTCGGGAAGCGCTTCGTCGGTGCCTTCTTGCTGAGGGCGGAACCGATGTAGACGAAATATTGGTTGGCGGCGTCGCCGGTCGTATGCATCATCTCAGCGAACATGGCGACGTTCCCGGTCAACAGGTATCCGATAAATTTGATGATGGCGATCAGCGTATTGACGAGAGCTGCGGCGAGGGCGGACTTATTTCCGCGTTTCAATAAACCGAAAAATGTGGCCATGTCATGACTCCTTTTGAATAGTAGTGGGCAAAGAGAAAAGAACAGTGGACGATGTGTCTGCTGTTCTTTCGCTCGAGACGGAGGAGCGGCTCGATTGACGTGCTTTGCGATACCGTTTATTTACCCCGTCCTTATTCTCGAAAAACTTTATTCTGTATAAAATTGATTCATTTGAACGGAGAGTCGGCCAGCCTGACGATTTGGCGTCCGATTCTCCGTCCGTTCCATAAGGCGACGACGGCGACGAGTAGGGCGGCCCCCATCATCTCATAGACCGCGAGATAGTATCCGGCATAACCTGCCGGCAGACTGACGATTCCGACGAGCGAGCTCGTCCACTGGCGGATTTTGAGTGATTCGATGTTCGCGTTGCGCGCGAACTTCTGCTGCTCGAACAACCGGAAACGTGTCGGTTCCGCGAGCGCCTCGTTGACGAGGCGCGGCAGTGAAAGGAAGCGGGCTCCGTACGTCCCGGCGATCTTCAGGTAACGGTTCTGCGTCCGTCCTTCGCTCTCGAGCCACCGCTTGACCATCGGCTTCCCGATCTCGAGGAAGTTGATGTGCGGGGAGAGGATTTGCAGAATGCCGAGCAGCGTCGAGACGGCCCGGCCAAAGAAGGCGAACTCGGCCGGGAGCTGGATCGGCTCATTTCGGACGAGCAGTTCGATGTCTGAAAGCACCTTCTCGATGACGCGCGTATCGACCTGTTCGAGATTCGTCTCGAGATAGAAGTTGACCGCTCGTTCGATCGCCTGGCGGATGTTCTGTTTGTTCGCGTTCGGCAGGAGGAAGCGGAGCTCCTCGAGGCCGTCGACGATCGAGTCGTAATCGAGCGTGACGAACGACTGGAGAATGCCGCGGATGGCCTGCATGTCCTGAGGCGTCGTCGAGCCGACCATCCCGAAGTCGAGCAGGATGATCTTCCCGTCAGCACGGACGAGGACGTTGCCGGGATGCGGGTCCGCGTGGAACTTCCCTCCGAAAAGCAGCTGCTCGCCAGCGTTCAGGAAAAGGCGCCGGGCGAGGTCCTCGCGGTCGATTCCATGTTTCTCGAGGAAGTCGAGGTCCGTGATGCGCGCCGCCTCGACGAAGTCCATGACGAGCACGCGGTTCGTACAAAATTCCTCATAATAGTCCGGAATCTCGATGTCCGGGCTGTTCTCATAGACTTGTTTGAAATAAAGGGCGTTCTTCAGTTCGGTCTGGAAGTTCAGCTCGTCACCGATCACGAAGACCATCTGGCGATAGAGGCTCTGCAGATCGGTCGACTTGTTGAGTGCCGTCCGGCGGAGCATCGCGATGACGATCCGCATCGCGCGGAAGTCGGTATGGATGATTTTCTCGATGTTCGGCCGCTGCACCTTGATCGCGACCTTCTTGCCGTTGCTCTTCAGGATGGCGCTGTAGACTTCACCGATCGAAGCGGAGGCGATCGGTTTCGGACTGATGTCCGTGACGACGTCCTCGATCGGCATCGCCCAGTCCTCTTCCATGATCGCCCGCGATTCCTTGAGCTTGCTCGAAGGGACGCGGTCGATCAGCTCCGTCAATTCAAGGAGGACGCTCGGCGGGAAGAGGTCGGCGCGGATCGAAAGGAACTGCCCAAGCTTGATGAGGAGTCCTTCAAGACGGAGCGCCTTCTTTTTATAGTCGCGCGCGATGCCGATCATGAGACGTTCGAACTCCTCATTGTTCGTCCCGCGATGTTTCCGGCTGAACCGATAGATGACGTAGATGTATTTCGCGAACATCGTCACGATGACGAAAATCCGGTAGAATGCCCAACGTTTCATAACACCAACCCGCTTCCTTTCCGATTTGCTTCAGTATATGTTACATTGCCGAAAAGCGAAATATGCAAACGGTCCCCGAATGTCGAAAAAAGAAGCTTTACGGCGACGAAAAAAAGCGTATAGTGAATAGTGGAATTTAATTGGAAAGGTGAAATGTGAAGCATGTCCTGGGAACTGTTGAATATCATCGGAACGATCGCGTTCGCGATGAGTGGCGCGATCGTCGCAATGGAGGAAAAATATGATTTGTTCGGTGTCTGGCTCCTTGCGCTGACGACGGCTTTCGGAGGCGGGGCGATCCGCAACCTGTTGATCGGCGTACCGGTCTCGGCACTGTGGGAACAGGAGGACCTGTTCCTCGTCGCTGTGCTCGTAGCGCTTCTGATCTTCATGCTGCCGCAGCTCTTCCTGCCGCACTGGGGCAAATGGGGCGTGCTCGCGGATGCGCTCGGCCTCTCTGCCTTCGCGATCCAGGGGGCTTTAATGGCGGCCGAACGCGGACTGCCGATTTCGGCTACTATCTCTGCTGCCGTCCTGACTGGCGTCGGAGGCGGCGTCATCCGTGACCTGCTCGCAGGACGGAAGCCGCTCGTGCTGCACAAGGAAATCTATGCGATGTGGGCCGTCATGGCGGCGATCGTCGTCGATCATTTCGAACTGTCGGACCCGCTGCAGCTGTTTACGCTTCTCGGGCTGATCACGACGCTTCGTATGTTATCCTATTATTATGAATGGAACTTACCAGCAAGACGTCTAGGGGGAGAATGAAGTGAAAGTATTGATCATGATCGGCGCCATCTCGATGATGCTCGCCGTCGCGCTCGGGGCATTCGGTGCCCATGCGCTCAAGGAACATTTGACAGAGCGGATGCTCGCGAACTGGCAGACGGGTGTCCTCTATCAGATGATCCACTCGCTCGGCATCCTCGCGCTCGGCGGGTTACTGCTCAAACTGTCGATTTCGCAATGGTCGCTCGCAGGATGGCTCATGCTTGCCGGAATCGTCTTCTTCTCGGGCAGCCTGTACATCATGGCGCTGACTGGGGTGACGAAGCTCGGGGCGATCACGCCGATCGGTGGCGTGTTGTTCATCGCGGCATGGATCTTCGTCGCGATCGGCGCCTATAAAGGACTATGAAAAAAAGCGTTGGGACCTTCTCGGTCTCAACGCTTTGTTGTAGTAGTCTGATCCAGTTTCTTCAATGCTTGCTCATAGCGAAACAGGACGCGATCGGCGACCGGTTTCAACTCCTTCGAAAGCACAGCGAACTGCAGTTCACGAGATCGTGAAGATCGAGTAACAGCGTTCCCCATGGTGGTAATTCCTCCTTAACGATACAATAATGCGTCAGCAGAAATTATATTCCCACGATAGGGAAGGCCGAAACAGCTTTTAGCACATCAAAGTGCGAAATGGCGTGGCAGTTCTTCGCTCGGCAGGATGTTTCCGATGAAGAATTCGCCAAATTCGCCATATTTCGCGCTGACTTCGTCGAAGCGCATCTCGTAGACGATCTTCTTGAACTGAAGGATATCGTTCGAGAAGAGCGTGACTCCCCACTCCCAGTCGTCGAAGCCGGTAGAGCCGCCGATGATCTGTTGGATCTTGCCTGCATAGCTGCGACCGATCAAACCGTGACGGTACATCAGTTCCTTGCGCTTCTCCATCGAGAGCGTGTACCAGTTATCGTTGTCGCGGCGCGCCTTGCTCATCGGATAGAAGCAGATGTGCTTGGACTTCGGCAAGGTCGGATAGAGTCGTTCGCGGATGTATGGGTTCTCGTAAGGGTCCCCCTCGCCTGAACCGCGGTATGTTCCGAGTTCGACGACAGAGACGTAGGAATAGCTCGGGATGAGGTATTCGTAGAGAGCAAGCTTCTGAAGCGAGAGCTCGACGTCCTGGATCTCCTCCATCGTTGGACGAAGCACCATGAAGACGAGATCAGCTTTCTGCCCGATCACTGTGTAGAGGGCATGGCTGCCTTCCTTCTTCGCCTCCACCTCATCCATCTGTGCAAGGAACTGCTGGAATTCAGCGATCATCTCTTCGCGTTTTGCCGCGTCGAGTTTTTTGAGTTCCGTCCAGTTGATCCGGCGGAAATCATGAAGCGTATACCAGCCGTCGAGCGTTTCCGCTGCCTGTTGCGTAGCTGTAGGTTCGGTTGATTGATGTTGCATGATGAAGCCTCCTTGAGAATTCATGAATGATGGTGCTACCGTATTCCATCGTACCATATTTCCGAAAAAGGAGAGAGCGGGGCGTGACAGCGCGAACATCCCGCTGAATGCGTAGTCCGGTGCAATCCGGGGAATGAAAGATAGGGGAACGACAGAATGAGCTCGTCCTCTTCTGTATCAATCGTTTTGATTCACTGTACCACATGGCGGTTCTTCTTGATAATCAAAGGAATTTCTTTGTAGGATTCAAATTGTTTTATAAGAGAAACTGAACTGTGTATAATGTGGTGAGAAGGTTTGAACGACGTGTGAACATTTCGTTCGCGACGCAATCCATTATAAGGAGAGATATTCATGCAACTATTTGAAATGCTCGAAACGAAGGTAAAGGCGGCCCGCCCGACGATCGTTTTCCCGGAAGGAATCGACGCGCGCGTCCTCGGCGCAGCAGTTCGTTTGAAAAATGACGGGATGGTCACACCGATCGTCATCGGACCGCGCGAGAAAATCGAACAGACGGCAAGCGAGAACGGAATCGAGCTCGGGGATTTGACGACGATCGATCCGGCTACTTACGAAGGTCTTGAGGAACTCGTCGCTTCGTTCGTCGAACGCCGCAAAGGTAAGGCGACGGAAGAACAGGCACGTGAACTGATCTTGAAGGACGTCAACACGTTCGGCACGATGCTCGTCCACACGGGCAAGGCAGAAGGCCTCGTCTCGGGTGCGATGCACGCGACAGCTGACACGGTACGTCCAGCCTTGCAGATCATCAAGATGCAGGAAGGCTACAAGAAGACATCAGGCGTGTTCATCATGGTACGCGGTGACGAGCAGTATGTATTCGCAGACTGCGCGATCAACATCGCACCGGATGCGAACGACCTGGCAGAAAACGCGATCGCTTCCGCGAAGACGGCGAAGACGTTCGGCATCGAGCCGAAAGTCGCGCTCTTGAGCTTCTCGACGAAGGGGTCGGCAAAGTCACCTGAGACGGAACGCGTCGTCGAAGCGACTCGCCTCGCGAAGGAACGTGCTCCGGAACTCGCAATTGACGGAGAACTTCAGTTCGACGCAGCGTTCGTCCCGAGCGTCGCGAAGACGAAAGCACCGGATTCGGATGTCGCAGGCCAGGCGAACGTCCTGATCTTCCCGAGCCTCGAAGCAGGTAACATCGGCTACAAAATCGCTCAACGCCTCGGCGGATTCGAAGCGATCGGACCGATCCTTCAAGGTCTCAACAAGCCGGTCAACGACTTGTCACGCGGCTGCAACGAAGAGGACGTCTACAAACTTGCACTCATCACGGCTGCCCAGGCACTCGACGAGCGCGCAGAAGCTTAAACACGAAGAGAGTTTCCCGATATTTCCCGGGAAACTCTCTTTTTTAGATGTTCCATTGACAGACGCGGTTCCGTCCGCTTCTTTTCGCCTTGTAGAGACCGAGGTCGGCCCGTTTCGGCAGTGAGGCGACAGGGTCTTCCGGGAAGCTCGCGATGCCGATCGAGACCGTGATATTGATTTCCGACTCGTCTGGCAAGAGGAAGGACTCAAGCTCAATCCGCTTGCGGGTTCGTTCAGCGACGAGCATTCCTTCCTCCTGGCGACAGTTAGGAAGCAGGATGGAAAACTCCTCGCCACCGTTGCGGGAGACGACATCGCTTTCGCGCGCCGTCTCCCGCAAAAGTTCCGCCACTCTGACGAGGACGGCATCGCCCGCATCGTGTCCATATGTATCATTGACCTGCTTGAAATGATCGATGTCGAGCAGAAGCATCGCACACGGAATATTTTTTTCGGTCGCCTGCGTCTCGAGGCGGCGAAGCAGGTTCTCGAACCTCCGTGTGTTGTTCAAGCCGGTCAGGAAATCGGTATGCGACGACTTCCGGTATTCGGCGACGAGAGAGGAATGTTGCTCCAACTCATAAAACGAATAGTACATCTGGAACAATAGCCAGCTGAGGACGGCACCGGTGCCGACGAACATCGACACGCGAAGGATGAAGTCATCCCCAACCTGGTACTGCATCGAGGTCAGGATGATCAGCAGAATGCTGGAGACGACGTGAAGCGAGAACACCGTCTTCAGCGTCCGGAGCGGTTGCTCAGTGATCAAATACAGCCAGGTCAACAGAAGGACGACGCTGATCGTCAAAAGCTCATCTTCGAAGTCCTGTGCCTCGGTCAGCAGGAAGGCGAGAGCGATGTTGACGGATGTCGCGATGTACAAGCCTTTCTCTCTAAAATAGATTCCGGCGATGGCGAGAGGGAAATAGCCGAAATTGAAATAGTGGAGATCGGAACTCGTGATGCCATGCCACATCGTCAGACCGGCGACGAGCCCAAGGAGCACATTCGAGACGATGACTTCGAGTCGATGAGCCTCAAGCCAATTTTTATAGACGATGTGCACGACATATAGAAGGGCGAACAGGACGGCCGCATTGGAAATGAAATCGTTGATCATATGCATGTTCCCTTCGAGAGTAATTCAACAATCATTGTAACCGTTTTTATGAAAAGCGCTACCAGAAAAATATTTTTCCTGCTAAAAGGTATAGAATTAAGGCATCACAAATCGATTTTCTGAATATTCCGTGTAATATCAAGATAGTGTTTAATGTCGTTGAAAACGTTTACAAAATGGACACATTTTCTTATACTGACATCGTAGCAGTTGGGGAACTGCTAAAAGAACGGGGAATGGGAAGGACGTTAGAGAGATGAAACAACAGACAGAACTGAATCGGGGACTCGAGGAACGTCACATCACGCTGATGTCACTCGGGGCAGCTATCGGTGTCGGATTGTTCTTAGGTTCGGCGACGGCCATCAAACTAGCAGGTCCAGGTATCTTACTAGCCTATTTGCTGGGCGGGGTCATCATCTACATCATCATGCGGGCACTTGGGGAGCTCGCGGTACGGGAACCGGTTGCGGGAAGCTTTGCTGAATATGCCCGGAAATATGTCAGTCCGCTCGCAGGATTCCTGACGGGCTGGAACTACTGGCTGCTCTGGATCTTCACTTGTATGGCGGAGATCACGGCTGTCGGGATCTACATGCAGGAATGGTTCCCGCAGTCGGAACGATGGGCTTGGGCGCTTGGTGCGCTCATCCTCATGACGAGCATCAACTTCGTCGCGGTCAAGTTCTACGGGGAGTTCGAATTCTGGTTCGCCCTGATCAAGATCGTCGCGATTGTCGCGATGATCGTACTCGGAATTCTGACGATCGTCGTCGGCTTCGGCAACGGCGGTACACCGGTCGGAATTTCTAATCTGTGGGCAGAAGGCGGCTTCTTGCCTAACGGATTCGGCGGCGTCCTGCTCGCCATGCAAATGGTCATGTTCGCCTTCCTTGGCATCGAGGTCATCGGCGTGACGGCAGGTGAGGCGAAAAATCCGAAGAAGACGATCAAGAAGGCCGTCAACAACGTCTTTTGGCGTATCTTGATCTTCTATGTCGGAGCTCTCTTCGTCATCCTGTCGATCTATCCATGGAACGAAGTCGGCAAGGACGGCAGTCCATTCGTCCTTCTGTTCGATCAACTCGGTATTCCGGCAGCAGCCGGGATCATCAACTTCGTCGTCCTGACGGCGGCGCTTTCTTCTTGTAACTCAGGAATCTTCTCGACGGCACGGATGATGTTCAATCTGGCGGAGAACAGCGAGGCGCCTAGACGGTTTGCACGTCTGTCACGCAACGGTGTGCCGGCGCTCGCGACTGTCCTTTCAGGGGCAGCTCTCCTCGTCGGCGTCGTATTGAACTACTTCCTTCCGGAGAGCGTCTTCGCAATCGTCACGAGCATCGCGACGTTCGGAGCGGTCTGGACATGGGCGATGATTTTGATCGCGCAGATGCGGGCCCGTAAAGTCTACGGGACGGCGGAGTTCGGGGTTCCGTTCTTCCCGGTCGCGAACTACATCGCACTCTTCGCTTTGGCGGGTGTCATCGTCCTGATGGCGTTCAGTGAAAGCACTCGGATCGCGCTTATCGTCGGTCCGCTCTGGTACGCGGTCTTGATCGCCGTCTACTATGCACGGGGAATGCATAAGGAGACGCGTACGCTCAAGCGTGCGTCTGGGGAATGATGAACAGGGCGGTCTCTTTCGGGGGAAGGAGACCACCCTGTTTTCTTTTGTCTTCGGGCGGGAATATGGCAGTGGGGGTATCATCTTTGGTATTCTGGATACAGGAAATCATTTTAAGGAGGAACTTTCATGAAGAACATCACAGTCGATGAACTCAAACAAAAACTCGAGGCTGGCGAACGTCTGAACGTCGTCGACGTCCGCGAACAGGACGAGTACGATGCGGGTCATATCCCGGGCGTACGATTCCTGCCGATGTCTGAAATCGGTGAGCGTTATACGGAACTTCAGGAAGGTGAGACGTACTACATCATCTGTGCGGCGGGCGGCCGCAGCGAGAATGTCAGCCGCTTCCTCGACCAGTACGGATACGACATCGTCAACGTACAGGGCGGCATGAGCAGCTGGACGGGCGATATTGAAGCATGAGGGGAATGAAGACACGGAAAATTCCGTGTCTTTTTTGTGGGTCAGAACACCTATACACAATGCGCGGGATTCCTCCGATATACAAAGTGGAAGATGTATATCGTGTAGAGGAATGGAGTGGAACGATTTGAAAAGAAGTAAGGAACGAACGAAACGAAGCATGAGCATCAAGCAAAAACTGATTCTCTCATCACTTGCGCTGATGATCATCCCGGCGCTGATCATCGGGATCGTCGCCTATCAGTTGTCGAGCCAGAAGATAGCGGATCAGATCAAGGAAGCGGCACATCAAGCGGTCGTCCGGATCGATTCCGAGATCGAGGGGACGGTCGATCCGATGCGCCGCGACCTCGCATTTTTCGCGGACCGGATCGACGGGACGCTCTATCAATCAGGTGAGCAGAACCTCGCCTTGAAGGAAAAGATGACGGAATACCTCGATATTCATCCGCAGGCGAGCAATATCTATTTCGGCACGAATGACGGAGAGATGACGATCTACCCGGAACAGGCGATGCCGGACGGGTATGACCCGCGCGAACGCCCATGGTACAAGGCAGCGGAAGAAGCGGGCGGCAAGGTCGCGATCACGCCTCCTTACGTCGACGCGGCGAGCGGCAAGATGATGGTGACCCTTTCTCAGAAGACGGGCAACGGCAAAGGGGTCATCGGCATCGATGTCGACGTCGAAGGTCTCGCTGAAATCACGAAATCGATCAAGGTCGGCAAGGAAGGATACGTGACGGTCCTCGACGCGGACCAGCAGTTCGTCGTCCATCCGACGATGAAGCCGGGTACGAAGGGGGAAGGCGAGTGGATCGCTCCCCTCTATGCGAGCAAAGAAGGCCAGTTCACCTACCAGTTCGAGGGAGAAGACAAGGAGATGGACTTCGTGACGAACAAGCTGACCGGCTGGAAGGTCGCAGGCACGCTCTATTCGAAGGAAATCACGGATGAGACGTCCGGCATTCTCTGGACGACACTGATCGTCCTCGCAGGCATGCTGCTCGTCGCGACGGCCCTCATGTTCTTCATCCTCCGCTCGATCTTGAAGCCGCTCCGTGAGCTTTCAGATAGTGCGCAGCGGATCAGCGAAGGCGATTTGACGGAGCAGGTCGCAGTCGAGACGGACGATGAGATCGGTCAGCTCGGCAACAGCTTCAACTCGATGGTCGATTCGCTTCGCCTGATCATCAAGAACCTCGATGAGTCGGTCGCCCAGGTCGCGGCATCCTCGGAAGAACTGATGGCGAACTCGGAACAGACGACTGCCGGGACGGAACAGATCGCAGCTGCTATACAGCAGATGTCGGCAGGTGCGAACCAGTCGAAACAGCAGCTCGAAGGCAATGCCGTCTCGCTCCAATCGATCACACAAGGAGTCATGCGGATCGCTGAGAGTTCGAGTGCGGTCTCGGATCTCTCCCGCACGACGTCGCTCGAGGCGGAGACCGGTACGAACGCGGTCGGACAGAACCTCGAGCAGATGCAGTCGATCGACCGTTCGGTCAGGGAGTTCAGCCAGGTGATCGATTCCCTGTCGGTCCGTTCGAACGAGATCGGAAAGATCGTCGAAGTCATCAATGGCATCGCGGCCCAGACGAACCTCCTCGCCTTGAACGCGGCGATCGAGGCTGCCCGGGCAGGCGAACACGGCAAAGGGTTCGCGGTCGTCGCGAGCGAAGTCCGAAAGCTCGCGGAACAATCGCAAGAGTCGACGAAGCAAATCGCCTCACTCGTCGCGAACATCAAGCAGGATACGGATGTGTCCGTCCGCCTGATGGACGAAGTGACGACAAGCACGAAGCAAGGATTGGCAGTCACGGAGGAGACGGCGAAAAAATTCGCCCAGATCCTGGCCAGCACGCAGGAAATGACGCCGCAGATCGAGGAAGTGACGGCGACAGTCCAGGAAATCGCCGCGAACGTCCAGGAGGTCTCGGCATCGGCGACGGAGATCGCGCATATCGCAGAGGAGAACGCGAACAGTTCCGGCATGGTCGCAGCGACGACCGAGGATCAACTCGGATCGATGGAAGAGATCACCGAATCCGCGAAGTCGCTCGCTGCCATGGCAGAAGAGCTGCAAGGTCTCGTCACGAAATTCAAGATATGAACAAAGGGCCTGTTGAAAAACAGGCTTTCTTTTCGCGAATCATTTGCATATACAAATGATTTCGGCTATGCTTTCTGTGAAAGGGGAGAGGACATGTCGCATGAAGTCGAAGATCACTGCCTCTATTTCGTGGCCGGAAGGTTCCACCGTATCATGACGAAGCTCGCGGAAGATGCTTTCCTACCGAGCGGACTCGCTCCCAGCTATGCCTACATCCTGCTGGCACTCTCACGCAAGGAGATGACACAGAAGGAGCTTGGCGAGACACTCCATTTCCAACCGTCGACGCTGACACGTTTCGTCGACAAGCTGCTCAAGGACGGCTATGTCCATAAACGGCAGGAAGGCAAATATGTCCACATTCGCCTGACGGAAGCGGGGGACGGAAAACTCACGGAAATCAGAGGTTGTTTGAAGGTGCTCTACCGGCGTTACGTCGATCTGCTCGGCAAGGAGACGGCCGAACAGCTCGTATCGGACATCAAAGGCGCAGCTGCGATTTTGGAGCAGGATTGACCTGCTTCTCCCCTCTATATTTGTATATACAAAGGAGAAGATGAAATGAACACACTCGTACTAGTCAGTCACCCGAACTTGAATGAATCCCGCCTCAACCGGAAACTGCTCGAAGCGATTCCTGAAGGGGTGACGGTCCGCGACCTCTATGCCATCTATCCTGACGGTAAGATCGATGCCGAGAAGGAACAGGAGCTCCTGTTGTCCTTTGACCGGATCGTCTTTCAGTTTCCGTTCTACTGGTACTCATCGCCGTCTCTTCTCAAGGAGTGGCAAGACAGCGTCTTGACTTACGGGTTCGCTTACGGCGCGGAAGGAACGGCGCTTCGCGGAAAGCGTTTCCGCCTGGCTGTGACGACGGGCGGACCGTCCGAAGCTTATCAGGCAGAGGGACATAACCGCTTTACGATGGATGAGTTGTTCGCACCATACAAAGCGATGGCGAATTTGACCGGGATGGAGTTCGAGGAGCCGTTCCTCGTCCAAGGCGCGATGCGTCTGACGGAGAGTGAGCTTGAAGCGCATATGCAAGCATACGGAGGCTTATTCGTCCGTTCGATCGTTCGAAAATAATTCATCAGAAAGCCCCATACCTTCGATTGAATCCCCGACAGTAAGGGAAAATACTACTGTTAGCTGCATTGTCTTCTATCGGAGGGAGGCGGAACAAATGTCTTGGCAAACCAAGTTGAAGGAATGGGAAGACGCCGGCGTGATCGACGCAGGGACGAAAGCGCGCGTCTTCGAGTATGAAGGGAAGCTGAAAAGGGAGAAGAAGCGCTTCCCGCTCCTCGTCGTCATCGGTCTCATCTTCGTCGCACTCGCCATCATGAGTTTCATCGCGGCCAACTGGCAGGCGATTCCTGCACTCGTCAAAATCGGTCTCGTTCTTTTATTGATGTGGGCGTTCTACGTCCTTGCTGACGTCTCGGAACGCCGGAAAATCTGGAGTCCGGTCGCGTTTCGGATTCTCGGTATCATCTCGTTCGCCGGTGCGATCGTCGTCACCGTCCAGACGTTCCACATGTCGCAGCAAGGAACCTTTCTTGCGTGGGCGGTCCTGCTGATGGCACTCGGACACTACTTCCTCTGGCGTCACGAAGCCTATACGATCGTCGCCTTCATCGCGGGCATCAACCTGCTGACGACGGCAGGACAGTCCGTGACGTGGCTCGAGTGGGCGTTGCTCCTCGCAGTCGGCCTCGCCTGGTTCTACTTCAGTCAGAAACCGCTGCCGCAGCTGTTCAGCTGGATTTTCCTGTTCGGTTCTGGAGTGCTGCTCTGGTCGCTCGTCGACGGATATGACGGGGTACTTTGGGCGATTTGGACGCTGTTCGCACTCGTGCCGCTTCTGTTCCTGATCAAGGACGAGGAGGCGCGGAAGAAATTCGTTCCGATCTACCTGTTCGTCGGCGGTGCTGCTTCGGTCGTCTACCTCGCGGTGCGCGGAGGGACGGAGGACTGGACTGTCGACATGAGCTATTATGAATCCGCAGCCCTGCTGCTCGTCGCCCTGGCCATCGGCTACGTCGGATACAGATGGTTCAAGCCGCTCCTGTGGCTCGTCCCGCTCGGCCTGTTCGGCTTCGCGCTCTATGATGACACGGCGATCGCGCTCGCTGCGATCATCGAAATCGTCGCGTTCGCTTTCCTGATTTACAGTGAACGCAAGGATCATTCGCTCGTCATGCCGTTCGTCTATTTCATCGCCGTCCAGATGGCGATCTACTTCGTCTACGCCTGGGACCGGCTCGACATGTCGCTGTTCTTCCTGATCGGTGCGATCATCGTCTTCCTGCTCGCAGGCATCGCCTGGTGGCTCCGTCGCAGACGAGAGGGGGCGACGACATGATGATGCTCGGTCTGCTCGTGATCATCGTTGGTGTGATGGCAGCGGGATGGTACTGGTCTCAAGGGAGGGGGAACCGGTCATGAAACGTTATCTCTTTCCGCTCATCCAGACATTGATCGTCGGACTCGTCGTTCTCGCGTTCTTCGCCATCAGCTGGTTCGGTGACAGCTACCGCTTCCGGGCTGAGCCGTACGATCCGTTCAATCCGGTCTATGGTGAGTTCGTCATGCTGCAATATCCGGATCTCACTCCCGGTGCCGGTGTCGAGGAAGGCACGGTCTACGTGACGTTCAAGGAAGGTGACGACGGTTACGCCGTCATCGACCGGATCTCGAACGAACGGTTCCTCGGCTCGACGAAGGGCGACTATTACGATAAGCTCGTCCGGGTCCCTCAGCTCGAGCAATACTACGTCGAACAAGGTACCGGAAAAGGATACGAGGATGCGAAGGACCTCGAAGTGAAGGCGGACGTCGCGCCTTGGGGTGCCATTCGCCCCCGTCATCTCGATGTCCGGAGTGAGTGATGAATCGAATTGAACAAAACGGCCCCCTCTTCCAAGGAATACGATGGAAGAAGGGGCCGTTTTCGTTAGCCGTGTGGTAGTCCGTTAAGCAAGTTTGCGCTTCGCGGCGTCCCAGCGCGGTGATTTGAGCAATTCAATCCACTTGCGTGCGGCAGAGATCGTGATGACGATGCCGAGCACACCCATCGTGATCGAGAGGACGGTGTTCAAGACGCTGAAGCCGGCAGATTCCGGATTCGCATAGACGTTCGCGACCATCCAGACGTCTGCCGTCGCGACTGTCGCGAGCAGATAGACGAGCGGGATGAACGTCGTCAAGGCATAGATTTTCTTGTCGGCGATCTTCAGGATGATCGTCGTACCGATGATGAGGCCGATCGACGCCATCAGCTGGTTCGATACACCGAACAGTGCCCAGATCGAACCGATGTCGCCTGAGAAGAGGAGATAGCCCCAGAAGAACGTACCGAGCGCGCTTGCGAAGATTGCTCCCGGCACCCAGTCGACACGTTTGAGAGGTTTGTAGAACTCGCCGAAGAAATCTTGGATCAAGTAACGGGCGACGCGTGTCCCGGCGTCGATCGCCGTCAGGATGAAGACTGCTTCGAACAGGATGACGAACTGGAAGAAGAACGATGCGATTTCGCGGAACCACGGGATGACACGGAAGATGAACGTCATACCGACTGCGAGCGAGACGGCGCCGCCTGTACGGCCTGCGAGATCCAGACCGATCTCACGCGAGAGGTCGTCGAGATAGACTGTGCTCATGCCGAGTGTCGCGAAGACTTCCGGTGTCGAGTTGATCGCGAAGTAGTCGCCGACTTCGAGTGAAGTCGCAGCGATGAGTGCCATGACGGCGACGAGGCACTCGACGAGCATCGCGCCGAAAGCGACAGGTTTGATATCGCTCCAGCGGTTGATCATCTTCGGCGTCGTCCCCGAACCGACGAAGGCATGGAAGCCTGAGATGGCACCGCAAGCGATCGTGATCGAGATGAACGGCCAGACCGGACCGGCGATGATCGGACCGCCGCCGTTCACGAACTTCGTGAACGCAGGGAAGCGGATTTCCGGGTTGATGATGAAGACGCCGATGATGAGGGCAACGAAGACACCGATTTTCATGAAGCTCGACAGGTAATCGCGCGGAGCGAGGAGCAACCAGACAGGAAGCGCCGCTGCGAAGAACGCGTAGACCGGAAGTGCGATCGCGAGCTGGCGGCTCGAGAGGTCGAACCAGTCACCGATGAATGTCTCCGTCAACTGCGGGCCGAAACCGATCGCAGCAAGGATCAGCAGGAATCCGACCGTCGAAGCGAGGGCGAGGTTCCCGCCTGCTTTCAAGTAGAGACCGACGGCCATCGCGATCGGAATCGTCGCGAAGACGGCGAACGTGCCCCATGGGTTATGTTCGAGGGCGTGCAGGACGACCATCGAAAGGCCGGCCATCGTGATCGTGATGATGAAGAGCATCGCGAGTCCCGTACAGAAGCCGGCGACCGGACCGAGCTCCTTCTTCGCGACCTCGGAGAGCGACTGCCCGTCTTGGCGCATCGAAGCGAAGAGAACGACCATGTCGTGGACGGCTCCGCCGATGACAGCACCAATCAAGAGCCAGAGCAAGCCTGGCAGGTAACCGAACTGTGCGGCGAGGACCGGACCGACGAGCGGACCGGCTGCTGCGATAGCAGCGAAATGGTGACCGAACGAGACCCACTTGTTCGTCGGGACGTAATCTTTTCCGTCCTCGAGTTTATGGGCTGGCGTCTGCTGATCGTCTTTGATCTTCAAGACTTTCGCTGCCATGAACGTACCGTAAAGACGGTAGGCGATGAGTAGAATACAGATGACTGCAATGACGATAGGTGTAGCGTTCATCGTGATGAACCTCCTTCAGGAATGTTTTTCTGAAGCAAGTGTATCTCGAATGAAAACGCTTACTTATCGATTTCGGACGAAAAGCCGTTTTCTGAGGATGAACGGTCGGAAACGGGCAATGAAAAACCGCTCAGCAAGCTGAGCGGTCAGATGTAGGTCGATTGGCTGATGATCCGGTCGAGCAGTCGTCCGCTCTCGACGCCGTCCTCCCCGGTCACCGCGAGCGGATTTCCTTCGCGGATGGCTTCGATGAACTGATGGACGACGTCCGTGAAGCCCTTCGTCCGGAGGATCGTCTCCCAGCTTGGAGCGGTCCGGACGAACGCCGCGTCCTTCGTCCACGTCGACTGGGACAGGTTCCGGACGTCATAGAGCCCGTTGACCGTAACGGCTGAAAGGCGTTCATCATTCGAGCCGCAGGAGCGGTGCATGCTGATGTGCGCAGGAATCCGTTCGTCGATCAGGAAGGAATGCTCTGCGTAGACGAGAGATCCGGCATCGTCGGTCTGGATGATGCCGTTCAAAAGCCGGATCGGCCGGCCGGCGCTCAGCCAGTGGATCGTATCGACGAGGTGGATGTAGTCGTCGAACAGCGTCTCACTCGCCGGGACCGGTTTGACGCGGGAGGCGCGGTGCTTCTCCATCCGGATCGAGGCGACGGAGTCGAGGGGCAGTTCAGCGATTTCCCGGTAGAAGGGTGCGAAGCGCCGGTTGAATCCGACCGTTAGGAGCAGCTTGCGCTCACGCGCGATGCGGACGAGTTCTTCTGCCTGTTCGGTCGTCTCAGCGAGCGGCTTATCGATATAGACATGTTTTCCTGCGAGCAGACTCTCCATCGCAAGGGAATGATGCGCCTCGGTCGCGGCATGAATCATGACGGCATCGACCTCCTGCAACAGGTCGGCGAGGTGTTCGAAGCTCTTCAAACCGCTCTTCTTCTCGATCAGCTCCCGCTTTCCGGCTGAGCGGGTATGGAAACCGATCCATTCTGCGCCGGTCAGCTCATGCATGAGCGGCAGATATACTTTTTCTGCGATTCCGCCGATCCCGACCAGTCCAATCCGTACTTTCATCATGATGACTCCTCCTTGTTAGATACCGAGTGCATCTTTCAGCGTCTTGACATACGTGCGGCTGACCGGCAAATCCATCCTGCCGATCTTGATATTGTAAGCTCCGTTGAACCACGGCTCGATCGCCTCGATCGCTTCGAGGTTCACGATATAGGAGCGATGGACCCGCAGGAAGCGGTGTTCAGAAAGCTTGCGCTCGAGTTCGGTCAGCGTCTCGTTCGACGAGTATTCACCGGAGTCCGTCGTAAGCTTCGTCTTGCCCCCTTCGGCGACGACATAATGAATGTCTTGCGGCGAGAGGAGCTTGAGCTGATCGCCCGACTCGACGGCGAGCCGTTCGAAGCGAGGACTTTTTCGCAATGCCGGGCGGCCGATCTTATCGAGAGCGCGCCTGATGCGGTGGGGGTCATACGGCTTAAGGACATAGTCATAGGCATTCAGCTCGAACGCCTCTAGCGCATGGGCATCGTAGGCGGTGACGAAGATGATCGCCGGGGCATGCGGGATCGACTGCAGACGTTTCGCGACGTCGAGGCCGCTTCCGTCCTGCAGCTCGATATCGAGGAAGACGACGTCGGGCTGATGTGTCCGGACGAGCGTCTCTGCGCCTTCGGTCCGGTCGCTCTCCGCGACGACTTCGACACCGGCATTCAGCACGTGATAGCGCAGCTCGTCCCGTGCCAGCGGTTCGTCTTCAATGAGTATGGCGCGCATAAGCGACATCCTTTCCGGGCTCGAGGGGCAGACGGATCGTCACCGTCGTACCCTCGCCGCTTTTGATTTCAAATGATCCGTTGTTTCCATATAACGTGCGAATCCGTTCCGACGTGTTGAACAGGGCGTTGCCGTTCCCGCTTGATGTAACGACTTCACGGCCGAGCAGTTTCAATCGTTCCGATTCGATGCCGCGTCCGTTATCGACCACTTCGAGGACGAGCTGGTCCCCATCGATGAAGGACGTGATGCCGACATAACCGCTCTCGTTTTTAGGGAAGGCGTGGATGAAGGCGTTCTCGACGAGCGGCTGCAGGACGAATGGCGGAACGAGCATCTGCTCGGTTCCTTCTGCGAGGTCGATGTCGATGAATGCCCGGTTCGGGAAACGGGCGGACTCGAGGGAGATGTAGGCCTCGACGTGTTCGAGCTCCTTCGACAAAGCGATTTCCGGATGGCGTGCTCCCTGCAGGTTGCTGCGGAAGAACGTCGACAATTCGAGCAGCAGTTGCCGTGCCGCCTCGACGTCGGTCCGGCAAAGCGCATAGATCGTGTTGATGGCGTTGAAGAGGAAGTGCGGATGGATCTGTGCCTCGAGCGCACGGATTTCCGCGTCCTTCAACAGCTGGGCCTGGCGTTCGGCCTGGCCGAGTGCGAGCTGCGTCGAGAACAGCTTCGCGAGTCCTTCGATCAACTCGATCTCGACGGCGTCGAGTTGATCGTTGTTCGGGTAATAGACCTTCAACGTCCCGACGGTCTCGCCGCCGACCATCAGCGGGGCGATGATGCCGGCCTGCAGCGGACAGTTCGCTTTCGGACAATCGATGTCCTCCTTCTCAGTCGCGAGCCGGACCTCACCCGTCTGAAGGACATGTTCAGTCGGGCGGGTCGTCCAGTGCTCGCCACTCCTGTGATGGTCGCTGCCTGCACCGACATGGGCGAGGATGAGGGCGCGGTCCGTCAGCGACACTGCGTCGGCACGCGTCTCTTGCAAGAGAATCGACGCGACAGCTTCCGCCGAATGCGGGCTGAGCCCGCTCTTGAGGAACGGAAGTGTCAGGTCGGCGATATGGAGCGAGCGTTCCGCCTCACGGGCGCGGACCTGTTCCTCCTCTCTGGCCGCTGAACGGATGATCGAGAGGAAGAGCCAGACACCGAGCGCGTTGACGATGCTCATCGGGACCGAGATGAAGCGGACGAGTTCGAGGGCTGCGTCGAATGGTGTCGAGACGAGCAGGATGAGTGACATCTCGAACGCCATCAGGAAGATGGTCAGGACGATCGGGAAGAAGGCGTTACTGCGAAAACGGTCACGCCAGATCGGACGGGCAAGGCCGCTGAGCATGCCGGCTGCGACGGTCGAGAAGGCGCAGGCGAACGCCGTGAAGCCGCCGAGCGAATACCGGTGGAGTCCGACGATCAACCCGGTGATCGTACCGCCGACAGGTCCTGCAAGCAGTCCGCTGATGACGACGATCATCGTCCGCGTGTTCGCGATCGCCGATGTGCCGTCGACTTCCTCGAGCCACGTGTGCGGCAGGAAGTTCGCGAGGTCGACCTTGACGCCGGTGTAGTTGCTGATGATGCCGTACGACGCGAAGAAGACGATCAGGGCGGCGAACTGCCACGGCCGGTCCGGTTGCCGCATCAATCGGCGCGTCGGCCCCCATTGCGCGAGGATGAAGGCGAGGATGATCATGATACCAAGCCGTTCCATCAAAAAGGGGATGAGTTCAAGCAATTTTTTCGCCTCCATTCGCTTTTAGTGTATACGCTTCCGCACCGGACGACAACGAGGAACGAACACAAAAAATGCCTGAAGCATCCGCTCCAGGCATGTTGATCATTGAGTTGCTTTATCGAACGTGATCCGTGCGATCGCATCGTGCTGATGGATCGTCTCTTCGTTTCGGCATTCGACGAAGAACTTCGTGACGGCCTCCATCTCGTAGAGGTCAGCCGCGATCAGTCGGACCATGTCCTCGACGAAACGCGGGTTCTCGTACGCCATCTCCGTCACCCGCTTCTCGTCCGGACGTTTGAGGACCGGGTGGAGCGGTGCCGAGGCATTCGATTCCGCTGCGTGCAGCAAATCCTGCTTCCAGTCGAATTCAGGTGCTTGCACGTCGAGTGTCGCTTCGATCGTGACGTACCCGCGCTGGTTGTGGGCGCTGTATTCGCTGATTTCCTTCGAGCATGGGCAGAGCGTCGTGACGTTGATCGTCAGACCGACCGAGAGCGTCGCCTCGTCCGTCTCATTGTTGACGCTGACAGTCTGCCAGACTTCTGCGTTCATGAGGCCGCTGAGGCCAGTCGCAGGCGCCTTGCGCGAGAAGAACCAAGGGTAGCGGACAGTCAGCTGTCCTTCCGTCTGTTCCATCCGGACGGCGAGGTCGCGCGCGAATGCGACGAGGCTGTCGTTCGTGATGACCCAGCCTTCGTTGTGATAAGCGTCGAGCTGCTCCGTCAAGCGGCTCATGTTGATGCCTTTACGGTCCTGGACGAGGGACGTCGAAAGCTCGAACGTCGCAATCGTCGCTTGCGTCGCGTCGCCATCCTTGACGACGACAGGGTGTTTGACATTCGAGATGCCCACGGCGTCGAGTGCGAACAGGAAGTTCTTCGGCGTGTTCTGCAAATCGACCATCTGTTCTTTTTCAGTCGGTTTCGTGCCTTCGATCGGAGGGACAGAACCAAACAATTTATGGCGCTCCTCTTTCGTAGGCAAAGTGATTGGGTAGGTAGACATGGAATCGGCCCCTTTTTCGTAATGATCGCTGATATATACAACATGACAGCAGTTAGAGCGCTGAGCAAGTGTAGTGACTTGATTGATGTGCTGTATTGCATTTTATCATGAAGTGGGACGAATCGGAACTTGAATGTCTCGGACATATCGAGAAAGACCGGGGTTGCCAAAATAGGGTCTATGCCTTAGTATATGTTCATATGAACGCATAAAGTGAAATCATCCAAAAATGGAAGAGAAGGGAATGTGGAATATGGATTGGCAGTTAGTATTACAATATGCGTGGATCGTGCTCGTCTTGATCGCGCTCGAGGGTCTGCTTTCGGCGGATAACGCCCTCGTCCTCGCCGTCATGGTCAAGCACTTGCCGGGAGAACAGCAGCGTAAAGCGCTCTTCTACGGTCTCGCAGGAGCGTTCGTGCTCCGCTTCGCGGCATTGTTCGCGATTTCTTTCCTCGTCAACATCTGGCAGATTCAGGCGATCGGGGCAGCTTATCTCCTCATCATGAGTTTCCGTCATATCTATAAGACGATACAGGCTCGGCGAATCGGTGAGACCCACGGCGCTGAAGAAGAGGACAAAAAACCGAAATCGGAAGAGCCGGTCTCAAAAGCCGAGTTCTGGAAGACGGTCGCGAAGATCGAATTCGCCGATCTCGCCTTCGCGGTCGACTCGATTCTTGCAGCGGTCGCTCTCGCGGTCGCGCTTCCAGACTGGGGTACCGGTGAAGTCGGCGGCCTCAACACGGGTCACTTCGTCGTCATCCTGACAGGCGGTCTGCTCGGTGTCGTCCTCATGCGTTTCGCCGCTCGCGTCTTCGTCAAGTTGCTTGCTGAACGCCCGGGTCTCGAGACGGCAGCATTCGGTATCGTCGGCTGGGTCGGTGTGAAGCTCGCGGTACTCGCGCTCGAACACCCGAAATACCACGCATCGATCGAAGGCACGTTCATGGAAGCGTTGAAGCTCCCTGAAGGTTTCGGCCACAGCACGATCTGGCAGATCTTCTTCTGGACGGTCATGATCGGCATCGCGCTTTGGGGATGGTTCTCGTCGCCGAAGACGAAATCGAACCCGGAAGCGGAGAAAAAGGTCGAGAAGAAAATCGATAAGATGTAATCAGGGGCGGCCGCTTTGCGGCCGTTCTTTTTCGTGCAGGCGAATCGCTTTTTCTTTTTCAGGAAGTGACCTTATAATGTATAAGTAAGTTAGCTTTTTAGAAAAGGAGTCTTCGCTCATGGATGTTGGATTAATCACGCAATATGTAACGGTCGGACTCGTCCTGATCGTCCTGCAAGGGCTGCTGTCTGCCGACAACGCGATGGTCATGGCCGTGCTCGTTCGTCCGCTGCCGGACGAACAGCGCAAGAAGGCGCTCTTCTATGGGCTCGTCGGCGCACTTGTCCTCCGTTTCGTCGCTATCTTCTTCGCGTCCTATCTCGCGACCGTCTGGCAACTTCAGGCACTCGGTGCGATCTACCTGTTCTATGTCGCGCTGAAAGGGATCGTCGAGTCGCGCTCCCATCATCACAGTGTGCCGGGTGCGCTCGCGCCGAAGAAGGAATCACCGAACTTCTGGTGGACCGTCGTCAAGGTCGAGTTTTCGGACCTTGCCTTCGCAGTCGACTCGACGCTCGCTGCCGTCGCGATGGCGACGACGCTTCCTGCCGTCGGCGGGATGATCGGCGGACTGAACACCGGCCAGTTCTGGGTCGTCTTCTTCAGCGGAATCGTCGGTCTCGTCATCATGCGATACTTCGCGAGCTGGTTCGTCGTGTTGCTGCAAAAGCGTCCTGGTATCGAGGAGGCGGCATTCTGGCTCGTCGCCTGGGTCGGCGTCAAGCTCGTCGTCATGACGCTCGCCCATCCGAAGATCGCCGTCCTGCACGAGGAAGTGCCTGAAGGCGCCGTCTGGCAGACGATCTTCTGGGCCGTCCTGCTCCTGATCCTCGTCGTCGGCTGGTTCCGCGGCGGAAAAGAAGCGGACAAAAGCACGCAACATCGAACGCAGGAACGAAAATGAGCTAAAATACAGTTAGAAGAGATGGACAGGGAATTCGATTCTGCTGTCCATTTTCATTTGAGGAGGGATTTCATGCAGAATGGAACGTTCATCCGGATGATCACCCGGATGCAGAATGTCCCGCGCTGGGATGAATACGCGCCGCGCTTCCCGGACAATGCGGCGAGCCACAGCTTCCGCGTCGCGCTGTTCAGTTTGATGGCGTGCTACATCGAGGAACGGGAAGGAAGACGGGTCGACCGACTGGCGGTCCTCGGAAAGGCGCTGTTCCACGACATGAACGAGGTCATCACGGGACCGATCAAACACCGGACGAAGAAGGAGCCGACGCTCCATGCCCATATCAAGGACATGGAACGTCAGGCGAGCGAACAGCTCGTCAGCCTGCTGTCGAAATCACTTCAGCAGGAGTTCCATTCCTATCTCGTCCTGGCCGAGGATCAGTCGGCGGAAGGGCGGATCATCGACGCGATCGACACGTTCGACGCGATGCTTTATGCCCGGAGGGAAGCGCTCGTGACGGGTTCCGTCTTCTTCGAGGAGAAGATGAACGAATTGAAGACGCTGCTTCTGCAACATCCGCTGACATCGATCCGGGAGCTGACGGCTTCTGTCTTCGTCGAGGACGACATGTCACGTTTCATCGACAACGTCATGATGATGGACACGATCCGGCGCTGGAAGGGCCGATTCAACACGATCGACGACAATGACGCGACGCATGCGTTCCGGGCGGCCTCGCTCGGCCTCTTCAACGGCCTGATCGAATCGAAGAAGTACGGCGTCGCTGTCGATACGGCGGAGGTCGTCTCGCGCCTGCTCTGCCATGATCTCGTCGAAGGGGTGACAGGTGACGTCCTCGGACCGGTCAAACACGCGACGCCTGTCACCGGAGCCGCGTTCGAGGCATACGAGCGCGCTGAGAGCGAGGCGTTGATCAAACTGCTTCCTGATATCATGCAGCGGGACTTCCACCGCTTCCTCGCCGAGGCGAAGGACGATACGTATGAGGGACTGATGGTCGACGTCGCGGACAAGCTCGACGCCTTGATCAAGATGAACATGGAGCGCAAGCTGAACGGTGTCGAGTACGAGACCGGGTACCGTGCGCAGCTCAAGAAGGTCCAGACGAAGTATGAAAACCCGGCCGTCGTCTTTTTCCTCGCCTATGTTCTGCATGATCTGGATTATGTGACGTCATGAGGTGGGAAAGATGCAGATGAATCCACCGCTCAAGTCAAGCCGGCTGACGCTCGTTCTGATCCTCGGATCACTCTCTGCGCTCGGCCCGCTCTCGATCGATATGTACTTACCTGCCTTCCCGGACATGGCGAAATCGTTCGGGACAGGTGCTTCGCAGATCCAGCTCAGCTTGACGGCCTGTATGCTCGGGATGGCGCTCGGACAAATCGTCGTCGGTCCGCTCAGCGACATACTCGGCCGGAAGCGTCCGCTTCTGCTCGCCTTGTTCGCATACTTCCTCGCCTCGCTGTTTTGTGCGTTCGCACCGTCGATCGAGGTGCTCGTCCTGGGCCGCTTCCTGCAGGGAGCGGCCGGTGCTTCCGGCATCGTCATTTCCCGGGCAATCGTCCGCGATCTATATGAGGGGCCGGAACTGACGAAGTTCTTCGCGACGCTCTCGCTCGTCAACGGTGCGGCGCCGATTCTCGCACCTGTCATCGGCGGCCAGATTCTCCGCTTCGGCGATTGGCACATCGTATTCTTCGTCCTTGCGCTCTTCAGCACGCTGATGCTGATTGCGGTCGCGTCGAAGCTTCCGGAGACGCTGCACGCCGAGCACCGGGCGGAGGCGGATTTCAGGGCGACGTTCCGGACGTTCGGCCGCCTGTTGTCGGACCGGGTCTTCATCGGCTATGCCTTCGCGCAAGCTTGTGTGATGGGTGCGTTGTTCGCCTACATCTCCGGTTCCCCGTTCGTCCTTCAGAACATCTACGGGGCGAGCCCGCAGCAATTCAGCTTCCTGTTCGGGATCAACGGGATCGGCATCATCATCGCGGCACAGTTCGCCGGAAGGATGGCGGGGCGGATCGACAGTGAGAAGATGATGCGGGCCGGTCTCGTGATCGTCTCGCTCGCAAGCATCCTGCTGTTCCTCGCCCTGACGTTTGCGAGTTCACTCGTCCTGGTCATGATTCCGCTGTTCTTCGTCGTCTCGAGCGTCGGTCTGATCACGACGATCGGTTTTACGCTCGCGATGCAGAACTACGGGGCGACAGCTGGCAGTGCCTCGGCGCTGCTCGGCTTGCTCCCGATGCTCGTCGGTTCGACCGTCTCACCACTCGTCGGCGTGCTCGGTGAAGACTCCGCACTGCCGATGGCGCTCATCATCATGACGCTCGATTGCCTTGCGCTCGTCCTGTACAGGGTGCTGATCGTCCGCCGTCCGCGGTGAGAATATGAAAAATGAACGCCTGATTCGCTCTACTGCGGTCAGGCGTTTTTTTGCTGTCGAAAAAAAAGCAGTTCCGAAATTATTAGTATCAGATACTATTGTTTGGTAGTATTAATATTTTTTTGGTGTTATGATTGAACGGTTGAGAAAAGATGTCTCGGAATTTTGAAATATGAAGGAGTTGCTTTATGGAATCGCAAGATTTACATTCATTCAGCTGGTATGCCGCACGTGTCAAGAAACACCTGCCGGCAGAAGCGTTCCAGCCGGTGCCGATCCGGCTGCTCGGCGGATTCGCCTATGTGCTTGTCGTCATCACCGGATTTTTACTGATCGGTCTGCTTGAGCTCTATCCGATCGTCAACATCGCGATCGCGCTCGTCATCGGGATGAGCTTCGCCGCAATGGGCTTCCTCGGCCACGAGATCCTGCACGGGACGGTCGTGCGCAAGGCTTGGATCCGCAACGTCCTTGGAGCGGTCTTCTTCTGGCCGCTCAGCACAGGGCCGCGCCTTTGGCGGAAATGGCACAATCTGACACACCACGTCCACACGCAGGACGAGGAGAATGATCCGGATGCCTGGCCGACGCTGCAGAAGCTCGCGAAGAGCCCGGCGCTGCAATGGGTGTACCGCTTGCCGTTCCCGATCCGCGCTTTCTTCGGCTTCCTGTCGCTTTCGCTGACGTTTTCGCTCCATTCGCTTCATATGTTCTTCGTCTATATCAAGGATTTCAAGAAGGAGACACGGACGACGGTCTGGCTGCAGATGCTCTTGCCGTGGGCGACATGGCTCGGCCTGCTCGCGATCATGGGTCCTGTAAAATGGTTCTTCGCGTTCCTTTTGCCCCTTTTGATCGGAAACTTCATCGTCATGGCGTACATCTCGACGAACCACCGGTTGAATCCGCTCGTCCCGGTCAATGATCCGCTCGCGAACAGCTTGACGGTGACCGTCCCAAGATGGGTCGACTTCCTGCACTTCAACTTCTCATACCATACGGAGCACCATCTATTCCCGGGGATGAGTTCGAAGTATTATCCGCTCGTCAAGGCGCGGATCAAGGAGATGTGGCCGGAGCGTTACCATGAGATGCCGATGGCGAAGGCGATGATCGCCCTCTACAAGACGCCGCGCGTCTACTTCGACAACACGGGACTGATCGATCCGAAGGACGGAAAACTCTACGGATCGCTCGGACATGGGCTTGATCCGGATCGTCCGTCATATGATAAGATCGATGTCGACAAGGCGCTCGTTCAAGAGGAACGGCGCAAAGAAGGATGAAAAAATACCCCGCCTCCTCCAAGGAAGCGGGGTATTGTCAATCTTCGTATCCGATGACGATGAGTCCGGGACCGGTATGTGAACCGATCGCTGCGCCGGCGATCGTGATGATGACCTCGGCAGGTTCGAATTTCTCCTCGATCATCGCCTTCAGCGCTTCCGCGCGATTGACATCGTCGCCGTGCCCGATGATCAGGCGTTTGCCGTCGATGTTCTCGCGCGACTCCTCCATCCAGTCGACGATCCGGTGCATGACCTTCTTCTGGCCGCGGATCTTCTCCTTCGGGATGAGCTTCCCGTCCTCGACCGTCAAGAGCGGCAGGATGTTGAGCAGACCGCCGATGAAGGCGCTCGCGCGCGAGACGCGGCCGCCGCGCAGCAGATAGTCGAGCGATTCGACCGTGAAGAGATGGCGGACCGTGTTGACCTTTCGTTCGCTGTAGGCTTTGACGCTCTCGAAATCATTCGTCTTCGCGTATTCCGCGACGTCGAGGACGAACAGCGCCTGACCGGTCGAAGCCGTCTTCGTGTCGATGACGGCATAAGGGACGTCCGGATAGTCTTCCGCGAGCTCCGAAGCGACCATGACGGCCGTCTGATATGTACCGGACAGTTCGCTTGAGAAGGCGAGATAGAGGAAGGGTTCGCCTTGCTCGAAATGTTCCTTGAAGACGGTCTCCATCCGCGGAATCTCGACTTGGAACGTCTTCGGTGCGGCACCGTCCCGCATCCGGTCGTACAGTTCCTTCGGCGAGATCGTCTCCCCATCGAAGTGGGTCTCTTCCCCGATCAGGACGCCGAACGGCATGACCGTGAAGCCATACGCGTCGAGCAGTTCCTTTGGTGCGTCGGCACCGCTGTCAGTGATGAATCGTACCATCTATTTCACTCCTTTTCACCCGAGGGCTTTTTTGTTGCGTTCAAGCATGCGATTCCAATTCGCGCCGAACAATTCGTTCTCCGTCTCCGTCAAGGAGGACGGGATGAGGCGTGCGTTCATTGCGATCAGCGCCTGGTAGGCGCGGAGCAGTGTGTCGCCCACCGTCAGCGGAATGCCGAGCAGTTCCTCGAGCGAAGCCATCGTCTCCGGGACGACATCCGGATAGACGAACTTCGTCTCCGCGTCCTTGCGCGCCGCGGCATAGAAATCGCGGATCAGCGCGGCACGCGCGCTCCCGCTTCCGGTGACGCAGAGGTAGATCTGGACGGCGACACCGCCGCGGACACGGCGCTGGGAGATGCCGGCGAACTTCTTGCCGTCGATCGACAAGTCGTACGTCCCCGGACAGTAGGAGCCGACGACTTCCCCCGGCATGATGGCGGACGTCTCGTTCGCGAACATCCGGCGCACGAGGGCGAGCATCGCCTCATATCCGCTGTCGATGTCGATCCCGCCGCGCTCAGGCAGGACGAGCGACAGATTCAGTACGCCCTCGTCGAGGACGACGGCGAGACCGCCCGAATTCCGGACGACCGGAGTGAACCCGTTCGTCTCGAGGACGGCGACGCCATCCTCGAGGTACGGAAGGCGTGCGTCCTGGATGCCGAGGACGACGGTCTTATGATGCACCCACGCGCGCATGGCGGCGCCTTCCGTCGCGACAGAAGCGCAAAGCGTGTCGTCCATCGCGAACGACTGGGTGGCATGGAATGCCGCACCGAGCGTCGTTTGATCAAATATACGATAATGGTCTTGCTGTAAGAGTTCGATTCCCATTGGCCCGTTCCTTTTTCTAGATTTGCGAAACCATTATAGCATAGGGATACGTTTCTTTACTTCAGGAAGGACGGAGACAGGAACAGCAAGGGGCGGGGACGAACGGTATACTAGAACAAAATGCATCAAAAGGGGAGAAGTCCGTGTATCAGTCATTAGGTCAACTGAAAGAGACGAAAGTGTTCAAGGATCCGGTCCATCGCTATATCTATGTCGATGATCAGCTGATCTGGCAGCTGATCGGCACGAAGGAATTCCAGCGCCTGCGCCGGATCAAGCAGCTCGGGACGTCGTTTTTGACGTTCCATGGAGCGGAACATACGCGCTTCCACCATTCGCTCGGCGTCTATGAGATCACGCGCCAGCTGATCAACGTCTTCAACGGCCGTCCGGAATGGGACGACCAGTACCGAGAGCTCGCGCTGTGTGCGGCCTTGCTCCACGACGTCGGACACGGCCCGTTCTCGCATGCGTTCGAGAACGTGTTCGGCGTCGAGCATGAGACGTGGACGGAACGGATCATCCTTGGCGACACGGAAATCAAGGCCGTGCTCGATCAGGTCGGGGACGGATTCGCCGAGGAGGTCGCTGCCGTCATCCGCAAGACCCATCCGAACAAGCTGCTCGTGACGATGATCAGCTCGCAGCTCGACGTCGACCGGATGGACTATCTGCTGCGCGACGCGCATTTCGCGGGCGTCAGCTATGGCACGTTCGACCTCGAACGGATGCTTCGCGTGCTACGCCCTTCGCGCGACCAGCTCGTCGTCAAGCAGTCCGGGATGCACTCGATCGAGGATTACATCATGCGACGCTATCAGATGTATTGGCAGGTCTATCTTCACCCTGTCACCCGGTCGAGCGACTACCTGCTCAAGGCGATCCTCGAGCGGGCACAGGAGCTCTACGCCGGGCATTACGACTTCACGGTCACGCCGTTCCACCTTATTCCGCTATTCGAGCAGACGATGACGCTGAAAGACTACCTCGCACTCGACGAGACGATCGTCTATTTCTATTTCCAGCAGTGGATGGAGGAGGAGGACAAGGTGCTAAGCGATCTCGCGAGCCGTTTCGTCAACCGGAAGCTGTTCAAATACGTCGACTACCCGCAGGAGAAGCGCGACGCCGTCCACGAACGGCTCTGTCTTGCCTTCTCGAAGATCGGTCTCGATCCGGACTATTATCTGCTCGAGGACAAGCTGAGCCGACTGCCGTACGACCTCTATCTCGAGAACGGCGAGATCAGCCGACACCCGATCATGCTCCAGATGAAGGACGGGACGCTGAAGGAGATCTCGCAAGTCTCGCCGCTCGTCCGGGCGATCGCGACTTCGCGCCAGACGGATGAGAAGCTGTTCTTCCCGCAGGAGGAGCTGTATGACCTGAAGGAGTTCGCGAACGAGAAGATGCAGATCGACACGTTGCTCAGAGGTGACCATTGAGGGACGTGCGGATCGAACACATCCTGAACCGCCTCGGCACCCAGTCGTATCTGCAGCTCACAGGCGCGACGTCCTCGACCGTTATCGAAGCGGCCGGGGACGTCTTTCGTTTCTTGACGAACGAGAGGTGGCTGAAGGAAGAGCCGGATCTGATCCGACACGAGGCATGGGCGCTTCAGCTCGGTTTTCCTTTCGCACCGAAGCTCCTAGCCTTCGAAGAGGCGAACACGGAAGAGTTGCCGTGGCTACGGATGACGAAGATGGAGGGGCGGGTCGATCTTGCGCCGCGCGACAAGGGAGAATGGGTATCCGAGCTCGCCAGGGTACTCGCCTTGATCCATGGTCAACCGTTGTCATCTAGCGCCTATCATTACCGCCCGTATCACGCGGAACGAATCGTCCCGTCGTGGGTGAGGGGAGGAGCATGGGAATGGGCCGCCCGACAGAGCTGTCCGCCGAGCGCAAAGCTTGCCTTGATCCACCGGGATTTCCACCCGGTCAATGTGCTTTTCGAAGAAGGAAGGGTAACAGGAGTCGTCGACTGGATCAATGCCTGCACCGGACCAGTCGAAGCCGATCTCGCTCATTGTCGGCTGAACCTTGCGCTGCTCGAGTCTGTCGACATCGCGGATCAGTTCCTTCGGCATTACGTAGAGCGGACCGGCCTGAAGTACGATCATCGCTGGGACCTGATGGCCGTGTTCGATTTCGAGCTCGAGCAGTTGGACGTCTACCCTGGATGGGAGGCGCACGGAAGAACAGACCTCTCGAAAGCTAATGTTCGGAAACAGCTGGAGAATTATGTCTTGAAAGTGTATGAAAATAGCGTAAGCGGTTTCTAATTTCGTTTTTCCTCTTGCAGTTCTCTAAATTGTTGATTATCCTAATACTTGTGTAAAAGATTAAACGTCAGACATCGTACTTATGTACAACTTAGAGAATGAGGAGAGAAATAGATGAAATATCTTATCGCTTTACTTGGCCTAGCTGTCGTACTCGGACTTGCATTCCTCGTAAGCAGCAATCGCAAACAGGTAAAATTGAAACCGCTTGCGGTCATGCTTGCACTTCAGCTGATCCTTGGATTCGTCCTTTTGAACACATCATTTGGATACATCGTCATCAAGGCTGTCGCGAAGGTCTTCGAGAAGTTGCTTGAGTATGCTGCAATCGGGATCAACTTCGTCTTCGGCGGACTTGCGAACGAAGGCGCGCACGTCTTCTTCATCAATGTCCTCCTGCCGATCGTCTTCATCTCGGCACTGATCGGGATTCTTCAATTCACGAAGGTCCTTCCTGTCATCATGCGCGGTATTGGTTTCGTTCTTTCGAAAATCAACGGCATGGGTCAGCTCGAGTCATATAACGCCGTCGCCTCAGCTGCGATCGGCCAGTCGGAAGTATTCATCACGGTCAAGAAACAGATCGACCGTCTTCCTGCGAACCGTCTTTACACGCTTTGTGCTTCAGCGATGTCGACGGTGTCGATGTCGATCGTCGGTGCCTACATGACGATGGTCGAGCCGAAGTATGTCGTGACGGCGATCGTCCTCAACCTGTTCGGCGGTTTCATCATCGCCTCGATCATCAACCCGTACACGGTCGATCCGAAGGAAGATATCCTCGAGATCATCGAAGAGAAGCAGACGTTCTTCGAGATGCTCGGCGAGTATATCATGGACGGATTCAAGGTCGCGATCATCGTCGGTGCGATGCTGATCGGTTACAACGCCTTGATCGGAATGATCAACGACCTGTTCGACATGACGCTCGGCATCTCGTTCCAAGACCTCCTCGGCTACATCTTCTCGCCGATCGCCTTCATCATGGGTGTTCCTTGGGCGGAAGCAGTCAGCGCGGGCAGTATCATGGCGACGAAGCTCATCACGAACGAGTTCGTTGCGATGCTCAGCCTTCCTGAATACAAAGGCGAGTTCTCGGAGCGTACGCTCGGTATCGTCTCGGTCTTCTTGATCTCATTCGCGAACTTCTCGTCGATCGGGATCATCGCAGGTGCCGTCAAAGGACTCAGCGACCGTCAAGGGAGCGTAGCAGCGAGCTTCGGCTTGAAGCTCCTCTATGGCGCGACGCTCGTCAGTATCTTGACTGCGGTCATCGTCAGCGTATTGATCTAACCCTCTTTTCCCCGACTCGTCCTTGCAGGACGGTCGGGTTTTTTCTTTTTTTTCGTTTAGATTGGCAAAGAAAAGGAAAAGGAATACTAATATTTTCCCTCTCGCAAGCTCTTCTCATGTGCTGATCTGCACGACTTCCACCACACTTCGCTTTTTTCGATAGCCTGGCATACACCGAGTGATTTTGACACCAAGAGGCAGGAGGGGTCTTCATGCTTGACCGACGATTTCTGATGCAATTTTTACTGCGCCCGAAAGAGACCGGTGCAGTCATGCCAAGCTCGTCCTATCTGAGCCGGAAAATGATGGCGCCGATCGACTTCGAAAAAGCGCGCTGCATCGTCGAGCTCGGGGCCGGAACGGGCATATTCACGCAAGGGCTTTGCCGAAACATGCGGCCGGGGAGCATGCTGATCGTCATCGAGAACAACCCGCGCTTTTGCGAGCAGCTCGCGAGGCAGTATAAGGGAAAATCGGGCATCTGTATCTGCCTGGACGGAGCGGAGGCGTTGACCGCAGTCCTAGAGCGTCACGGAATCGAGCAGGTCGACTACGTCGTCTCGGGGCTTCCGTTCGCGAGCCTCGACCAGATGCTGTCGCGAGACATTCTCGAAGCGGTCCGGCGTGTCCTGAAGCCGAACGGGTCCTTCATCGCGTTTCAATACACGAAGTGGAAGCGGGAGTTCTTCGAGTCCCATTTCAACGCGATCGCCTGGAACCGGGAACTGCGCAACTTCCCGCCGGCGTATGTGCTCGAGTGCCGCAACATTTGAATGACTGAAGCAACAAAAATAGCCAAGTCCGGTGTAAGCGCGGACTTGGCTATTTTCATCTGTACGAGGCGATTGCGACGCGCTGGCCGAGATAGGCGTTTTCATGCAGGGCTTGGTAGGAGAGACGGGCGACGTTCGCCCGGGGAATCGAGTTCGTCTCTCGCGTGAAGCGGTCGATTTCAATCAGTGGGTCATCGATCGGTTCCTCCTCGTTCAATCCCGTTGGACAGATGACGGTCCAGTCGAGGCCGGACGAGGAGAGAAGGAGATAGGCGCGGAGATGGTCTTCTGCGGCTGTCGTCGAGCGGCGCTTCGACTCGCTCGACTCGAAGCGGTAACGCCCGGGTTCGGTGCTTGAATCAAGGATGCCGGCCGTTCCGATCGTGATGATGCGTCGGATTCCGTAACGCTTCGCTGCATCGATGAGGAGCGGCGTCGCTTTCGTCAGGACGTCCTGCTGATCCGTCCCGAGCGCGCTCATGACGGCATCGGCACCCTCGGTCGTCCGTTCGATTGAAGATGGATCCGTCGCGTCGCCGACGACCTCTTCGAGCCTGGCGTTTGCCGGCAGACTGCCTCCCGTCCGGACGAGTGCTGTCACATGATGTCCGCCCGCGAGCAGCAGATTCAGTAATTCCCGCCCCGTTCGTCCAGTCGCGCCGAGCAGTGCAATCTTCATGACGTCGCCTCCTTGGCCGGACGTGAGTAGTGCAACATCGCGAATTGACCGGATTGTTCAATCTTGTCGAGCCGGACGTTCGTCTCCTTCGTACCTTCCGGGAAGAGCGGGATTCCGCTTCCGAGGATGACGGGAGCGATGGCGATCGTATAGGCATCGATCAGGTCCGCTTCGAGCGCTGCTTTGATGATTTCACCTCCGCCGACGAGCCAGATGTCCCCATCTGACTGTTCCTGAAGACGGGGGAGGAGTGTCGTGAGCGATTCGTCGGTGAACGTCACGTATTCCGTCGCTTCTTGCTTGCTGCGCGTCCAGATGTAGCTCGGCGTCTCCTTGTATGGATACTCGCCGTTCTCGAGCATCAGAACTTCATCGTATGTTTTGCGTCCCATCACGACAGTCCCGATCGTCTTGAAAAATTCGGCGTACCCATTGTCGCCGTCTCCCTCGACAGCGAACAGCCAGTCGAGCGCGCCGTCCGTCCGGGCGATCCGTCCGTCGAGGCTTGATGCGATATACAGGACGATTCGATTCTTCTTCATTTCGTTTCCTCCTTGTCAGAGACGGACAGCCGATCCAAAAGGACCGGCTGTTTCTCATTTATCCGCGAACATGACGCCTGCTTGGCCGTAGTCCGTCTTTTCCATCTCCTCGATGAAGACGGTGATATTCTCCTTTGGTGCGTTCGTCGTCTCAGAGACGGCTTCCGTGACCTTCTCGATCAAGGCACGCTTCTGTTCGACCGTACGGCCGGACAGCATCTTCACTGTAACGTATGGCATGTCAGTTCCCCCTTGGAAAATGGATGACTTTCCTCTCAAGTATATCATCGGAAAAGACCGGATGCGTTTCAGAAATGGAAACGGGGGAAAAAGGAATGTTAACAAGTCCGAAGTTACATATAAAAGCAGAGGTGGATGAACCATGGAATCAATCATTCGTAAGAAGATACACACGCTGTTCATATTCGACCGCGAACTGCCGGAAGATGAGGATTATGCGTTATCGCAAGCGAAAGGGCTTGAGCTCTCGTCGATCCTTCTCGGACAGAACATCCCGTTCGGGCGTCTCGTGACGGACCGTGCTGTGGCCGAGGCGTCCGGAAGTACGGAAGCGCGCAGATACGGCATCATCACCCTGCTTGAGGACGATCCGAAATGGAAACCGCTCTTCGCGAACCGGAAACTCTCCGAGACGGAGGAAGTCGAACTCGAGGAAAAGGTGACGCAGCTCGCAGGGCAGCTCCGCGCCATCCGGTCGCGCTGTGGGTCACTCCAGCGAATCGTCCTGTTCGGGCGGGCGGCCCAGACGATGTTCGACCGGGCACTAGCGAAACTCGAGGCGATGAACCCGCCGGCGCATGAGGAACTCGCGTCGCTCGAATGCCTGCGCCTGCCGACGCTCGCACGCGCGTCGCGCGAACAGATCGAATCGATCAAGAACTGAGCTTGCACAGAGGACCGAATGCGGTATGATAGAGGCAACGGTTTTTCTGAAAGGACGATCTACTTATGGAAAAGAAGATAAATTTCAACATCATCTCGGATAACTCGACGGACGGACACGGCGGCTTTGGTGTCGGAACGCTCAGCTTGAACAGTATGTCGCCGGTCATCATCTCACCGGAGGACGGCGAGGCGTACATCGACATGGGCGCGATGCACGCGAAGGCGGCGGTCGAGAAACGAATCAAGTTCACGACGGATAAGGCAGACTCGCCGAACGGTAAGCTGTACTGGATCGTCTGGGTGACGGTCGGCCGTAAACCGGAAGGCTTCTACTACGGCGGTGTCGCCGCATGTGACATGCTCGTCGACGTCGAAGCTAGACGCGGGTGGAAGATTCTTCCGGACCACGTCAACAAGATGGATAAGTCGCTCAAGGGCCGGATCGTCGTCGATCACATGGATCAGCGTTCGAAGGAATTGTTGCGTGATTTCCTGAAGTCGCACAAACCGGAGATGTGGGAGAACGCGGAACCTGAATTGCACGAGGCGCTGAACTGAGACAAGGGACTGGACGGAGGATGATACCTCCTGTCTGGTCCTTTTTTGTCGTGCGTCACCTGGAAGGAAGAGGGAAAAAAGAGAGGGCACGTCGAACTAGAACTAGAGAGTGGGGGAACAAAAGGGGGAGTTCAAATGAACAGAGAAGCATTGGCACAAACATTTTTGGCGTTCGCGGAAAGAGAATGCCGGGGATCAAGCACGCTATATGAACGCTTATCGCGCGACATCGCACAGGACGCGGAGATGCTTCAGCTCTGCGGAAGCGCAAGGGAAGGGCAACCGGTACCGAACCTGTTGTTCGGTGCCGTCCATTACCTCTTGCTCAAAGGGAAGGACCATCGATTGAAGGCGTACTATCCGGACATGGCCGCAACGCCGCTTCCGTCCGAGGAAGCGTTCGAACCGTTCCGCGACTTCTGCCGCGCGCATCGAACGGAAATCGAGGAGTTGTTGCGAACACGACTCGTTCAAACGAATGAAGTCCGCCGGTGCGGCTATCTGTATCCTGTGTTCGGTCTCGTCCATCGTCTGACGAATAAACCGCTCGGGCTGATTGAGATCGGGACGAGTGCAGGACTGCAGCTGATGTGGGATCGGTATGCCTATACGTATGGGCAGAGAGGGAGCGTCGGTGATCAGGACGCACGACTCCGAATCTCTTCGGAGATCATCGGCGAGGCGACTCCGCGGTTGCCTGAAACAGCACCTCCCGTCTCACACCGGATCGGCCTCGATCTCAACATCGTCGATTTGAAGGATGAGGACGAAAGACTCTGGCTGAAAGCGTTGATCTGGCCGGAACATGAAGAACGGCTGACCCTCTTTGAGCGGGCAGCACGTTATATCGATGAGCAGCCGCTTCAGCTCGTAGAAGGAGACGGCGTTCACCTGCTCCCTGCATACGCCAGCCAAGTCGGGGAAGAGAGCGCGCTTTGCATCTTCCATACCCATGTGGCGAATCAGATGCCGCTTCATGTGAAGAAGGAGCTGCTGCGTACGATTGAAGAGATCGGCAGAGAGCGGGAGGTCTTCCATATCTACAACAACGTACAAGACAGGTATCTGCATCTGGATCGTTATCAGAGCGGCGTCGTAACGAAGCAGACGATTGCCGAGACGGACGGGCATGGGCGATGGTTCAAGTGGTTACTCGCAGCGGCGCATGAAAAAACACCCGCCAATCAGCGGACGTGATCCGTCGAGAGGCAGGCGAGAGATGTACCGTCTACTCGTCTTGACGCTCAAGCGTGACGACGACGAGCTCCGGCTGATTGAAGACGCGAAGCGGAAAGAGGCTGTTGCCAAGGCCTCGGCTGACGACGAGCTCCGTTCGATCGACCGTGTAGCGGCCTGCCGTATACTTCGGCATGAAGCCTTGGCCTGGAGAGAAGAGGCCGTCCATCCCGGGAAGGCGGATCTGACCGCCATGGGCATGGCCGGAGAAGACGAGATCGATACCCGATCTCGAATAAGCGTCGACGTATTCCGGACGATGGGCGAGCAGGATCCGGAACGTCTCGGGCGGGATGCCGGCATTCGCCTTCGCAAGGAAGCTGTCCGTCGTCTCGCGTTCAGAATACAGGAGCTCATCTTCCGTCGGTGTCGTCGGGTCGTCGATGCCGACCAGGGCGATCGCCTCGCCGTCCCGTTCGAGCTTCCGGTTCTCGTTGCGAAGGATGTCTACGTCTTGCGACAGCTTCGGAAGCAGAGCTAGGCCGCGCCGCACTTCATGGTTGCCCGTGACGAAGTAGGTCGGATACTTCGCGCTGAGTGATGCGGCGAGCGAAATGGCCGGTGCTTCGTCCTTCCGTCTCGAGTCGACGAAGTCTCCCGTCAGAAAGATCAGGTCGGGCCGCTCCGCGTCGATCGCCTTGAGCAGCTTTTTCTGTTCCTCGCCGAACCACTTGCTGTGCAAGTCGGATACTTGAAGGATCTTCAAGCCGGCGAAGGACTTCGGCAGCCGTTCGGAAGTGATCGTGAGCCGGCTCACCTCGAGTGCATTATTACTGTGATAGAAAAACCATCCGCTAAGCGTCAGGATGGACAGGGATGACAAAATGATTTTCGTACGTCGCTTCATAAGTCTCATTCCTCCATATGTTTCAGTGTACAGGAAATGCGAAATGGATGGCGAATGCGAGACGAACATCAAGGAGGGTGAGCATGAAACGAAAAATCGGACTGGTCTTGATCGGCACCCTTTCTCTGGCTGGTTGCACCGAAGAAGCGAAGCCTGCGATGCCGGTCGAGGTCGCATCAAAAAGCGACTGGGAGGCCGGAAACTACACATACGATTCCATTCGGGACTATCTGCCCGGGATGCAGGCGAACCAGTTCGTCTTCCTCAGCGTCATGCGCAAGCGAACGCAAGACGAACTGGTCGTCCGTGTCCGGTACGCGATCGACGACGTGCTCGAGCAGTCGTTGCGCGCGACACGCGAAGACTATCAGATCGACTTGTTGCTGACTGATGGGACGGAGCGGTTTGAAACAAATCGTACGGCCTCTGTTGAATCCATTTCGGCAAGCCGTCTGACGGAGGGAGAGAAGCAAGAGGTGAATCGCAACTATCATCAGCTCGAACAGCGTTTCCCGCTTGAAGAATTGCCGACCCTTCTCTTGAGACGTTTGGACGAGGCCCGTTTCGATTTACGTTTGCTTGACGGGAATGCGGAAGAGGTCTTCGTCGTGGTCGACGTTGAATCGTTCGCTGAAGAAAGGTGAATGGGAAAAGGGAGCAGACTCGGCATGAGTCTGCTCCTTTCCAAGTGAACCGTTCAAAGTGTCGCACGCCAAGCGATATAACTTTGCGTATGGGACTTGTTCTCTACTTCCATTGTACCGTCCTGTATTGAATTTCTGTAGTCTGTTTCTTTAGTTGCGGTTGCCCTATGATGAAAACTGTAAGATTGAAATGAGAGAGGGGAAGCGACATGAAAAATGACGAGAAGAAGATTCTGGACCAGGGACCATTTTTCCATGGCACGAAAGCCGAACTGAAAGTCGGAGAATTACTCGAGCCGCAATTCCTGTCGAATTTTCAAGACAAACGGTCGAATTTCATTTACTTTACGGCGACACTCGAAGCGGCAAAGTGGGGCGCCGAATTGGCCAAGGCGGATGCGAAGGAGAGAATCTACATCGTGGAGCCGTCAGGTGATTTCGAGAACGATCCTAATCTGACTGATAAGCGATTCCCTGGAAATCCGACCCGCTCGTACAGATCGAAATTCCCTTTGAAGATTGTAGGAGAACTGGCTTCATGGGAAAGACATTCCGATGAGGAAATCAATCGGATGATCGCCTCCCTTGAGAAATTGAAGGAAGATGGCAGAAATGTAATCTACGATTAAGCTTCAAAGAGAACGGTCCATGCGCTTCCCGTAAGCGTCTCTTATGAAAACCAACTGAAAAGACGATCATTTTCCGGGAAATACGGAAGATGATCGTCTTTTTGAATGAGTCGTCAGTGAAACAGAATACCACTTACTCGTTCGAAGCTTTCCTCTCGACCGTCGCCGACTGATCGGGTTCGTCCGACAAGTCCTTAAAGAGCGAGACGATCATCAGGATGACGACGAAGACGAACGGGAATGCGGCAAGAATCGCCGCTGCCTGCAGCGTACCGAGTCCGCCGGTCGACAGCAGGACCGCTGCGATCGAGGACTGGATGACGCCCCACGTCAACTTGATGCGAAGACTAGGCGTCAGGCTGCCGCCTGACGACAGCATGCCGAGGACGTATGTCGCGGAGTCCGCTGACGTGATGAAGAACGTCGTGATGAGCAGGACGGCAAGAATGCTGAGCACGGTGCCGAAACCGCCGAACGTCTCAAGTAAGGCGAATAATCCGGTCTCGATTCCGTTGTCGTTGACGACGCCGATCAAATTCGCATTGTCGAACATCTCGCTCCAGATGGCCGTACCACCGAAGACGGTGAACCATAGAAGGCCGAAGACGGTCGGGACGAGCGTGATGCCGATGACGAACTCGCGGATCGTCCGTCCGCGGGAGACGCGGGCGATGAACGTACCGACGAATGGTGACCATGAAATCCACCATGCCCAGTAGAAAATCGTCCAGCTGTTGATCCATTCGCGTTCACCCGGCTCGAAGGCCGCGGCGCGGAAGCTCATGACGGGCAGGTTCTGCAGGTAGGCGCCTGACGTCTGAACGAACAGGTCCATGATGAAGCTGCCCGGTCCGACGAGCAGGACGCCGACCATCAACAGCAGCGCCGCGATGATGTTCGCGTTACTGAGGATCCGGATCCCTTTATCGAGACCGGACGCCGCGCTGTACATATAGAGCACGGAAATGATCAGGATGATGACGAGTTGGGTCAGGAAGCTGTTCGGGATGCCCGGAATCAGGAAGTGGAATCCGCCTGAGATCTGCTGGGCACCGAGCCCGAGGGATGTTGCGACCCCGAACGTCGTCGCGACGATCGCAAGGATCTCGACCGTGTTCTTGCCGAACACCTCATAGCGCGAATGCATGAGGGAAGCGACCGTGTCGCCGATCGTCGCAGGACGCCCTTTTCGGAACGTCGAGTAGGCGATCGCAAGTCCGACCATCGCATAGAGTGCCCATGGATGGAGACCCCAGTGGAAGAATGAGTAACGCATCGCGAGGCGCGCCGCGTTCGCTTCGTCCGCAGTCGGGACAGGTGGCGTGTGAAAGTGCGTCAATGGTTCCGAGACGCCCCAGAAGACGAGTCCGATCCCCATGCCGGCGCTGAACAACATGGCGAACCATGAGATCAGCCCGAAATCGGGACGGTCCGTATCCTTGCCGAGACGGATCGAGCCGAAGCGTGAAAAAATCAGGAAGAGTGCAATCAACAGGAATGCTGACATGCTGAGCAGATACAACCAGCCAAAACGTGCCGTCAGGAAGGCCTGTGCTTTCGAGGTGACGTTCAGAAGACTTGCGGATCCGAGTGCGGAGTCCGGAAGAATCCCCCAAATCGTGAAGAGAAGACAGAAGACGACAGAGATTTTGAAGACGGTCGTCAGCTTGCTTGTGTGTCGTGTCATCGGTGATCACGTCCTTTCTTTCTTAAGATGACAACTTGGTTCTTTACCCTATCTGAAAATAGGAAAACACCTGTTTTCAAAAAAACACGCAAGACATGATATTCTCTGATTACCCGAATCAGGAGCTTTTAGGCATCCTAAGGAAGAAGAACGGCTTTTTTTCTTATTAGATGTAGCGGTTTCACCTGTTTTTCGGTATACTCGCATTTGTATGATTAAGAAGCGCCATGAACGCCACTCGCATACGAACAACTTTTGGCTTTTCCTAAAGAAAGGGGTTCTATCGCAAATGGAACAAAAATTGAAGTTATGGTTCACGGAACACCAGACGGAAGATTACGGTATCACTTTCCGTGTCAACCACGTTTATGAGAGCGAACAAACAGAGTTTCAACGCCTCGAAATGGTAGAAACGGACGAGTTCGGTACGATGTTGCTGCTCGACGGTATGGTCATGACGACTGATAAAGATGAATTCGTATATCACGAGATGGTCGCACACGTCCCTCTCTTCACACACCCGAATCCGAAGAAGGTCCTCGTCGTAGGCGGCGGAGACGGCGGAGTCATCCGCGAAGTGCTCAAGCACCCTTCGGTCGAAAAAGCGGTCCTCGTCGAAATCGACGGCAAGGTCATCGAGTACTCTAAGAAATACCTTCCGAACATCGCGGGCGGTCTTGACGACGCACGTGTCGAAGTCATCGTAGGGGATGGGTTCATGCACATCGCGGAAGCTGTCGACGAGTACGATGTCATCATGGTCGACTCGACGGAGCCAGTCGGCCCGGCGGTCAACCTGTTCACGAAAGGGTTCTACGCAGGAATCTCGAAAGCACTCAAAGAAGATGGCATCTTTGTCGCGCAGTCGGACAACCCGTGGTTCACACCGGACTTGATTCGTGACGTCCAGCGTGACGTCAAGGAAATCTTCCCGATCACGAAGCTCTACATCGCGAACGTACCGACGTACCCGAGCGGCATGTGGACGTTCACGATCGGCTCGAAGAAGCACGACCCGCTCGCGGTCGAAGCATCACGCTTCCATGAGATCGAGACGAAGTACTACACGCCTGAACTTCACACTGCAGCATTCGCTCTGCCGAAGTTCGTCAAGGATCTGACAATCTGATTCAAGCAGGAGTGCTCCGTCAAGGGGGCACTCTTTTCTAGTGATTAAGGAGGAATATACAATGCGTTTTGATGAAGCCTACTCAGGTAAAGTATTTATCGCAAGCCAGCCGACGCACGAGGACGCGAAGTCGGTCCTCTACGGCATGCCGATGGACTGGACGGTCAGCTTCCGTCCGGGCTCGCGTTTCGGTCCTGCCCGCGTCCGTGAAGTATCGCTCGGACTCGAGGAGTACAGCCCGTATCTCGACGGCGACATCGCCGATGCGAAACTGTTCGACGCAGGGGACATTCCGCTTCCGTTCGGTAACGCGCAGAAGTCGCTCGACATGATCGAGGAGTATGTCGATTCGCTTCTGACAGCAGGTAAGTTCCCGCTCGGCATGGGCGGGGAGCACCTCGTCACGTGGCCGGTCGTCAAGGCGTTCCACAAGCACTATGACGATTTCGTCGTCCTGCATTTCGATGCGCATACGGATCTCCGTGATTCGTACGAAGGAGAGCCGCTCTCGCACTCGACACCGCTCAAGAAGATCGCGAACTTGATCGGACCGGAGAACTGCTACTCGTTCGGCATCCGCTCAGGGATGAAGGAAGAGTTCGAGTGGGCGAAGGAATCGGGCTACAACCTGTTCAAATATGAGATCGTCGAGCCGCTCAAGGCGGTTCTGCCTAAGCTTGCCGGCAAGAAGGTCTACGTGACGATCGACATCGACGTCCTCGACCCGTCTGCAGCTCCAGGGACAGGCACTCAGGAAATCGGCGGCGTGACGACGAAGGAACTCCTCGAAGTCGTCCATATGATCGCGCGCGCTGACGTCGAAGTCATCGGAGCGGACCTCGTAGAAGTCTCTCCTCCGTACGACCAGTCGGATATGACGGCGATCGCGGCAGCGAAGGTGCTCCGCGAGATGATGATCGGATTCGTGAAATGACGGCTTGAGCCGGCTCCTCTGTGAGCCGGCTTTTTTGTGATGTGCTGGGAAATATAGAAACAGCACACCGAAGTATTCACAGATTATTCTGAATGTTTTATCTTAGAGGTGTCACCACGGGAGAAGAAGTCGTTCTGTCAAAAGGAGAGGGGAAAGACAATGAAGAGACTACTATCGATCATCACGGCCGCCTTCTTGTTCATGCTTTTAGCAATCCCTGCAAGTGCTGCGGATGATGCCATGGTCCGCATTATCCACGCTTCACCTGACGCACCGGCAGTAGACATTCTTGTAGACGGCGAAAAAGCGGTCTCCGGCGCAGAGTTCAAAGCAGTCACAGACTATCTGACATTACCGGCCGGCGAACATAAAGTCGAAGTATTCGCTGCCGGTACGACGGAAAACGCCGTCATCACCGAGACGCTCAACGTCGAAGCTGGCAAGTTCTACACGGCCGCAGCGATCGGTCAACTCGATTCGATCAAGCTCGCTGTCATGGAAGACAATGGTGCAGGCGAAGACGGCAAATCGATGGTTCGCGTCGCGCACTTCTCACCTGATGCTCCTGCTGTAGACGTGGCGCCTAAAGGCGGAGACCCACTCTTCAGCAACCTTGAATTCTCGAACGTATCGGATTACGGAACACTTGACGCCGGCAGCTATGACCTCGAAATCCGTCCGGCTGGTGCGACGGACGTCGTCAAGGCGCTTGACGGCATCGCGCTCGAAGGCGGCAAGAACTATACGGCACTCGCGATCGGTCTGCTCGAAGGAGAGCCGGCATTCGATGTCCTCTTGATCGCGGACGGTGGGGATACGGCTGCGATGCCGGACACTGGACTCGGCGGAACGGCTGAGGCATCGAACATTAACATGTGGTTGCTTGCAGCTGGTGGAGCAGCGCTTCTCCTTGCCGGATATGTGTTTCGCCGCAAGACCGCGTAATCTGCTGATTGCGCCATTGCTGATTCTTTCGGGTTGCGCGGTGCAGGAGCCACCGCTCAAGTCTGCTCCACTTAACGACCGGGCTCCCGTCCTGAAGGCTGTCCCAGTCTTGCAGGAACAAGAACAGACGGTATTCATTCCAAGACGGCTGCTCATCCCCCGCCTCGATATCGATACGAAAATCGAGGCGGTCGGCAAGGACGAGAAAGGGCGGATCGGGGTCCCGAAAGATTCGGATCAGGTCGCCTGGTATCAACCTGGTGCGAAAGCGGGCGAGACCGGGAACGTCATCCTCTCGGGTCACAGGGATGATGAGGTCGGACCGGCCGTCTTTTATGAACTCGGGTCACTCCGTCCTGGTGACGAGGTGGTCGTATCGGCAGGAGAGCAACTGCGGTATGTGGTGACGGACATAGCCCGCTATCCTGTCGATGAGGTGCCGACCGGCGCGATCTTCGGCGCGACGGTCTCGAAGCGCCTGACGCTGATCACCTGCGACGGTGCTTACGGCAAAGAGGGATACGAGGAACGGCTGATCGTATTCGCGAGACAAATCGAATGAAACGAAGCGAAGGCCAGGCTCTTCAGGAGCTTGGCCTTCGCTTCGTCCAGGGCATCAACATCGATCGACGAAACGGATGAACGCGGCAGAATCGAAGCGCAATTGCCTGGTCCTCAATGGAGCATGGAATGATTGGAAGAGTCTCGTCCGCCGGGCTGGAACGCCTTCTTTGCGTCGACGACGGCGCGCATCCGTGCGACACAGGACTGGATGAACTGGATATCGATTGAACTGAAACGGGTGACAGGTCCTTTCTCGGTCCGTGCGCTGAACGTGAACGTCCCGAGGTTCCAAAGTTCGATTTTAAATCGTTTGCCTTTATCGTCATCGAAGTATTCGACGAATTCGACTTTGGGTACCATGATCCCATCCCTCCTTCTTACACTTCCTATTCCCGTTTTTATCCACAAAAAAAAGCCGATCTGCACGTTGGGTGCAAATCGGCTTGTCTTTTAAGAAGGGACGACGTCGTAGCCGACCTCTTCGATCGCTTCGACGAGTTTCACCTCTTCGACGTCATCGTAAGTGACGGTGACGTTCTTGTTCTCGAGCGAGACCGTCGCGTCCTTGACGCCGCTCACTTCCTTGAGCGCCCCTTCGACGCTCGCCTTGCAGTGGTTGCATGTCATGCCTTCGACTTGGATCGTTGTTTCCTTCATGATGATTCCTCCTTATTTTTCTTCGGCCGCAGCCGTTAATTTGATTCGCTTCAGACGTAACGCGTTCAGGACGACGGAGACGGAGCTGAATGCCATCGCTGCGCCGGCGAGCCACGGGGCAAGCAGTCCGATCGCTGCGACCGGGATGCCGACCGTATTGTAGGCGAGCGCCCAGAACAGGTTTTGACGGATATTCTTCATCGTCTGTTCGCTCAGCTCGATCGCGGTCGCGACCTGATGCAAATCATGTCCGAGCAAGGTGACGTCAGCGGCTTCGAGTGCGACATCCGTCCCGCTGCCGAGCGCGATCCCGACATCCGCTGTCGCGAGGGCAGGGGCATCGTTGATCCCGTCCCCGATCATCGCGACCTTCTTGTTTTGTTGCAGTCGTTTGATCTGTTCCGCCTTCTCGACCGGCAGGACTTCAGCGAGCACGTTCTCGCGCGGGATGCCGAGCTCTGCGGCGAGCGTTTCCGCTACCTCGCGGCGGTCACCGGTCAGCATATAGACTTCCTTCGTCTTCTTGATCAAGGAGATGGCCGCTTTCGACGTCGGCTTCAGCTCGTCGCGGATCGCGTACCCGCCTTCGACCGTTCCGTCGACTGCGACGTAGACGAACGTCGCTGCCGGGTATGACCAGTCCGGCAGGTGATAACCCCGTTCAGTCATCATCCGCGGTGAACCGACCTCTACCTTATTCCCCATGATCGTCCCGCTGACACCATGTCCCGCGAGTGCTTCGAAGCCTTCGATGTCGAAGACGACATCCCGCTCATCCGTGATCGCAAGCGCGAGCGGATGCTCGGATCGTTTTTCGAGCGCTGCCGCGAAATCAAGCGAAAGCTCTGTCCCGAACGTCTTGACGACGACCGGCTGACCTAGCGTCAACGTCCCCGTCTTATCGAAAACGACGGCGTCGACATGCTGAAGCTGCTCGAGCTGTGCGCCTCCTTTGAAGAGGATGCCGCGCTCTGCGCCCTTGCCGGTCCCGACCATGATCGAGGTCGGCGTCGCGAGACCGAGCGCACACGGGCAGGCGATGACGAGCACGGCGATCGCAGGGCGGATCGCTTCGCCGATGCTGCCGGTCATGAAGTACCAGGCGGCGAACGTCAGGACGGCGAGCGTCACGACGACCGGCACGAAGATGCCTGAGATCCTGTCCGCCTGGCGCTGGATCGGCGCCTTCTCCGTCTGTGCCTGTTCGACGACGCGAACGATCTGGGCGAGCATCGTGTCCGCCCCGACCTTGACTGCCTCGATCGTCAAGTGGCCGTTCGTGTTGAGCGTCCCGCCGACGACGGTGTCTCCCGGTTGCTTATGTTGCGGGAGCGGCTCACCTGTAAGCATCGACTCGTCGAGGTAGGCGACACCTGCCGTGACCCGGCTGTCGGTCGGGATCTTCTCGCCCGGTTTGACGAGCAGTTGCATGCCGGGGACGACCTGTTCGATCGGGATACGCCGCTCGATACCGTCTTCGACGACGGTCGCTTGGGCCGCCTGAAGCGAAAGCAACGTCTCGATCGCGCCGGTCGTCCGGTCCTTCGCGCGTGCCTCGAGCACTTTGCCGAGCAGGACGAGCGTGATCAGGATCGCGCTCGTCTCGAAGTAGAGGTCCGGCATCGCGTGTGCGGACATCTCGAAGACGGAGTAGAAGTAGGCGGCAGACGTCCCGAGCGCGACGAGGACGTCCATGTTCGCGCTGCCGCTCCGCAAGCTCTTGTAGGCGCCTTGGTAGAACGGTGCCCCGATGATGAACTGGACGGGCGTCGCGAGCGCGAGCTGGAGCCACGGGTTCATCAGCATCGGCAGATGGATGGGGCTGTTCGGGATGTGCGATACCATGCTGAGCAACAGTGGAAGCGACAGGATGGCTGAGACGATGAAACGGATCAGCAGCTTTCGGTCATGTTTCTTCTCGCGCGGCTTCTCCTTGATCGTCGCGCCGTATCCGACCTTCTTGATCTTCTCGATGATCGCCTGCTCCGTGATGTCGTCCGTCACTTCGACGCGTGCCGTCTCGAGCGGCAGGTTGACCGTCGCCTCGACGCCGTCCATCTTGTTGAGGACCTTCTCGATCCGGGCCGAGCAGGCGGCGCATGTCATTCCTTCGATATTCAATTCGATCGTCTTCGACATGGTTTCATTCCTCACTTTCTCAGACGGGCGATGATCGCCATCAGCTCATCGACATAGTCGTCCGTCGCGCCTTTTGACGACGCGGCGTCATGCAGGCACATCTTGACGTGCCGTTCGATCAGCTGGAGCTCGACCTGACGCAGCGCAGCCTGGATCGAGGCGGTCTGGGTCAGGATATCGATACAATAGCGGTCCTCGCTGATCATGTTCTGGATGCCGCGGACCTGTCCTTCAATCCGTTTCAAGCGTTTCAGCATTGCTTCCTGCTCCTCTCCCGTTCGCGGGACGAGGGCATGTTCGTGTTTTTCCATCAGGATCACCTCTTTGAGACCACTATATCATATAGGGGTAGGGGGTACAAGTATATTGAATCTGAAGAAAAAAATCTCTGCCGCAAAGGGCAGAGATTAAAATCATTCGTTGACGACTTGGCGTTCGACCGTCTTCTCGGCCGGTGTGCGCGAGATGATGTCCTCTGCTTGTGTCGCCCGCTTGATGAAGAGGGCGAGGACGAACGCGAGACCTGCGATGAAGACGGAGATGAAGAAGGCGTAGTTGATGCCGTCGACCATCGCCTGCATCATGATCTGCTGCTTCATCTGTGCCGCTGCTTCCGCCGTCGGCTGTGCTGCACCGCTTGCCGCAGCTGTCGACATCGCGTCAGCCGCGAGTTCCTTCGCGCGCGTCTCCGTATGGTTCGACATGATCGTCACGAGCAACGCCGTCCCGATTGCGCCGGATACTTGCTGCATCGTGTTGTTCATCGCCGTGCCATGCGGGTAGTAGCGGCTAGGAAGCTGGTTGAGCCCATTCGTCGAGACCGGCATCATGACCATCGACATCCCGAACATGCGGAGCGAGTAGAGCCAGATGAGGTGTGTGTAAGTCGTGTCGAGCTCGAGCTGGCTGAAATAGTAGCTCGTGATGACTGTGATGGCGAGACCTGTAAGGGCAAGTGCCTTGCCGCCGATTTTATCGAACAGCTTGCCGTTGATCGGTGACATGACGGCCATCAGGATCGCTCCCGGCAACAGCATTAGTCCTGCGTCGAGCGGCGAGATGCCGCGAATCGTCTGGACGTAGATCGGAAGCAACAGCATCCCGGAGAACATCGCCATCGTCACGACCATCGAGATGGCAGACGACAGGGCGAACATCGGATAACGGTAGATATGGAAGTTGAGCATCGGCTTTTCCATCTTGAGCTGCCGGATGATGAAGGCGGCCACTGCGATCACACCGATGATCAGCGTGCCGTAGACGTACGGGCTGTCCCAGCCTTTCGAGCCGGCCGAGCTGAAGCCGTACAGCAATCCGCCGAATCCGAGTGATGACAGGATGACGGAAAGGAAGTCGAGACGGGCGTTGCTTGGTTCCTTCTTGTCCTTGAGCATGACCATCCCTGCGATCAGGACGGCGATCGAGATCGGCGTGATGACGTGGAAGAGCATCCGCCAATCATAGTGTTCGATGATATACCCGGAGAGGGTAGGACCGATTGCCGGGGCACCCATCATGATGAGTCCGAAGAAGCCCATCGCCGTACCGCGTTTCTCGACCGGGAAGCTGACGAGCATGACGTTCATGAGGAGCGGCATCATGACGGCCGAGCCCGAGGCTTGGATCATCCGCCCTGCGAGCAGGACGGGGAACGTATGGGCGAACCCGGCGAGAATCGTACCGAGTGAGAACAATGTCATCGCGAGGATGAACAGGCGGCGGACAGAGTATTTCTGGATCAGGAATGCCGTCGTCGGGATCAGCACTCCGTTGACGAGCATGAAGCCGGTCGAAAGCCACTGCACGGTCGATGCGTCGACGTCGAGGTCCTTCATGATCGACGGCAGGGCGATGTTGAGAAGCGTATTGTTCAGGAATGCGATGAAGGCACCGATCATCAAGACCGCTAGTATGCCGTACGGCGCACGCTGCTCCTTATTGGAATGTTGCATGGTGTTTCCTCCTTGTGAACTGCTGGTTCATTTTTCTATACTTCGATTTCATCTGGGATTTATATTACGCTCTTGGAAGGACGATTGCAATTATTAATTACTAATTCTATTAACTTGTTTTGTGAGAACGTTTCCGCTAAGATGATTTTTAGACCGACAGTCCAATTTTAAGGAGCAACGTATATGAACCAGCGTAAACAAGCCGTCTTGACGATCGCCCACCGCCTCTTCATCGAACAGGGATTCCAGGCGACGTCGATTCAGGACATCCTGGAATACAGCGGCATCGCGAAAGGGACTTTCTATAACTATTTCGCGTCGAAGAACGAATTGCTGATCGAGATCTTCAAGATGACCCACAAGAAGATGGAACATCTGCGCGACGACATGCTGTCCGGGCAGGACGCCTCGGACATCGAGCTGTTCATCCGCCAAATCGAGCTTCAGATGAAGGAGAACCGCCACAATAAGCTGTTCGCCCTGTTCGAGGAAATGATGGTGTCGCAGGACGACGAGCTGCGTCAGTTCATCCGCAACGGCCAGCTGCGCTGGGTCCAGTGGATCTATGAGCGGTTCATCGACCTGTTCGGCGAGCACCGGCAGCCCTACCTGCTCGACACGGCGATCTCGTTCGTCGGCATCCTCCAGAGCCAGATGAAATATCACCAGATGGCGGAAGGGATGGAGGCCGACATCGCGCCTGTCATCCGCTACAGCGTGGCCCGTGCCGTCGAGATGGTCGAGGAGGTCGAGGCGACCGGCGATCAGCTGCTCGACCCGGCGATTCTCGGCACGTGGCTTCCGAATTGCCGCGGGACGCGACAGGCGGCGCGTCAAAGGGCGCACCAGCTCATCTTCGAGTTGAAGAAGGAGGCGGTCGCTTCGTCGGAACGCGAGAAGGTGGTCGAGCTGCTCGACTTCATCCAGGAGGAGCTGCTCGAGACGAAACAGCCGCGGCGCCATGTGCTCGAGAGCACGCTCGCGGCCCTCGAGGCCGTCGTGCCTCCCGGAAAGATCGAACCGCTGCTTTTGCTTTGCGAATCCTATTACGAAGAGCGCGCGATCCGCGCGTAAGATCAAGACATGAAACAGGCGCCGGCCCCTTGATTGGGACCGGCGCCTGTTCGATTCAGTTGACGTTAGCCGTCAGCTCGTTCGCATTGATGTCATAGTGAGACGCGTTCCAGACGGGTTTTCCGCCCTTGAAATAGATAACTTGCGGCGACTCGTGACGCACGGCGTAGTTCTCGGCGATGTGGTTCGAGAGCGTCCGCGCCTCCTGGACGAGCAGGTAGGCCGTCGGTACGTCGGTCGCGTCCGCGAACTTCGTATAGGCTGAAAAGCCGGCCGCGCTGATCGGGCACGTCGTGCTGTGCTTGCAGATGACGAACGTATCGTGCTCGCCAATGAATTGTTCGAAGTCTGAGATCGATTGTAGTTTTCGAAGATGTGTCAAAAGATTACCCCCCATATGTCCGTAAACGGTCTGTCAACTTTAGATTTTCCCGATAATCGACCGGACAGTCAATCAATACGGGCTGCCCGTACTTGAGCGCTTCCTCTAGACAGGCGCTTAGACTGCCGTGTTCGCCGACCCGCAGTCCCTTTGCTCCGAACGCTTCAGCGAGCTTGACGAGGTCCGGATTGTCGAAGCCGATATAAGGGGCACGCCCATACGCCTGCTGCTGCTTCCATTCGATCAGGCCGTACGTCCCGTCGCGCCAGACGACTACGACGATCGGCAGCTTCAGCCGAACCGCCGTCTCGAGGTCCTGTCCGTTCATCAGGAAAGCGCCGTCGCCGACCGCGCAGATGACGCGTCTTTCGGGATGGATGAGCTTCGCCGCGACCGCGCTCGACAATCCGTAGCCCATCGAGGAGAAGCCGTTCGTCAGGAACACCTGGTTCGGCGCCACGGCCCGGAAATGGCGGGCGATCCAAATCTTATGGGCGCCGACGTCCGAGAACAGCATCCCGTCCTCACCAAGTGCCTGCTCGAGCGCCGTCACGATCGTTTGCGGATGGAGCGGGAGGGCGACGGAATAGGTCGCGTCGATTTCCGCCTTCAACTGCTCCTTGATCGCCTGCCAGCCGTCCCACGACCTGTCAGGTACTTTATGGGCGAGCGTCTCGAGCGTCTCCCTCAGCGGGCCGACGAGACTTCCCGTGACCGGGTAGTACTGGTCGATCTCATGGCGCACCGTGTCGAGGTGGATGACAGGCTTGCGATCAGGGTTCCATTTCGACGGAGGGAGCTCCGTGATGTCATAGCCGACGGTGATGATCAAGTCGCTCGCGTCGAGAATGTTCTGGTTGTAGTCGGCGTTCGGCAAGCCGATCGCGAACGCGTGGAGCGGGTCGTGTGACGGAAGGGCACCTTTTCCCATCATCGTCTCGACGACCGGGGCGTTCAAGGCACGCGCGAAGGCGCGGAAGGCAGGGTGGCAGTCCTCACGGGCGACGCCGAATCCGGCGATGACGACCGGTCGCTTCGCCTCCCTGATCAGGTCGAGGACGGGATTGCCGGCGTGGGGATCGGCAGGAAGATGTCCGGGAAGGGTATCGTTCGCGAGCGGCGGGACGTCACCGACGTCGAGCGACGCGATGTTCTCCGGGAACGCGATATGGGAAGCGCCCGGCTTCTCGCAACACGACTCGGAAAATGCCTTGCGGACGATTTCAGGGATCGTCTCCGCCGTGATGACCTCGGTGCTGTACTTCGTGATCGGCCGGTACAGGTCGACGAGATCGTACATCTGGTGGGACGCCTTATGCTGTCGCCACGTCGCGCCTTGTCCCGTGATCGCGAGGAGCGGTGCGTGATCCATCGTCGCGTTCGCGACGCCGGTCATCATGTTCGTCGCACCGGGGCCGAGCGTCGACAGGCAGACACCCGGACGTCCGGTCAAGCGTCCGACCATCGCCGCCATGAAGGCGGCGTTCGTCTCGTGTCGCGTCGTGATGAACTCGATCGATGAGTTGCTGATCGCGTCAAGCAGCGTGATGTTCTCCTCGCCTGGGACGCCGAAGATGTATTCGACGCCCTCCGCTTCGAGGCACGTGATGAAAAGTTCTGCTGCGTTCATGATTAAAGTCCCCCGATAGAGATGTATTTTGTTTCGAGATAGGCGTCAAGTCCCTCGATGCCGCCTTCACGGCCGACGCCGGACTGCTTCATCCCGCCGAACGGCGCCTGTGCCGCCGACGGCAATCCATCGTTCCAGCCGACGATGCCGTAATCGAGCTTCTCGATCGCGTGCATCGCGCGGGCATAATCGCGCGTGAAGACGTAGGATGCGAGCCCGAACGGCGTCTGGTTCGCGTAGTGGACGGCCTCCTCGTCCGAGCTGACGCGCTGGACCGGGGCGACCGGGCCGAACGTCTCCTCGTTCATGATCAGCATGCCCGGCGAGACGTCCGCGATGACGGTCGGTTCATAGAAATAGGTACCGCCTTCCGTCGTCCCTTTGCCGCCCGTGACGAGCCGTGCACCGGCTGAAGTCGCGTCCGTGACGTGCTTATCGACCTTCTCGTAGCCAGCCTCGTTGATCATCGGACCGATTTTCGTCGCTTCGTCGAAGCCGTTGCCGACCTTGAGCTTCGCCGTCTCTTTTCCTAACTTGTCGACGAACGCGTCGTAGATACTGTCCGAAACATAGATCCGGTTGCCGCAGACGCACGTCTGGCCGCCGTTGCGGAACTTCGACTTGATCGTCTCCGCGACGGCGAGGTCGAGGTCACAGTCGTCGAAGACGAGAATCGGGGCATGTCCGCCAAGCTCGAGCGACATCGACTTGATTGTCTCGGCGCCTTGCGCCATCAGCGTCCGTCCGACCCCGGTCGACCCGGTGAAGGTGATCTTGTTGACGTGCGGATGCGTCGCGAGCACCTCGCCGAGCTCCTTGCCGCTGCCGGTGACGGCGTTGACGACGCCGTCCGGGATCCCGACCTCCTGACAGAGCTCGAGCAGGCGGAGTGCCGTGAGCGGCGTCTCGGTCGGCGGCTTCAGGACGAACGTGCAACCTGCGACGAGGGCGGGGGCGAGCTTGCGGGTGATCATCGCGGCCGGGAAGTTCCATGGCGTAATCGCTGCGACGACGCCGACCGGTTGCCTGATGACATGCAGGCGTTTGCCCGCGTCATGGGTCGGGATGATCCGGCCATAGGCCCGTTTCCCTTCCTCGGCGAACCATTTGACGAAGTTCGCTGCATACTGGACCTCTCCCTTCGACTCGGCGAGCGGCTTCCCCATCTCGCGCGTCATCAGTTCTGCCAATGCCTCCTGCTCCTCGAGTATCCGCACGTACAGCTTCTCGAGCAGGGCGGAACGTTCATAGACGCTTCTTTTCGACCAGTCAGGGAACGCCTTCCTCGCCGCCGCGACAGCCGCATTGACGTCCTCCTTTGCGCCTTTCGGGATCTTTCCGACGACTTCCCCGGTCGCGGGATCCTTGACGTCGACCGTCTCGCGACCGTTCGTCGTCCACTCTCCGCCGATCAAAAACTTTCCTTCCATAGATGAAGACCCCCTCTAGAAGTAGTTGAAAAATTTTACATTGTTAAGTGTATACCCGAGCCCGTGAAAAAAGATTCGTTTTTGCCAAAAAGATGGTACAAACCTCTGGAAAACGACCGATAAAGGGTGTAGGATAGTTCAGTAAATGTAATGTATTCGAAGCTGAAATATCACGATAACTATTTAGGTTGGAAGCGTTGACATTACACAGTGATTTGATAAGATGAATCTAGAAGATTTGCGCAATCGGTTGCGCTTATAAAAAACCTTACTCTAATAATGACTTTGCCTAATCGGACCAACACCTACACTCAACTCGGAAGAGAGGATTTACCTGATATGACACAACTTATCCCACAACAACAAACTGCTGAGAAAACGCTAGTCCGCGCCTGGTGGAAGGAAGCGACAGCTTACCAGATCTATCCGCGCAGCTTCTTCGACGCGAACAGCGACGGCATCGGCGACATCCCTGGGATCACGAAGAAACTCGACTACCTGAAGGACCTCGGCGTCGACGTCCTGTGGATCTGCCCGATGTTCAAGTCTCCGAACGACGATAACGGCTATGATATCAGCGACTACAAGGACATCATGGATGAGTTCGGTACGATGGAGGACTTCAACACGTTGATGTCAGAAGCGAAGAAGCGCGACATCAAGATCCTGCTCGACCTCGTCGTCAACCACACGTCGGACGAGCATCCGTGGTTCATCGAATCCCGTTCGTCGAAAGACAATCCGAAACGCGACTGGTACATCTGGAAGGATGCGATCGAAGGACGCGAGCCGAACAACTGGGAGAGCATCTTCGGCGGATCGGCCTGGGAGTATGACGAAAAGACGGAGCAATACTTCCTCCACGTCTTCTCGCGCCGCCAACCCGACCTCAACTGGCAGAACAAGGAGATGCGCGAAGCCATCTACGAGATGATCAACTGGTGGCTCGACCGCGGCATCGACGGTTTCCGGATCGACGCGATCAGCCATATCAACAAGAACCAATCGTTCGCCGACCTGCCGAACCCGCTCGGCATGCCGCACGTCCCGTCGTTCGAGATGCACATGAACGTCGACGGCATCCACGAATACCTCGAGGAGCTGAAGAACGAGACGTTCGCGAAATACGACATCATGACGGTCGGCGAGGCGAACGGCGTGACGCCGGAAGAGGCGGATCTCTGGGTCGGCCGCGAGAACGGCAAGATGAACATGGTCTTCCAGTTCGAGCACATGGACCTCTGGCGCGCGGACGCGGAGAAGGGCGTCGACGTCGTCAAGCTCAAGCAAGTGTTGACGAAGTGGCAAAAGGGACTCGAGGCGACGGGCTGGAACGCGCTCTACCTCGAGAACCACGACAAGGTCCGCGTCGTCTCGCTCTGGGGTGACGAGGAGAACTACTGGAAGGAGAGCGCGAAGTCGCTCGCGATGATGTACTTCTTCATGCAGGGGACGCCGTTCATCTACCAGGGTCAGGAGATCGGAATGACGAACGTCCAGTTCCCGGACATCTCGGACTACGACGACGTCGCGACGAAGAACATGTACGACATGCAGCTCGCGTCAGGGAAGACGCACGAGGAGATCATGGAAGTGATCTGGAACTCGTCGCGCGACAACTCGCGCACACCGATGCAGTGGACGAGCGAGACGAACGGTGGATTCTCGCCAGCTTCGCCTTGGTTCGGCGTCAATCCGAACTTCGCCGAGATCAACGTCGAGTCCCAGCTGCATGACGAGGACTCGATCCTCAACTTCTACAAACGGATGATCCAGATCCGCAAGCAGGAAGAAACGCTCATCTACGGCGAGTACGATCTGATCCTGCCGGAAGATCCGAAGGTGTACGCGTACACGCGGACGCTCGGGTCGGAACGCTTCCTGATCGTGACGAACCTGAAGGACTCGGAAGCCGTCGTCGACACGGATATCATCCTTCATTCGGACAACGTCGTCCTCAGCAACTACGGCGTCGAGTGGCACGAAGGTACGGAGCTGACGCTTCGCCCTTACGAAGCACGCCTTTACCGTTTCTAAACCATTCACGACGGCATCTCCGGGTGCCGTCGTTTTTTCTGTCCTTTGAGACGGGACACCGCTGCGCTAAAATGAACGGAAAGGGGATGAGGGAATGGACTGGGTCATGGAACGGTTAGAGGGTCGGGGCGTCGCGGGGCTGACACGCCTTACGGGCGGCTATACGAATGCGGCGTACGTGACGAAAGGGGAGACACCGTTCGTCGTCAAGGTCGGTCGCGACAAGGAGACGCTTGCGCGGGAAGCCGTCGTGCTCAAACAGTTGAAGGAAACAGGAATCGCGCCGCGCCTGCTTGACACGATCGAGACGGAGCAAGCCTTGCTCGTCCTGATGGAGTTTCGCGAAGGGGAGAACGCCCAAAAGCTGCTTGATACAGGGTTTCCCGCTATGTCGACGATCTATTTTCTGCTCGGGAAGGCACTCGCGTCGATCCATCAGGTGAAATGCGAGCTGCCGAAGGGCGAGAGCTGTGACTTCAATCAGCTCGACTTCCTCGACCGGCAGCTTGCGGACGAGGCGAGTACATGGGCGCGCGACGCCGGGCAGGAGGAGGCGGTGCTGATCCACGGGGACTACGGCATCCATAATGCATTGTTCGACGGGAATCAGGTGACGATCCTCGACTGGGAATGGGCGGAATCGGGAAGCCGTTACGGCGACATCGCATGGGTCTGCTGGTTTGCCGGCCTTCACTATCCGGAGCAAGCGATCCGTTTTGGCCGGGTCTTCCTTCAAGGATATCAAGCGGTCCATCCGCTGCATATGTCTGCCGATCTGCTGAAGGCGCATGCCGTCGAGCGGGTCGGACGCGTCCTCGGGCGGATCGCCCCGGATGCGATCGATGCGAGGAAGGAATGGGAGCGCCGGCTCGAGTGGACCCTTTCGACCGATTTGTTCGAACGAATCATCCCGGGCGAATGAAAAGGCGCCGCATTCGTGCGCCGGACCGAAAAATCGGGTACTCTAATGGATGAGGTGAGAAATATGAAAGCAACACGTTATCCCGTCCAGCTGCGTCAGGTGACGACGATCCGGGACGGAGCGATGAAGGAAGAGGTCATCATCGAGGCGATCGGCACGTTGTTCGAGACGAAGGACGGATATGCGCTCAAGTTCATCCAGGCGGACGAGCAACCGATCGAGACGGTGATCAAGTGGTCGGAGGACCAGGTCGCCCTCATCCGGAAAGGCCTCGTCGTCATGCACCACGTCTTCGTCATCGGCAAGCAGACGCGGAGTCTTTATGACAGCCAGTTCGGCCAGATGTGGATGAGCGCGGTGACGGACTCGATCGAGATGGGCGATGCACGGATGGCGTTTGCCTACCAGCTCGAGATGGACGAACAGCCGGTCGGCGACTACACGATTGAAATCACATGGAAACGGAGTGACGAAAATGGCATTTGAGAAGACGGTACGCGAGATGGAACAGATGCTCGAGCAGGATTGGTTCGAATGGCTCGAGAACGACGAGGCGAAATACGAGGAATGGCGCGATCAGCTCGAGGTGCTCGCAGAGACGGCGACGTCCGAGTTCACGCCGAGTGCTGATCCGGACGCGATCGATACGCTCCTCGGCATCAACGAGGAATTGCCGATCCTGTACGGAGAGGATGTCGTCCTGCTCTATACGACACTGCTCAAGTCGCGCAAGGAGGACGATTCCGTCTACGAGCGTTACTTGACGATCCTCGGCGCATTCACGGACGAGAACCATCCGGCGCTCTATGAGATCGAGAAGGCGCTCGAAGCGAAGGATTATACGAAGGCGCAAAAACTCGCCTTCGCCCTGCCGAAAGCACTCGGCCTCGAATGATACATCGACCTGTCCATCCCATGGGCAGGTTTTTTTCATGCGAACCTCCTCAAAAAAAATGAATGAATAGCCATTCATAATATGCTATACTCGAAGCAACACTAGCAGGGGGAAGGGGTCAGGGTTTATATGGGGACTTTTTTATTGATCAATTGGATCGCGTTTCTCGCGGTCATGGGATATGGCATCTATCTGTTCGCCTCGCTCGTCAAGAACAGGTATGAGGCGATCAAGCGCGGCAAGAAGGCCGAGTGGACGCAGACGAACAAGGAGCGGCTGAACGCCGTCCTCGTCAACGTCTTCGGCCAAAAGAAGCTGCTCAAGGACAAGAAGAGCGGCATCATCCACGTGATGATGTTCTACGGCTTCCTGCTCGTCCAGTTCGGGGCGATCGACTTCATCTGGAAAGGGCTCGCCGTCGGACAGAAATATCCGCACGTGCCGCTCGGTCCGGTCTATCCGGTCTTTACGTTCCTGCAGGAGATCGTCATGCTGATGATCCTCGTCGCGGTCGTCTGGGGATTCTACCGCCGTTACGTCGAGAAGCTCGTCCGCCTGAAGCGGAACTTCATGGCAGGGCTCGCGCTCATCTTCATCGGGGGACTGATGGTCGCAGTCCTGTTCGGGAACGGGTTCTTCCTCGTCTATGAGAATCATCTGACGGCAGGGGAGCCGGTCGCGTCACTGATCGCGATGGCATTCGGCTGGGTGCCGAAGGGCGTCGCGTTCGCGCTGTTCGTCTTCTTCTGGTGGGCGCACCTGTTGTTCCTGCTCAGCTTCATGGTCTACATCCCGCAAGGCAAGCATGCCCACTTGATCGCGGGGACGGCGAACGTCTGGCTCGGCCGGACGTCGAAGGTCGGGCGAATCACGCCGATCGACCTGTCCGTCATGGAAGAGATGGAGGACGAGGAGGCGGAGTTCAGCTTCGGCGTCAACCGGATCGAGGACTTCAACCAGAAGCAGCTCGTCGACCTGTACGCCTGCGTCGAATGCGGACGCTGTACGAACATGTGCCCGGCGAGCGGGACAGGCAAGATGCTGTCACCGATGGACTTGATCGTCAAGCTGCGCGACCACATGAACATGAAGAACGCGGCGATCACGCAGAAGTCGCCTTGGGCGCCGGCGTTCGCCTTCGAAGGATCGCAAGGCAACCAGATCGCCCGGCTCGCAGCAGCGGGACAGAACGTCGTCGCGGACGAGCTGATCGGAAACGTCATCACGGAAGAGGAAATCTGGGCATGTACGACATGCCGCAACTGTGAGGACCAATGCCCGGTCATGAACGAACACGTCGACAAGATCATCGACCTCCGTCGTCACCTCGTCATGATGGAAGGGAAGATGGACCCGGAGATCCAGCGGACGGTCGCAAACATCGAACGCCAGGGCAATCCGTGGGGGATGAACCGGAAGGAACGCGAGAACTGGCGCAACCAGCGCGAGGAGCTCGTCGTCCCGACGGCGAAGGAGAAGAAGAAGGCAGGAGAAGAGTTCGAGTATCTGTTCTGGGTCGGCGCGATGGGTTCATATGACAACCGCAGCCAGAAGATCGCGATGGCGTTCGCGCGCATCCTGAACGAAGCCGGCGTCTCGTTCGCGATCCTCGGGAACGACGAGAAGAACTCGGGCGATACGCCGCGCCGGATCGGAAACGAGGTCCTCTTCCAGGAACTCGCCGAGGCGAACATCAAGGCGTTCGACAAGTACGACGTCAAGAAGATCGTCACGATCGATCCGCATGCCTACAACACGTTCAAGAACGAATACCCGGACTTCGGACTCCGTCCTGAAGTCGAGGTCTATCATCATACGGAATTGCTCGCCCGCCTGATCGACGATGGGCGCGTCAAGCCGACGTTCGAGGTGAACGAGCGCGTCGTCTACCACGATTCGTGCTACCTCGGGCGCTACAACGACATTTACGACGCGCCGCGCTACATCCTCGAGAAGATTCCGGGGATTACGCTCGTCGAGACGGAGCGCAACCGCGAGAAGGGGATGTGCTGCGGCGCCGGCGGCGGCATGATGTGGCAGGAGGAGAAGGTCGGGGCACGCGTCAACGTCGCCCGGACGGAACAGCTCCTGACCGTCCAACCGTCCGTCATCGGATCCGCCTGCCCGTACTGCCTGACGATGCTCAGCGACGGGACGAAGGCGAAGGAGGTCGAGGAGTCGGTCGCGACGTACGACGTCGTCGAACTGCTCGAACGCTCGGTCGTCGGAACGGTGACGCGCGAAGCGGCTACCGTCTGACGAATTGAACGCATGGACGTCCGATATTCTCGGGCGTCCTTTTTCGTGCCATCTGAATCCTCCAAGGTGATTTCTTCGTAAAGAGGAAGGATTCGAAAAGACGGGAGAAGGCGGTGGAGCAGGATGGATATCGGGTTGTTCGCAATCGGACTGTTGCTGCTCGCGATCGCATATGCGGTCGGCGTCAAACAAATGACGTGGCTGCTCGCCGGTTTCAACGAGAAGGCGGTCAAGGGTAAGAAGTCACTCGCCAAGATTGCAGGCTTCGGATTCTTTTTGCCGATGGGCGTGTTTCTCGTCGTGATGAGGGTGGTTGAGGTCTAAAATGAGAGATACGTCGAGCTCGGTGCGATGGTCGTGCTGATTTTGATCGCCTACGTCCGCGTCAGTCGGCTGATGCGCAGCGAGACGAATCGGGGATGAGGACTTGACCGGAGCCCGCCTGAAAGCGGCAATATGAATGGCATGACAATGCAGATGGAAAGTAGGAATGAAAATGACGATCATGATTCAACCCTCAGCTGAGCAGATCAGCGCGTGGGTCAACGCATACGTCCCGGGAAAAGACTTTTACTTCCTTCGAGAGACGGACCTGGACCGGTTCAGAGATGACCTCGCCGGCGTGCTCGTCGTGCCGAGGGACGAATTCTTCAAACATCCCTCCTATCGGCAAGTCGGGCTCGCGAACAGCTACGAACACTGGAACATCTCACAAGAAGCCGCCTACGTCCTCGTCGCCCATCCGGAGTGGATCACATGGCTTTCCGCTGCGAAAAAGCAGGATTTGAACGCCCTGCAAGTCGAAATCGGCAGAGGCTTGGTCCTCCCTGTGCCTTCAGGCCAGTCGCTCGCCGAGTGGTATGAACACCTCGTCGAAGTACAGGGAGAGAGCTACTTGGTGCTTCATCGCGCCATGTGGAGCAGGATGCCGGACGAAATGAGAAGTGTCCTGCTCGCGGGATATGCCAAGGAGTGGGACGACTGGACGGGACAGGCACTTCCGGACAGGACACCTGCACACATACGGAGGTACGCGAATACGTTTCCGGTCACCTCCGGGAGCAACTGCCTGGCCGCGACCCTGTTCGCCGTCTCTGGACAAGAATGGTTCGTCTCCGAATGGGTGCACCAGCAAACGTTCCTGAAAGGACTTGAACAGGCGCATTATGGGCTGGCGGACCAGAAGGACGAATCGCGACTGGATGCCGGGGATGTCGTGACATGGGTGAACGCTGACGGAATCATCCAGCACGCGTCCTATCATGTCGGGGATGGGATGTTCTTCAACAAGAACGGCCAGACGTTCTTCCACCCGTGGAAGATCGTCGAGTGGGATGACCTCAAGGAGCAGTGGGCAGGATACAGCAGGAGGACGTACGAAAAGAAGCGTGGTCCTGAAGGAGAAGAAATCGATAGATGAGGGTGACTAAAAAGTCATCACGCGTCCTTCACTCGCTTTCCTCAGGCGAGACACAAGCAGCTAGATCCCTTTCCGAAGCGGAAAGGAAATCCGCGGCTTGTCTGTCTCTGACAGCGCGATATATCGCGCTTTTTCCTGCAGGAGCCGAGTGGGACGAGTGATGTCGACTGAACGAGAAAACGGGAGTGGATTCGAAGTCCACTCCCGTTTTTCGTTTACTGATCGATTTTTGAGTCATCCTCTCTGTCCTGCGGATCACATGGGCTGAATCGCAGGCGTCTGCGTTCTTTTTGTTTTTCAAGACACGCCTCGGGGTAAAAATGTGTATCGCATGTACAAAGAGGAGCGTGGACAAGTGGCCATCGAGACGAATGAAATCAAGCAGCAGGAACAGCTGCTGTCCTTTACGATGAAGAACAAGAACGGCGCGGAAGTCGAGATCCTGAACCGGGGCGCGACGATCCGGGCGATCCGGGTTCCGGACCGGGAAGGGAAGATCGAGAACGTCGTGCTCGCTTTCGATGCGATCGAGGATTACTTCGACAACCCGCACTACCTCGGAGCGACGGTCGGCCGTGTCGGCGGGCGGATCGGTCACGGCGCGTTCGCGCTCGACGGGATGAACTACGTGCTCGAACAGAACCAGGGCCCGCACCATATCCATGGCGGACGCAAGGGCTGGTCGAGCCGGATCTGGGAACACCAGGTCGAAGGCAACCGCCTGATCCTGTCGCTGCACAGCCCGGCCGGCGAGAACGGCTATCCGGGGACGGTCGACGTCACGCTCACCTTCGACTGGTCGGACGAAAACGTCCTGACGTTGACGTACGAGGCGGAGACGACAGCGGCGACGCCGCTCAGTCCGACGAACCACACCTACTTCAACCTGACGGGTGAAGCGAAAGGGACGATCGAACAGCATCTCCTGCAGATGGACGCGCCGTGCTATGTGCCGCTCGATGAGGAGGCACTGCCGCTTGGCGAACTCGTCCGTGTCGACGGGACCCCGTTCGATTTCCGGGAGAAGCGTCCGCTTCATGAGGTGACGCATGCGATTGACGAGGAGCTGACGCTCGCAGGCAACGGTCTCGATCATCCGTTCCTCTTGAAGGAGAACGGCCGGATCGTCCTCGACGAGCCGATCAGCGGACGGCGCCTGACGGTCGAGACGAGCCAGCCCGGAGTCGTCGTCTATACGGGCAACCATCTCGATGGTGATTTCACGGTCGCAGGGCGCAAGCCGACCGCATATCTCGGCATCTGCTTCGAGACGCAAGGACTGCCGGACGCGATCAACCAGCCGGAGTTTCCGTCGGTCGTCCTGCGGCCCGGGGAGCATTACCGGAAGGAGACGCTCTTCCATTTCTCCAGCATCGATTGACCGAAAAAAGAAAAATGAACGAGACCTCAAACCGGCCTCTCAAATATGGTAGGATTAATCGAGATATTCAGTAACGGAGGCAGAAAAAATGACTAAAATTGCATGGGTGACGGACAGCATGGCGTATTTCTCGAAGGAAGAGGCAGAGACGCTCGGTGTCAACGTCGTCCCGATTCAAGTCTTGTTAGGGGAAACAGCTTTCAACGAAAATACATTGACGGTCGAGCGGATGTTCCGTTCGCTCGAGGCGGACAAGAAACTCGTCGCGAAGACGTCGCAGCCGATCTTCGGGGAGTTCGTCGGCACGTATGAGCGCTTGAAGGAAGAAGGATACGATTGCGCGATCGCGGTCCACTGTACGAACGGGCTGTCGAGCACGGTCCACAGCTCGGCTTCGGCAGCGGAAGCGGCCGGCTTCCGTTCCTACATCGTCGACTCGCACACGGCTTTCGAGAACCAGCAGGAATTCATCCGCCAGGGGATGGCGCTCGAACAGCAGGGCAAGTCGGTCGAGGAGATCGTAGAGGCGCTCCAGGCACTCGCAAAGCGGACGCACTTCTATATGATCGTCGGCAACATGGAGACGATGCGCCGCGGCGGACGCGTCTCGTCAGGTGACCTGTTCCTCGCGAACCTGCTCAACATCAAACCGATCATCACGGTCGACGAGGCAGGGACGATCGTCCCGTTCAAGAAGGCACGTTCGCTCAAGAAAGCGTACGCCGAGATGGTCAAACAGATCGAGGACGTGATGAACGGCAAGACGTTCTTCAAGAACCGTCTCTACGTCGCGACGACGCTCGCGCCGGAGATGGCGGAAGACCTTCGGGCAGCCGTTAAGGCGAAATTCCCGAATCTTTCAGTGGAGAAGGGGACGTTCGGGCCTGCGATCGGAGCGCATGCCGGTGCGGAGACGGTCGGTCTGTTCTGGATCGAGGATTGATACAAAAATAGGAAGGCCTTGTTCCCCGGTTCAACGTGGGAGACAAGGCCTTTTTCGTGTTATCGAGTGAACGCAGCGAGGGTGATCAGAGAGAGAAATGCTCCTTGATCCGGAGCGCTGTCTCTGTCGCGTCCAAGTTCGTATTGTCGATCCGCACGTAGTGGGGGTGCGTGATCTCCCCTTCAAGCGAGTTCAGGCGGTAGATGTCCATCGTCGTCACGAGCTCGTTGTCGGACCAGGCGAGGTCCCGCTTCGTCGGCTTGTGTTCGAGCCGATTCGGTGTCCGGTTCCGCGCGAGGCGTTCGTCGACGTCCGCCTCGAGCTCTGCGATGCAGACGGTCGCGCCGTGCGTCTCGAACAGGTCCATCAACTCCTGGATGTAGTCCCAGTCCTCCTTCATGTCGAATGCCCAGACGAAGGTGAAGATCATTCCGGCGAGGTCGCTCGTTGCGACCGCCTCAAAGATTTCGCGGCGGAAAAGTCCGACGAGACGGCGTCCAGTGTCCGTTCCGTAGTCGAAGAAATGGCTGACGAGGTCGATCGTCATGTGGTTATGGAACAGTTTCAAGTCGGTCATCTTGGCGAGTTCCTGCCCGACCGTCATCTTACCGACGGCCTGCGGACCAGTGATGATCACGAGTTTCATGTGAATTCCCCCAAGTGGATCGTTTTTTTGAGAATTGTAGCATACGCGGAGGAATGCTTCCGTCTTTTCGAAAACAAGCTCACGTCCGCCGTAAAACCGGAAGCATGGGCTTGTTTTGCGTGCTTATCGAATATAATGTACACCGAGCCACATCCCGAGAACGGCGGCAAGGATACCGAGCGAATAGCTGGCGGCCAAATAGCCGATCAACAGCCGTTCATCGCGCTTTTGATAGAACTGCAGATTCTCGAGCTTGAACGTCGAGAACGTCGTGAAGGAACCCATGAATCCCGTACCGAGGGCGAGCATCAGCAGGCCGCCCTGTTCGCTTCCGGCGAGGAATCCGAGCGCGAATGATCCCGTAACGTTGACGAACAGCGTCGCGAACGGGAACTCGGTCTTCGTCCGTGCCTTGACGAACGTATTGATCGCGAAGCGGGAGATGGCGCCGAAGAAGGCGCCGATCGCTATGGCGAGGGCGCTCATGACGCTCCCTCCTTCGATGTATCATAGTGGCGCGACCCGATTCGGAAACCGAGATAGGAGAAGAGCAACCCGCCGAACAGGCTGAGCGCTACATACAGCCCTGCGAGCAGGAAGCGCGACTCCCGCATCAGCGTCACCGTCTCGACGCTGAACGTCGAGAACGTCGTGAACGAACCGATGAAGCCGGTCCCGAGCGCCGTCACCGCGTAACTGTGGAGCACCTTCGTCTTGAACAGGAAATGGGTCGCGTATCCGAGCAGGAAGCAGCCTGCGAGATTGATCAGCAGCGTCGCAAGCGGAAAGGGACCGCTCGCGAACTGGCCGACGGCGAGGCCGACGCCGTACCGGGCGAGGGCGCCGCATATGCCGGCGAGACCGACGAGAAGATAGAGCATCTCAAATCATCCTTTTGGCCGACTGGCCGTTTTCTAGCTTCACCATACGGTTTTTCCGGAAAAAACGTCAAGTTCGTTCTGACTTCTAAAAGGTAGGGGAATGACTTGAAATTCATTCCAATCGTGACGATAGGACCATATATGCACATTTCTTGCAAAGGGGTAGTCCAATGGTCTCATCATTCGAACGGTTCAGCACGAAGATTCTATCGATCCTGATTCCAGCCTTGATCACGATCGCGCATCCGCTGATTTTCCTGTTCCATAAGCTCGGATATGTCACGATCGACGTCTTTTATCAATTTTTAGTCGGCGGACTCATTTTGACGGCGGCACTCGTTGCGGTCTATCGCCTGATTGGCCACAAGCCGGCTGCGAAGTACGTCCAGATCGTCCTGACCTACGGCGTCTGCGCGCTCGTCATCCTGACGCTTCCGTCAGCGAGCATCTGGACGATCGCCTATCTCTACCTGACGATGTCGATCGTCTATCTGAGTCCTGCGCTCGTCGTCTTGGCTGGCGTCCTCGGTCTGCTTGAACTCGGACTGTTCACGTTCCTCGGGACGATTCGTTACGCGAATCCGTTCGACATCGCAGTCGCGCTCGTCATCTACCTGATGGTGTTCTCGGCAGCGCTGTTCGTTTCGAGCTACGGCAAGCGTGTCATGACGGAAGTCGCGCGCCAGCGCAAGAAGGCTGAGACGCATGCGACGGCTGTCGCGACGACGCTCGAGCAGTCCGCTGCGACAGCGACGGAAGTGACGACGCACGCAGGCGAGATGAAGGTGATCGTCGACGGGACGGAACGATCGCTCCGTGAGATCGGCTCCGCGATGTCGACGCTTGCGACCGACACGGCGCGTCAAGCGAGTGCCGTCCGCAGCATCCACCAAAAGAACGAGACGAACGTCCTCGCGATCGAAGAGGCAGGAAGCGACATCCGCACGGCGATCGAGCTGAGCGAGACGTCCTCGCATGCAGCCGCGACGAGCGGTCAGGCGATCGGCGAAGCGGAAGCCTCGCTCAAACAGCTGACGACGAGCATGGACGATTCGACGGCAGCTTTCAGCCAGCTCGCCGGGCGCTTCAAGGACATCGTCAACATCACCTCGAGCATCAACGCGATTGCGGCCCAGACGAACCTGCTTTCGTTGAACGCTTCGATCGAGGCGGCGCGCGCAGGCGAGTTCGGCAAAGGCTTCACGGTCGTCGCCCAGGAGATACGCAACCTGTCGGCTCAGACGGCGGCGGCCTCGAGTGAGATCAACGGCATCATCGAGCGTGTCGAGCAGGACGTCAAGGTGACCGGCCAGTCGATCGACGCGAGCACGTCGCTCCTGCGCGAGCAGGAGACACGGATGCGCGAGAGCGGCCAGGCGTTCGCCGTGATCAAGGAAAGCTCCTCGAAATCGGCCGAGGCGATCGGCTCCGTCGAAGGACGCTTCACCGAGATCACGAACAGCCTGACGGACATCACAAGCGCGACACGGCAGCTCGAGCAGTTCATGGACGCGCTCGCTCTCAGCAGCGGGGAGCTGTCTAGCTTGACGACCGAGAAGGAAGAGCAGATGCGCACGCTGCAGGAAGCGATCCATTCGCTGACGCATGCGGCGAATGAACTCGAGCGCAAATTGTAAAAACAGGAAGGGCTGCTTTTTTAACAGTTCAGATCACGTGGAGAAAACTTAAAGTAACATTGAATTTCACGACGAAACCGCTCGGAATGATTCCGAGCGGTTTTCGTATGTCTATCTCCATTCCTCCGCTAAAAGCCCGTATACAACGTGATCGACATACCGGTCATGTAGCCACTCTGCTTGTCTTAATTTGCCTTCCTCCGTAAAACCGAACCGTTCAGGAAGTGCTCTGCTTTTTATGTTTTCGGTAGCTACGCTTACCTCGATCCTATTAAGATCCAGTTCTTTGAATCCATAATCAATAATCGCTTCAAAAGCTCTGGACATGATACCTTTACCTTGAAAATTCTCTCCTAGCCAATAACCGACGACGCCGATTTTATTGTTTTTATCCAGGTCATTAAACCCTATTGTTCCTGCAATTTCTCCATTGTGAATAATGGCGAAGGATTTTGGGTGTCCACCATTTTCAGCAAATGCCTTCAATCTGGCACTGATATTTTGAGCAGTATCTTCCACAGTTTCAATGTAGTCGAGCCAACCAAGCCATTCTTTCAAATACGTCTTTGAGCTGATGGTTAAGTTGTAAAATTCTTCAGCATCGCTCTGATTCAGCATTCTCAATGAGACTTCCTCGTCAATCTTGTGTACTAACATTTTCTTCCCTCTCCCTAATGGTTATATATTTCCTTTATTTTGAATTTTCTATAATTATTCTAACATATATATCCCTATTTTCGCTGAACGGGTTGCTTTACCCGTTCAACCACAATAACTGGACTACTTCCTGCTTTTGGCAGCCTTTTTTTGGTGGATTAATAGGTGATCTTGACCGATACTTAGGTAGGTATATTCATTTGACGAAAAGGGGCAAACATTATGGTCTCACCACTGGAGAAAATCAGCATCAAGATCGTCTCGCTCTTGGTTCCGACGCTGTTGATGCTCGGGCATCCGATTCTGTTCATCTTCTACAAGTTCGACCTCGTCACCCTGACCGTGCTTTATCAGTACTTGATCGAGGGGACGGTCCTCAGCGTCGCTTTGTTCGTGCTGCCGCGTCTCTTCGGTGAGCGGCCATGGACGAAATATGTCCAGATTTTGCTCGCGTACGGGTTATTTGCCGTTTTGCTTCAGACGATTCCGGCAGAGACCATCCGGATCATGAGCTTTCTGTTCCTGATCATCTCCGTCGTCTACTTCACACCGCTGCTCGTCGTGCTCGCCGGAGCCGTCGGATTGATCGAGCTCGGGATAGCGGTCGCGCTCGAAAAACTCACATTTTCAGGCGCCCTCGAGCTGCTCGTCGCAGCAATCAGCTACGTGATGGTCTACGCCGGTGCGATTTTCGTCGCCGTTTACGGCAGACGCGTCCTGGAAGAGGTTCGTTTAGAACGCGAACGGGCTGAGCAACACGCGCTTGAAGTGGCCGCGACACTGGAACGCTCCGAGACGACGGCGAACCAGGTGACGGCGTCAGCAGGAGAGATGCGCTCGATTGCCGATGCGTCACGCCTCTCCTTCTCTGAGATCGGACGGGCGATGACGGCGCTCGCGCACGATACGGCGTCGCAACTGACGGCGGCCGGAAAGATCCTCCGCATGAACGAGACGAACAACGACCTGATCGGACAAGTCGGGGACGCCTTGCAGGAGACGATGCATTCGAACCGGGCATCGAGCGAAGCGGCAGAAACGAGCAGTACGGCAATGGAACTCGCCCGCCGCTCGATGGATGAGCTGACCCGCAGCATGGACGAGTCGATTGCGTCATTTGAACAGCTTTCGAAACGGTTTGATGAAATCGTCGCGATCACCTCGAGCATCAACACGATCGCCTCACAGACGAACCTGTTGTCCCTGAACGCCTCGATCGAGGCGGCACGGGCCGGCGAGTTCGGCAAAGGGTTCACCGTCGTCGCGCAGGAGATCCGGGCGCTTTCGACGCAAACGGCAGCGGCGTCCGCTGAGATCAGCCGGATCATCGGACAGGTCGGGCAGGATGTCGAACAGACCGGGCGTGCGATCGATGCGAGCGGGACGTTGCTCCGGACGCAAGGGGAGCGGCTTGAGGAAAGCGGACAGGCCTTCGCACGAATCGCTGAACGCTCCGTCCGCTCGACAGAGACGCTTGGCGATGCATGGATGCGCTTCGGTTCGATCCAGCAGAGCGTCGCTGACATCACGACGGCGACGCACGAGCTCGAACGGTTCATGGACCGGATCGCCCGCGAAAGCGGACAGCTGTCCGAAGTGACGCAGGCGAATGAGGTCCAGATGCAGGAGTTGCATGCGGCAATCGATGTGTTGACGACGGCAGCACGCGAACTGGAACGGAAACTTTGACGGCACGCTTTGCGTGTCGTTTTTTTGTGTTCAAAAAAAAGCACTGCAAATCGCGGTGCTTTAGCATGCTTGCCGGTTTCAGTCCGACAAATCCTCATTCTTGGTGATCGCACCCTCTGCATGAGTGACTTGGTCAAATAAACAGTTTCAAATACTCATCGAATATCTTGTTCATGACTTTAGGCGTGTTTTCCAAGTACACATTGATTTGTTCGACGTTCGATTCGAATTTGTCGGAGGCTGCTTCGTCTGTCGGGAAATCAGATATCCCCTTGATGATGATGCATTCCACATCATTCTTCTTGCAGATGTAGGCAATCGCGCCGGCTTCTGTATCGGCGATCGTGATTTCGTTTGCTGTAAGTTCCAGATAGTCCTTCCACATGACTACGGCTTTATCAGCGGTGCCGATCGTCCCGGTGTGAAAGTCATGGGCATACGGAGATAGATCGATATCTACTATGAAGGATTGTTTGATGAGAGGTTCGATTTCTTTGACGGTGCAATCATATTGAACGGCTTTATTCGGTACGAAAACATCTAAATTACTGAACGTGTCGTCGATTCCGGCACAGGTCCCGGCGACAATCACTTTCGTTAAGTCGAATTTAGAGATCATGTACTGGGTCCCGCCGACACCATTCACTTTGCGTACCCCGGTATTGTAGAAAACAAGTTCGTTTTCATCGATCGTCCTCATGAAATACTCGCCATACGGATAATCGAAACGTTCATCGTCTGTCACTTTGAAATATGCCAGTGATGCTTCGTACTCCCATTTCGTCGCTATACATATTCCTATCATCGATTCATCACCCTACAAATTTGATTGGTCACCATTAGACGTCCTTACAAGGCTTAGATTTCGTCTTGTTCCACGAATAAGAATGACATACTTCTAAAAACCTATTCGATTCAGCCGTCGCCAATTCCTTTTTCCGTTGAAGTGGGTGAATTTTTCGCAAGTATATTCGAGACATGATCATGATGATGGCGAAGCTGATAACCGTTCGAATAAGGGGCGCAAAGAAGAAGGGATTGAGCATCTCGAAGCAAAAACTGCTTGAAAAGAGCAGAGAGTTTAAGCCTCTGAGACAAGGTGATGTCAATGCAAAAAAATGACCGGGTCCAAAAAAAGACCTGCTAAAAAATATTAAACACCTCCGAATTTGCTGGCGCCTATACTGAGGACGTCAACAACAAACAAGGAGGAATTGAAATGAAAAAAGTATTGAAATGGATACTGTTCGCATTTATCGGTCTGGTCGTCCTGACGGCAATGTTCGGAAACGACGAAGAGGCGACAACGTCAAGTCAGACGGAAACGACGGTCGAGAAGACGGAAGCGAGCGCGAAGGAAGAACCAAAAGCGAAAGAAGAACCGAAAGCGAAGAAGAAGACAGAGAAGACGTACGGCGTCGGTGACGCGGTCAAGACGGGCGAGCTGACGTATACGGTCAACGGCGTCGAAGAGAAAAACCTGATCAGCAACATCCTCGGCGACAAGAAGACGTCCGGCAAGTTCGTCATCGTCGACCTGAAGGTGAAGAACGGCGACAAGGAAGAGCGCTTCATCGACGCGGAGATGTTCAAGATCAAGATCGGCGACACGGAGTACTCAGCGGACTCGGAACTCGACATGTACGTCAACGAAGGCGGAATCGGCTTCTTCCTCGAGACGATCAACCCGAACATCGAGAAAGAGGGCAAGGTCGTGTTCGAGGTGCCGGCTGACGCGAAGGGCTACACGCTCGAAGTATCGTCAGGCTTCGGCTGGTCGGGCGGCGAGTACGCGAAAATCAAACTATAAGACGAAAATGGGCTGCCCGCGGGTAGCCCGTTTTCGTTTCATGCGAAGGCTTGAGCGAACAGCCAGACGCCCGCAGAAAAAAGCAGGACGATCAGGACGAGCGCAAGCGCGAGAAAAGTGCGGATCGTGCTCGCCGGCCCCTCGATCGACCGGAAGGCGAAGACGGTGAAGACGAGCAGGACGAGTCCCGCGAAGAAGACGAGCGTCAGCGGATGGACGGGCAGCCCTTGGAGAAAGGGTGTGAACGAGCTGACGTACGCGAAGACGACGAGCAGACAGGCGAGAACGAATGCGATCCAATCGAATCGTTTCACGGCGTCTGTTCGACCCGTTCCGCGCTCATATGACGGGCGTGCTGCTCGCCCCAGGCGTTCATCGCATCGAGCACCGGCATGAGCGTCCGGCCGTAGTCGGTCAGCGAATATTCGACGCGCGGCGGGACCTCCTGGAAGACCTCGCGGCGGACGATGTCGTTGATTTCAAGCTCACGGAGCTGCGCCGTCAGCATCTTCTGCGTGATATTCGGGACGTTCCGCTTCAGTTCGCTGAAACGCATCGTGCCGTTCGTGATCAGTGACAGCAAAATCTTCGGCTTCCATTTTCCCGTCAGGATCTCGAGCGCCGTCTCGACGCGGCAGTCAGGCAGTCTCTCCATGTTCGTCACCCCCATTAGTATCGTTAAGGAAACTATACCACTTAATAGTGCCTACTTCCGCATTGCGGCACCGTCCCGCATACTGAAGACACATCGAAACGAAAAGGGAGAGAAACATATGTCGATCCATCCACACATCACACTCGGTCCGGTCAAGCTGCGCGTTCAAAATCTCGCGCGGGCGAAGGACTTCTACGTCAAGGCGCTCGGACTCTCAGAAATCAAGCAGGAGGACGGGACACTGTTGCTCGGCGCGAGCGGCACGCCGCTCGTCTGGCTCGAGGAGCACGCGGACGCACGTCAGCTTCCGCCGAACTCGGCGACCGGACTCTATCATTTCGCGATCCTCCTGCCGAGCAGGAAGGAGCTCGGCTTCGTCCTGCGCAACCTGATTGCGCTCGGGATAGACGTCGGTCAAGGCGACCATCTCGTCAGCGAGGCGTTCTACCTGAGTGATCCGGACGGCAACGGGATCGAGATCTACGTCGACCGGCCGCGCGAAGACTGGACGTACGACGCGGCGGGCAACGTCAACATGGCGACGAACGCCGTCGACTGGCAGAGCATGGTCGCCGAGGCAGGCGAAGACGTCTGGCACGGGATGCCGGCGTCGACCGTGATGGGGCACGTCCACTTCCACGTCAAGACGCTCGAGGACGGCAAACGGTTCTACCAGGAGGCGCTCGGCTTCGACGTCATGGCCGACTGGTCGCGGATGAAGGCGATGTTCCTGGCCGCAGGCGGCTACCACCACCACGTCGGGATGAACCTGTGGGCAGGGGAAGGCGCACAGGCCGTACCGGACGACGCCGTCGGACTCGACTGGTGGACGCTCGTCTACCCGGACGCTGCTGAACTGACGAAAGCGGTCGAAGGACTCCAAGCGAAAGGGTATGACGTCAAAGAAGGCGATGCTTATTACGTCACGGACGAGTCCGGGATCACGGTCCGCCTCACGACAAAAGAATAAGACAGAAAAAACGCATGTCCGCTTCTCCGCTGAAGATTCAGGGGAGGAGGAAGATGCGTTTTTCTTGTGCTCATGACTGTTGCTTGAAGGATTCCATCAGCTCATCCATCGGGACGCGCTGGCAGTTGAGATTCCAGGTGACGCCGAACGGGTCGCGGACGGCACCGTACGTCGCGCCCCAGAATGTGTCCGACAGATCCATGACGACTTCGCCGCTCGCGGCCAGCTTGTCGTACAGTTCTTTTTGTTCCGTGAGCTCGTCAATCGTAAGCGTCAGTGAGATGAACGTCTCGACAGGCACCTCATCTGACGGGCGGGCGTCTGATACCATCAGCTCGATGTCATCCGACTTCAAGTGTGCGTGAAGCAGAAGGTCTTCCGTGCCGGGTTCGACCTCGAAGCCGGGATCGCTGTAGCGGAGTAGACTGATCGTTTTCAGACCGAAGACTCCTTGATAGTAATCGACTGCTTTCTGACCGTTGCCGGCAAGCAAGAGATGGGGGATCGCTGCACTGCTCATGGGGAACACTCCTTTCAGAATGGGGAACGATATCTTTATTATACACGAACTTTTGTTCGTATTCAAGTGAGGCGTAAAAAAATCCTGCCCTTCGAAAAGAGCAGGACATTCGTTCAGCGTTCCTTCCGTTCCTTGTCGTCATACACGGCATCGACGAGCCAGAGCAGGCCGACCGCCATGAAGGCGACGAGCAGGATATCGAGCCATGTCTCGCGCAGCGGGACACCGATCATCTGCGTCGCGATCGTCGCGAGCAGGAAGAGGAAGGTGAAGAATCCGACGTAGCGGAACATGGGAAGCTCCTTTCGGCTCAAACTTTCGAAGGCGCTTCGAAACGTGCGAGCAGTTCATATGGTCGTACCTTGAAGGCGGCGAACGGCAGGTAGACCGGGTCGATCGCGTCGATGAGGCGGATCTTGAAGTGTTCACGCTTCAAGTAGTCGCCCGCGTTGTCGCGCGTGACCGGGAGGAAGGCGACTTCCGTCGTCTCGCCTTCTTGCGGGCTGAGCTCGCCCGAGACATACTCGCCGCGGAAGGCGACGCACAGTATGTGGGTCGAGACGTTCTGATAGAGACCGGTGATGCCGGTGATCTTGATCTCGATCCCCGTCTCCTCCTTGACCTCGCGGTGGATGGCGTCGATGATCGACTCGTGCTCCTCGACCTGTCCGCCAGGCATCTCGTATGTGTCGCCACGGTGCAGGTTCTTGACGAGCAACACCTCGCCCTTGTCGTTCGTGATGTACCCCGTCACGGTGACGATCGCGCGCGGCGGCGCATAGACGCCGGTCGCCGTCAAAAAGTCCTCGGACGAGCTGATGTAGAGGTCCTTGCCCATCCGTGCCCGTTTCTTCATCGCCTCGCGCCGGAGCGCGCTCGAGCGATAGTCCCGTTCGACCTGCTCATAGTGCTCGCGGTCTCGGTATTCCCAGATGGCGATGACCTCGTCCTGTGCCTCCGTCACCCAGCGTCCGACGAGCCGGGCGCCGTGGGAGACCTGGTTCGGGTAGAGATACGTATGGAAGAACTCGGTGAATTCAGCTAAGCGTTCAGGTCGGATCTTATACGTCTTTCGGCGGTGGAACATAAAAACTCCTCCTTCGATTGTCGATCTCTTGAGAAACGGGACGTCAAATGGTCTGTCCTTCCCCTCTTTTCGAGAAACGGAAGGGGAAACCCTCTTTTTCAAGCGTGGCGAATGCGTGAAATTCGGGAAGAAAACGATTAGACTTAGGGACAGAGAAAGAGGAGGCTGAAACCATGTACCGACCGACACACCCCTATACGTTCGTGATGGACTTCGAGACGGCGAACCAGTCGAGCGCGAGCATCTGCGCCTTCGGCTGGGCGATCGTCGAGAGCGGCAAGATCACCCATGTCGACCAGGTGCTGATCAATCCGGAGGACCGATTCTCGGGCTGGAACATCAAAGTCCACGGCATCCGCTCGTCCGACGTCGCGAACGCTCCGACGCTGCCTGAGATGCTCGACATGTACGAAATCCACGAGCTGATCCGCGGCGCTGATCATGTCGTCGCCCACAACGCGAGCTTCGACGTCGGGGCGCTCAAGGGCGCGCTCGCGAAGTACGGGCTCGACGACTTCCCGCACTTCACGTTCAGCTGTACGCTGAAACTCGCGCGCAAGGTCTATCCGTTCCTGCCGAACCATAAGCTGAACACGCTCGCGGACCACCTCGGCATCACGCTCAAACACCATGACGCGGCGGACGACGCGCGCGTCGCGGCCGAGCTGCTGCTCGACATGCTGCGCCAGACGAGGACATGGAACATCGACGAACTGAACCTGAAGCTTGGGCTCAGACCGGGTTACCTGCGCGGGATGGATTACAGCTATTTGAAGTGAGGCGTGCCGAGAGCACGTCTTTTTTGGAAGGGGGAACAAGCATGAAGCGAATCCATATCGTCGGTCCGGTCGGCAGCGGCAAGACGACGCTCGCGCGACGCCTGAGTAAAGAAATGGGCGTCAAGCATACGGAAATCGACAACATCGTCTGGGAGAGACAGGCGGGCGGCGACAGACGCCGAAGCGAGGAAGAACGGGACGCCCTGCTCGAACGTATGACGAGCGAGGAGAGCTGGGTCATCGAAGGAACGCATATCGGCTGGACAGAAGTGTGCTTCGCGCGCGCCGACCGCATTCTCGTGATGACGCTGCCTGAGAAAACGAGGCGCCGCCGGATCGTCCTGCGTTTCCTCAAGCAAGTCGCAGGCGTGGAGCAGGCAAACTACCGTCCGACCGTTAGCATGCTGCGCAAGATGTTCCGTTGGAGCCGTGACTATGAAACGATCCATTACGCCGAGCTGCGCAAGCAGCTGCTCCCGTATGCGGAGAAGGTACGTGATTTCGATGGCACGGAGCCGTTCGAGGACGAAAAGGGCCGCCCGGTCGAGTGACGGGCGGCCCTGTGTTCATTTCTTCGAAGTCGAATTGATCGGGTAGGCGAGGTCGTCCGGCGGATCTCCGTTCGGATAGTCGTTCTCCTTGCCTTTCATGACCGGACGTCCCTTCGAATTGATATAGGCCGCGACGTCGACCGCCTCCTGACGGCTCAAACCGCCCGGCTGGACGCCACCCATCGTCTCTTTCGGCATGTAATTCTGGATGAAGCCCGCCGTCGTCCGGAGACGATTCATCCCGGCACCGTCATTGTAGGAGTTCTCTCCGAAGACGGCGAGCCCGTATTGCTCGGCCTGATCCGTTCCGTGACAGGCGATGCAGGAGTTTTCATACACCTGCTTGCCGTTCGACAGATCAGGCTCCGGCATCTCGCCTTCGAGCGCGATTTCGGTCCAAGGTCGCCCCTTGATCCCGTCAGGCGTATCTTTCGAGATATAGTCGAGATAGGAGACCATCGCCTGCATCTCCTCACCGTCGAGGTCGAGCGGTTCGCCGTTCATGCTGCGTTTGAAACAGCCGTTGATCCGCTCCTCGATCGAGACGACCTTGCCGGCCCGTTTGTTGTATTGCGGATATTCCTTCGTCACCCCGACGAGGTCGAGCGATCCGCCGACAGCACCGGTCGCGTGGCAGCTTGCACAGGACATCGTATTGCCGGTATGTGCCGGCAACAGTCGGCTCGTCGAATTGATGTAGTTGCGTCCCTGTTTGATCTGTGCAGCGTTCGGTTCGGCATCCACCTCGTTGAGACTAGGTGCCTTGGCAGGTCCGATCGCTGAACCTTCAGGCGGAGCAGCCAGTTTCGTCCACGCAAGGATGCTGACGATCAGCACGAATGCCGTGATGAAGACCCATTTGTAGTTGTACACGTGATTCCTCCCCCTAAATGTGAAAAATGTGTGAATTACTCTAAGGCGATTGTAACACTTGGGATTTTTCTCCAAACATGCCCCTTTTCAATCATCTTCATTATGATTCTTAATCGAGTAGGGCTTTTTGTTTAGAAAACACGAGAGATTTCAGCTACTATGAGAGAAAAGTAGGAGGGGGAATGAACAGGATGCGTCTAGAAGAACTTCAGACATTCATCACACTGGTCGACACGAATCACTTCACGGAAGCGGCCGAGAAACTCCACATCTCGCAACCGACTGTCAGCATCCACCTCAAGCGGCTCGAGGAGGACTTCAAGACGTCCTTGATCGAGCGCTCGACGTTCCGGCGCGGTGTCCATGTCACGCCGGCCGGCAAGCTCGTCTACAAACGGGCGAAGGAGATGCTGCAGCTCGTCGAACAGATGCATCAGGAACTTGACCTCTTGACGGAGCAGACGCGGGGGACGCTCCGGATCGGTGCGACGCATACGATCCACGAGGCACTCCTTGGCGGGATGCTCGCCAAGTTCCTGACCGCCTATCCGGACGCGACGATCGACGCGCGCATCCTCAATCAGGAACAGGTCGAGGAGGCGCTGCTCGACTTCGAACTCGACCTCGGGATGATCGAGGGGTCGGTCAGTTCGCCGCATCTCAAGACGCGGGCGTTCCTGACCGACCAGCTCGTCGTCGCCGGAGTGGGCGAGCCGGGTGACGCGACATGGATTTTACGGGAGGAGGGGTCCGCTTCGCGCGAAGTCGCGGAGGCGTGGCTTGTTGCGAACGACATCAAACCGAAGCGCGTCTTGACGGCGCATTCGAACCACCTCGTCAAGGAGCTCGTCGAACAGGGGATCGGCGTCGCCATGCTGTCGGAACGGCTCGTTTCGGATCTGATCAAGGACGGGCGTATTCCAGTCCGGCAAGCGGACGAACGGTACCGGCGGACGTTCCAGTTCGTCTGGCGCGACGGCGAACCGTCCCCGCTCGCCGCGAAGTGGATCGACCTTCAGACGTGAACACGAAAAAGCACGGCCGCCCGGGGGATGGGCGGCCGTGCTTGCGTATGTCAGTGTGCGTGTGCCGGTCTGTTGTGCTTACGGTTGCGGTTGTTCCACTGTTCTTTGATGAACGGGATCGCGTAGCGGTCGAGGCCGTAGCGGTAAGCGCCGTAGCCGACGAAGAGGAGAAGGACGGCTGCCATCAGGAGCATCGGGTTCGTGCTGACGGTACCAGCCATGAGGAAGCTCCAGTTCATCAGGATACCGGCGAGGAGTGCAGGGACCGTCGCAAGACCGAAGATGAGTCCGAGGCCGACGAGCACTTCACCGACGGGGACGAGGAAGTTGAACAGGCCGACGTTCGGGAGCGCGAAGTTTTCAAGGAATGCTGCGTACCAGCCTTGGACTGCCGGGAACTCGCCAGTCGCTTTTCCGATTGCACCGTGCAGGAATCCTGTCGCGTCGAATCCGTCGACGAGTTTGTGCCAACCTGCCTCAATCCACTGGACGCCGAGCCAGACCCGAAGCGCCGTCCAGATGATGCTTGCTGTTTGTCCTTGCCACCATTTCGTGTTCATTGTGAACATCTCCTTTTATGATTTTGTGAATGATTTCACTTACTTTCTACACTCTTATCATACTGGATGATCCTGTAAGTGGCAATACGTTTGTGAAGATAATCACAAAAACGTCACAAACTCCCTTCTGTATACGTTTGGGGGTATTTCGTGATACGCTCAAAGTCAGAATGAACCAGTGAAAGGAAGACGGAACATGACTACTGTACTTGGCATCAAACACAACAGACGGCAGTTCTTTCTGCTCGTCCTGATCAACCTGTTCGTCGGTTCGATGGTCGGGCTCGAACGGACAATCCTGCCGATCCTCGGCGAGGAGAGCTTCGGCATCGCCTCGACGAGTGCCGCGCTCTCGTTCATCGCAAGCTTCGGCTTCTCGAAGGCGCTGATCAACTTCGTCGCCGGCAATCTCGCTGACCGGTTCGGCCGCAAGCAGGTACTGCTCGCCGGATGGGGCGTCGGCCTGTTCGTCCCGGTCCTCGTGATTGCGGCGGACGCATGGTGGGTGATCGTCTTCGCGAACGTCCTGCTCGGGATCAACCAAGCGTTGACCTGGTCGATGACGGTCAACATGAAGATCGACCTCGCCAGCGCGAAGGAGCGGGGGCTCGCCGTCGGACTGAACGAGTTCGCCGGCTACATCGGCGTCGCCTTGATGGCGCTCGTCTCGGGTTACGTCGCGAGCAGCTATTCGCTGCGCCCGGAGCCGTTCTATCTCGGTCTCGGGATCGCCGTGCTAGGCCTCGCGCTGTCGTTTGCCGTCAAGGACACGGGCGAACACTTGTCGCTTCAGGCGAAAGGGCAGGAGAAGGAAGGCGTCAAGCCGAAGGAAGTCTTCTGGCGGACGACCTGGAGTGACAAGACGCTGTCGAGCCTCAGTTTCGCCGGACTCGCGACGAATTTGAAGGACGGGATGGCGTGGGGGCTGTTCCCGATCTATTTCGCCTCGAAAGGGCTGACGGTCGGCCAGATCGGCGTCCTCGTCGCCGTCTATCCCGCCGCCTGGGGATTCTTCCAGCTGTTCACGGGCGGTTACAGTGACCGGATCGGGCGGAAGAAGCTGATCGTCAGCGGGATGGTGCTGCAGGCGCTTGCGCTCTGGTGGATCCTGCTCGTCGACGGCTATGCGCTCTGGCTGGTCGGCGCGGTCCTGCTCGGCATCGGGACGGCGCTCGTCTACCCGACGCTGATCGCGGCGATCAGCGACGTCGCACACCCGGAGTGGCGTGCCTCGTCGATGGGGACGTACCGGTTCTGGCGCGACAGCGGCTATGCGTTCGGCGCCTTGCTCGCAGGGGTCATCGCGGACGCGCTCGACGTCGCGAGCGCCGTCGGCTATGTCGCGTTCCTGCCGCTCCTCGCCGGTGTGATCGCACTCGTCCGGATGAAGGAGACGCTCGACCTTGGAAAATGATTGATGGGGGAATTACTAGATGATAATGAAGGAACATGAAATGAAAATCGACCGGGAACGCCTCCAGCGGCGGACGCTCTTCGTCGTCGTCCTGTCGCAGATCTTCGGCGGGGCGGGCCTTGCGTCCGGCGTGACGGTCGGGGCGCTCCTCGCGCAGGAGATGCTCGGGACGGACCGGTTCGCCGGGCTTCCGGTCGCCTTGTTTACGTTTGGCTCAGCCGGAGCGGCGCTCGTCGTCGGCCGTCTGTCGCAGCGGTTCGGCCGCAGGACAGGACTTGCTGCCGGCTTCCTGACCGGCGGGATCGGCGCGTTAGGCGTCGTCCTTGCCGCGGTCATCGGCAACATCCCGCTGCTGCTCGTCTCCCTGCTCGTCTATGGTGCCGGGACGGCGACGAACTTGCAGGCCCGGTACGCCGGGACCGACCTCGCCTTGCCGGACAAACGGGCGACGGCCGTCAGCATCGCGCTCGTCATGACGACGTTCGGTGCGGTACTCGGTCCGAACCTCGTCGGGGTGATGGGGGACGTCGCGACACGTATCGGCATTCCGGCGCTCGCCGGTCCGTTCCTGCTCGCAGCGGGCGCATTTCTTGCGGCAGGACTCGTCCTGCTCATATTGCTCCGTCCGGATCCGTTGCTCGTCGCAAGACGGCTGCACGCGGAGGCGGAAACGGCGGCGCAAGACCAGCCGGAAGAGACGCACGACCGGCGCGGTGTCTTCGCCGGCGCCTTCCTGATGGTCATGACGCAGCTCGTCATGGTCGCCGTCATGACGATGACCCCGGTCCATATGCGTCACCACGGCCATGGGCTCGAAGACGTCGGGATGGTGATCGGCCTCCACATCGGAGCGATGTACCTGCCGTCGCTCGTCACCGGTGTCCTCGTCGACAAGCTCGGCCGGACGAAGATGGCGATCGCGGCCGGTGTAACGCTGTTCGCCTCGGGACTCGTCGCGGCCTTCGCGCCGGGCGACGGGATGATCGGCATCGCCGCCGCGTTGATCCTGCTCGGAATCGGCTGGAACTTTGGCTTGATCAGCGGGACGGCCATCCTGATCGACGCGACGACGACCGAGACGCGGGCGAAGACGCAAGGGCAGGCTGACGTGTTGATCGCCTTGTCCGGCGCCTCGGGCGGTGTCTTGTCTGGGATGATCGTCGCGGGGACGAGTTATGCGGCTCTCGCTATCGGTGGAGGCGTGCTTGCGCTCCTCCTGATCCCGTTCGTCGTGCGAAAATCAGGAGGAGCGGAACAAAGGGGGACGGCATGATGAAGGAATGGCATGGCGCGGCTGCGCTCTGTTTCAATGAGGAAGATGAGGTGCTGATGATCCGGGGGAGCGGCCACCACTGGGCGTTGCCGTCCGGCGGAATCGAACCGGGCGAGACGGCGGAACGGGCTTGCGTCCGCGAGGTGAAGGAAGAGACGGGTTATGACGTCGAGATCGTCGAGCATCTCTTCGTCAAGGAAGCGGTCAGCGAAGGGTTCGACGTCAAGACACACTACTTCCGGGTCGCGCCGACCGGAACGCGGACAGGCATCGCCGACCCGGACGGTGAGATTCTCGAGGCGGCATGGAAGAAGCTCGCGAAACTCGATGAACTCGTACATATGTATCCGGAGGATGTCGAGACGATTCACCGTTACAGCCGCAAAGGAACGAAATGATCAATCGGGTGTCGTTTCCGAGTCGGGGCGGCACTTTTTGTTTGACGCAAAACAGGGAATCGGAGGGAAGAAGGAAAAGGGGGAGAGACGATGGCAGGTGATAATGCGAAACGGTTCCTTGCGACGTTCAACCGGATCGAGGCGTTTCTAGGCCGGGAGAACAGTTCGCACCGGGGTTTCATGGAAATGGTCGAGGGTCAGAAGCGGCACAACTCCGTCTTGCGGCGGCATGAGGCGGCGCTCCGGCGCTTCTCGCAGCTGCGCAACGCGATCGTCCACTACCAGTTCGACGTCGAGGTGTTCATCGCGGAACCCCATGACGAGACGGTCGCGGAAATCGAACGGATCCATGACGAGCTCGTCCATCCGCCGCGGATCGAGCGCCTGCTGAAGACGGTCGACGTCGTCCGCGAGAGCGATTCGCTCGTCGCGCTGCTCAAGCTGCTCGACGACAAGAACTACTCGCAGTTCCCGGTCATCGGGGAGGACCGGCGCTTCCTCGGACTCGTCACGACGAACGGGATCGCGAACTGGTTCGCCCGCAACGCGTCGGATGCGGTCGGTTTGAAGGGGGTGCGCGTCGCGGACGTCCTGCGTCATGAGGAGAAGCGCGGGCACTACGCGTTCGTCAGCCGGAAGGCGTCGCTGTACGAGGCGCGCGACCTGTTCCTGACGTCGCTTGCGCGCGGACGCCAGCTGAACGCCGTCTTCGTCACGGAGAACGGGAAGGAAGGCGAGAAACTGCTCGGGATCCTGACGAGCTGGGACGTATTGTCGTTGACGGAGCAGGAACCGAAGGAGCGGGGCAAGACGGGTGAAACCCAGTCCTGACAGTGAACTCACTGCGTCAGCAGATTGACCGCGATCATGCCGAACAATAACGTGCCGGCGTAGGTCAGGACGACGGTCTGAGGATGGACGTTCTTCGCAAGATTTCGAAACAGGAACTGCTCGATCAAAAAGCAGAGCAGCAACAGAAGCATCAAAAGACCGACTGATTGAATCGTGCTCAGACGGAAGCGGTATTCAAGGACCAATGTCAGGCAGATGCTGACGAAAGACAAGAGTGACGTAAGAAATCGGTTTAGCGGCATCCGGTTCACCTTTCTGTTTTCAGGCGTGTCTAGTTTGATTTCGACAGATTAGATTCCATGACCTGTCATTCGCTTGTCGATTCCATCCTAGGAAGGAGCATTCACATGAAACTGTTACTGACTTCAGCCGGCATCAAGAACGAAAGCATTCGCGAGGCGCTCATCGAGATGCTCGGCAAGCCAATCGCCGAATCGGATGCCCTCTGCATCTCGACGTCGAGCTACGCCAATCCGGGCGGTCCGCAGCGCGCTTTTGAATTCTACAATGGACAAGGGGAGACCCCGATGGTCGAACTGGGCTGGAAGTCCGTCGGGGTGCTCGAACTGACCGCCCTGCCGAGCGTCGGGGAGGACATCTGGCTGCCTTGGCTCGAGGCGGCAGACGTCCTGCTCGTCAACGGCGGCGACCCGCTCTACCTCAACTATTGGATGAAACAATCGGGTCTCGCAAGACATCTGCCGTCGCTCGACATCGTCTACGTCGGTCTCAGTGCCGGCAGCATGGTGATGACGCCAAGGATCGGCGAGTTCTTCGTCGGCTGGACGCCGCCCGAGGACACGGCGGACAAGACGCTCGGTCTGGTCGATTTTTCGATCTTTCCGCACCTCGAGCATGAGATGCTGCCGCACAACACGCTCGCGAACGCCGAGAAATGGGCGGCGGACCTGGCGGCGGAAGCCTATGCGATCGATGATGAGACGGCCATCCAGGTGATCGACGGAGAGGTTCGGGTCGTCTCGGAAGGGGAATGGAAGCACTTCTCATAACAAGGAGAAGACCATGGAGGACTTATGGAACGGTAGCACCATCGAAAACGCGAATGAATAATATCAGATATAGTTTGTAACACGATTGTGCCAGAATCACTTCTATTTTGCATGACGCACCAAGAAATCGGCAGCAACCTAGTGAGACAAAGTCATTTTCATGTGCGATCGAGCAAGGTTAATTCGTCGTGAAGAAGTATGAAGTGAAAGAGCCACTTCATAAGACTGATTTCGTATATTGTTCACCTCGGCTCATATCCAGAACGAAAATCCTCAATAGAAGAATGCGATAAATACATTTTAAGGATTTAGATGGAAAATGAAAATTATAAAAGGTAAAATAGTAATATAATAGAAATTAAGGATATGGATTTTCATCTCAAGGGAGGGGAAAGTATGTCTAACGTTTCAACTTTCAGGAATTATCTACAGCAACAAAATATGTACATGGAAGAAATTCAAGAGGATAATGGTGGTTGCTTTTTTAGAACTAGGCAAGATTTTGACAATGGCGGATCTGTCGTATTAGTGGTTTCTTTTAATGAAAATGAAGATTTGATTGATTTGCAGGCCTTCGGTATTGCTAATATAAATAATCCTTTAAAAAAGGAAACGGTACATCATCTGATCAACGAGTTGAACGTAACATATAGATTCACAAAGTTTATCGAAGTAGAGGGAAGTGTATCTGCACAATATTCATATAGTGTAGAGCAAGGTGAACTAGATCCGGCATTTTTGATGGATTCTCTACTGATGTTATTTAATTCTGCAAAAGATGCGTATCCTAAGTTTATGAAATTACAGTGGGCTTAAGAAGACAGCGGCTAACTCTGAAATAGGGTTAGCCGCTTTTGTCTTCAAGCCGTTGAAAAAAGCCATCTATCCAAATAGAAGCACCTTCTTAAATAAAAGGAAGGTATTCACTTCTCACGTCTGATCCTTCGTCAAATAGGTCTTGAGGGCAGGGGCCTGGTACGTTGCGAACCGCTCGAGCAGACGCGCAGCATCCGTGTCGAAAAGGGCGATCTCGCCGTGCTCCTTCGCCATGAACCCTTGCGTCTGCATGCCGTCGAACAACGCCTCGAGCGCGTCGTAGTAACCGCCGACGTTCAGGATGCCGCACGGCTTCTCGTGCAAGCCGAGCTGGGCCCACGTGAACACCTCGAACAGTTCCTCCATCGTCCCGGGACCGCCGGGCAGGGCGATGAAGCCGTCCGCGAGCTCCGTCATCTTCGCTTTTCGCTCATGCATCGACTCGACGAGGATGAGCTCGGTCAAGTTCGGATGGGCGATTTCCCGCTCCTCGAGGAACGTCGGCAGGACGCCGATCGCCTGACCGCCGTGCGCGAGCACGCTGTCGGCGAGCATCCCCATCGTCCCGACGCGCGAGCCGCCATAGACGAGCGTCAGGCCGCGCTTCGCGAGTTCTTTGCCCAAGCGTTCCGCCGCCTCACGGTAGACGGGCGTCGCGCCTTCCTTCGAGCCGCAGAAGACGGCGATCTTCTTCATCGGCCGTCACCGATCACGCCGAGCACTTCGACCTCGACGCGGGCGCCTTTTGGCAGTTCCTTGACGGCGACGCACGAGCGGGCCGGATGGTGCGTATCGAAGTAGCTGCCATACGCCGCGTTGAACTCCGCGAAGTCGTCCATGCTCGTCAGGTAGCAGGTCGTCTTGACGACGTCCTCCTTCGTGATGCCGGCTGCGTCAAGCACGGCCTGGATGTTCCGCATGACCTGGTTCGTCTCGTCCGTGATCGAACCTGCGACGAGTTCGCCGGTTGTAGGGTCGATCGGGATCTGGCCGGACGCATAGAGCATCCCATTCGTGATGAAGCCTTGCGAGTAAGGGCCGATCGCGGCCGGAGCGTTAGTCGTGTCGATTTTTTTGAAGTGTGTCATCGATTTTTCCTCCTTGGTTGCCGATTTAACCCTCGTATAAATTGTTAGAGGTATCGTCATTTTGGACGTGCTATCACTTCCTAAGTATAGGATAATTCTGGTATGAACGAAAACCATACATAGGAGGCGTTTTTCATGCCAGTCTACAATAAATTAGTCCGTGATAACATTCCGGTCATCATCGCGAAAACAGGGAAGGAAGCCCATTTCCGGACACTCGGGGAATCGGAGTTCCTGCTCGAGGCGAAGAAGAAGCTGCACGAGGAGCTTGCGGAGTACGAGCAGGCGAATACGGACGAGGAAGCGGTCGAGGAACTCGCTGATCTGCTCGAATTGATTCACGCCCTCGCGAAGCAGCACGGGGCGACGGTCGAACAGCTCGAGAACGTCAGGAGCGAAAAAGCCGTGAAGCGCGGCGGCTTCAACGAGGCGCTGTTCCTTGTCGAGGTCGCGGAATGATTCCGGCGATCAAACTGACGACGCATCGCCTGTATGATTCCCTGATCGAAGCGATTCAAGGGGCGGATGAAATCTATGTCGTCGTCGCGTTCGCCCAGAAGTCAGGTGTCGACTTGCTCTATCCCGCATTGCAGGCGGCGGTCGAGCGCGGGGCGGACATCCATTTCCTGATCGGGGATTACCTGCACATCACGGATCCGGATGCGCTCGAGAAACTGCTCGGACTGGATGGCCTCTCCGTCCGCTTTTATCGTTCTGGCGGCCGTTCATTCCATCCGAAGGCCTATCTGTTCCGGAACAAGGAGACGGGTCTAAGCATCATCGGCTCGTCGAACATCTCGGACAGCGCGCTGCGGAGCGGTGTCGAATGGAACGTCCATCTGCCGCGGACAGTCGCACCGGACGTGCTTGACGAGGCAATCGATGCCTTCATGGACCTCTATTTGAGCGAAAACGCGCAGGACCTGAATGAGATCGTTCTGGCTGACTACCGCTCGCGGTACGAGGCACGAGCCATCGTCGCGGAGCCGGACGTGGACTACGTAGTCAGCCCGGAACCGGTCGAGGAGATTTTGCCGCACGGCGTCCAGGAAGCAGCGCTTGAGGCGCTGCGCGAGACGCTCGAGGAAGGGCGCAAGCGGGCACTCGTCGTCCTGGCGACGGGACTCGGCAAGACGTACCTTAGTGCGTTCCTCGCCCGTGATTTCGGGCGGGTGCTGTTCCTTGCGCACCGAAGAGAAATTCTCGAACAGGCCGACCGGTCATTCCGGAAGGTCGAACCTTCCTGGCAGACCTCGTTTTACATCGGAGCGGAGCGGACGGTCGATGAGGGGACGAAGGCGGTCTTTGGTTCGGTCCAGACGCTTGCGCAACGGCAGCATCTCGAACGCTTTCCGAGCGATTACTTCGATTTGATCGTCGTCGATGAGTTCCACCATGCGGCGGCGGCCAGCTATCGGCGTGTCATCGACCATTTCACGCCGCGCTTCCTGCTTGGTCTGACGGCGACGCCGGACCGGATGGACGGGGCGGACGTCTATGCGATTTGCGACAACAACGTCGCCTATCAGATGCACTTCACGGCGGCGATCGAGGAAGGTTTCCTCGCACCGTTCCACTATTTCGGCATCTATGACCTGATCGACTACAAACAGATTCGGAGAATCGGTCGACGCTATGACGCGACCCAGCTCGAACACGCACAGATCGACCAGCAGGTGACAGAGAACATCTATGAGGCGTGGCATGAGCACCGGCAGACGAAGACGATCGCCTTCTGTTCCTCCGTCCGTCAGGCGGAATATCTAGCCGAGCATTTCACGCGAAAAGGCCACGAGTCCGTCGCTTTGACAGGGAAGACGCTGAACCGGCATGTGCTCATCGATCAGTTCGAAAACGGATCGCTCGACATCGTGTTCACGGTCGACCTGTTCAACGAAGGGGTCGATATCCCGAAGACCGATACACTGTTGTTCTGCCGTCCGACGGAATCGATCGCCGTCTACGTCCAGCAGATCGGTCGGGGACTGCGCCTTGCTTCCGGCAAGACGCACTGCGTCATCATCGATTTGATCGGGAACTATCAGAACGTCGAGACGAAGCTGAAGCTGCTTGGCGAACCGATAGCGAAATTGAAGCGCGGGGCGACGGAACCGATCACCTCGCCGAAAGGGTGTGCCGTTCATTTCGATGTCGAGGCGATGGACGTGATTCGCAGGATGAGGCAACCGAATCAGCGCAAGTATCGTCTCCTTGAGAATTACGAACAGTTGAAGACGGACCTCGGGCGGAGGCCGTCCTATGTCGAAATCGGACGGCTCAGTACGGTCCCGTCAGTCGGCTACCGGCAGGAATGGGGCTCCTATATCGGCTTCCTTGAGACACAAGGGGAATTGACGCAGGAGGAGGTTGACCTGTTCGAGGCGAACCGTGGACTTCTTGAGGTAATCGAGAAGACGGTCATGACCCGCAGTTACAAGATGGTGGTGCTGCTCGCGATGCTCGAACGCAGTGAGCGCTGGGCAGAACCAATCATGGCGCAGGAGGTCGCCCCTTTCTTTTACGCTTACCTGCATGCGGAGCGTTACCGGAAGGAGAAGGATGCGATGACTTCAAAAAACCTGCAAGGAGACTTCGATTCCCGCAAGGTCGAGAAACTCCTGCACGATCAGCCATTCCCGCGTTTTGGGAAGCCATTTCTTTTTGAAAAAGACGTGCTAACTATAGAAGGATATTGCAATTTGGAGCATCCGACTCTGTACAGATGGGTTAAAGATATTGTTATTCATCGCCTGGATGACTATTTTTCATGCAAGATGAAAGAGTAAAATTAGTACGATAACATTTTAATATACATTAAATATGAATTTAAGAGAGGCGCTTATTGTTCAACTAAAATCTGAATTGTTTTTTAGTATGGAATACTAAAAAGGTATTATAGTACTCAAATAACTAGTGACGGCGCTTTTAATGAATTTAATTTGAAAGTATTAGATTCTCGTAGATTTAAATTTTCTGTTTTTTATTTCTCTTTTGATTACACTTGGATGAATCTAATATCAGTGTTGATTCGTTCTAAGAGTTTAAGATTATTAAAGTGTTCCTAAAATATATTAAATGATTGAAAGTGAGAAAAAAATAGGGTATGCTGCTGTTGGATATAATGTTATTAAAATTTAGTACGTGTGGGAAAGGATTTATGATTAGGATGCAAAAAAAATATCAGTTACTTGATTTATTTTCAGGAGCAGGTGGATTAAGTAACGGTTTTGAGCAAACAGGTCGGTTTGCTATCGTTGGGGCTGTTGAGATTAATACTGCGGCCCAAAAGACGTATATTAGAAATCATTTAAATGAAGAAGTAATTTTAAAAGACATGGAATCTGGGACTAGTGATATTACAAAGATTAATTTTACAGATTTAAATCTTGATTCTGAAAAAACGATTATTGTTGGGGGACCTCCATGCCAAGGTTTTTCTAATGCTAATCGACAAAAGAATTATTTGATATCGGGGAATAATCAACTTGTTAAGGAGTATGTCAGAGCAATACGCGACATTAAGCCAGCCGCCTTTTTAATGGAGAACGTTAAGTCCATTAACTCCTCCGTACATAAATTTTTTGTCACAAAATATGTAGAAAAAGATTTAAATGATTTTAGTTCTAAAATACACTTAGATTCGATTGTAAATAAAAATGAAACCCTTTACGAACTAGATACTTTAAATCTAATGTCCTCTACAAGTGAAAGCTTAAAAAATATACTTAAGAATTTTTTATGCTTATCAGATGTTCCAAGACCTATTATTACCAATCCAGTATTAATAACCAGACTCCGGACAATAGAACGTAAAATCATGAAAAAAGATGAAATTAAATTAAAGAAAAAAGAAAAGAATGAAATAAAACAAATCATAGATATGGTTTCAAGTAGTATTGAAATGAAAAAATATGCAAGAAAAATTCAAGAATGTTCGGTAACAAATTTTTTGTTAATTATACAAGACCAACAAATAGATGAGCATGCTTACAATGAAATTAAGGACTTCATTGATTTGAATAGATTTTTAACCCGCTGTCAAGAATTAAAAGACGAAAATATTGATTGCAATACTCTACATTTAAAGGAAGGCATAGAATTTGAAGTTAATATTAATGTTTATTCCTACAATGTAGTTATGTACTTAAAGAAACTATTTGCATACTACGGATATTCCATTGATAGTAAAGTACTGGATGCATCATGTTTCGGAGTCCCTCAGCGACGTAAAAGATTCATGATGCTTGGAATTCGAAATAATGATATAAATGTTTGCTTACCTGATTCGAATGATTCGAAAGTTTTTTCAGTGCGAGATGCAATCGGTGATTTAGAATTTATAGCTCCTCAAAAAAAAATCGAATCATATGATGCTAATACTTATAAACCTTATGAAAAAAAAGGAGAGTTGCTTGAATATTACCGTGAAAATATGAAGGAAACAGAGATTTTTGATCATATTAACACCAACACTTCTAAGCTTATTCAAGAAAGATACAATAAAATGTTGGAAACAGATGGCAAAAACTTCCATAGCCTACCTGAGTATTTAAAAGAAACTTACAGCGATGCATCAAGAACTCAAAATACTGTATATTTAAGGTTGAATTATAATGAACCATCACCCACTGTTATTAATGTTAGAAAGTCTATGTGGCAACATCCTCAAGAGGCAAGAGCTATTAGTATTAGAGAGGCTGCACGTTTACAATCTTTCCAAGACAAATTTATTTTTGAGGGAAAGAAAGACGAAAGATATCAACAAGTAGGGAATGCTGTTCCTCCTTTGATGGCAAAGGCTGTAGCTGAAAGAATGCTTGAATATTTAGATAGACAACATTCAACCAATTGATCTATTAGTCTGTTAGAAAAACTACTTTCATTATTTTTGTCGGCTTACAATGTTAAAAATACAAGCTATATTTAATTATGAAAATTATTACCTGAAGTGCCGCAATGAGAAAGAAAAGGTGTTCGTCTTGCAAAGATTGCAGGAATGAACACCTTTTCTCATATCTTTCAAATTTCGAGTTTGTCAATAAGGAGAAGTCACTTTATATCACATCTCAATGTCTTCAAGGAAAGTCAGTTTGTAGGAGCTCTTAGGTTATTAAAGTTTGTATAATTTGAGCATTAAAGAAGAGATATTTGAGTTCATACTGAAAAAGTAACTCACGTAAAATTAAAGTCAATTAGAAAGAAGTAGTCGAAATTATTAAATTCAGAAAAATTGACTATGATTACCATATATTTTGTCATAATTTTAAGTGATTCACGATGTAAAGAAAAATAACTATGTTTAAAAACATATGGTATAATATCGAGAAAAACGATGTATAAAATGTAATTAAAAGTAAAATGATGGCTGGTGATATTGGTGAATGAGATAGTACGACCAAACCTAAGCAACTTTATCAAATCGCTCAGGGATGTGGGTTATGACTTTCAAATAGCTTTAGCAGATATTATTGATAATAGCATTGCGGCTGATGCCAAAAAAATCTCTATTGAGACTGAAATAGAGCCTAGTATGAAATTAGGAATATTAGATGACGGTTCTGGAATGGATAAATTAGAACTGATTGAAGCTATGCGTCTAGGGAGTAAAGACCCTTCTTCTGAGAGAGAAAACAAAGATTTAGGTCGTTTTGGACTGGGACTTAAAACTGCTTCTTTTTCTCAATGTAAACGTTTGACAACAATCACAAAAAAGAACGGTCAGATAAATGCTAGAAGGTGGGATTTATCTTTAATTGAGAAAGAAAACGAATGGATTCTAATTGAACCGAATTTAGAAGAATTTGAAAGTTACAATCTTTATCAGAGATTAGAGAAGCAAGATAAAGGGACATTGATAATTTGGGAAGAAATTGATGGAATTAGTACTGATGAATATTACGAATCATTGGATTTATTACGGAGACATTTGTCACTCGTCTTCCATAGATTCTTGGAAGGAAGCATAGTCGGTAGAAAATTCTCACTCGACTTAAATAACAATGTAATTAAACCATTTAATCCATTTAATGAAAGCAATATGGCGACTCAAATATTACCGAAACAAATAATAATATTGGACAAAAAAAAGATAAATATTACTCCTTATATTTTGCCACATCATAGTAAATTAAGCCCATCAGATTATCAAAAATATGCAACCGATGAGGGATATACTAAATCGCAAGGCTTTTATTTGTATAGAGGAGGTAGGTTGTTGATTCATGGTACGTGGTGGGGATTAAATAAACTTTCTGATGCTCATAGGTTGGTAAGGATAAAAGTCGATATCACAAATGATCAAGATACTTTTTGGAATATTGATGTTAAGAAGTCTACAGCTAATCCGAACACTATTATAAAGAATGAATTGAAAAAAATTATGAATCAAGTTTTGAATAGAGGAGAGAGAACATATACTAAACGAGCAACCATAATAGAGGACAAAACGATATTTCCATTTTGGGATATATTTCATGGGAAGGAAGAAATAATTTTTAAAATTAATCGTGAACACCCTGTACTCTATCAATTAAAGCAAAATCTCAATGAACAACTTTACTTAATACTGAATACATATCTTAAAGGCGTAGAAGCCTATTTACCGATTTCGTCAATACAAGCTCATATGCTAACCGACCCTCATAAAATAAATCAGCTCAAATTAATTTCTTCAGAAGAGAAACAAGATTTATTTTCGATTTTATTAAGTTTAGATTTGTCTAAAGAACAACTAGAGCAATTATTAAAAACAGAAATATTCAAAGATGTGAAAGGGTGATTAAAATGGAAAAAAATGTCTATCAAGTAATCAAAAAACAGGTGGAAAATGCTTTGGCGACAGAGAAGAAACCGCTAGCGGAGGGACAAATAAATTTAGTAATCGATAAATGTAAAGATCTTGTATCGAACAAACAGGTTCTTCAATTTCTTTTTACGACTAACGGAATCGAAAATTTTGACGGCAGTGAACAACTGGATGAAATGCAATGGAGCAGAATGATAAGAGAACTGGAAACCGAGTATGATGTCGAGTCTAAAGTCGGAATTGTAGTGACAGGTGATCGGCAAAAAGAACGAGACAATACATGGTGGTCCTCTAAGAAGAAGGTCGAACAAGAGAATTACTATTCTGAGAGATATAAAAAATATATGGGTGAAAACCTCCCAGCTGATGTACTAAAAAGTATTGACGAGGACACTGATGTAATAATGAATCATATTGGCAACCCTGAGGAAGATCAATTTGAGAGATATGGAATGGTGGTGGGACACGTACAGTCGGGAAAGACAGGGAACTATTCTTCACTTGTCTGTAAAGCAGCCGATGCTGGGTACAAATTTATCGTTGTGATAGCTGGTGCAATGAATAATTTAAGAAATCAAACGCAGGAAAGGCTTAATTATTCATTTATAGGCAGGGACTTATATGAAAGAGTAGGTGTTGGTAATCAATCTAAGTACAGAGAAGATAAGCGGCCCATAAGCTTAACTTCTAAAACAAAAGATTTTAATAAAAGAGATGCAGACAGTAACTCTCAAGGGATTAGCCTGGATACCATTTCTAGTCCGGTTATTGTAGTCATAAAGAAAAATACTAAGACGCTCGATAACGTGATTTCATGGATCAATACGCATTATTCGCAAGGTGTAGTAAATCACGCCATGTTGTTAATCGATGATGAATCTGATTACGCGTCCATCAATACAAAAGAAGAGGAAGATCCTACCAAAATAAACGAAAAAATTCGTGCATTACTAAAACTTTTTAGAAAGAGTTCTTATGTTGCTTATACAGCAACACCTTATGCCAATATATTTATTGATCACCGAACAGATACTAAAAATCTAGGAAAAGACTTGTTTCCTGAAGACTTTATATATGCACTGAATGCACCTAGTAATTACTTAGGTGCGGAAAAAATTTATTTGGATCCTCAAAAAAAACACTTTTGTGAAATTGATGATTCCGCAGATTTGATACCATCTAAACACAAAAAAGACTATGAAGTAGATAGTCTACCTGAAAGTCTGGAAGATGCCATAAGATTATTTATACTTAACGTAGCCATTAGGCACTTAAGGGATCAAGAAAATCAACATAACAGTATGCTCATCCATGCGTCAAGGTTTACAGCTGTACATCAAAGTATAGCAAAGACAGTAAATAAATATTATGAATTGATAAGACAACATTTAACTGTTGACGGAAATAAAGAGAACGTTGAAGTTCAAAATAAGCAAATACAAAAAATCAAAGATACTTTTGATAAGCATTACACAGGAAAAATTGAATTTGATTGGAAAACTATACTTTTTAAAGTCACAGAAATCATAGGGAAGATTCAAATTTATGAAGTTCATAAGGACACTAAAGTAAAATTAGAATACCGTAAGGACTTCGCTAGCAATGTAATTGTTATTGGTGGAACAAGTTTATCTAGAGGCTATACTCTTGAGGGGCTGTCAGTTAGTTATTTTCTTCGAAACACAATTTTTTATGATACTTTAATGCAAATGGGAAGATGGTTTGGATACAGACCTGGGTATGAAGATTTGTGTAAGGTATATATGAACAAAGAAACATTCGATAATTTTAGAACTATTACAGAGGCAACTTTAGATTTGGTAGACGATTTGAAGGAGATGAGCAGACAGGAAATGACTCCAAGAGATTTTGGTTTGGCAGTTAAACAACATCCTGATAGCGGTCTCCAAGTCACAGCCAGAAATAAGTTAAAAAATTCTGGAAGCATAGATTTTGAAATGAAGTTAGATGGACACTTGAAAGAAACATCATGGATTTTGAAAGATAGGGATGTTAATGAGAACAACACATTGATAATTAAAAATACAATAAAATACCTTAATGAAGAACATGAGCAAAAGAAAGAACGATATTGGACAAATATCAGTAGAGATACAGTCGGAAAATTTTTGGATGAATTCAAAATTTACGAGCAGGATTTAGATGATTTCGGGATGAGGTCAAAATTACCAATCAAGTTCATTAGAAAGTATATTGACCAGGTGGATACAGAATGGGACGTCGCTTTATATTCGGGTAACAGTGATCAACCTTTATTGATTGAGGGGGTTAATGGATATTATCAAGAAAGAAAAGTTACCGATAGAGGAAGTTTTTACGAAGTCGAGCATCGACAAGTTTCATCTGGGAACGCAGAATTTATTACTTTAGATAAAGAACAAATTTTAGAAATTAAAAAGAAGAAAGAAGAGAACACCCAAAAAAGAAAGGCGCAAAAAGATGAGGGTATAAAAGATTTAATTACAGAGTTTTCTGTTCGTAAAGCAGTAAGGCAATCGATGGACAGACCTCTCCTGATGCTACACTTAATTAGCGCACAGGTTAAGGGGAGCAATCGAACTGAGAATTTAGCTGCATTTGGAATAAGTTTTCCTGGGGGAATTCAAAGTAGTTACGGAAATGTGAAGCTACAAGTGAACACAGTCTATATTCAATCGATGATGGAAGAGGAGGAAGGTGATGATTTTTAATCCGTGGAACGAAATGGCCTTTGGGAGTCAAAGAAGGGCTACTATTGTACATGACATATTTTGGATCAGGGAAGAGTTGAAAGGGAATTATGCAATAAAATTTTCTTTGAGTAACAAACATAAAGAAGCCTTTAATATAGAAGATATAAAATTAAAAAACATCGAAATAATTAAGAAAGAAAATCAATCGGGATCTATCGAATGGTTTTTGTTGTTAAAAGAATCTAGCGAAAGTGATCTTTTTTCAAGACTATGTCAAGACTTGATTGATTCTACACAAGAAACTCCAGATGAAAAATCCATGATCATTATTGTGGTGAATCGCTTGAAGCGCTGGCAGAAGTTCTTAGAGAATAATAAAGATTATAAATTGGCTGTCGAAGTTCAAATGGGCTTGTTCTCAGAATTACATGCACTTTTGTACAGCGTTGCTAGAGAAAAATCAATGAAAGATAGTATATATACTTGGGTGGGGCCAGAAGCAGATAAACAAGATTTTATCTTCAAAGATAGTGTACTGGAAGTGAAGTCTCATCGATCAACTAAAAAAGACATTATCTCCATATCTAGTCCCCACCAACTCTATACTGTAAAAGAATATTTAACTTTAATGGTATATGCACTAGGAATGGATGAAGAGGGTCAAACCGTTGCCGATTTGATCGCACTTATAAAAGAACGTTTGATTCTTGAAAGGAACCAAGAAGAAATTAAAACACTTGAATCTAAAATTGAAAAATATGGATATTTTGAAATATTTCATCAAGAGAATTTAACAAGATTCAGAGTAGATAGAATTACTTTTTATGAAGTGAACGATGCATTCCCTAAAGTTCAAATAAACCATATACCTAACGAGATAAGTAATTTAAAATATCAAATTGATTTATCACAGTGCAGAGATTTTGTCATGAAGGACCCCTTTAGGATTTTAGGAGAAAGAAGTGAACTGAATTGACTACTTTGAAAGAGTTTCACGAAGACTTTTTACAGACCACACTTTCTGTTGCGGAAAGTAGAGGGTTACTAAATCCTCAAGCGTTTTTTGAGCAAGTTTGTGAAGAGTTGGTGAGCACAGGGGAACTATCTGTAAATTACACCGAGGCGGACATCAGGTTGTTAACAGGAAGACAGCCAATCGAAGCCTATGGGTTTGATTTTGATGAAGAAAGAAAAATATTGTCTGTTCTTACACATGAGTACTTTCAGGATAATGAAATTACAACATTAACCCTTGGAACTATCGATAAGAAAATGACGAGACTGTATAACTTTATCGTAAAAAGTTTTGAGGGACTGTATAAAAAATTAGAAGAAACCTCCCCTGCTTATAGCATGTCATATAATATTTACAGAAAATTTCAATCAGGCGATATTAACAGGGTAAAAATGTTTTTGCTAACGGACGGATTAATAAGTAAAAACTTCATAAAAACAAATGATTTTTCAAATAGTGATTTTGAATTTGAAACAAGAATTATTGATATTGAATACTTATACAAAAATTATAGTACTAAAAATGCAGATAGCTCTTTTGAAATTGAAACTAAAATCCCCTATTTAAAAATTCCTACGGATTCTCAAGTTTATACGTCTTATCTAACTTATTTGAATGGTGATCAATTGTATGAAATTTATGATAAGTTTGGGCAACGGTTGCTTGAACAAAATGTTCGTACATTTTTACAATTTAGAGGGAATGTAAATAAGGGTATCAAAAATACCATCACCGGTGCCCCTACTGATTTTTTTGCCTTTAATAATGGAATTACAGCAACTGCCTCGGAAGTTGAGATTGAACAAGGAATGATCGTTAGGCTTCACAACTTTCAAATTGTAAATGGCGGGCAAACTACCTCTTCAATATATGCTGCAAAAAAAAATGAAAAATTAGACATTAGTCAAGTAGTTGTACAGATGAAGCTCTCTGTAATTGATGGGGGAGACACTCATTCAGAATTTGTTTCTAAAGTTGCAGAATATGCTAACACGCAAAATAAAGTGAATAAATCGGACTTCTTCTCAAATAGTCCATTCCATAAAGATATGAAAAATTATTCTACAAGAATATGGGTAAACCCACAAAATGGTAGCCAAAAAATGACTAGATGGTATTATGAGCGCGTTAGAGGAGAATTTTTAAATGAACAACTGTATTTGACGAAATCAAAACAAAAACAATTTTTGATTGAAAATCCGAAACATCAGCTTATAGACAAAACTTTTTTGTCAAAAAGTGAAAACGCATGGCTTCAAAAACCCTATATAGTTAGTAGGGGAGCACAATATTGCTTTGGAGATTTTGCCAATTATGTTTCTGGGTTATTAGAAAAAAACAAGATGGCGATTACCGAGAATTTTTATAAAGATGCAATTTCAAGAATCATTTTATTTAGAACTGTTGAAAAAATGACATCTAACGCAGAGTGGTACACTGGAGGTTACAGAGCTCAAACGGTTGCATATTCGATTTCCTATCTATCTTATTGGATTAAGAAAATGAGACAGTACTTCAATTTTAATCCTATATGGGAAGAGCAATTTGTAGACGGTACTCTGTATAAGGAAATTGAAAAAATTGCACAAGCAGTTCATGAAAATATTATTACTCCCCCTGTAGGTCATTCGAATGTTTCTCAGTGGTGTAAAAGAGAAGCATGCTGGGAAGAAATCAAAAAAATGAATCTAGATTTGGACATTCCCGCAAAATTTTTGAAAGAAAAAGAAGAAGTGTTATATGAAAAAAAGGAAGAAAAGGTTCAAAAAAAAATGGATTCTGGAATAGAAAAACAAACTTTTGTCATTGAATTAGGTAAAGAGAAATGGTTCCAAATCTTTGAATACTGTAGTAAACCTGAAAATAGAAGGGGCTTATCTTCCTTTGGCCTCAATTCTCTAACTAAAGTATCTAAAGAAGATTACTACCTTCCTTCAGAAGCTCAATGTAAGGAGTTGTTCTCGATTTACGAAAGAGTAGTATTGGAAGAAGGATTAATACTTAAATGATGCTTAAATAAAGTGGTTGCAAGTAAAAAAATTACAGCTTATATCTCCGCTTGCATTTTTCTGTTCTATACTAAGCTCATCAAACAGCCAAATACCACGTTATGTATTTAACTGGTAAATCATACAGGACCCGAAATCAACGAACACAGTAATTTGTATCGTCTGATTTAGGGTCTTTTTTTCGCATTTTGCATTACATAGCGATGCCTTTGAAACCGCTATATTAGAGAGGGCAGTTTTCCCCAATTAAGGATGTGCAGTTTTTACCCGAATCCGCTCGCTTCGAGTCTATACTCAACATGGTATAGATCATCGAAAGTGAGGACGACTGGAGTGGAAAAAATGAAACTGTACGTGGAAATGAAAGCCTTGCAGGACTTAGGCTTCTCCAAGAGCCGCATAGCGAAGAAAATGAATGTGTCCCGAGGACGCGTGAGCGCCTATCTCAAAATGGACTATGAGGAGTTCAAGGAGTTCGAGGCCGCCTTCGGGAACAGGAGGAAAAAGCTTGATCCCTATCGGGAGCAGATCCTCGGATGGCTGCAGGAACACCCTGACCTCTCAGGGGCACAGGTATTCGATTGGATACAAGAACGGCTCGCGATGACGGATGTGCAGGAGAACACCGTGAGGAACTACGTGAACGAGCTTCGAGAAACCTACCACATCCCGAAAGCCATACAACGGAGAGAATACAGCGCCGTCCCGGAGACCCGGATCGGGCAGCAGGCCCAGGTGGACTTCGGACAGACCGTGGCGAAGACGACGGGCGGAGAGTCCAGGCGTCTCTATTTCATCGCCTTCGTGCTCTCCCATTCCCGCTACAAGTACGTCGAGTGGCTCGACCGTCCCTTCCGGACGGCGGACATGGTCCAGTGCCACGAAAATGCCTTCCGGTATTTCGGTGGCATGCCCTCGGAGATGGTATACGACCAGGACGCGCTCCTGTCCGTCAGCGAGAACGCTGGCGATCTCGTCCTCACCTCCGCCTTCTCCCGTTATCATAAGACGCGCGGATTCAGCATCTATCTGTGCCGGAAGAGCGATCCGGAGTCCAAGGGGAAGGTCGAACAGGTCGTGAAGTTCGTCAAGAACAACTTCAGCAAGAACCGGGTCTTCAGTACGATCGCCGACTGGAACGGCGCCACGATCGCCTGGCTCGCCCGGACAGGCAACCATAAAGTACATCACAACACAAAAAAGAGACCCGTCGAGGTGCATGCCCTGGAAAAGCCACACCTACGACGAGTCTCTGGTACTTACATTTTTGAGAAAGTTCTCGAGTCCAGTATAACAAGGAACATCCAGAAGGACAACGTGATTCGCTATGACGGAAATCGTTACAGCGTCCCGAGAGGGACCTACCGGACAGGCGAACGGAACCAAGCCGTCGTCCGGATCGAAGGGGATCGTCTCTGCATCTGTCTCGAGGCGACCGGAGAGGTCCTCGCGCACCACGCGGTGGCGCGAGGTAAAGGCATCCTCGTCTCCGACCCGAGCCATCACGCCCGTGAAGCGACGCGCAAGGAGCGAATGGCGGCGGAGGTACGCGAAATCTTCTCCGACCGCGAGATGGCCGCCTGGTTCCTGGAGTCGCTTGAGGCGAAATATCCTCGGCACCTGATCGACCAGATGACGGTCGTCCTTCGGACCGCCACCCTCCATCCGCAGCACTGCGACGAGGCGTTGGCGGAGGTGAGACGCTTGAACCTCGTGAGCGGGAACGATTTCCGTGACATCGCCGTGCACCTGGCCACGGTCGCGGGCAAGAAGACCACGCTCCTCCCGCAAGTGAATGAGAAGTACAAGACGTTGAAAGCGCCGGAACGCAAGCAGGACGTCTATGTCGAACTCCTCAAGGGAGGGATGGTCCGATGAGCACCGATCTGT
>NZ_QPKS01000006.1 GCF_003344535.1 Exiguobacterium flavidum | reverse complement strand
GGATCCAGAAAGAAAATGCCCCTGCATGTAAGAACGTACGACTGTGATGACTGTGGAAACAGCTTGGACCGAGATTTGAACGCAGCGATCAACTTACAGAACTCAAAAGAATACACGGTGTTGGTGTAAAAAAGGGAGCGTAACTGCTGGTAATACAACGCAACATATACGGCTTCACATACGGTGGGCTACATCGGAATCTACGCCTGTGGACTATGGAGAAAACTCTCACAGGAGAGACATAGGACGAAGCAGGAACTTATCTAAGACAGGACGTGAACACGTCCGTATATGTTTTTAGTGGCAGCGTGTATACTTGTGATGTACTTTTGAAAGAGGTGGATTGGTAATGAAGAAAAAAGCACATTCGAAAGAAGTGAAACAGGCGGCAATCGAGAAGTTGCACGAGCGTGGCGTGACGATGCACGCGATTGCTGAAATCGTCTATCAGATGCAAGCACCCTATACGATCGACTTGACGCTCGAGACTTGCATGTCCTCAGTGGAACGCGTCCTTGAGAAACGGGAGTTGCAACATGCGATCCTCGTCGGTGCGGAACTCGATATCCTGGCTGAGAAAGGTCTTCTCTCGGAACCACTCCTGTCGATCATTCGTTCCGACGAAGGACTGTTCGGGGTCGACGAGACGATTGCGATCGGTGCGGTCAACACATACGGATCGATTGCCGTGACGACGTTCGGATATCTCGATAAGGCGAAGGTCGGTATCATCAAGGAACTCGACACGAAACTCGACGATGGAAAAGTCAATACATTCATGGACGACATCGTCGCGGCGATTGCGGCGAATGCCTCAGGGCGCCTCGCGCACCGCCTGCGCGACAAGATGGATTATACGGCGGAAGAACTTGAGACGCGAAAAGGGACTTACTGATGAGGATGAACAAGAAGTGGCTGGCGCTTTCTGCCGTGCTGCTCGTTTTGCTTCTGACTATCGCCTATCAGGTGCGGGAACACGGTCATTTTCTTATTGACTGGCAACTGTCCGCCAAAATGGCGAAGGAGGATCCTGCGTTTTGGGTGAGTTTGCTGACGATTGCGGGTTCCGGAAGAGGGACGTTCGTCATCGTGACGCTACTCTCTATAGCGAGCTATCTCCTGTGGCGCGACAAGGCTGGCTCGATTTGGCTATTTCTCGCAACGTGCGCTGTCGCATTCGGCAACGAATATGCAAAGCTGGTTTTACAACGTGAGCGCCCGTCACTTAACGACTTCGTCGGAGGAGTGGGATACAGTTTCCCGAGCGGTCATGCTGCAATGGCGTTCGGTCTGTACATCGCTTTCCTGATGGTCGCTTGGCGATTCCTCGAGCGGTCGTATAGAGAAATCCTCGCAGGTGCGATGATCATGCTCGTCTTGGCTATGGGGATGACACGAATCGTCCTGAACGTCCATTTTTTGTCGGACGTCATTGCAGGCTATCTGTTCGCCGGGTTCCTTCTCTTTTCGACCTATGCGTTCATAGAACCTTATCGAAGGAAAGGTAGGATATAAGTGCTTCTCGTAGATGTAGATACATTGTTGCTCAGTGAACAGGAAGTGAGCGGGCTGACTGTCCCGACGTTGCTCGTCGATCGGACGGAGCGAAAGCGTTTCATGACGATGCGCGGACATCTCCGGCTGAAACGTCTCGTTGAGGCAGAACAGATCATCCCGCTGACGGATCTTGATGAGGGATCCTATAAAAAAATCGAGCTCTTCCAAATCGATGCACCGCCGAAATGGGCGATCATCGGTTGGGGGAACGCGATTCTGAAGGATGGCAAGCATGACAAACGATACGACAACTGGCTTCGCCAACATGCTCTTCCAGCAGATCTTGATGCGGCTGTGACCTATTTGAAGGAACAGCTCGATTTTGATTCGTTGATCGTACACGGCAGCCGGGTCGCGGCATCGATTGACGGTCACCGCTTCGAGACGGTCGAGGAAACGGGTGAGGTATTGTTACAAGCCGTATATGACCGCTTCCAGCAGAATAAAGGCTAAGAATATCAAATAAGAGAGTGGGCATCGTCATTTGACGAGCCCACTCTCTTATTTTTCCTGCTGTTCAATAGGCGATGTCGTCGAACCAGTAGACACCGACCGTGTCAGCACCGGCGTGCGTCAGGATCGACGGACCGAATTGGCTGATCTCGATCGAGACATCCGGCAAGCGGGGCGACAGAATCGCTTTGAGTTGCTCCGCCTCCTCGGGTGCCATCGTCTGACTGATATGCAGTCTTCTGTCGTGCAAGCCATTTTTGGCGACGAGCGAGACGATTTCATCCGCCATCTCCTTGAAGGCCTTCTTGAACGAACGGACTTTCTTGAATGGGACGAGAACACCTTTCTCGTCGAATTTGACGATTGGCTTGATGTTCAGCATGTTCGCGAGCAGGAACTGGCTGCTAGATACACGCCCGCTGCGCCGCATCGTTTCAAGATTCCCGATGATCAAGTAGAAGTGGGAATGGTGTTTGAACTGCTCGAGCACATGCATGACCTCTGCCGGTTTTTTGCCGCGCGAGGCGAGGTCCATCGCAATGCGGAGCAGCTCTTGCTGGTTGGCCGCGCCGGTGTAGGAATCGAGGGCGTATACTTTGAAATCGGCAGCCTCAGCTGCAGCGACCGAACTAGAAAAGGTGCCGCTCAACCCGCTCGTGATGTGGATTGCGTAAGCGTAGTCGTATCCTTCGGCTTTCAAACGTTCATAAAGTTCGACGAGCGTGCCGAACGAAGGCTGTGATGTCGTTGGGACGACTTTCTCCTTTTCCATCCGCGCGTATAGTTGTTCCACCGAGAGATCTTCATACTCGAGAAAAGCCTCACCTTTGATGATGATCTGTGTCGGTACAACATGGATTCCGAGCTTCTCCGCTTCCCCGTTCGGGAAGAAGGCCATGCTGTCGGTAACCCAAGCAATCTTATCCATACCGTTCGTTCCTCCATTATCTAAAAAATTCGCAACGAGCTCATCATATCACACAGTGAAAGCGGAAACACTAGCCCGCCCGTTTTTCTTCATTCTCGACTTCGGAATAGTGTCCAATTCCTGAACTTATGCCAAAGACGATTGTGGCGGGAAGCAACCATGCCATGCTCTCTTTCGCGAGCGGAAGAGAGGCGAAGGCAGTCTCGAACATCTCTGGCAGATATCCGAGGTTATCGACAGCCCCGAACAGCGAGAACATCGAAATCGTCCCGAGCGTCCAGCGATAAACGGCCTCTGGTCCTCTCAGCCATGGCTTGAGGAAGGACAGGAAGATGAGACCGATGACGACGGGATACAGGAAGAGCAGGGTCGGTAGCGCAACAGCGATCAATGTCTCAAGACCCGCGATCGAAATGATCAATCCAAGTGCTACTGTCGTGATCCTCGTCGTACGCAGCGACAGGCGCGGAAAAGCCGTAGCAGCATATTCAGCGAAAGCGGAGACGAGCCCGACGGACGTCGTCAGGCAGGCAAGCAGGATGGCGAGCCCGAGCAGGATGATACCTGTCATACCGAACGTGTTCTCGGCGAAATGTTTGAGCAGGGCAGCGCCGTCAAGTGAACCGGCGGCTCGATAGCTGCTTGCGCCGAGATAACCGAGACCCGTATAGACGAGTGCGAGCGCGATTGCAGCGATCCCACCGGCCTGCAGCAGAATCCGCAGTCGATCTTTCGATTGCGTGACCGCCTTCGCCCTGATCGTCTGCAGGATGATCGCTCCGAATACGAGCGCCCCGAGTGCATCGAGCGTCAAATAGCCCTGCAGGAACCCCTCGAAGAAAGCGCCTGTTGCGTCTGTGTAACCGGCTTGGGGAGAGCTGACGGCAGACAAAGGATTTACAATGCTGCTGATGCTCAAGATCGAGAGAGCGATCAGCAGGAGCGGAGTGATGAAGCGCCCGATGACATCCAGAAGTTTACCGGGACGCATGACGAGATACAGTGTCAATCCGAAGAAGATGAGCGATGACACGAACAAGGAAGCCGTGGAGTCAGCCATGAAAGGCGATATTCCGAGCTCATAGGTGACCACCGCCGTCCGGGGAATCCCGAAGAAAGGTCCGATCGCGACATAGAGCAGGAATGTCAGGACGAAGGCAATCTTCTTCGGAAGCGGTGAAACCAGTTTGCTGATGCCGCCGTCTGCCCAGGCGATTGCCATGAGTCCGAGGAAAGGCAGACCGACACCGGTCAATATGAAGCCGGACATAGCGGGGACGAACTCATACCCAGCCATCGCACCGAGAGACGGGGGGAAGATCAAGTTGCCCGCCCCGAAAAAGAGGGCGAAAATCATGAATCCGAGCGCGGTGATATCTTTACGTTTCATCATTCTTAAAAATCCTCTCTCTGAATATTCCTGCTTTACTATACCATCGTCATAAGAAGGGAAAAAGAATTTTTCGACAATTTTCTCATGACGAACGGAAAGAGGACTCTCCGCCTCGAAGACGAAGAATCCTCCTGGTTCATTGTGCGAATGAAGACTTGTTTTTCTTCTGCCGTTTTAGTTTATGGAGTAGCCAAGCGTGAACGACTTCACACGACTGGCGGGGCAATGTCAGCTCCACTAGCGTCTCTCGTGAGTGGCCGAGAATCTTAAAGAGTCCCGTCTCCTCATCGATTGGTGAAATACTCATCGAACCTGCGTCATTCAATGATAGCTTTCGTTCGCCGAGTGCTGCGTCCTTCAATTTCAAGATGCTGCCGTTCGTCGCGAACTTCGTGAATGAGGCGATTCCGTTCACTTTCAGCTGTTCCATTAGAGTTCCTCCCTCTCAAAAACCAGACTGGATTGACCTCTTCTAAAAAGGTTATCCCTATTATAGCGAAGCTGCAGAAAGATGCCATGACAATCTCATTAGAAAATTCAGAAAAATAGGTAATGGTTTTGTCATATAGCCTCGTTTTGGAAATATAGGTGAACAAAACGAGAAAATGAGATATGAAAAAAACGTCTGAACGGAAACCCGCTCGACGTTGAAAGTTCATTCCACCTCGAAAATCCAATTCTTCTTTCGATAAATGAGTGCTCCGCGCTTTACGATTGACTCTTTTCCGGCTTCGAAATCCTCAGATAGCACCTCCATGTCCTCATATCGCCCTGCGACATAGATAGGCAACGTCAGTTGGCGTGAAAAAATGGATCGGCTGATTTTATCAAGATCTATCAAAATACCAGATGGGAGCATCGCTCGTAACTTCCTGACGACTTCCGGAATGACCGGCTCGATATGACTCAATTTGCTTTCAATCACGAGCTTATGGCGAAGCAATTTAGCGACCGCTTGCTCGAGTTGTTCCCAGTGACGCAAATAGAGGAAGGAATGCGCGCCGTTCTTTTCGCTGAAGTAGGCGATTTCATTCTGGACGGACTTCAGGAAGGGACTTGGCATCCCACGTTTCATATGCATAAGGAAGAGAATTTCTGCTATCTCGACGTCAGTCAATGTATCGAGCGTCTGAAGGGAGCGGACGTCGATCGCAGTGATAGGCTGCTTCTCGACATCCTGAGAGGCGACGAAGCTCTTCAGCTCATGTGGCTCAAGGTAGGAAAAGCGTGTCCGGAGCGATTGGCGGGCTTGTTCAAACTTTCCGCCTGAGACGATCAGCGGACGATTTATAGGATTCATCACCAGGAAATCAGCCAATGTGACGCCAGCCATGGTCAACCGCTGATTCTCAGTGTCTTCATATAGGTAGAGCAAAGATCTAGACATCCGCAGGGTCCCCTTCCTTCAAATACTTCCTAGTCTCTTCCATACTAGCAAAAAGGTAACGGCAGCGAAAAGGATATTTCCTCAGGAAAAGGGGCATAAAGTAAAATAGAAGGGAAAAGAGGTGAACGAGGTGTGGGGACTTAGAAAACCATTCCCGGAGCTGACGACGGAACGCTTTTTGCTCCGAGAGCTCGAGAGCAGGGATGCGAAAGATCTGTTCCAAATTCTCTCGGATGACGACGTGATGTATTACTATGGTTCCGATCCGCTGGTCACGGTATATGAAGCGAAGAACGTCATCAGCTATTTCAAGGAGCAGTTCGCGCAGGGAAAGGCGATCAGATGGGCGATCGCAGACCGTCAGACGAACCGACTGATCGGGACGATCGGCTATCATAATTGGCTCGCACAATATCATCGCGCGGAAATCGGTTTTGAAGTGAGTCAGACGTGGTGGCAAAAAGGAGTCGCTTACGAGGCGGCGGGAGCCGTTTTGACACACGGATTCGATCATTTCGATCTTCACCGGATCAGCGCGCTCGTAGCTCCGGAAAACGTCGCGTCGAACGCTCTCGTCCAGAAACTCGGTTTTCAGGCTGAAGGACTGCTGGAGGATTATGCATACAGCCATGGACGCTTCATGGACTTGACGATGTACCGGATGCTCGCGTCCGAGTGGCGTGATCGTCCTGAACGAAAATGACATTGAGAGGAAGCTGATTTCATGACTAAGACAAGATTGACCCTAATCCACGGATTTTGCGGAGGACCTGGCTATTTCGACAAGGTGAAAGGAAGACTTGAACGTTCGTTCGACGTCACGCTCCTGACTTTGCCTGGACATGATGGTGCCGATGCGGGACCGGAGATGATCGAGGAGTTTGCGGCCTGCGTATTGGAGAGTATCAGTGAAGAGGATGAGAAGCCGGTTTTGATCGGCCATTCTTTCGGCGGATATATCACTGCTTCAATTGTCGCATCCCATCCGGAAAAATTGAGCGGATTCGGTCTCGTCTATTCGACAGGAAGACCCGATACCGATGAAGCGAAACAAAAAAGGGATGCAAACATCAAAATCATTCAAGAACAGGGAATCCGTCCTTTCGTCGACGGGATGATACCCGGTTTATTCGCAGACGACGCGGATGCGACCGTGGTCGAGCATGCACGTGACATCGGATATGAAACTTCTGAAGAGGGCGCGATCCGTGCGCTGAAGGCGATGCGGGACCGGGACGACTATGTCGATGCTTTGAGTGAAGCAAAAATTCCTGGGCTGTTGATACGCGGGGAGGAAGACGACCTCATTCCAGAAGAGCGTGCTTTCGCACCTGACGGCGAACACTTGACAAAGGTCGTGACGAAGAGCGGTCACATGGGGATGCTTGAAGACCCGGATGCATTTTGTGAAGCGATCGAGGGATGTTTTCTTTCGAAATGATATTCTCCGCTTCTCGCGGAGCTTTTTTTTTGCATTCACTGTCATATTTCTTAATGATGGATATGGAGGGGATAAGTATGAAGATAATTGCGATTGAACCGACACCAAGTCCGAATAACATGAAAATCATCGTCGACGAAGTGTTCACTGAAAAAGGAAAGACATTCGAACATGCGATGGGTGCACCTGAGCATGTGGCGAAGCTACTCGATATCCCGGGAGTGAAATCAGTCTATCAAGTCAGCGACTTCCTCGCGGTCGAGCGTTTTCCGAAGTATGATTGGCGTTCACTCGTCATCGAAATCAGACGTGCGTTCGGCGAGGAACTGTCGGATGCTGAGACCCATGCGCCGAGTGCCGAATTCGAGGCGGTACATGTATTCGTACAGTTCATTCTCGGTGTCCCGATGCAGATCAAAGCTGTCAAAGGGACGGAGGAACGTCGAAAAGGGCTGCCGGAACGTTTCCGTGACACGGTCCTGTACGTGCAACCGTTCGTGACGAACGTCATCAGTGACCGGCGGTGGGTCGAACAGGCCCCGAGGTACGGCGAGCTCAATGCCGTCCTGGCAGAAGTGGAACAGGAAATCGATATCGCGTACCCGGAAGACCGTCTTGAACGACTGAAGAAGCTTGCTCAAGGTGACAGCGTAACGATTGCACGTGAAGGTGCAGAGTCGAAGGACTGGAAGGAACGTTTTGCGGTTCTGGATGAACTACCGATCGAACGTTCACAGATTCCTACGTTCTCCCGCCTTCTTCAGGATGAAAAAATGCAAATCAGGCGGCAGGCGATCGTAAAAATGGGCATGTTCGAAGAAGGGCGTGAAGAGCTGCTTGAATATGTGACCAACGCCCTACATGATCCTTCAGGCATTGTCAGACGGACCGCGGGAGACACGCTATCCGACTGGGGGTTGACTGAAGCTGAGCCTGCGATGATCGAAGCTTTGCGGGACAAGAATAAGCTCGTTCGTTGGCGGGCGGCACGCTTCCTCTTCGATGTCGGAACGGAAAAGGCAGTCAAACGTTTGAAGGAAGCAGTCCGTGATCAGGAATATGAGGTAGCTTTGCAGGCAGAACTCGCTCTCGCACGAATAGAAAGTGGGGAAGAAGCCTTAGGGACGGTGTGGCAACAAATAAACCGTTTGATGGATGAAAGTTCATAAGAACTCAAAAAAATACTGACTTTTCGCTTTCATTCGACAAATTTTTTCGCTGTCGAATGCATATATATAAGACTCATCCCAGTAAAAAAATTGTAAAAAAGACCTATATTTCTTGTCATACAACTGAAATCAACTTGAAATGAACCGGAAATTGAAACAAATTCCCTGATTTTAGACATCTATTCTAATGGGGATTATTGGATAAGTGGTTTGAAACAAATTTTTAACACGAAATGTCGAATCATTAAAACTCTTCTTTTTTTGTCAGCTGGTACATTGAAATTACGAAAGCAGTCGTAAATAGATGGCTGCGAGAAATGGACCGTGCCGAGCGGGAAAAGGGGATATGCGTGATGATGCTATTTGCGGAGACTGAATTTGCAGTTGGTTACAAGGAACGGAATGAATATGGGATCGTCGTCACGATTGAAACGAACGACAGCCGTACACTGACGCTGATGGCGCCGGCGAACGCTGGCGACTGCATCTGTGACGAATTATTCTTGACCGGGCTTTCGGAACTTGCAGCTTGTCCGGAAATGATCGAGAATCACGTCCCGGTCGCTTGAAGAACACTTGATGGTCGAATGATGTATTCATAGGCCGAACGGAGCAAAGACGAGGTTATCCTTGTCTTTGCTCCATTTTCTTTATGGTAAAATGAAGAAGTATACATATCATTTTGAGGAGTTGAACGCGGATGAGACGATTGACGAGTGTGCTGCTCGCAAGCAGCCTGCTTTTTGCTGTCGGATGCGGCAAGGAGACTGAAGAGAAGACGGCCGGTAAGTCCGAACCCGTAAAACCGATCGCCATCAGTGTGGCTGCTTCTATTGAAGAAGACGGCACGATTGATGCGAAGGTGACGCTGACGAACGAGAATGAAAAAAAGACGAAAGTGACGTTCAACAGCTCGCAACGATTCGAACTGCGCATGCTTGATGAAGAGGAACAGGAAGTCTATCTATATTCAAAAGACCAATCATTCACGCAAGCGCTTGAAGAAGAGACATGGCAAGCAGGTGAAGCGAAGAGCTACGACGTCGAAATCAAGCAGGATTTCGAACCGGGCGTTTATCAGCTTGAGGCGACGAGCCTCGCCGCAGCAGAAGGTGCACCGGAGATCAGCATGATCGATCGTCAGACGATCAAAGTCGAGAAACAGGAAGTTGTCGAAGCTCCCGTCGAGGAAGCGGATCAACCTGTCGAAGAGACGGAAGAGCAAGCTGCTGCTCCTCAAACGAAGGGCGATTTCCGTGATGTCGTCATCAAAAAAGATGGTGAAGGATACCTCGTGACCGGCAAAACGGATCAAATCGAATTCGAATGGTCGATTCCGGGTACGGATAAACAAGGTTCGATGGAGGCGACCACGGGAACATTCGAAGTACGCCTGAACATGACTGCTGATGAGATGAGCCAGTATAAAGAGGTCGTACTACAATCAATCGAAGGAGAGGCGCAGACCTTCGACCTGAAATGATAATGATCAGCGTAACCGCTGGAAACAGGAGGAGTTTGACGTGAAGCAGCAAGAAATCATCCGAGCGATCGGTGTGAAACCCGTCATCGATGCAAAAGAGGAGATTCGTGAACGGATCACTTTTCTGAAGGAATATGTGACGAAAGCGAAGGCGAAAGGTTTCGTTCTCGGTATCTCCGGAGGCCAGGACTCGACACTCGCAGGGCGAATTTGTCAGCTGGCGGTTGAAGAGTTACGCGAGGAGACGGGAGACGACTACACGTTTTATGCTGTGCGCCTGCCGTATGGTGAACAAAAGGATGAGGAAGACGCTCAGCAAGCCCTGGATTTCATCCGTCCGGACGAATCACTTAGCGTCAACATCAAAGCGGCGGTCGATGCCTCTGCTGCGGCCTTTCTCGAGGCGACGGGTGAGGCGATCAGCGATTTCCATAAGGGAAATACGAAAGCACGTGAACGGATGAAGGTCCAGTACGACCTTGCCGCCCATTACGGCTGTCTCGTCGTCGGAACGGACCACGCGGCCGAGTACGTCACAGGTTTCTATACGAAACATGGTGACGGAGCATGTGACCTCACTCCGCTCTCCGGTTTGAACAAACGTCAAGGACGCTCCCTGTTACGTGAGCTCGGTGCACCTGAACGGTTGATCGTCAAAGTGCCGACGGCTGACCTTGAGGAAAACAAGCCTGGTCTTCCGGATGAAGTGGCGCTGGGCATGACCTACGAACAGATCGATGATTATCTCGAGGGGAAAACGATCGACCCTGAGATCGCGCGTAAGCTCGAAGGCATCTATGAACGCGCAGCTCACAAGCACCATATGCCGGCATCACCGCACGACTCATGGTGGCGATGAGCATCGGGGGAACAGGACAATCAAAAAAACGATTGAGCGGCAATGCCGTTCAATCGTTTTTTGATTGCGGGAGAAAAGCAAGGATGGCGAGAAGCGTGAACGCAGTGAAGCTCATGAGCGGGATCGTCAGGAAACCGAAGTAGTTGACCCACTTGATGAGACAACCGCTCGTACAGAGTTCATCCCCATTCGGGATCCGCTCGAGGATGACATGATATGTAGAGACCGAAAACCCGAGCAGTACATACAGGCGGACGAAAAATACATCGACCGGACGTGAACGGAACAGCGTCACGAGCAGATAAATCGCCGTCGTATACATGAATATGCGTTGCCACCAGCAAAGCGAACATGGGATGAATCCTCTTACTTCGCTGAAATATAGGCTTCCGATCGTCGCAGCCACGGAAATGATCAGCATGAAATGATGACGTGACATTTAACCCTTCCTCTCTGACGTGGTAAACTAGTGCCATCTTAATCATGAGGAGTCGAATGAGACATTGCAAGTGTCAGAAATGGAAATGTTGATCACGTTATCCGAAGAATTGAACATGCGCCGGGCAGCCGAGCGGCTGTTCGTCTCGCAACCGGCACTCAGCCAGAGGTTAGTCGCAATCGAAAGACGCTGGGGGACGAAGCTCTTCATCCGCTCATCGAGGGGACTCAGCGTGACACCGCAAGGCGAAAAGGTCATTGCGCTCGCCAAGGAGATGAACCGGAAGGAACACGAACTGCGGAGCGAGTTGACTGCCGAAGAAGGGGAGGTCTACGGTACGTTGCGTATCGCAGTCGCCTCGATCATGGGACAGTACTGGCTTCCGAGAGTGCTGAAACGTTTCGTCGAGCGTTATCCGCATGTACGCGTCCAGCTCGTCACGGGATGGTCGAGTGAGATGATGCGCCATATGCTAGAGGAGCATTTCCATATCGGGATCATCCGGGGGAATCCAGATTGGAAGGGCGTCAAGGAAAAGCTTTTCGCCGACCCGCTTTATCTCGTAGACAGTGAATTGTCTTCAATCGAACAATTGCGTGAGACGGACCGCCCGTTCGTCCAGTTCAAGAGCGATTCTACCTACTATCAAGAAATTCTTGAATGGTGGCAGGACCGCTTCGCGAGTCCGCCTTCAAGGACACTCGTCGTCGATCAGATCGAGACGTGCAAACAGATGGCGTTACACGGCATCGGATTCGCGATTTTGCCGGAATCGACGATCCATCAAGCCGAGGGCGTGATGAAGATCCCGCTCAAAACCTCGGCCGGAAAGCTGTTGAAGCGGGATACATGGATTTTGTCGACCGAGTCGATGCTCGAGTTGAAACAAGTGAAAGCCTTTTGGGACATCGTAAAGGAAGAGGGAGGATTTTTGTAAGATGGAATATGCAGTAGAGATGCGGCGCGAGCTTCACAAGATTCCGGAGCCGGGCTACAAGGAGTTCAAGACCCAGGCATTCATTCTCAGTCAGATCAGAAGCTACCCGTCTGACCGGGTCAGCTATGACACCTTCGAGACAGGTGTATTCGTCAGGGTAAAAGGGTTGACGGGGCACAAGACGATCGGATACCGCGCGGATATCGACGGTTTGCCGATCGAGGAGGCGACGGGACTTGATTTCAAATCCGAACACCCGGGCTTCATGCATGCGTGCGGTCATGACGTCCACACGGGAATCGCCCTTGGGCTGCTCAAACGTGTCGTCGAGCTTCCGGTGATGGACGATATCGTCTTCTTCTTCCAACCGGCAGAAGAAGGACCGGGAGGAGCGGAGCCGATGCTGAAAAGCCCTCTCTTCCCTAAATATCGTCCAGATGAGATGTATGCCTTGCACGTCGCGCCTGAGTATCCGGTCGGTACGATCGCTAGCCGTCCTGGTGTCCTCTTCGCGAGCGCGCGCGAAGTTCATATCACGATCTATGGGCAGAGCGGGCATGCGGCCTTCCCGCATTTGACGATCGATACGGTCGTCGCGCAGGCTGCCCTCATCATGCAACTTCAGACGATCATCAGCCGTTCGATCAACCCGATGAACTGTGGTGTGATCACGATCGGCAAAGTCGATGCCGGTATCCGCGAGAACGTCATCGCGGGCAGGGCGAAACTCGACGGTACGATGCGAGCCTTGAACGGCGATGACATGGAGAAGCTCGAACTGCGCGTTCGCGAAATCGTTCGCGGCATCGAGTCGTCGTTCGGTGTCAAGATCGACCTTCACTTCGGCAATCGTTATTATGAGGTGGTCAACGATAAAAATATAGTAGACAAGTTTTCCGCTTTCGTTAAGATGAACGCCCGCTACATCGAATGCGACGCGGCGATGACGGGTGAGGACTTCGGGTTCATGCTGAAGGAAATCCCGGGAATGATGTTTTGGCTCGGCATCGACAACCCGACCTCAGGGCTTCACCAGCCTACACTCGACCCGGATGAAGCAGCAATTCCGTTCGCGATCGACATACTCGATCACTACTTCCGGGAATATGTTTGATGCTTGTCTAATCTCATAGAATTTAGCCGGTCCTGCTGTCATTTTGATGGCAGGATCGACTTTTCGAACATTTTGTGAAAAAAATCACGAAAATATTGTGAACAATTTGTTACATCGACGCTTGAGAACAGACACAAAGGATTATGTTCTTTAAGATACGGATATAAACTATAGATAGACACAACAGGAAGAGGGGGCAACACGCATGTTCAATGATCCCGTCATGCTCAGTCGTATCTTGACAGGGCTAACGCTAGGGTTCCACATCATTTTTGCGACCGTCGGTGTCGGCGTTCCACTCATGGTGCTTGTTGCTGAGTACATCGGTATCAAACGCAATGATCAACATTACATTCTCATGGCTCGTCGCTGGACGCGAGGTTATATCGTAACAGTCGCGGTAGGTGTCGTCACCGGTACGGCCATTGGTCTTCAGCTTTCACTGTTATGGCCTTCTCTCATGCAGGTGGCTGGTCAAACGATCGCGCTGCCGCTTTTCATGGAGACATTCGCCTTCTTCTTTGAAGCGATTTTTCTCGGGATTTACCTCTATACGTGGGATCGGTTCAAAAATCCTTGGCTTCACTGGTTGATCGGTATTCCGGTCGCGATCGGTGCGACTGCCTCTGCTTTCTTCATCACGACGGTGAACTCGTTCATGAACTCGCCGGAAGGTTTCAAGATCGTCAACGGCGCGTTGACTGAAATCGAGCCGCTGAAGGCGATGTTCAACACAGCGACGCCGACGAAGGTCTCACACGTCATCGTATCAGCTTACCTGACTGTCGCGTTCATCCTCGCCGCCATCGCGGCGTTCCATCTCCTTCGGAAGAAGGCGCTCAGTGCGGCTGAAGTGACGTATCATAAGAAAGGCTTGCGCCTGACCGTCATCGCCGGATTGATTTTCGCCTTCTCGACTGCGCTCATCGGTGACTTCTCAGGCAAGTATCTGGCGAAGTATCAACCGGAAAAGCTCGCTGCCGCAGAATGGCATTTCGAGACGACGGATGAAGCCGAATTGATTTTTGGTGGATATCTCGATGAACAGGCTGACGGAAGCTACGAAATCAAAGGTGCGCTTAAGGTCCCTTATGCATTGTCGATCCTTGCAGGAGGAGCGCCTTCGACTGAAGTCATCGGTCTGAACGAATTCGCGAAGGAGGACCAGGCGCCGCTCTTCGTCCATTACTTCTTCGATCTGATGGTCTCGATCGGCATGTATCTCGCTGCGATCTCTGCGCTCTTCGTGATCGCTTTCAGGCTGAAGCGCCTCAATCCGTATAACAAATGGATACTCCGCGGCATCTTCATCGGCGGACCGCTCGCGGTTCTGTCGATCGAAGCAGGATGGATGTATGCTGAAATCGGACGTCAGCCTTGGACGCTCTATGGAATCATGCGGACGGCTGACGCAGCGACGACATCGACGCATGTCGGACCGATGCTCATCCTGTTCAGTCTGCTTTATCTGCTTCTCGGAACGGTGAGCTCGGTCGTCCTCATTCGCATGTTCAAAAACAATCCGGCTGGAAAAGAGTTGGCGGAAGCGCATCACACACGTGGTGAAGCGATGTTCGCCGACGATAAAAAATAAGGGGGGAACGGTATGGACGTTCAAACGCTTGGAATAACCGTACTCTGGACATTCCTCTATGGATACCTTGTCGTTGCCTCGATTGACTTCGGTGCTGGTTTCTATGCATTCTATTCAAAATACACGAAACGGGATCATTTGACGAACAAGTTGATCTTCCGTTATCTTTCACCGGTCTGGGAAGTGACGAACGTCTTCTTCGTCTTCTTCTTCGTCGGACTCGTCGGATTCTTCCCGGACACGGCTTACTACTACGGCACGGCGCTGCTCGTCCCTGCCTCGATCGTACTCGTCCTGATCGCGATTCGCGGAAGTTTCTATGCTTTCGCGAACTATGGGTCGAATGACAGCATGTTCTACACGTTCCTTTACGGAGCGACTGGTCTGTTGATTCCTGCCGCGATGTCGACGACTCTTACGATCAGTCAAGGCGGATTCATGCGGAAGACAGAAGAGACGGTGACGTTCCTCGGTACGAAACTTTTCACTAACTTCTATTCGTGGACGGTCGTATTGCTCGCAGTAGTCTCGGTGCTCTATATCAGTGCCATGTTCCTCCTCTACTATGCGGACAAGGCGAAGGATGACCCGGCCCGTGACCTCGTGCGCAAATGGGCGCTCTTCTGGAGCGGTCCGACCATCCTTGCTTGCGCGCTCGTGTTCTTCGGATTGAAGAACCAGGCGGCATGGCATTATGAGAACATCCTGAACGGAAACTGGTGGTGGTTCGCGGCGAGTTTCGTCTTCTTCGTCATCGCCGTGACGCTCGTCTATCTGAAGAAGAACTACGGACTGGCGTTCCTTGCTGTAATGGCTCAATATGCCGTCGCATGGTTCGGTTACGGATATACACATCTGCCGTATATTCTCTATCCGTACATCGATATCAACAAGGCTGTCGTCAACGAAACGATGGCGACAGCACTGGTCGTCGTCTTCATCTTCGGATTGCTGTTGCTGATTCCGGCACTCTATCTGATTTTGCGGCTGTTCCTGTTCGACAACGATTATGTCTCGGGCAAGCACTCGAAAAAGGCATGATGAGGCTTTAAAGAAGATAAATTCATTAGAGAAGACAGGCCTTTTCCATCGAAGTGATTCGAGGGCAGGGCCTGTCTTCTTTCGTTCATAGTATTTCGTTGTCTTTTCGGTTACACTACTACTGATATTGAAGTTGATGGCAAAGGAGTGTTTATGGAATGAATGGTGAATTTGCAGTTATCGGACTAGGCCGCTTCGGAGGTTCGATCGTCCGGGAACTTTCGAAGAATGGATACGACGTACTGGCGATCGATGCCGACGAGGAACGTGTCAATGAGTTCATGGGGATTGCGACGCATTCCGTCATCGCGGATACGACGGATGAGAACGTACTGAAGAGTCTCGGGATTCGGAACTTCGACCATGTCATCGTAGCAATCGGGGAGAACATCCAGGCGTCCATCCTGACGACCTTGATTCTCAAGGAGCTCGGGGTGCAATCGATCACCGTAAAGGCGACGAACGATTACCATGAGAAAGTCCTTCGGAAAATCGGGGCGGATTTCATCGTCCATCCGGAACGTGACATGGGCGTTCGGATCGCGAACGGCTTGATGAGTCAGAATATCCTCGACTATCTCGACCTGTCGCAAGAGTTCTCGATCGTCGAAATCAAGGTGAGCGACCGGATGGCAGGGCAAACTTTGATCGATCTCGATCTTCGCAGCAAATATGGCGCGAATATCGTTGCCATCAAACGCGGCGAAAACGTCATGATCTCGCTTCAGGCGGATGAATTGATCGAGAAAGGGGACTACCTCGTCGTCATCGGAGAGAACGAAAATCTCGACCGGCTCGAGCGGGCGATCCACAAGACGTAAGCAGGCGGGAATCAAGGGAGCCGATGAAGATGTCAGATGGAACCAGGCATGGGAACTATGAACGATCATTCGTGATCAGGAGAGCGACCGGAGACGATGCCGCTGAACTTGGCGAATTGATGGGGGAGCTCGGTTATCCGGCGACCACGGAACAAATGACAGGTCGTCTCGAGGCCATCAATCGTGAGTCGAACTATCTTACGTTGATTGCTGAAATGGACGATGAAGTGATTGGAATGGCAGGAGCCTTCGCCGGCCTGGCTTTCGAAAGCGATGAAAAGTATGTACGGATCATCGCACTCGTAGTCAAGAAAGCATTCCGGAACAGGAAGGCTGGGAAATGTCTGGTCGAAGGAATCGAGGACTGGGCTACCGATCAAGGAATCAAGAAAATTGCCGTCAATACCGGAAACCGCAGGGGCGAGTCCCATTCCTTCTATGAGAGGAACGGATTCGAGGGAAGCGGCATCGGCTACTACAAACGCCTGTAATCGTTTGGGCATTAGCGAAAGAGGGTCACATGCTCCGGTTTAAAACCCGTGGATGTGACCCTCTTCCGTGTCTAAATGAAGTTTCATGAATCATTCTTCTCAGATCAGGTTGAATTTCTTCAATCCGTGTGCGATGCCGTCCTCGAGGATATGTTTCGTGACGTAGTCGGCAGCGGCTTTCGTCTCCTCGAGACCGTTGCCCATCGCGATTCCTGTCCCGACGAATTTCAGCATCTCGAGATCATTGAGCGCGTCACCGAACGCGAATGTATTCTCGACCTTGATGTCCGTCAGCTTGAGGAAATGTTTGATTCCCTCTGCCTTCGAGGAGCCGGCATTGATCGCATCCATCGCATGCGGATGCCAGCGGATGAAATCGAATGCGGCATAGTTGTTCGTATATTCAGCCTCGTCCTCCGGCTTGCAGTAGACGAGTGTCTGGAAAATATCTTCAGTCTTGTAATGGTCTGGTGCGTATACGGGTAAAGGAATATCGAGCTCGCCTAGAGAAGCGGCGACGTTCTCATCCGCTGCCTTCGTCGTGTAGCCCGCCTTCTCGCCGAGGAAGACGAGGGTGTGACCGTTGCGACTCGCCCGTTCCGTGAGATGCTCGAGTTCCATCGTCGGTTGAGGACGTTTGTAGATGACCTCGTTCTGATGAATGACGATCTGACCGTTGTAGCCGATGACCGTATCGATTCCAAGTGTCTCCCGTACGCCAGCGAGCATCGCTGGTCCGCGTCCCGTCGCAATTGCGACGTAAACCCCGTTCTCCTGAAGTTGTTTGACTGCTTTCTTCGTAGATTCCGGAATGAAGTCACCGTCATGTAGCAATGTTCCATCGATGTCGAAAAAGACGACTTTCTGCTTTGCCATGGGTTCACCTTCTCTATCATTGTATAGTGGGGGATCTTCCCCCTTACGCGACCTAGTATAGCACAACGTGAAGCGGTGAGCAGAAGCGGGGATTTGAAATGGTGAAAACAAATGCGCTTTTCGTGTATAATAACCTAAGGACGAAAAACAATGGACTGATAAGGAGTTGCTGAAGAATGATTTTTAAAGTATTTTACCAGCCGAGACGATCGGAAGCCCCGGTTCGGGAGCGGACGGAAGTCATGTATATCGAAGGGGAGGACGTTCGCGACGTGCGCACGGCGATCGACCATCTTCAAAAGGAAATCAATGTCGAGTTCATCCGTGAAGTGAGCGGCGATTTCCTGACGTATGAACAAAAAAATCCTGACTATGCCGTGGCGACGTTCGAATGAAGTTCGTCAAGAACCACCAGGCAGCCGTCTTCGCTTTAGGCGGACTCGGCGAAATCGGGAAAAACACGTACGTCGTTCAATTCCAGGATGAAATCATCGTCATCGACGCGGGCGTCATGTTCCCGGAAGATGAGCTCCTTGGAATCGACTACGTCATTCCGGATTACACGTATCTAATCAAGAACCGCGACAAAGTAAAAGGGGTCTTCATCACGCACGGACACGAAGATCACATCGGCGGTTTGCCATTTCTCCTGAAACAGGTCAACCTGCCGATCTATGCGGGGAAAATCGCACTTGGCCTGATCAAGGTGAAACTCGAGGAGCACGGCTTGTTGCGCCAAGCAGAGCTTCACGAGATCGATGAGGACTCCCTCATCAAGTTCCGCAAGACGAGCATCTCATTCTTCCGCACGACACACTCGATCCCGAACTCACTCGGTGTCGTAGTCAAGACGCCGCAAGGCAACATCGTTCATACAGGAGATTTCAAGTTCGACTTCACTCCTGTCGGTGAACCGGCAGACCTGGCCAAGATGGCGGAACTTGGAAAAGAGGGCGTACTCTGCCTTCTGTCCGACTCGACGAACGCTGAGATCGAAGGGTTCACGATGAGTGAGCGCGTCGTTGGGGAGACGATTTCTGATACGTTCCGCAAAGCGGACGGCCGAGTCATCTTCGCAACGTTCGCCTCGAACATCTATCGTCTGCAACAAGTGGTCGATGCCTCTGTCGAGACAGGGCGTAAGATCGTCGTGTTCGGACGCAGCATGGACAAGGTCATGATGATCGGTCAGGACCTCGGATTCATCAACGCACCGAAGGGGACGATCATCGAGCCGAACGAAATGAAACGCTACAAGGCGAATGAATTGACGATTCTTTGTACCGGTTCGCAAGGTGAGCCGATGGCTGCCCTCAGCCGGATCGCGAACGGTACGCACCGTCAAATCTCGATCATCCCGAACGACCTCGTCATCTTCTCGTCTTCTCCAATTCCTGGGAATGTCGTCCCTGTCGGCAAGACGATCAACCAGCTCTACAAGGCCGGTGCGGACGTCATGTACGGCAAGTTGAACGACATCCATACTTCTGGACACGGCAGTCAGCAAGAGCAATTGCTCATGCTTCGCCTGCTCAAGCCGAAGTATTTCATGCCGATTCACGGAGAGTACCGGATGCTCAAGAAACACATGTCGCTCGCGATCGAAGCGGGTGTCGAACCGGATAACTGTTTCGTCATGGATAACGGCGAAGTGCTCGCGCTCGACGCGAACGCCGCTGCCATCACAGGCAAGATCCAAGCGAATGCCGTCTACGTCGATGGTAAGGGAATCGGAGATATCGGGAACATCGTTCTGCGCGATCGCCGTATCCTGTCAGAGGAAGGCCTCGTCGTCGTCGTGGTAACACTCGACTCGAAGACGAACCGTCTTGTCGCTGGACCGGACATCATCTCGCGCGGTTTCGTCTACATGCGTGAATCGGGCAATTTGATCAAAGATGCCGAACGTATGTTGAAACGCTCGCTCGATCAAGCTCTTTCGAACCGCAACACGAAATGGACGGACATCAAGCAGATCGTCAACGATACGCTCACACCGTATCTTGCTGAAAAAACACAACGCCATCCGATGGTCATGCCGATCATCATGGAGGTATAAGGTTGAAGCCTAGCGAACTTGCTAGGCTTTTTTTGATGACTATTGAAAAAATGGATATATATTCCTATAATGAATCTAAAGAAACGTGAAAACAGGAAATGGAAAGTAGGGAAGCCTGATGGAGGTAGGAATCGCGCGTCAACCGATATTGAACGCGGCAGGAGAGGTAGTTGCATATGAATTGCTCTATCGTCGTTTGAATCCATCCATGAACGAGGTCGACTGGGACCTCGCAACGATCGATGTATTGACGAATGCACTCGTCCATATCGGGCTTGAACGTGTGTCGAACCAAAAAAAGACGTTCGTCAACTTCACGGAAGGGCTGCTTAGAAGTGACTTGATCAATCAGCTCGACCCGGGTCAGTTCGTCATTGAGATACTGGAGACGATTGAGATCGATTCGCACATCCTCAGTTTGCTCGAACTGTGGAAGAAACGAGGGTTCATGCTTGCGCTCGACGATTTCGAATTTGACCTCATCCGCAATTTCGGCAGTGAGCTGTTTGACTTGATCGATTTCATCAAGGTCGATGTGACAGCGATGGACGATGTACACCAGCAAGTTTTGCTCAAGGTCGTCTCGAGCAACTATCCGCATATTCGCATGCTTGCTGAAAAGGTAGAGACGCATGAAGTGCATGCTCTTTGCGACCGGAGAGGCTATCATTTCTATCAAGGGTACTATTATGCGAAACCGCTCCTTTTGACCGGGAAGGCACTGCCTGTCCGGATGTCATCCATCCTGCGCGTCGTGCGGTTGCTACAGGATGAGGCATCGCTCGAAGCCATCACGGCTGCGATCGAGCAACAGGTACAGCTGAGCTATCAACTGCTGCGCCTGATAAATTCTCCAGGAGTCGGTGTCAGGAACGAGGTATCCTCAATCAAGCACGCGCTTATTCTGCTCGGATACAAGGAAGTGAAGCGGTGGATCCATATCCTGATGCTTCGGGAAATGAGAGAAGCAAGCCACCTGATGTGGTCGGAAGAAATCACCCAATCGGCGTTGTTTAGGGCGAAATGCTGTGAACTGCTCGCAATCGAGACGGGCAGATTCGATGAATCGAGCAGTTTCCTGATCGGGATCCTGTCACAGCTCGATGTCTTGCTCGACATGCCGATGGAAGATATCTTACGTGAGCTTCCCCTGAACGAGAGCATTCACCAAGCGCTGACCGGCCAAGGCAACTCGCTTCGGGCGATGCTCGATTTCGCGATTGCTGCCGAACGCGGGAAGTGGGATGATTTGACGTCCTATGCAAAGGAGTTCGACATCGATATGGCGATTATCGAGTATATTCTGCGCGCTTCGCTCAGCTGGGTCGAGGTACATCGGCGCATCGATGAATTCGAGCCTGCATGAGGTCGGCCGAAAAGGGACGGAGTAAGGAAAGAGCCGCGTCACCAAAGGATTGATTCCTCTGGCGATGCGGCTCTTGCGGTTCTTGCAGTAAAACATCAAATGGCCGGCCCATATTCCTTGAACGGGTCATCCTTGTCGATCCGGTCATAGAACATGATGCCGTCAAGGTGATCATACTCGTGCTGACAGACGATCGCCTTCATGCCCTTGAGGCGGAATTTTACGGGATTTCCGTTATGATCGATGCCAGTTAGGGTAATACGCATATAGCGCGGCACATGCCCTTCGACGACGCGGTCGACGGATAGGCAGCCTTCGCCTCCGGTCAGGTAGGTCTGTTCGACCGAGTGGCTGATGATCTTCGGGTTGTAGATTCCGAACTCGAATATCTCATCGTTCTCATCAGGAAGCCGGATAGCAAACATCCGCTTGTTGATGCCGATTTGAGGAGCAGCGATGCCGATGCCGCTGCGAAGGTCATATTTTTCTGCGGTTTCCGGGTCTTGGCTGTTGCGCAAAAACTCTTGAAGTTTGTACATTGTCTCTTTGTCTTCTTCCGAGAGCGGGAAGGACACATCTACCGAACGTTCGTGGAGCGATGCGATATCCTCCCGAATGATCTCATTCATGGTGATCATGAATAACACCCCTTTCTACTAAGAAAATTATAGCATAATTTCTTGGGAGGGTTGCTACTGACACAGTTTGAGGAGAGCAGGTGATACAGAAGATATGGAACCGTTTGATTGTGAGTGTATTCACAAGGGGTCGAGTTTAAAAAAATAAAACTTTTCCTTTGATTTTATAGGATAGAGAGTTTTATACTTGTAACGTAATGAACAGGACACATTGCGTCGACTGGTCATGTTAATACAGTTTACTCAACTGAATAGGTACACAGACTGCATGTTCAAGGATTAGTCATTAGGACTTTCATTTTTGGACACTGTTTTCATGTGTTCGAGTCAGTCAGAGGAATATTTCGCTGTGAGCAGTGAAAGGATGAGGTGAAAAGATGAACGTAAACATGTTTAAAAACGTCGAAGAAAACTTCGAGACGTTCCGCATTCTCAACGAGAAGGGCGAAGTCGTCAACAAAGAAGCGATGCCAGAATTGTCTGATGCAGAACTTACTGAACTCATGCGCCGTCTCGTATACACACGTATCTGGGACCAACGCGCCATTTCTCTTAACCGCCAAGGACGTCTTGGTTTCTACGCGCCAGTCGCGGGTCAAGAAGCTTCGATGATCGGGACGCAATTCGCGCTCGACAAAGAAGACTGGATCCTCCCTGGTTACCGTGACATCCCGCAAATGGTCTTCCACGGTTTCCCGCTCTATAAAGCGTTCTTGTTCTCACGTGGTCACATCACGGGCGGCAAAATGCCTGAGGGCGTGAACGTCTTGATGCCACAGATCATCATCGGTGCACAGATCGTCCAAACCGCTGGTGTCGCACTCGGTCTTAAAAAGAACGGAAAACAAAACGTCGCGATCACTTACACAGGTGACGGCGGTTCTTCACAAGGTGACTTCTACGAAGGTATGAACTTCGCCGGTGCTTTCAAGGCTCCTGCGATCTTCGTCGTACAGAACAACCGATTCGCGATCTCTACACCTGTCGAGAAGCAATCGATGGCGAAAACGATCGCTCAAAAAGCTGTCGCTGCCGGTATCAACGGCATCCAAGTCGATGGTATGGACGTCCTTGCTGTTTACGCGGCAACGAAGCAAGCGCGCGTAGAAGCACTTGAAGGCGTTCCGACACTCATCGAGACACTCACATACCGTTACGGTCCACACACGCTCGCAGGGGATGACCCGACTCGTTACCGTACGAAGGACATGGATGATGAGTATCAAGCTCAAGATCCACTCGTCCGTTTCCGCCTCTTCATGGAAGCAAAAGGCCTCTGGAACGAAGAGAAAGAGAACGAAGTCATTGAGCAGGCGAAAGCAGACGTCAAGGATGCACTCGCGCAAGCTGATAAAGAACCAAAACAAAAAGTCACTGATTTCATCAACGTGATGTTCGAGAAGCTTCCACAGAACCTTCAAGAGCAACTCGAAGAGTATACAGCAAAGGAGTCGAAATAACCCATGGCACAAATGACGATGATCCAAGCGATCACTGACGCGATGCGCGTCGAGATGAAACGCGACGAACAAGTTCTCTTGTTCGGAGAAGACGTCGGTAAAAACGGTGGGGTATTCCGTGCGACGGAAGGTCTTCAAGACGAGTTCGGCGAAGATCGCGTATTCGATACGCCTCTCGCAGAATCAGGAATCGGCGGTCTCGCTGTCGGTCTTACATTGACAGGCTTCCGCCCGATCATGGAAATCCAGTTCTTCGGTTTCGTTTTCGAAGTATTCGATTCGGTCGCGGCACAGCTCGCACGTATGCGTTACCGTTCTGGCGGCGTGTACTCTTCACCAGTAACGATCCGTTCACCATTCGGCGGCGGCGTTAAGACACCTGAGCTTCACGCGGACAACCTCGAAGGATTGATGGCTCAGTCGCCAGGACTGAAAGTCGTCATCCCTTCGACACCGTACGATGCGAAAGGTCTCTTGATCGCTTCGATCCGCGACAACGACCCGGTCGTATTCCTCGAGCACATGAAGCTCTACCGTTCGTTCCGCGGTGAAGTTCCTGAAGGCGACTACACGATCGAACTCGGTAAAGCTGACATCAAACGTGAAGGAACGGACGTCACGATCGTCACTTACGGCGCGATGGTCCACGCTTCACTCAAGGCTGCTGAAGAACTTGAAAAAGAGAACATCAGCGTCGAAATCATCGACTTGATGACGATCAGCCCGATCGACATCGACACGATCGTCGAGTCGGTCAAGAAGACGAACCGCGTCGTCGTCGTTCAGGAAGCTCAGAAGCAGGCTGGTATCGCAGCTATGGTAGCGACTGAAATCCAAGAACGTGCGATCCTCGACCTCGAAGCACCAATCCTTCGTGTGGCAGCGCCAGACACGATCTTCCCGTTCGCACAAGGTGAAGATGCATGGCTCCCTGACCACAAGGATATCGTCGAGAAAGTGAAACAAGTCTACAACTTCTAAAAAGTGATTCGGTACGGGAGAGGGCGAAATTCTCTCCTTGTTCCGTTTTAAAGATAGCAGCACCCAGCGAAGAGTGAAATAAAAGGAGGCATATTCAAATGGGAGTATTTGAATTCACACTGCCGGACATCGGTGAAGGCATTCACGAAGGCGAAATCGTAAAATGGTTCGTCAAAGCAGGAGACACAGTAAAAGAGGACGACGTATTGCTTGAAGTACAAAACGACAAAGCGGTCGTCGAAATCCCGTCGCCAGTCGACGGTACTGTCAAGGAAGTCAAAGTCGGCGAAGGCGTAGTAGCTGTCGTTGGTGACGTCCTCATCACATTCGAAGTCGAGGGCGAAGGTTCTGCTTCTGCACCGACTGAAGAAGCACCAAAAGAAGAAGCAAAAGCAGAAGCGGCTCCTGAAGAGAAGAAAGTCGAAGACCGTCCACAAGGTGTTCAACTCCATAAATCAGAGCGCGTCATCGCAATGCCTTCAGTACGTAAGTATGCACGTGAAAAAGGCATCGACATCCGCGAGGTACAGGGCTCTGGCGACAACGGCCGCATCGTCCGTGAAGACATCGATGCATTCGCAAACGGTGGTCAAACATCTGCTGCTCCTGCTGCTGAAGAAGCGAAAGCTCCTGCTGCATCTGCTGCTAAGACGGAAGTCAAACCTTACGTCGCTGCACAACCTGAGCTGGAGACTCGCGAGAAGATCAAAGGGATCCGCAAAGCGATCTCAAAAGCGATGGTCAACTCGAAACATACTGCTCCACACGTAACACTCATGGACGAAGTGGATGTCACGAATCTCGTCGCACTCCGCAAGAACTTCAAGGAAGTCGCTGCTGCACAAGGTACGAAGCTGACATACCTTCCGTTCGTAGTCAAGGCTTTGACTGCTGCGGCTAAGAAGTACCCTGCAATCAATGCGTCGATCGACGATGTCAACGAAGAAATCGTCTACAAAAACTACTTCAACATCGGTATCGCTGCTGACACGGACAACGGACTCGTCGTCCCAGTCGTCAAGGATGCTGACCGCAAGTCGATCTTCGCTCTCGCTGACAACATCAACGACCTCGCGGGCAAAGCGCGTGAAGGCAAGTTGTCTGGAGACGAGATGAAAGGCGGATCGATCACGATCACGAACATCGGTTCAGCTGGCGGCCAGTGGTTCACACCGGTCATCAACCATCCGGAAGTCGCGATCCTCGGTATCGGCCGTATCGCTGAGAAGGCTGTCGTCAAAAACGGCGAAATCGTCGTCGCACCAGTCCTCGCGCTCTCATTCAGCTTCGACCACCGTCTCATCGACGGCGCAACAGCTCAAAACGCGCTCAACCTCGTTAAGCGCTTGTTGAACGACCCACAACTTCTCATTATGGAGGGATAAGAAATGGTAGTAGGTGAATTCGCAACAGAAACAGATTTGCTCGTAATCGGAGCAGGTCCTGGTGGTTACGTCGCAGCAATCCGCGGCGCACAGCTCGGCATGAAAGTAACGATCGTAGAACGCGAGAACTTCGGTGGGGTCTGCCTGAACGTCGGATGTATTCCGTCGAAAGCGCTCATCACGGCTGGACACAACTTCCAGCACGCTAAAGGTTCAGACTCGATGGGAATCACTTCTGAGAACGTCTCAGTCGACTTCTCTAAAGTCCAAGCTTGGAAGCAATCCGTCGTCAACAAGTTGACTGGCGGAGTCGAAGGTCTCCTCAAAGGAAATAAAGTCGAGACTGTTCGCGGTGAAGCTTTCTTCCAATCGGAAGACACAGTACGCGTCATCAGCGGCGAAACGTCTACACCATACAAATTCAAGAAATGTATCATCGCGACAGGTTCGACTCCGATCGAACTTCCAGCTTTCAAATGGTCGAAACGTGTCCTTTCGTCTACAGGCGCGCTCAACCTTCCTGAAATCCCGAAAAAACTCGTCGTCATCGGCGGAGGATATATCGGTATGGAACTTGGTACGGCGTACGCGAACTTCGACACGGAAGTCGTCATCCTTGAAGGTATGAAAGACATCCTGTCTGGTTTCGAGCCAGCGATGACGCAAGTCGTCAAAAAGAAAATCAAGCAAAAAGGCAACGTCACGATCCATACCGAAGCACTTGCTAAAGGTGTCGAAGAGACGGAAACTGGCGTGAAAGTCACATTCGAAGTGAATGGCGAAGAGCAATCAGTCGACGCGGACTACGTCCTCGTCACTGTCGGCCGCCGTCCGAACACTGGTGACCTCGGCCTTGAGATGGGCGACGTCAAAGTCAGCGACCGTGGACTCATCGAAATCGACGATCAGTGCAAGACGTCGAACGAGAACGTCTACGCAATCGGTGATATCGTTCCTGGACCGCCGCTTGCACACAAAGCGTCGTTCGAAGCGAAAATCGCTGCAGAAGCAGCTGCAGGACACCCTGCATACCTCGACTACAGCGCGATTCCAGCGGTCGTCTTCACAGACCCTGAACTCGCGACTGTCGGTTACACGGAAGCACAAGCGAAAGAGGAAGGACTCGACTACGTCGCGTCGAAATTCCCTTACGCTGCAAACGGACGTGCTCTTGCACTCAACGAGCCGGACGGCTTCCTGAAAATGATCACACGTAAGGAAGATGGTCTCCTGATCGGCGCGCAAATCGCTGGTACAGGCGCTTCAGACATGATCGCTGAGATGGGCCTTGCCATCGAAGCAGGCATGACTGCTGAAGATATCGCACTTACGATCCACGCTCACCCTTCACTCGGTGAAATCGCGATGGAAACTGCAGAAGTTGCGATCGGCAGCCCGATCCACATCATCAAGTAATTTACAAAAGCGTCGTTTCCTCATGGGAAGCGACGCTTTTTTCATGTTCATATCCGTTTCGTATAGCAGACGATGCGATTCGCTTCCTTGAACCCGAGTGCTTCATGGAAAGCTTGGCTCTCGGTGTTTGAAAGTTCGGTATCGGATGCGAGCTCGGTACATCCTTGTTCACGGCCGAAGCGGGTTGCTTGCTCGATGAGGCCGGCCGCTACCTTTTGATTTCTCCACTGTGGAACGACGAAGATTCCTTCGAGGTAGGCGACCGGAGATGAAGAAGTCCCCTCGACATAGTCGAAGCGGAGCGCGACGTGACAAAAACCGATCGCTTCGAGGTCGACGCGGGCGAGGATGTAGCTCTGCATCGGATCATCGAAGTCTAGTTCGTCGAGCAGCTCATCATAGGAAGCGTGTGGCCAAAGCTGCAGCGCGAGTGATGCGATGTCTGCTGCATCATGTTGCATAGCGCGATAGAATTGCATGTATGATTCCTCCAATTGAACGTCCTGTTCATCTCATTCGTGACGGCATGTGTGCTCTCCTGCCTGGTTTCAACATGCTTCAAAGAAGGAAAAGTCAGAAAAAAGAGGAGATGGCCGCGATGGAGGAGATCGGCTTAGAGGAACTGTACACCTTCTCAGAGATGGATCAAGTTCGCTTCATCGGTATAACGACGGAACTTTCGCGGTATGACTTTGGCATCGTCTTCACGTCACAATTTTTCGGCAAGACACTTGTCGTCTGCATCGAGAGCGGGAAGGCAGCACTCCTCGACCATGATGACGTGCTCGAGGAAGGGACGCTCGTTCGCCTGCTTGACGTCGCCGCAGTCGACGAGGAGAGCGTAGGAGAGTTCCTAAGCGAGCTACTGCCGTACGTCCCGCATTACGAACAGGCAGACTAAGACGAAAAGGGCAGTGCCTCCAGATGGAAGCACTGCCCTTTTTTTGGTCGATCAACGAATAGCGTTTGACTGCTGGATGACCTTGATCGTCTGAAGCGTATGATCCTCAAGTCCCTGTACCGGAAGACCCGCTTCGATGTTTTGCTTGATATAGGCGAGGTTGTCTGCCGTGATCATCTCTCCCGGGATGAAAATCGGGATTCCGGGCGGATAGACCATCATGAACTCGGCTGAAATGCGTCCTACCGCGCTCATGAGCGGGATCGTCTCCGTCTCTTCATAAAAAGCGTCACGCGGGCTGAGGGCGAGGGCCGGGATGTCCGGCAACACGATCGAGTGATCTGTCGTCTGTGCGCCAGAGTCCTTGAATCTCTCGACGAGAGCGGCCATCGCCTGCAAAAGGGCATCGACCGTCTCTTCCGAATCTCCGGACGTGATGATGAGGAGAATGTTGTTCAAGTCTGACAGTTCGACTTCGATCCGGTGTTCGTCGCGCAGGTACTCCTCGACGAGGTGACCAGTGATACCGAGTCCCTTGACCGAGATCAGCACCTTCGTCGGGTCGAACGCGAACGTCGCGCTCGAATGAAGGTCCGCTTCACCGAAGACGGCGAGGTACGGGAGCTTCGCGAGACCAAGGCGCATCCGTGTCGCGAGTTCGAGCGATCGGCGGTTCATCGCCTCACCATTGACGGCAAGGTGACGTCGCGCACAGTCGAGCGATGCGAGCAGAAGATAGGACGTCGAAGTCGTCGTCAGCATCGAGAGCACGGCCTTCACCTTATCAGGCGAGACAAGGCCGCGCCGGACGTTGAGGATCGAGCTGCCTGTCAGAGACCCGCCGAGCTTGTGGACGCTCGTCGCGGCGAGGTCAGCGCCGGCCTGCATAGCAGACAGCGGCATACCCTCATGGAAGCCGATGTGGACGCCGTGCGCCTCGTCGACGAGCACTGGGATTCCTTTGTTATGCGCCACTCGCACGATGCTCTCGAGGTCGCCAGCGACGCCGAAATAGGTCGGATTGATGACGAGGAGCGCCTTCGTGTCCGGATGGAGACTGAGCGCCCGTTCGACGGCGCTCGGAGTGATACCGTGAGCGATGCCGAACGTCTCGTCGAATTCAGGGTGAATGAAAATCGGGTGCGCTCCAGAAAGAACGATTGCCGACATCACCGACTTATGGACGTTGCGCGGGACAAGGATCTTATCGTCCGGGCCGACCACGCTCATGATCATCGCCATGATGGCAGTCGAGGTCCCTTGGACGGAGAAGAACGTCTCGTCTGCATGGAATGCGTTCGCAGCGAGTTGATGTGCTTCGCGGATGATTCCTTTCGGATGGTGGAGATCATCGAGCGGAGCGATATTGATCAAATCGATATCGAGTGCGTTCTGACCGATGAAGTCACGGAACGCAGGATCCATCCCTTGACCATTTTTATGACCGGGAATATGAAATTGAATTGGTTGACGTTTCGCATGCGCGAGCAGCGCATCGAATAGAGGTGTATCGAGCTGTGTTAAGCTTTTTGTTTGCACCAGATTTCCCCCCTTAAAACCGAATAAAAAACAATCAAACAAGCTAACTATACCAAGTTTCTGAAAGGTTGCAACTGTTTTGTGTCTCAAGTTCAGGGTAGAATAGAAAATGTTCAGTGAGGAAGGAAGTGTTTTGGAGTGAGAATCAATTATCCGCTCAACCCGGATTGGTCGACCGATGAGATCGTCACGGTCATCGAATTTTTCGGGAAAGTCGAACAGACCTACGAGGAAGGGGTCAAGCGTACCGAACTGCTCGAGGCTTATCGTGCGTTCAAGGCGATCGTCACCTCGAAGTCGGAAGAGAAGCAGCTTGATCAGTTCTATTATGAAGAGACTGGCTGCTCAAGCTATAAGGCAGTGCAGGAGGCTCGCAGCAGCTCCGCAGAAAAGTTGCGCTTGAAGAAGTGATCAACAGACGAGGACGAAAGAGGCGGCTCCCATTGGTGGGCCGTCTTTTCTTATATAAGAATCGAAAAAATCCTTTCTTGAAGTAATGAATTGTCTTTAATTCAGTTTAAACATTTCGAATGACGGCTATATACTACATACAACACTAGAAAACAAAAACACATTTTTAAAAATTGGAGGGTTTACATCTAACTTCAAAAGTACTAATATAGATGAAACCTTAACAATTTTCATAATTATCTGACAACATATGCCCTTCAACTCGCAAAGGAGTGTGGAACCTGTGAAACAAGTGATTGAAGCATTCAAAAGAAAAGATGCAGAAAAACGCATTCCTGTATTGCGTTTAGAAATCGACTACGAGCTTGCGACGCTCCATGATGCAATCGTCGCGAAAGACAATGACGCTGTAGGAGCAAGCAAGGAACGCCTCGAAAAGTACCGGCAAGAGATGGTGCGACTCGAAGCTTAAACAAGGAATAAAATGGAAGAAGTGCGACCAGCGGATCGTTTCGCTGGTTTTCTTTTTTGTTCAGAATGATATCATTGGACTATTAATGAAGCCGGGGTGATACGGATGATTGAGATGCAGGAGCTTGCGATCGATTTGATCAAGCGGGCAGGGAACTATATTCGTAAGGAGATCGATCACGCATATGCGATCGAGGAGAAGACGAACCGGAGTGATCTCGTCACTGAAATCGACAAGGAAGTCGAGCGGATGCTCATCAAGGGTATCGGGGAAGTATATCCGGACCACGGGATATTCGGTGAGGAAGGGATGGCGGAACGTCCTAAGACGTTAGACGGGACAGTATGGTTCGTCGACCCGATCGACGGAACGATGAACTTCATCCGGCAAAAGCGGTTGTTCGCCATCTCGATTGCCATCATGGTCGACGGGGTCTTGATGTTCGGGTTCGTCTACGACGTCATGGCTGACGAGTTATTTCATGCACGGCGCGGCGGCGGTTCGTTCATGAACGGCGTCCGGCTCGCGCGGCTTGAGGAGAAGGAGGTCAAGGACGCGCTGCTTTGCATGAACGCGACCTGGGTGACGCGTAATAGGCGGATCGATCCGTCGTTGCTCGGTCCGGTCGTGACGGATTCGATCGGTTGCCGTGCCATCGGAGCCGCGTCGCTCGAACTTGCCTGGGTTGCAGCCGGACGTGTCGACGGATACATCACGATGCGGAACATGCCATGGGATTATGCGGCCGGTCAGTTGTTGATCGAGGAGCTTGGCGGCGTGGTCGGTTCGATCGAAGGAACCCCGATGGACTTCATGGGGCAGACGAGCGTGCTCGCTGGAAGCCGGACGTTCGTCGAAGACGTGCTGACGTATCTAGGCGATGAAAAAAACGCCTGAGAGGCGTTTTAGACGTTCTTTCGCAGTTTGCCCTTCAGGACAAAGCCTGCTCCCATCACTGCCGTCATGACGAGCAGTGAAAGGATGATCATCACCACATTCTGTTCTGCGACGAAGATGCCGATTGATGCCATCGAAGCGACGGCGAGAATAGCCAGAAGTAAAAATACGATACGCACTATGAACGCTCCTTTCAGCCGGTTACCCGGAATCCCTTTCAGTTTACCGCTATTTCGCGAGGTTGAAAAGGCTTTCCGAAACGCCTTGAATCGAAGTCGTTGCCAACTCCGGCTCAACCTGTGCTATACTCATAAAGTTGACCGAAAGTAATGAAGGTTTTATTTAAATGAATAGAAAGAGGTACACACCTATGACAACAGTACGAAACGATTTACGCAACGTCGCGATCATCGCCCACGTTGACCACGGGAAAACGACACTCGTCGATGAACTCCTGAAGCAGTCTGGTACATTCCGGACGAACGAACAAGTCGAAGAACGCGCAATGGACTCGAACGATATCGAGCGTGAGCGCGGAATCACGATCCTCGCGAAAAACACGGCGATCGACTACAAGAACACTCGCATCAACATCGTTGACACACCTGGTCACGCTGACTTCGGGGGAGAAGTTGAGCGAATCATGCGTATGGTTGACGGCGTAATCCTCGTCGTCGATGCTCGTGAAGGGTGCATGCCGCAAACGCGGTTCGTCTTGAAGAAGGCGCTCGAGCAAGGACTCCAGCCTATCGTCGTCGTCAACAAGATTGACAAGCCGATGGTTCGTCCGCTCGAAGTCGTCGATGAAGTCGTCGACCTTCTGATCGACCTCGGCGCAGATGAGGACCAACTTGAGTTCCCAGTCGTTTATGCATCGGCAGTCAACGGCTCGAGCTCGTTCGATCCAGAACCTGAGAACCAGCAAGACACGATCACAAACGTACTCGACATGATTCTCGAGCACACACCGGCACCAGTCGACAACTCGGCTGAACCGCTTCAGTTCCAAGTGACGATGCTCGACTACGACAACTACTTGGGCCGTATCGGTGTCGGACGCGTATTCCGCGGAGAAATCAAAGTCGGCGACAGCGTCTCGCTCTCTAAGCTCGACGGTTCTGTCAAACAATTCCGCGTAACGAAGCTGTTCGGTTACTTCGGACTGAAACGAATCGAAATCCAGACTGCGAAAGCAGGCGACTTGATCGCGATCGCTGGTATGGAAGACATCAACGTCGGTGAGACGGTCTGCCCGACTGGCAAGGAAGATCCACTCCCGCTTCTCCGTATCGATGAGCCGACGCTCCAAATGACGTTCATCGTCAACAACTCGCCGTTCGCTGGACGTGAAGGCGACCTCGTCACTTCACGTAAAATCGAAGAGCGCCTTGAGAAGGAACTCGAGACAGACGTCTCGCTCCGCATCGAGAATACGGATTCGCCGGACCGCTGGATCGTATCAGGACGCGGTGAGCTTCACCTCGGTATCCTGATCGAGAACATGCGCCGTGAAGGTTACGAGATTCAAGTCTCTAAACCGCAGGTAATCATCAAGGAAGAGGACGGCATCAAAGTCGAGCCATTCGAGCGCGTCGTCATCGATACGCCTGAAGAATACACAGGCAGCGTCATGGAATCGATCGGTCTCCGTAAAGGCGAACTCATCAACATGATGACGCAAGACAACGGTCAGACGAAAATGGAGTTCCTCGTTCCTTCACGCGGACTCATCGGATACCGTAACGAATTCCTGTCAGCGACTCGCGGATACGGAATCATGAACCATACGTTCGAAGAGTACCGTCCGTTCATCCAAGCTGACATCGGCGGACGCCGCAGCGGCGTTATGGTCTCGATCGAGACTGGTAAAGCGACAGCTTACGCGATCTCTGCTCTTGAAGACCGCGGTACGATTTTCATCGAACCAGGCCTTGAAGTATACGAAGGAATGATCATCGGTGAATGTAACCGTGACGTCGATCTCGCAGTCAACGTCGTCAAAGCGAAACAATTGACGAACATGCGTGCATCAGCGAAGGATTCTACAAACGTCCTGAAGCGCCCGCGCGTCTTCTCGCTTGAAGAATCATTGACGTTCCTGAACGAGGATGAGTACTGTGAGATCACACCGCAATCGGTTCGTCTCCGTAAACAGGTTCTCAACAAGAACGAACGTGAAAAGCAAGAAAAACGCCGTAAGCTCGGCAAAGACTAAGCACAACTCAAGCTTTTAGGGGGAATAGCAATGAACGCAAAGGCCGCTGAGGCACTCGATTTGTCGAAGTATGACATTCCGGCAATCGCGAAATTGGTCGGTGTCGGTTCCGACCCGAACAATATCGAAGCCGGCTTCGTGCCGCTGTTGATTACGACCGTCGTCCTGACGCTCGTCGTCTATAAACTAGGATTCGCGAAGGAGCTTGCCTGGTGGAAGTCGCTCATCGTCTACCTCCTCCTGATCGTCTTGTCGGCATCGCTTGAACTCGCATTCTGGATGATGCCGATTCCGGAAGTGCTTATCGCGATGGTGCTCATCCTCGGCATTTACCGTGCCCGTATGTGGATGGTGCGCCGCGAACGCGAAAAAACGGTTTCCTGATTAAACGTGTGTCCCTCTAAAGGGATGCACGTTTTTTCGTTGTTTTCCTTTCGGCTGAATCCGGGAAACTAGAAAGAAAGGAGGCTGAGAACAATGAGGAGGACGATAATGGCCGCGTGTCTCATTTTCTTATTCGGCTGCGGAAACGGACAAGAAGCGGAGGATCAGGAGCGGACGCAGGAACGTACGGAGGAGCAGGAACAGACTAAGGAACGGGAAGGAAAAGACGATGGGGAAGGTGACGTGTCGAGCGCTGTCGTCTTCGATGGACTTCGGACCCCTTGGAACGTCATAAGGGAGGCGGGGACGTTCTATATTACGGAACGTGAAGGGAACATCGTCGAAGGAGCCGACAGGAAAAGGAGATTGCCAGTCGAGCTGACACGTCCCGTAGCGGCGCAAGGTGAAGGCGGGCTGCTCGGCATGGTACTCGACCCGGGGTTTACGAAAAACAAGCAGGCATATGTCTATCACTCTTATCGAACTGACAGGGGAATCGCGAACAGGATCGTCGCGATCGTCCGGGAACAAGACAGCTGGGAGGAGAAAGTGACGCTTCTCGAGGGCATTCCCGGCGGGCGCATCCACAACGGCGGCCGTCTCGAGATTGGTCCGGACGGTTTATTGTACGCGACGGCGGGTGACGCAGGAAATCCGGACCTCGCACAGGACGCAGAGTCGCTCGCTGGCAAGATACTGCGGATGCAACTTGACGGAAGACCGGCTGAAGGGAACATGCAGGGATACGTATACAGTTATGGACATCGCAATCCGCAGGGACTCGTCTTCATCAGGAATGTGCTCTACGCCTCTGAGCATGGCCAAAGCGGACACGATGAAATCAATCGGATCGAAAAAGGGAAAAATTACGGGTGGCCACTGATCGAGGGGAAGCAAGAACAGGAAGGGCTCGTCACTCCCTGGTATGAGGTCGGGGAACAGTCGAAGGCGCCGAGTGGGATCGACACAAAGGATGGGAAGCTGCTGTTCGCTACGCTCGTCGGGCAAAGCTTGAGACAAATCGACCTGAATACCAAAAAGGTAGATGTCCTGACAGACGGCTATGGCCGAATCCGAGACGTCCTTGTTGACGAGGGTGTCTATTTCATCACGAACAACACGGACGGAAGAGGTTCTCCAAAAGGAGGCGACGATCGGCTGATCCGGATGAAGGATTAAAAAAGCTACTTCAGAATATGAAGTAGCTTACCATCTTCTCTTAGGCAAATCCCAAGTCGGGAAGAGGTGGAAGTGTCCGGTCTTCTGACGAGCCTCTGTCCGTTCAGTGATTCGGGCTCGGCATTCATCGCAGAGATAGACACGGACGGGTTTATTGCGAAGGCGTTTCGCCTCGAAAGACCAGTCGTCGATCGTGTAACGCTGGTCGCAAATAGTGCATTTAACACGCATCCGGCATCCCTCCTCTTTTTTTCTTAGTATAGCATACAGGGCGATTATCCGCCTGAAAAAAAGGGAACTGAGTAGGTAAACACGAAGTAAGAAATAGTAAAAGATGAAAGGGGGAAGTGAACATGGCGAACAAGATGGAGCAGCGCCTGAACGACGAGCAACTGAGGGCGCTCTCTTCTTTGCCTCTCGTCTTCTTGATCACCCATGACAGCTCGAAGCAGTGGCCGATCACCCACGCGATCAGCTGGGTCCATGCCGCGGACGAGAAGACGGTCCGCTTCGCGATCGAGGAAGAGTCTCATCTCGTCTCGACGCTGAAGTCACACCCGATTTTCACACTGATCTTCTTCGCCACGAAATCCGCCTACAGCCTGACTTGTACGGATGTCACCCGCTACGAACCGAAGAATGACCTGCCCCTTGCACTTGCGTTCTTCGAAGGTCACGTCGAAGAGGTCAGGGACATCCTGTTTTACGGGGCAGAAATCAAGGAAGGTCCGGAAGTCGTCAAGGCATACGATGAGGAAGCAGCGAAACGGCTCGACGAACAGGTGCACGAAGCGCTGAAACGCATCTGACATTCAACACCCACTTTCTTAATAAGGGGAGAAGCTTGGATGAAGAAAATATATGTGCTCGATACGAACGTGATGTTGCATGATCCGCTTTCGCTCTTCCAATTCCAGGAGCACGATGTCGTCATTCCGGCGATCGTCCTTGAAGAGCTTGATGGCAAGAAGCGCAATATGGACGAGGTCGGAAGGAACGCACGGGAGACCTCGCGCATTCTAGACCAACTTCGCGAGGCGGGGCATCTTCATACAGGTGTGCCTCTCGGGAATGGCGGTACGCTCCGGGTCGATATCGGGGATAAGATCGCGGAAGGTTCTCCGTTTACACATGACACGAATGACAATCGCATCCTTGAGCTTGCCTGGTCGATCCAGCAGGAACAAGGTCGACTCGAGTCGGGCCGGGACGTATTCGTCGTCTCGAAGGATATCCTCGTTCGAGTGAAGGCGGATGCGTACGGACTCGTCGCAGAGGATTACTTGACCGATCACATCGCTGATATCACAGGACTTTATACCGGATTCGTCGAAATCGCGGTCGACCAGGAGTATATCGATGCCTTCTATAAGGACAAGCGGATATCTGTCGATGTCGTACCGGAAAAACTCTATCCGAATCAGTTCGTCATTTTGAAGAGCAACGTCTCGAAAGCATCTGCGATCGCAGTGGTCGACCAGGAGCTCCCGATCATCCGTTCGCTTTCAATCGATGTCGATCAAGTCTGGGGCGTCTCACCGCGAAACGTCCAGCAACGGATGGCGTTCGAACTGTTGCTTCGGGATGACGTACCGCTCGTGACGCTCGTCGGTAAGGCGGGAACCGGAAAGACGCTGCTCGCCCTCGCAGCAGGATTGCTCCAGGTCGAGGATGAACACCGTTATAAGAAGCTCGTCGTCGCAAGACCGGTCGTGCCGATGGGCAATGATATCGGTTACTTGCCAGGAGAGATGGAGGAGAAGCTTCGCCCTTGGATGCAACCAATCTACGATAACCTTGAGTATCTGTTCAACACGAGTTCCGGGGATGAACTCGGGAACATCCTTGCCGGCATGAAGTCGATCCAGCTCGAAGCACTCACCTACATTCGCGGCAGAAGCATGCCGGATCAGTTCATCATCATCGATGAGGCGCAAAACCTGACGAAGCATGAGGTGAAGACGATTCTGACTCGTGTCGGCGACAACTCGAAGATCGTTCTAGTCGGAGACCCGCAGCAAATCGATCATCCTTACCTCGATGAATACTCGAACGGCCTCTCCTATGCAGTCGAACGGATGAAGGCTGAGAAGATGACGGGACACGTCAAATTGGTCAAAGGCGAACGATCGTCACTCGCCCGTCTCGCTGCCGATCTGCTCTAGATACCTATATACGAAAAAAGATAAGGTGTTCGCTCCATCGATGGGAGTGAACACCTTATCTTCATCTTATCAAACGAGCGTTATCGCAGAAATCCTTCTCGTGACGGAGCCTTCATGGATCAGATAGACCGGTCCGTCAGATAGCACCTTTCCTTCGTGTGAGAACTGGAGATAACAGGCGGAAAGTTCGCTGAGCGGGAGTTCGATCGTCTCCTCGCCTTCGAACACGATCATGCGTGCCTCAGCGGCAGGCTCGGCATTACCGACGAACGGTGCGAGCGGCACTGCGAACGATCCTGTCAGCGCGGCGTCCTTCTCTTCGCGTGTCATCGGCTTGTTGTGGTCCGTTCTCGTCCCTTCCGTGATTCCTTTATCCCATGCCGCCCCCATTTTGGCATAGTATGCTTCTGATGCGTCAAATGCCTGTTCCTTCCCGATCTCCTCGACCGGGATTTTTCGGTCGTCGAATATCCAGACGGTCGGATCGATCGTCAATGGATAGCGGACGAGACCTCGAATCGGAAAAATCATGTCTACTCCCCCTAAATGTTTGAATGCTACAAATCCATTATACCGAAACGTTGAATTGTTGGCGAAAGTAAGGTAAAGTTTAGCTATAACGAGAACGCGTCATTCGATGAGGAGGGATTGGATTGTCAACTGAAATCGGGACAGTTCATCGCCAGCGCGCTCTTGAGCTACTAGAAGCGGATGCACATAAGATCCGCCGGTTGATCGAGGTCCAGCTTGCGAATTTAACGATGCCACAATGTCCTCTATATGAGGAAGTGTTGGATACACAAATGTTCGGCCTATCACGGCAAATCGATTTTGCCGTTCGTTTAGAATTGATCGAAGCAGCAGAAGGGAAACGTTTGCTCGATTCACTCGAACAGCAGCTGTCTGATTTGCATGACGCAGGAGCATGCTGATTTTTTACTCAAACGTGGAATGTGGCGTTTGGGTATTTTTTTTTAGAACAGGAAAAAAGGAAGTGTACATATGCAATCGAATCTCAAGGAAAAGCGGGCGTTCTTCGACTATACGCTTTTCTTCACGATGCTCATATTGATGGGCGTCAGTACGGTCATGGTCTATAGCGCGAGTGTCTGGAACGGAGGGGAATACGCGAATACCTCCTTCTTTATCAAACAGATCAGGTTCGACTTGATGGCGATAGCAACCTTCATGTTCTGTGCATTCTTCAATCATCAGGTCTACAAGCATCCGGTCGTTCGACTGACGCTCTATACGATTGGTTTTTTGCTGCTCGCAGCCACGCTCTTCGCAGAGCCTCTCAACGGAGCGCGGGCATGGATCAATCTCGGCTTCATGCTGGTTCAGCCGGCCGAGCTCTGCAAGTTCGTCTTCGTCGTCTGTCTGGCCAGCTATTTCGATCAGCTTCAGCAGTTTAATCACAATAAAAACTATCAAATCAACGGCTTGATCGGGTTCGTGCACGAAGCGCTGCATTCGCGCGTCAAGCCGGACAACACGTCGAAGTTTCTTTTACTTAAAGTATCGGACTGGATCATGATTCCGGGGCTCGTCCTGTTCGTCCCGTTTGGTGCAGTCATCAAGACGCAGCCCGACGTCGGGGCATTGTTCATCTTCATGTCAATCCTCGTTCTGATGTGGTTCGTCGCAGGATTACCGCGTGGATATGTCGCCCTTGGACTGGTCTTGCTCCCGGCGGCCGGTATTTGGTTCTACTCGACATTCACGGAAAATCAGCTGCAACGTATTCGTGTCATTTTCAACCCGTTCATTGATGAAGAGGGGAAGGGCTATCAGCTCATCAACTCGGTCATCTCGATTGCCCACGGAGGATTGACAGGGGTCGGACTCGGGAACAGCTATCAGAAATACGGCTACTTGCCCGAGCCTGAGACCGACTACATCATGGCGATCATCGCAGAGGAGCTCGGTTATATCGGTGTGATGACCGTACTTGCCTTGCTGTTCTTCATGATTTTTCAAGGCATGAAAATCGCGACGCAGTCCGTCTCACTCTTTTCGACGCTGCTTGCGTTCGGTATCACGACGATCATCGTCATTCAGACGGGAATCAATGTCGGTGCGATGTCCGGCTTGTTCCCAGGGACAGGTGTGACCTTGCCATTCATCAGTTACGGCGGATCATCGCTCATCATGATGAGTGCGATGCTTGGCGTGTTGGCAAACATTTCCATGCAAAATAAGCATCGTTTGGCGTATCATAAAGAAGTACGACGTGCGCAGTCACAGGCGCAATAAGAGTGATCAAAGGGGGAACTTCAGGTGGCGAAAATCAAAAAACTTCTTGTTGCAAACCGGGGGGAAATCGCGATTCGCGTATTCCGCGCGGCGACCGAACTAGGGATTCGGACGGTCGCGATCTATTCACGAGAGGACATGAGTTCGCTTCACCGCTACAAGGCGGACGAGGCGTATCGTGTCGGAGAAGGAAAGAAGCCGATCGAGGCATATCTAGATATCGAGGGAATCATCGAAATCGCGAAGCGCTCGGAGTGCGACGCGATCCATCCGGGATACGGCTTCCTGTCCGAGAACATCGAACTCGCGAAACGCTGCCGGGAAGAAGGAATCATCTTCATCGGACCGCGTGAGGAGCACCTGCACAGCTTCGGAGACAAGGTAAGGGCGCGGACACGTGCGATCGAGGCTGGTATTCCGGTCATTCCGGGTACGGACGGTCCGATCAGTTCGGTCGAGGAAGCAATCGAATTCGGCCGTAAGAACGGTTACCCGCTCATGGTGAAGGCGGCTCTCGGCGGCGGCGGGCGCGGCATGCGTGTCGTCAGAAGCGAAGATGAGCTTGCAGACATGATCGAGCGTGCGAAATCGGAGGCGCTCAAGGCGTTCGGTTCCGATGAAGTATACGTGGAGCGGCTGATCGAACGGCCGAAGCACATCGAAATCCAGATTTTCGGTGACGCGCACGGCAACATCGTTCATCTGTTCGAACGCGACTGTTCGGTTCAACGACGCCATCAGAAGGTCGTCGAAGTGGCGCCTTGCGTGACGTTGTCAGAAGCAGGGCGCAAGAAAATCTGTGACGCTGCCGTCAATTTGATGAAGCACGTCGGTTATGAGAACGCAGGGACGGTCGAATTCCTCGTGACACAGGATGAGGAGTTCTTCTTCATCGAGGTCAACCCGCGCGTCCAGGTCGAGCATACGATCACTGAGATGATCACAGGCATCGACATCGTGCAGACACAAATACTCGTCGCAGAAGGAGAGAACCTGCACGGTGACAGAATCGGTCTTCCAAAGCAGGAAGACATCAAGATGATCGGATATGCGATTCAAAGCCGGATCACGTCTGAAGATCCGGAGAACGGCTTCTTGCCGGACACGGGTAAAATCAAGGCTTACCGTTCGCCGGGCGGTTTCGGTGTCCGACTTGACGGCGGAAACGCATATGTCGGGTCAGAGATCTCCCCTTACTACGATTCACTGCTCGTCAAGATTTCGACGCATGGCCTGACATACGAGCAGGCTGTCGCGAAGATGAGCCGAAACCTGAGCGAGTTCCGGATTCGCGGCATCAAGACGAACATTCCGTTCCTGAGCAACGTGTTGAAACACCGCTCGTTCATCTCGGGCGAGTACAACACGTCCTTCATCGACGATACACAGGAATTGTTCGCTTTCCCGAAACGTCAAGACCGGGGAACGAAAATTTTGACTTACGTCGGTGAGGTCGCAGTCAATGGATTCCCGGGCATCGGGAAAGTCGAGAAGCCGCTCGCACGGGCGGTTCGGATTCCGAAAGACCTGCCGAGCGAATTTCCGCTCGGAACGAAGAACCTGCTTGATTCGGAAGGTCCGGAAGCACTCGCCCGCTGGGTCAAGGAGCAGAATGAAGTCCTTTTGACGGACACGACGTTCCGTGATGCGCATCAATCGCTGCTCGCGACACGGATGCGGACGAAGGATCTCGTGGCGATCGCAGAACCGACTGCGAAGCTCATGCCTGAGCTGTTCTCGGTCGAAGCATGGGGAGGCGCGACGTTCGATGTCGCCTATCGTTTCCTCTCTGAGGATCCATGGGTACGCCTGATGCAGCTGCGAGAGAAGATGCCGAACGTGCTCATCCAGATGCTGCTCCGCGGCGCGAACGCGGTCGGATACAAAAACTATCCTGACAACGTCGTCCATTCATTCGTCAAGGAAGCTGCGCAGGCGGGGGTAGATGTCTTCCGGATCTTCGACAGTCTGAACAACCCGGAATCGATCCAACTTGCGATTGACGCCGTGTTGCCGACGGGGAAGGTCGCAGAAGCGGCCGTCTGCTATACGGGTGATCTGTTCGATCAGAACCGGCCGAAATACCATCTGCCATACTACGTCAAGCTCGCGAAGCAGCTTGAGGCGAGCGGTGCGCATATCCTTGCGATCAAGGACATGGCAGGACTGCTCAAGCCGGAAGCGGCATACGCCCTCGTGTCTGCACTGAAAGACGCGGTTGACATCCCGATCCACCTCCATACGCACGACGCGAGCGGGAACGGAATCTATACGTACGCGCGCGCAGTCGATGCCGGGGTCGACATCGTCGACGTGGCAGCTTCGAGCATGGCCGGGCTGACGAGTCAGCCGGCTGGAGGCAGTTTGATCCATGCCCTCAGCGGTCACGTGAGACAGCCGCTCGTCTCTGCGAAGAAGTATGAGCAAGTGTCCGAATATTGGCAGGATGTCCGTCACATGTATGAGCCGTTCGAACTCGACATGCTTGCACCGAATCCTACGGTCTATGACCACGAAATGCCAGGCGGCCAGTACTCGAACCTGCAGCAGCAGGCGAAGGCGGTCGGGCTCGCCGACCATTGGGGTGAGGTCAAGGCGATGTATGCGCGCGTCAATATGATGTTCGGTGACATCGTCAAGGTCACGCCTTCCTCGAAGGTGGTCGGTGACATGGCACTCTTCATGGTTCAGCACCACCTGACGGAAGAGGACGTGTTGAAGCGTGCTGATACGCTCGACTTCCCGGACTCGGTCGTCGAGCTGATGCGTGGCGAACTCGGGACGCCTCCAGGCGGTTTCCCGGAGGACGTGCAGCGTGCGATCCTCAAAGGGGCAGAGCCGCTCACGGAACGTCCTGGAAAGACGATGGAGCCGCTCAACTTCGATGCAGTCAAACATGAGCTGTTCGAAAAGCTCGGTCGTCCGGTGACGGAGTTCGATGCGCTCGCCTATGCCCTCTATCCGAAGGTCTTCCTCGACTATAACAGTCACTTCGAGCGCTTCGGGGACGTATCGGTTCTCGACACGAGCACGTTCTTCTACGGGATGCGACTCGGCGAGACGATCGAGGTCGAAATCGAACGCGGCAAGACGCTCTATATCAAGCTGATCCAGATCGGACAGCCTGACGATCACGGTACACGAATCGTCTACTATGAGATGAACGGTGTGCCGCGCGAGATCGAAATCAAGGACATCAGCATCAAGGACAACTCGGCGAGCCGGGCGAAGGCAGACAAGAGCAATCCGAAACAGATCGGTGCATCGATGCCGGGAAGCGTCCTGAAGGTTCTCGTCGAGCCGGGAACGCGCGTACGTAAGGGGGAACAGCTCCTCGTCACGGAAGCGATGAAGATGGAGACGACGGTCCAGGCACCGGAGGACGGGGAAATCAAACACGTCCATGTCAAGGAAGGCGAATCGATCGCGAGTCAGGATTTGCTGATCGAATTCGTTTGATTTAACGTAGAAAACAAGAGACCGGCGAGTTTCGCCGGTCTCTTGTTTTTTTATGAGAGGGGTGTTTCGATGAAGATGATCTGCTGGATTCGGAGTGATTTTCGCTTCGACGACAATGCGATGTTCGCAAGGGCTGCTGAATTGCTCGTACCGGGAGATGAGGTCGAATTCGTCTTTTGGTTGAATCCAGGCTATATCGGTGAGTACGAGGCAAGACAATGCTATTTTTTTCAAGCGCTCGAGCATTTCTATAAGAAATCCGAAGCGAACGGCATGCCGATTCGCGTGATCAGCGGGGAAGAGGATGAGTTTCTCGAAGGGATCTCCGGAGCGGATCTTCTGCTCTTCAACGCGGAATACGTCGAGCCGTTCAAGTCGAGGGATGATGCGATCATCCGGAAGACTTCGGTGAAGACCGAGCGTCTGCTTGATCGGCACCTGTTGCACCCGCACGCCGTCAAGAAGAAGGACGGGAGCTACTACAAGGTGTTTACGCCCTATAGGAAGGCATTTCTCCAGATGGAGATCGGATCAGTCAGGTGGACCGATATCGACAAGCTGAAGGAACATTACCGATCGACGGACGGGGCGGATGTCGAACGCTATTTCAAACAGGCCAGCGAGCAGGCGTACGAGGCAGGCGAGGAGACTGCGCTGAAACGGCTTGATGAGTTCGTCAAGCGGCACCTCGAAAAGTATGACGAGGCGCGGGACTTTCCTGCCATCGACGGGACGAGCCGCCTCTCGCATCACTTGAGGACCGGGGAGATCGGAATCAGGACCGTCTATGAACGAATCAGGCAGGTCGATGGGAAGGGGAGAGACGTGTTCTTGACGGAGCTGATCTGGCGGGAGTTCTATCATATGATTCTCGTTCAATACCCCGAATCGAAAAATCAGGCAGTCCAACGAGAGTACCGTGACATAGATTGGGAAGAGGACGAGACGGCGTTCGAGGCATGGTGCGAAGGAAAAACCGGATTCCCGATCGTCGACGCCGCGATGCGTCAGCTCAACGAGACCGGCTGGATGCATAATAGACTCCGCATGATCACGGCATCCTTCCTTGCGAAGGACCTGCTGATCGACTGGCGCAAAGGAGAACGATATTTCCAGCGCAAGTTGATCGATTACGAAGCGGCTTCGAATATCGGTGGATGGCAATGGGCCGCCTCGGTCGGAACGGATGCCGTCCCGTACTTCCGCGTGTTCAATCCGACGACCCAGTCGAAGCGGTTCGACGCGTCCGGTGACTTCATCCGCAAGTTCGTCCCTGAACTCGCGGAACTGGATAATAAGCGGATTCATGAGCCGTCCCTTGCGGACAGGGAACGATGCGGCTATCCTGAGCAAATCGTCGACCATGCGATGGCGCGGGACCGGGCGATCGCGAGGTTCAAAGAGTAGGAAGCCGGGTCTTGTCTGTCTCTGACAGCGCGATGAATCGCGCTTTTTCCTGCAGGAGTCGAGTGGAACGAGTGATGTCGTCTGAACGAGAAAACGGGAGTGGATTCGAAGTCCACTCCCGTTTTTCGTTTACTGATCGACTTTTGAGTCATCCTCTAGTCTTTTTTAATCGTGAACAATCGTATGCACGCTTTTACGCCTTAATCGTTTCTCGTCCGGAACGCATGATAGGCGAGGTACGATAAGACACCGAAATAACAGGTGATGAGCAGGGCGTGGAGGAGCGGTACATATGTAGCATGCCCTCCGAGTACGATCCAAGCCCCGGTCGCGACCTGTGCGACGATGAACGGCGTCGCGACGTTCATCCCGATCCGTACCGTGCGATTCTTCAAGCGGATGGCGGTAAAGTGCACGAATAGGGTAAAGAGGAACAGTATGCCGGCCAGGCCGCGGTGAATCAGCTGGACCCAGGCCTCGTATGTCATCTCTGGCTGGCTGCAGACCGGCCAGCCTACGCATGAATACGTCGCGCCTACGTGCCGGACATACGCACCTGTATAGACGACGATCAACGTATAGGCGATCAAACCGTAAAGCATCTTCCTCAGGGGTGCTGGGACGGATTCCCGGAACTCCTTGCCTGGTCTTTCCATGATCAGGATCGTCAAAATCAACAGTGAGGCGAATGAGATGAGCGATATCCCGAAATGAAGGGCAAGCACCAGGTCGGATTGCTGCCAGACGACGGCGCCTGCGCCGACGATAGACTGGATCAGCATGAAGATGAACGCGAGGAACGCGAAGATTTTCGTATCGAGCCTTTTTGGGAACGCCATCAGCGTCCACAAGGAGAGGGCGATGATCAGTAACCCGACCACGCCTGTCACAGCACGGTGGCTGTATTCAATCATCGTTTCAACACTTGGATCGGTCGGGATCAGTTCGCCGTGGCAAAGCGGCCAATCGGTTCCACAACCATCACCTGAATCAGTCTTTGTGACTGTCCCACCCATCATGAGGACGATCATCATTGCGAACGTGACGAACGCAGAGAAAATCGCAAGCTTCCGATTCAAGATGAGGACACCACCTTTCTCTCTGGATATAACCTTTTTTTCAACCATCATACCGATAGTATCGCACAAAAAATATCGAAACGCTTGCAATCTTTTAAGACAACGCTATTCTAATATTAGGTGAATGGGGCTGACTGTGAGGGGAATCACATAGAATTCACATTTTGTTCATTATGTCGAAAGTATTTTCTTACGTCATGCCCTTAAAAATGTGGTATCTTTTATAGAGAAAAGGACGTTTCGTGGCAAGTCTGTGTTATTTCTGTGAAAAAATTACGTATTGCACAACCACAGAAATGGCTGGACGGTTTGAAGGAGGAAACAACATGGCGAAAACAAACGGGGAGGCACTTGATCTGCTGGACGTCGAGCGTACTGACGCGACGTTCGCGGACTATGTCACCCTAGCGAAAATGGGGATCGTACGCGCGAACCTCATTACAGTCTTTGCAGGATATGTCGTCGCCGCATCCTATTTGGCGGATAACGTGCTGCTCTATCTTTGGGAGACGAAGTGGATGCTTCTCTTGACGCTTCTCGGCAGCGGTCTCGTGATCGCGGGAAGCTGTTATTTGAACAACTACATCGACCGGGACATCGACTACAAGATGGAACGGACGATGGGGCGGCCGAGCGTCACCGGCAAGATGGACGGTCAGCGGATTTTAGCGATCGGGCTTGGCATCCTCGCAGCGGGGACCGTCATGCTGCTCATCGTAAACCATGTGGCAGCGGTGTTCGGCTTGATCGGATCGTTCGTCTATGTCGTCATCTATACGATGTGGCTGAAGCGGACGCACACGATCAATACGGTCGTCGGAGGAATCTCCGGTGCTGTGCCACCGATCATCGGATTCGCGGCAGTCACACCGACGCTTCATATCGACGCATGGATTTTGTTCCTCGTCATGTTCGTGTGGCAACCGCCACATTTCCTTGCGCTCGCGATGCGGCGGACGGAGGAGTACCGGGCAGCCGGGATTCCGATGCTGCCGGTCGTAAACGGCTTCGCCATCACGAAACGGCAAATTGTATGGTGGATCGCAGTGCTGATTCCATCATCACTTCTCTTGGCTCACTATGGTCTGACATACGTGCTGATCATGCTCGGGCTCGGAGGATACTGGCTTTACCTGGGACTGAAAGGTCTCAAGCTTAGCGATGAACAGGCAGAGATCAAGTGGGCGTCGAAGATGTTCTTCTTCTCACTCCTTTATTTCATGGCCTGGATCGTGACGGTCGTACTCGTTTCTCTATAACGATTGACATATTCACGTGGACATTGCAAAGAGTAAAATATGGGGAAAAGAAAGTGGGGATGGTTGTGAAAAAAACAGGAAAAATGCTCTTCCGACTTCTCCCGATCGGTTTGATGGCGCTCTTGCTATCAGGCTGTGGGATTCCGGAATTGTCAGCACTTCAGCCTCGTGGAGAGGGCGCAGAGATCCAGCTTGAGATCATCAAGCTCAGCTTATGGGTCATGTTGTTCGTCCTTGCCATCGTGACTGTGATCTACGTATATGTACTCATGAAATTCCGTCGTAAAAAAGGCGACAATGAAGTACCTAAACAGGTAGAAGGAAGCCACACGCTCGAGATGATCTGGACGGTCATCCCAATCCTTCTGCTCGTCGTTCTCGCCGTTCCGACGATCAAGGCGACGGTAGAGCTCGCTGACGCGAAGGAAGCGAAGAAGAACGAAGTCATCAACGTCACGGCTAACCTCTACTGGTGGGAATTCGACTATCCGGATAAAGGCGTGACGACAGGTCAGGAACTCGTCATCCCGGTCGGCAAGAAAGTCGCCCTCAACCTGACTTCAAAAGACGTCATCCACTCATTCTGGGTACCGGTACTTTCCGGTAAGACGGATAACAACCCGGGCCTTGAGAACGAGATGTGGCTCCATGCAAAGGAAGCAGGAACTTACTACGGTAAGTGTGCCGAGCTTTGCGGACCGTCACATGCCTTGATGGACTTCAAGGTCATCGCACTCGAGCAAGCGGATTATGACAAATGGCTCGAAGACATGAAAGCTGCGAAAGAAGCAGAAACGAAACAACTCGACGCTAAAAATGAAAAGAACTGGTCGAAAGGCGAACAGGTCTATGCTCAGAACTGTCTCAGCTGCCACGGTGGCGGGAAAGTCGCTCCTAGCTTGACGAACTTCGGTGACCGCGGAAACCTCGCCGGTTACTTGAAGCACGACAAGAAGAATCTCGAAGACTGGATTCGTGATCCTCAGAAATTGAAACAAGGCACTAAGATGCCTGGATTCAACGAGTCACAGATCAGCGACGAGGACTTGAGCGAACTCGCGGATTACTTGTTGGATAAGAAGATCCAATAATATTAAGGGGGAATCATAGTGGCGACACATACTATGGGCATGCCGAAGAAAAAAAGCGGCATCATGGACTGGCTAACGACAGTCGACCATAAAAAAATTGGTGTTCTCTACATCTTCTCAGGATTGTTCTTTCTCCTGGTAGGTGGAGTGGAAGCACTCATGATTCGTTATCAGCTGATCAAGCCGATGAACGATTTCGTCAGTGGGGAAGTTTTCAACCAACTGATCACGATGCACGGTACGACAATGATCTTCCTGGCAGCGATGCCGATGTTGATCGGATACATGAACGCGGCCGTGCCGCTTCAGATCGGAGCACGCGATGTCGCGTTCCCGTTCTTGAACGCACTCGGTTTCTGGCTCTTCTTCTTCGGTGGTCTTCTTTTGAACCTCTCATGGTTCATGGGAGCAGCACCGAACGCAGGGTGGACGGCATATGCGCCACTCTCGACTGTACCTGACGCGCTAGGGGTCGACTTCTATGCGCTCGGTCTTCAGATCTCAGGTTTCGGTACACTCATGGGGGGGATCAACTTCCTCGTCACGATTTTGAACATGCGCGCACCAGGCATGAAGCTGATGCGTATGCCGATGTTCACGTGGACGGCGTTCGTCGCTTCGGCGCTGATCGTCTTCGCATTCCCGCCGCTTACGGTCGGATTGTTCCTTCTTACGTTCGAACGCCTCTTCGGAGCTCATTTCTTCGATCCGGCAGCCGGCGGAAACATCGTCATTTGGGAACACCTCTTCTGGATCTTCGGACACCCGGAAGTTTACATCCTGATTTTGCCGGCATTCGGTATCTTCTCTGAAATCATTCCGACATTCGCACGCAAACGTCTCTTCGGTTATACGACGATGGTATTCGCGACGATGTTGATCGGTTTCCTCGGATTCATGGTTTGGGTCCACCACATGTTCACAGTCGGTCTCGGACCGGTCGCGAACGCGATCTTCGCGGTAGCGACGATGGCGATCGCCGTTCCTACGGGGGTCAAGATCTTCAACTGGCTCTTTACGCTCTGGGGCGGAAAGCTTACGTTCCCGGTCGCGATGCTTTACTCAGTCGCATTCATCCCATCGTTCCTGATCGGTGGTATGACAGGTGTCATGCTCTCTGTCGCACCTGCTGACTATCAGTACCACGACAGCTACTTCGTAGTAGCCCACTTCCACTACGTAATCGTAGGTGGGGTAGTATTCGGTCTCTTCGCAGGTCTTTACTACTGGTTCCCGCTCATGTTCGGGAAAAAGCTTCATGAGGGACTCGGTAAGATCCAGTTCTGGCTCTTCTTCATCGGTTTCCACTTGACGTTCTTCCCGCAGCACATCCTTGGTCTTACAGGGATGCCGCGTCGAGTATTCACGTACTTGCCTAACCAGGGCTGGGACATGATGAACTTGCTATCGACGATCGGAGCTGCCTTCATGGGTGTCTCGACGATCATCCTGCTCGTTCAACTCGTCATGGCACTGACTTCGAAAGAATACGTCAAGCGTGACGTTTGGGGAGATGGGCGTACGCTCGAGTGGACGCTTCCTGTCCCGACTCCTGAGTACAACTTCGCACAGACGCCGCTCGTCAAAGGACTGGATACGTTCTGGCTCGAGAAGATGGCCGGCAACACGACGGTCTCTGTCTCTGAACCTGTCGGCGATATCCACATGCCGAACAACTCGATCTTGCCGTTCGTCATGTCTGTCGGATTGTTCCTTGCCGGTCTCGGATTCATCCTTCGTCTCGACTATGGTACGGTCGGTCTCGTGATCGCGATTCTTGGACTCGCTACGACTCTTACGGCGATGTTCCTCCGTTCATGGATCGATGACCACGGATACTACATCCCGAAATCGGTCATCGAAGAAGACCTGCGCCTTGAAGCAGAAAAGGAGGCGAAGTAATTGGCACATGCAGTCGAAAAAAACCCGGTGACGGGAATTCCGACGAACCCGGAGAAAGCGACGCTCGAAGGTAAGAATAAGTACGTCGCGTTCTGGTTCTTCCTCGGAGGAGAGACGACGCTTTTCGCATCGCTCTTTGGAACATATATCGGTCTTTTGAACTCTGGTGCGAAGGAAGGCCTTCGCAGCTATGACATCTTCGAGATGGGTCTCGTCTTCATCATGACGATGCTCCTTCTGACAAGTTCGCTTACGAGCGTTCTCGCGATGATCGCGATGAAACGTAACGACGTCAAGAAGATGAAAATGTGGCTTATCATCACGCTTGCGCTCGGTCTCGGATTCCTTGCGGGTGAGATTTACGAGTTCAATCACTATTACCACATCGGACACACGTTCACTTCGAGTGCGTTCGGCTCTGCGTTCTATACGCTCGTCGGATTCCACGGAGCGCACGTACTGTTCGGTCTTCTCTGGATCTCTACGCTGCTCATCCGTAACTGGAACCGCGGCATCAACGAAGTCAACGCGCCGAAGTACTACATCTCAAGTCTTTACTGGCACTTCATCGACGTCGTCTGGGTCTTTATCTTCTCAGTCGTCTACCTCATGGGGATGGTGAAATAAGATGGAAAAACACGAACCGCAATTGACACGTAAACAGATGGAACTGGAAATGAAGGCTGACCATAGCCGTGAGATGCAAGTGCAACTGATCAGCTTCGCGCTGATGATCTTCCTCACATTGATCGCTTTCGGAGCGGTCATGGCTGAGCTCATGCCACGCTGGGCAGCGGGCGGGTTCCTCGTCATCATGGCGATCGTCCAAGTCTACCTCCAGCTCTACATGTTCATGCACATGAACAACAAAGGCAACACGTGGATCAAGGTCATGATGGGTCTCGGTATCTTCGTAGCCCTGACGATCGTCGCTACACTCCGCTTGTTGATCTGGTAAGAAATTGTGACCATTCTGCTAACGTTTAGCAGGATGGTCTTTTATTTTCCGATCGATTTCTTGGAATCCTTTACAAGAAATGAGGGGAACGGTAATCTTAGTTTGTAGGAATTAGGAACGGGGTGAACTTTCATGTTAGGAGATTTACAGGGGGTGCTCTCACAATTCGACTGGTACGTCTTGTGGAGTCCGTATTACGCATTGATGCTTGTTGCGATCTATGTCGGTTATGCCGTCTATACAGAAAAATTCAAGCCGATCGGTGAGGAGACGACGCTGTTCCAGAAGTTCAGCATGCTCGCTTCGCTGATCGTCTATTACATCGGGTTCGGCAGTCCGCTCGACGTCCTTGCCCACATCACGTTCTCGGCCCATATGCTGCAAATGGTGTTCGTCTACATGGTGGCACCGCCGCTTGCGATGCTCGCCATCCCGGGCTGGGTTTTCGAACGTCTCTTCCGTGTGCCGGTTTTCGGGAAACTGCTCGGCTTTTTCGTTTCACCATTGATCGCGCTCGTCTTGTTCAACTCGATCTTTACGTTCTATCACATGCCATTCATCTTCGACTATGTGTTGACGAACTATGGTGTCCACCGTGCCTTCCACGGAGCACTCATCCTCCTCAGCATGACGATGTGGTATCCGGTCATCGCGCCGGTCGATGAGAAGGACAGTCTGTCCGATCTGAAGAAGATGGTGTACATCGTCGCGAACGGTGTCCTGCTGACGCCTGCCTGTGCGTTCATGATCTTCAGTCAGAGTTTCCAGTACGAGGCGTACATGAACCCTGCGATGTTCGCTAAGGTGCTCGGTTATTGCATGCCGAACAACGATGTCTCAGGCCTCGACATCTCACGGATACTTGGGACGACACCGGACCTTCTTGAAGATCAGCGCTTCGGCGGTGTATTGATGAAGCTCGGACAGGAGATCGTCTACGGCCTGTTCTTCGGCCTGACTTTCTTCAAATGGGTGAAACGTACGAAAAGTTCGGCGATTGACGAAGGAATGTCATTCTCGCCGAAAGAGAATTGACTGGAGGAAGTATGATGAGTTATTTGCCATTGATTTGTGTCATCCTGATCGTCTTGAGTGCCATCTTCGTCGCCATCGGGTGGTCGTTGATCGCACAGACGCGGCGTAACATCCGTCCGCACATGTTCGCTATGAACACAGCGGCTGCGCTTGCGTTGCTCTTCTTCATCATGTATGCACTGCGGACTGTCCTGCTCGGTAACACGGCGTTCGGCGGTCCTGCGAGCGTCAAGCCGTATTACACCGGATTTTTGATTTTCCATATCATTCTGGCTGCCTCAGGCGGGGTGTTCGGTTTGATCGCACTCTTCCATGCCTATAAGAAAAACTTCGCCCGGCATCGCAAAATCGGCCCGAAGGCGTCCGTCATCTGGTTTTTGACGGCGATCACGGGAGTCGCGGTCTATTCGTTGCTGTACATCGTCTACGAACCGGGTGAGACGACGAACGTATTCCAGGCGATCTGGAACCACTAAGGGGGCACTCGCAATGAAACGAAACAGTTACATGACGGTGATTGCCGTCCTGGTCATCATAGCCGCGGCTGCATTCAGCTACTACTTCTTCTTCATGAAGGAGGAACTGCCTGTCATCGCCGAGCCGACGTCGTTCGAGTTGACGAATGCCGTCGACGGCAAGACGTTCGATTCAGACGACGGCAAGGTGAAGGTCCTGACGTTCTTCTATACGAACTGTCCAGACATCTGTCCGCTGACACTGAACGATTATCGCAAGCTCGAAAAGCAGTTGAAGGAAAAGGATCTGTATGCGACCGACGTCGAACTCGTCGCGATCACGGTCGACCCGAAAGTCGATACGGAGCCTGTCGTGAAGAAATACGCTTCCAACTTCGAGGCGAAAGCTGACGGATGGAAGGTGCTGACGGGGGACACGGTCGTCATCGATCGTTTGACGCGGCAGCTCAACTTCTACTATTCGAAGGCTGAGAGCGGTCTCGTGACACACGGGACGCAGATGTTCATTCTCGACCGGGACAATAAGGTCCGGGCCATCTCCTCGATGGCGAAGACTCCGGATGAGCCGGTCGACCTTGAAGAAGTGATGAACGCTGTCGAGCAACTGGCGAAGGAGTGAGGGAATGGGAATGAACTATGAAGCAAACGGTGAAGTGACGATTGCTGTACAAGCGATCGAGGAACTGCTTTTTTGTGCAGCGATAGAATTCGGGGCGGATCATCCGAAAATCAAACGGCTCGATGATGTGGCCTTCAGCATGAAGGTCTCTTTGCCGAATGAACGTCTCGGCGATTTCTACCGTTACGTCAAGGAGCAACTCGATCTTCAGCTCGGCGAGGGCGTCGTCGAGTATCTGCAACTGATCGCGAAATGAAGCTATTCTACTTCGAAGAGGCCGGTGTCCGAGAGGGCACCGGTTCTTTTTTATACAGTCGAACGAGAAGGACGCAAAAAAACCTGACCGCTTCTCTTCGAAGGGTCAGGTTGATAGACAAGACATTTTATTTCTCGAGCGTCTCGATGAGGCCTGCGAGGCGGCGTTCGCAATCTGCGACGATCTCGCTTGGGAACACTTCATCGTACTCGACGCCATGCGGGTAGTAGTGCTTCCCGAGGAGCGGCGTCATCATGCGAACGACTGCATGGCGGTCTTCGATCTCGCCTTGGATCGCGTAAACCGGGATACGGAGGTAGAAGACCTCACCTGTCGATTGTTTCTCATATTTCATGTCATACATGGCACGCTCGTAATCCCACTGCTGTTCGCGGACGAACCGGTGGTGCTCCATGATCGTCTCAAGGAGTCCGAAACGGATCTCTCTGCCTTCGATACCAAATTGTTCAAACTTCATGTCTGAATCCCCCTATACCCCAGTTTGCTAGCAACTTCGACTAGTCTTTCCTTACTATCATACCATAATGACTCTCCCGGTAGGAGAAAGTTGTGAATTCATTTTGAAGATTTCATGAACTTCCGTACTTTTTCTCGACATAGCGCTTGATCGTATCCGGCGCATGGATTCCGAGCTGATTCAATCCTTCCCCACCGAAGAAGACATTGAACTCGAGGAAGTAGATGTGACCGTCCCGGATGATCAGGTCGAAGCCGGCATGATCGATGTCGAGCTCGCGGGCGACTGCGAGAACGAGGTCGATCGCCTCCTGCGGCACGTTCTCGAAATCGAGGGTCCCTCCCTGCGCGACGTTATTCAAGAAGGCATCGCCTCCGACGCGCCAGTAGGCGGCGAGCACCTCGTCACCGACGACGACGACGCGCAGATCCCGGTCGTTTGCGATATACTCCTGCACATAGAACGTATCGTGAGCTTCCGTGTAGGCTTTCCAATCCGACTCGTTCTTGATCAATTTGACCCCTTGCCCCATCGAACTGCGGACGGTCTTCGCGACGAATGGGAACGGGAATTCCCGAAGGACGCGCTCGACTGTGAACTCGTTCTTGCCGTATATACCGGTGCGTGGTGTATGCTCAGGCACGACCGTCTGGAAGATGCGCGTCATCTCGATTTTGTCGTGTCCGAGATGGTAGGTCGCAGCCGAAGGGAAAATCGGTTTCTTCAGGCCGTAGATGATCGAATGAACCTGCCAGTATTCCGGGAACAGGACGACATCCGCCTGGCGTATTTTGTCGAGCGAATCGAAGTGATAGTCGGACTTGGCATGCTCCGTTCTGATGCCGATCGTCCGAAACATATTGAATGATAAAAATTGCATGGGCGTCATCCTTTCTAGCACAAATTATACACAAAATGCCGTGCTAGGAGGGAGGATAATGATATGGTATGATGTTTTCTGTAAGGGAGGGATTCGTTGTGATCTATTCGGATCAGACCATCAAAATCATCAATGCAGCGGAAGACCTCGTATCCGTGCTCGCAGAGAGCGAGCCAGGTCGATTCTATATAGAGACGAAGGCCGGTCAATCGAACTCGGAGGAGGCACAACGCCTGATTCGGGATTTCGCCTTCGTCAAGGACGAGTATGAGCTCGTCCAGCGGTTCGGACGGTATCATCCGGACTATCAGACCATCACGAAGAAGGTGCACGAGATCAAGCGTGCGCTCGACATGCAGGAAGACGTCGCGACGTTCAAACGGGCAGAGAAGCAGTTTGAACTGTTGCTTGGAAAGATCAGTCAGACGATTGCGGGAGAAGTCTCTCCTCAAATCAAAGTACCTACCGGCAACCCATTCTTCGACCAAGGCTGCGCAGGCGGCTGCTCGACAGGTGGAAGCTGCAGTTGCAGCGGCTGAGAAAGGAGTGTCTCGCATGATCAAGGACCGAATCGGATTGATCGTCTATGTGAACGCGCTCAAGGCATCCCGCCAATTGAGACGGTACGGGAACGTCTATTTCACTTCGAAACGGAAGAAGTATGTACTCGTCTATGTCGACCTCGATCAGGTCGATGAAAAGATTGCTGTGATCAGTGAGCTGCCGTTCGTCACGAAGATTGAACGGTCGGAACGGCCGTTCATCTCGGAGACGTTCGCGAACAAAAAGGGTAAGATAGCGGAAGAGGTATAACGAGAGAGCGATGAGGACATCCTCGTCGCTCTTTTTGAAAGGGTGGAGCAATGGATGCGTGTGATCTCAGGGGAAAGAAAAGGGACGAGACTGAAGGCGGTCCCGGGAACGAACACTCGTCCGACGACAGATAAGGTGAAGGAATCACTGTTCAACGTCATCGGACCGTACTTTGCTGGAGGAAAGGCACTCGACCTGTATGCAGGAAGCGGCGGACTCGGAATCGAGGCGTTGTCCCGCGGGTGTGAGGAAGCGATCTTCGTCGAGCAGCATTTCAAGGCCGTCAAGACGATTCAGGAGAATCTTGAGGCGACGAGGATGACGGAGCGCGGAAGGATCGTCAAAAAGGATGTCAATACCGCTCTCGGGGAACTTGTCTCCGACGGTCCTTTCAAACTGATTTTCCTCGATCCGCCATATGCGAAGGAACAGTTGGCGGAACAGGTAGCCTTCATCGAGAAGAACGGTCTGCTGACCGCTAACGGTGTCGTCGTGTGCGAGCATGGAACGGAGACGGTACTCCCTGACGTCGTAGGACGCCTGGAGGTGATTCGGCGACTTCGTTATTCGGATGTCGTCTCGATCACATTGTACGAATACGTCACAGAGGAGGATGCGCAATGAAACGCATCGCAGTTTGCCCAGGGAGTTTCGACCCGATCACGAATGGTCATTTGGATATCATCGAGAGGGCGACACCGATCTTCGACGAAGTGATCGTCGCCGTCTTGAACAATTCTTCGAAAAAGCCGTTGTTCTCGGTCGCTGAACGGATGGCACTCATCACGGAGGTGACCGAGCATCTTCCGAACGTACGTGTGGATTCATTCGACGGATTGCTCGTCGATTATGCGGCATCGGTAGGGGCGACGGCGATCGTCCGCGGTCTGCGTGCCGTATCGGATTTCGAGTACGAGATGCAGGTGGCTTCGATCAACAAGAAGATGAACGATCAGGTGGAAACGCTGTTCATGATGACGAACAACCAGTACTCGTTCCTCAGTTCTTCGATCGTCAAGGAGGCTGCGAAATACGGGGCTTCCGTCGCAGGACTCGTGCCGCCTGCCATCGAAGAGGCGCTGCGTGAGAAGTATGCGCAAGGAGAACTCCGATGAAGGCCTGGAAGCCCGTCCTCGCGGCGATAGTTGCTGCTCTGGTCGCGTTCTTCGTTCCGCTCCCGTACTACATCTCCTATCCGGGAGACGCCACGTCGATCGAGGACATCGTCACGGTCGAAAGCGGTGAGAAGGAGAAGGGGGAGCTATTCATGCTGACGGTCGCGCAGCGCAGGGCTACCCCTTACTTCCTCGTCGAGAGCTGGGTACGTCCCTTCACGGAGACGTCGAACGTCAGCGACTACCTCTATGACGGCGAGTCAGAGGCGCAATATGAGACCCGCCTTGAGCTTTACATGGAGGAGGCACAGCATGCAGCGACGATCGCAGGCTATGAACTGGCGAAGAAGGACGTCGAAATCGACTTTGAAGGCATCTATGTCTCAGCGGTCATCCCGAACGGTCCGGCTGCCGGAAAATTGAAGGCAGGTGACGTCATCACGAAACTCGAAGGCGAAGCGGTGACGACACTCTCCGATTTTCTTGATCAGGTGACGTCGAGGAAGGCGGGAGACGTCGTCGAGGTGTCGTTCAAGCGAGGTAAGGAGACGAAGAAGACTGACATCGCGGTCGGCCGTCTCGACCCGTCTTCGAAGCGGGTAGGGCTCGGTATCTATGAACCGATCGAGATGAAGGAAGTCAAGACGACTCCTGGCATCGAATTCGATCTTGAAGGGGTCGGCGGACCGTCTGCCGGAATGATGTTCACGCTTGAAATCTATGACCAGCTGACACCGGGAGATCTCGCGAAAGGGCACCTGATCGCAGGGACCGGCACGATCGAGGATGGCGGGAAGGTCGGACCGATCGGCGGCGCATGGCAGAAGGTCGCCGCTGCGGACGAAGCCGGAGCCGAGATCATGTTCGTTCCGTCCGGAGACAACTACAAGGAAGCTAAACCGTCGCTTAAGGAACTGGGGACGAGCATGAAGCTCATCCCGATCAAAACCGTTCAGGACGCGCTCGACTATCTCGAGTCGCTTCCTGTGAAATAAGGGATTTGACGATGCTCCTGCAGAGCGTCGAGACTCGCCAGGGGCAACGCGTAAGCGGCTGTCACCTGGCTTTCTTTCGTCAGCCACGGATGGGGCGTGAAGGTGCTCATGACATGAATGCGTTTCTTGATCGAGCGAAGCGCCGTCCTTCCGTCCCGGTTGAATGCGAGCGGACGGATGAAGTCGACTGAATCGAAGTCGACAGACTCGATTTCCTGTTTCGTCGTCTGCGTCATCAGATAGACGAGCGCGCGCTGAATGTGCGTGCGCGTATACCGCCGCGTCTTGACGGCGCTGACGAATTCCTCGAACGATCCGGATACGAGAGCAGCGTGCCGGAGTCGCGGGGCGAGCGAACTGTCGATATCGTTGATTTCCTCGAGACGCGTCTGTGGCGCTGTCAGGATGAGATTGCGGATGACCGGGTAGTACCGCTCGTAAGACGAAAGCTTGCCTATCTCAGCCGCCTGCCTCGTCGCTTCCGGAACGGCGAGCAGCTCACCAGTCTGCTGATGTCTCGCGCGGATCGCGGTCGCCGACATGATGTCCCCGATCGACAAATCATGGTAGCCGCTGCCGATCCGCTTCGTCGTATGCATCGTGATGTCTTGTGCAGCCCGTGCGTAGTAGTAGCCGAGCGTGTTGTTTGGAGTGGTCAGGTCTAGAACGTCCGTGCAGGCGGCGAAGGCGTCGCTCGCTGCCTTCGCGGAAGATTTTCCTTCCTTCAAGAAACGTCCGATCAGCTCGCGGTAGCGCACGGTGGATTCGACGTCGAGACGTGCTGCCTGTTCGAATGCCGCCGTCTCACCGCTCTCGCTTCCGAACGACAGGGTTTGCGCCCCGATCGTCTCTGCGATCGACACGCCGCCGGACGCGAAGCGGTCAGCCCGCTGGACGGCGAAATAGAACGGAAGCTCGATCACGAGATCGATGGCCCCGCTCGCGACAGCTGCCTTCGCACGGCTCCACTTGTCCAGGAAAGCGGGTTCGCCGCGCTGCATGAACGTCCCGCTCATGATTGCGACGACGACATCGGCACCGGTTTCCTTTCTCGCGACGCTTGCCTGGTAATGGTGTCCGTTGTGGAACGGATTGTATTCTGAAATGATTGCCGTCATCTGCATGAAACTTTCTCCTTTGCAAACCGATTTAAGTGCGGTAATATGGATGAAGACGTCCGAGAAGTGTTAGTTCTCTAGCGATTTCAGTGTAAAGAAAAAACATTGACAAAACAAGATGTCGTCTCTATAATTCATATTGTTGCAATTGAGGTGATTCGGATGAAATGGTCCCTGATGCAATTGCAAAAATTGCGTAATCTGGGTCAACTTAAGGTTGACGAGACGATCGAGCTTCCTGAGCTGGTCGCGCTCCATCCGGATATCCGGGCGGTGCAACCTGTGCATGTACGTGCTAATGCATCGTTTACATCGAATCAATTAATATTCAATCTCCGAATCACGGGCGAGATGACGCTTCCGGACTCCCGGACGCTTCGTGATGTCGCTTATCCGTTCGAGATTGAATCCATCGAGCCTTTCCTGCTCGAAGCGGGCGCTTCGCCGATTGATTCGGAGGAAATGAACGTACCGGACGGGAACACGGTCGATCTTCGACCGCTCGTGCAAGAATTGATCCTGCTGCATGTGCCAGTGCAAGTGCACGGGGATGAAGCAGGGGATCAACTGGTTCAAGGTGAAGGTTGGAACGTCATCTCTGAAGGCGAACCGGCTAAAGACGAAGAACCAAAAATCGACCCGCGTCTCGCGGGCCTCGCGCAGTTCTTCAAGAAGGATCAGGATTCCTGATTTCTTCGAGAGGAAGCGTATTTTTCCAAGGAGGTGGACAACGATGGCAGTACCATTCCGTAGAACGTCGAAAACGCGCAAACGTCTTCGCCGTACTCATTTCAAACTCCGTGTACCAGGTATGGTCGAGTGCCCAAACTGTGGTGAAATGAAACTTTCACACCGTGTTTGTAAGGCATGTGGATCATACAAAGGTAAAGAAGTTATCAGCAAGTAATCTTGCCGATGGGTATAAGAGCGGCCTGAAACCCGAGCAATCGGTTTTCAGGCCGCTTTTGTCGTACATACGAATTAAAATCATGCAGGGGGAGAGATGAATGAAAAGGATTGGAATCATCGGTGGCGGAGCAGTGGGTCTCTTGCTCGCTTCCTATCTCGCGGAGCGACATGACGTGACGCTCTACACGCGTAGCAAGACGGGGGCCGCCTTCGTCGAGCGCGACGGACGGACAGGGGACCGTCCTGTGCGTCTTGAGAAGATCGAACGGTTCAAGACGCCTGACTTGGTGTTCGTCGCCACAAAGTCGTATGATGTAACAGATGTGATTCCTTACTTAGAAAATATAGAGGTACCGGTCATCTTCCTCCAGAACGGGATGGGGCATATCGAGGCGGCAAGCCGTGTCAAACGGCCGATTTTTGCAGTCAATGAACACGGTGCGATGCGCGAGGGCGAATTTGGTGTCCTTCATACAGGAAAGGGACGTATTCGCTACGGCGATGAGCGAGTCGGTCTCGAGGAGCTCTCGCCTGAGCTCGCTTTCGAGTTCACGGCTCCGATTGCGCCAGTGATGATCGCGAAGTTATTCATCAACGCAGTCGTCAACCCGATCACTGCCGTCCATGGCGTACGAAACGGTGAAATCCTCACTTCACCCGGGCTGCTCGAAGATGCGATGGGGGTTTACAGGGAGATGTGTTTGCTCTTCCCGGAAGCGGATGTCGACTTCGAGACGATCCGCGGAGTGATCGAGCGTACAGCCCAGAATCGTTCCTCGATGCTTGAAGATGTCAGCAAAGGACGCCGGACTGAAATCGAGCCGATCGTCGGTTTTGCGCTTGCGCACGGGGAAGAGAAGGCGCCGCTTCTTCGTCGCTATTACGAGGAAGTCAAAAGGCGGGAGGAGCGTTGAATGCCATGAACGGTTTGGTCTTGTTCGTCATGTTTCCGTATCTCAGTCTCGGTTTGTTCTACCTCGCCTTTTGGTTGCTGACCAAAAAACGGGGGAAGGCGATGCGCCTTGCGCTCGACTTCTCGACGATCGTCGTTCTCTATGCGATTCATGTCGCCCTGGTAGCCCTCACCGGCAGATCTCATCTTGGCTGGCTGATCATTGCCGTCCTGCTCGTTTTTCCGCTTAATGCGATATGGCAGCGGGCAAGGGCACTTGAAGTCGACTACCGGGAGATGCTCAGACACAGTTGGCGTATCGTTTTCTTGATTGCCATGCCGGTGCAACTCATTCTTTTAGGAATCGGAATTCGGCAACTATTCATCAGTTGAGAAAGAGGGATTTTGTTTGAAAGCACAACCAATCCCTTCCCTGTATGAGGAAGGGTCGCTCATGCTAACAGCGAACACGGCGGCATTCCAGCCTTTCGCAGACCATATCGGGACGGACGGCTTGCGCGAACGCGATGCCCTCGTCAGTGCACGTGACTATCCGCATCTGCCGGCCCTCGTCGACGTATTGCGGGAGATGAATCCGAATTTGTCGGAAGAACTTCGATTGAAACTTGATAAACTTGCGTCAGGCGAGGCGAAGGTCGTCGTTACGGGTCAACAGACGGGAATCCTCGGCGGACCGCTTTATGCCACATATAAGCTTTTGACCTGCCTGAAGTATGCGAAAGAAGCGGAGGAGACATTGGCGACGCCAGTCATTCCGATCTTCTGGCTCGCGACGGAGGACCATGATTTCGATGAAATCAACCATTTGATCGTCCCGACGAACGACTATCATAGCCGGAAGGTGGCGATTGCGCCGGCTGATGGCGTACAGCGCTCAGTCTCTCGTCACGCGTTCGACCGGGATGCCGTCCGTTCGGTCGTGATCGAGGCATTATTGTCGGAGACTGAGACGGCCTATACGAAGTCGCTCATCGAGACGGTCGAGCGCTGGATTAAAGAGAGCGACGATTACGGGTCGTTCTTCTCAAGGATGTTCGGAGAGCTGACGGGGCACGAAGTCGTCTTCTTTGACGCCGATCACAAGCTGGCACGCCGGATCGAGGTACCGTTTTTCGAGCGGTTGATCAGCGAAAATGAGGCTGTCCGGGATGCGCTCAAACGTGGGATCGATAAGGCTTCGGACCTGCCTGATACACAGCTGAACGACGAGGCGGCACATATCTTCCTTGAAGTGACGGGACGGGAACTGCTTTATCCGCTTTCAGGCGAAGGGTTCGAAACGAAGCAGGGGCACCGCTTCACCGAAACGGAGCTGCTCGAGCTCGTCGGCAAGCAACCCGAGCGCTTCTCGAACAGTGTCGTGACACGTCCGCTCATGCAGGACTTCCTCTTTCCGACGCTTGCCTATGTAGGCGGGCCGGGAGAAATCGCATACTGGGCGCGTCTGCGCCCGATCTTCCATCATTTCGACTGGACGATGCCGCTGCTCGTCCCACGGATGGGCGCGCTCCTGTTGCGCGGGCAGGATGAAAAACGTTTGAAGCAATACGGTCTCGAACTTGATACCGTCCTTGTTGACGGCGTCCCGATGCCGAAGTACGACAGGCTCGAGACTGAGGCGGCACTTCGTAACGTCGAGGTGCTTGAGCAGGCACTTCTCAAGGAACTCGAACTGGTGGAGTCCCGCTTTCTGAATGAACGTCACGTGACCGAACAGCTCTCGAAACAGATTCGCAGATCAAAGGATGCAATCAACGAGGGAAGGGAGCGAAAGTTCTATCGCGCACAACAAGCGAGAAGAGTGCTCAACTATCATCTTCTCCCTGACGGAATGCCTCAAGAACGCATCCATACCCTGCTGCCGTGGTTGAATCATTACGGTCTCGACCTCGTACGGGACATGAGAGCAGCATATGAGACGACGGAGCATGAACAATTGAAATTTCTTGTCTAAACCTGCTGAAATATGCAGGTTTTTTAATTTATACGGCGAAACTAGCAACAATAACCATGGAACCGGGCGAAACTGTCTAATTTTCGTAACGTTTTCAGAAGAATTTATGATACATTGAAAAAGAGTATCGTCCATACAGGACAGTGAAAGGTGAGGCAACACATGTTTGAGCACGAAACGGTATTGAAATGGGAATCAATCGAAGGACTGAACATCCGACCAGACGGCATTTACGTCGACTGTACACTTGGCGGTGCAGGGCATAGCGAAGAAATCGTCAAGCTCTTGACGACAGGCCATCTTTACGCGTTCGATCAGGACGACGTCGCTTTGGCACACGCAGAAGAACGACTTGCTCCTTATGCCGGCCGTTTCACGCTGATCAAGAGCAATTTCGCTTACTTGAAGCAGGAACTGAATGCGCGCGGCATCACGAGGGTCGACGGCATCCTGTTCGACCTCGGTGTCTCTTCGCCACAGCTCGATGAAGGGGAGCGCGGCTTCAGCTACAATCATGACGCACGTCTCGACATGCGGATGGATCAATCTTCACCGCTGTCTGCATATGAGGTCGTCAACGAATGGGACTACAATGATCTCGTACGGATCTTCTTTACATACGGGGAAGAAAAGTTTTCGAAACAGATCGCAAGAAAGATCGAACGGGCGCGGGAGACGCATCCGATCGAGACGACATTCGAACTCGTCGAGCTGATCAAGGACGCGATTCCGGCTGCTGCGAGGAGAAAAGGCGGTCATCCTGCGAAACGGACGTTCCAAGCAATCCGGATTGCAGTCAATGATGAACTGAACGTCTTCGACCGGGCAGTCCATCAGGCGATCGACATGCTCGCAGTCGGCGGACGCCTCTGCGTCATCACATTCCACTCACTCGAGGACCGGATGTGCAAGCAGGCCTTCAAGGAGAAGTCTTCCTTACCGGAATTGCCGCCAGGACTCCCGATGATCCCGAAAGAGTTCGAACCGGAACTTCGTCTCGTGACGAGAAAGCCGATCACGGCAACCGTCGGAGAACTCGATGAGAACCGAAGAGCACGCTCTGCGAAACTGCGGATCGTTGAAAAAATGAAAGAGAGCTGAAAGGAGAATTCATATGGCAGAGCCACTTCGCCAACCCGTCCAACCGGCCGTCCGGCCTCAAAGTAAACCTGATACGTCACGAGAGATCATTCAACGTGTCGCTGTTCGACCGAAGTACCGACTTTATCCGTTCGAGAAGGTGCTGTACGGTGCGATGATCGCTGGCCTTGTCCTTTTCGGCAGTGCGACGATCGGCGCGCATAACGATGCCTATAACACGAGCCGGGATCTCGCGAAGCAGGACGCGCTGACTGCATCGATTGAAAAAGAGAACGAACGCCTTCAGCTCGAGGTCACGAACTTGAGCTCTCCGGAACGGATTTACAAAATCGCAAAAGAGCAAGGTCTCGACATGCGTAAAGGGAACGTCAAGGTGATTTCAAAATGAATCCAGTCAGAATAGCCCGTTCGAGAGCAACCATAGTCAGATGGTTATTTGTTGCTCTCTTTTTTGCATTTGCCATATGGTTTTTCAAGCTTGCCGTGACGAAGGAGTTCCATGGTGAAGACATGATTACATATGCGGAACGGAAACGTTGGGAGGCGCAAGCATCGCTTCCTGCTGAACGCGGGGAGATCTTCGACCGGCTGGGCTCGCCGATTGCGATCAACGTCCCTTCCTACCGGCTTGTCGCGATCTATCGGCTCGGGGACAAGCAGGATCCGAAACAGACCGTGATCGACTTCAAACGGACGGCACAGGAGCTTGCTCCTGTCATCGGGATGGAGTCGAAGGAACTCGAGACGTACCTCATCGAGAACAAGGACCGGGCGCAAGTCGAGTTCGGGAAGAAGGGGAACGACCTGACGCTCGATCAGAAGAAGAAGATCGATGCGTTGAAACTTCCCGGTATCCGATTGATCGAGGAGCCGAAACGCTACTATCCGAATGGTGTATTCCTTTCGGACACGCTCGGTTTCGTCCAGAAGCTGACGGATGATGTCGGCCGGATTCGTCTCGAAGGCCAGATGGGCATCGAGAAGCAATATGATGAGGCGATGCAGGAATCCTATGGTGCACGCTTCTTCGAAAAGGACGTCGCCGGCGGACAACTCGTCCAAGGCGGTCAGGGCATCACGAAGGAACCGCAGGACGGGACGGATCTCTATTTGACGATCGATCACCGTATCCAGCAAGCGCTCGAGATGGAAATGCAGAAGATGTACAAGGAATATAAACCGAAGAACGCCACGGCCGTCGTGATGGATGCGAAAACAGGGGATATCCTGGCGATGACGGACCGTCCGTCGTTCGACCCGAACAAGCGTAACATGAAGGACTTCACGAACTTCGCCGTCTCGTCGCGCTTCGAACCGGGTTCGACGATGAAGATCTTCACCCTCGCAGCCGCGATCGATGCAGGCGTGTTCGAAGGAAGCAAGACCTACAAGTCCGGCAGCTATAACTACAAAGGAACCGTCATCAAGGACCATAACTACGTCGGCTGGGGAACCATTCCGATGATCGAGGGCGTCTGGCGCTCATCAAACGTCATGTTCTCGATTCTGACTGCGGAACAACTCGGCATCGACCGCTATAAAGAATACTATAAGAAGTTTCATTTCGACCAACGAACGGGAATAGACATCTCTGGTGAAGTAAACAGCCAGTCTGATCTATCGAAGTCGCTCAACGCCGTCATCACCTCATGGGGCCAATCGACGGCCGTGACACCGATGCAGCTCCTGCAGGCAGCTACAGCGATCGCAGGTGACGGAGAGATGGTCAAGCCGCACATCATCAAGAAGGCGGATCACGTCGACAAGGCGCCTTATAAGGCTGAAACGACCGTCGTCGGCAAACCGATCTCGGCGGAGGCGGCGAAAGCGACGCGTGACGCGCTCGACGGTGTCGTCAACGGTAAGAAAGGGACAGGTCAGATGTATAAGCTCGATGACTACCGCGTCATCGGGAAGACGGGCACTGCTCAGATCTCCGAGAACGGTAAGTACATCGAAGGGAAGTTCATCCACTCCTTCCTCGGGATGGCGCCGAAGGACGATCCCGAGTTGATCATGTACATCGCCGTCGATCGCCCGAAAAAGCTCGAATCCTCGAGCTCAGGTCCGGTCATCATGAGCCCCGTCTTCAAAAGCGTGATGAACACGGCGCTTCAGTACCGGAGCATCAAACCTGACACGCAGGAGGATTCAGTCGACCTCGAGGCGAAGGTCACGCCGAGCTACATCGGTGAGACGGCTGGCGCCGCGAAAGAACTGGCTGAGAAAAACGACGCCGTTCCTCTCGTGCTCGGGGACGGGGTGCAGGTCGTCTCGCAGATTCCGGCACGCGGACAGGAGTTCGTCAGCGGTGAACGAGTGATGCTGAAGACGGCCTCGACGTTCAAGATGCCGGACTTGACGGGCTGGTCCCAGCGAGATGTCAAGAAGCTGGTCAGCCTCTATGACTTGAAGCTCGACGTCATCGGTAAGGGTTTTGTAACCAAACAATCGGCACGAGCTGGTACAATTGTGAAAGAAAATGGTAAGCTCACGGTTGAACTTGCCGAACCGAAAGAGTGACAGAAACGATGGAAATGAAAGTTTCCTGATTCAGATCGAGAGACGGGGACGAACAGGAGTCATTCGTTGACTTTTGCATCGTCCTCTTTGTCTGTCGAAAGACTGGGGGGAGAAGAATGGCAATCACGATTTCTAAGGTGGCAGAATGGCTCGGACTTGAAGTGGAGGACGAGCGAATCCTGCAGAACTTCGCGACGGATTCCCGGGCGGAGCTGCAAAATGGGCTTTACATTCCTGTCAAAGGCGCGCGCGTCGACGGACATGACTTCGTCGGCGGTGCAGTCGAAGGGGGCGCGATCGCGGCGCTTTGGAAGAAAGGGAACGCTGTGCCGGAAGGCCTCGTCGTCCTTGAGGTGGAGGATACAGTGAAGGCGCTCCAATACATCGCGAAACGATATCTCGAGGAGATTGATCCGAAGGTCGTCGCAATCACCGGCTCGAACGGCAAGACGTCGACGAAGGATATGGTGGAGAGCGTCTTGGCTGAACGCTACAAGACGCACAAGACGAAAGGGAACTTCAATTCGGACATCGGTTTGCCGCTGACCGTCCTTCATATGCCGGAAGAGACGGATGTCGCCGTCCTTGAGATGGGGATGAGCGGTTTCGGTGATATCGCGTTCTTGTCTGAGCTCGCCGAGCCGGACATCGCCCTCGTGACGAACATCGGCGAGTCTCATGCGGAACACGTCGGCGGCCGCCAAGGCATCGCGAAGGCGAAGCTTGAGATCAAGCAAGGGCTCAAACCGAACGGCCTGTTGATCGTTGACGGAGATGAGCCGCTCCTTGAGGGGGTCAAGGCGCTCCGCGTCGGATACAACAGTGACTGTGACCGGGTCATCGAGATCGAGGAAGCCTCCTTCAATGGGACACGGTTCCTTTATGCCGGAAAGCGATTCGCGATCCCGGTGCTCGGTCCTCATCAGGTGCGAAATGCGGTCTATGCGATCGAATGCGGACTCGCGCTTGGTCTGTCAGAGAAACAGATCCAGCAGGGGCTAGACCATGTCCACCTGACACCGATGCGGATGGAACGATTGTTCGTCGGAGAGACGGCAGTCATCAACGATGCATACAATGCAAGTCCTACTTCGATGATCGCAGCGGTCGGGACGCTCAAGCTACTTGACGGCTATCCGAACAAAGTTGCGGTCCTTGGAGACATGTATGAACTCGGCGAAAATGAACGGCAGTTGCATGCATCTGTCGGTGCATACATCTCCCTTCCGATCACCCATGCGATCCTCGTCGGAGAAAAAGGACGCTGGATCGGCGAAGGGATCTCGGATCCGTCGGTCTCGGTCGAGTATGCACAGACGATCGAGGACGCAGAAAAACTGTTATCGCCACTCATGCATGAAAAGACGGTCGTACTGCTGAAGGCTTCACGTGGAATGGCGCTCGAAAAATTGCTAGAACAACTCAATTCTTAAAAGAAGGTGCACTTTAATGACAACTGCAATCATCATGGCGGCAATCGCCATCCTTACCGTCGTCCTCGTCATGCCGAGGATGATCCCGTTCCTGCATCAGCTGAAGTTCGGACAGGAAATTCGTGAAGAAGGACCGGAATGGCACCAGGTGAAATCAGGGACTCCGACGATGGGTGGAATCGTCATCCTGCTCGCGATGGGCGTATCACTGATCGGCGCGCTCGTGCTCGGCGACATGACGACGGGCCATATCGCGCTCCTGTTCTTGACGCTCGCTTACGGGGCAATCGGTTTCGTTGACGACTATATCAAGGTCGTCAAGAAACGCAACCTCGGTCTCAACTCGAAACAGAAATTGCTCGGTCAGATCGTCATCGGTCTCCTGTTCATCTGGTTGAGCGGAGGATTTAGCGGAAGCGCGACGTATCTCGCCATTCCATTCACAGACCTTTCGCTCGACTTCGGCGTATTCTATCCGCTGATCGCCCTGTTTTGGCTCGTCGGATTCTCGAACGCCGTCAACTTGACGGACGGACTTGATGGACTCGTCTCATTCACGGCGATCCCGACGTTCCTGTTCTTCGGTCTCTACAGCCTGATCATCGCCGAAGAACCGGGTGCTGCACTATTCGCCTTCTCTGCGGTCGGCGCTCTGATCGGCTTCCTGTTCTTCAACGCACACCCTGCGAAGATTTTCATGGGAGACACTGGTTCGCTCGCACTCGGCGCTGCACTTGCAGGTCTTTCGATCATGTTGAAGCTTGAATTGATCCTCGTCTTGATCGGAATCGTCTTCGTCGTCGAGACCCTGTCTGTCATCCTCCAGGTCATCTCGTTCAAGACGACAGGAAAACGTATCTTCAAGATGAGCCCGATCCACCATCACTTCGAGATGGTGGGATGGAGTGAATGGCGCATCGTCGGAACGTTCGCAGGCATCAGCCTCGCGATGGCGTTGATCGTCTACGTCCTGATTTAAAAAACTACCAGAATACGAAAGTGAGCGGATCATGATGGAAACTATCGATTTGGCGGGGAAACGCGTCCTCGTCCTTGGGACAGCGAAGAGCGGCATTGCAGCCGCGCGCCATTTAAAGGGACTCGGAGCGGTCGTGACGGTCAACGACGGGCGCCTGCCTTCCAAAGAGGACCAGGAAACGCTCCGCGCGCTTGGCGTCAAGACCGTCTATGAAAGCCATCCGGCTTCGTTGCTCGATGAGGCGGAACTGATCGTCAAGAACCCAGGCATCCCCTATAGCATTCCGATCCTCGAGGAGGCAGTGAAACGCGGTATTCCTGTATGGACAGAGGTCGAACTCGCCTTCCACGCTACGGAGGCAGACTGGATCGCCATTACCGGATCGAACGGGAAGACGACGACGACGACGCTCGTCCACGAACTGATGAAGGGCGGGGACCGACATGTCCACCTGGCCGGAAATATCGGCTTTCCGGCCGTCGAAGTCGCGGCGAATGCGAAGAAGGGAGATGTCATCGTGATCGAGCTCTCGAGCTTCCAGCTGATGGGGATGGACTCGTTCCGGCCTCTCTCTGCCGCATTCCTGAACCTGTCCCCGGCTCATCTCGACTATCATGGTGACTTCGAGCAATATGGAGAGGCGAAGGCACGTATTTTCCGCAACATGGAACCGACTGACCGGCTCGTCGTAAACGGCAAGGATGAAACGGTGATGCGTCTGTCTGAATCTGCAAAGGCTGAACGCGTCACGTTCACTCGTGACCAGACGGGATACGCTCATCTCGAAGATGGCATGGTGATGCTCGGCAACGAACAGATTCTGCCTGTACATGAGATAGCGCTTGGAGGCGGACACAACCACGAGAACGTCCTCGCGGCTCTTGCGCTCGTCGAACCGTTCGCGCTACCGATCGGGCATATCAGGCAAGTCCTCCGCACGTTTGGCGGTGTCGCTCACCGGACGGAATACGTCGGGGAGTTCAGCGGGAGAAAAGTCTACAATGATTCGAAGGCGACGAACAACGTCGCGGCCGAAGCGGCTCTGTCCGGATTCACTTCACCGATCGTCTGGATCTGTGGAGGACTCGAACGCGGAGCCGACCTTTCTCCGCTCCTTCAAGCGATGGATCATGTAAAGGTCGTCATCGGAATGGGAGAGACAGCTGAACGGTTCGCCGGACTGGCTAAGAAGAAAGGGATTCCGGGCGTCGTCGTCTCGACGATGGAAGAGGCGGTTCAATCGGCCTTTGAACATTCTGATGCAGGAGATATCATTCTTCTCTCACCGGCTTCGGCCAGCTGGGATCAGTACAAGACGTACGAGGAACGAGGCGAGCATTTCGTCCGTCTCGTCAAGGAGGAAGATCATTCATGAGAATCGTCGTATCAGGAGGCGGGACGGGAGGGCATATCTACCCGGCGCTCGCCATGATTCGTGAACTCGAGGGCAGAATACCGTGTGAAGTCCTCTACATCGGAACCGAAAACGGACTGGAGGCGGACATCGTCCGTCGTGCCGGCATTCCGTTCGAGTCGATCGAAATCTCAGGAATCCGCCGCTCCCTGTCCTTCGAGAACGTCAAAACAGGTATTCGCTTCGTCAAGAGCGTCCTCCGTGTCCGAAAGTTGCTCAAGGCCTTTCGTCCGGACGTCGTCGTCGGAACAGGCGGGTTCGTTTGCGGACCTGTACTTTACACGGCGGCGAAGATGGGATATCCGACGCTCGTCCATGAACAGAACAGTTTGCCGGGGATCACGAACAAGTTCCTCGCGCGATACGTCGATCGTGTCGCCCTCTCGTTCAAAGGGTCTGGTCATCACTTCGGGAAGAACGAAGGAAAGACTGTCCTGATCGGGAACCCGCGAGGCTCCGAAGTGGCAGAACTGGAAATCGATCCCGTACAGGAAAAAGCGAAATACGGATTCTCGGAGGACCGCCCGCTCATCGTCGTCTACGGCGGCAGCCGGGGCGCTTCTCCGATCAACGATGCAGTCATCGAGATGATTCCGCTGCTCAAGGAGCTAGACGTCTCCCTGCTGTTCGTCACGGGCCAAGTTCATTTCGACGACGTGGAACGGACGCTTAAGGATTTACCGGAACGGTTCCAGCTCCGGCCGTTCGTCTACGATCTGCCGAAAATCCTCAAAGCGAGCGATCTCGTCATCTCGCGCTCCGGGGCGAGCACTTTAGCGGAACTTACGACTCTCGGTCTTCCGAGCATTCTGATCCCGAGTCCGTATGTTACCGAAAATCATCAGGAAGTCAACGCGTCGTCGCTCGTCGAGGCAGGGGCGAGCATTCTCGTCCGCGAAAAGGAACTGACGGGGAAGTCGCTGTTCGATGCGACCGCGCGTGCCTTGTCCGACAAGGAAGCGATGAGCAGGGCTGCTTTGTCACTCGGATTGCCGGATGCCGCGAGCCGTTTGGTGGACGAATTGCTTAAAATTTCAAGAAACGCGTCAAAGCACTAAACTGTTCGACGATTCGACCGATAAAGGACTGAAGAATGTAAGGGGGAAGGGCAGATGGATTCGTATAAGCGGGAAGAGTCGGAAGAATCGAAGGTTCGAAGTCTCGAAGACAAAATTCCCTACATACGCGAGCAGCGCCGCAAGAAGGCGAACCGCCGTTTGATGCTCGTACTCGCGCTTGTCGGGCTGTTGATCGGATTCGTTTTCTATCTCCAGTCCCCCTATTCGAGAATCGCGTCACTCGATATCAACGGAACGTTGAATGTCTCGAAGAAGGACATAGCGGACGCATCCGGGGTCGTTCCCGGCAAGACGCACGCCTTTAACGTCTCGGAGGATGAATTGATCGAACGGATCGAGGATGTCCCCGGAGTCAGGGAGGCGACGCTACGAAAAAAGTTCCTTCACGAGATGACCGTGACCGTCACGGAGGAGAAAGAAATCGCCTACGCGAAGGTAAAGCCTGATGACCGGATCGTTCTTGCGGACGGAACGATCATCAGAGGGCGCTCGAAGGAAGAATTGTTCGATGCACCGATCCTGACCGGATTCACTGACGCATCCCTCAAGAAAGTGACGCGTGAACTCGTCAAAATCGAACCGAAGGTGAGAAGCCGGATTTCCGAAATCGTCTCAGACAGCGGGAAGAACAAGAACGGCCTGAGGCTCTACATGACGGACGGAAACACCGTCATTCTGAGCACATCAAACTTCTCGTCCTCGTTGAATGATTATGTCAAAGTGATCGCCGCGCTTCCGAAAAAGAAGACCGGCGTCATCACGATCGACGGCGGAATCTATTTCAAACCATATAAAGGAAAAAAATAACAAGTTGACGACGCGGAAAACAACTGCCCTCCTGCGGCAGTTTTTTTGTAACATAGCAGGAGAATCGTCATGAAAACGTAATTTATAAGATGGGGATGTTGTCGAATAACTCCTTTTCGTGGTGATTTATATAGTGTAAACTTATACGGGAAGACGATTGTCCCTATTCAGGAAATATATAATAGGACAATCTAGTATTAAGAAAGTGGAGGTGTCACCCCCATGGAAACGAAAGGTACTATTGCCGCGCTAGATATTGGAACATCGGAGATCAAACTCATCGTCGGTGAACTTTTGGGTGGGACGCTGAATGTGCTTGCCGAAGGCTCCGCACCATCTGCGGGCGTCAAACGTGGTGTCATCGTCGATATCGACCAAACCGTCAATGCGATCAAACAGGCGACTGCTGAAGTGGAACGTGCACTCGGCGAGTCGATTGATGAAGTATATGTAGCGATTTCTGGAGAGCATATCCAAGTGAAGGATTGCCAAGGTATGGCCCCTGTCAAAGGAGAGGACAACGAGATCACGGACGATGATGTCAAGGAAGTCCTCCACTCTGCGATGGTCATGCGCATTCCGAACGAGCTGAGCGTAGTCGATGTCCTGCCGCGAACCTTCACCGTCGACCAGCAGACGGAAATCACTGATCCGCGCGGGATGATCGGATACAGACTTGAGATGTCAGGAAAGTTGATCATCGGGGCAAAGACGATCTTACATAGTATCAAGCGGTCAGTCGAACGAGCAGGACTTCAACTCGCAGGATATGTTCTCGAGAGCTTGGCAGTATCCCGAATCGCAGCTTCGATCGATGAACTCGAACTCGGTGTCGCAATCATCGACATCGGTCATGAGACGACGACGCTCTCGATCTACGAGAAAAACGATTTGGTGTACTCGACTACTCTCCCTTACGGTGGGGATCACCTGACACGTGATTTGACGTACAAGATGAACTGCAAGTATCAGGACGCGAAACTCGCTAAAGAAGAGTATGGCGTCGCACTCGAATCGCTTGGTGATCCGGAAGAGAAGGTCTCCTACGTCACGATCAACGGCGAACACCGTTTCGAATCGCAACCGGAAATCGGTTTCGTACTCGAAGCGCGGGTAGAGGAAATCTTCGAGATGCTGAAGAAACGCATGCATCAGGCAGGACATGCCCGTCAGAACAGCGGGATCATCCTCTGTGGAGGAACTTCTTCACTCCCAGGGATCGATATTCTAGGAAAACGGGTATTTGGACAAAGCGTCAATGTCTATCAACCAGCGAGCCTTGGGATTCGCCATCCGAAATACGCGGTAGCCGCAGGCATGTTGCGTTATGTATTATCGCGCAGCAACGTCTCGAAGTCCGGTCTCGGCCGTTCAGAAGAGAAGGTGACCGTTCCTACCGATCGGCAGCAGGAAGAGGAACTCCTTGCGAGACCTACGACAGCTGCTCTGCCAGAAAGCAAACCACCGCGGGAGCAACCTCCAAAAGAGAGAAAGTCCTTCAGTAGTTTCTTTGAGAAATTCTTCGGTTAAGCGAGAAAATACGAGTACACAAAAATAGGGGGCTCCTTTTATGTTGCATTTTGATGAAATGATGGACCAAGTAGCAAAAATCAAGGTCATCGGCGTCGGTGGTGGCGGTTCGAACGCTGTCAACCGAATGATCGAGCACGGCGTCCAAGGCGTCGAATTCATCGCCGTCAATACGGACGCACAAGCATTGAACATGTCGAAGGCGGACGTCAAACTTCAACTCGGAGCGAAATTGACGCGCGGACTTGGAGCGGGTGCCAACCCGGACATCGGCAAGAAGGCGGCTGAAGAGAGCCGTGAACAGCTGACTGAAATCCTCGGCGGCGCAGACATGGTCTTCGTCACTGCAGGTATGGGCGGCGGAACCGGGACAGGTGCAGCTCCAGTCATCGCTGAGATCTCGAAGGAAATCGGCGCATTGACGGTCGGTGTCGTCACGAAGCCATTCATGTTCGAAGGACGCAAGCGGATGCAGCATGCTGTATCGGGTGTCCAAAACTTCAAGGAGAAGGTCGACACATTGATCGTCATCCCGAATGATAAGCTCCTTGAGATCGTCGATCGCGATACGCCGATGCTTGAGGCGTTCAAAGAAGCAGATAACGTCCTTCGCCAAGGGGTTCAGGGGATCTCTGACTTGATCGCAGTACCTGGTCTGATCAACCTTGACTTTGCCGATGTCAAGACGATCATGACGGACAAGGGATCTGCCTTGATGGGTATCGGTGTTGCGACTGGCGAACACCGTGCGACGGAAGCGGCGAAGAAGGCGATTTCGAGCCCGTTGCTCGAGACGTCGATCGAAGGCGCGAAAGGTGTTCTGATGAACATCACGGGAAGTGTCAACCTCAGCTTGTACGAAGTCACGGAAGCGGCGCAGATCGTTCAGAGCGCTGCAGACGAAGAAGTCAACTTGATTTTCGGTTCAGTCATCAACGAGAATCTCGAAGACGAAATCATCGTCACGGTGATTGCGACGGAATTCGAGAACGAGCCACTCGATTTTGAAATCCCGTCGGCACAAGAGATGATGAAGAACCTCCTGAAGAAGAAACAAGCGCCGCCAGCCGAGGAAGTGAAACCGAAACAGGAAGAGGAAGTAGCGAAAGCTTACCAAGAACCAGAAGTCGAAGAACCGATGGACATCCCTTCCTTCCTCCGCCGGAACAATCGTTAAGAGACATTCCGCTGGCACGACGTTTAACCAAGAGGTGTCGCGAAGCGACGCCTCTTTTTCTCTAAAGGAAGGAAGTGAAGAGATGTTTGGTCAATGGATGAAATGGGATACTCCGACCGGTGTCGTACGGGCAGGTTTCACGACGAAGTTCGCCGCACCTCACGGCGAAGGAAATCTCGGACTGCATGTGCAGGATGACCGGGACGGCGTCGTACAGAACCGCCAGACGATCGCGAGACAAGTCGAACTTTCGCTTGAGAACACGATTTGGGCCGAACAGGTCCATGGCAATCATGTCGAACAGGTAACGACGCTCGAATCCGGAAGGGGAGCACTCGACTACGGGACGGCCATCAAGCAGACGGACGGTCTCGTCACGACGGACGCGAACGTGATGTTGATGATGTTGTTTGCCGATTGTGTACCGCTTCTTTTCTGTGATCCGACGACAGGTGTGATTGCGAACGCCCACGCCGGATGGAGGGGGACGGTCGCGAACATCGTCGAGGCGACGGTCGACAAGATGGAGGAGGCGGGCGCATCCCGAAGCGGCATCCAGATGGTGATCGGTCCCTCGATTCGGGATTGTTGCTACGAAGTGGACGGACCGGTGATCGAGGCGGTCGACGCGCTGGCTCTTGAGGAGCGGCCATACGTCATGAAAGAGGACGGCAAAGCGATGCTGTCGCTTCAAAAAGTGAATGCTGCGCTCGCTGAGAGAGCCGGGATCGGCAACGTGCTCGATATCGGAATCTGTACGAACTGCTCGCATGAGAACTATTTCTCGTATCGGCATGGAGACAAAAATGGCCGCTTCGCAAGTCTGATCGTAAAGGAGCCGGTCCATGGCTATACAGAATAACGTCCAAAAAGTCCGCGCCCGGATCGAAGAGACGAGTGCGCGGGCTGCGCAAAAAAAGCAGGTGAAGCTGATTGGCGTGACGAAATCAGTTTCTACGGATATCGCCAGACAGTTACTCGAAGAAGGGGTTGAGGCGCTCGGTGAAAACCGTCCTGAAGGTCTCCTTGAGAAACAGAAGGAGATTGGACGGGATGCCTGTGAATGGCATTTCATCGGATCGCTTCAGACGCGAAAAGTCCGGCAAGTCATCAACGCAATCGACTATCTGCACTCGCTCGACCGAATCGGTCTCGCTGAAGAGATTGAAAAGCGTGCGAACGAACCCGTCAAATGCTTCGTCCAGGTGAATGTCTCGGGCGAAGAGTCAAAGCACGGTATCCACCCGGAGGACATCCACTCCTTTCTTCATGAGGTCGGCCAATACCCGAAGGTACAGGTCGTCGGCTTGATGACGATGGCGCCGCTGACGGACGACGAACAGACGATTCGAGAGGTCTTCAGGTCGCTCCGGCAGCTGCGGGACGAGGTGCAGGAACGTCATTATGCCCATGCCCCGTGCACGGAGCTTTCGATGGGCATGTCGGGTGATTTCGAGACGGCAATCGAGGAGGGCGCTACATTCGTCCGAATCGGAACCGTTCTCGTCGAGGCGTGAACGCTGCAAGAATGAGATGACCAAAGATTAACTAACTAATAGACGGAAGGAGCATGATCATGGGATTCAAGTCTAAGCTTCATGACCTCTTCATCGGCAACACGGATGATCTGGAGGAGTACGAAGAACAATATACCGATCAGAAGACATCTAACCAAAAAACAGATGCTTATGACGATTATTACGAGGAAGAACCGATCGTTCCGGTCGTTGCGAAAGGAGGAGAGGGCGTGCGTCAAGCGAACATCGTCCCGATCCATTCTAAGAAATCAAAATCACAAGTCATCCTGAGCGAGCCTCGCGTCTTCAACGAGTCGCAGGAAATCGGCGAGCATCTGCGCCAGAACCGGGCAGTCATCGTCAACATGCAACGCATGTCGAAGGACCAGTCGAAGCAGATGATTCACTTCCTGTCCGGCGTCGTATTCGCGCTCGAAGGCACGATCACGACGATCAGCCAGAACACACTCCTCTGTGTGCCAAACAACGTCGAGCTAGCGGGAAGCATCTCGAACCTGCTCGGAGAAGACGACATCAATCATAAAGGGTGGTAAACATGGATGGACAAGTAATGGTCGCTCTCGGCCGCACGCTCAGCACGCTGTTGCAATATTACAGCTACGTGCTGATCGCCTATATTCTTCTCTCCTGGTTCCCGAATGCACGGGAATCGAAATTCGGACAAATTCTCCAGATGTTGTGTGAGCCATTCCTCGCGCCATTTCGCCGTGTGATCCCGCCAATCGGTGGAATGCTCGACATCTCTCCGATCGTGGCATTCCTCGTGCTCAACCTGGCACAAGCAGGAATCAGCGCCATCTTCTTCTGATGAGCGTCTATGATCATTATCGCCGGCATGAGCGGGAATTCATCGATCAGGTCCTGAACTGGATTGATCATGTCGAGGCGACATACACGTTCAAAGTGACGGATTTCATGGATCCGCGTGAACAGCAGATCACTCGGGAGCTCGTCGGTTCGAAATGCGCCCTCTTTTTCGAGGGCGGTTTCGAGGAGGCGGAACGCAAACGGGCGATCATCGCACCTGACTATTACGAGTTGAATCCGGACGATTTCGAGATTGCTATCTATCGTATTCATTATCCGACGAAATTCGTCGAGCTTTCGCATCGTCAAGTCATGGGTACGCTTCTGAACGTTGGGTTGAAACGCGGGAAATTCGGTGACATCGTCATTCAGGACGAGATCGTCCAGTTCGCGGTCGCTCGGGAAGTCGCTTCCTATATCGAGACGAACGTCGACCGGGCGGGTAAGACGAAGATTCGTCTGTCTCCGGTCGCGATGGACGAACGCCTGAAAATCAAAGCGCCTGAATGGCAAGAAGAGATGGGGTTCGTCAGTTCGCTCCGGTTCGACACGGTTGTCAGCGAGGTTCTCGGAATGTCGCGTCAAAAGGCGCAGGCGCTGATCAAGCAGGGTGAGAGCAAGGTCAACTACAAAATCGTAGAGGATCCGAGCTACCTGCTTGAGGAGGGCGACATGCTTTCACTGAGAGGAACGGGACGGATCAAGCTGATCGCGATTCTCGGATCGACGAAGCGCGACCGCATCAAATTGCAATATGGTTTGTTAAAAGGTTGAGGTTAATCATTTAAGGAGGATATCGTCATGCCGCTCACTCCACTGGATATTCACAATAAGGAATTCACCCGCAAGTTTCGCGGTTACGATGAGGATGAAGTCAACGAGTTCCTTGATCAGATCATCAAGGACTTCGAGATGCTTCTTCGAGAAAACCGTCATCAGCAAGAGCTGATCGAGAACATGCAGTCGCGTGTCGACTACTTCAGCTCGATGGAAGAGACGCTGAACAAGTCGATCATCGTCGCTCAGGAGGCAGCCGAAGAGGTCAAGGCGAACGCTGCGAAGGAGGCAAGCCTGATCGTCAAGCAGGCGGAGCGCGACGCGGAACGCATCGTCGACGATGCACAACGCAAAGCACACCGTGCCGATTTCGAGGTCGAGCAGATGCGCAAGAAAATCGAATTGTACCGCAACCGCTTCAAGGTGCTGATCGACGCACAGACGGAACTCCTCGCAAGCAATGACTGGGATTCGTTCGAACCGGCGAGACGGGAAGTTCTTGACGAGGTTCCAGCGGTTGCGTATAATGACGACGATGTCATATAACTAAAACGTCGACGAGGACAAGTCTTCGCATGGACTGCCGAAAGCGAGCCGGGGATGGTGTGAGCCCGGTCGGAAAGCATGTGTGAGTCATCCCCTCCGAGTGCCCTGTCGAACTAAAGTAGACAGGACCGATTCGCCCCCGTTACCGGGCTCTTAAGCGGCCGCAAGGATTCAGTGCGGCTAGTAGGGTGGTACCGCGAGTTCAAGCCAGCTCGTCCCTATAGGGACAGCTGGCTTTTTTGTATTCAAAAAATGAAAAGAGGTATTGTCAGATGGAGTATAAAGATACGCTTTTGATGCCAAAAACAGAATTTTTGATGCGAGGCAACCTTCCAAAACGTGAACCTGGCTTCCAGGAACGCTGGGAGGAGCTCGACTTGTATGCTGCCGTACAGAAGAAGAACGAAGGAAGACCGCTGTTCGTCCTGCACGACGGTCCGCCATACGCGAACGGCGACATCCACATGGGCCACGGATTGAACAAGGTACTGAAGGACATGATCGTCCGCTACAAGTCGATGAATGGTTTCCGTTCACCGTACGTACCGGGATGGGACACGCACGGTCTGCCGATCGAAACGGCTCTCCAAAAGGCGGGGGTTGACCGGAAGACGATGACGGTCGCTGAGTTCCGGGAGCTTTGCGCGAAGTATGCACTCGAGCAGGTCGATCACCAGCGCGAGCAGTTCAAACGTCTCGGGTTGCTTGGCGACTATGAGAATCCGTACATCACGCTGCAGCCGGAGTTCGAAGCGGCTCAGATCCGCTTGTTCGGCGACATGGCGAACAAAGGATACATCTATAAAGGGAAAAAACCGGTCTACTGGTCACCTTCTTCTGAATCGGCTCTCGCTGAAGCCGAGATCGAGTATCAGGACAAACGTTCACCTGCGATCTACGTCGCTTTCCAAGTGACGGACGGCAAAGGGAAGCTCGAACCGACGGACCACTTCGTGATCTGGACGACGACTCCTTGGACGATCCCTGCGAACCTCGGGATCGCAGTCAGTCCTGAATTGACGTACGCCCGCATCCGCCATGACGGAAAAGGCTACATCGTCGCTGAATCGCTCGTCGGTGAAGTCACTGCTGCCCTCGGATGGGAAGATGCTATGGTCGACGGGACATTCCCAGGGGCGGAGCTCGAGTACATCGTGACGAAACATCCGCTCTACGACCGGGACTCGCTCGTCATCCTCGGCGATCACGTCACGGCCGAAGCGACAGGTTGCGTCCATACGGCGCCGGGTCATGGGGAAGACGACTTCCGTGTCGGTCAGACGTACGGTCTCGACGTTCTCTGCCCTGTCGACGACAAAGGTGTCATGACGGCGGAAGCGCCAGGATTCGAAGGACTCTTCTACGAGGACGCGAACAAGGAAATCGGCCAGGCGCTCGAAGCAGCCGGCGCGCTCCTCAAGATCTCGTTCATCAAGCACTCCTACCCGCATGACTGGCGGACGAAGAAGCCGGTCATCTTCCGCGCGACGCCGCAATGGTTCGCCTCGATCAAGGACTTCCGCGAGACGATCCTTGAAGAGATCAAGCAAGTGAAGTGGCTTCCGGAGTGGGGCGAGACGCGCCTCTATAACATGTTCAAGGATCGCGGCGACTGGGTCATCTCGCGTCAGCGCGCGTGGGGCGTTCCGCTTCCGATCTTCTACGCGGAAGACGGCACGGAAATCATCACGCCGGAGACGATCGAGCATATCGCGAATCTGTTCGGTGAGCACGGGTCAAACGTCTGGTACGAGCGGGAAGCGAAGGACTTGCTTCCGGAAGGGTTCACTCATCCTGGCAGCCCGAATGGCGTCTTCAAGAAGGAGACGGACATCATGGACGTCTGGTTCGATTCCGGTTCATCGCATGCAGGCGTACTTGCGACACGTCCAGAGCTCGAGCGTCCGGCTGATCTTTATCTCGAAGGATCGGACCAATATCGCGGCTGGTTCAACTCGTCGCTCTCGACTTCGGTCGCGACGACTGGAAAAGCACCTTACAAAGCCGTCGTCAGCCACGGATTCGTACTCGACGGTGAAGGACGCAAGATGTCGAAATCGATCGGCAACACGATCGCACCGATCCAGATCATGGAGCAGTTCGGTGCGGAGATTCTTCGTCTGTGGGTCGCTTCTGTCGACTATCAGTCCGATGTCCGGGCGTCGTTCGACAATTTCAAACAAGTCTCTGAATCGTACCGTAAAATCCGCAACACGGTCCGCTTCCTCCTTGGGAATCTCGATCAGTTCGATGTCGGATCGCACCGTGTCGCGTTCGAGGACTTGCCGGAGACGGACCGCTACATGCGCGTCAAGCTCGACCAGCTCGTCTCTAAGGTCAAGACGGCATACGACGGTTACGACTTCATGGGCGTCTATCAGTTGCTTCACAACTTCTGCGTCCTCGACCTGTCATCTTACTATCTCGATTACACGAAGGACATTCTCTACATCGACAAAGCGGACGCTAAAGAGCGCCGCGCGGTCCAGACCGTCATGTACGACACGGTTGTCAGTCTGCTTAAGCTGATGGCACCGATCCTGCCGCACACGGCGGACGAAGCTTTTGTTTTCGTACCGGGAGCAACGGATGCGAGTATCTTCCTGACGGATATGCCGGAAGCACGTGAGCTGACGGAAGAAGACCTCGCACTCATCGCGAAGTGGAACAAGTTCCTCGTCTTCCGCGACGATGTCTTGAAAGCGCTCGAGGATGCACGCGCCGAGAAAATCGTCGGTAAATCGCTCGAGGCGAAGCTGCAGCTCGCACCGAAGGCGGAGACGAAGGAATTGCTCTCTTCGATCGACAACATCGCACAGCTTCTGCAAGTATCACAAGTCGAATTCGTCGAGCAGGCGGAACGCGAGTTCGATACGACGAGCATCACGGTCCTAAAAGCAGACGGAGAGAAATGTGACCGCTGCTGGACGTACACGACTGAGAACGGAACGGACGAAAATCATCCGACGCTTTGCCCACGTTGTACTGAAGTGGTCAATTCACTATAATGAATAAGATGGAGGACGGCTGCATGCGACTTCGCGGCCGTCCTTCCATATTTTTGTCGACTTGGAGGAAATCAGATATGTGGCTCTACCTTGTGATTGCTGCTCTTTTCGTCGGACTCGATCAGTTGACGAAGTGGATCGTCGTCAAGGAACTGACGATCGGTCAGCCCATCGAGATCATCTCGAATTTCTTTTATCTCAACTCATACCGCAACCGTGGCGCTGCTTGGGGGATGCTCGAAGGGAAGTTCGGCTTCTTCTTCGTCGTGACGGTCGTCGTCGTCATCGCGCTGATCTATTTTTTATACAAAGAAGGAACGAAGAATCGACTGTTCGCTTGGAGCATCGCACTTTTGCTCGCGGGAGCGATCGGAAACTTCATCGATCGTTTCACACGCGGGGAAGTGGTCGATTTCTTCCACTTTTTCCCGTTCGGGTACAATTTCCCGATTTTCAACGTGGCGGACGTCTGTCTGACGTTCGGTGTCATCTTCATGCTCGTAAGCGTCCTCTTCGAGGAGCGCCTCACTAAGAAAGGAACGAATACTCAATGAATGAATTTATTTTTCAAGCGAACGGTGCGACTGGCCGGATCGACAAATGGCTCTCAGAACAGGAAGACTGGTCACGCTCACAAGTCCAGGACTGGTTGAAGGAAGGCCTCGTCGAAGCGGATGGCCGCGTCGTCAAGCCGAACTATAAGCTGTCAGGACAAGAGACGGTCAAAGTCCAGGTGCCGGAAGCTGTAGAACTCGAAATCATGCCAGAGGACATCCCGCTCGAAGTCGTCTACGAGGACAGCGACGTTATCGTCGTCAACAAGCCGAAAGGGATGGTCGTCCATCCGGCTGCAGGACACGTCTCAGGTACGCTCGTCAATGCGCTTCTGCACCACTGCAAGGACCTCTCAGGCATCAATGGCGTCAAGCGTCCTGGAATCGTCCACCGCATCGATAAGGATACGTCAGGCCTTTTGATGGTCGCGAAGAACGATCTCGCGCATGAGTCGCTCGCTCAGCAGCTCAAGGACAAGACGACGAAGCGTCAATACATCGCACTCGTCCACGGAGAGATTCCGCATGAGCTCGGAACAGTCGATGCGCCGATCGGGCGCGACAAGAATGATCGTCAGCGGATGACCGTCACCGAGAAAAATTCGAAATCGGCTGTGACTCATTTCCGTGTCATGGACCGTTACGTCGGGTTTACGCTCGTCGAATGCCAGCTCGAGACGGGACGTACGCATCAGATCCGTGTCCACATGCGCTATATCGGATTCCCGCTTGCGGGGGACCCGAAATATGGTCCGCGCAAGACGATGAAGATGAACGGGCAGGCCCTGCATGCAGCGTTGCTAGGCTTCGAACATCCGCGCACGGGCGAATGGCTCGAATTCGAGGCACCGCTTCCGGAAGAGATGACGTTTGAGATCAGCCAGATGAAAAAACTCGAAATCGAGTCTTGACGTTTTACTGAGAAAACTGTAGAGTAACACGTAGAACCGGTGCGAGACACCGGACTACATTCGGTCGCCCGAGCGGCGATCCTACCAATAGTACACCTTTAACTGGGTCCAGAGAGGCGCAAAAGGGAGACGATTCAATATGTGAATGAAAGGTGGATTCCGTCCGCCTCTGACACGATGTCTTCAACAAACCTCTCCTGCTGACGCTGGAGAGGTTTTTTCATGGAAAGGAGGAAAACCATGTCATCCACCATCTTGGACGCAGCGGCGATCAGCCGTGCGCTGACACGCATCGCCCACGAAATCATCGAGCGGAACAAAGGCATCGAAGACTTGATGATCGTCGGAATCAAGACGCGGGGTGAGACTCTCGCACGGCGCCTTGCGAAACGGATCGAAGAAATCGAGCAGAAGCCGGTCGCACTTGGCGTCGTCGACATCTCGATGTACCGCGACGACCTGTCGAAGAAGACGCTCGAGCCGGAAATCAAGGGGTCGGAGATGCCTGAGTCCGTAACGGAGAAGATCGTCGTCCTCGTCGACGACGTCCTCTACACGGGACGTACCGTCCGGGCTGCGATGGACGCGCTCGTCGATCACGGTCGCCCGAGCATGATCCAGCTTGCGGTCCTCGTCGACCGAGGTCACCGCGAGCTGCCGATCCGCCCGGATTTCATCGGCAAGAACGTCCCGACGTCACGGACGGAACAGGTCGTCGTCGAACTGTCAGAAGTCGACGGCACTGATCAGGTCTTCATCAAACGGTAAAAATGATTTGAAAAAATACCTTTAACGTGGTCCAGAGAGACCAGGAAGGAAGTTGAAAAAATGAAACGTATCCAACCCGTACTCGATGTCAACCAAATGCCAGGAAATCCACTCCAATGGCTGATGTTAAGCCTTCAGCACGTCTTCGCGATGTTCGGAGCGACGGTGCTCGTCCCGCTGCTGACCGGACTCAACACATCGGTCGCACTCGTCGCGAGCGGCGTCGGAACACTCGCGTTCCTCCTGATCACACGCTTCAAAGTGCCGACATATCTCGGATCGAGCTTCGCCTACATCGCACCGATCATCGCCGTCAGCCAGAAATGGGGCGTCGAGGACGCACTGATCGGCGGGATCGCCGCCGGTCTCGTCTACGGCATCATCTCACTCATCATCACGTTCACCGGCGTCGACTGGCTGATGAAGCTCCTGCCGCCGGTCGTCATCGGCCCGGTCATCATGGTCATCGGACTGTCGCTCGCTCCGACCGCGGTCAACATGGCGATGAATGACGCGGAAGGAAACTACAACGGAACGTTCATGACTGTCGCGCTCATCACGCTCGCCGTGACGCTCCTCGCGATGACGTACTTCAAAGGAATGTGGAGCACGGTGCCGATCCTGTTCGGACTGATCGGCGGATACATCGCGGCAGCTGTCGCAGGCATCATCTCATTCGCTCCGCTGAAGGAAGCCACGTTCTTCCATGTCCCGGACTTCACGATCCCGTTCGTCGACTACACGCCGGACTTGAACGTCGCCGCACTCCTGTTGATCGTCCCGGTCACACTCGTGACGCTGACGGAGCATATCGGTGAACAGCTCATCACATCCCGCATCATCGGGCGCGAGACGCTCCGTGATCCTGGGATGCATAAGACGGTCCTCGGCGACGGTGTCGCAAAAGCGATTGCTTCCGCTCTCGGCGGGCCGCCAGTGACGACTTACGGTGAGAACAACGGCGTCATGGCGATCACACGCGTCTACAGCGTCTATGTCCTTGGCGGCGCAGCGGTACTCGCGATCAGCTTCGGATTCCTCGGTTATGTAGAAGGTTTGATCAAGACGGTCCCGACACCGGTCATGGGCGGAATCAGCATCCTGCTCTTCGGGGTCATCGCCTCGAACGGTCTCCGGACGCTCGTCGAGAACAAGGTCGATCTCGCGGATAAACGCAACTTGACGATTTCAGCAGTCATCCTCGTCATCGGGATCGGGAATGCCGCAGTCGATATCAACGGGTTCGCCCTTCAGGGAATGGCGCTCGCGACCGTCCTCGGGATCCTGCTCAACCTCATCCTGCCGAAGACGAAGCAGGAGGAGCAGCCGGAAGTCGAGGAAACGAAATCAACTTCATACGAGAAAGCAGCTAACGACTTTTAAATCGTTCCAGAGAGGACGATAAAGTGGAGGCCCTTTAGGAAGACGGATCATGCATCCGTCTGCTTCAGCGCACCTTCACGAAGAAGGTGCGCTTTTTTGCGGCCGAAAAAGGAGTGGAAGATGATGAAGACGAAGACGAAAGCCAATTTTTTGACACTTGAAATGTTCGAGACGATTGAGATCATCGAATTGATCGACCGGGCCATCGAACTGAAACATGGAGCAAGAGCGATGGATTTGTCAGACATGACGGTCGCGAACCTGTTCTTCGAGAACTCGACCCGGACGAAGTGCTCGTTCCAGATGGCGGAGCACCGGCTTCGCATGAAGGAAATCCCGTTCGACGTCTCCACCTCCTCCGTCCAGAAGGGGGAGACGCTCGCGGACACTTGCCGGACACTCGAGGCGATCGGGGTCGACATGCTCGTCGTCCGCCACGGGGAGACCGGTTACTATGAACAACTGCAGAACGAATTGAACATTCCGCTCATCAACGGGGGAGATGGAAGCGGTCAACATCCATCCCAATCGCTGCTCGACCTGATGACGATCCGCGAGACGTTCGGGCAGTTCACCGGGCTGACCGTCGCGATCTGCGGAGACCTCGCTCACAGCCGGGTGGCGCGTTCGAACGTCGATGCGCTGAAACGACTCGGGGCACGGGTGGTCGGTTCAGGTCCGGTCGACTGGGCCGATCCGACGCTCGGTATCGAGCATGTCGGTATCGATGACGCAGTCGAAGCGGACGTCTTGATGCTGCTTCGCGTCCAGCACGAGCGCCACGACGGAACGATGGCGTTCGATCCGGGTGACTATCACGCGGCCCACGGCTTGACGATCGCGCGCTACGGCAAGCTGAAGGATCACGCCATCGTCATGCACCCGGCACCGATCAACCGCGGGGTCGAGATCGCAAGCGAACTCGTCGAGTATCCGAAGTCCCGCATCTTCGAACAGATGACGAACGGTGTCTACGCACGGATGGCGATTCTTGAGCGGGCGATGAGAATGAAAAAAGAGATGGAAATGGGGACGAGCAGATGAAGACGAGATTGAAGGATGCAAAGTGGTTCGATGGGAACACGTTCAAGGAGTCGGACATTCGAATCGAGGACGGCATCATCACGTCGCTCGACGCAAAACCTGAGGAATCCGATGAGGTCATCGAGGCGGGATCATTCCTGACGTTGCCGGGATTCGTCGATGTCCATGTCCACCTCCGCGAGCCGGGCGGCGAGCAGAAGGAGACGATCAAGACGGGAACGGAGGCAGCTGCAGCAGGAGGATTCACGACCGTCTGCGCGATGCCGAACACGCGCCCTGTCCCGGACGACCGGGAGACACTCGATGCGCTCTTCGCAAAGATCGAGGAGACGGCGGCAGTCCGGGTTTTGCCTTACGCGGCGATTTCGAAAAATCAGCTCGGAACCGAACTCGTCGCGTTTGACAAGCTGAAGGATGCCTTCGCCTTCACCGATGACGGCGTCGGTGTGCAGAGTGCGCACATGATGCGGGAGGCGATGCGCGCAGCGAAGAAACTCGACAAAGCGATCGTGGCGCACTGTGAGGACAATACGTTGAAGGAAGGATGCGTACACGAAGGCGCGTACAGTGAGCGGAACGGGCTGAAAGGGATCCCGTCCCTCGCCGAGAGCGTCCAGATCGCACGCGACGTCCTGATCGCGGAAGAGACAGGGTGTCATTATCATGTCTGCCACGTCTCGACGAAGGAGTCGGTCCGCGTCATCCGCGACGCGAAGCGGGCGGGCATCCGCGTCACGGCGGAAGTGACACCGCACCACCTCGTCCTGACCGAGGACGACATCAAAGGGATGGATCCGAATTTCAAGATGAATCCACCGCTTCGGAGCAAGGCTGACCGGGAGGCACTCCTTGAAGGACTGCTCGACGGGACGATCGACTGCATCGCGACCGACCACGCGCCGCATACCGCCGAGGAGAAAGCGCTCGGCATGGAGCGTGCACCTTTCGGCATAACAGGCTTCGAAACGGCGTTCCCGCTGCTCTATACGGAACTGGTCGAGAACGGGGAGGTGTCGCTCGCTCAGCTGATCAACCGGCTGACGATCGACCCGGCGAGCGTCTTCGGACTGCCTTACGGGCGGATCGAGGTCGGGGCGCAGGCTGACTTGACCCTCGTCGACACCGAGACGGTGCGAACGGTCGATCCGGCGCGCTTCCGCTCGAAGGGGAAGAACACGCCGTTTGGCGGATGGCAGCTGAAAGGCCATCCGGTCCTGACGCTCGTTGCCGGAAAAATCGCTTTCAAGGAGGAGAACTATGTCTAATCGTACACTCATACTCGAGGATGGAATGGTATTCGAAGGAAAGGCGTTCGGCGCATCACCAAGTGGTGTCGGGGAGGTCGTCTTCCAAACGGGGATGACAGGATACCAGGAGATGTTGTCCGACCCGTCCTATTGTGACCAGATGATCGTCCTGACGAACCCATTGATCGGCAACTACGGCGTGAATCGGGACGATTACGAGACGACGCGTCCGCTCGCGAAGGCCCTGATCGTCCGCGAAGTGTGCGAGACGCCATCGAACTTCCGCTCGACGAAGGCGCTGCCTGAAGCGCTCGACGAACTCGGCATTCCCGGACTGTCCGGGATCGATACCCGGATGCTGACGCGGCACCTGCGCTCAAGAGGCGTCATGCGCGGCATGCTCGTCGACGGAGAATTCGTCCTTGAGGAAGTACTCGAAACAATTGTGGCGACGCCAGAGCGGCGCGACCAGGTCGAGCGGGCCTCGACGAAGAGCGCGGTCATCATCCCGGGCGAAGGACCGCGGATCGTCCTCGTCGATTTCGGCGCGAAGCTCGGCATCACCCGCGAGCTCGTCAGACGGGGATGTGAGGTCGTCATCGTACCGCATGACGCGACAGCGAAGGACGTCTTGCGGCACGAGCCGAACGGTGTCATGCTGTCGAACGGACCGGGGGACCCGAAGGACGTCCCGTCCGCTTTGACGCTCATTCAAGAGTTGTCTTCGAAAGTACCGATCTTCGGCATCTGTCTCGGACACCAGCTGATCGCGCTGGCGCATGGCGCCGATACGTTCAAGCTCCCATTTGGACACAGGGGTGCGAATCACCCGGTCAAGGACATCCGGACGGGCAAGGTGAGCATCACGTCGCAGAACCATGGATATGCGGTCGATGAGACGTCGCTGCCCGGTAAGTCGCTTGAGGTGACGCATATCGCGATCAATGACGGAACAGTCGAAGGAATCAAACACTCCACGCTGCCGATCTTCTCGGTCCAGTATCATCCGGAGGCTTCACCAGGGCCGACGGACGCGAACGATCTGTTCGATGAATTCATGACTTTGACTCACACAGGAGGTAACGTATGACTAAGCGACAGGATATCCAGAAGATTCTCGTGATCGGGTCCGGCCCGATCGTCATCGGCCAAGCAGCGGAATTCGATTATGCAGGGACTCAGGCATGCCACGCCTTGAAAGAGGAAGGGTACGAAGTCATCCTCGTCAACTCGAATCCGGCGACGATCATGACGGACCCGACCGTCGCGGACCGTGTCTACGTCGAACCGCTCCAAGCTGAATTCGTCTCGCAGATCATCCGCAAGGAACGGCCGGACGCGCTTCTCGCGACGCTTGGCGGACAGACGGGACTCAATCTCGCGGTCGAACTCGACCGGCTCGGTGTCTTGAAGGAATACGGTGTCGAACTGCTCGGGACGAAGCTTTCCGCGATCGAGGAGGCGGAGGACCGGGATTTATTCCGAAAACTGATGTACCGGCTCGGTCACGCGGTGCCGGAGAGCGAAATCGTCCATTCACTTGAAGAGGCGGAACGATTCGAGGAGCGAATCGGATTGCCGATCATCATCCGCCCGGCTTACACGCTCGGCGGAACGGGCGGCGGAATCGCGGAAACGCCGGAGGATTTCCGGCGGATCGTCGAAGGCGGTCTCAAAGCGAGCCCGGTCAGTCAGGTGTTGCTCGAGAAATCGATCGCGGGCATGAAGGAGGTCGAATATGAGGTGATGCGGGATGCATCGGATCAGGCGATCATCGTCTGCGCGATGGAGAACTTCGACCCGGTCGGTGTCCATACCGGGGACTCGATCGTCTTCGCGCCGACACAGACGCTGTCGGACCGTGACTATCAGATGCTCCGCAACGTCTCGCTCGACATCATCCGGGCGCTCGGGATCGAAGGCGGCTGCAACATCCAGTTCGCGCTCGACCCGGACAGCTTCCAGTACTACGTCATCGAGGTCAATCCGCGTGTCTCGCGTTCGTCAGCGCTCGCCTCGAAGGCGACCGGCTACCCGATCGCGAAGCTCGCTGCGAAGATCGCCGTCGGCTACTCCTTGTCAGAGCTGAAGAACCCGATCACCGAGACGAGCTATGCCTCGTTCGAACCGGCGCTCGACTATGTCGTCGCGAAGATTCCGCGCTTCCCGTTCGACAAGTTCGAGACGGCGGACCGGACGCTCGGCACGCAGATGAAGGCGACTGGCGAGGTGATGGCCATCGGACGGACACTCGAGGAGGCACTGCTGAAGGCGGTACGATCGCTCGAAATCGGTACGCATGATCTTTACATGCCGACATTCGCCTCGCTCGACGCTCCATTGCTCGAAGAAAAAGTGAAGACGCCGACCGACGAGCGGCTGTTTGCCCTCTACGCCGCCTTGATGAGAGGGTACACGGTCGAAAGACTCCATGAGATGACCGGGATCGACCGCTTCTTCCTCGAGAAGCTCGCGAACATCCATCGGCTCGAGCAGAAAGTCGAGAGTCAGGAAGTGAGCTTGCTCGAATTGAAACGCTTCGGCTTCAGCGATGTGATGATCGCCCGGATCAGCGGGACGACGGCTGACGAAATCGAACGGCAGCGTCTCGAGCAGGGAATCCGTCCTGTCTACAAGATGGTCGACACGTGCGCAGCCGAGTTCGCGTCGGACACTCCTTACTATTACGGGACATATGAGACGGAGAACGAGGCCGTCAAGACGGAACGCCAGTCGATCCTCGTCCTCGGTTCAGGACCGATCCGGATCGGGCAAGGCGTCGAGTTCGACTATGCGACGGTCCACTCGATCCAGGCGATCCGGGAGGCGGGGTACGAAGCGATCATCGTCAACAATAATCCGGAGACGGTATCGACCGACTTCTCCGTGTCCGACCGGCTCTACTTCGAACCGCTGACGACGGAGGATGTCATGGAGGTCATCCGTAACGAACAGCCGATCGGCGTGATCGTCCAGTTCGGCGGGCAGACGGCGATCAACCTCGCGGCGTCACTCGAAGCGAGGGGCGTAAAAATTCTCGGGACGTCGCTTGACGACCTCGACCGGGCGGAAGACCGGAAACAATTCGAGGCGGCACTGAACGATCTTCAGATTCCGCAACCCCCGGGTCAGACGGCCGTCACGGTCGGCGAAGCGCTCGAGGCCGCAAGCCGGCTCGGCTACCCCGTACTCGTCCGGCCATCCTATGTCCTGGGGGGACGCGCGATGGAAATCGTCTACAGTGACGAAGAACTCGAACATTACATGAAGCACGCGGTCATCGCCTCTCCGGAGCGACCGGTCCTCGTCGACCGGTACCTGACCGGAATGGAACTCGAGGTCGACGCGATCTGCGACGGGACGGACGTCGTCATTCCGGGCATCATGGAACACATCGAACGGGCCGGCGTCCATTCAGGAGATTCGATCGGCGTCTACCCGCCGCAACGGGTCCCGGAAGACATCAAGTCGCTCATCGCAGACTATACGACACGGATCGCGAAGGCCTTCCGGATCAAGGGTCTGCTCAACATCCAGTTCGTCTATGCGGACGGCTCCTTGTATGTCCTCGAGGTCAACCCGCGCGCGAGCCGGACGGTACCGTTCATCTCGAAGGTGACAGGTTTACCTGTCGCGCGGCTCGCGACGAACATCATCCTAGGCGAGACGCTTGCCTCGTACGGACTTGAGAGCGGCGTTCTGCCTGAGAGCGAGATCGTCTCGGTCAAAGTACCCGTCTTCTCCTTCGCGAAGCTCAAGGAAGTCGATCCGTCGCTCGGACCTGAGATGAAGTCGACCGGGGAAGTGATCGGGACGGACCGGACGCTCGAGAAGGCGCTCTATAAAGGGCTGCTCGCTTCCGGGATGGCGATTCCAAGGCACGGCAGCGTTCTGTTGACGGTCGCGGACGGCGATAAGGAAGAAGTATTGCGACTTGCGATGCGATTCGCGACGCTCGGATTCCGTCTGCTCGCGACGCAAGGAACTAAGGACGTACTCGCCGCTGCCGGACTGACTGTCCAGACTGTCGGGAAGATCGGTGAGGCGGACTCGATGCTCGGGTGCATCGAGAGCGCGGAAGTCGAGTACGTCATCAATACGATGAGCCGCGATTCACGCGCGACTAAGGACGGGTTCATCATCCGGCGCGCAGCAGCAGAGAACAACGTCGTCTGCCTGACGTCGCTCGACACGGCGGAAGCACTCCTGCGTGTCATCGAGAGCCTATCGTTCGAAGCGAACTCGATTCCGGCATTCTCGCACATGAAGAAGGCGGTGATCCGGTGATCCAGCAGTTGACCATTCTTTCGAACCGGAAGATCGCGAAAGGGGCGACGGAGCTCGTCTGCCGGCTGCCGGAGCGGCAGGAAATCGCACCCGGACGCTTCATGCACTTGAAGGTCGGTCCGTTGCTCAGACGGCCGATCTCGATCGCGGACGCTGGGGACGATGAGATCACCTTCCTCTTCAAGGAGGTCGGGAAAGGGACGGGAGAATTGAGCGGCTTGCAACCAGGCATGACGCTTGACGCACTCGGTCCGCTCGGGAACGGATTCCCTGTCGATTCGGTCGACGAGGCGGACCATGTCCTCCTCGTTGGGGGAGGGATCGGCGTACCGCCGCTCTACTATGCGATGCGCAAGCTCGTCGAACGAGGCGTGCGCTGCAGCGCGGTGCTCGGTTTCGATACCGGGGAGAGCGTCTTCTACGAGGACGCGTTCCGGGCACTCGGACCGACGACCGTCACGACGGTCGACGGGACGGCAGGAACGAAAGGTTTCGTCACGGCAGCGATCGAGACGGAAGGGGTCGACGTCCTGTTCGCGTGCGGACCTGAAGCGATGCTCCGTTCCGTTCAGCACCTCGATATCAAGGAACGGTACATCTCGATCGAGAACCGGATGGGGTGCGGGATCGGGGCCTGCTTCGCCTGCGTCTGTGCGTCGCCGTCAGGATATGTCAAGACGTGCACGGACGGTCCGGTATTCCGGGCAGAGGAGGTCATCCTATGAATCGTCTGAACGTTGAATTGCCCGGGCTGTCGCTGAAGAACCCGATCATGCCGGCTTCCGGATGCTTCGGTTTCGGAGAAGAGTTCGCCGGGCTGTATGACCTGTCTGTACTTGGCGGAATCATGATCAAGGCAGCGACGCGAGACGAGCGTTTCGGAAACAAGACGCCGCGTGTCGCAGAGAGCGGGATGGGGATGTTGAACGCGATCGGTCTCCAAAACCCGGGGGTCGAGGCGATCCTCGGAGAGAAGTTGCCGTTCCTTTCGAACTACGATACGGAAATCATCGCGAACGTCGCTGGATCTACACCTGAAGAATATGTCGAAGTCGCGCGAATGATCAGTGCAAGTCCGGTCGTCAAGGCGCTCGAGCTCAATATCTCGTGTCCGAACGTCAAATGCGGCGGTCTTCAGTTCGGGACGGATCCGGTGATGGCGTCAGAACTGACGCGCCGGGTCAAGGCTGTGTCCGAGAAGCCGGTCTATGTCAAATTGTCACCGAACGTCACTTCGATCGTCGAGATGGCGACAGCCGTCGAGGCGGCCGGGGCAGACGGGCTGACGATGATCAACACGCTGATTGGGATGCGGATCGACGTCCGGACGGGACAGCCGATCCTCGCGAACCGGATCGGCGGGCTGTCCGGCCCATCGATCAAACCGGTCGCCGTCCGGATGATTCACGATGTCTCACGCGAGGTCGACATCCCGATCATCGGGATGGGAGGCGTGATGGAGGTGGACGACGTCCTCGAGATGATCTACGCGGGGGCTTCGGCCGTCGCTGTCGGAACGGCGAACTTCGTCAATCCCTACATCTGCAAGGAAATCATCGAAGCGCTTCCGGGGCGGATGGATGAGCTCGGAATCGAACACATCATGGACATCAGGGGGAGAGCACATGGACATCTACATCGCGCTTGATTTTCAGGACAGAACAGAGGTCGAGTCGTTTCTTGCGAAGTTCGGCGACGAAAAGCCGGCCGTGAAGGTCGGGATGGAGCTCTACTACAAGGAGGGAGCGGCATTCGTCCGCGAGCTTTCGGAAAAAGGACATGAGGTCTTCCTTGATTTGAAGGTCCATGATATCCCGGAAACGGCAAGGCGGACGATGCGCGTGATCGGGTCGCTCGGTGTCGCCCTGACGAACGTCCATGCAACAGGCGGAACTGAAATGATGCGTGCCGCGAAGCAGGGGCTCGAGGAAGCTGGTGCGCGGACGAAGCTGATCGCAGTCACCCAGCTGACGTCGAGCACGCAATCGACGCTCACGGAGCTGATGATCGACGCAGGCATGCACGAAGTCATCACAGCCTATGCGAAGCAGGCGAAGCTGGCGGGACTCGACGGCGTCGTTTGCTCGGCGCTCGACGCAAAAATCGTCCATGAAGCGTGCGGGGAGGACTTCTTGATCGTCACGCCCGGCATCCGGATGACCGGAGACGCAGCAGACGATCAGAAGCGGATCGCGACACCTGCGATCGCCCGTAAGAACGGAGCGAAAACCCTCGTCGTCGGCCGACCGATCACACGTGCACTCGATCCGGTCGAAGCCTACAGCGCTATCATGAAAGAATGGGAGGTAAACGTTTGATGAAGACACTCGCGAAACAATTGCTTGAAATCGGGGCGGTCAGCCTGTCACCGAACGAGCCGTATACTTGGGCGAGCGGGCTCCGCTCCCCGATCTATTGTGATAACCGCTTGACGCTGTCCTATCCGGAAGTGAGAGGCATGATCGCGGACCGCTTGGCGGAACGAATCAGACTGCTTGAGGCAGACATCGTCGCGGGGACGGCGACAGCGGGCATCCCGCACGCCGCGTTCGTCGCTGAACGACTCGGCCTGCCGATGGTCTACGTCAGAGGCAGCGCGAAGAAGCACGGCAAAGGCAATCAGATCGAAGGCAGGATCAAGCCGGGAGACAAGGTCGTCGTCATCGAGGACCTGCTGTCGACAGGAAACTCTGCCCTCGACGCCGTCTCTGCATTGCGGGGGGCGGGAGCTGTCGTCGTCTCGATCGAGGCAATCTTCTCATACGGGATGACAAGGCTGTTTGAGAATCTGAAAGAAGCCGAAGTCGGAGCGAATGCTCTGCTGACGTTCGACGAACTGATCGCAGAGGCGCTTGCTGAAGGCGATCTGACGGACGAGCAACATCATTCGCTCGCGGAATGGGCGGATGACCCGGCAGCATGGAGTGAACGGTTTTTGACGAAGAAATAAGTGACGGGTCCTATACGACAAGTGCTGTCGGAAGGGGCCCGTTTTTGCTACACTGAAATCATAAAAGAGGAGGGAATCATGTGGAAAGATTGCCAGCGCTTGAAGCGGCAGCGCGTTTGATCGAAGAGCAGTTCCCGATGTGCAGCGGAGCACTTCTCGCCGGAAGTGTCGTTCGGGGGGAGGCGACCGCGACGTCGGATCTCGACCTCGTCATATTCGAGGAAGGTCTGTCTGACTCGTACCGCTCTTCCATCCGTTTCGACGGGTGGGACGTCGAGCTTTTTGTACATAATTTGGAGAGTTATACTGCATTTTTCAAGAGCGACACGGAGCGAGCCAAGCCGTCACTGGCACGGATGATCACGGAGGGATGGGTCATTCGGGACAGCGAGGCGCTACACCGGATCAAGGCGGAGGCGACGCTCGTCCTGAGTGCCGGTCCCCCGAGATGGACGGACGAGATGCTTACGCAAAAAAGATATATCGTAAGTGATCTGCTCGAGGATTTCATCGGGACGCAACGCCGTTCGGAAGGACTGTTCGTCGCAAGCGACCTGATGTGGCATGCGGGCGAATTCATCCTGCGTGCGAACGGCCAGTGGACCGGATCCTCGAAATGGATGGAGCGTGCGCTTCGGGCATATTCGTCTGAGCTCGCGGATCGCTTTACAGGTGCATTCGATCGTTTCTATACGGCGGGAGAAAAGGATCAGGTGATCGGACTGGTCGACGACCTTCTCCTGCCGTTCGGCGGCAGATTGTTTGAGGGCTACTCCATCGGAAAGGGTGCTGAACGTGACGCTGACTCATTATCGTGATTATGATCAATTCAAGGAAATCGCCATCAAGATCCTGGCGCGGAAGCCGGCGATGCATCAACTCGCGCTCGGCGTGCTCGAACGGGGAGATGAACCGCTTCTCATGGCGATCGCCGAGGAAGGAGAGGCGCGTCTGGTCATCCTGCAGACGATCGAGGAGCAGGCGATCCTTGCTGGCGAGCCGTTGTCGAGGGAAGGGATGCGAAAGCTCTCCCGCATGCTCGACTTGAACGGATACGTCGGAGAACATGCGGTCGTCGAACCGATCATCGAACCGTATTCGAAATACGAGCTCCATATGGATCAGGGCATCTATGCCCTGACTGCAGTCATTCCACCTCAGCCGGTCGATCATGAATTTCGACTGATCGATACAGAAGCCGTCGAGCAGGCCATCCAGTTCGGCTGGGCGTTCATCGAGGAGACCGACGTCCTCCCGCTGACGGTGCGCAGCCGTCTGCAAAACGAGCAGTCGATTCGGAGGCATGTCGAGGACGGAACGCTTTACGGTCTGTTCGACGGCCCTCGGCTCGTCGCGATGACTTCGGTCGGACGGCCGACGAAGTTCGGCGTCACCGTCTCCTATGTGTACACGCCGCCTGGACAACGAGGAAAGGGACTCGCGTCCTTCCTCGTCGCGGCGGTCTCGGAGGAGATGCTGAAGAAAGGCTTCCCGCTCGTCTCCCTTTATACGGACTGGAAGAATCCGACGTCGAACAAAATCTATCAGGCGATTGGATATGAACTCATCGGACGTTCGTCTCAATACCGGAAGAAAGAACGATATCGCTGATGCAGCAAAAAAATCTGCCCTTCATTAAGAAGGAGCAGATTTTTTTGTTTCTGTTTCAGAATGTCACGATCAACTTGCCGCGAACGTGCCTGCCCTGTACTTGTTTCAATCCTTCAGCGAGACGTTCAGCCGGAAGGACTTCTGCGATCAGCGGATCAAGCGCATCGTCCGCGACGAGTTCCATCAATCGCTCCGCCATCCGCGCGAGATTCCGGATCGCCGTCTCGTCTTTAGAGGCATGTGCCGCACCGAGTGCGACCTCATGGATCGACGGGGCGAGGGTGAACGGTTTGACGACAGAGGTATCCGGTCCGCCGGCGATGAAGGCGAGCTGACCGGAGAAGGCGAGACGGCCGAGATCGGCAGTCGCCTCGTCACGTCCGACGGTATTGAGGATCAGGTCGACACCGCGTCCATCTGTCCATTCACGGACGCGTTCAGTGACATCCTCTTTCGAATAGTCGATTGCGAGATCGGCTCCGAGCTTCTTCACATAGTCGTGGTTTGCGGCTGAGGCTGTCGTCGCGACGCGCAGACCGAGCCGTTTTGCGAGTTGAATCGCGAAACCGCCGACACCGCCGGCACCGGCGTGGATCAGGATCGTCTCCTTGTCCGTCGTGTTCAACTCCTGAATGACGGCCTGATACGCCGTCATGCCGGCACAGAGTATGGCTGACGCTTCTTCGAACGAGACGGCGTCAGGAATGCGTCCAGCAGCTCTTGCGTCGACGACGGCGTACTCGGCGAATGCACCGTCGCGTGCGAGGTACGCATGGACAGCGACACGGTCGCCGATCTGGAAGCCGGTGTCGGGAGAGGCCAGTTCGACCGTACCTGCGAGATCGACGCCAGGGACATGGGGATAGTGCCAGGCAGGATTGCCGTTCGCAGTCACTTTGTAGTCGACCGGATTGAGGGCGACCGCTTGAACGCGGACGAGCAGCTCGCCTGCTTGAGCTGACGGCCGTTCGAGCTCCCCGAACTGCCAGCTTTCGATTGGGCCAGGTGAATTGATATACCATGCTTTCATGGTTTAATACGCTCCTTCCGAATAGGTCAGTTCATATCCGTGTGAGTAGATTTCGACGAGGTTTCCGAACGGATCCTCACAATATACCATCCGGTAAGGCTTGTCTCCCGGATAATATTCGCGGATCGGCATTCGCTGTTTTCCGCCGTGCGACTTGATTTTCTCGACGAGTCCTTCGATGTCCGGATCCTGGACGCAGTAGTGGAAGATGCCTGTCTTCCAGTACTCGAAGTTATTTTCCGGGCGCACGTTGTTCGGGAATTCGAACAACTCGATCCCGATCCGGTCCCCGGTCGACAGATGGGCGATCCGGAACGTCTCGAGCGAATCACCGAACACGTCGCGGCACATGACTCCGATCGGGGAGTCGTCGAGCGCGACGTCGCTCGGTTCCATGATCGTATACCAGCCCATCACCTCTGTGTAGAAGGTGATGGCCTCTTCTAGATTCGGTACTGATAGCCCGATATGGGAAAAGCTGCGCGGATAAGTCATGTTGATCGTCTCCTTTTGCATTTGATTTCAAAAATCAGTCTAACTTGTTGTATGATGCGGGTGGAAGTACGCACTTTAAAGTAACGGAGGAAAACTGATATGGATACGAAGGAATTTCCCGTCAACCGGACGCTCGAAGTCATCGGCGGAAAATGGCGTCCACAAGTCTATTGCACACTCGAGGACGGAGCTAAACGTTTTTCAGAGATCGAGCGCGCGATTTCCGGGATCAACCGGAAGGTGTTGACCGATCAGTTGCGCGAACTCGAACGGCTCGGCATCGTCAGGCGCACCGTCTTCCCCGGGACGACTCCGCACGTCGAATATGAGCTGACGGCCGAGGGTGAGACGCTGCAGCCCCTCATGAAAGGTTTATGCGCCTGGGGCGACGGGAAATGTTGAGGGAATGATCCTTAAATAAGGAGGAAATCAGATGAAACTGACGTACCATGGACAATCGACGGTCGCGATCGAAACGAACGGCACGCATCTCCTGATCGACCCGTTCTTCAGCGGAAACGATCTTGTGAAAGTGAAGGCAGATGAGGTGGCGGCAGATTATATCCTGCTGACGCATGCGCATGCTGACCATATGCTCGACGCCGAGGCGATCGCGAAGCGTACCGGGGCGACGATCATCGCGACGCACGAGCTCTCTTCTTACTTAGGTAACAAAGGGCTGTCGACGCACGGGATGAATCTCGGCGGACAGTTCGAGTTCCCGTTCGGCAAGGTGAAGATGACGATCGCTTTCCATTCCTCAAGCATCGATGTCGACGGCAGCTTCACGTACATGGGCATGCCGGCCGGATTCCTGCTTATGCTCGAAGGCAAGACGATCTATCACGCAGGGGATACGGCGTTGTTCGGCGACATGGCCCTTTACGGGACGTATCATGACATCGACGTCGCCTTCCTGCCGATCGGTGACAACTATACGATGGGACCGGACGACGCGCTGATCGCTGCCGACATGCTCCAGGCCGAGAAGGTCGTGCCGATTCATTACGATACGTTCCCGCTCATCAAGCAGGATCCGCAATCCTTCTGTGAACGCCTCAAGTCTCAGGAACAGACGGGGATTCCGCTAGCCATTGGCGAGTCATTCGAAATATGATCAAGTGAAAAACGTCCTCCGGGCGTTTTTTTCGTTCTCGCGCCCGATTCGTTCATCTGTAATCTTCCCTATACTTCAAATGAGTGAAGTTGACAGAATACGATGACTGGCGAAATAATGGAGAACGGAAATGGACGGAGGGATGCAGATGGAAGACGCGATGAGCCGGAAGGAGCGGAAGCGGCCGAAAAATCGATTGAAGAGGCGCATGGGACGCGTGCCGGTGCCGAAAATCAAGCAGCGGGAACCGATGAGACGACCGGCCTACCTTTACGGCGGGGTGGTCACCGTGCTCATACTGTTATTTCTCGGGATGCTGTTCTTCAGCACGACGCTGCTTTCGCGAGGCGAGTCTTACACGACGACAGATCGGTACCGCACACTTGGTATTGACGTGCCGAACGGTGATGTCACGTTCGTACGCAGCACTGACGGGAATGTCCAGGTCAAGCTCGTCGACAGTGCTTCTTCCGGAAAACGCCTGAAGGTGATGAGTTCCGGGGACGGACTGACGGTCACGGGAAGAGACGGAATGACCGCCCGGTTCGGAAGCAGGGCGAGTACGGAACCAGGAAGATATTCCGTTCAAATCGGGCTGCCGAGCTACATGACAAAAGTCAACGTCACCTCAGAAGGCGTCAAAGGTCAAGGGCTGTACGCGAAGAAAGTCGGCATCGAGGCGTCCCGTATCGATATGGGCAAACTGGATGGTGACACACTCGACATACGAGGTGACGTCGTGACGATCGATAGACTCGACGCGGTCAGGGCGACGGTTTTCGGAACGAAAGTCGAACTGACGGACTTCACGGCGAAAATCTCGCTCGATGTCGAGACGATCGATGGACCGATCGTGCTCGAGCCGACGAAATCCGCCGGTTCCGTTACTGTGAAAACAGGCGGAGAAGTGAATACGAACAGTCGGTATACGAAGGATACGACCGAGCAGGAGCAGCTCGTCTATGAACTGTCGAAACAAGAAAAACCGGAAATCAAGGTGACGAGTGAGGTCGGTGAGGTGACATTGAAATGATGCCGCGTCTGAAAGTGGGACTGAGGACGATCAAGACCGGAATCGCTGTAGCTGTCGCGCTTGGCATCTCTTGGTATGTTGTTGGGATTTATTCAGGGATCGGGGCCGTCGCAGCGATCGTCGCGATGCAACCGACCATCCATCGTTCGTTCAAGATGGTCATCAACCGGATTCTCGGAACGATCCTTGGACTAGTCTGCGGACTGATGGTCGTTGCAGCCTTAGGGGCGAATCCGCTGACGATCGGCCTCGCCGTCATCGTCGCGCTCGCCTTCAATACGCTGATCGGCAAGACGGATATGTCGACGTTCGCCGGTTTTGCGATCGTTCTCATGTTCGAGAGCCCGACGAACGATTATGTACATTATGCGCTGACCCGTTCGCTTTTGACGGTCATAGGCGTTCTTTCCGCTGTAGCCGTCAACTACGTCTTCTTCCCGCCGCATTATGAAGAACGGCTGATGCTGCTCGTCAAGAAGACGACGGAGCGCCTGATGCAGGACTGGCGCTCATTGATCAAGGATGATGCTGCATTGCTCGAAGTCCGCAAACAGGTGCTCAAGCATGAAGAGATGGTATTGATGCTGCAGGAGGACGAGAAGTATCCGCTTGTCGCGAGCGGACAGAGCGAGGCTTTCATCGACTTGCGCCGTCTCGTCGCGCTTGAGGATAAGCTGTTGCTGTTGCTCGAGAGTCTCGCGAGCCATCGGGAGGAGGCGTTGTCGCCTGAACGGCAGAGGGAGTTCGAACAGGAAATCGATTTCCTGCTCGCCCATCACTACGATGTCATCTACTCGAAGAATCGTGGGGGATCCCTCTTCGACCTTCAGCACGAGGAACAGCCTGTCGCTGAAATCATCCAGGGACATCTGCTCGACTACAGGGAGCAACTCGAAAAAATGAAATAAGCCAAACAAACGCAGCCCGCTGAGGCTGCGTTTGTTTGTGATCTTCGATTTCAGGTCAGTCTTTTTTGAGTCGCTGGACGAGATCGGCGTCCGGTTTGACATAGACGGTCGTCTGATCCGTATAGATGACGAAGCCAGGTTTTGCGCCACTCGGCTTTTTGACGTACCGGGCTTCCGTGAAGTCGACAGGTACCTGGCTCGACGACCGTGCCTTCGAGAAATAGGCGGCAACGGTCGCAGCTTCGAGCAAGGTCGTCTCATCCGGTGCGTCGTGCTGGATGATGACGTGCGAACCCGGAATGTCTTTCGTGTGGAGCCACGTATCGGAACGGCGGGCGAACTTGAAAGTCGCAAAGTCGTTCTGTTTGTTGTTCTTCCCGACGGAAAACGGGATACCGGTCGAGGAGACATATGCCTCGAGGACGGGCGTCGTCGGTTTTTTCTTCTTTTTCGAACGTTCGCGCAGATAGCCGCCCTCGACGAGTTCGTCACGCATCTCCTGGATATCCTTCGGTGAGGCGACGTCTAGCTGGGAGAGCAACGTCTCGAAGTACTGGATTTCCGCTTCGTTCTTCTCAATCTGTTTCGCGACCTCGATCTTCGCCGTCTTCAGCTTGTTGTAGCGCTTGTAGTAGCGCTGGGCGTTCTCGTTCGGAGAGAAGCGGGGGTCGAGTTGGATCGTGATTTCTCCGCCGTCCTCATCGTAGTAATCGACGACACTTGCCTCCTTCATCCCGCGTGTGAGCTGATAGGAATAGGTCGTCAACAGTTCGCCCTTATGGCGCAGTTCGTCGGCCTTTTCCGTCGCTTCGAGATCACGCATCAGCTTCGTGTGCTTCAGCTTGTTCTTCTCATATTCGCTCTTGATAAATCGTTCGAGGTCGGCCGCCTGTTGTTTGACGCGGTCCCGGTTCGCCTTCTCATGGAAGAAGGCATCGAGCAGCTTGCCGCTCGTCGCATATTCCCTCGACTCAGTGACGTCTTCCGAGGTCAGGCGGACCGGTGCGAAACGCTCTTTCCCGTTCGCGAGCCGCTGCAGCTGATATGGTCCTGAGAGCTCGTCGAGAACTTCTGAGAGTGATTGCTTGATGCTCGTCCGGTTCGCGAGTTTCGCGCGATGGACGACTTCCTCGGCAACCTGCGGCGAGATTCCGCTGAAGATCCCGAGCAGCTGCCGGTCGATTTTGCCTGCATTCCAGTCGATCCGTGACAGCGCCTGGTCGATGTCTCCGGTCAGCGGATCGACTTTGTCCGGTTGCGGGGGAAGCTGATAGGTCATTCCCGGCATGATCGTCCGGTAGGTGTTCTGGCTGAGCGGTAAATGCTTGATCGCATCGAGTATCCGGTCCTGCCCGTCAGTCAGGATGATGTTCGAATGGCGACCCATCAATTCGATGTAGAGCTTCTTCGCTTCCTCGTCTCCGAGCTCGTTGCGGGAGCGGATTCGGAACAGGACGATCCGGTCGCGCCCGAGCTGCTCGATCGATTCGATGAATCCGCCTTCGAGATGTTTCCTGAGCATCATGCAGAACATCGGCGGTTCACTCGGGTTGTTCGTCGTCTCCTCCGTCAGATGAAGACGGGCATACATCGCGTTCGCAGAAGCGAGGAGCGTGACATTTTTTCGCTCCGAGCGTACGCTCATCGTCAGGTCGAGCGTATATGGTTGGTGGATCTTATTGATCCGGCCGCCGACGAGCGTCTGAAGCTCACCGACGACACGTGTCGTCATTAAACCATCGAAAGCCATGTGCTTCACTTCCTTCTATACTGATTTCCCAACTCTAACGGTAACAGATAGAGCGAGAATATGGTATGATTAAGCAGTCGATTTGAAATGACCACTTGCGAAATTCCGAACGTTACTGCTAATATGAAACAATGTGAAGTTCGTTAGATGGAGGGGTTCTGGAGTGATTTTCAAAGAACGTGGTTTACTGCTCGTTTTATCAGGTCCGAGTGGCGTCGGGAAGGGTACGGTCTGCCGTGCACTTCGTGAGGACGTCGACAACGACCTGCATTATTCTGTTTCGTGCACGACTCGCTCACCGCGTGAAGGTGAGATCGATGGCGTACACTATTTTTTCAAGACGCGTGAAGAGTTCGAACTGATGATCGAACGAAACGAATTGCTCGAACATGCAGAGTTCGTCGGCAATTACTATGGTACGCCTGTCGCCTGGGTCAACCAGATGCTTGACGAAGGCAAGGATGTCATCCTTGAGATCGAGGTCCAGGGTGCGATGCAGGTCAAGGAACATTTCCCGGAAGCCGTTTTCCTGTTCCTCGCACCGCCGAGCCTGCAAGAGCTCCGCAACCGCCTCGTCGGACGCGGGACGGAATCAGAGGAAGTCATCAAACAGCGCCTTCTCGTCGCAAAAGAAGAGATCGATATGATGGACGCATATGATTACGTCGTCACGAACGACGAGATCAAGAAGGCATGTGACCGTATCCAAGCAATCGTCACAGCTGAACACTGCAGTCGGGAGCGCGTCGCTTCCTTATATAAAAAAGCCATGGAGGTCAAATAACATGTTATATCCATCAGTAGACGAGCTTCAGAAGAAGATTCCTTCGAAATACACGATCGTGACGGTAGCAGCGAAACGCGCACGCCAGATCCAAGACGGGAAACGCGTCAAGGTTGCAAATCCGAGATCGTTCAAACCGGTAGGTAAGGCGCTAGAAGAGCTTTACTTCGGAGACGTGATCGTCGTCAATCAGCCGCAAGACTAAACAAGAAGCAGCCACTCTCTATTGTGGCTGTTTTTTTTCAATGAGGGGGAGCCTTACATGTTGAATGGTCGTAACATCCTACTGTGCGTCACCGGAGGAATCGCTTCCTACAAAGCGGCCGCGCTTGCGTCGAAACTCGTACAGGCGGGCGCAGAAGTGCAAGTCGCGATGACTAAAAGCGCAGAGCGGTTCGTCGGCAAGGCGACATTCGCCGCGCTGACACGTAAAGCGGTCTATGATGACGTGTTCATCGAACATGACGCGTCGAAAATCGCGCATATCGACCTCGCGGACGAGGCCGATCTAATCGTCGTCGCACCGGCGACCGCGAACACGATCGCAAAGCTCGCAAGCGGAATCGCAGACGATTTCATCACGACGACGATCCTGGCCGCGACATGTCCTATCGTCGTCTGTCCGGCGATGAACGTCAACATGCTTGATCACCCGGCGACGAAGCGGAACATCGAACAGCTGAAGCAGGACGGGGTGAAGATCATCGCACCGGGCATCGGCAATCTCGCCTGTGGATGGGTCGGGAAAGGGCGCTTGCCGGAACCGGAAGAGCTCGTGCTGACGATCGAGGGACTGTTCGCAGACAAGCTGCTCAGCGGGAGAAACGTCCTGGTCAGCGCCGGACCGACGATCGAGCGGATCGATCCCGTCCGTTATATGACGAATGATTCGTCAGGCAAGATGGGCATCGCGCTCGCAGAAGCCGCACGTGATCTCGGGGCGGACGTGACGCTCGTGCATGGACCAGTCAGCATACCGCTTCCGTCAGGCGTGACGGCTGTCGCGGTCGAGTCGGGAGAAGAGATGCTCCAAGCGATCTTGAAACGTTACGCGAATCAGGACATCGTCGTCAAGGCGGCGGCTGTCGCCGATTATCGTCCGAAGGTCCGCTATGAGCAGAAACAAAAGAAAATCAACGGGGCACTTGAAATCGAACTCGAAGAGACGACCGACATCCTGAAGACGCTCGGTGAAGCGAAGACGAACCAAATCCTCGTCGGTTTCGCTGCCGAGACGGAACAGCTCGAGACACATTCGCTCGCGAAGCTTGCGAAGAAAAAGGCGGACTTCATCGTCGCGAACGACGTCTCGGATATGTCGATCGGTTTCGGGAGCGACCAGAACGCCGTCACCGTCTTCGGACAAGACGGCTTCTCCCGGGATTTTCCGGCGCAAGACAAGACGAAGCTCGCCCGTGAGCTGATGACGCTGTTCGCAGAGGCGCTCCGATGATTGCCGAAGTCATCGTCGACGTGCCTGCAGCGACCGTCGACCGGCCTTTTGATTACCTCATACCGGACATGTGGCAGGACCTCGTCGTTCCGGGCATGCGTGTCGAGGTGCCGTTCGGACCGCGCGCCTTGCTCGGCGTCGTCATCGGTACGAAGGAATCGACTGAGCTCGAACGGATCAAGCCGATCATCCGCCTGCTTGATGAGGAACCGACGTTCACGCATGAACTGATCGAGCTGTCGGGCTTTCTTGCCGACACGACGTTATGTTACCGGGCGACGGCACTCCTCGCCATGCTCCCGGCCGCACTCAAGGTGAGCTATGACAAGGAAGTCGACGCGCCGCAACATGCGCAGTGGGACCGAAAACGAATCAGCCAGTTTCCTCCGGAGACGCAAAAAAGAATTCTCGAGCTCGCGAAGAACGGGGCGCTCCGTCTGAAACCGGTCGTCAAAGAGAAGAAGACGGCGAAGCGCGATAAGATCGTCCGGTTGCGGGACGCCTCGATCCCGCTTGCGGCGAACGCGACGAAGCAGCACGAACTCCGGGATTTCGTCCGCGAAAGAACTGAAGTACTTTGGAGCGAGGTGCTCCGGACGTTCGACGTGACGGCAAGTGTCCTTACGACACTCGAGAAGAAAGGGATCGTCGAAGTCGAAGAGGTCGAGATCGGCCGTGATCCGTATGCGCACCTGACGCAGGACGTCTTCGTGCCGGCTTCCTTGACGAGCGGGCAGCAGCAGGCGGTCGATGCGATCACTGCGGACGAGCAAGCCTCTACGTTCCTGCTCCACGGGGTCACCGGGAGCGGAAAGACGGAGGTCTATCTCGAGTCGATCCACTCGGTGCTCGAGCGCGGACGCCAGGCGATCTTGCTCGTACCGGAGATCAGTCTGACACCGATGATGGTGAAGCGTTTCAAGAAGAGATTCGGCGAGCGCGTCGCTGTCATGCACAGCGGCCTCTCGCTCGGTGAGAAGTATGACGAGTGGCGGAAGATCGCTGAAGGAGCAGTCGACGTCGTCGTCGGGGCACGTTCAGCGATCTTCGCCCCCTTGACTGACATCGGTCTGATCATCTTGGACGAAGAACACGAGACGACCTATAAGCAGGAAGAGAACCCGCGCTATCAGACGCGGGACGTAGCAGCCTGGCGGGCCGCCTATCACGGGGCTCCTGTCGTCCTCGGAAGCGCGACGCCGCTGCTTGAGACGTACGCGCGCGCGATGAAAGGCGTCTATCGTTATCTGCCGCTCAAGGAACGTTTCGGCGGCGAGCTGCCCCCGGTCGACATCGTCGACATGCGAAAGGAACTCGCAAGCGGGAACCGGACACCGTTCAGCCGCCCGCTGATCGAGGCGATCAAGCAGCGGATCGACAAAGGGGAGCAGACGGTCTTGCTCCTGAACCGCAGGGGATACACGACGTTCGTCCTCTGCCGCGATTGCGGCGAGACACTCCAGTGTCCGCACTGTGCGGTCAACCTGACGTATCACCAGCACGGAGACCGCCTGAAATGTCACTACTGCGGATTCGAAGCGGCAATGCCGAAAACCTGTCCGAACTGTTCTTCGAAAAAAATTCGCCAGTTCGGGACAGGGACGCAGAAAATCGAAGAGGAGCTCGCGCATCTCATCCCGGAAGCCCGGATCATCCGGATGGATCAGGATACGACGTCACGCAAAGGGGCCCACGAGACGCTGCTCGACCGTTTTGAACGGGGGGAGGGCAACATACTCCTCGGGACGCAGATGATCGCGAAGGGGCTCGATTTTCCGAACGTGACACTCGTCGGGGTGCTCGCCGCCGATGCGACGCTCGGCATCCCGGATTTCCGCGCGAGCGAGCGGACGTTCCAGCTGATCACGCAAGTATCGGGGCGTGCAGGGCGCGGACAGCTGGCAGGACAATCGATCGTCCAGACGTACAACCCGGAGCACTATGTCATCCAGACTGCGAAGCGGCACGATTTCGAGGCGTTCTACAAGCGCGAGATGCAGCTCAGGAAACTCGGTGGTCATCCGCCGTTCTGGTTCCTCGCCCTGATCACCTTGTCCTCTGAAAGTCCGCTCGAGGCGGAGAGTGAAGGTCGCCTGATCGCAGGGGAACTCGGTGTCCTCGAGGACGAATCGGTCGTCGTGAACGGACCCTTCCCGGCTCCGCTCGCCCGGTTGAAAAACCAATACCGTTACCAAGTGATCGTCAAACATAAAGGTCAGCGCGATGTCCATGACGCGTTGAAGCGGGTGCTCGCTGACCGAATCAAACAAAAAGTTCAAGTCGCGGTGGATGTGAATCCATTCGTATTCATGTGAGGTGGCATTATGTATAAAGTTGTTGAAGTACCAAATGAAATCCTTCGTACTAAGTGTGAGAAGGTGACGAAGTTCGATAAGAAGCTCGGAAAGATGATCGATCGGATGTTCGATACGATGTACGAATATGATGGCGTCGGTCTCGCCGCGCCGCAGGTCAACCTGAACCTGCGAGTCGCCGTCGTGCATACGGACGACGAGACAGGCCCGCTCGAGCTGATCAACCCGGAAATCGTCGAGGCGAACGGTGCTGAAATCGACGACGAAGGATGCTTGAGCATGCCTGGCGTCTTCGGACCGGTCGAACGGTACGAATCGATCACCGTCAAGAGCCGGGATCGCCTCGGACGGGCTGTGACGACGAAGGCGAACGGATTCTTCGCCCGGGCGATCCAGCACGAGATCGATCACCTTGACGGGATCCTTTTCACGGATAAGCTCGCAGAGACGACTGCTGAAGCTCCGAAGGATGTTCGCGTCGTCTTCATGGGGACGCCGGATTTCGCGGCGAGTACGCTTGAGCGCGTGATCGAGGCAGGATATGACGTCGTCGGTGTCGTCTCACAACCTGATAAGCCGGTCGGGCGAAAACGGGAGATCAAACCGACACCGGTCAAGGCCGTCGCGCTCGCGCACGGCATCCCGGTCATCCAGCCGATCAAGATCCGGACGGACTACGAGGAGTTGCTCGCGATGAAGCCGGACTTGATCATCACGGCTGCCTATGGTCAGATCGTGCCGACGGCCGTCCTTGATGCGCCGAAGCATGGTGCGATCAACGTCCATGCGTCCCTTTTGCCGAAATACCGGGGCGGCGCGCCGATCCATCAGGCGATCATCGACGGAGAGAAGGAGACGGGCGTGACGATCATGTATATGGTCGACAAGCTCGACGCCGGCGACATGCTGTCGAAGGTCGTCGTCCCGATCGAAGAGAAGGATACGGTCGGCAGCCTGTTCGAGAAACTGAGTGTCGCAGGCGCAGACCTGCTGCTCGAGACGATTCCGCCACTCGTCCAGGGTGACTTGACACCGGTCGCTCAGAACGAAGAGGAAGCGACGTTCGCACCGAATATCAGCCGTGAACGTGAAATCCTCGATTTCACGCGCCCTGGTGAGGATCTCTACAACCAAATCCGCGGCATGAACCCGTTCCCTAGCAGCTATACGACGCTTGAAGGGGCACGTCTGAAAGTGTTCTTCGCTGAAAAGGTCGAAGGAAACGGCACACCGGGAGAAATCATCCGGCTTGAAGAAGACGGTCCGGTCATCGCGACAGGTTCACACGTTGCGCTCAAGCTCGTCGATCTGCAACCGGCAGGCAAGAAACGGATGGATGGTCAGACGTTCATGCGCGGAGTCGGTCAGGCACTTACACTTGGAATGAAAGTCGGGGTGGAATCATGAACGTACGCGACGCTGCACTGACGACCTTGCTCAAAATCGGTAATAGTGGTGCATTCTCGACCATCACGGTCAACCATATGCTGAAAAAAGGATTGCTCAAGGAGGCCGATGTCGGTCTCTATACGGAACTCGTCTACGGCACGCTCAGCCGGGAACTGACGCTCGATCATATTCTCGAACCGTTCCTCGCTTCGCAAAAGAAGCTTGATCCGTGGATGAGACCACTGCTCCGGATGAGCGTCTATCAGTTGTTCTATCTCGATCGCATCCCGGATCATGCGGTCATCAACGAAGCGGTCGAAATCGCGAAGAAGCGCGGAAAGCCCCACGTGGCGAAAGTCGTCAACGGCGTCCTCCGGAACGTCGTTCGAAAAGGACGGCCGGACTTCGCGGCGATCGAACCTGCGTCGCGCCGCATCAGCATCGAGACGAGTCATCCGGAATGGCTCGTAGGGCGCTGGATTGATCAGCTCGGAGTGGAAGAGACGGAGAAGATGTGCCGCCTGAACAATACGCCGGCTCCGGTGACGCTTCGCGTCAACAAAACCCGTGTCTCCGTCGATGAGGCCATCGGATCTCTGCACGAGCAGGGAGTCGAGGCCGCAGTGTCGAACATCGTACCGGAAGGAATCGAGATCACGAACGGCGCGGTCCAAAAAACGGATCTGCTCGAGCGCGGAATCGTCTCGCTCCAGGACGAGAGTTCGATGCTCGTCGCATACGCCCTCGGAGCGAACGGCAAGGAACGAGTTCTCGACAGTTGTGCCGCACCGGGCGGAAAGGCGATGCATATCGCAGAAGGCCTGATCGAGGGACAGCTTGAGGCGCTCGATCTGCATCCGCACAAAGTGAAGCTGCTAGAGGCGCAGGCGCAGAGACTCGGTCTTGAGAACGTTCATGCTGAGGCGCTTGACGCACGGAAGGCGGGAGAGAAGTTCCCTCCTGAGACATTCGATCGCATCCTCGTCGACGCACCGTGTTCTGGACTCGGTGTCATCCGGAGAAAGCCGGATATCAAGTGGACGAAACGGCCGGAGGATCTCGTCAGTCTGCCGAAAGTCCAGCGGGAAATCCTGACGTCTGTCCTGCCGCTCGTCAAGAAAGGCGGTACGCTCGTCTACTCGACGTGTACGATTGACCACGAAGAGAACGAAGGGCAGACGGAGTTCATCCTGAGCCAAGGATTCATCTTCGATGAGACGTTCAAGGAGCGGATGCCGGAATCGGTGCGGCATCTGATCGGTGACCGCGCAGAGCTGAAGCTTTTGCCGACGACGCTCGGCACGGACGGATTCTACATCGCGGCCTTCAAAAGAGTTGACTGAATCCTTCAGGTCGTTCGGTCATCTCTGCTATCTCTAAAATGGATCGCATACCAGGGACCGGTGCACCTCGAAGCGCCGGACCATCAAGAAACGGGGTAACCATTCATGGAACTAGCTTACCGGACCACGACAGGCAAGGTCCGCTCGCAAAACGAAGATACGGTCTTCTTGATCGGTGACGAATTGAAAGGGATCGCACTCGTTGCCGACGGGATGGGCGGGCATGCGGCCGGAGAAAAAGCGAGCCAAATCGTCTATGACATCTTCTCGAACCGTTATGAAGAGATGCCGACACGGCCGGACACGATGTCCGACTGGGTGCGCAGGCGTATCGAACAGGCGAACCGGGAAATTCTCGAGTACGCGAAGCGGGAAGAACTGGCTGTCGTCGGCACGACGATCGCATGTGCATGCTGGGCGGGCGACGTCTTGTTGATCGCCCATGTCGGGGACAGCCGTGTCTATGCAATCGCAAACGGGAAACTGAAGCAATTGACGGTTGATCATTCCTACGTCAACATGCTCAAGCAGATGGGCGAATTGTCAGAGGAGGAAGTAAGGCACCATCCTCGAAGAAATTTGATCACGCGGTCGGTCGGATCGAGCGAGACGGTCGAAGTCGACGTACAGGTCCGCGAGGCGCCGGACTACGACCTCCTGCTCGTCTGCAGCGACGGATTGACGGATCAGGTGACGAACGAACGAATCGAGGAGCTGCTCGGTGCGGATGAGCCGCTCGAGCAGATCGTCGACCACTTGGTCAAGGAAGCGGAAGAACAGGGAACGGATAACATCACAGTCGCGGCTGTCCGTTTCCTGGATAGAAAGAAGGGCTGAGATTATGCGAAATGGAGAACGCTTGAACGACCGCTATCGAATCGAGCGGCTCGTCGGAAGCGGTGGCATGGCGAACGTGTACCGTGCTTATGATGAAATATTGAATCGTGACGTGGCGATTAAAATCCTGCGTGCCGAATTCTCGCACGACGAACAGTTCATTCGGCGCTTCGAACGGGAAGCGCATGCCGCGACAAGTTTGAACCATCCGAACATCGTCGCAGTCTATGACGTCGGTGAGGAGGACGATGTCTACTACATCGTCATGGAGTATATCGATGGGATGACGCTGAAGTCCTATTGCCAAGGCGGAGCGATTGCGGTCGAGGAGGCGGTCCGGATCATCGGGCAGATCTGTGATGCGATCGAACACGCCCACGCGCATCGAATCATCCACCGGGACATCAAACCGCAGAACATGCTGATCACGGAGGACGGTACGGTCAAGGTGACGGATTTCGGAATCGCCGTCGCCATGTCGAACGCGACGCTGACGCATACGATGTCGGTTCTCGGGTCCGTTCATTACTTCTCGCCTGAACAGGCGAAAGGGAAGTTCGCCGATGAGAAGTCGGATATCTATTCCCTCGGTGCCGTCCTGTATGAACTCGTTTCGGGGCGCGTCCCGTTCGAAGGGGAGACACCGGTCGCGGTTGCGCTCAAGCATCTGCAGGATACGCCGAGAAGACCGTCGATACTTAATCCGGAAGTGCCCCAAGCGCTCGAGAACTGCATCATGCAGGCACTCTCGAAAGCGCCTCACGACCGGCAGCCGAGCGTCGCCGCCTTCAAGGAAGATATGGTGACGGCGCTGTCGGATGAGCGGGCAGATGAAGGGATTCGCGGGCATGACGACGCTTTCGAGAAGACGATGGTATTGTCCCCCGTCATACCGGAAGCTACACCCGTCGATCAGGATGTGAAGGTCGCGAAGGTGCCGGAGAAAAAGCGGAAGAAAAAAGGATGGATCGCAGGGCTATTGTTTTTGTTGTTGCTGATCGGCGGAGGAATCGCCTATACGATGTGGCCTGATCCGACGATCGCTGTTCCGGACGTGACAGGAGAAGACGCGACTGAGGCAGAGGACCGGTTAGAAGAACTCGGATTCGTCGTCAAGGTGACGGAACGGGCGAGTGACGAGGTCGAGGACGGTCTCGTCATCAGCCAATCACCGCGCGCGAATGCGACCGTCAAGGAAGGTTCGAGAGTCGACCTCGTCGCCTCGACAGGAAGCGCACCGGTCGAAGTACCTGACGTGACGGGCGATTCCGAGGACGCGGCAGTCGAGACGCTGAAGGATGTCGGGTTCGAGGATGTCAAAGTCGAACGTGAAGAATCGGAGACCGTTGAACGCGGCGATGTGATTCGACAATCGATCTCGGCAGGGACGGAAGTGATCGCGAAGGAGCAGACGATCACGATCACCGTTTCGCAAGGAACCTCGAGCTTTGAGCTGCGCGATTTGAGCGGGATGACGCGTGCCGAAGTCGAAGCGTATCTTTCGGAACAGAATCTTGACGGGATGTACGAAGAGGAATTCTCGACTGAAGTCGCGAAGGATCAAGTGATCCGCCAGTTCCCTCAAGCAGGTGCGGTCGTCGAGCCGGAAGCGAGCATCACGGTCGTATTCTCGAAAGGTGAAGAAGAGTCTCCGGTCACCGTCGTCCTCGAGGAACCGGTCTCCTATCAGAACACGGCGGAAGAGGGGGAAGAACCTGTTCCGGTCAAAATCAAGATCGAGACGGAGGACGCTAAAGGCAAGCGGACGGTCGTCGAAGAGGACATCACGAAATCAGAGACGTTCCCATATACGCTGACGATCAATCCGGGTGAGGACGGCAAGGTTACCGTCTATGCGGATGGCGAGGTCGTCAAGACGCGTACGATCAGTTACGCGCAAGCGAAGAAGCTGTAATACGGAACTCTTAGCGGGTGGTCGTGCTCAAGAAGTCGCACGTCTGCCCGTTTTTTTGATGAAAGGGGATAAATCATTGAGTGCACATGGAAAAGAAGAAAACCGGACAGGTACGATCATCCGGCTGCAAGGCGGGTTCTATGATGTCATGACGGAACTCGGAGAGGTCCGCTCGAGAGCTCGGGGGAATTTCAGGAAGCGCGGCATCGCTCCGGTCGTCGGTGACGACGTCCTTCTCCACATCGAGGGAGAAGCGGGATACATCCTTGAGGTGAACGAACGCTCGAACTTCCTTGTCCGACCGCCGATCGCGAACATCGATCAGGCACTGTTGCTCTTCTCGGCAACTGAACCGGCCTTCTCTGCGCATCTGCTCGACCGGTTTCTCGTCCTGATCGAAGCAAAGGAGATCAAACCGGTCATCGTGCTGACGAAGATGGACCTGCTGGAAGGGGAAGAGGAGCGTGTCGTCAAGGTGGCGATCGAGGCGTATCGCAAAATCGGATACACCGTCATCGAGACATCTAGCGAGACGCTCGAAGGGATCGAGGTCGTCCGTCCGTTGCTCGAAGGAAAGACGAGCGTTCTCGCCGGTCAATCGGGTGTCGGGAAAAGCTCGCTCTTGAACGCTCTCGAACCTGAACTTGCCCTCGAGACGAGCCATATCTCGAAGGCGCTCGGGCGCGGACGTCACACGACGCGACACGTGACGCTCATGCCCCTCGCGGGCGGCCTCGTCGCGGATACACCCGGATTCTCGAACCTTGATTTCCCGCATGAGATGGAAATCGAGGACCTGCGCTGGTGCTTCCCTGAGTTCGTCCGGCTTCAGGACGATTGCAAGTTCCGCGGCTGCCTGCATCTGAACGAACCGGGCTGCGCGATCAAAGGTGCGGTTGAAAGTGGAGAAATCTTCCCCTCGCGCTATTCGAATTATGGTATGTTTGTGGAGGAAATCAAGAATAGAGCACGGAGGTATTGAACATGATCAAAATCGCACCATCCATCCTGTCGGCGGATTTCGCCAATCTCGAACGTGACGTCAAAGCAGTCGAGGCGGCCGGAGCGGATTACATCCACTTCGACGTCATGGACGGCGTCTTCGTACCGAACATCTCGTTCGGTCTGCCTGTCCTCAGCTCGCTCCGGAAAGTGACGGATCTCGTCCTCGATGTCCATCTGATGATCGACCAGCCGGAACGCTTCGTCGAAGAGTTCGTTCGCGCCGGTGCAGACATCGTCACGTTCCACGTCGAGGCGACGAATCACGTCCACCGCGTCCTGCAGCAAATCAAGGGGGCGGGTGCGAAGGCAGGCGTCGTGCTCAATCCGCACACGCCACTCTCGACGATCGAGCACGTCCTCGAGGACGTCGACATGGTCCTGCTCATGACGGTCAATCCGGGATTCGGCGGACAATCGTTCATCCCGGGCGTCCTGACGAAACTGAAGGCGCTTGCCGACATGAAGGAAGAACGCGGTCTCGACTTCGAAATCGAGATCGACGGGGGTGTCAACCTCGAGACGGCGAAGAGCTGCATCGATAACGGAGCGAACGTTCTCGTCGCCGGATCAGCCGTCTATAATGCTCCCGACTACGCGGAAGCGATCGCTGGCATTCGAGGCGCAGCTAGCGTATAATGTCTACAGACAATCGAATTTGACCGCAAGGGGTGTCGCTAGGCGGCTGAGAGAAGTACTCGACTTTAACCCTTCGAACCTGTTCCGTTCAGACGGACGTAGGGATGTGGCGCACGCAGGCAGTACGGCGTTCGTCGTGCTGCCTTTTTGCATTCATTTTTTTCTAAAAGGAGAGATAGTATGAAACGTCTACAAATGCTGATGGAGATCGCGATTTTCGCGAGTCTCGGTGTCGTTTTCGACATGATCATCCCGTTCAAGATGCCGCACGGGGGATCGGTAAGCCTCGCGATGCTGCCGATTTTCGTGATGGCTTTCCGCCATGGGATTCCCGGCGGCTTGCTGACCGGAGCGCTCGTCGGTACGCTGCAGCTGTTCTTCGGACCGCAAATCCTGACGCTCGTCCAACCGCTCCTCGACTATACACTCGCGTTCGCACTCGTCGGGGTGAGTGGAATATTCGCTTCGGTCGTCAGAAAGGCTGCATTCGACGGAAAACGCGGCAAACTGATCGGAATCGTCATGGTCGCGACGTTCGTCGGTGCCGGTCTGCGCTACTTGGCTCATGTCGTCAGCGGAATCGTCTTTTTCGCAGAGTATGCGGACGGCCCGGTCGTTCCATATTCACTGGTCTACAATGCGACATACATGGTACCGTCGTATCTGCTTTGCGGTATCGTGACTGCGCTCTTGTTCGCGACCGCTCCGCGATTGCTCAAATATTCGATGCGGGGTGCCTGACGTGCGGATCGTGATCATCGCCGCTGGTCCGGCTTCGGAAGTGCCTGAACTCTCTTCCTGCCTCGAAGATGACACGTACGTGATCGGAGTAGATGGCGGAATCGCGACTGCTCAAGCCCGAGGCGTCGATTGTGACGTCCTTATCGGAGATTTCGATTCGCTAGGATACAGGCCGTGCGGTGCGGTCGTCCATCCTCCTGAAAAGGATTTCACCGACCTCGAGCTTGCTCTAAGTCATGCGAATGGCGTCGACGCTGAAGCTGAGATGCTAATCTTCGGAGCGACGGGCGGGCGGCTCGATATGACGCTCCAGAACGTCTATCTATTGAGACGCTACAAGCAGGCAAGATTGATATCGAAGGGCGGCGACGTCAGATACATGGGACCGGGTCATTTCGAGCTCGAGAAGGAAGGGCACGACTATTTGTCCTTCATCCCGCTCGTCGAGACGGAACTGTCGCTGTCAGGCGTCAAATATCCTCTCGACAATCGCATCGTCCCAGTCGGGGGCTCGCTCACCGTCAGCAATGAATGGGAGGGAATCGCGCGCATCACGGTTCATTCCGGTGAGGTGATCGCACTGCGCGTGAAGGAACTTCAGGTATGAAAAAGGCTGTCATTTCGGAGGGGATCTCCGTCATGACAGCCTTCTTTTAAATTTTTGTGCATGAAAAAACCGGAAGTGGAAATCCACATCCGGTCATGCGTATCGATTATACGCGTTCAACTTTACCTGATTTAAGCGCTCGAGCTGAAACCCAAACCTTCTTAGGCTTACCGTCAACGAGGATACGTACTTTCTGTACGTTTACGCCCCAAGTGCGTTTTGTTTTGTTCATCGCGTGTGAACGGTTGTTTCCCGATTTCGGCGATTTACCAGTAACGTAGCATTTGCGTGCCATGCGTTCCGCCTCCTTTTATGTTGTTTTGCGTTCGTCCTAATAGACACTTCGTTATCTTAGCATGGTGTCAGGGACGTTGCAACATAAAAAAAGCGTCTGACAAGAAAAAAACTTGACAGTGACATGCGAAAATTAAAATAATGGAGGAGGATTCAAGGAAAAGTTCATTTGACCGCTACTATTTCGGGCATAATCGGTGTATAGTCAGTACGATGACTTCTCATTAGTTGGTCCTTATAGTAAAATTATAACCAGAATACAGGTGAAGGGGGCTTCTCAGGTGGCTATCGAAATGAAGACGACCTATGGAAAGATCGACGTCGATAACGACGTCGTCGCAATGCTTGCAGGCGGAGCGGCAATGGAATGCTTCGGAGTCGTCGGTATGGCGTCTCAGGCACAAATCAAGGACGGGATCGCTGAATTGCTCAAACGCGAGAACTTCGCCCGCGGTGTGATCGTTCGTCAAATGAAGGATCAGGTCCATGTCGACATGCACATCATCGTCAGCTATGGTACGAAAATCTCAGAAGTTGCGAATAATGTACAGAGCCGCGTCAAGTATACGTTAAGCCAAGCGCTCGGTCTTGAAGTGACATCCGTGAACATCTTCGTTCAAGGAGTCCGCTTGACGAACGTCTAAGAAGGCAAGAGGAGGAAAATTCAGTGAGTTTAGAACGTTTAACAGGAGCGCAGCTAGCCAAGATGATCCAAAATGGCGCAGCGAATCTCTATCAGAACGCGGATTTCGTAGATTCGCTCAACGTGTTCCCGGTACCGGATGGTGATACAGGGACGAACATGAACCTGACGATGACGTCCGGTTCGAAAGAAGTGGCGAAAGCACAGACGGACAGCATCTCTGCAGTCGCGTCCGTCTTCGCGCGCGGACTCCTCATGGGTGCACGCGGGAACTCTGGCGTCATCCTGAGCCAATTGTTCCGCGGATTCTCGAAAGCGATCGAAGGCAAGACGGAGATCGATTCGGTCGACTTCGCGAACGCCCTTCAAAAAGGTGTCGATACGGCCTACAAAGCCGTCATGAAGCCGGTCGAAGGGACGATCCTGACAGTCGCCCGTGAGACTGCAGCAGCAGCGCTCGTCAAGGCTGAGACGACTTCGGATATCCGTGAGCTCATGCATCACCTCGTCGACGAGTCGAAGATTTCACTCGACGGGACGCCGGAATTGCTGCCGGTGCTGAAGGAAGTCGGTGTCGTCGATTCGGGCGGCCAAGGACTCGTCTGCATCTATGAAGGATTCCTCGCGACGCTCGAAGGCAAGGAGCTCGAGAAGCCGCATGCCCCTGTCATGGAGGCCCTCGTCGAAGCGGAGCATCACAAGTCGGCTCAAAGCTTCATGTCGACAGAGGAGATTCATTATGGATACTGCACGGAAATCATGGTCCGCTTCCAGGAAGACAAGCTGAAAAATGCTCCGTTCGATGAGAACGCGTTCCGGAACGAGCTCTCGGAGTTCGGTGATTCATTGCTCGTCGTCGCAGATGATGAACTGCTGAAGGTTCACGTCCATGTCGAAACGCCGGGTGATGTCATCAACAAAGGACAGCGTTTCGGTGAACTCGTCGCGGTCAAGATCGAGAACATGCGCCAGCAGCATTCGACGATCCTCGAAGAGGAAGGCGTCAATCGCCCGGCTCCTGTCGCGGTCGCGGCTCCTAAAAAGGCGAAGGCTGCACTCGTGACGGTGGCGATGGGCGAGGGGATCAGCGATCTCTTCAAATCACTCGGCGTCAGCGTCGTCATCGAAGGCGGACAGACGATGAACCCTTCGACGGAAGACATCGTCAAGGCGATCAACGATGCGAACGCTGAACATGTCTATGTCTATCCGAACAACTCGAACATCATCATGGCTGCTGAACAAGCGGCTTCGGTCGCGGATTGCGGCGTGACGGTCGTCAAGTCGAAGACCGTCCCGCAAGGACTCGCCGCGACGATCGTCTTCAATCCTGAAGCGACAGTCGAAGAGAACGAGCGCCACATGGAGGACGCGATCTCAGCTGTCAAATCCGGTCAGGTGACGTACGCCGTTCGTGACACGAGCATCGACGGTGTCGAAATCAAGAAGGACGACCACATGGCGATCGCGGAGAAGCAGATCGTCGCGACGGATCACTCGAGCCTCGGTGCCGCGAAGAAGCTCGTCGACACGCTCGTCACGGAAGAAGATGAGATCGTCACGGTTCTTTACGGTGAAGGTGTCACGGCAGAAGACGTCGAGGAACTGACGGCATATATCGAATCGGTCTGTCCAGACGCTGAAGTCGAAGTCCACGACGGCAAGCAGCCGCTTTATTCTTATATTTTGAGTGTTGAGTAAGCTTTTCACTTATCCCACCATCTGCGATAATAGAGGTGGGATTTTTTGTTTGAAGCGCAAGGAGAGGGGAAATGGGGAAATGAAGTATCGGAGTGTATTTGATATCATCGGACCAGTCATGGTCGGGCCATCCAGTTCACATACGGCCGGGGCCGCACGAATCGGTCTGATGGCCGGAAAACTTTTCGGGGTCACGCCGGAGGTGATTCACGTCACGTTCTACGGTTCGTTCGCTGACACGTATCGCGGTCACGGTACGGACGTCGCGATCGTCGGAGGTGTGCTCGGGTTCGACACTTTCGATGACCGGATTCCGGAATCGATCAAAATCGCGGAATCGAAGGGAATCAAAATCGTCTTCGAGACGAGCGAGGCGTTGACGGATCATCCGAACACGGCCCGGGTCAACTTGAAGGCAGGGGACGAGACGTTCGAACTCGTCGGCATCTCGATTGGCGGCGGGACGATCGAAATCACGGAGCTTAATCATTTCCCGCTTCGCCTGTCCGGCGGCGGACCCGCGCTCGTCGTGTTGCACCATGACCGCTTCGGGGCGATCGCTGCAGTCACGCGCGTGCTCGCTGATCATGAGATCAATATCGGTCATATGGAAGTATCCCGTCACGAAAAAGGGAAACAAGCGCTCATGGCGATCGAGATCGATGACCGGATGCCGCGCGAGGTGCTTGAAGAGATCAATCGTCTGCCGCAGGTCGAACGTTCAGTCATGATAGGGGAGTGAAAAGTATGTTCAAATCAGTAAAGGAACTTGTCGGGCTCGCGAACGAACAACAGGTCGGGATCTCGGAAATCATGATCCAGCAGGAGATGAGCGTCCGCTACCTCGAACGTGACGAGGTCTATGCGATGATGGAACGTAACCTCGAGGTAATGGAGGATGCGGTAGCGCGTTCGCTCGAAGGCGTCCAGTCGGTCACGGGACTCACTGGGGGAGACGCGGTATTGCTGCAAAAATATCGAGCGAGCGGTAAAGGGCTGTCCGGGGACCTGCTTCTTGATGCGGTCAGCAAGGCGATCGGAACGAATGAAGTGAACGCTGCGATGGGAAAAATCTGTGCGACGCCGACGGCCGGAAGCGCCGGAGTCGTTCCTGGGACGCTGTTTGCCGTCAAGGAAAGATTGAACCCGACTCGCGATCAGATGCTGCGCTACCTGTTCACGGCAGGCGCGTTCGGCTTCGTCGTCGCGAACAACGCGTCGATTTCGGGAGCTGCCGGCGGCTGTCAGGCAGAGGTCGGGTCGGCGACCGGAATGGCGGCGGCGGCGATCGTCGAGATGGCAGGCGGCACACCTGAACAATCAGCGCACGCCTTCGCGATCGCGCTCAAGAACATGCTAGGTCTCGTCTGTGATCCGGTCGCGGGACTCGTCGAAGTGCCGTGCGTCAAACGAAACGCGATGGGTGGAGCGAACGCGCTCGTCGCGGCGGACATGGCACTCGCCGGAATCACTTCCCGCATCCCGTGCGACGAGGTGATCGGGGCGATGTATGAGATCGGTCAAATGATGCCTTCCGCACTTCGCGAGACGGCGAAAGGCGGCCTCGCGAACACGCCGACCGGCCGATGGCTCGAATCGAAGATCTTCGGAGAACAATCGAATGAACGCGTCACATGACGTAAGCTCCTTAAAAGGAATCGGGAAGGACCTTGCACGAAAGTTGTACGAAATGGACATCGAAACGATCGAGGACGTGCTGGAGCACGTCCCGTTTCGTTATGACGACTTCGTCACGGGCAGCCTGACCGATGCTGTTCACGGCGACAAGGTCAAATTCGCGGGGAAAGTGCAATCGGAGGCGGTCGTGCGCTACTATGGCAAGGGAAAGAACCGCCTTTCCTTCCGCTTGCTCGTCGAGGAACGTTACAGCGTGACCGTGACGATGTTCAACCGGGGATTCTATAAAGATCAGCTGAAACTCGGCGAGGACGTGACGGTCAGCGGGAAGTGGGATCTGCACCGAATGACGATTTCTGCGACGGAACTGCAATTCGGAGCGGTCGAAGGAGAGCTGACGCCGGTCTATTCCTTGAAGGGGGATATGCGGATGAAGACGTTTCGGCGCGTCGTCGAGCTTGCGTTCGGCGAAGTGAGTGAACCGATCGAGGAACGCATCCCGGATCCGATTCGGGCTACATACCGGCTGATGGACCGGGGAGCCATGTTGAAGACGCTCCATTTTCCGGCGACACGAAAGGAATTGACGCTCGCGCGGAGAAGCTTCGTCTATGAAGAATGCCTCTACTTCCAGTTGAAGCTCCAGGCACTCAGGCTCGGTAAGCGGAGGGGTCAGGGCCGGGCGCTCCAGTTGGACGAGACGGACATCGCGTCGTTCATCACGGCACTCCCATTTCCCTTGACGGGTGCCCAGCGTCGCGTGGCTAGGGAGATACTCGACGACATGAAACGTCCGGAGCGGATGAATCGCCTCCTGCAAGGGGACGTCGGAAGCGGCAAGACGATCATCGCGGCGATCGCTCTGTTCGCGACGGTGCGCGCAGGTAAGCAGGGTGCTCTGATGGTTCCGACCGAAATCCTTGCGGAACAACATGCATCGAGCCTTGCCCCGCTGCTCGAGCAGTTCGGGATTCGCGTCGGTCTGCTGACGAGCTCCGTCAAGGGAAAGGCACGGTCACTTCTGCTCGAAGCACTCGAGCAGGGTGAACTCGACATCCTCGTCGGCACACATGCCTTGATTCAGGACACGGTCCTGTTCGAGCGGCTTCACCTCGTCATCACGGACGAGCAGCACCGGTTCGGCGTCGAACAGCGGAAGCGTCTGAGAAATAAGGCTGAACTCGCGGATGTCCTCTATATGACGGCGACACCGATTCCGCGGACGCTCGCCATCTCCGTCTTCGGTGACATGGATGTATCCGTCATCGACGAGATGCCTGCCGGGCGGAAGACGATCGAGACATACTGGGCGAAGCCGGAGCAGCTCGAACGCGTCTTCGGCTTCGTCGAGAAGGAGCTAACTGCCGGTCATCAGGCATACGTCATCGCTCCGCTGATCGAGGAATCCGAGACGCTCGACGTACAGAACGCGATGGAATTGCATGCAATCCTCGCGGAACGATTCAAGGAGTACGGAGTCGGCTTGATGCATGGTAGATTGCACGCGAGCGAGAAGGATGAAGTAATGCAAGCCTTCAAACGAAATGATGTTCAAATCCTCGTTTCGACGACCGTCGTCGAGGTCGGCGTCAATGTACCGAACGCGACGATGATCGTCATCTATGACGCGGAACGGTTCGGTCTTGCCCAGCTACATCAGCTGAGAGGCCGTGTCGGACGGGGAGATGCCCAGTCCTACTGCATCCTGATCGCCGATCCGTCGAGTGAGACGGGCAAGGAACGAATCAAGACGATGACGGAGACGAACGATGGATTCAAGCTGGCCGAGAAGGATCTTGAGCTTCGCGGCGCCGGTAACTTTTTCGGTACGGAACAGAGCGGCATTCCACGCTTCATTTTGACCGATCCCGCCCTCGACATCCAAGTGATGGAGACGGCGCGTGCCGACGCGGTGCGCCTATTGCGTTCACAGGCATTTTTCGACAATCCAGAGTATGTCGTACTCAAGCGGTTCATCGAGCGGGAAAACCTGCTTGGCGGCGAAAGAATAGAATAGCACTTGAAAGTGGACTAAAGGAGATATATACTACTATTAGTACCAGGTAATAATAGTTTATTTCCTTCCTGTAGGAGGAACAAGTATGCGGGTACCTAAAAAAGACAGGCAGCGTGAGCTGCTCGAAACAATCGAACAAAATCCGTTCATCACGGACGAAACGCTCGCTGCACAGTTCGGCGTCAGCATCCAGACGATTCGGCTCGACCGGATGGAGCTGAAGATTCCCGAACTGCGTGAGCGGATCAAACATGTTGCGACGGAGAGACTTGATGACGTAAGAACCCTTACTGCGAGCGAGGTCATCGGTGAGATGATCGACCTCAAGCTCGACGCTTCCGCAATCTCGATCCTCGAGATCCTGCCGGAACACGCATTCAGCAGAAATGCGATCGCCCGGGGACATATCCTGTTCGCACAAGCGAACTCTCTCGCGATCGCCCTGATCGACGACGAACTTGCCCTGACGACGAAGGCGAACGTCCAGTTCACCCGCTCTGTTCGAGTCGGGGAGAGAGTCGTCGCGAAAGCCTCTGTCATGTCACACCGGCAAGACGGGCGTTCTGAGATCGTCGTCGAGAGTTTCGTTGGCGAAGAATGCGTGTTCATCGGTGAGTTCACCGTGTACAGAAGCAGTAAGGAGGAAGTCAGATGATCTTGGCAGTAGACGCAATGGGCGGAGACAACGCCCCGAAGGCAATGGTGGAGGGGGTCGTACAGTTTCTTGCTGAACGGCCGAATGAAAAGATTGGGATTCGTCTCGTCGGAGACGAACTTAAACTGCGTTCCTATAACATTGAAGATCCTCGCGTGGAGATCGTGCATGCAGGTGAAGTCATCACCGGAGAAGACGAACCGGTCCGTGCAGTTCGGCGGAAGAAGGACAGCTCACTCGTCGTGGCTGCAAACCTGGTGAAATCGGGAGCGGCAGACGCTCTCGTGTCAGCAGGGAACACGGGTGCTGTCATGACCGCCGGATTGTTCGTGATCGGCCGGATTCCCGGGGTGGAACGCCCTGCCCTCGCCCCGACGTTCCCGACGCGCAACGGAAAAGGAGTCGTCATCCTTGATGTCGGCGCCAATCCGGACGCGAAGGCTGAGCATCTGCTCGATTATGCGATCATGGGATCCGTCTACGCAGAACAAGTACGAGGAATCGAACGTCCGAGAGTGGCGCTGCTCAACATCGGCTCTGAAGCCGGAAAAGGGAATGCGCTGACGAAGGAGACGTATCCTCTGCTTGAGACGGCACCGATCCACTTCGTCGGAAATGTCGAGGCGCGGGAAGCGATGAGCGGCGAAGTCGACGTGATCGTCACTGAAGGGTTCGCCGGGAACATCCTGCTCAAGAGCACGGAAGGCGCAGCGAGCATGATCATGGGCGTGATGAAGGAGCAGTTCATGAGCTCCTTCATCTCGAAGGTCGCGGCACTGATCCTGAAACCGAAGCTGAAGGCGATGAAACAACTGCTTGCCTACGAAGAATATGGCGGAGCGGGGCTCTTTGGTATAAAGGCCCCGGTCATCAAGGCACATGGTTCAAGCAATGGCTATGCGTTCAGCCGTGCACTCGCGCAGGCGGAGCGGATGGTCGAACAAAACGTCGTGGAGCGAATCATCTCCGCGAAAGCATGAGAAGGAGTGGTCGGAATGGGGAAAACCGTATGGATGTTTCCAGGACAAGGTTCACAAACGTCTGGAATGGGACAAACGCTCGTCGATGACGCAGAGACGAAACATGCGCTTGAAGCGCTCGGAACTCGAATCGGCCTTGATTTCGTAAGCCTGCTTACGACAGGGACGAAGGATGAACTTAAGGAGACGGACATCGCACAGCCGGCAATCGTCGCGCACGGCGCATTGCTCGCGGAACGCTACCGTGCCAAAGGAAACAAGCCTGACTTCGTTCTCGGTCACAGCGTCGGAGAGTACAGTGCACTAACGGCAAGCGGAGTGATCTCGGCAAGCGAAGCGGTCTATCTCGTCCGTGAACGCGGACGTCTGATGAGTGAAGCTACTGGCGGAACGATGGCTGCGGTCCTTGGACTTGAGGACCTTGAGGGAGCACGCCACGCTGTCGAATCGATTTCAGCTACAGGCGAGATCGTCCAGATCGCGAACTACAACTGCCCTGGTCAATTCGTCATCTCCGGCCAGCAGGCGGCAGTCGACGCAGCTACCTCGAAACTGAAGGAGCTTGGCGCGAAACGTGTCCTGCCTCTCGACGTATCCGGAGCATTCCACTCTTCGATGATGACGCCGTTCGCACCTCGATTCGAGGATATACTCGTCTCCTCGCCGTTCGAGACACCAGTCGTCCCGCTCGTCTCGAACGTCGACGGTGAGTTGCATACTGCTCCGGAGGAACTCCGGCAGCTCCTCGTCAAACAGCTGTATTCGCCTGTCTTGTTCGAGGCTTGCGTCAAGAAGCTGATCGACGAGGGTGCAGACACGTTCATCGAGTTCGGACCGAGTTCGCCGCTCTCCGGTCTCGTCAAACGAATCGATAAAAACGTCAAGGTCGTCAGCATCACGACGCTTGCGAACTTGGAAGCGGAGGGTGTACGTTGACCAAGAAAGTAGCACTCGTAACAGGAGCGTCCCGCGGAATCGGTGCGGCGATCGCGAAAAAGCTAGGCTCTGAAGGATTCCGCGTCGTCGTGAACTACGCGGGCAGCAAGGAAAAGGCGGAGGAAATCGTCGCTTCGATCGTCTCTGCTGGTGGCGAGGCGACGGCGATCCAAGCCGACGTCTCGAACGCTGATCAGGTCAAGGACATGGTCAAGCAGGTTACGACGGAATACGGGCAGCTCGACTGCCTCGTCAACAATGCGGGCATCACGCGTGACGGTCTCCTCATGCGCATGAAGGAAGCCGACTATGACGCTGTTCTCGATACGAACCTGAAAGGGGCGTTCCTGTGTACACAGGCGGCGACCCGACCGCTCCTCAAGAGCGGCGGCAGCATCGTCAACATCGCGTCGGTCGTCGGTATCACAGGGAATGCCGGACAAGCGAACTATGCGGCGGCGAAAGCCGGATTGATTGGCTTGACGAAATCGGTCGCCCGTGAACTTGCCGGCAAACAGGTGACGGTGAATGCCGTTTGCCCTGGCTTCATCGAGACGGACATGACGGACGAACTGACAGAGGAGCAACGTGCTCTCTCGCTGAGCGGCATCCCGCTCAAGCGTTTCGGGCAGACGGACGACATCGCTGAACTCGTGGCCTTCCTCGTCTCGGACAAAGGAAGATACATCACGGGTCAGACGCTCGCGGTCGATGGCGGCATGACGATGTGACCGCTCGCTTTGCCAAACGCAACATCATCTTATATACTCAACCTATGGAGGGATTCTCAAATGACAAAAGAACAAATCTTAGCAGACGTACAGGAAGCAATCGCTGAAAAGCTCGGTAAGGACGCAAGCGAAATCACGGTCGACAAATCATTCAAGGATGATCTCGGCGCAGATTCACTCGAAGTCATGGAACTCGTCATGGATCTCGAAGACAAGTTCGAGATCACGATCGAAGACGATCAAGCTGAAGGCTTGAAAACCGTCGGCGACGTCGTCAACTACATCGAAACACAAGTTTGATCAGTAAGCTGAGCCCACCGCTTTTTCGCGGTGGGATTTAGCTGTTTAGGAGGAACTATGGCGCAACAAAAAGGACGCCGTGTCCGCAAAGGGACGGCAAGGCAAGATGCCCGTGCAGTCGAGCGTATCAACAACCAGTTCGCTGCGTTGCAGGAACGGCTCGCAATCCGGTTCGGAAACGTCGGATTATTGAAACAAGCGTTCACCCATTCTTCGTTCGTCAATGAGCAACGGGAATCTGGAGGGGACAATGAGCGTCTCGAGTTTTTAGGGGACGCGGTACTTGAATTGACGGTATCCCGGTATTTGTTCGATCACTATCCGGATCGTTCCGAGGGGGAATTGACGAAATTGCGAGCAGCGATCGTATGCGAACCATCGCTCGTTCAGTTCGCGCATGCCTACCGGTTCTCAGAACTGATCTTGCTCGGGAAAGGGGAGGAGCTGACTGGCGGAAGGAACCGTCCGGCTCTGCTCGCTGACGTCTTCGAGGCGTTCATCGGTGCCCTATACCTCGATCAAGGTGTAGAGGCAGTCGAACGATTCCTCGCCGAAACGGTCTTTCCGAAGGTGGCGACAGGCTTCTTCGAGGAGCAGACGGACTTCAAGAGCCAACTGCAGGAAGCGATCCAGCGGGAAGGGCTCGGTCCGATCGAGTATGCGATCGTCGAGGAGAGAGGACCTGCTCACAGTCGCGAGTTCATCTCGCGTGTCTTCGTCTCTGACGGTGTCGAAGGAACCGGAACCGGACGGTCGAAGAAGGAAGCGGAACAGCAGGCTGCGAAGGAAGCACTCGCTTTGCTGAAGCCGAGAAACTGAAGGAATGAGAAAAGGCTCCATCCCGGATTTTCGGGATGGAGCCTTTTCGATGAAGGCCGGATTCGCACGGACGAGTCAGGCGGTCTTGAGTGCTTTCAGTTCATCGATGATCGCGTCGACTTCTGCAAGCGTCAATGAATCACGCATCATGACGAATGAGTAGATCTCCTCGAGATCTTCGCTTTTGGATCCGTCGAATTGTTCGGCCTTGATGACCCCTTTATTGATGATGTTCAGCTTATCGAGGATGGCCTCGATCATTTGTTCGATCGTCATTTCTGATATTACCTCCATCTATTTCGTTTCGCTTAACAATACCATAAAAGCCAACGTTTTGCAGACCCTTTCCCTATGGTAAGATAAAAGAAATCAAAAACATATAGGTGGTAGCGATGTACTTAAAACGAATCGAAATCAATGGCTTCAAATCGTTCGCGAATCGGACCGAACTTGACTTCACGACAGGCGTGACGGCGGTCGTCGGACCGAACGGCAGCGGTAAATCGAATATATCGGATGCTGTCCGCTGGGTGCTCGGCGAACAGTCGGCAAAATCACTTCGCGGTGCGAAGATGGAGGACGTCATCTTTGCCGGAAGCACATCGGAACACCGGAAGCAGATCGCGGAAGTGACGCTCGTTCTGGACAATGAGGACGGCATGCTCCCGCTTCCTTATCAGGAAGTCAACGTGACACGCCGTGTCAATCGGAACGGGGACAGCGATTATTTCCTCAACCGGAAGGCGTGCCGACTGAAAGACATACTAGACCTATTCATCGACACCGGTCTTTCGCGGGACGCCTTCGCGATCATCGGGCAGGGCCGCGTCGAGCAGGTCATTTCCGGAAAGGCGGAGGAACGCCGCTCAGTCATCGAAGAGGCGGCAGGTGTATTGAAATATCGTCAGCGCAAGAAACAGGCGGAGCGAAAGCTCGGGGATACGGAGTCGAACCTGTCCCGAGTCGACGACATCCTCTATGAACTCGGGGGAAGAATCGAGCCGCTCCGTGAGCAGGCATCACTCGCGAAGGAGTATCTGATTGCGCGCGAGCGTCATGACTTCCTTGAACAAGGGGTCATCGCTGAAGAGATCAGGACATACCAGCAACAGGTCGAGGCGCTGCTCGAGGAAATCACGGCTTGTGAGGAACGTCTGGCGGAGGAACGCAAGGCGGTCGTCCTGAAACAAGGAGAGCGCGAAGCGAAGGAAGAGGCGCTCGATGCGTCACGTAAAGAGGAGAAGTCACTGCAGGAGCGGCTCCGTCTCGTCGCGACGACGCTCGTCGAGATCAAAGGTGCCTTGAACCTCGCGAAGGAACGCGAGAAGCATGGTACGGAGACGAAAGAACGCCTCGAACGGGAAGTGGCGCTCGCGGAAACTCGTGTCGAGGCTGCTGAGGCCGAAAAAAGAGAAGTGCAGTCGCGGCTTCAAGAAGCCGAGACAGCCTATGAGACTGCATATGCCCGAAGAAAACAATCCGACGAGGCGTTGAATTTCTCGAACCGGGACTTCGAGCAGGAGGCGGAGACCGTCCGTTCTGAAGCGTTCGAGGTGGCGAGCGAACTTGCTGCGAAGACGAACGCGCACAACCGGGCGAAGGCGGATATCGCCCATGCCGTCGAACAGCAAAAAGCCTTCGAGTCGAACTCGGGAGACCGTGTGTCGACGAGAAAACGATATGCTGAAGAAGCGGAGGCGCTCGAGTCGAAGTTCGAGGCGAGCAAGGAAGAACTTCGCTCACTCGAGGCGGACAGCGAGCGTCATCAAGCGTCACTCACTGAGCTTCGCGCGGGAATCGTCCAGTCGGAGCGGTCAGTGAACGACCTGTACCGTCGTCGCGATAAGACACGTGACCGAATCGAATTCCTCGAGTCTGTCAAAGCCGATTACAGCGGATATTTCGGTGCAGTCAAGACAGTCCTTCAAAGCAGAGACCGATTCGAAGGGATTCACGGCGCGGTCGCGGAACTCTTGTCCGTGCCGGAGCGATTCGAGGCGGCAATCGAGACGGCACTCGGCGGAGCCATGCAAAACATTGTCGTCGACACGGATGCGACGGGGCGTGCACTGATCGCTGAATTGAGACGGAAGAATGCCGGTCGAGCGACATTCATGCCGATGGCGTCGATCCAGTCGCGGGAGATCGGTGCGAGCGTCCGGGAACAAGTCGCCCGGATGCAGGGGTTCATCGGGGTTGCGAGCGATCTCGTCAAGACTGAGGAACACCTGTCGAAATTGAAACAGAATTTGCTCGGGACGACGCTCGTCGTCGAGACGCTCGAGCAGGCGAACGCGATCGGCCGGGCGACAGGCGGGAGACATCGTATCGTCACCCTCGAAGGGGATGTCGTAAACGTCGGCGGTACGATGACCGGTGGAAGCCGGAAGAAGGGGACGCCTCTGTTCAGTCAGGCGAGAGAACTCGAATCATTGATTCAAGGGCTCGAGCAGGGCGAGGCCGTCATCAAGGAGCAGGAACGCCGAATCAAAGAGGCGCGGCAGCGATATGAAGAGACGGAACAGGCGCAAGTCCTCGTGTCAGAACGGATTCGTACGCTCAGAACTGAAATCGAGACGACGCGGGACTCACTTGCTGAAGCGAAGCGGCTGCTTGCGATCACGACGTCCGAACTTTCACTCCATGACACACAGATGGAGCGCCTGATCGAACAGGAGAAGGCGGCGAAAACGACGATCGAGGAGACTGCTGTTCAGATCGAGGTGCTGACGAGGCGGCAAACGGAGCTTCGAGAGGCGCTCAACCGCCTGAAGGACGCGCAAACTCGCGGTGCGGTGGCAATCGAGGAACTGAAACGTACGCAGAGCGAGGCGCAGCTCGAAGAACGGACGGCGGAGCTGAACCGGGACCAGGCAGCACGGGAACTCGAACGGGTCAATGAGGCGCTAGACCATGCGATACTCGAGAGAAGCCATAAGCGCCGTGACCTCAAGCACGTACTGAAGGGGTTCGACGAAGCTGAAATCGAACGGTTGAAGGCTGATCAGATAAGTTATGAGCAAGAGGAGAAGCAGGTCGCGCAAGCTCTCGACAATCTGCTGACGGAGATCGGGCGGGAAGCGGACACGCTTCGTCTGATGCGTCTGCAGGAGGCGAAGGCAGAGGAAGCGATGAAGGCGACCGCCCAGCAACTCGACCGTCAACGAATCGAACACGGACGCGTCAGCACGCGTCTTGAGACGCGTCAGGAGACGCTCGAAGAGATGGGGCTCGTGTTCGAACTGATCAGTCCGATCGAGATTCCATACGAAGAGGCGAAGGAGGAGTTGCATCTTCTCAAACGGCAACTCGAAGAGATCGGAATCGTCAACCTCGGTGCGATCGAGGAGTTCGCTGAGGTCGATGAACGCTTCACATTCCTGTCGGCACAGCGCGACGACCTCGTCGCCGCGAAGACGGACCTCTATCAGATCATCGAAGAGATGGATCGGGAAGTCATCCGTCTCTTCAAGGAGACGTATCAATCCGTACGCGGCCATTTCCAGGAGACTTTCCGCGAACTGTTCGGAGGTGGGGAGGCGGACCTCGTCCTTACGGATCCGTCCGATCTGCTTACGAGCGGGATCGACATCATCGCGAAGCCGCCGGGCAAGAAGCTACAGAACCTGTCGCTGCTCTCAGGGGGCGAGCGGGCATTGACCGCGATTGCCTTGCTGTTCGCGATCCTCAAGACACGTCCTGTACCGTTCTGCGTGCTCGACGAAGTCGAAGCGGCACTTGACGAGGCGAACGTCGCCCGTTTCGGTGAATTCGTCTATCAGCTCGCGAGCGAGACGCAATTCATCATCATCACTCACCGTAAAGGGACGATGGAATCGGCGGACGTCCTCTACGGCGTTACGATGCAGCAGAACGGTATATCTGAAGTGCTGTCGGTCAAACTCGAGGAAGCGAGACGCACATTGAATGAAGAAAGCAACCAGAAGGAGTTTAAATCATGAGTTTCTTTAAAAAGCTGAAAGAAAAACTGACCACTTCGACGCAAGAGGTGACCACGAAATTCACGGACGGATTGACGAAGACGCGCGACGGGTTCGCGAATGCCGTCAACGACCTCGTCTACCGCTTCCGGGAAGTCGATGAGGACTTCTTCGAGGAACTCGAGGAAGTATTGATCCAAGCGGACGTCGGCGTCACGACGACGATGGATCTCGTCGAGAAGCTTAAGGAAGAAGTGAAACGGAAGAACGTAAAGGATCCAAAGGCGGTCCGTGACGTCCTCGTCGAGGTCGTCGCAGACATGCTCGTCGAAGAGGGAGAGACGGAACTCGAGCTCGATCATGAACTCGCCGTCATCCTGTTCGTCGGCGTCAATGGCGTCGGCAAGACGACGACGATCGGAAAACTCGCTCATCGTCTGAAAAACGAAGGCAAGTCGGTCATGCTCGCTGCCGGTGACACATTCCGTGCCGGAGCGATCGACCAGCTGCAAGTATGGGGAGAACGTTCAGGCGTTCCGGTCATCGCACAAGGTGAAGGGTCTGATCCCGCGGCGGTCGTCTTCGACGCTGTTCGCGCAGCGAAGGCGCGCAAGGTGGACGTGTTGATCTGTGATACGGCAGGTCGCCTGCAGAACAAGGTCAATCTGATGAACGAGCTTGAGAAGGTGAAGCGCGTCATCGAACGGGAGATTCCCGGTGCGCCTCACGAAGTTCTTCTCGCGCTCGACGCGACGACGGGCCAGAACGCGATGGTTCAGGCGAAGGCGTTCAAGGAGGCGACCAACGTCTCCGGAATCGTCCTGACGAAGCTCGACGGGACGGCGAAGGGCGGAATCGTGCTCGCGATCCGCAACGAGCTCGATCTGCCGGTCAAATTCGTCGGTCTCGGCGAAAAAATCGACGATCTTCAGCCGTTCGATGCAGAACAGTTCGTCTATGGACTGTTCGGTGATGTATTCGAAGAGAAGAGAGAAGATGAAACTGACGAGACGGAATGACGTTTCAGTTGTAAAGAAAAAAACTTGACATCAATAAGCTTGGGCGGTACTATACTATCTGTAAAGGAATTTCACTTAACAAGCGGAGGTGCGTAGATGACGCTCGATAAAACGAACCGGATGAACTACCTGTTTGACTTTTATCAAATGCTACTCACGCCAAAACAACGCAACTATATGTCGCTCTATTATTTGGACGACTATTCGTTAGGTGAGATCGCCGATGAGTTTGAAGTTAGCCGACAAGCAGTCTACGACAACATAAAACGCACGGAAGCGATGCTTGAGCAATACGAGGAGAAGCTGGCACTCTTTTCAAAATATGAGGAGCGCAAGCAACTGCTCGATACGCTGAAGCGATTTGACCTTCCGAGTGAAGCGATGGCGGCCTTAGAGGCGCTTGAGCAATTAGAGTAGGGGGCAGCAACATGGCATTCGAAGGATTATCGGAACGGCTTCAGGCCAGCCTCGCGAAAATGCGCGGGAAAGGCAAGATTTCTGAAGCGGACGTCAAAGAGATGATGCGTGAAGTACGTCTTGCGCTTCTCGAGGCGGACGTCAACTTCAAGGTCGTGAAACAATTCGTCAGCGACGTGAAGGAACGCGCAATCGGTCAGGATGTCATGACATCCCTGACACCAGGTCAGCAAGTCGTCAAAATCGTCCATGACGAATTGACGAAACTGATGGGTGGGGAAGTTTCACCACTTCAAATCGCGAGCAAACCACCGACCGTCATCATGATGACCGGGCTCCAGGGTGCCGGTAAGACGACGACGACAGGAAAGCTTGCGAATCATCTGCGGAAGAAAATGAACCGCAGCCCGCTTCTCGTCGCGGCGGACATCTATCGTCCAGCCGCGATCAAACAGCTCGAGACCCTTGGCAAGCAGCTTGAACTGCCGGTCTTCTCAATGGGAGATCAGGTCAGCCCTCAAGAGATCGTCAAAGGTGCGCTCGACTATGCAAAAGAGCATCACCACGATATCGTGTTGATCGATACGGCCGGTCGTCTCCATGTCGATGAAGCCCTCATGCAGGAGCTCGTCGACGTCAAGGAGATCGCGAAGCCAAATGAAATTTTCCTTGTCGTCGACGCGATGACGGGTCAGGACGCGGTCAATGTGGCCGAGAGCTTCAACGAGAAGCTCGGTGTCACAGGTGTCGTCCTGACGAAACTCGACGGGGACACACGAGGCGGAGCCGCCCTCTCCATCAAGGCAGTCACCGGAGCACCGATCAAGTTCGTCGGTCTTGGAGAGAAGCTCGATGCCCTCGAACCGTTCTATCCCGAGCGGATGGCGTCACGAATCCTCGGCATGGGAGATATGCTCTCTCTGATTGAAAAAGCAGAGGCTCAAATGGACGCATCGCGCGCCAAAGAGCTCGAGAGCAAAATGCGAGATGCATCGTTCACTTTCGACGATTTCATCGAGCAGTTACAGCAAGTGAAACAGATGGGTCCTTTGGATGAGTTGTTAGGAATGATTCCAGGCGCCGGTAAGATGAAAGGGCTGAAAAATGCCCAAATCGACGAGAAGCAACTCGTTTACGTCGAAGCGATTATCCAATCGATGACGAAACGAGAGCGGACCGAACCGGAAATCCTCAACGCGAGCCGCCGCAAGCGGATCGCCCGCGGAAGCGGTCGGAGCATTCAAGAAGTGAACCGACTGATCAAGCAGTTCGAGGACATGCGGAAGATGATGAAACAATTCTCCGGCCAGATGGGCAAAGGAAAAAAGAAAGGCGGCTTTGGCCTCCCGTTCTTCTAAAAGTCTTTTCTCTTTCGCTGTAACGTTGTATACTATTGAAGTTGTCAAATCGACTAAAAACTATATCTATTATTTGGAGGGACTTACGAATGGCAGTTAAAATTCGTCTTAAGCGCATGGGCGCAAAAAAATCACCTTTCTACCGTGTGGTAGTAGCAGACTCACGTTCACCACGTGACGGTCGTTTCATCGAGCAAATCGGATACTACAACCCGGTTGCTAAACCAGAGGCTGAAGTGAAGCTCAACGAAGAGCTCGCTCTTAAATGGCTCGCTGAAGGTGCTAAACCTTCTGACACAGTCCGTAACCTCTTCTCGCAAGCAGGTATCATGGAGAAATTCCACAACGCGAAACTCGCGAAGTAATGACGATGGAGGTGGGCGAAAGCTTGCCTCCTTTTGCTATGGAAGGAGGAACATGCATGGAATGGTTGGAAGTGGCGAAAATCGCCAACACGCACGGATTAAAAGGGGAATTGAAACTGCTCGCAAGCACCGATTTCCCGGAAGAACGTTTCAAAGTCGGTAACGAGGTCTTCATCGGCACCGAGACGGAGAAGTTGCCCGTGACGATCAGCGGATACCGGAAACATAAACAGTTCCACATGGTGACGCTGAAAGGGATGCACCATATCAACGACGTCGAGAAGTACAAAGGTCTGAAAATCTATGTGCACCCTGAAGTGTTGCAGGAACTCGCAGAGCACGAATTCTACTACCATGAGATCATCGGCTGTGAAGTCTATGACGGTGAGGAGTTGATCGGCGTCGTCTCTGAGATCCTTGAGACAGGGGCGAACGATGTCTGGACGATCAAGCGACAAGGAAAGAGGGACGTCTTGATCCCGTACATCGAACAGGTCGTCGCCTCGGTCGATGTAAAAGCAAAACGGATCCAGATCACACCGCTTCCGGGACTGATCGAAGGATGAAGGTGACCGTGCTCTCGCTCTTTCCCGAGATGTTCGAGGCGCTTGACCACTCAATCGTCGGCCGTGCGCGGCGGGAAGGCCGTCTGCAATTCGAGGCGGTGAACTTCCGCGACTATTCGACGAACAAACACGGGAACGTCGACGACTATCCATATGGAGGAGGCGCCGGCATGCTCCTGACGCCGCAGCCGATCTTCGACGCCGTCGAGACGGTCGCAAAAGACGCGAAACGCATCATCGCAATGACACCGACCGGCAGACGGTTCAATCAGAAAATGGCGGAGGAGTGGGCGAAAGAGGAAGAACTCGTCTTCCTCTGCGGTCATTACGAAGGATTCGACCAGCGAATCCATGACGTCCTCGTCACGGATGAAGTCTCGCTCGGTGATTTCGTTCTGACTGGCGGTGAACTCGCGGCCATGACGATGATCGACGCTACGGTGAGGCTCTTGCCTGACGTTCTCGGGCAAGCCGCAAGTCACGAAGACGACTCGTTCTCGACCGGACTGCTCGAATATCCGCATTACACCCGTCCGGCGGAATTCAGAGGAATGAAGGTCCCTGACGTCCTTCTGTCCGGCAACCATTCAAAAATCGAGGAGTGGCGCAGGCAGGAGTCGTTGAAGCGGACGCTTGAACGGCGGCCAGACCTCCTCGAGAACGCTCCGTTGTCGGAGAGGGATCTTCTGTTTTTGAAGTCGATTTCGGGATTGTCAAAAGACTGAATGTATGATAAGTTAAAACATGTGGCAAAATGCCCACCATTAACGATGTTCCGCTGTTGGATGCTTGAATAGCAAATGAAGATAAGAACATTGGTGAAAAAGGAGAAATGATTCATGAACACACAACAATTGTTCCGTGAAATCACGCAAGAGCAAATCAAAACAGACGTCCCAGCATTCCGTGCCGGTGACACAGTAAAAGTACACGTTAAAGTCGTCGAGGGAACGCGCGAGCGTATCCAGCTCTTCGAAGGCGTAGTCATCAAGCGTCAAGGTGGCGGTATCAGCGAAACGTTCACAGTACGTAAAATTTCGTACGGTGTAGGCGTTGAGCGTGCATTCCCGCTCCACTCACCACGCGTTGCGCAAATCGAAGTAGTTCGCTACGGTAAAGTCCGTCGTGCGAAACTTTACTACCTTCGTAACCTTCGTGGTAAAGCGGCTCGTATTAAAGAAATCCGCCGTTAATCATGTGAAAAAGTGGCTTGTCATCCGACAAGCTTCTTTTTTTTGCTCCGACTAGCTATACTTGTGTAAAAGAGTGAGGTACAAGGAGTGAAGGGAATGAAAGAACTATTCAGCTGGATCAAGGCGCTCGTCGTAGCGCTCGTCATCGCATTCATCATCCGCAATTTCCTGTTCGTCCCGGTCAGCGTCGACGGGGAATCGATGATGCCGACTTTGCAGGACAGGGACCGGATGATCGTCAACAAGGTGCCTTACTACTTCGATGAGCCGGAACGGGGCGACATCATCGTCTTCCATGCGACGGAGGAACGGGATTATATCAAGCGGGTCATCGCGGTCCCGGGCGACACGGTCGCTTATCGTGATGATGTCCTCTATATCAACGACAAGAAGGTGGATGAACCGTATCTCGACCCTTTCAAGGACGAGATGGAAGGACTGCCTCTGACGAACGACTTCACGCTCGAGGAAGTGACGGGCGAGACGGAAGTGCCCGAGGGAAAGGTCTTCGTTCTTGGTGACAATCGTCAAAATTCGAAGGACAGCCGGATGATCGGATTCATCGACGAATCACAAATCGTCGGGACGACGGATGTCGTGTTCTATCCGTTCGACAGCATCCGGATGGTCGACTGAAGCAGGTGTTCTCGAAGCTTGTCTGCCGGCAAGCTTCTTTTTTTGTTATACTGGTTCTAGCGCAAAATTGTCTTGAAGGGGTGTTGGCGTTGAAAGAAGTAATGAGCTGGATTAAACCGCTGGCTGTCGCGCTCGTCGTGGCATTCGTCGTGCGAACATTCCTGTTCGTGCCCGTCATCGTCGACGGCGAATCGATGGAGCCGACGTTGCAGAACGAGAACCGGATGATCGTCAATAAGCTGCTCTATTATATCGATGAGCCGGAACGTGGGGACATCGTCGTCTTCCACGCGACGGAAGAGCGTGATTATATCAAACGTGTCATCGCGGTACCGGGCGACCGGTTGCAGTATAAGGACGACATCCTCTATGTCAACGGGAAGAAGGTCGACGAACCGTACCTCGAACCGTTGAAGGAACAGGCGGAGCCGTTGACGTATGATTTCACGCTCGAGGAATTGACGGGCGAGACGGAAGTGCCTGAGGGCAAGGTCTTCGTCATGGGTGACAACAGGCAATATTCACAAGACAGCCGGGACATCGGTTTTGTCGATGAAAGCAAGATCGTCGGGACGACAAGTGTCGTCTATTATCCATTCACGGATATCCGGACGGTCGATTAATAGTTGAGGTGAACGAATAATGGCAATTCAATGGTTCCCGGGCCACATGGCGAAAGCTCGCCGTGAGGTCACGGAAAAATTAAAACTGATCGATGTCGTGATCGAACTCGTCGATGCACGTGTTCCGATGTCGAGCCGAAATCCGATGGTCGATGAAATCACGGCAGGAAAGCCGCGTCTGATCGTCCTGAACAAGTCGGACATGGCCGATCCGCGCGTGACCGAGCAATGGATCAAGTCGCTCAAACGGGACGGTGTGGACGTCGTCGCAGTCGACGCGAAGCACAGCAAAGGTCTTGGGCAGATCCATGAAGGAGCGCTTCGCCTGATGAAGGAGAAGCATGACCGGATGATCGCAAAAGGGCGCCGGCCGAGTGCGATCCGTGCCTTGATCATCGGGATCCCGAACGTCGGGAAGTCGACGCTGATCAATCGGCTCGCAGGTCGCAACATCGCGATCACGGGTGACAAGCCCGGTGTGACGAAGCGTCAGCAGTGGATCAAGATGAAGACGGGTGAGATGGAGTTGCTCGATACGCCAGGTATCCTCTGGCCTAAGTTCGATGACCAGCGCGTAGGCTACCGTCTCGCGGCCACCGGTGCGATCAAGGACGATATCCTGCATCTCGACGATATCGCGCTGTTCGCGGTCCGTGAACTGAAGACGCGTTATCCGGAACAGCTTCGCGAGCGCTATCGTCTCGAAGAACTTCCCGGGGACGCCGTCGAGGTGCTCGAGGCGATCGGCAAGAAACGCGGATTCGTCACTGGCGGGTACGTCGACTTCGCGCGGACGAGCGAGATGCTGCTCCATGAGCTGCGGACCGAGAAAATCGGCCGACTGACGCTCGAGACCGTCGAGGAATGGGAAAACGAATGATTCAAAGGCCATGGGATCAACTGATCTCAGGCCTTTTTCTGAAAAAAGGGAGAGATGAGGATGCCGGAAAGCATTGGCGCCATCAAGCAGCGGCTCACTGAATTAAGCCGGGAGGAATGGTTTGAAGAGCGGAAGAAGCTCGCGCTGGACCCGCGTAAAGGGGTGGGACAGCTGATCGGACGAACCGACAGCCGGTTCGAGAGGGAAGAGAGAGCACGAGCGTCCTTCCTCGAACGAATGGCCTTCGAGACAGCATATATGAAGGCGGGATACGAACAAATCGCAGGTGTCGATGAGGTGGGACGTGGACCGCTCGCAGGACCGGTCGTCGCTGCAGCCGTCATCTTGCCTGAAGGCTTCTACCATGGCGGTCTGACGGATTCGAAGCAGATGTCGAAGGCGGCGCGTGCAGCGGCTTACGACGCGATCATGGCGCAGGCGAAGGTCGCGATCGGGATCGTCGACGCAGGGGCGATCGACCGAATCAACATCTATCAAGCCTCGAAACAGGCGATGGAGCAGGCGGTCAGGCAGCTCGAACCGGATGCGTTGCTCGTCGACGCGATGACGCTCGACCTCCCGTTGCCGCAAGAGGGATTGATCAAAGGTGACGCACGGAGTGTCTCGATCGCTGCGGCAAGCGTCGTCGCGAAGGAGACGCGGGACCGGCTGATGGAGGAATATGCGCGCGAGTTTCCGGGCTATGGCTTTGAACGCCATGCCGGATACGGGACGGCAGAACATCTCCTCGCGCTCGATTCGCTTGGCGTGACCCCGATTCATCGGAAAACATTCAAACCGGTCACTGACCGGCTGTAAAGGAGGAGCCAGCATGCAGATCGAACATCGCGGCATTCAACCGTACAAGATCATCGATCAATCGAACATGCCGCTGCGTGAGGGCGGCATCGTCACAGGGCGTGTGCTGAAGCTGTTGCCTGAAGGACTCGTCGAGCTCAGGATCGGCCAGCAGGTCCTGACGGCAGGGACGGCAGCCAACTTGAAGGAAGGGATGAGCTACCGGTTCGTCGTCACCGAACTTGGGAATCAGCCTGTCCTGAAGCTTCTTGATCAACAGGCAGAGCCGGGGCTAAAGAAGGTGCATCTGCTTGAACTGCTGTCGAAAAAGGAATCGTTCGACGGGACGACGCGCGACTTGCTCGCGTCACTCGGGAGACGGACCGTCGAAGAGGGATCGGGACAAGCGCTGAAGCAGGCGATTCTTGAACTTCATCAGCTGGCAAGGGATGCGGGGAGCGGGATGGACAGGAAGTTGAGCGATCAGTTACTCGGTCAACAGCTGGTACCGGCAGGAAATGAACAAGGAAAAGGACAATTTTTATTTCAAGTCCCTTATTTCGGTCCGTTCGAAGATTTAGAAGTTCACATCGAAGCGCCTTTCGAGAAGAAGGAATTCGACCCGGATCATGCTCGTCTGGCTCTCTATCTCAAGCTTCCAGCACTCGGCGAGATCTTGCTCGACGTTCTCGTCAACGAGCGGAGGGTATCGATCTCCGTCTATCATGAAGAAGCGCAAGTCGGTGCGTTCATGCGGACCTATGAGGAACAGCTGGCAGAGACGCTTTCGAAGGAAGGTTATCAGCTGCATCGTTTCGAGCATGTGGCAGAGAAGAGGGAACGGACGCCGGTCGTCCTCCATGCCGAGCAAGGAAGGGTGGATTATCAAGCATGAAAAAGAAAGCGATCGCCCTTACATACGAAGATCAAATGCACGCCCCGACCGTGGTCGCAAAAGGAAATGATGTCATCGCCGAAAAAATCATCGAACAGGCGCTGCTCCATGATGTCCCGATCAGGGAGGACAAGACACTCGTCGCCCTGCTCGACGCGGTCGAAGTGTCAGAACAGATCCCTTCCGAGTTGTATGGTCTCGTCGCAGAACTGTTTGCGTTCCTTTACAAGCTCGATCACGCAGAAAAGCCGAAAAAATAATGCTTTCGGTCAATAACAATAGACAGCGCTTCCAATTTTAACTACAATGAAAGAGCCGAAACTAAAGGGGTTAAGGGGGATTTTTTCATGAATGTACATGAGTATCAGGCAAAAGAGTTACTTCGTTCATACGGTGTACCTGTACCGAACGGTATCGCTGCGTTCACGGTCGAAGAGGCTGTCGAGGCGGCAGAACGTCTGTCAGGTCCGATCAAAGTCGTCAAAGCACAAATTCACGCAGGGGGTCGCGGTAAAGCTGGTGGGGTCAAACTGGCAAAATCGCTAGAAGAAGTGAAGGAGTATGCGACGGAGTTACTCGGCAAAACGCTCGTCACACATCAGACTGGTCCAGAAGGAAAGGTCGTTCAGCGTCTTCTCGTAGAAGAAGGATGCGCAATCGACAAGGAATACTACCTTGGAATCGTGCTTGACCGCGTCACAAGCCGTGTCGTCATCATGGGTTCAAGTGAAGGTGGAATGGACATCGAGGAAGTGGCGGAAGCGACTCCTGAAAAAATCATCAAGGAAGTCGTCGATCCGGCTGTCGGACTTCAAGCTTTCCAAGCGCGTAAGCTTGCTTTCGCGATGGGCGTGCCTGCGAAGCTCGTCAACAAGTTCGTCTTCATGGTGACGAAGCTCTATACGTTCTTCGTCGACAAGGATTGCTCGATCGCTGAGATCAACCCGCTCGTCACGACGAAGGACGGGGACGTCCTCGCACTCGACGCGAAGCTCAACTTCGATTCGAACGCGCTTTACCGCCACAAGGACATCGTCGCACTCCGCGACGAGACGGAAGAGGATCCGCGTGAAGTGGAAGCTTCGAAGAGCGACCTCAACTACATCGCGCTCGACGGCAACATCGGATGTCTCGTCAACGGTGCCGGTCTTGCGATGGCTACGATGGACATCATCAAACATTACAGCGGAGACCCAGCGAACTTCCTCGACGTCGGCGGCGGCGCGACGAAGGAGAAGGTCACGGAAGCATTCAAGCTGATTCTCTCTGATGAGAACGTAAAAGGGATCTTCGTCAACATCTTCGGAGGCATCATGAAGTGTGACGTCATCGCTGAGGGCATCGTCGCAGCGACGAAGGAAGTCGGACTCGAGCTTCCGCTCGTCGTGCGCCTTGAAGGTACGAATGTCGACGCAGGAAAACAGATCCTGAAGGATTCAGGACTCGCAATCACAGCAGCTACATCAATGGCAGACGGCGCAGAAAAAATCGCTGCGCTCGTGAAGTAAGGGGGAGCTAGAGATGAGTATTTGGGTTAATGAATCGACGAAGGTCATCATTCAAGGTATCACTGGGAACCAGGGGATGTTCCATGGCGAACAGATGTTGGAATACGGAACGAAGCTTGTCGGCGGTGTCACGCCAGGTAAGGGCGGTACAGAAGTACTCGGCGTACCGGTATTCGATACGGTAGCTCAAGCTGTCGAGAAGACTGGCGCTAACGCTTCGATCATCTATGTCCCGCCGGCATTCGCTGCGGACGCGATCATGGAAGCGGCTGATGCGAACGTCGAATTGATCGTCTGCATCACGGAAGGTATTCCGGTGCTCGACATGGTCAAGGTCAAACGTTATCTCGAAGGTAAACCGGTTCGCCTGATCGGACCGAACTGCCCGGGTATCATCACGCCAGGCGAGACGAAACTCGGTATCATGCCAGGTTACATCCACACGCCAGGACATGTCGGAATCGTCTCACGCTCTGGAACGCTTACGTATGAAGCGGTTCATCAGTTGACGACAGCAGGAATCGGCCAATCGACAGCTGTCGGTATCGGTGGGGACCCTGTCAACGGGACTGACTTCATCGACGCGCTGAAGGCTTTCAACGAAGATGAGGACACGAAAGCGGTCATCATGCTCGGAGAAATCGGCGGTACTGCTGAAGAAGAGGCTGCTGAATGGGTGAAAGCGAACATGAAGAAACCGGTAATCGGCTTCATCGGCGGACAGACGGCTCCAGAAGGCAAACGGATGGGCCACGCGGGCGCCATCATCTCTGGAGGCAAGGGAACTGCAGCTGAGAAGATCAAGACGCTCCGTGCGAACGGGATCGAAGTCGCTGAAACACCGGCAATCATCGGTGAGACGCTCATCCGTGTCATCAAAGAAGCAGGCATCTATGACGAGTGTGTCACTGGATCGGCTGTGAAGTAAGAAGAAGTAAGAAGGCGAAAAGCCGTCCTGAATGATCAGGACGGCTTTCTTCTATATAAAAGGAGGTTTTCGGATGAAGAAGGAACTTTATCCCCGTCTTGCGGCCTGCGGGGTGTCTTGGAAAATCGTCGAGCTGATCGAACGTTTCGGATGGATCGAGCCACGGGAACTCCCGGTGTCGGCGAACGAGCGAAGACGATATGAACGTGCACTGGACATGCCGGATACCCCGGATGCCTGGACGATCGCGGATGAAGATTTTCCGGAGCGCCTCAGGACGATTCCGGATCCGGTCTATGCCTTATTCTATCGAGGTGACCGGACCTTGCTTCAAAAGCCGTCAATCAGCATCATCGGCAGCCGTCACCCGTCCCAAGACGTCTCTTCCCGCCTGACCTTCCTCAAACCGCTTTTTGAAGCCCCGATAGCCACCGTCTCGGGCGGTGCGTACGGCATCGACTCCTACGTCCATCGCCTCTCCCTGAAGCATCGTCAGCCGACGATCGCCGTCCTCGCGAACGGAATCGGCCATTCCTATCCAAGGGCCCATCTCCCATTATTTGAGCGCATTTCGGAAACCGGTCTTCTCCTCTCCGAATATCCTATGTTCACCACTCCGTCCAAACACCAGTTCCTCGCCCGCAACCGGATCATCTCAGCCCTTTCAGGCGTCCTTGTAATCTTAGAAGCCAAGCGTAAAAGTGGCACGATGAACACGGCAGGCCACGCGCTCGCGCAGGGGAAAGATATCTATTGCCTGCCCGGATGCCCGACGAATCCATGCTTCTCCGGAACGAATCAGCTGATCGCAGAAGGGGCGTTTCCCTTGCTAAATCCAAGTGAACTTGTAAAAAGTATCCTGATGAGCGTTGACAAACAGGAAGACACAACACTATGATAAGTGAGATTAAAATACGAGTACGCCTCTAAAAAGGGGAGCGATTGTAATGGCGAATTATCTAGTAATCGTCGAATCACCTGCTAAGGCGAAGACGATCAAGCGCTATCTCGGGTCGAACTATACCGTGAAAGCTTCGATGGGGCACGTGATCGATCTGCCAAAAAGCCAAATGGGTGTCGACGTCGAACATGACTACGAACCGAAATATATCACGATTCGGGGCAAAGGCCCTGTCTTGAAAGAATTGAAGACAGCAGCGAAAAAAGCGAAGAAAATCTACCTCGCGGCTGACCCCGACAGAGAAGGGGAAGCTATCGCATGGCACCTCGCGAAGGCGCTCGGCGTCGACGAGTCGACGGACTGCCGGGTCGTCTTCAATGAAATCACGAAGGACGCGATCAAGGAATCATTCAAGAAGCCGCGCAAGATCAACTATGATCTTGTCGATGCACAGCAGGCGCGCCGCATTCTCGACCGTCTCGTCGGATACAGCATGAGCCCGCTCCTTTGGAAGAAGATCAAGAAGGGTTTGTCGGCAGGACGTGTCCAGTCGGTCGCCGTCAAGATGATCATCGACCGGGAGCAGGAAATCAACGCATTCCAACCGGAAGAGTACTGGACGATCAAGCTTGAACTCGACGCGAACGGTGAGAAGCTCGAAGCGAACTTCTATGGCGTCGACGGCAAGAAGGTCGAGCTGTCGTCTGAGGATGACGTCAACGCGATCCTTTCGAAGATCGGTAAGGAATTCACGGTCGACTCCGTCACGAAGAAGGAACGCCGCAGAAATCCGGCACTTCCGTTCACGACGAGTTCCTTGCAGCAGGAAGCTGCCCGCAAACTGAATTTCCGTGCGAAGAAGACGATGATGATCGCACAGCAACTCTATGAAGGTATCGACCTCGGTAAGGAAGGGACTGTCGGTCTCATCACCTACATGCGTACCGACTCGACCCGTACTTCCGATACGGCGAACACGGAAGCGCAAGGCTTCATTGAAAACGCCTATGGCAAGGAATATATCGCGAGCGAAAAACGGAAGGACAAGAAGGCGACGAACGCACAAGACGCGCACGAAGCCGTACGTCCGACATCAACGCTTCGTGACCCGCAAGCAGTGAAGTCCTATCTGTCACGCGATCAGTTCAGACTCTACAAACTGATCTGGGAGCGGTTCGTCGCGAGCCAGATGGCTCCTGCCGTTCTCGATACGGTCAAGATCGACCTCGTCTCGAACGGCGTGACGTTCCGGGCGAACGGATCGACCGTCAAGTTCCCGGGCTTCATGAAGGTCTATATCGAGGACACGGATGACGAGGCGGTATCGGATGTCAAGGAAGGTCTGCTTCCGCCGCTCGAAGACGGAGAGGTCCTTCCGCAAGAGGCGATCGAACCGAAACAGCACTTCACTCAACCACCTCCGCGCTATACGGAAGCGCGACTCGTCCGTGCTATGGAGGAACTCGGCATCGGACGACCTTCGACGTATGCACCGACGCTCGATACGATCCAGAAACGGGGATATGTGACGCTTGAGGAGAAGAAGTTTCTCCCGACGGAACTCGGTGAGCTGGTCATCGACATGATCAGCGACTATTTCCAAGAGTTCATCACCGTTCAATTCACGGCGGACATGGAAGCTTTGCTCGATGCGATCGAGAAGGGCGACATGCGCTGGACCGAAGTCGTCGACCCGATCTACAAGTCGTTCGAGAAACGTCTGATCCGGGCAGAAGCAGAGATCGAGAAGATCGAGATCAAGGATGAGCCGGCAGGCGAGGATTGTGAAGTTTGCGGACATCCGATGGTCATCAAGATGGGCCGATACGGCAAGTTCATGGCATGTTCGAACTTCCCGGAATGTCGAAACACGAAGCCGATCCAAGTCGAGATCGGTGTCAAGTGTCCGACATGCAAGACAGGTGACATCGTCGAGCGACGCAGCAAGAAGGGACGCCTCTTCTATGGCTGTTCGAACTATCCGGAATGTGAGTTCGTCTCATGGGATAAACCGGTCGCAGAACCGTGTCCGACCTGCTCGGGCATGATGGTACAGAAAAAAATCAAGAACGGCGTGAAAGTAGAATGTACAGTTTGTGGACATCATGAGACACGCATGGATCAAGAGGAGGAATAACCGTTGAAACGTGTAACGGTAATCGGCGCGGGGCTCGCAGGTTCTGAGGCAGCTTGGCAACTTGCGAAGCGCGGCGTCCAAGTCGATTTATATGAAATGCGTCCTGTGAAGCAGACACCTGCCCATCACACGGATCAATTCGCAGAGCTCGTCTGCTCGAACTCGCTCCGCGCGAATCAGCTGACGAACGCGGTTGGCGTATTGAAGGAAGAGATGCGTCGCCTGGATTCGCTGATCCTCAAAGCGGCGGACCTCGCAAGTGTGCCAGCTGGCGGAGCACTCGCCGTCGACCGGCATGACTTTGCCGGATACGTCACGGAGACGTTGAAGAACCACCCGAACATCACAGTCCATCACGAAGAGATCGGTGCGATCCCGGAAGGACCGACGATCGTCGCGACCGGACCGCTTACGAGCGAGTCACTGTCAGCATCGCTGCAAGAGTTCACTGGAGAAGACTATCTCTACTTCTTCGATGCTGCAGCACCGATTCTCGACGGCGATACGATCGACCGTGAGAAGGTGTACTTGAAATCCCGCTACGACAAAGGGGAAGCAGCCTACTTGAATTGCCCGATGACGGAAGAGGAATTCACGGTCTTCTACAACGAACTGATCAAGGCGGAAGTCGTCCCTCTCAAGGAATTCGAGAAGGAGATCTACTTCGAAGGCTGCATGCCGTTCGAGGTCATCGCGTCACGCGGACCGAAGACGCTCTTGTTCGGACCGATGAAGCCGGTCGGTCTCGAGGACCCGAAAACCGGGAAGCGTCCTTATGCGGTCGTTCAGCTCCGTCAAGACAACTCGGCGGGTACGCTCTTCAACCTCGTCGGTTTCCAGACACATTTGAAGTGGGGCGAGCAGAAGCGGATCATCCGTCTTATTCCTGGCCTTGAGAATGCTGAAATCGTCCGTTATGGTGTCATGCACCGGAACACGTTCGTCAACTCGCCGAGCCTGCTTAAGCCGACCTACCAGACCCGTATGCGGGACGACCTGTTCTTCGCAGGGCAAATGACAGGCGTCGAAGGATACGTCGAATCAGCAGCCTCCGGTTTGACTGCCGGCATCAACGCAGCGCGACTCGTGCTCGGAGAAGACATGATCACCTTCCCGAAAGAGACGATGATGGGTTCGATGGCGCACTACATCACGACAGCGGAGGGTAAACACTTCCAGCCGATGAACGCGAACTTCGGTCTTGTTCCGGCACTCGAAGGACACCCTGTCAAGATGAAGAAACCTGAAAAGTACGCTCTTTACGCAGAACGCGCCCTCGCATCGATCGAGGACTACCGTTCGCTTTAATGAATGGCAAAAGGGGAGAAAGGTGCGCTTTAAGCGCGTCCTTTCTACCCCTTTCTTGATTTTTCGAAAAAGAACGATAATTTCGTCTATTTTAAATGAGGTTCTATTGTCAGACTACTTACTGTGTGCTATGCTAAGGGCGATTCGAGACGAGAACGAAAAGGGGGTTCGGAAATGGGGCCAGATATGGACGTAGAGAAGCTGCGAAGAGCGTTTTTGCAGTATGTGCATATTGAACGCCAGCTTTCCCCGAACACCGGTCGTTCGTATGATCAGACACTTCGAAAATACGCCGCATTTTGCCAGGATCATGCCCTTGATCCATTTGATTTGGCATCCGCGCGGCGTTATTTGTATGCACTTTACGAAGTGGAGCAGCTCTCGAGCGCCTCGATCGCGCAGAAGGTCTCCTGCTTGAAGCAATTCGGCCGGTTCATCACGCGTGATACCCGCGAAATCAATCCGTTCGACGGATTGAAAGCACCGAAAAAATCGAAAAACCTGCCAACATTCCTCGTTCCGTCGGAGTATGAAAAGTTCTTGGGTGCCTTTGAGACGGACGATCCGCTCGGACGCAGGAATGTGGCGATGATTGAACTGTTCTATGCGACGGGGATAAGGGTCAGCGAGTTGACTGGGCTCGATATCGATGACCTCGATGGCGATATGTCATTTCTACATGTATACGGGAAAGGCCGGAAGGAGCGGATCACACCGATCGGCTCCTTCGCTAAGGAAGCACTCATCCGTTATTTAGATGAACGTCAGGCGTTCGCGAATGAGGAAAAGGCCCTTTTCGTCTCCCGTACAGGGAGAAGGCTGACACCAGACGCCGTTCGTAAAATTTTCAAGCGAAGCGAGTCTCTTCTTTCGAAACACGTGACGCCGCACGCCCTCAGGCACAGCTTTGCGACGGACCTGCTCGAACGGGGGGCGGATTTGAGGGCCGTCCAGGAATTGCTCGGCCATGCTTCGCTCTCGACTACTGGCCATTATACGCACGTGACGAGCGAACGGCTCCGTCGCGTCTATCAACAAACGCACCCACGTGCTTAAGGGAGGACACCATATGTTCCATGCGACTACAATATTCGCGATTCAACATAAAGGACAATCCGCGATGAGCGGGGACGGACAAGTGACGTTCGGCAACCAGGTCATCATGAAGAAGAGTGCGAAGAAAGTCAGAAGACTTTATGGTGGAAAAGTGATCGCCGGTTTCGCCGGCAGCGTTGCGGATGCGTTTACGCTGTTCGAGAAATTCGAGGCGAAACTTGAGATGTACAACGGAAATCTTCAGCGGGCTGCTGTCGAGCTCGCGAAGGAGTGGCGGGGCGATAAGATGCTTCGTCAACTCGAGGCATTGCTGCTCGTGATGGACGGCAACCATTTGCTCCTCGTCTCCGGTAACGGTGAGGTCATCGAGCCGGATGACGGGATCCTCGCCATCGGATCAGGCGGAAACTACGCCCTCGCAGCCGGTCGTGCCTTGAAAAAACATGCACCGCAGCTTACGGCGCAGGAAATCGCGCAAGCTGCGCTTGAGACTGCCGGCGAGCTGTGCGTCTTTACGAATGATCAAGTGATACTCGAAACGATTGGAGGAGAGGCGAATGCATGAATTGACGCCAAGACAGATCGTAGAGAAGTTGAACGAACACGTAATCGGGCAGGGCGACGCGAAGAGAGCAGTCGCGATCGCACTGAGGAACCGGTATCGACGCCAGCTGCTTGAGGCAGGGATGCGGGAAGAAGTGACGCCGAAGAACATCCTGATGATCGGACCGACCGGAGTAGGGAAGACAGAGATCGCCCGTCGACTTGCGAAGCTAGTCGGTGCACCGTTCGTCAAGGTCGAAGCGACGAAGTTCACGGAAGTCGGCTATGTCGGACGAGACGTCGAATCGATGGTCCGCGACCTTGTCGAAGCATCGCTTCGCCTCGTCAAGGAGGAGAAGAAGGCGGCACTCAAGGACCGGGCCGAAGCTGTAGCGAACGAACGAATCGTCGACGCGCTCGTTGGCAAGAAATCGAATCCGCTGAGCGGCGGAGGAAATCCGTTCGAGATGTTGTTCGGTGGACAGAAGACGGCTGAACCCGAAACAGCGAACGATACGGCAGACCGTTCACGGATGCGCCAGCTCCTCCTGCTCGGGGAACTCGAGGATCGCGTCATCGAAGTCGACATCGAGGAACGACAAGTCGACCTCTTCTCGGGCCAACAGGGAATGGAGGGGCTCGCGAACCTTCAGGACATGCTCGGTCAGATGATGCCGAAGAAGACGAAGAAACGTCAATTGACGGTTCGGGAGGCCCGACCGCTGTTGACAGCGGAAGAAGCGGAGAAGCTGCTCGATCTGAACGAAGTCCATGATGAAGCGGTCCGCCGGGCGGAGCAGATGGGGATCATCTTCGTCGATGAGATCGATAAGATCGCGACGAAGGGCCATGACAGCGCCGGTGTGTCCCGCGAAGGAGTCCAGCGGGATATCCTGCCGATCGTCGAAGGATCGACCGTCGTGACGAAGTATGGGCCGGTCAAGACGGATCACGTCCTCTTCATCGCGGCAGGTGCCTTCCATATGGCGAAACCGTCCGACCTGATCCCAGAACTGCAAGGACGCTTCCCGATTCGTGTCGAGCTCGACAGTCTGACGGAAGCTGATTTCGTAAAAATCTTGACAGAGCCGAATCAGGCGCTGCTCAAGCAATATAAGGCACTTCTTGCAGCCGAGAAGGTCCATGTCGATTTCACGGACGAAGCAATCCGGGAAATCGCACGCATCGCGGCGCAAGTCAACGACGAGACGGACAACATCGGCGCCCGTCGTTTGTATACGATCATGGAACGCGTCCTCGAAGAGTTATCGTTCGAGGCGGCGGACATGCCGGAGACCGATGTGACGATCACGCCCCAATATGTAACGGAGCGTGTCGGTAAAGTAGCAGATGATCGTGACCTGAGTCAGTTCATCTTATAAGTGGAGGAAGAAATCATGAATCTATTGGAAAAAACACGGAAACTAAATGCGATGCTGCAGCAGGAAGCAAGCACGCATGTCGACTTCAAGGTAATGGCTGATCGCCTGAGCGAGGTGATGGAGGCGAACACGTTCATCGTCAGCCGTCGCGGCAAGCTGCTCGGTTTCGCAATCAAGCAGCAAATCGAGAACGCCCGGATGCGTTCATTCCTCGAAGATCGCCAGTTCCCGGAAGAGTATACGAAAAATCTGTTCAACGTCACTGAGACGACGGCGAACATCAAAATCGACAGCGAGCATACGGCATTCCCAGTCGAGAACCGTGAGATGTTCGAGACGTCGAAGACGACGATCGTGCCGATCATCGGGGGCGGCGAGCGTCTAGGCACGCTCGTTCTCGGACGACTCGACGACGACTTCAATGAAGAGGATCTCGTCCTCGCGGAATATGGCGCGACAGTGGTCGGGATGGAAATCCTGCGCGAAAAGGCTCATGAGGCAGAGGACAAAGCACGTAAGAAGGCGGTCGTCCAAATGGCGATCAACTCGCTCTCTTACTCCGAGCTTGAAGCGATCGAGCATATTTTCGACGAACTCGATGGAAACGAAGGGCTGCTCGTCGCTTCGAAAATCGCGGACCGCGTCGGAATCACTCGCTCCGTCATCGTCAACGCACTTCGCAAACTTGAGAGCGCAGGTGTCATCGAATCCCGTTCACTCGGTATGAAAGGGACGTATATCAAGATTTTGAACGATAATTTCCTGTTCGAGCTTGAACGGGTGAAATCGAACTGAACAGATGCGCCGAAAGGGCATGAGTGAAAGGACCTACTTCACTCGTGCCCTTTTTATTTATAGGCTAATCGAATCATTTTTATAAAAAATGTCAATATAAGGGGTCTTTTATACTCTTCCATTCCCCTGATTTTAAAAAAACTTCTTTCAAATAGCATTACCATTTGTTTCAATTATTTCAGATATGTTACTAAACGCTTACGGTTAGCCGTGCTATTGTTTTTTCAATATTGCGAATGTTGGAGGTATTCAAGCATGAATTGGCTAGGATCGGACTATAATTTGATGACGAACGCCATCGGGCGGACCGTCGCATCACAGAAGGTCATCGCGAACAATATCGCGAATGTGGATACACCAGGGTATAAGGCGAAACGTCTCGTATTCAATGACGTGCTCGATACACAAATGAAGCTTAGCCTGAAGCGCCACACGACGATCGAATCGAACGGATCAATCGTCGACCGTTCATCTAACATGCGAAACGATGGGAACGGGGTCGACATCGATCTTGAAATGTCTGAACTATCGCGTAATCAAATCGAATATGAGGCGCTCGTCGAGCAACTCAATCGTAAATATGCAGGTCTTGAATCTGTCATCAGAGGAGGCCGTTGAGCATGAGCATGTTCTCGGGTTTTCATACATCGGCCTCAGGATTGACGGCCCAGCGTCTGCGTCTAGATACGGTATCGTCGAACATCGCGAACGCACAGACGACGCGCGGTGAACTCGTCGAAGGGAAGTGGCAACCGTATGCACGGAAGCTCGCTGTCCTGAAAGAGACGGCGAGTGGCGTGACGGTAAGTGAGATTCGAAAAGACAGTGAGCCGTTCAAACTCGAATACAACCCGAATCATCCGGATGCGGACGAACTCGGGTACGTGAAGATGCCGAACGTCGACCTGTTGAAGGAAATGGTAGACATGATGGGGGCGACACGGTCTTATGAAGCAAACGTGACAGCGCTCAATGCAACGAAGGCGATGCTCGTCAAGGCAATGGAAATTGGTAAATAAAGAGGAGTGACATCATGGAAATTCAACCGATTCAATTTCAGACGATGGGAATCTCGTCGATGCAAGCGCCTAAGGCGACACCGTCGGATTTTGGCGCGTTGCTCAGCGATGCCATCAGTGGTCTGAACGAGAAGCAGAACGTCTCTTCGCAAGCCCGTGTCGATTTGGCCACGGGGAAGACGACGGACTTACATAACATCATGATCAAGACAGAAGAAGCATCGCTCTCTATGCAGCTTGCCATCGAGGTACGGAACAAGGCAATGGAAGCATACCAAGAAATGATGCGTATGCAGCTGTGACCGTTACTGAAGGAGTGGGAGATGCTAGATGAACGAAAATATGAAGGCGCGGCTTGATTCCGCGAGAAAAGCGTGGCAGGAATGGCCACTTTCGAAAAAAGCGATGATCCTCTCCTCGATCGTCCTCTTCCTTGCGGTGGTGATCGGGGCAGTGATTTGGTTGAGCAAACCGTCGATGACACCGCTCTACTCGAAGCTGTCTCCTGAAGAGGCGGGGCAAGTCACCGAAAAATTGAATGAGGACGGTATCGCCTCAGAAGTCGTCAGCGGTGCGACCGGAGTGACAATCCTAGTACCTGAGGAATCAGCGGAACAATTGAAGGTCGATCTTGCGACGGCAGGAATACCGAAGTCAGGTCAGATCGACTATTCGTTCTTCAGCGAGAACGCGGGCTTCGGGACGACTGATAAGGAAATGAACATCCTAGAACGCGATACGATGCAGACTGAACTCGAGAACCTGATCAAACAGGTCAATGGGATCGAGGACGCGAAGGTTATGATCACACTGCCTGAGAAAAGCGTCTTCCTTTCAGACAAAGAGGAAAGTTCGAGCGTCTCCGTCGTCTTGACGGCAGGGGCGGGTTCAGAGTTGAATCAGCAGACGGTCCAGGGGCTCTATCACCTGATCGCGAAGAGTGTGCCGAAGCTCAGTGAAGAGAACATCACGATCATGGACCAGTACTTCACATACTACGAACCGGTGAAGGGAACGAGCATCGCCGGAGGCGGCACGGACCCGATGCAGCTGAAGAAGCAGACGGAAAAGGATCTGCGTCAGCAGATCCAACAGATGCTTTCAGTCGTTCTCGGATCGCAGAAAGCACTCGTCTCCGTCACGGCCGACATGGACGTGACACAGCGGCAAGAGGAACAAAAACTCGTCGAACCGGTCGATGAGGACAAAATAGAAGGTATCGTCACTTCTGCCGAGAAGGTCGCTGAAGCCTACACAGGCGGCGCGACGGAAGGTGCTGCAGGGACTGGGGAGAACGATACGATCAACTATCCTGAAGGGAACGGAGCGACGAGCGACTCGAGTGAGAAGACGCATGACATCATCAACTATGAAGTCAACCGGATCACGAAGCAGATCAGCGGCGCGCCGTATGAGATTCGTGATCTTGGAATCCAATTGATCGTCGAACCGCCGCAAGGACAGCAACAGATTGATGCCCAGCTCCAGGCAGACTTGCAGACGATGATGTATTCGATCATTAGGACTTCACTTGCGAAAGAAGATGCGAAGACGACGCTGACAGACGCGGAACTTGCGAACAAGGTCGTCGTCATGTCGAGACCGTTCGCTGTGACAGCAGAGCAAGTCAAGACGGAAGAGACCGTACCGACCTGGGTCTGGTATGTCGTTGGAGCCGCGGCACTCGCCATCATCGGAGCGATTTTCGTGATGATGCGCCGCAGAAGAGCGAATCAACTCGAGGAACAGGATGAATGGGTGCCGATTGAAACGGAGATTCCTGAACTCGATATGGACGACAAGAGTGAAGGTGCCGTCAAACGGAAGCAGCTGGAGAAGCTTGCTGAATCCAATCCGGATGAATTCGTCAAATTGTTACGCACTTGGCTAGCGGAGGATTGAGGAAATGAAGAAGTTAGCACTGAACAGCCGGGAAAAAGCAGCGATTTTAATGATATCGCTCGGACCTGAAGTGGCTGCAAATGTCTATAAACACCTATCAGAAGAGGAGATGGAGTGGTTGACACTCCAAATCTCAAGCATCAAGCGGATCGAGACGGAGGACAAGGAAGGCGTCATGACAGAGTTCCACGACATGGCGATGGCGCAGAACTACATCACGCAAGGCGGCATCGGGTTCGCGAAATCGGTCCTCGAGAAGGCGCTCGGTGAAGAGAAGGCGATGGAGCTGATCTATCGCCTGACCTCGACGCTACAAGTACGCCCGTTCGAGTTCGCACGTAAAGCCGACCCGAAGCAGCTGCTCAATTTCATCCAGAACGAGCATCCGCAGACGATCGCCCTCGTGCTTGCCCATCTCGATCCGGCGAAATCAGGTCAGATCCTTTCGGAGTTGCCGGCTGAGGCGCAGACGGACGTAGCTCGTCGAATCGCGACGATGGACCGGATGAACCCGGAAATCATCAGTGAAGTCGAACAGATCCTGGAACGTAATCTCTCCCAATCCGGCATGCAGGATTACGCGCAATCAGGCGGAATCGAATCGGTCGTCCAAGTGCTCAACGGAGTCGACCGGACGACGGAACGTACGATTCTCGATGCCCTCGAGATCCAGGATCCGGAACTTGCAGAAGAGATCAAGAAGCGGATGTTCGTCTTCGAGGACATCGTCACGCTCGACGCACGGGCCATCCAGCGTATCATCCGGGAAGTCACGAACGAGGACTTGCTCCTCTCGCTCAAGGTGTCGTCAGAAGACGTCAAGGAAATCGTCTACCGCAACATGTCACAGCGCATGGTCGAGACATTCAAAGAAGATATGGAATTCATGGGACCCGTCAGACTGCGGGATGTCGAAGAAGCTCAGAGTCGTATCGTAGGTATCATCAGACGCCTCGAAGACATGGGTGAGATCGTGATCGCCCGCGGCGGAGGAGATGATATCGTTGTCTAACGTCATCAAGCGTCAGTCCGTGATGGAACGAGGGGCACAAACGATCGTCCATCTGCAGGCACGGCAGGAAGAGGTACCGGCAGTACAAGTTTCACAAGAGCATCATTTGATGGAAGAGTTCGAACAGGAACGAATCCAGTTCGCGCGAGAAGTCGAGCGTGTACGTGAGCAAATCGAGCAGGAGCGGGTCAGCACCCTCGAGCTCGCGAAAGAACGCGGATATGCTGACGGATTCGAAGCAGGGCGACAGGACGGCAGAGAGGCGTACAGAGAGCGAATCGAGGCGACGAACACGTTCGCAGGACAGCTAGAGGTGCTCCTCGCGCGTCAAATCGACGCGTTCGAGCAGGAGATGCTGGAGCTTTCGCTTGCTGTAACAAAGCAGTTCCTCCATGAAACACTCACGCAGGATGACGAGAAGCTCGCGTCGATGATCGAGAAGCTGCTCATCCAGTTCCGTGACCGGGAGAAACTGATCCTGTTCGTCCATCCGGAACAATATGAAAAGGTGCTCCGGTTTGAAAATCGTCTTAAGAAAATATTGCCGGACGAAGTCACTCTCGGTCTTCGGATCGACGAGACGTTGCCGGTACATGACTTTAGGATCGAGTCGGAAAAAGGAGCCATCACGAGTGGTGTCGAGACAGGATTCGCAAATCTGTCGGACAAGATCAGTGCGGTGCTTCGCGATGAGTAGATTTGAAGCGGTTCAAACACTGCTCGAACAGGTCCGGCCGGATGAACTCGTCGTTCACTCCGGCAAAGTCGTCCAGGTCATCGGCTTGATGATCGAGTCGAGCGGTCCGACGGTCGTATCGATCGGCGAGCGATGCTTGATCAGGATGCGTAACGGCCTTGGTATCGAAGCGGAAGTCGTCGGCTTCAAGGACGGGAACGTCCTGCTGATGCCTTACGGTGAGACGACGGCGATTGCTCCGGGATCAGATGTCATCGCGACAGGGAAACCGCTTCACGTACCTGTCGGTGAAGGATTGATCGGCAAGGTGCTAGACGGGCTCGGACGAGCGCTCGACGGCGAGGATCTCTCGAAGCTAGATACGACGTCGATCGTCAAGACGCCGCCAAACCCGCTCGAGCGTCCGCGAATCGACGAAGTCCTCTCGACCGGCATACGCGCAATCGATGGCTTGCTGACTGTAGGGAAGGGACAACGGGTCGGTTTGTTCGCCGGCTCCGGGGTCGGGAAGTCGACGCTTCTCGGAATGATCGCCAAACGATCGACGGCGGACATCAACGTCATCGCCCTGATCGGTGAGCGTGGACGGGAAGTGAAGGAATTCATCGAGGCAGAGCTTGGGCCTGAAGGGATGAGCCGGTCGGTCATCATCGTAGCCACGAGTGATCAACCGCCGCTCGTCCGGCTGAAAGGTGCCTACACGGCGACCGCAATAGCAGAATATTTCAGGGATCAAGGCAAGAACGTCGTCCTGATGATGGATTCCGTCACCCGGTTCGCGATGGCGCAACGGGAAATCGGACTCGCGACCGGAGAGCCGCCTGCATCGAAAGGGTATACCCCGAGCGTGTTCGCACTGCTTCCGCAGTTACTTGAGCGAAGCGGCAGAACGACGGCCGGGTCGATTACAGCATTCTACACGGTACTCGTCGACGGTGACGACATGAACGAACCGATTGCGGATGCCGTGCGGGGGATTCTCGACGGGCACTTCGTCCTCGATCGCAGTCTTGCGAACAAGGGACAGTATCCGGCGATTCACGTCCTGCGCTCGATCAGCCGGGTCATGAACCAAATCACAGATCCCGAACAAAAAGAAGCGGCAATCCTGTTCAGACAATTGTTGTCGACCTATCTCGATGCAGAGGACCTGATCAACATCGGCGCCTATAAGAGCGGAACGAATCAGGAAATCGACAGAGCCGTCGAAAAATATCCGAAATTGATTGAATTTTTGAAGCAGCGTGTCGAAGAGAAAAGCTCATTCGATGAAGCGCTCACCGCACTGTTTGCAGCAAGCCGCTAAGGAGGTCCATGGTGAAGACGATCTACGAACGAATCATTCCCTTGGCGGAAGCGGAAAAGGACCGCGTCGCGAAGGCGACGGCGGAAAAAAAGAAACGGTATGAGCAGGAAGTCGAAAAGCTGTATCACCTGCTCGTCCGGTACGAGACGTTCCAGAAGGCTCAAAACGAGACGGGGAAAGTGGAACTTGCGATCTCCCAGTACCGGGAGCGGGCAAGGGACGTCGTCAAACAGCAGATCGAACGGCAACAACTGTTCGTGACGCAAGCTCGCAATCAGTATGAGCGGGCGCAGGGAGAGTTGAAGACGGCGATGATCGAGGAGAAGAAGTTCACCCGGCTCCAGGAGAATAAGCTCGAATACGAGCGCATCGCTGCCGGACTGCTCGAACAAGAACAATTAGATGAACTCGCTTTACTGCAGTTCGGAAGAGGACGGACATCATGAACAACGAGTCAAAGACATCAAAACAGTGGCTCATCCCACTGATCATCATCCCGCTCGTCCTGATCCTGCTGGCTGTGTATGTAGTACTCAACTACGCGAACGGCAGACCGTTGTTCGCCTTGCCGATTGATCAGACTGCGACGATTGAATCAAACGACAATGATGATGAACGCTTGAAGATCGCGAACGCGGAAATCAAGAAACTGCGGACGAAGCTGGCAGATCAGACGAATATCCTGAAAGCGAAAGAACAGGAAGTCGTCCGACTGATCGCCGAGCGCGACCGGTTGAAGAAGACTCCGACCGAGAGCGCAGCTCCGGCAGCGGAAGAGACAGTTGAAGAAAAGAAGCAAGCGACGGTGACAGACGTCTATTCTGAGATGGCACCGAAGCAGGCGGCTATGATTCTCAATGAGCTTAGCCCGACCGAGGTCGTGGCCATCCTTGAGGACGTCGACGCTGAGACGCAAGCCGAGATCATTGGAAAGATGGATCCGAAGAAAGCGGCTGCCTTGACGCAACTGATAGCGAATTGAGGGAGGAGGAGTCAGGTGAATACGATCCAACCCATCCAACAGACAGCAGAGACGACAACTAAGAAGGGACCATCTGCCGGGCAACCTGCCGGTCAGTTCGCGTCGATGCTTCAATTATTGACATCGATCTCGCCACAGAGCGACCTGATACCACAATTGATTCCCAAAGAATCTGAAGGCGAAACATCAAATGATCAGCTCATCGCACTCATGAGTGAAATTGAAGGGAAACCCGGTCTTGCGAAGCAACTGCTCGATACACCAGAGCTCCAGCTGCTCCTTGATCAAGAGCCGGAATCCGTCGAAGACGTGATCGAGTGGCTCCATCAAGTCGAGCAAGGAGAAATCGCAGGAAGTCTCGAGACGCTCGAGCGACTTCCACTTCAAATCAAAGAGGCGCTTCCGGCGATCATCACGAACGTCCTTGCGCCAAAGCGGGAGACTGCAATAAAGGAGCCCGCGAAAGAGACCGCAAGGATGATGCCTACCGTCTCCCTCAACACGCCGCGGGTTAAGGATAGCACTGTGTTAGAGAAGGCGACGAACGAACCGGAGACGGCACCGGACACCGAGGACTCAATCGGCCTTGTAAGCAGAGGAGAAGCGAAGACTGAGATGCAGGTGACTGCGCAAAGACCGGCAAAGGAAGCACTCGATCTGAACGATCCGCGCTTTGACGATCGTCTTCGCGCAAAGATCGAGGCTGCCTTAGCGAAAGCACCATTCACGCAGGGAAGAGACGGGACGACACGCCTGTCGATCCGTCTGTATCCGGAGCAGCTTGGTGAACTCGTCGTTCAGCTGGAAAGAAAAGATGGCGAGCTGACGGTCAAACTGTTCACGGCGACGGAATCCGTCAAACAGGCAATCGAGCAGCAACTAGGAAAACTGCAGCAAATGCTTCAACAACATGCACCGCAGACACGAATCGAGACGGGGATCGTCGCCTCGAACGTCAAGGATTTCGGACGTGAGACTTTCGACGACCGAAGACGAGATGCCGAGCATCAGGAACAGCAAGCCGACCAGGAGAGCGAGGAGGAAGAGGATGATGACTAATATCAACCCGTCAGTCGCGAAATCGATTGAGAGCTACCGCTTGCCGGAGAAAGAGCAGGCGGCGCCGACGAATAAGATGGACAAGGACATGTTCATGAAGCTACTCATCGCCCAGCTGTCGAACCAGGATCCGACTGCGCCGATGGAGGACAAGGAGTTCATCGCACAGATGGCTCAATTCTCCTCGCTCGAGCAGATGCAGGCGATCGGAAAGGGCATCGAGACGATGAACCTGAATCAACATGCCGGAAGTCTTCTCTCCTACAGCAATCTGATCGGCAAGAACGTCTCATATGAATACGAGACGACGGAGGTCGATGACCAGGGAAACGAATCGACGAAGACGGTCAGCGGGACATCGAACGTCCTGAGCGTCAAACGGGACGGAGTGGATGTCATCGCCGAGCTCGGAAATGGTGAGCTGGTCAGCGTCTATGAACTGAACGAAATCACACTCAAGGAGGAAAAATAACATGTTGCGTTCTATGTACTCAGGAATCAGTGGACTGAAGAACTTCCAGTCTAAGCTCGACGTCGTCGGTAACAACATCGCGAACGTCAATACGTTCGGCTACAAAAAAGGCCGCGTCACCTTCAAAGACCTCGTCAACCAATCGGTCGGATCTGCATCCGGTGCAGGCGGCGGAGTCGGCGGGACGAACCCGAAACAAGTCGGTCTCGGTGCCTCGATGGCGACGGTAGACAACGTCTTCAACCAAGGGGCGCTCCAGAACACGGGCCGCACGCTCGACATCGGAATCTCCGGTGAAGGGTTCTACCAGGTCATGACGGCGGACGGACTCCAGTTCACGCGTTCAGGAAACTTCTATACGGACCTCGAGGGGAATCTCGTGACAGGTGACGGAAATTACTTGATCGGGGTAAAAGCGGTTGCAGCTGGTGCTGGAAAAGTAAAGGCCGATGCGGTCAAGGATGCGACTGGGAATGCATACCCACTGCCAACTAATTCAGGATCATTGGGCTTGGTATCGAAGCCTGCTGGATCTACTGGATATGATGCAGACGGCGTCGCAACCTATACCACGGGAACTGCACCCGGAAATCCTTATATCCGAATCGAAATTCCGAGTACGGCACGTAACCTGTCGATTGGGAAAGACGGACTCGTTACGTTCATCGATGATGCGGGCAAGCTCAATAATGCCGGATACATCGCGATGGCGAACTTCTCGAACACGGGTGGTCTTGAAAAATCAGGCGTCAACCTGTTCTCGCAATCGCAGAACTCAGGAACGCCGGTACCGGGTACTCCAGGCGCAGGTGGACTCGGTCAGCTCACATCAGGAACACTCGAGATGTCAAACGTCGACTTGTCTGAGGAGTTCACAGAGATGATCATCGCCCAGCGCGGATTCCAGGCGAACACGCGAATCATCACGACGTCCGACCAAGTGCTAGAAGAGCTCGTCAATCTGAAACGATGATCAGCCTGACAGCGCTGAGGGGGACGCCAATCGTCCTGAATGCCTTGTTGATCGAGGCGGTCCGTGCGACGCCAGACACGACGATCCAGCTCGTCGGCGGACAGACGTACGTCGTCCGCGAGACGATCGAGCAGGTGCAGGAGGCAACGATCGCATTTTATCAGCAAATCGGACTGATCCGGATGAACGCCGGAAGGAGGCAAGAAGATGGAGGAAGAGAAAAAGAAGAGTAAATTGCGCCTGCCGCTGCTCTTGATCGTGATCGCTGCGATGATGGTCGGCGCAGGTTATGCGGTCTATCAATATCTCTGGATGGAGACAGAGCCGAAGGCGGCGGTCAAGCAGCCGACGGGCGAGGAACTTGCTGAACGGAGTTTCGCGACGGACGATCTGACGACGAACATCGCGGACGAACGATTCCTGAACGTCCAGTTCACGATCGTGACGGACGACGCAAAAACGAAGACGGAGCTCGAGCTCCGCAAGTTCCAGATTCACAACATCATTCTCGGCAATCTTGCTGAGATGAAGAAGAAAGACCTGGATTCAAAGCAGGACATGGCCCGACTTGAAGAGAAACTTCGAGTTCAGTTCAAGGAACTCCTTGAAGAGGGCGACGTCCAGCGCGTCTATACGACGAAAAAAATCATCCAATGAGGTGTCAGCATGAGCGAAGTCTTATCACAACATGAAATCGACGCCTTGCTTTCTGCCATCTCGAGCGGTGATATGGAAGTCGACGAAATACGAAGCCAAGAGGAGGAGCGGCGCGTCAAGGTCTATGACTTCAAACGGGCGCTTCGCTTCTCGAAGGATCAACTGCGCAGCCTGACGCGGATCCATGAACAGTTCGCACGGATGCTGACGACATACTTTTCTGCTCAGCTCCGTACATACGTCCAGTTTACCGTCAATACGGTCGAGCAACTGCCTTATGACGAATTCATTCATTCCATCCCGAACATGACGATGCTCAATCTCGTGCATCTGCATCCGCTCGACGGACGCATCATCTTCGAGGTCAATCCGAACATCGCCTATGCGATGCTCGACCGGATGCTTGGCGGACCGGGACTCGGGATGAACAAAATCGAGAACTTGACCGAAATCGAGACACGCATCATGACACAACTTTTCCGCAAGGCCTTCTCACAATATGGAAGTGCCTGGGACTCGATCGCTGAAATCGATGCGGAGTATGCGGAACTGGAGGTCAATCCGCAGTTTCTTCAGCTCGTCTCGCCGAATGAGACAGTCATCCTCGTGTCTCTATATGTCACAGTAGGCGAAGTGAGCGGTACGCTAAACATCTGTCTGCCATTCGTCACGCTTGAGCCGATCATCTCGAAGCTGTCAAGCCATTTCTGGATGCAACAAGAGAAGCGGCGGACCGTCGAGGAACACCAGACGGAACAGATGGAGGCTCAGTTGATGGGGTCGATCGTCGATTTGAAAGCTGTTCTTGGCCAGACGGAACTTTCGTTTGGTGAGTTGTTACACCTCGAGGTAGGCGATTGCTTAGCCCTTCAGGCACGTACGACAGACCCGGTCGAATTATACGTCGATGACCGTAAAATGTTTAAGGCGCGGCCAGGCCTGAACGGGAAGCATCTCGCCTTACAAGTATTAGATCGAATTGAGGAGGAATAACATGAGCGACATGCTTTCACAAGAAGAAATCGACGCGTTGCTGAACGGGGCGCCGATGACTCCGCCACCAACGCAACAAGCCAACCTAGACGAAATGGAAATCGATGCGCTCGGAGAAGTGGGTAACATCTCGCTAGGGAACTCCGCGACAGCGCTATCCGCGCTGTTGAATCAAAAAGTCGAGATCACGACGCCTCAGGTCAGCATGATCTCGATGGATGAGCTGAGAAGCCGCTATCCGATTCCACATGTCGCTCTGCGCGTCGGTTATACGGAAGGATTCGAAGGTGAGAACGTCTTGATCCTGACACAACGGGACGCGACCGTCATCGCGAACTTGATGATGGGAGGAGACGGCATCATCGACGAGTCTGTCCCGATGGAACCGATCGCACTCTCAGCCGTCCAAGAAGCGATGAACCAGATGATGGGAGCGGCAGCGACATCGATGTCGACCGTTTTCGCCATGCGAATCGACATCTCACCGCCGGCTGTCGAGATTTTCGACTTCTCAGAGGGGAAGAGCATCGTCGACAGCTTCGACCTTTGGGACAAGATGGTCATCATCGAGTTCAACCTGAAAATCGGAAACCTGATCGATTCCAAGATCGTCCAGCTCGCACCGGTCGATTTCTCGAAACAGCTGATCCAAAAGCTTTTCAGCTTGAGCACGCAACAGTCAGAGACGCCAAAGCCGGCGAGCAGCCCAGTCCGGCAGCCTGAAGCGAAACCGGCAAGTCCGGAGCCGCAACGAGCGGAACAACTTCCGCCTGCGCCGCCGAAACCGGCAGTCGACGTGAGCCCGGTCGAATTCGGCCAGCTGTCAGACAGTCCGGTCGAAGGCGGTACGCCGGGGAACATCGGAATGCTGTATGACGTCCCGTTGAACGTCACGGTCGAACTCGGGCGGACGCGCAAGTCAGTCCGGGATGTGCTTGAACTGACGCAAGGATCGATCATCGAGCTCGACAAGCTTGCCGGCGAACCTGTCGACGTGTTCGTCAACAACACACTGATCGCGACGGGAGAAGTCGTCGTGATCGAAGAAAACTTCGGTGTCAGAATCACTGAGATCGTCAATCCAAAAGAACGACTACGAATGTTTTAACGACTACGAATGTTTTGAGGAGGAAATGGAATGAGTACAAAAATTTTGATTGTAGATGATGCGGCTTTCATGCGAATGATGATTAAGGAAATTCTCTCGAAGAATGGATATGACGTGGTCGGTGAGGCTGAAAACGGCCGCGACGCGGTCGCGAAATATAAGGAGCTCTCGCCAGACCTCGTGACGCTTGATATCACGATGCCTGAAATGGATGGCATCTCGGCACTTAAGGAAATCAAATCATTCGATCCTGCAGCGAAAATCATCATGTGTTCGGCAATGGGGCAGCAATCGATGGTCATCGATGCCATCCAGGCAGGGGCGAAGGACTTCATCGTCAAGCCATTCCAGGCGGACCGCGTACTCGAGGCGGTTGCTAAGACAGTATCGTCATGAAGAAATTGACCTTTCTGACCTGTCTCATCCTGTTTCTGCTCAGTGCCCCGGCACAGGCAGAGACGGTCGATGAGATGCTGAACAACAAGAAGAGTGAACCGACAACAGAACAGGTCGAAGGGTCGTCGACGTTCGTCACCATCATCAAGGTAGTCGTCACGCTCGCAGTCCTGCTCGGCGGGTTCCTGCTCGTCGTCCGTTGGCTGAACGAGCGGACGCGCGGCGTAAGAGAGACTGGGAAGATGGCCCATCTCGGCGGAGTACCGCTCGGGAAGGACCGTTCCGTCCAGCTCGTTCGGGTTCAAGGGAAAATCTATGTAGTAGGGGTAGGGCAGAACGTCGAGCTCATCGATACGATCGAGGATGATCTCGAATGGGCATCGATGGCTGAAGATGCGCCTACAGTCGAGACGAAAAGGAACTCACCATTCGTCGAGACGTTCAAGGCGCAGCTCGAACAGTTCCAGAATCGAGGTCGCGAATGAACACGATCGAAAGCTTGATTTCACTCGATACGCCTTCAGGTACGGCGACCTCGGTCAAACTGCTCGTGCTGCTGACGCTCTTGTCGCTCGCACCTTCGCTGCTCATCCTGATGACATGCTTCACGCGCGTCGTCGTCGTACTCTCGTTCGTGCGGTCAGCACTCGGGACACAACAGACGCCGCCGAACCAGCTGCTCATCGGTCTCGCCCTCTTCATCACGCTGTTCGTCATGTCGCCTATCATCAGCGACTTGAATACGCAGGCGCTGAAGCCATACATGAACAACGATATCTCGCAGAATGAGGCGTTCGACGAAGCAGGAGACATCATGAAGCGATTCATGGCGAAGCATACCCGCTCGAATGATCTTGAACTGTTCTTGAAGTACGGCAAGTATGAAAAACCTGAAAAGGTTGAAGATATCCCGCTCGTCGCCATCGTACCGGCTTATGCGATCAGCGAGCTGAAGACGGCCTTTCAGATCGGCTTCATGATCTTCATCCCGTTTCTCGTCATCGACATGGTCGTCTCGAGCGTCCTGATGTCGATGGGGATGATGATGTTGCCGCCGGTCATGATCGCTTTACCGTTCAAGCTCTTGCTGTTCATCCTGGTCGATGGATGGCACTTGATCGTCGAATCGCTGCTCGTCAGCATGCAATAGGAGGAATCACGATGACGCAAGAAATGATCATACAACTCGCGAGTTCGGCTGTCTGGACGCTGCTCAAGGTCTCGGCACCGCTCTTGCTCGTCTCGCTCGTCGTCGGTCTCCTCGTCAGCATCCTGCAGGCGACGACACAAATCCAGGAACAAACATTGTCTTTCGTCCCGAAGATCGTCGCAGTATTTCTTTCGCTCATCTTCTTCGGTCCGTGGATCATGCAGGAGCTCGAGACGTTCACGCTGCAAATCTTTGAGCAAATCGTCGAGGTCTCAAGGAAATGAACCTGCTTTCCTTCGTCAGCGTCTTTTTGCTTGTTTTCGGCAGGACGGTCGGCTTCTTCGTAGCAGCACCGCTGTTCTCATCAAAACAGCTTCCCGCTCAGCATAAGCTGGCCATCGCGGCAGCGCTCGCCTACTTCTCGAGTTATACGGTGAAGACGGCGGTCCACGTGACAGATGCCGATTTCTACTTCCGGATGGGGACAGAGGTCATCGTCGGTCTCGCGCTCGGACTGATCGCGAGTCTGCTCCTATATGCGCCTCAAATCGCAGGGTCGATCATCGACTTGCAGATGGGTCTCGCGATGGCGTCGGCGTATGACCCGATGTTCGGCGGACAATCGCCGATCGTCGGTCGCTTCTACTACATGTTGACGTTGCTCGTCCTGCTCGCCTCTGACATGCACCTTATTCTGCTCGACGGGATCTACACGAGTTTTCTCGTGTTCCCGCCAGGCGAGGCGCTCTCGATATCGGGTGAGGCCGGGATGAGTCTCGTCGTCAAGATCATCGGGCTTGCGATGCTGACGGCGCTTCAAATGGCGCTTCCGCTCGTCGTCTCCTTGTTTCTTGTCGATCTCGCTCTCGGTTTTCTCGCGAAGACCGCACCGCAGTTCAACATATTCGCCATCGGTTTCTCGGTCAAGCTACTGATTGGATACGGTCTGCTGTTTTTGCTCGCCGGAGCGACCATCACGGCGATTTCACGTTTCGTTCCGCTCCTCCAGCATGCGCTCGCGGATGCGATTCAGCTGTTAGGAGGATAAGAGATGACTAAATTCGCATTACGTCTTGACCTCCAGTTCTTCGCTGGAGAAAAGACTGAAAAAGCAACACCACGAAAGCGGGAGGATACAAGGAAAAAGGGGCAGGTCGCAAAATCTGCGGACGTGACGAGCGGGCTCATGCTGCTCGCCATGTTCCTCGTCCTGCTCGCTTTCGGGCCGATGCTCGGGAAAAGGTTCGTCGATCTTTTGACAAACGGCCTCAGTCCGCAAGCGGTACTGGTATCCGTAGAGGAAGGAAAGGTCGAAGAGGTGATGATCGAGATGATGATCGAGATGGGGATACTCGTCTCTCCATTCTTCCTGACGGCACTTCTTGTCGGAGTCATCGGAAACTTCATTCAGATCGGGGTGCTTTTATCCGGAGAAGCGATCCAGCCGAAGCTCGACCGCATCAACCCTCTTCAGGGAATCAAGCGGATCGTCAGCATGAAGGCACTCGTCGAGTTCCTGAAGTCAGTCTTCAAACTCCTGATCATCGGCGCGACAAGCGGCATCATCCTTTGGAACAACAAGGTTGAAATCTCGCGTTTGACGACGGAGCCGATTGGCGGGGCGTTAGCCATCATCGGCCAACTGACCTTCCAACTCGGGCTGTCCGTCAGTATCGCGCTCTTGATGCTCGCAGTCTTCGACTTCGCCTATCAACGGTTCGATTTCGAAAAATCGATCCGGATGAGTAAACAAGACTTGAAGGACGAGCACAAGAACACAGAAGGTGACCCTCAAATCAAGGGGAAAATCAAGCAACAACAACGGGAGATGGCGATGCGGCGGATGATGCAGGAAATTCCGAACGCAGACGTCGTCATAACGAACCCGACCCATTATGCAGTCGCGATCAAGTATGACGACGGAAGGCACGCTGCACCTGTCGTCGTGGCAAAAGGAGTCGACGCCGTAGCATTCCGAATCCGGGAGAAGGCGACCGAATCCGGGGTGCCTCTCGTCGAGAATCGTCCGCTCGCCCGCGCTCTATACGCGCAAGTCGAGATCGGGATGGCTGTAGAAGAGGAATTCTATCAAGCACTCGCGGAGACACTCGCCTTCGTCTATCAAATGAAACAATCGCAAGAGAGGAATGAAGCAACATGACAATTTCAACTAAAGACCTATCCGTACTGCTAGGAGTCATCATGATCGTCGTCATGCTGGTCATTCCGCTGCCTGGATTCGCACTCGACTTCCTGATCATCATCAACATTCTGATCGCACTCGTCGTCCTGCTCGTCGCGATGAATGCGAAGGAAGCGCTTGAGTTCTCGGTGTTTCCATCACTGCTACTGATCGTGACGTTGTTCCGTCTCGGACTGAACGTCTCGACGACGCGTTCGATCCTTTCGACCGGTCACGGCGGACAGGTCATCGAGGCGTTCGGCAACTTCGTCGTAGGGGGCAATGCGCTCGTCGGCTTCGTCGTCTTCCTGATTCTCGTCCTGATCCAGTTCATCGTCATCACGAAGGGTTCGGAACGGGTATCGGAAGTCTCGGCTCGTTTTACGCTCGACGCGATGCCGGGTAAGCAGATGGCGATCGATGCCGACCTCAACTCAGGCATGATCGACGAGCTGCAGGCACGGACACGTCGTCAGAAAATCCAATCCGAGGCTGACTTTTACGGAGCGATGGACGGTGCATCGAAGTTCGTCAAAGGAGATGCCATCGCGGGCATCATCATCGTCATCATCAACCTGATCTTCGGGATGATCATCGGCGTCGTCCAGCAAGGATTGCCGGTCGGTGAATCCGTACAGATGTACACACTCCTGACTGTAGGTGACGGTCTGGTCAGTCAAATCCCGGCGCTCCTCATTTCGGTCGCGACCGGTATCATCGTCACACGCTCGGCTTCGGAAGGAAATCTTGGGGAAGACATCATCAACCAGTTGGGTCAAAATCCGATCCTTGTCATGATTGCGGCGGGTGCGATCTTCCTGCTCGGGTTGTTCACGCCGATTCCTGATTTCGTCACGATCCCGCTTGCTTTGCTTGCCGGATTCGGTGCATGGCAAATGCGCAAGGCGACTAAAAACGTCGTCCCGGAAGAACCTGTCACGGAGGAAACGACAGCGAGCCTGCGCTCCTCCGAATCAGTCGTCTCGCTTCTCAACGTCGATACGATCGAATTCGAGTTCGGTTACGGCTTGATTCCGCTCGCTGACGAAGCACAGGGCGGTGACCTGCTCGACCGGGTCGTCATGATCAGAAGGCAGCTCGCGCTCGAACTGGGGTTCGTCCTGCCGACCGTCCGGATCCGGGACCATCTCCAATTGCCACCTAACCGTTACCGCATCAAGATTCGCGGCAGCGAGATGGCGGGAGGAGAACTACTGCTCGACCACTACCTGGCGATGAGCCCGGGGGTGGACGACCCTGAAATTCAAGGAATCGAGACGGTAGAACCGGCGTTTGGCATGCCGGCACTTTGGATCGACGAACGGACGCGCAGCCGGGCTGAGATGTCAGGGTATACCGTCGTCGACCCGCCATCGGTAGTCGCCACCCATCTGACCGAACTCCTGAAGCGTCATGCTTCAGAGCTTCTCGGACGGGAAGAGACGAAACAGCTCGTCGATCACCTGAAGGAGACGCATCCGATTCTTGTCGACGAAGTGACACCAGGTCTTCTCTCGATCGGCGAACTCCAAAAAGTCTTCGTCCAGCTGTTGAAGGAAAAAGTCTCGATCCGCAATTTGCCGCTCATCTTCGAGACGCTCGCGGATTACGGTACCGTGACGAAGGATGCGGAATTGCTCGCAGAGTATGTTCGTCAGTCACTCTCACGCCAAATCACGGAACAAGTCATGCAAAGCGATACGCTGCATGTCGTCACCGTCTCGAGCGAGATGGAGCAGGATATTCAGGCAAGCATCCAAAAGACCGAGTTCGGAAACTACTTGGCGCTTGACCCTGAGAAGGCGACTCAGTTCGTGGAATCATTCAATCAGTTGACAGCCGAGTTTGACCGTTACGGCGCGCAGCCGGTCGTCTTGACATCACCGAGCATACGGATGTTCGTCCGCCAGTTGACGGAGCGTTATTTCCCGGATGTGCCGATCCTGTCCTACAACGAGCTGATTCCGACGATTGAAGTAAAAAGTATTGGGGTGATTTAAGATGATGGTAAAGAAAATCGTTGCGGATACGATGGGTGAAGCGATGGAGCGTGTGAAGCGGGAACTCGGAGAGGACGCAGTCATCTTGAACACGCGAAACATAAAAGTCGGAGGGTTGTTCGGTTTCTTCCAGCAGAAGAAAGTCGAGCTCGTCGCGACACTCGAAGAAAACAAGAAAGAGCAAGCGGCGACGCTTGTCTCGAAAACAACTGAAAACCCTGTCCGTACCGTGCAGGAACCTGCCCGGATTCGCCCGGATGAGCAGGAAGCGAAAGTCGTCATGACGACGATGCCGAGGCTGCCTGAGCCGTTGATCGCCTATGAACAGCTTCTTCTTGAGCCGAGCGTGAGCTCCATGGCTGAAGAGTTGAGCGAATTGATCCTCTCGAGCTACTACCGGACGAACGACACGGCCGGCGCCGTTGAGGCACTCAGAAGCCGGATCGTGCGTGATCTCAAGGTTGAGACGCCTGAAAGCCGCTTTATCATGCTGGTCGGTCCGACCGGCGTCGGAAAGACGACGACGATCGCGAAACTTGCCGCGGATTACCAGTTGAACAAAGGGATGAAAGTCGGCCTGATCACGACGGATACATACCGGATCGCAGCGGTCGAGCAGTTACGGACCTATGCCGAAATCTTATCGCTACCGCTCGAGGTAGCCTATGATGCAGCGGAATTCGAGGCGGCGAAGGTGCGCTTACAGGATTGCGATGTCATTCTCGTCGATACGGCAGGGAGAAATTTCCGTGACGCAGGGTATGTCAGACAACTCGAAAGACGTCATGACTTCTCCGACACCAGCCTCTTGCTCGTGCTCAGCCTGACAGCTAAATTCAAGGACATCGAGAAAATTTTCGCTCAATTCCGTCACTTACCGCTTGCGGGATTAATCTATACGAAGGCGGACGAGACGAGCGATCTTCTGACGATCTTCGGCATGACGGATAAGACCGACCTTCCTGTCGCCTGGCTGACGACAGGACAGGAAGTACCGGAGGACTTGTGTCAGCCGGATGCCGAACGGCTTGCCTCGATGATCATCGAGAAAGAAGGGCTGCGATGATGTCGGATCAAGCAAGGCAACTTCGGTCGAAGGTTTCGATGAAACAGACGAAGACGATCGCGATCGTCAGTGGAAAGGGCGGCGTCGGAAAGACGAACGTCGCAGTCAATCTGGCAATCGCCCTATCCCTTCAACAAAAGCGGGTGCTCATCGTCGATCTCGACATCGGGATGGCGAACGTCGGGGTAGTTCTCGGAGAGAGCGCGAGACGTTCCCTGATGGACTGCGTCAAGGAACGCACCCCCCTGTCAGCAGCAATCACGGAAGTCTCGAACCAGCTTCACTTCATCCATGGAGGGAGCGGATTCACGGAACTGGTGTCCTTCTCTGAAGACGATATGACGTTCATGATGAGCGAGATGCGTTTCTTCTATGAATATGACTTCGTCCTGCTCGATCTCGGGGCAGGCGCGAATGACCATACGTTCGATTTCATCAGCAGTGCCGACGAGGCATGGCTCATCGTCACACCTGAGCCGACCTCCATCATGGACGGCTATGCCTTCGTCAAACTGGCGAATCGGCATGCGAATGATTTGCCGATCGCCGTCCTAGTCAACCGTGCGGTGAACGGGGAGGAGGCGACCGAGACGTTCGAGCGGCTCGAGCTCGTCAGCACGAAGTTTCTCGAACAATCACTTCGATTCATCGGGTTTCTCCCGGATGATCCGGTCGTCACCCGCGCCGTGAAGGCGCAGCAGCCATTTTATTTATTCGACCGGAACAGCGACGTCAGCTGGCGACTCGATCGCATCACGACGACACTTACCGGCGTCCCGATTCAGGAACGTAATTTCCTGGATCGTCTCGTCAGCCGTTTCAAACGGCGGACGAGCAGTACTCGCTAATATGAAAGGGGACCTCGTCCATGGATTTAAATGAATATTTAGGCCTGTTTCTCGACGAGTCGATCGAGCATTTGCAAGCGATCAACTCGAGCCTTTTGAAATTCGAACAGAAGTTGGATGACGAAGGAGTGATCGATCAGATTTTCCGTTCCGCCCACACATTGAAAGGGATGGCCGGCACGATGGGCTTTGACGGCATCGCCGATTTGACACACGAGATGGAGAGCGCTCTCGACCTCGTCCGCTCTAAACGCCAGCCGGCGACACCTGAACTGATCGATACGCTGTTCGTCGCAGCAGAACAGATCGAAGCGATGGTCGATGATATCGCGAATGGCGGAAAAGGAAAGCGTGACGTCTCGGAGACGGTCGCCCGCCTGAAGCAGTTCTCGAACACTTCAGAGGAGACGGAAGTGAAGAAGGCATCGACTGCAAATCCGTCATCGACATTCAAATGTGACGTCTACTCGGAGTCTGTCGTCAAGCAGTCACTCGCTTCAGGGTACAACGTCTTCGTCATCGATGTCGCCCTGTCTGAGGATGTCATCCTCAAGGCTGCGCGCGTGTTCATGGTTTTCGAACGGCTGCAGTCGCTCGGAGATGTCATCTTGTCCGATCCGACTTCGGACGAGCTCGAACAGGAACAGTTCGAGACGAGCTTCCGTGTCCTCTTCGTGACGACGAACACGGCAGAAGAAGTCGAGAAGAGCATCGGAGCCGTTTCGGAAGTCGCGGCGGTGACCGTGGCGGATTATGCGCCTGAGGTCTCAGCCGAGGTGGCCGTCACTGCGATTCCCGAAGTCAGCCCCGTCTCTCCGGCTGCGAAGGAAGAAACGGAACAAGGACCGGTCGCTGCAGCGAAGACGATTCGCGTCAATTTGGAGCGTATCGACCGTTTGATGAACCTGTTCGAGGAGTTCATCATCGACCGCGGCAGACTTGAACGAATCGCAGGTGACGTCGAGTCTCCTGAATTGACGGAGACCGTCGAGCGCATCAAACGCGGTACGAACGAACTGCAATCACTCGTCCTGACGCTACGGATGATGCCGATCGAGCAGGTGTTCAATCGCTTCCCGCGGATGGTCCGATCCGTCGCGAAGGACGTCGGCAAGAACATCAAGCTTCACATCACGGGGGCTGAGACGGAGCTTGACCGGACCGTCATCGACGAGATTGGGGATCCGCTCGTCCACCTGATCCGCAACGCAGTCGATCATGGAATCGAGAGCAAGGCGGACCGTTTGAAGGCAGGCAAACAGGAAGAGGGGAACTTGACTCTTCGTGCGTATCACGCAGGGAACCGTGTCTTCATCGAAATCGAAGACGACGGGGCAGGCATCAATCACGAGAAGGTTACTCGAATCGCCGTTGAAAAGGGCATCTTGACGCAAGAGGACGCTGCACTTCTGACGCCGGAAGAGATGTCGATGCTACTGTTCGCACCTGGATTCTCTACGGCAGAGACCGTGACGGATCTTTCAGGGCGCGGCGTTGGACTCGACGTCGTCAAGTCGAAGATCGAATCGCTCGGTGGAGAAGTGTTCGTCGAGACGAAGCTTGGCGAAGGGACGATCTTCCGGATCAGTCTGCCGCTTACGCTCTCGATCATCTCGGCGATGCTCGTTCAGCTGCAGGATGAGACGTATGCCATCCCGTTGACTGCCATCATCGAGACGACGTCGCTCAAACACGAAGCGGTGCTGCAGGCACACCGTGAGAAGGTGTTCGATTTCCGCGGTCAGCTCGTGCCGTTGATTTGGCTGACGGACGTCTATGGCCTCGAGAGTGCGGAAAGTGAAGCATACTCCGTCGTCGTCGTCAGAAGCGGTGACAGACTGGCGGGGCTTGTCGTCTCGCAACTGATCGGTCAGCAAGAAATCGTCATGAAACCACTCGGCAGTTATCTTGAAGGTATTCGCGCCATCTCGGGCGCGACGATCCTAGGGGATGGACGTGTCGCCCTAATTGTCGACAGCAACGCGCTGTTGCGGAAGTGAGGAGAAGGAAATGGAACAGAAATGGGTAGTGTTTCAACTGGGAGAAAATGCTTACGGACTTGATGTCCAATCCGTGCGATCGATTGAACGCCTTCAGCCGATCACGCGAATTCCGAATGCCGCATCGTATGTAAAGGGCGTCATCAACCTGCGAGGGGTCGTCACACCCGTGATCGACCTCCGGACGCGACTTGGCTTCGAAACACTCGAGGAGACGGAAGAGACGCGAATCATCATCGCGACGCTCGAGCACGGAGACGCTGGATTCATCGTCGATCGGGCGAATGAAGTCATCGAGGCGCAGGATGTCCGGATCGAGCCGCTCCCGGAGAGCGGAAATGCAGAAAATGCGTACTTGACGGCTATCGCGAAAGGGGAGAAGGAGCTGTTCTCACTTCTTGACCCGAATCGCCTGTTCGAGGAAATCGTACATGCTTGATCCCCTTGAAAAGGATGTCTTCAAGGAAGTTGGCAACATCGGAGCTGCACATGCCGCGACCGCACTCTCCACATTGCTCGGCCGTCCGATCGATATCGAGGTGCCTTCGGCAGAGCTCGAGGGTTTCGAGAAGATTCTCGAACGGCTCGGCGGAGCGGAGAACTACACGGCGGGTGCGTTGCTCCGCTTCACGGGAGATGTCGAAGCGACGCTCTTGTTCCTGATGCCGCTCGAGGACGCCGAACGGCTCGTCGGACAATTGATCGGTGAACAATTCCGTTTCTTCGGAGAGATGCACTCGCTCGGTGTCTCAGCATGGGAGGAAATCGGCAATATTCTGATTGGCGCCTATGCGCGCTCCATCTCGGACTGGCTCGGTCTTTCGCTCCACGTCAGCGTACCGGCCTCAGCTTTCGACATGGTCGGCGCAATTTTGGAAATCGGATTACTAAATTCAACAAAATTTGGTAACATGGCATTATACATCGACACACGGCTCTCAAGTCTCGGCGATGCGTTGAACGGACATCTTCTTCTCTTGCCTGACGAGGATTCCTTCGCGCCGGTGTTCAAGCGATTGGGTGTGGATCCGAATGGAAAATGAAGTGATTCGGATCGGCATCGCCGAGTGGGCGGTCAGCCGTGAAGCCGTCGTCCTCCGAACGGCCGGTCTCGGTTCATGCGTCGGTGTCGTCCTGTACGATCTCGAAAGGGGACTGTCGGGAATGGCACACGTCATGCTGCCGGATTCGGCGATCAGCCGGAATAAGAAAGAAGAGATCGGAAAGTTCGCCGATACGGCGATCGTCGCGTTGAAGGACTCTCTCGAAAGGATGGGGGCGGTCCGCTTGCGGGCGAAGATCGCAGGCGGTGCACAGATGTTTCAATTCAAATACGAACATGAGTCGATGCGAATCGGCGAGCGTAACATACAAGCAGTCAAGGAAGCGTTACACGCGGTGCGCGTCCCCCTCGTCGCAGAAGATGTCGGAGGGACGAATGGCCGGACGATCGAATTCCATTCGAAGACAGGGATGTTGATGATTCGGACGGTCAACGTAGGGACGCTGGAAATTTGAAGGAGGAATAGAGACATGCGTGAGGATTTACAACAACTTTGGAATGAATGGCTTTCGACGCGTGACGGGTCGGTCGCCGATCTATTGCTTCTAAACTATGAACATCTCGTTCTGTACCACGTCCAGCGTCTGAGCGCCACGCTTCCGAAAAGCGTCGACCGAGACGAATTGAAGAGCCTCGGCATGATGGGGCTGTACGATGCCCTCAAGAAATATGATCCGAATCATAACAACAAGTTCGATACATATGCGGCATTCCGTATTCGCGGTGCGATTCTTGACGGTCTGAGAAAAGTCGACTGGCTTCCGCGTTCGCTCCGTGAAAAATCGAAACGGGTCGAGGCGGCTGTCGAAATCCTCGAGCAGCAATTGCAGCGGACACCGACTTTGGAAGAAGTTTCAAAAATCGTCGACATGAAGCCGGATGACGTGAAGGCGGCTCTTGCCGAGAGTTACTTCGCGAACGTCCTGTCGATCGACGAGGCCGTGACACTTCAGGACGAAGGGAAATCGATGTCGATCTCCTACCTCGATCCGGAAGCCGCCACGCCGGAAGATTCGCTGCTCATGCGGGAGTTGATCTCGAAACTCGCAGAGGAGATCGAAGAGCTTTCTGAAAAAGAGCAGTATGTCGTCTCTCTTTTCTACTTCGACGAACTGACGTTGACGGAAATCGGCGAAGTCCTCGGGCTTTCGACGTCCCGCATCTCGCAGATTCACTCGAAGGCGCTCCGTAAGCTGAAGCATGCCCTCGGGAGTGCGTACCTCTCTGACCGTGTCGCGATGTGAAAGGGATGACCATGACATTATTCTTCATACTTCTATCAGCAGGTTTCTGCTATGCGTTGCTCCTGCTGTTCAAGCAACAAACCTTGATGCGTGAACGGATTGAAAATCTTGAGACGGAGAAGCGCGAGATGGAGCAGTTGCTCCTCGCCTTCATGGAGAACGTCAACCGGATCGACGATGACCGGGACGAGACGCGGACTGAAGGAAACACTGATCCAGTCAATCACGTAGCCGTCAGGGATACAGCGTCTGAAAAAGAAGACGCGCCTGGTGGAGTCGATGTCAAGGCAAGGCTTGAACAGGGGGAGGACTTGGATGCACTCGCCCGTTCCCTGAACCGGGGAGCCGGCGAAGTGGCTCTGATCGCCAAACTTTCTAAAGAAACGACAGTTGCCCCGCGCTGAACAATGTGCTATATTAGTCTACGGTTGTAATTACGCACGCATGTATCGCCGGCTGCGGTGCCTATATTAGGTTAGCCGGATCAACGATCATCGCGGAGGACACCCAAAAACCAAAAGGAGGAATTTCATCATGGCAGTAATCTCAATGAAACAATTGCTTGAAGCTGGTGTACACTTCGGTCACCAAACACGCCGTTGGAACCCAAAAATGGCAAAATACATCTTCACAGAGCGTAACGGTATCTACATCATCGACCTTCAAAAGACGGTCAAGAAAGTAGACGAAGCATACAACTTCATCCGTGAAGTAGCGTCTGAAGGCGGTAACGTTCTTTTCGTCGGTACGAAAAAACAAGCTCAAGACACTGTGAAAGAAGAAGCGATCCGTGCGGGTCAATACTTCATCAACGAACGTTGGTTGGGTGGTACACTCACGAACTTCTCAACAATCAAAAAACGGATCAACCGTTTGAAGCAACTCGAAAAAATGGAAGAGAACGGCACATTCGACGTCCTTCCTAAAAAAGAAGTCATCATCCTCAAAAAGGAAATGACACGTCTCGAGAAATTCCTCGGCGGTATCAAGGATATGCCAGGAGTTCCGGATGCACTCTTCATCGTTGACCCACGCAAAGAGCGTATCGCGATCGCGGAAGCACACAAACTCAACATCCCAATCGTTGCGATTGTTGACACGAACTGTGATCCAGACGAAATCGACTACGTCATCCCAGCGAACGACGATGCGATTCGTGCAGTCAAATTGCTCACTGGTAAAATGGCTGACGCAATCCTCGAAGTTAAACAAGGCGAAGATAACGTAGCACCTGAAACTACTGAAGAAACAGAAGTAGTAGCAGACGCTGAGTAATTCGTGATGCCAGGTGATAAAGGGAATCGACCTTTTATCACCTTTTTTTTGAAAACAGCACTTTGAAGGAGGAACATCCAATGGCTATTACAGCAGCAATGGTAAAAGAACTTCGTGAAAAAACAGGCGCAGGTATGCTCGACTGCAAGAAAGCACTCGTCGAAACTGACGGCAACATGGAAGCGGCAATCGACTTCCTTCGTGAAAAAGGAATCGCGAAAGCGGCTTCTAAAGGCGACCGTATCGCAGCTGAAGGTTTGACTGCAGTCGCAATCGAAGGCAACAAAGCAGTACTCGTCGAAGTCAACTCTGAGACTGACTTCGTAGCGAAGAACGAGCGTTTCCAAAACCTCGTTCAAAACATCGCGAACGCAGTTCTCCGCAACGGAACAGAAACTGCTGAAGCGGCTCTCGCTTCTGAGTACGAAGCTGGAAAGACGATCGACACGTACATCTCTGAGGAAGCTTCGACGATCGGCGAGAAAATCTCTCTCCGCCGCGTAGCATTCTTCAACAAAGCTGATGACGCTGTCTTCGGTTCATACCTCCACATGGGCGGCCGTATCGGTACGGTCATCGTCGTAGAAGGAACTACTGATGAGTCAGTGGCGAAAGACATCGCGATGCACATCGCAGCTGCGCGTCCACTCTACGTCGACCGTTCTGAAGTAACGGAAGAAGAGAAAGCTCGCGAAGAAAAAGTCCTCACTGAGCAAGCGCTCAACGAAGGCAAGCCTGCAAACATCGTCGAGAAGATGATCGTTGGCCGTATGAACAAGTACTTCGAGGAAATCTGCCTCGTCGACCAGACTTTCGTAAAAGACCCTGACTTCAAAGTCGGTAAATACGTCGAGTCTAAAGGCGGCAAGATCGCTTCATTCGTTCGCTTCGAAGTAGGCGAAGGCATGGAGAAAAAAGAAGAGAACTTCGCTGAAGAAGTCATGAACCAACTTAAAAAATAATCAGGGCGACCTGATCATATGAGAAGGAACACGTATGCATAAGTCCACTTTCGCGTGGAAGTGGGTCGTGTTCCTTTTTCACGGAACGGAATCAAGCAAGGAGGGCGAAGTTATGCAGCCGAAGTACAACCGGATTGTGTTAAAATTGAGCGGAGAAGCGCTCGCAGGAGATCAAGGGTTTGGAATCAACCCGGTAATCGTCAACTCGATTTCTGAACAGATCAAGGAATTGATCGATTTGAAGGTCGAGGTCGCCGTCGTCGTCGGCGCCGGTAACATCTGGCGCGGAAAGACAGGAAGCGAACTTGGAATGGACCGGGCGAATGCTGACTACATGGGCATGCTCGCGACGGTCATGAACTCGCTTGCGCTCCAGGACAGCTTGGAATCCCTAGGCGTCGAGACACGCGTCCAAACATCGATCGAGATGCGTCAAGTCGCAGAACCGTACATCCGCCGTCGTGCGATGCGTCACCTTGAGAAAGGCCGCGTCGTCATCTTCGCAGCCGGCACAGGGAACCCTTACTTCTCGACGGATACGACAGCAGCACTCCGGGCGGCAGAAATCGAGGCGGATGTCATCCTCATGGCGAAGAACAACGTCGATGGCGTCTACTCGGCGGACCCGAACGTCGATCCGAATGCGAAGAAGTTCGAGACGCTTACGTATCTCGACGTGCTGAAGGACGGGCTCCAAGTCATGGATTCGACTGCTACGTCGCTCTGCATGGACAACGATATCCCGCTCATCGTCTTCTCACTCCTTGAAGAAGGAAACATCAAACGCGTCGTCACCGGTGAAGAAATCGGGACGCTCGTTAGGGGGAAATGACTATGTCACAACAAACAATCAAACAAGCAGAAGAACGGATGGAAAAAGCGCACGCTTCTTTGAAGAAGGAGCTCGCGACGCTTCGCGCTGGACGTGCGAATGCGTCGATCCTCGACCCGGTACAGGTCGATTACTACGGTTCGCCGACACCGCTCAACCAGGTCGCGAACATCAACACGCCTGAAGCGCGCCTGATCTTGATCACGCCTTGGGACAAATCGATGGTGACGGAAGTCGAGAAGGCGATCCAACGTGCTGACCTCGGACTTGCGCCTTCTTCTGACGGTACGGTGATCCGTCTTGCGATCCCGCCGCTTACGGAAGAGCGTCGTAAAGAGCTCGTCAAACTCGTCAAGAAGTATACGGAAGAGGGCAAGGTCGCCATCCGTAACATCCGTCGCGATACGAACGAGCAGCTCAAGAAGCTCGAGAAGGATGGCAGCTTGACTGAGGACGATCTTCGCGGATATACGGAAGACGTCCAGACGCTCACTGACAAGTTCGTCAAGCAACTTGACGCGACTGCAACTGAGAAAGAGAAGGAAATCATGGAAGTGTGACGAATTCGTCACAAGGGGACTCTTTGTCACACGAAGAGTCCCTTTCTTCTTAAAGAAGTGACAGACAGGAGGAAGAAGTGGATGTTTCAATGGTTGAACCAAACGAAAGAATCTGCGCCCGAACAGACGGCGCCCGCACACGTCGCCATCATCATGGACGGCAACGGACGCTGGGCGAAAAAGCGAGGACTTCCTCGCATCATGGGGCACCGCGAAGGGATGAAATCAGTCAGGGAAGCTGTTCGCACTGCGAGTGATCTTGGTGTGTCGAGTTTGACACTATATGCGTTCTCGACCGAGAATTGGTCGCGCCCGGAAGAAGAGGTCAGCTTTTTGATGAAGTTGCCCGGTCAATTCCTCGAGACGGATCTGAAAGATCTTGCCGCGCGCAACGTCAAGGTGGAGGTGGCTGGAGAAGTCGAACGGCTTCCGGTCTTTACACGCGACGCCATCGCTCAAGCTGTCGAGGAGACACGCGAGAACACTGGTCTCAAACTCGTCTTCGCCCTCAACTATGGCGGACGGGACGAGTTGCTGAAGGCGACGCGGCGGATTGCCGAACGCGTCAAAGCATGCGAGCTATCCCCTGAAGAAATCACGGAAGCGACGATCGAGTCAGAACTCATGACAGGTTCGATCACCCATGTCGATCTCGTCATCCGGACGAGCGGAGAGCAACGTCTTTCGAACTTTCTCCTCTGGCAAGCGGCTTATGCGGAGTTCTACTTCACGGACGTGTTGTGGCCGGATTTCCGTCGCGAGCACTTCTTGAAGGCAATCGAAGATTATAATCTAAGGACGCGCCGATTCGGCGGCGTCTGATAAATGAGGATTTTATTATGAAAACTCGTATCATCACAGGCATATGGGCAGGAGCGATTTTTCTGACGTTGCTTTACCTCGGCGGAATCCCGTTCCTCGCCTTCATGGGTGTGCTGACGCTGATCGGCTACCATGAACTCATTCGTATGCGACGCTTGAAATGGACATCAGTCCCTGTCATCTTGTTCGCCCTGGCGACATTGTTGCCGTTCGCAGCGGTCTATCAGGAATGGAGCGGAAGCACTCCGGAACTCGGGCTCCCGCTTCTCAGCTGGGCGATGCTCATCGTGCTCATCAGCCTGTTCTTTACTGTTTTTTCAAAGAACGTATTTACTTTCGACGACGTCTCCGTCCTCTTATTGACGACAGTGTACGTCGGAGTCGGATTCGCGAGCTTCGCGCATATCAGGCTGCTTGAGAACGGACTCAGCTTGTCGCTGCTCGTCATCCTTCTGATTTGGTTTACGGACTCGGGAGCGTACTTCGTAGGGAAAAGTCTCGGCAAGACGAAGCTCTGGCCGGCAATCAGCCCGAACAAGACGGTCGAAGGCGCAGTCGGCGGAATCGTGCTTGCTGTCCTGCTCGGCATCGTCTTCGAATTGATTTCACCGACGTTTGGATTCGGACCGGTCATTCTGCTCGCCGTCATCGTCGCTGTCGTCGGTCAGTTGGGTGACCTCGTCCAATCGGCTTATAAGCGGCACTACGGCGTCAAGGATTCCGGTGCGCTCCTTCCAGGGCATGGCGGGATCCTTGACCGTTTCGACAGCATGATGATCGTCTTCACCGTGATCGTCGTGCTCGGGCTATTCGAATAAGGGGGAAGCGGAATGAAAAAAATCAGTATCATCGGGGGGACCGGGTCGATCGGTCTTCAGACGCTCGACGTCATCGCAGAAAACGGCGATAAGTTCGAATTGGTCGCATTCGCTTATGGACGCAATACGGAAAAGGCGATACCTTGGATCAACCGCTTCAAACCACGCATCGTCGCTGCACAAGATGAGGCAGCGCTCGAAGCACTTAAGTCCCGACTCGACTATTCGCCCGAACTCCATCTCGGGGAAGAGGGGCTAATCCGTGTCGCGACAGCGGAGGAGGCGGACGTCGTCGTGACGGCTGTCGTCGGGGCTGTCGGTCTGAAACCGACGCTTGCTGCGATCGAGGCGGAAAAGACGATCGCGTTAGCGAACAAAGAGACGCTCGTCACAGCCGGACACCTCGTCATGAAACTGGCGCGCGAGAAGAACGTCCGAATCCTTCCGGTCGACAGCGAACACGCAGCGATCTTCCAGTGCTTGAACGGTGAGCGCCGCGAAGACGTGAAACAGATCATCCTGACGGCTTCAGGCGGAAGCTTCCGTGACAAGACGAGAGAAGAGCTTTCTCAAGTGACGGTCGAACAGGCACTCAATCACCCGAACTGGTCGATGGGTGCGAAAATCACGATCGATTCAGCGACGATGATGAATAAAGGTTTCGAAGTGATCGAGGCACACTGGCTTTTCGGCATCGACTATGATGATATCGATGTCATCATCCACCGCGAATCGATCATTCATTCGATGGTCGAATTCAATGATGGCGCCGTCATGGCACAGCTCGGAATGCCGGATATGCGTGAGCCGATCCAGTACGCTCTTACATATCCTTCCCGCCTTGAAATCAAGGGGGGAGAACGGTTAAACTTAAAACAAATCGGAAGTCTGCATTTCACGGAAGCTTCGTTCGAACGATACCCTCTGCTCCGTCTCGCTTTCGAGGCCGGGAAGGCAGGCGGCTCGATGCCTACAGTACTGAACGCGGCTAATGAACAAGCGGTAGCCCGCTTCCTGGCGGGTGAAATCAGCTTTTTAGAAATCGAAGCGAGCGTAGAAGCGGCACTCCATGCACATGAACGCATTGCGGATCCATCGCTCGAGCAGATTCTCGAAGCGGACCGTTTTGCGCGTGAGTTCGTGGCGGCACTTTCGTTCGAAAAGTAAGGATGGGATATAAATGACGACATTCATCTCGATCGTCCTCATGTTCGGCGTGCTTGTCGCCGTCCACGAATGGGGACATCTCGTCATGGCGAAGCGTGCTGGGATTCTTTGTCGTGAGTTCGCAATCGGATTTGGTCCGAAAATCATCTCGTTCTTCCGAAACGAGACACTGTATACGATCCGGCTCCTGCCGATTGGCGGGTACGTCAAGATGGCCGGGGAGGAACCCGAGTTCGTCGAAGTGAAGCCCGGTCAAAACATCGGTCTTGGCCTGAAGCAAGGTGTCGTCGAATCGATCTACTTGCAGGCGGATAATCCGAAGGCTGATCAGGTCATGACGGTCGAGCAAATCGATCTCGTCCGTGAGCTGAACGTGCGCGGCCAGTCTGGAGACGCCGTCATCGAATACCCGGTGGCGCGCGATGCATTTTTGGTCGACGGACAGACGAAGACACAGATCGCGCCTTATGACCGGACGTTCGGAGCACAATCCGTCTTCAAACGGGTCCTCGCGATTGCTGCCGGACCGGCGATGAACTTCGTCCTGGCTTTCGCGATCCTCTTCGGCATCGGCCTCGTCCAAGGCACGCCGACCGGGGAGAGCGTCATCGGGAACGTCCAGGAAGGATCTCCTGCAGATAAGGCCGGTCTCGTCGAAGGAGACCGCATCGTCTCGATCAACGGTATGGAGACGAAGGAATGGACGGACCTTCGTGCAGGCTTCGAGGACCAGGGCGGAAAAGAGACGCAGGTCGTCTTCGAGCGTGACGGCAAGGAACGATCAGCTGTCATCACGCCGAAAGTACAGGATCAGAACGGTCAGAAGGTCGGTATCATCGGTGTGACGAATGCGACGGAACGTTCGTTTGGCAATGCGCTCGAAACAGGCATCTCAGAGACATGGCGTATGTCGACATTGATCATCGGTGCAGTCGGAGACTTGATCACCGGTGTAGTCGGTGTCGATCAGCTATCTGGGCCTGTCGGCATCGTCAAGATGACGGATCAGGTCGCTGACAACGGTCTGACGATGCTCCTGACGTGGACTGCCCTCTTGTCTGTCAACCTGGCAGTCTTCAACCTGCTTCCGCTCCCTGCACTTGACGGAGGACGTCTCTTGTTCCTGCTCGTCGAGGCACTTCGCGGCAAGCCGATCGACCCGCAAAAGGAAGGAATCGTCCATTTCATCGGATTCGCCCTCCTGATGTTGCTCATGTTGTTCGTAACGTGGAATGACATTCAGTCATTCTTCTAAATTGATTTAAAAGGGGTCCTATTCTCAATGAAACAGTCGAAATTGTTCATGCCTACGCTGCGCGAAGTACCGGCTGATGCGGAAGCGATCAGCCATCAGCTTCTGCTTCGTGCCGGCTTCATGCGTCAGAATGCTTCCGGTATCTATTCCTATCTCCCGCTCGCGAAGCGTGTCCTTTCGAAAATCGAAGGAATCGTCCGGGAAGAGATGGAGAACGCTGGAGCTCAGGAACTTCTCATGCCTGCGATTCAACCAGCCGAACTTTGGGAAGAGACTGGACGCTGGGATATCTATGGTCCTGAGCTGATGCGCCTGACGGATCGGCATGACCGCCGTTTCGCTCTCGGAGCGACACACGAGGAGCTCATCACATCACTCGTACGTGATGAACTCAATTCCTATAAGAAACTTCCAGTGAACCTGTTCCAGATTCAAATGAAATACCGTGACGAACGACGTCCGCGCTTCGGATTGCTCCGCGGTCGCGAGTTCATCATGAAGGACGCCTATTCGTTCCACAGCACGCAGGAAAGTCTTGATGCGGAGTACGAAAACATGTTCAACGCCTACTCGAACATCTTCTCCCGCGTAGGTCTTGAATTCCGCCCTGTCGTCGCAGACTCAGGTGCGATCGGCGGTAAGGATACGCATGAATTCCATGCGCTTGCTGCAATCGGAGAAGATACGATCGTCTATTCGAACGAATCGAACTATGCGGCGAACCTCGAGATGGCCGAGACACTCGACCAATACCCGCGCCAAGCCGCCGAACCTGAAGCGCTTGAAGAAGTGCACACAGGTGACGCAAAGACGATCGAATCGGTCGGCGAGTACCTCGGTGTCAAATCTGAGGAATCGATCAAGACGGTCATCTTCAAGACGGAACAAGGGCTCGTCATGGCGCTCGTCCGTGGTGACCATGAGGTCAACGATATCAAGCTGAAGAACCACGTCGGCGCACTCGATATCACGATGGCGACGGACGAGGAGATCGAAGAAGCCCTCCATTCGAAACCGGGCACGCTCGGACCGATCGGGACCGACATGCGCATCGTCGCGGATTACGCAGTCCGCTCGCTGACGAATGCGGTCTGCGGCGCGAACAAAGCGGAAACGCATTACATCCATGTCGATCCGAGCCGCGACTTCGCGGCGGAATATACGGATCTTCGCTTCGCGATCGAAGGCGACGCTTCGCCGGACGGCCAAGGTATCGTCCAGTTCGCGCGCGGCATCGAGGTCGGGCAGGTGTTCAAGCTTGGAACACGTTACTCTGAAGGCATGAACGCGACATTCCTCGACGAAGGCGGAAAAGCACAGCCGCTCATCATGGGCTGCTATGGCATCGGGGTGTCCCGGACACTGTCAGCTGTCGTCGAACAACATTATGATGAGCGCGGGATCATCTGGCCGAAAGCAATCGCGCCGTTCGACATCCATCTGATCGTCGTCAATGCGAAGAACGAAGAACAACTGTCACTCGGTGAGTCGCTCTATGCCGATCTGACGAAGGCAGGCTATTCGGTCCTGCTCGACGACCGGAAGGAACGGGCGGGCGTCAAGTTCGCCGATGCCGACCTGATCGGTGTGCCTGTCCGGATAAACGTCGGCAAGATGGCGTCTGAAGGCATCGTCGAATTGAAGTCACGGGCCGGAGGCGAGACGCAAGAGGTTTCGCAAGCGGACCTTGCCGAACGTGTGCGCGCATTATACGATAGTCTATGAAGTTCAGGGAGACGGTCACTTATTCCACGGTGACTGTCTTCTTTTCTTACACACCATACGCCCCTTGGGCAATCGCAAGAGGAGGAGGAGCTGCTGTCGCGGTGTGAATTGAAAGACAGCCATCAGCGTATGGAAAAAACGAATCGCATGGCGCTCTTGATGAGCGACCTCGAATTGCCGACAGGCATCATTGAAAAACATTTCAATCAAGCTTCCCTCGAGAAGCTCCGTGTCAATAAAGCAGCCGGAACGTGGACGTTTCATGTGAAACTGACGGAGGTCCTGCCTCAAAACGTCTACCAGCTGTTCGCGAGCCGCCTGAAGAACCGCTATCAGCAGTTCGCTGAGGTGAAACTGGTGCTGTCGGCCGATAACCGGCCGGACACGGCGCAATTCACCGATTACTGGCCGTACGTCGTCCAAGACCTCGCCGACGTCTCACAAGCGATGCGGACGCACCTGTCGCGCATCCTTCCTGAGGTGAGGGACAATAAGCTCCTCATCCCGGTCCGGAGCGAACCGGAAGCCGGATTCGTCCGAGGGGCGCTTTGCAGCGAGGTTCAGGCACTCTACAGTACGTATGGGTTCGGGAAGTTCAATTGCGAGCCGTTCGTCGCACTCGATGAGTCGAAACAGCAGGCACTGCAGGAACAGGTGAAGCAGGAGGATATCGAAGAGGCGAAACGGATGCTCGAACTGCAGTTCAAGCGGGAGCAGTCTACTGAAGAGGAAGGACCGGTCGATATCCGGATCGGTAAGCCGATCCAGGACGAGATCGTCCCGATCAAGACGATCCAGGACGAGGAACGGCGCATCGCGGTCCGCGGACTCGTCTTCAACGCAGAGAGCCGCGAGCTTCGAAGCGGCAAGACGATCTTCACGTTCAAGATGACCGACTACACGGACTCGCTCATCGTCAAGATGTTCGCCCGTGACGAGTCGGACGTCCGAGTCCTCAGTGCGATCAAGAAGGGGATGTGGATCCAGGCCGCAGGACGCGTCGAGTTCGATACGTACTTGCGAGATCTCGCGATGATGGTCTCACAACTCTCGGAAGTGAAAATCGAACCGCCGGGCGATCCTTGGAAGGGCGAAAAGCGCGTCGAACTCCATGCGCATTCCCAGATGAGCCAAATGGACGCCGTGATGAACGTGACGAAGTATGTCGAACGGGCGGCGAAGTGGGGACATCCCGCCGTCGCCATCACGGACCATGTCGGGGCGCAGGCTTTTCCGGACGCCTATTATGCCGGCAAGAAGAACGGCATCAAAGTGCTGTACGGCATCGAGGCGAACGTCGTCAACGACGGCGTCCCGGTCGCGTACAATCCGGTCGACACCCCGCTCGACGACGCGACGTTCGTCGTCTTCGACGTCGAGACGACCGGGTTGTCCGCCATGTACAACAAAATCATCGAGCTGGCTGCGGTCAAGATCCACGACGGTGACATCATCGACAAGTTCGAGGCGTTCGCCGACCCGAAGCATCTGTTATCGGCGACGACGATCGAACTGACAGGGATCACGGACGACATGGTCCGAGGAAAGCCGGATCCGGAACAGGTCGTCAAGGAATTCATCGACTGGGCAGGCGACTCGATACTTGTCGCGCATAACGCGTCGTTCGATATCGGATTCCTTGACGCGACGCTTCGTTCCGGCGGACATGAGGCGTCAGAGCTGCCGGTCATCGATACGCTCGAACTTGCGCGTGTCCTGATGCCGACACTTAAGAATCACCGGTTGAACACGCTCGCGAAGCGGTTCGACATCGAACTGACACAGCATCACCGTGCCATCTATGACGCTGAGGCGACCGGCTACCTGATGCTGAAGCTGCTTCAGATGGCTGATGAGATGTTCGACATGAAGACGCACCTGTCGCTCAACCGGGAGATGGGGAAGGATATCTCCCGGACACGGCCGTATCATGCGACGATCTATGCGAAGGACAAGACGGGGCTGAAGAACCTCTACCGGCTCATCTCCCTTGCGCATACGAAACACGTCCACCGTGTCGTCCGGACGCCTCGTTCGCAAGTCGTCGCCCACCGGGAAGGACTGATCATCGGGTCTGCCTGCGACAATGGCGAAGTGTTCGACGCTGCCTTGAACAAGTCTGACGAGGAACTCGCGAAGGTGATGGCCTTCTATGACTTCATTGAGATTCAACCGCCTCAGATGTATGGTCACCTGATCGAGCGGGAAATCGTCCAGAATGAGATGGAGCTCCGGGAATTGATCAAGAAGGTCATCCGTGTCGCTGAAGGGGAGGGAATCTTGCCGGTCGCGACCGGGAATGTCCATTACCTCGATGAACACGACGCGATGTACCGTGAAGTGTTGATCCGGACACAGGGCGGCGCGAACATGCTCAATTTGCGCAAACAGCTTCCTCCGGCTCATTTCCGGACGACGCAACAGATGATCGATGCCTTCTCGTTCCTCGGACCGGAGGCGGCGGAACGTCTCGTCGTCACGAACAGCCGCGAGATCGCGGATCGTTTCGAGAACATCGACATCATACCGAAAGATCTCTACACGCCGAAGATCGAGGGGGCTGACGACGAAGTACGGAACTTGAGCTACGACATGGCTCACGCGATCTACGGGACGCCGCTGCCGGAAATCGTCGAAGCGCGTCTCGAGAAGGAATTGAAATCGATCATCGGCCACGGGTTCGCCGTTATCTATCTGATTTCACATAAACTCGTCAAGAAGTCGCTTGACGACGGCTATCTCGTCGGCTCGCGAGGCTCAGTCGGATCGAGCCTCGTCGCGACGATGACGGAGATCACGGAAGTCAACCCGCTGCCGCCGCACTACGTATGTCCGGAGTGTCAGAAGTCGGAGTTCTTCGATGACGGGTCGGTCGGTTCCGGATTCGACTTGCCGGACAAGGAATGCCCCGACTGTCATGTGCCGATGAAAAAGGACGGACATGACATCCCGTTCGAGACGTTCCTCGGTTTCAAAGGGGACAAAGTACCGGATATCGACCTCAACTTCAGCGGTGAATACCAGCCGAAAGCCCACGCGTACACGAAAGTGCTGTTCGGTGATGATTACGTCTACCGGGCAGGGACGATCGGTACGATCGCGGAGAAGACGGCCTATGGCTATGTCAAAGGCTATCAATCCGAGAACGACTTGAACTTCAGGACGGCTGAGGTCGACAGGCTCGTCAGCGGTGTGACCGGCGTCAAGCGGACGACCGGTCAGCACCCGGGCGGAATCATCGTCGTCCCGGATTACATGGACATCTATGACATCACGCCGATCCAGTTCCCGGCTGACGACATGGGCTCCGAATGGAAGACGACCCACTTCGACTTCCATTCGATCCACGACAACCTGCTTAAGCTCGACATCCTCGGGCACGATGATCCGACGATGATCCGGATGCTGCAGGATTTGTCGGGACGGGATCCGAAGACGATTCCTGTCGACGACAAGGAAGTGATGAAGATCTTCAGTTCGACCGAATCGATCGGTGTGACGCCTGAGCAGATCGATTCGAAGACAGGGACGCTCGGCATTCCGGAGTTCGGGACGAAGTTCGTCCGCCAGATGCTCGAGGAGACGAAGCCGACGACCTTCTCGGAACTCGTCCAGATTTCCGGGCTGTCGCACGGGACGGACGTCTGGCTCGGCAATGCGAGCGAACTGATCTACAACGGCACCTGTGAACTGAAGGACGTCATCGGCTGCCGGGATGACATCATGGTCTACCTGATCTACGCAGGGCTCGAACCTTCGCTCGCCTTCAAAATCATGGAGTCGGTCCGTAAAGGAAAAGGGCTGTCACCGGACATGGAAGAGGCGATGATTGAGAACGATGTGCCGCTCTGGTATATCGACTCCTGCAAGAAAATCAAGTACATGTTCCCGAAGGCCCACGCGGCCGCCTACGTCTTGATGGCGGTTCGGATCGCCTACTATAAAGTGCATCACCCGATGTACTACTATGCTTCCTATTTCACTGTCCGGGCCGGAGATTTCGACATCGCCGCGATGACGAAAGGGTCGGCAGCTGTAAGGAAGGTGCTGCAAGACATCAAGGAGAAGGGGTTCGAGGCGACGGCGAAGGATAAAGGCCTCTATACGGTCCTCGAACTTGCACTCGAGATGATCGAGCGCGGTTTCCACTTCAAGAAGGTCGATCTCTATAATTCGAGCGCGACCGACTTCCTGATCGACGGGGACGGCTTGTTGCCGCCGTTCGACGCGGTGACGGGACTCGGGACGAATGCCGCGAAGGCGATCGTCGAGGCACGTGCCGGCGGTGAATTCCTCTCGAAAGAGGATCTGCAGAAACGTGCGAAACTCTCGAAGTCGATCATCGAGACACTCGATGGGCTCGGCTGCCTCGAAGGGCTTCCGGACGAGAACCAGCTCTCGCTCTTCGACCTGTAAAGCGGGGGGAACGCTTGCAGGAACAGGCTTCCTATGCTATATTGGTTGAGGAAATGTTTTTTATACTACGACGGGAAGGAGTAGGGGGACCTGCTCCTTTCTTGTTTGTTTTTTGAAGGAGGATGAAGATGACGAACGTAACTGAGATCGTCGAATCACTCGCTCTTCCGATCGTCGAGCGGGAGAACATGGAGCTCGTCGACGTCGAATTCGTCAAGGAAGGAACGGATTGGTTCCTACGTGTCTACATCGACAAGGAAGGCGGAGTCGACCTCGAGGACTGTGTTCGAATCAACGAACAACTGTCCGAGGCACTCAATGAGGACGACCCGATCGAACAAGCCTATTACCTCGACGTTTCAAGCCCGGGGGCGGAACGTCCGCTGAAGAAGCCTGAAGATTACGAGAAGGCGATCGGCAAGCATATCTACGTCAAGACATACGCGCCGGTCAAGGACGCGAAGGAATTCGAGGGGACGCTCCTCGCATACGACGGCGTGACGCTAGAGATCGAGGTCCGTGTCAAGACCCGTAAATTGAAAATCGAGATACCAGTCGACAAAATCGCGATGGCGCGACATGCCGTCACGTTTTAATGGAAAGGAAGAGCACAATGGGACCACAGTTGTTAGAGGCGATCGAGCTGATCGCGCAGGAAAAGGAAATTGACAAGACCATCATCATCGATGCGCTCGAGCAGGCACTCATCTTGGCATACCGCAAGAACTTCGGGAAGGACTCGGAGGAAGTGAAGGTCGAGTTCGATCAGACGACTGGAGACATTCGTGTCTTCGCGATGAAAAAGGTCGTCGAACGTTTGACGCATCCGGACGAGCAGCTTTCGCTCGAAGAAGCGCATGAGATCGATCCGACTTACGAGCTTGGGGATTACCACAAGGTCGAAGTGACGCCGAGTGACTTCGGTCGAGTCGCGGCACAGACGGCAAAACAAGTCGTCACACAAAAAATGCGCGAGGCAGAACGTCAGCGTATCTACAATCATTTCGCGGACCGTGAAGATGAGATCATGACGGGTATCGTCGAACGTCAGGACGCACGTAACCTTTACGTCAACCTCGAGAACATCGAGGCAGTCTTGACGACGCATGAGCAGATGCCAAACGAGAAGTACGGCATCCGTGACCGGATCAAGGTCTACGTCACGAAGGTCGATCCGATGGTCAAGGGATCAGGTGCATCGATCCTCGTCTCTCGGACGCACCCGGGGCTTCTCAAGCGTCTGTTCGAAATCGAAGTACCGGAAATCGCAGACGGTGTCGTCGAAGTGAAATCGGTCGCTCGTGAAGCTGGAGACCGTTCGAAAATCGCGGTCGGTTCAGACGAGATCGATCCGGTCGGCGCATGTGTCGGACCGAAAGGCGCACGTGTCCAGAAGATCGTCGACGAGTTGAACGGCGAGAAGATCGATATCGTCCGTTACTCTGACAACCCGAAAGAGTATGTCGCCAATGCACTCAGCCCGGCACAAGTCGTCGACGTGTACGTCAACGAGCCGGCGAAGGCGACGATCGTCGTCGTACCTGACTTCCAGCTTTCGCTCGCGATCGGAAAGCGCGGTCAGAACGCACGTCTCGCAGCGAAGCTGACAGGATGGAAAATCGACATCAAGAGTGAGACTGAGGCACAGACGATGACGCTAGAAGACGTGTTCTCAAAGGAAGAGCCTGCCCTTGAACCGATCGAAGCGGAAGTCGCTGCCGATGCTGTCGAAGCCGAAGGCGAGGAATAAGCGGTGCAGAAGAAAGTGCCACTTCGTAAATGTGTCATCACACAGGAAATGAAGCCGAAAGGCGAATTGATTCGTGTCGTCCGGACACCTGAAGGCGACGTCGTCGTCGATCTTGGTGGTAAGATGAATGGGCGGGGTGCCTACTTGTCGAAGGACGCGGCGGTCATCACACAAGCCGCAAAGAAACGGACGCTCGACCATCATCTGAAGGTCAAGACGACCGATGCGCTATATGAGCAGTTGTTTGAACTAGCAGGAGGCATTAAATGAGCAAGTGGGAATCGCTACTCGGTCTCGCGAACCGGGCGCGCAAAGTGACGACGGGAGAAGAACTCGTACTGAAAGAAGTGCGGGGCGGACAGGCGAAGCTCGTCCTGTTGGCTGCAGATGCCGGACCTGCCACACGCAAGAAAGTGACGGACAAGTGCAACAGTTACGACGTGCCGTATCTGCTCGTAGCAGATCGTTTCGTTCTCGGGCAAGCGCTCGGAAAGGAAGCACGCGTCGTCGTGGCGGTCAATGAAGCCGGATTTGCGAAAAAGCTGACTGAACTCCTCTCGCAAGATTAATTGGAGGTGGATCCTTTGGGTAAACGTGTATACGAATTCGCTAAGGAACAGAACGTAACAAGCAAACAGGTCATCACCCAGTTAGATAAAATAAATAAGCCAGTCAAAAACCACATGGCAGTCCTTGATGAAGAGACTGTCAAGCAGCTTGACAAGGTATTCAATCCGGAGAAATACCGGGCGCAGAAAACGGAGGCTCCAACACAAGTGAAATCAGATAATAAACCAAACCGACCAACTACAGGTGGCAACAGACAATCAAGCGGCCCAGCCCGCGGCGGCAAATCGAAGCCGGAGTTCGGCAACCGCAACCGTGGCGGCAAGCGCCGTCCGACTCAGAAAAAGGCAGAACCTCGTCAACTCGAAGTAGCCGATCCGAACTCGAAGTCGAGTCAGCGGAAAGCGGCTCGCCGCGCTCAAGAAGAGCTGATGGCGAACGTCATCCAATACGAGGATAACCTCACACTTGGAGAACTCGCACAAAAGATGAACAAAAAACCGAACGAGTTGATCATGAAGCTCATGGGAATGGGTGTCATGGCGACGATCAACCAGGACATCGACGACGAGACAGTCGAACTTCTCGCAGCTGATTTCGGCTACGACGTCCAAAAGACGGTCAAAGTCGACGAGACGGAACTCGATGCATACGAATTGAACCTCGATGCTTACGAGCTGTCTGAACGTCCTCCAGTCGTTACGATCATGGGTCACGTCGACCATGGTAAGACGACACTCCTCGACTCGATCCGTAACACGAAGGTCACTGCGGGCGAAGCCGGCGGAATCACGCAGCACATCGGTGCGTATCAGGTCGAAGTCGAAGGCAAGAAAATCACTTTCCTCGATACACCGGGTCACGCAGCGTTCACGACGATGCGGGCACGTGGTGCGGAAGTGACGGATATCGCGATCATCGTCGTCGCAGCAGATGATGGCGTAATGCCGCAAACTGTCGAGGCGATCAGCCACGCAAAAGCAGCAGGCGTGCCGATCATCGTTGCCGTCAACAAGATGGACAAAGAAGGGGCAAACCCTGACCGAGTCAAACAAGAATTGACGGAACACCAACTCGTCGCGGAAGATTGGGGCGGAGACACGATCTTCGTGCCGGTTTCAGCACTTAAAGGAGAAGGAATCGACGAGCTCCTCGAGATGATCCTCCTCGTATCTGAAGTCCAGGAGTACAAATCGACACCGGACATGAACGGACGCGGGACTGTCATCGAGGCGAAACTCGATAAAGGCCGCGGACCAGTCGCGACGCTCCTCGTTCAGCACGGTACGCTCCGTGTCGGCGACCCGATCGTCGTCGGTCATACGTTCGGACGGATTCGTGCGATGGTCAACGATATCGGCCGCCGCGTCAAGGAAGTCGGTCCATCGACTCCAATCGAGATCACGGGACTGAACGACGTGCCTAAAGCTGGTGATTCTTTCATCGCTTTCGAAGACGAGAAGAAAGCGCGTCAAATCGGGGAAGCGCGTTACCAGCGTGAAATCGAGGCGCAACGCCGTGCATCCGCGAAAGTCAGCCTTGAGGACCTGTTCGACCGGATCAAGGAAGGCGAAGTCAAGGACCTCAACGTCATCATCAAAGGTGACGTACAAGGTTCTGTCGAAGCACTCGCTGGATCACTCCGTAAAATCGACGTCGAAGGCGTCAAAATCAACATCGTCCACTCTGGCGTTGGTGCGATCACGGAAGGTGACGTCATCCTCGCTTCTGCAGCGAACGCGATCATCATCGGCTTCAACGTCCGTCCTGACGGAAACGCGAGATCGATGGCGGATCAGGAGAAGGTCGAAATCCGTCTCCACCGTATCATCTACAATGCGATCGAAGAGATCGAGCAGGCGATGAAAGGTCTCCTCGACCCTGAGTTCGTCGAGAAGATCATCGGTCAGGCTGAAGTTCGCGACGTCATCAAAGTATCGAAAGTCGGTACGATCGCAGGGGCATACGTCACTGAAGGTAAGATGACACGTGACGCAGGCGTCCGGATCGTCCGTGAAGGTATCGTCATCTTCGAAGGCAAGCTCGATACGCTTCGCCGTTTCAAGGACGACGTCAAGGAAGTCGCGACTGGCTACGAATGCGGAATCAAGATCGAACGGTATGACGACTTGAAGGTTGATGATGTCATCGAGGCGTTCATCATGGAAGAAGTCAAACGCAAATAAGCAAAAAGCCCGAACGGGAGGGATAAGCTATGAGTTTACGTTCTAACCGTGTTGCGGAACAGATTCGTAAGGAGATCACCTCGCTTCTGATCAAGGACGTCAAGGACCCGCGTGTCAAGACGATCACGGTCACAGGAGTAGAGGTGACTGGAGACTTGCAACAGGCGACGGTCTATTACTCCGTCCTCGGAGACGAGAAGGCGAGAGAAGACGCGAAGATCGGACTCGAGAAGTCAAAAGGTTACATGCGCAAGGAGATCGGATCACGCATCCGCTTGCGCAAGACGCCAGAGTTGATGTTCGAGGTCGATTCATCAGTCGAATATGGATCGCGGATCGATGAGCTGCTCCGCAACTTGAACAAGGAATGAACGAAGGGTGGCCACTCGAGTGGCCACCCTTTTTTAGGAGGAATGAGAGATGGAACCTATCGGTGTACTGCCGCTCGACAAGCCGGCCGGCATGACGAGCCATGACTGCGTCTTCCGGCTGAGGAAGCTGTTTCAGACGAAGAAGGTCGGACATACAGGAACACTCGACCCTGAGGTGACGGGTGTCCTGCCAATCTGCCTCGGACGGGCAACGAAGCTCGCCCGTTTCATTACGGACGAGGGTAAAGTGTATGAGGCCGAAGTGACGATCGGAACAGCGACGACGACCGAGGATGCGCATGGTGACGTCATCGACTCAAAGGAGGTATCCCCTTCATCGTTCGATGCAGAACAAATCGATGAGGTGCTTCTTTCGCTGACGGGAGCGATCGAGCAGACGCCACCCTATTACTCTGCCGTCAAGGTGAATGGAAGAAAGCTTTATGAGTACGCTCGAAAAGGAATCGAAGTAGAACGGCCGACGCGAATCGTCCAGGTCGACCAGATTACTCGGACTTCAGACGTCGTTTTCGGAGAGGACACGTGCCGTTTCCGTATCCGGATCGCTTGCGGAAAAGGGACATACATCCGGACGCTCGCAGTCCAAATCGGGGAAGCACTCGGTTACCCTGCACATATGAGCGAACTGCGGCGGACAGGTTCCGGCGCGATCGACGAGAGCCGGACGGTCACGCTTGCGACACTCGAGTCGTGTGAGACGGTCGAGGAGCGGATGCAGTACGTGCTGCCGGTCGACGAGGTCGTCGCAAAGTGGCCGCGGCTCGATGTCGATGCCGCAACGGCTGGGCGTGTATTGAACGGGGCGAAGTTGTCAGGCATCCCAGTCGAATTCGATGTCTTTACTGTCTATAATGAGGAAGACAGATGTCTAGCCGTCTATCGACGCGTCCCGGAATCGGATATCGCCCGGGTCGAGGTCATGATGGCAATCGATTAGGAACGGAGAGATCAAGCGATGGAAATCATTCATTTGGAGTACCCGGAGACGCCGCCGGAGTGGCCGGCCGTCATCGCGCTCGGTTTTTTCGACGGCGTCCATACCGGTCATCAGCACGTGCTTGAAACAGCCCGTGCGGAAGCAGAGAAACGGCAGCTTCCATCGGTCGTCCTGACGTTCGATCCGCATCCGAAGAAGGTGCTCGGAAAAGGCGACGAGGAAATTCGTTACATCACGCCGCTTGAGCGGAAGCTCGAGAAAATCGCGGCTGCCGGCATCGACCGGACTTACGTCGTCCGGTTCACACGAGAATTCTCAGCGCTCTCGCCGCAGGAGTTCGTTGACAAGTACTTGATCGCGGCAGGTGCACGCCATGTCGTCGCCGGGTTCGACTACTCCTATGGTCGCTTCGGTGCAGGCAAGATGGAGACGATCGCCTTCCACAGCAGGGGGACGTTCACTCATACGACGGTCAGGGAGTTCGGAGATGGTGGCGAGAAGGTCAGTTCGACAAGGATCCGCCAACTCCTTGCTTCAGGAGACGTCAAGGAAGCGGCGCGTCTGCTCGGAGAGAACTACATTCTTCGGGGAAAGGTCATCCACGGGGATGCGCGCGGACGATTGATCGGTTTTCCGACGGCCAACATCCGTCCTGATTTCGAATACGTCATCCCGCGAACGGGGGTCTACGCCACGCGGGCGCACCTCGAGGACGGCCGTGTCTTCGACGCGATGACGAACATCGGACGCCGTCCGACGTTCTATGAGACGGGAGAGCTTAGCGTCGAGTCGCACCTGCTCGACTTCGACGATAATCTATACGGTCAGCTGATCACGCTTGAATGGGTCGATTTCTTGCGTGACGAAGTCGCTTTCGACGGGATTGACAGTTTGAAGGCACAACTCGCTGCAGACCGGATCGCGACGAAAAGCCGTCTGTCGATTTGACACCGGCAGATGAATCCGATATGATGAGTCGGTACGATGACGTACAGCCGGTTCGCTTGGCATTCGGTCTCACCGTCCAATGCTCGGCAACACGGTCATTCATAAGATGGAGGTGGAGTGACAATGGCACTCACAAAAGAACGTAAAAACGAAATCATCGAAGCTTACGCTACGAAACAAGGCGATACTGGTTCGCCGGAAGTACAAGTCGCTGTTTTGACTGAACAAATCACGACTTTGAACGATCACTTGCGTACACACAAAAAGGATCACCACTCACGTCGTGGTCTCTTGAAAATGGTCGGTCGTCGCCGTAACCTGCTCACATACCTTCGTAACAAGGATGTAGCTCGTTACCGTTCGTTGATCGAGCGCCTTGGTCTCCGTCGCTAATTTGCGAACAGCCAAGCAGAAGCAGGAGCACTGTCTCCTGTTTCTTTTTTTTGTCGATTCGTGGACATTTGGTCCTTAAACCTACATAATTAGACTTGAATGAAAAAATGGATAGATGTGAGAGGAGATTTGTGCATGTCACAAACGAAACAGACGTTTTCGACCGAACTCGGTGGACGTCCACTAACAATTGAAGTCGGGCAACTGGCGAAACAGGCGAACGGTTCAGCGCTCGTCCGCTATGGCGACACGGCGGTACTTGCGACAGCAGTCGCTTCGAAACAGCCGAAGGACTTGGACTTCTTCCCCCTGACGGTAAACTATGAAGAAAAACTATATGCAGTTGGTAAAATCCCTGGAGGTTTCCTTAAACGTGAAGGCCGTCCAGGTGAGAGCGCGATCTTGACGTCGCGCCTGATCGACCGCCCGATCCGCCCGCTCTTCCCGGAAGGTTTCCGTCACGACATCCAAGTCGCGACGACTGTACTCTCGGCTGACCCGGATTGCTCTTCTGAAGTAGCAGCGATGATCGGCGCATCGATCGCACTTTCGATTTCTGACATTCCGTTCGATGGCCCGATTGCCGGCGTGACGATCGGTCGCGTCAACGGCGAGTTCGTGGTCAATCCGACATCGGCTCAGGCGGAAGAGAGCGACATCGATCTGCAAGTCGCAGGGACGAAACATGCAATCAACATGGTCGAAGCCGGTGCGAAGGAAGTATCTGAACAGGCGATGCTCGAAGCGATTCTGCTCGGACACGACGTCATCAGGGAGCTCGTCGCCTTCCAAGAGGAGATCGTCTCTCAGGTCGGCAAGGAGAAATTCGCTTACACGGTCGCATCGTTCGACGAATCACTCGTCGCACGCCTGAAGGCAGATGCCCTTGCGGAACTTACTGCGGCCGTCCAGGTCACAGAGAAGCAGGCACGCGACATCGCGATCACGGAAGTCATCGCGAAGTATATCGACCTCTACGCTGCTGACGAGACGGTCACGGCTGAACAGCTCGGTGAGGTATCAGGCATTCTGAATAAGTTCGTCAAAGAAGAAGTGCGCCGCCTGATCACGGAAGACAAAGTCCGTCCGGACGGCCGTGGACTTGCTGAAATCCGTCCGCTTGATTCAGAAGTCGGTCTGTTGCCGCGCGCGCACGGATCTGGCCTCTTCACGCGCGGTCAGACACAGGTGCTTTCGATCGCGACACTCGGAGTCGTCGGCGATGCGCAGATCATCGACGGAATCGGGCTGCAAGAAGAGAAGCGCTTCATGCATCACTACAATTTCCCTCCGTTCTCTGTCGGAGAGGCACGTCCGATGCGTGCGCCTGGTCGCCGTGAAATCGGTCACGGTGCTCTCGGAGAGCGCGCGCTTCGCCCAGTCTTGCCTTCAGACGAGGACTTCCCGTACACGATCCGTCTCGTTTCGGAAGTACTCGAGTCGAACGGCTCATCTTCACAGGCTTCGATTTGCGGATCGATCCTTGCGATGATGGATGCAGGTGTCCCGCTCAAGGCGCCAGTCGCTGGTATCGCGATGGGTCTGATCATGGAAGGTGAGAACTATTCGATCCTGACGGACATCCAAGGGATGGAAGATCACCTTGGCGACATGGACTTCAAAGTTGCCGGGACGGAAGCAGGCGTCACCGCGCTGCAAATGGACATGAAAATCGGCGGAATCACGCGCCAGATTCTTGAAGAGGCTCTCGAGCAGGCCCGCCTCGGACGTCTTCATATCCTCGAGCATATGAACACGGTCATCGCAGAGCCGCGCACCGAGCTTTCGCAATACGCTCCGAAAATCGTCACGATCAAAATCAATCCGGATAAGATTCGTGACGTCATCGGACCAGGCGGGAAGATCATCAACGGTATCATCGATGAGACGGGCGTCAAAATCGACATCGAGCAGGACGGTTCGGTCTTCATCGCTTCGACGGATCAGGCTGGAATCGACAAGGCTCGCCAGATGATCGAGGATATCGTCCGTGAAGTCGTCATCGGCGAAGAATTCGACGGGACGGTTCGCCGGATCGAGAAGTTCGGTGCATTCGTCGAGTTGTTCAAAGGCAAAGACGCTCTCGTCCACATCTCAGAACTCGCACTCGAGCGCGTTGGACAGACTGAGGACGTCGTCAAGCTCGGGGACAAGTTGAAAGTCCGTGTCACGGAAATCGATGACAAGGGACGCGTCAATGCATCACACAAAGTGTTGCTTGTCGAAGGCATGACGCCTGACGAGCGAGAAGCATACGAGGAAAAGAAAAAAACTGAGCGTGAAAGCCGCCCGCCGCGTCGGGACAGTGGTTCGCGCCCGCCGCGCGACGGACAACGTCCGCCACGTCGTAACTAATTGATCAAGGTGGCTCTTTCGCGCAGTAGGATGCGCAAAAGGCCACCTTGTTTCATAGAGGAGGAACGAGATGATAGAGAGAATCGTATTAGACAACGGAGTCCGAATCGTATCTGAACGGATGGAAGGAACGCGAAGCGTCGCGACGGGTATTTTCATCAAGGCAGGTTCTAGGACGGAGAAGCAAGAGGAGCACGGCATCAGTCATTTCATCGAACATATGATGTTCAAAGGGACATCAAAACGTTCCGCGAAAGAAATCGCAGTTTACTTCGACCGGCTCGGTGGAAATATCAATGCATTCACCTCGAAGGATCAGACCTGTTATTACGTCAAGACGCTCGACGAGCATGCGGAAGATGCTTTTGACGTCTTAGCGGACATGTTCCTCGATTCGACCTTCGCGGAAGAGGAGATCGAGAAGGAGAAGCGTGTCGTCATCGAAGAGATCAAGATGTACGAAGATACGCCGGACGACCTCGTCCATGAACTGCTTGCCTTCGCCGCGTACGGGGAGGATGTGATGGCACAGCCTATCCTCGGCACGGAAGAGAGCGTCCGCCGAATCGACCGGCAGATGATCGAATCATATTTGAAAGAGGCCTATTCACCGGATCAGATCGTCATCTCTGTCGCTGGTCACGTGACGGATGAGCTGCTCGCGCATATCAAGGAGCGTTTCTCGGCGATGGAGGATACGGAGACGACCCGTCTCGTAAAAGAACCTGTACTGAAAAGCGGGATCGTCCGTAAGGAGAAGGAGACGGAACAAGTCCATCTCTGCTACAATTTCCGCGGTCTGAAATCAGCGGATGAACGTCTTCCTGCGCTGGCATTGCTCAACAATGCTTTCGGAGCGACGATGTCGAGCCGTCTCTTCCAAACGATTCGGGAAGAACGGGGACTCGCCTATTCCGTCTACTCCTATTACACGACGTTCGACGATCACGGGACGTATACGATCTATGTCGGGACTTCACCGGAAACCCTTCCGGAAGTCGAACAGCTCCTCGCTCAAGAAATCGAGCGGCTGCTCGCAGAAGGATTGACACAGGAGGAAATCGAAGGCGGGATCGAACAGCTGAAGGGGTCACTCATTTTGAGCAACGAAGGCTCGTCCAGCCATATGAACCGGAATGCGCGCAATGAACTGCATCTCGAACGCCATCCGTCCCTTGAAGAGGTCATCGCGGAAGTCGAACGGATCACGCCTGAAGTAATCGAGGAACTGATACGCGAGGTATTCGCAGAAGCACCTGCGAAGTCCTATGTCATGCCTGCTGAGGAAGAGTGACTCTTGAAACGAGAGGTGCCTTCCCCTAAACTAATAGCGAACAGAACGAACAAATGTAGCCGAGAAAGAAGGAATACCCTTGAACCTAGCTGAATTGATTCACGCCATCCAGATAAAGAAAATCGAAAGAATGGCTGACGCGGAAGTTGATGCGCTGACGACCGATTCGCGCCTCGTCCGGCCGGGAACGCTCTTCGTGGCGATTCCAGGGTATACCGTCGACGGCCATGACTTCGCAAGACAGGCTGAGGCGCAAGGGGCTGTCGCCATCGTCGCGGAACGTCCGCTCGACGTTGATATTCCGGTCATCATCGTCCGGAACACGACTCGATCCATCGCCCAGCTCGCGGGAAAGTTCTACGACTACCCGTCTGAAAAAATGCGCATGATCGGCATCACCGGAACGAACGGGAAGACGACGACGACGACCATCATCCGGGACGTCCTTGCGCGCCTCGGAAGGAAGACCGGCATCATCGGCACCGTCGAAGTGAAAATCGGAGACCGCGTCGTGCCGAGTCGCAACACGACGCCGCAAAGTTCCGAGCTGCAGGAGTTCTTCCATCAAATGCACGCCGAAGGCGTCGAAGACGTCATCATGGAAGTGTCCTCCCACGGTCTTGAACTTGGCCGTGTCGCGGGGGCTGACTTCGACGTCGCCGGTTTTACGAACCTGACGCATGACCACCTTGATTTCCATAAGACGTTCGACAATTATGCCCGTGCCAAAGGATTGCTCTTCGCACAGCTCGGACAACGCCTCTCGGAAGGAAAGACGGCCGTGCTGAACGCCGACGACGAGACGAGCGAGTTGTTCGAACGGATGACCGGCGCGAACGTCTTGACTTACGGAATCGATCGTCCGGCGGACCTGACAGCGCATGACATCAGCCAGACTCTGCAAGAAACGACATTCACGATGGCGTATCAGGAGGAGCAGGTCGAATTGACGGTACAGTTCATCGGCCGGTTCAACGTCTACAATCTCCTGCTTGCGACCGGCGTGCTGCTGTCGCTCGGTTACGAGCTCCCTGAGATCGCTGCGGCGATCGAGACGATCCACCCCGCGAAAGGCCGGATGCAGCGTCTGCCGATTCCGGGCTATAACATCTATGTCGACTATGCACACACTCCGGACGGCATCGAACAATGCCTGCAGGCACTTGTCGGCGTGCCGAAAGAAAATATCGTCTTCTTGATCGGTACAGGTGGGAACCGTGATGTTACGAAACGGCCCGCGATGGGCGAGATGGCCTCGACGTATGCCGGGACCGTCGTCATCACGACGGATGACCCGCGATTCGAGTCTGAGGAGACCATCCTGTCCGGCATCGCAAAAGGAATGACGCACGACCAGTTCGTGACGATCGGAGACCGCTTCGAGGCGGTGAAGTACGCGGCACGACTCGCTCGGCCGGACAATATCGTCATCCTGGCCGGGAAAGGGCACGAGAAATATCAAATCATCGGGGATGAAAAAATCCCGCTCGATGAGGAACAGATCGTGCGCGAAACGATTCAACAATTGGAGGAAAAGCAGTGACTTATCATCGAATCGATTTATCCATAGAGGCGTTTGACGAATTCGTCAAACAACATCCAAAGGGCGACTTGCTCCAACTTCCGGCTTGGGGAGAAGTCAAGAAGGGATGGGACCATGAGCGGATCGCGGTCGGCGATTCGAACGGCCCGGTCGGTACAGGGCTCCTTCTCTTCAAAAAGGTGCCTAAGCTGCCGTACACGCTCTGTTACGCACCGCGCGGGTTCGTCGTCGACTATGACGACCTCGAAGCGGTCGCTGCGCTGCGGGATGCGGCGGTCGAAGTCGCGAAGCAGCATAAGGCGATCGCGATCAAAATCGATCCGAACGTCGACCGGGACGAGTATCCGGGTTTCATCGGGGAGATGGCGCGTCTCGGGTTCAAACACCAGGGATATGGCGGCGGATTCGATCATGCTCAGCCCCGCTTTACGATGGAGACGAACCTTGATCGCGACGAGCAGGAAATCTTCGAGGCATTCCATCCGAAATTCCGCTATAACGTACGCCTTGCGGAACGCAAAGGAATCGTCTGCTATGAGGCGGGCAGGGAGGATTTGAAGACGTTCGCCGAGTTGATGGTCGAGACGGGAGAACGTGACGGCTTCTCGATCCGCGGACTCGATTATTTCGAGAATCTGTATGACAAGCTGAGATTAAACGGGGACGCTGCGCTGTTCTTGACGAAGCTTGACGTCGAGCAGGCTCTCGCGAACGTGGAGGCGCTACTGATCGAGGCTGGCAACGAACTCGAGAAGATCGAACGCCAGCTCGAGAAGGAACAGAAGGAGAAGAAGCTCAAAAGCCTTGAGAATCGTAAAGGCCAGACGAACGCCCAGATCGAAAAAGCGCAGGCCTCGAAAACGGAATTGCTCGGGATCGCAGCGAAGCATCCGAACGGCGTCATTCTGTCGGGAGCGATCCTGACGCTTGCAGGACGACGTTCCTATTACCTGTATGGTGCTTCTTCGAACGCGTACCGTGAATTCATGCCGAACCATCTCATGCAATGGACGATGATGAAATACGCGAAAGCCCACGGCGCGCTTTCATACGACTTCGGAGGTGTCAGCGGCTCGACGGACCCTGAAGATCACTATGCTGGACTCTATGCCTTCAAATCGGGCTGGGGAAGCGAAATGATCGAGAAGGCAGGCGAGTTCGACTACGTGCTGAACCGACCGCTTTATCTCGGGATGGAAGTCGCTTTGCCACTCTTGAAGAAGATTCGGAAGAAGTTGCGTCGCTAATGAGACGTGGGACGATATTCGGCTGGATCCTCTTTGCGTTCGGGATGTTCGCGGCAGGTCTCTTCATCGCCGCTTCGATGAACCGATTACCGAGCGTCCTGATCGACGAACCTGACTTAGGAATCGAAGCTTGTCCGCGTGACGAAGCGGCTGAGAACGCACTCCTCAGAAAGAGTGCGGAGCGGCTCGAAAATCTTCACCCGAGCGTCCGCCAAGGGGCTGAGGATTTGATCCGGTTGAGCAAGTCTTGTTACGACATCGATATCCGGATCACACAAGGATACCGGACGAAAAAGGAACAGGACGAGCTGTTCTCGCAAGGACGGTCGAAATCCGGAGAAATCGTCACGAACGCACGGGGTGGGGAGTCGATGCACAACTACGGTCTCGCATTCGATTTCGTCCTGTTGAAACCGGACGGCGGCATCACCTACGATTTAAATCATGACGGGAACGGTTCAGGCAAGAACGATTGGAACGAAATCGGGATGCTTGGCAAGGCATTAGGATTCGACTGGGGCGGGGACTGGACCCGCTTCAAGGATGTCCCGCACTTCGAGATGACGTTCGGACATAGTTTGAACGATTTGAAGAAGGGGAAACGTCCAGCTGAGTCCCTTATAGCCGACCGAACCGATGAAATCGAAGAACTGCTTGGGAAGTAATACGGTTTGATTGGCGTAAGTCGCCAGTCAAGCCGTTTTTTTTCAGAATCCGACGGCCAATTGTTGGCAGGCGTCTGAAATTCGGCTAGAATAGTGATAGTGATATGTGGACGGCTCACGAAAAGTGAATAAAAATAGGAGGTCATGTCGTGTCAAAGAAGAAGACGGAAAAAGTAAGCGTCTTTGCTCTTGGTGGCGCCGGTGAAATCGGTAAGAACATGTACGTCGTCGAACTCGACGAGGACATCTTCGTTATCGATGCTGGACTCATGTTCCCAGGAGATGAGATGCTTGGAATCGACAAAGTCATTCCAGACATCAGTTATTTAAAAGAAAACAAGGAACGGATTCAAGGGATTTTCATCACACATGGTCATGAAGACCATATCGGGGCGCTCAGCTACGTGCTGCGCGATTTGAAAGTACCGGTCTATGGAACTCGTTTGACGCTCGGCCTGATCGAGATCAAGTTGAAGGAAGCCGGGCTACTTAAACGGGCAGACCTTCGCGTCATCGATGCGAAGACGAAGCTGACGATTGCAGGACATTTCGTCACGTTCTTCCGGGTCAACCACTCGATTCCGGACGCGGTCGGGATTTGTATCCAAACGTCCCAAGGAGCGATCGTCCACACTGGGGACTTCAAGTTCGATTACACGCCAGTCGACGGCAAACAAGCCGACTTCGGCAAAATCGCGGCCATCGGTCAGCGAGGAGTACTTTGCCTGTTGTCAGATTCGACGAACGCGGAACGTCCGGGCATGACCGGTTCGGAATCGATCGTCGGCTCCGAGCTCAATGATGTCATCTACGAGGCACCGGGCCGTGTCCTCGTCGCTTCGTTCGCATCGAACGTCCATCGATTGCAACAGGTGTTCACTGCTGCAGAGGCCAACAACCGTAAAGTCGCGGTCGTCGGCCGCAGTATGGTCAACATCGTCGAAGTGGCAGAAAAGCTGAAGTATCTTCGTTTCAAGCCGAAGACGCTGATCGAACTGTCAGAAGTCAATCGACTTGACGACAATCAGGTCGTCATCCTGACGACAGGTTCGCAAGGGGAGCCGATGGCCGCACTGACGCGCATGGCGCGCAATGCCCATAAGCAGGTCAACATTCGTTTGAATGATACGGTCGTCATCGCCGCGACGCCGATTCCGGGTAATGAGAAGTCCGTCTCGAAGACGATCGACCTCTTGTTCCGCGCCGGTGCGAACGTCATCTATAACCAACGTAAAGTCCACGTATCAGGCCACGGGTCTGCCGAGGATTTGAAGCTGATGCTCAACTTGATCAAACCGAAGTTCTTCATGCCGATCCACGGAGAATACCGGATGCAAAAGGCGCATAGCCGTCTCGCACAGACGGTCGGCGTGAACGCGAACAACATCTTCATCGTCGAGAACGGTGATGTCGTCGAGTTCGAGAAGCGAAAGGCGCGCATGACTCGTAAAGTCAACGCAGGAAACGTGCTGATCGACGGAATCGGCGTCGGTGACGTCGGGAACATCGTCCTCCGTGACCGCCGTCTCCTGTCACAAGACGGCGTCGTGCTCTGCGTGTTGACGATCAGCAGAAAAGGCAAGACGATCGTTTCAGGACCAGAGATCATCTCACGCGGATTCGTCTATATGCGCGAATCAGAAGAGATGATCAACGAAGCAAACCGGATCGTCGCGAAACAGCTGCACGGTAAGCTGAATGGCGAGCTTGACTGGACGGAGATGAAATCACTCATCCGTGACAAGCTCAGCGCGTTCCTCTATGAACAGACGAAACGCCGCCCGATGATCTTGCCGATCATCATGGAAATCTGACAAATGACTGCGACTCAGGAAACCGTAACGGTCGACTGAGTCGTTTTTTTGAAAAGGAGGGTCTTGGTGTGGCGACGACAACGAAGCGTCAACCGCGGAAGAAGGCGCCGAGCAGGCGCGCTCCGCAAAAGAAGAAAAAGGCGCCGATACCTGTTCGTACATATCTCTGGATCGGGTCGATCCTGTTCCTGTTGCTCTATCTTCTGGCATTAGGGAAGTTCGGGGAGTTCGGGGCCTCGCTCTCGCGATTCGCCGATTCACTCGTCGGCCAGTTCGGCTCATTGCTCTACGGTCTGATCGGGGGAGGCGGTCTCCTGGCATTGTCGTCGCTTGAACGGCGGGACAAGGCGGCCTGGTCGCTCCTTGCGCTCGGACTCTTCATTTGGCTTGACCTCTTGCTCGGGGAGCCTAGAGGACGCTTGAACGGTCTGCTCTATCTCCAGTCCGACTATTATATCTCGAGTTTCGGGACGTTTCTGATCGGGCTCTTCTTGATCGGGTTCTCCGTCCATGTGCTCCGTCCATCGTTCTACTCGGATCTAGGAAGCGGTGCGCGGGAACGGATCGAGGATTACCGCAACCGACCAACAGTCGAACCGAAGCGGATGGAAGCACCAAAGGAGAAAAAGCGGAACAAACCTGAAGTGCGGCTGACCGAGGAGAAGGACTTGGCCGCCGAGGGGCCGGAAGATCCAATCACGAGCATTCAGGACGTTCCGATCATCGGCTTCGCCGATCATGTCGAGCCGCAGGCGAAGGAGCCGATCGGTCCTTTGACGATGACAGAGACACCTGACGGCTACCAGCTGCCCTCACTCGACTTGCTCGCTGAACCGGTGGCGAAGGACTTGTCTGGTGAAAACAAGCGCTTGAAGGACAACGCGACAAAGTTGATTGCGACACTTCGTTCGTTCGGAATCGGCGCGAAGGTATTGAAGATTCATCTCGGACCGAGTGTGACGAAGTATGAGATCGAACCGAACCAGGGAATCAAGCTGAGCCGGATCACAGGTCTCGCGGACGACCTTGCCCTCGCGCTTGCCGCGAAGGACATCCGTATCGAAGCACCGATTCCAGGGAAGGCGGCAGTCGGCATCGAGGTGCCGAACCGCGAGGTCGCAATGGTCTCGCTCCGTGAAGTGCTCGGAGCGGAAAGCGTCCAGACTGATCCGGACCGGCTACTCGTCGCGCTCGGACGAAGCATCTCGGGTGAAACGGTGACGGCGAAACTCAATAAGATGCCTCACGTCCTCGTCGCCGGTTCGACCGGTTCCGGTAAATCGGTCTGTATCAACGGGATGATCGTCTCGATCCTGATGCGGGCGCGGCCGGATGAGGTGCGATTGATGATGATCGACCCGAAGATGGTCGAGTTGAACGTCTATAACGGCATTCCTCATCTACTAGCACCTGTCGTGACGGATCCGAAGAAGGCGGCTCAAGCATTGAAGCAGGTCGTCTCAGAGATGGAGCGCCGTTATGAGATCTTCAGTCAGAACGGTGTCAGGAACATCGAAGGCTATAACCAGCTGATCGACAAGATGAACGCGGATGAGAAAGTGCACCAACGTTTGCCGTATATCGTCGTCATCGTCGATGAACTCGCCGACCTGATGATGGTCGCATCGAGTGAAGTCGAGGATGCGATCATGCGTCTCGCACAGATGGCGCGTGCTGCCGGCATCCATATGGTCATCGCGACACAGCGGCCAAGTGTCGATATCATCACCGGCGTCATCAAGGCGAACATCCCGTCACGGATCGCCTTCAGTGTCTCGAGCGGCACGGATTCGCGGACAATCCTTGATACGAGCGGAGCAGACAAACTGCTTGGGCGCGGTGATATGTTGCTGCTCGGAAATGGGATGAACAAGCCGGTTCGTGTCCAAGGAGCTTTCCTGTCCGACGAAGAGGTCGAGAAGATCGTCAACCACGTCATCTCGCAACAGAAGGCGCAGTATGTCGAGGCGATGATACCGAAGGACGTGCCGGAAGGCGAGGCGGAATCAGACGATCCGCTTTACGATGAAGTCGTCCAGTATACGCTGACACAAGAAACGGTCTCGACCTCGATGATTCAGCGCAAGTATCGCATCGGATATAATCGGGCGGCCCGCCTGATCGATTCACTTGAAGCGAACGGTTTGATTGGAGCGTCGGAAGGGTCGAAACCGAGGCGCGTCATCGGTACGTGATTATACGTTCACACGAACTCGTGTGAACGTATTTTTGTTTCAAAAAATATGGGATGAATTGGGGAATAAGCAAAAATAAGAGATATAAAAATGGTTTGAAAACCTATACATGGCCTGTAAGAAAAATAAATGGCATAAAAAAACATATTTAGATGTCAGACGTCTGTTGAATCTCAAGTTACGGTTTGTCATACTCTCGAGTAAGAGAAGAAAATATTTGACGGGCTGAGAGCGCTTTTTTAACAAACAGATAATGAAAGCGTTATCACGGGAGGGGAAATCAGAATGATGAAGAATAAGATGGTGTTGTTCTCTGCGCTGGCGGTGTCGACTGCCGGACTGGCTGCGTGTGGCGATGGCGGAGAAAAGAAGAACGAAGGGTTCTCAGTCGCGATGGTCGCGGACAAAGGCGGCATCGATGACAAATCATTCAATCAGTCGGCCTGGGAAGGCCTGAAGGCATACGGCGAGAAAGAGGGAGTTAAAGAAGGCGAAGGATACTCCTACCTTCAATCGAAGGCGCAACAGGACTATCAACCGAACTTGTCGCGCCTTGCGCGAGGCGGAGCAGATCTCGTCTTCGGTATCGGTAACACGTTCAACGAGGATATCAAGACGGTCTCGAGCCAGTTCAAGGACACGCAATTCGCGATCGTCGATAACGTCGTCGAAGGCGAGAACGTCACGTCGATCACGTTCAAAGAGAACGAAGGGGCATACCTTGCCGGAATCGCAGCTGCCATGCAGACGAAATCGGATCACGTCGGTTTCATCGGCGGGATGCAGATGGACGTCATCGAACGGTTCCGCGCCGGTTTCATCGCAGGAGCGAAATCAATCAATCCGGACATCCAGGTCGATGTCCAGTTCGCTGAGGACTTCGCGGCACCCGAAAAGGGTCAAGCGATCGCTGCAGGCATGTACGGTAAGGGAGCTGACGTCATCTTCCACGCGGCGGGCGGAACGGGGAATGGCATCTTCACTGAAGCGAAAAACCGTAAGAAGAACGGTGAAGACGTCTACGTCATCGGTGTAGACCGTGATCAGACCGAAGAGGGGATGCCTGAAGGCGTCACGTTGACTTCAGTCGTCAAGCGTGTCGACCGTGCTGTCGCGGATGTCGCAGGTAAGGCGAAGGCAGGAGAGCTTAAAGGCGGCGAGACGTTACGTTACGGCATGAAGGAAGACGGCGTCGATGTCGTTTCGTCGGACATGTTGTCTGACGAGATTCGAAACGAACTGAAGAAGGCGAAGGAAGACGTCATCTCAGGAAAGATCTCGGTCCCGGAAAGGTAAGGTGATGAATAGGGCATTCCTGATACGAATGCCCTATTTTCTTCCTATTTTATGTAATGATGAAAAGGGTTACAAAGCGCCAGAAGTCAGACTTCTAACATGTTACAAAAAGATTGCAGGATGAGTTGTTGCGTCATATACTTATCTTGGCTGGAGTTCTCATACGTCAGAAGTCTGAGCACTGGTTACAACTAGATAGAGGATGGAGATGCGTCATGTCGATTAAATTAGATCATCGTTTGCTTTACTTACGCGTGATTGAAAAAATCAAGTCCGACATTGATGGCGGCGTTTACAAGGAAGGCGAGAAATTACCTTCAGAGTTTGAACTTTCAAAGCAGCTTGGCGTAAGCCGGGCAACTCTTCGAGAGGCATTACGAATTCTTGAAGACGAGAATATCGTCATCCGTAAACACGGTGTCGGTACTTTTATCAACGCACGTCCACCTTTTGCTTCTGGAATCGAAGAACTCTACAGCGTGACGGAGATGATCTCCCGAGCAGGTATGGTTCCAGGTTCTGAAGTCTTGTCGTCCGAATTGGTGGAACCGACTGACCGCGACCGAGAGCGCTTTCAACTTGCTCCGGGAGAGTTGGTATACCGGATCGAACGGATTCGTCTCGCAGGAGATGTGCCGGTCGTATACTGCGTAGATAAGATTCCTAGTCATTATATTAAAAATGAAGCCCAGCTGTTCTCCTCGACGTCGCTCTTCGACGCGCTGGAAAAGGAAGTCGGGCGCCGCGTCACACACGCGGTAACGCACATCGAGCCGCGCATCGATGCAAAAATCGCTGAACAGCTACATACGGATCAACCACTGCTCGTCTTGCGACAGACGCATTACGATGAGCTCGACCGTGCGGTGCTCTTCTCAGCGAATTATTTCCGCGCTGACAAATTCGACTTCCATGTCATTCGTAAGCGTGTGTAACGATTGTTTTCGGGGATTCCCCTGAAAGCGCTTTCTACTTGGTTATAACGCTTCCACATCACCAGCCTCGGGTGCTTGACGTAGCAAGAACTTGCATGACCATATTCGAAAGGGGAACACTTCACATGAAAAAGAAATCACTTCTCGCTTTAGCGGCAACAGGTTTTGCAATGAGCTCGGTCCTCGCAGCTTGCGGTGGAGACGAAAAAGAGTCTAACGGCGGTTCAGGCGGCGAAAAAGACAGCTTCAAAGTCGGTATGGTAACAGATACTGGCGGCGTTGACGACAAATCGTTCAACCAATCGGCTTGGGAAGGTCTTACGAAGTTCGGTAAGGAAAACGACTTGAAGGAAGGCACTGGCTACAAGTACCTCCAGTCTGCTAAACAATCGGACTACCAGCCGAACTTGCAGCAACTTGCTCGTGCGAAGTACGATCTGATCCTCGGTATCGGTTTCTTGATGGCTGAAGACATCAACAAAGTTGCGACTCAGTTCAAAGACAACAACTTCGCAATCGTCGACATGGTCGTCGAGCAGCCGAACGTCGCTTCGATCGTCTTCAAGGAACAAGAAGGTTCGTTCCTCGTAGGTGTCGTAGCAGGTCTTACGACGAAGACTGACAAAGTCGGTTTCGTCGGCGGAGTCAACTCTGACCTCATCAAGAAATTCGAAAGTGGCTTCAAAGCAGGCGTCAAGGCTGTAAACCCGGAAGCAGAAGTACTCGTTCAATATGCTGAAGACTTCAACGCAGCTGAAAAAGGACAAGCAATCGCTTCAGGTATGTACGGCAAGAAGGCTGACATCATCTATCACGCTGCTGGCGGTACTGGTGTAGGGGTCTTCACGGAAGCGAAGAACCGTAAGAAGAACGGTGAAGAGGTTTGGGTCATCGGTGTTGACCGTGACCAAGTCGAAGAAGGTATGCCTGAGAACGTCACACTTACGTCGATGGTCAAACGCGTAGACATCGCGGTCGAGAAAGTCGCGAAAGATACGAAGGACGGCAAATTCCCAGGCGGCAAGATCGTCGAGTTCGGTCTTCAAGACGGCGGTGTAGATATCGCTCCTTCGAAAGACAACATCTCGGAAGACATCTTGACTAAAGTCGATGAGTACAAGAAGAAAATGATGGATGGCGAGATCAAAGTGCCAGCTACAGACGACGAGTATAAAGCATACGAAGCGTCGCTATAATTCATTAAGGGAGCGGGGGTCGCGAGCTGCGGCCTCCCCTTTTAAACTAAACATGGGAGTGGATTTTCTTGGAATACGTCATTGAGATGCTGAACATACGTAAAGAGTTTGGCAATTTCGTCGCAAATGATAATATCACGCTCCAGCTTCGGAAAGGTGAGATTCACGCATTACTTGGTGAAAACGGTGCCGGAAAATCGACGCTGATGAACGTCTTGTTTGGTCTGTATCAGCCTGAGGCTGGAGAGATTCGCGTACGCGGAGAGAAAGTGGAAATCACGAGTCCGACCGTCGCGAACGATCTTGGAATCGGGATGGTGCATCAGCACTTCATGCTCGTTCAAAACTTCACTGTCACAGAAAACATCATCCTCGGGGCAGAACCGAAATCAGGCCTTCAAATCGATCGTGCAGCTGCACGTGAGAAAGTGCGTCAGATTTCCGAGCAGTACGGGCTGGCAGTTGACCCGGATGCGAAAATCGAGGATATCTCTGTCGGTATGCAGCAGCGTGTCGAAATTTTGAAGACGCTCTATCGCGGCGCGGATATCTTGATCTTCGATGAGCCGTCTGCCGTGTTGACGCCTCAAGAGATCCAAGAGTTGATCCAGATCATGAACCGACTGATCAGCGAAGGGAAATCGATCATCCTGATCACGCACAAGCTGAAGGAGATCAAGACGGTGGCGCACCGTTGTACGACGATTCGCCGTGGTAAATACATCGGGACGGTCGATATCGACGAAACGATGACTGAGAACCGCCTGGCGGAAATGATGGTTGGACGTGAAGTAAACTTCGATGCGGAGTATTCCAAGGCAAATCCACAAGAATCAGTACTCGATGTCAAAAACCTGGTCGTCAAAGACAGCCGTGGCGTAGAAGCCGTTCGTGGACTCGATTTGAACGTGCGAGCCGGAGAAATCGTCGGAATCGCCGGTATCGATGGCAACGGTCAGACGGAATTGATCGAGGCGATCACTGGACTTCGTAAACCGTATAGTGGAGAAGTTTATCTTAATAATAAACCTATCACCAACTTAAAACCGCGCAAGGTCACGGAGTCAGGAATCGGGCACATCCCGCAAGACCGTCACAAACACGGACTCGTACTCGACTATTCGATCGGGCATAACATGGTCCTTCAAACCTACTACAAAAAACCTTTCTCCAAGGGCGGGATCATGAACTATAACGCCGTAGCCGAGAAAGCTAAAAAATTGATTGAGAAGTTTGACGTCCGAACACCAAGCGTCGACACGTTCGCCCGCGCATTGTCCGGGGGTAACCAGCAGAAGGCGATCATCGCCCGTGAAGTCGACCGTTCACCGGACCTCCTGGTCGCTGCGCAACCGACACGGGGGCTTGATGTCGGAGCGATTGAATTCATTCACCAACAATTGATCGAAGAACGCGAAAAAGGGCGTGCCGTGCTGTTGATTTCCTTCGAACTCGAAGAAATCCTTCACGTATCAGACCGGATCGCCGTTCTCTATGAAGGTAAGATCGTCGCCTATCGCGATCCGAAAGAGACGAATGAGCTCGAACTCGGATTCCTGATGGCCGGCGGTAAGAAGGAAGGGGCAGATCAAGTATGAAGCTCGAACGTTTCTATGGAATCCTGATCCCGATCCTGTCGATCATCCTCGGAATCGCGGTCGGTGCGATCGTGATGATCGCAGGGGGCTACGACGCAGGAGAAGGATTCTATCAGCTTTACTACGGCATCTTCGGAGAGCCATATAGCATCGGCGAGACGCTTCGTGCGACTGCGCCGCTCATCTTCGCAGGGCTAGCGGTCGCGTTCGCGTTCCGCACAGGACTCTTCAACATCGGGGTCGAAGGCCAGGTGCTCGTCGGCTGGATGGTCGCCGTCTGGATTGGTATTTCGTTCGACCTGCCGACTGCAATCCACCTCCCGCTCGCGCTGATCGGCGCAGGACTGGCTGGAGCACTCTGGGCAGCTGTTCCGGGTGTACTAAAAGCTGTTTTCCATGTCCACGAGGTCATCACGTCAATCATGATGAACTACATCGCGCTTTATTTGACGAATGACATCTTGCGCAGGTATATCGGCATCACGAACGAACGGACGGAGACGGTCAAAGAGTCGGCTTCGCTCGCTTCGACGTTCCTCTCAGAGCTGACGGACTTCTCACGCCTGCACAACGGGATTTTCGTCGCCGTCCTCGCAGCCGCCGTCTTCTGGTTCATTCTGTGGAAGACGACGCTTGGATATGAACTTCGTGCCGTCGGTTTCAATAAGAGTGCTGCTGAGTACGCTGGTATGAGCGTCAAGCGCAACATCGTCCTCTCATTCGTCATCTCAGGTGTGTTCGCCGGCCTTGCGGGAGCGATGGAAGGGCTCGGTACGTTCCAGAACATGACGCTCAATGCTTCATTCACGGGGGTCGGTTTTGACGGGATCGCCGTCGCGCTTCTTGGAGCGAACAACCCGATTGGGGTCGTCCTTGCGGCACTCCTGTTCGCAGGACTCAACATCGGTGGTCTCTCGATGCAACAGGTCGGTATTCCTCCTGAACTCATCAAAATCATCATCGCCTTCATCATCATCTTCGTCGCTTCAGGTTATGCGATCCGTCTCGTGATCGACCGCTTCACGACGAAGAAGGACATGGCGAAAACATCGAAAGGAGCCGGTAAATAATGGGCTTTCTTGAAGTACTCTATATCATCGTGCCGATTGCGCTTGCCTATTCGGCTCCGCTGATCATTGCAGCTCTAGGCGGCATCTTCAGTGAACGGTCCGGCGTCGTCAACATCGCCCTCGAGGGTCTCATGATCATGGGCGCATTCGTCGGGATCGTCTCTTCCCTTACGCTTTCAAAGATGGGGCTAGGCGCAGCCAGTCCTTGGATCGCGATGTTGATCGCGATCGCTGCCGGTGTCGTGTTCTCGCTCTTCCTCGCTGTCCCTGCCATCTTGTTCCGGGCAGACCAGACGGTACTTGGTGTCGCGATCAACATGCTCGCGGGAGGTCTTACGATCTTCCTCGTACGTGCGTTGTATGACAAAGGGCAGACAGATTCGATTCCGAACCGGATCTCGAAGGAGAACGTCCCGTTCCTCTCCGACATCCCGGTGCTTAAAATGTTCTTCGCGAACATCTACTATACTTCCTACATCGCGATCATCCTCGCGTTCGTTGCCTGGTACGTCGTCTTCAAGACGCCGTTCGGACTTCGTCTCCGTTCGGTCGGCGAACATCCGATGGCTGCCGATACGATGGGGATCAGCGTCATCAAGATGCGCTTCATCGGCGTCATGATCTCGGGCGGATTCGGCGGACTCGCCGGCGCTGTCTACGCGACATCGATTTCATTGAACTTCAGCCTGACGACGATCCTCGGACAAGGGTTCCTTGCAATCGCTGCGATGATCTTCGGTAAGTGGCATCCGGTCGGTGCGATGGGCGCTGCCCTCTTCTTCGGATTCGCCCAGGCGATCTCGATCATCGGTCAGCAGCTTCCGGTCCTCGACCAGATTCCGCAAGTCTACTTGCTGATCGCACCATACCTCTTGACGATCCTCGCCCTCGCAGGTGTCGTCGGTCGGGCAGATGCACCTAAAGCAGTCGGTGTACCTTACATCAAAGGAAAACGGTAAACGAAAAAATCCTCTCTTCCTGAACAGCTCCCTGTCAAGTAGACAGTCGTAAAAATGAAAACCCTTTAAACGGCCTCAGCCCTGTACTCCAACGGGCTGAGGCCGTTTAATCGTTGCTGGTATCGTTCGTGATTGTAGAACTCGATGTATTGTTCGATCGAATGACGAAGCTCGTCGAACGTCTCGTACTTATGCAGATAGTACCTCTCGCATTTGAGGGCGCTCCAGAACGACTCGATCGGTCCGTTGTCGATGCACTTCCCGACGCGGGACATGCTCTGTGTGATTCCCGCTTTTCCTGTCATGTAGCGGAACGCATGGGACGTGTACTGGAAGCCGCGGTCGCTATGGAGGAGGGGACGGGCTCCGGGGGAGCCCGCGATGGCGATGTCGAGCGTATCGAAGACCAGCTGGTTGTTGTTCGCGTGCCCGATCACGTAGGAGCGGATCGACCCGTCGTACAGGTCGAGGATCGCGCTCAGATAGGCCTTCTTCGAAGCCCCATACTTGAACTCCGTGACGTCAGTCACCCACTTCTGGTCCGGGGCGTCCGCACGGAAATCCCGGTTCAGAAGGTTCTCAGCTGTCTGCTGCGCAGGATGCCGAATATACTGCGCCCGCTTCCGACGGATCACGCAGCGAAGCCCTGCGATGCGCATCAGCCGGCGTACACGCTTGTGGTTGACGTTTCTGCCGAAACGACGCTTCAGGTTCAAACGCATCCGACGATAGCCGTAGGTACCGTCGACCGCTTCATGGATCGTCCGCATCTCCTCGACGATGGCTTTGTTCTCCACCTCGCGAGCCGAAGGCACACACCTCATCCATTTATAATAGGCGGCGCGCGAGACACCCGCGATGTCGCATAGACGATTGATCGACAAACAGGTCTTACCTGTGAATTTCCGGATCGCCTCGTACTTGTCCATGTTTCGGACTTGGCTCAGTTTCGCCTCCTCTCGATTTCCTCTAACTTTTTTAGGAACATGATCTCCGCGCGGAGACGTTCGTTTTCAAGCTCGAGTCGCTTCTTCTCGATGGCGTGGCGTTCCTCCGCCGTCAATTCCTCATCCATCCTCGTGCGTCCCCGCCGGTCCATCAAGCCGTCTGGTCCGTCTTTCTCGTACTTCCGGACCCAGCTATAGATTTGTTGATACGAGACCCGATGGGTCTCTGCCGTCCCATGGTAGTCCTTTCCTCTCCCGATGCAGTCGAGCACCGCTTCGATCCGTTCCTCGAACGTCGTCTGTCTTCCCTTGGTCATAGAGGTTCGCCTCTTTCTCTCATTGATTTCTCTATGACCATTATATTGCGTTATCCAGTTCTTCAACACGCTCTTGCCGGAGATACCATACTTTTTTGTCGCGCTCCGAATGGATTCACGACCTTCCAGGACGTCGCGTACGGCTCGATGTTTCAGCTCTGTCGTGTAGCCCGTCCATTTTTTGCGGGGTTCGAGCGCCGTAAGGCCGCCGTTTCGGTATACGCTTCTCCATTCTTTGAGTGTGTCTAGCGAGATTCCGAACTGCGACGCGATCGCGGCCATGCTTCCAGTTCCTTCTTCATATGCTCGGATGGCTCTCATCTTTTCTAGCGCGGTATGCCGTTTTTTAGACATAGGAAAAGCTCCCTTCATAAGCAGACAGTTTTATTGTTTCAACTGTTTACTTATGAGGGAGCTTATCAT
>NZ_QPKS01000005.1 GCF_003344535.1 Exiguobacterium flavidum | reverse complement strand
TGAACAGCTCCCTGTCAAGTAGACAGTCGTAAAAATGAAAACCCTTTAAACGGCCTCAGCCCTGTACTCCAACGGGCTGAGGCCGTTTAATCGTTGCTGGTATCGTTCGTGATTGTAGAACTCGATGTATTGTTCGATCGAATGACGAAGCTCGTCGAACGTCTCGTACTTATGCAGATAGTACCTCTCGCATTTGAGGGCGCTCCAGAACGACTCGATCGGTCCGTTGTCGATGCACTTCCCGACGCGGGACATGCTCTGTGTGATTCCCGCTTTTCCTGTCATGTAGCGGAACGCATGGGACGTGTACTGGAAGCCGCGGTCGCTATGGAGGAGGGGACGGGCTCCGGGGGAGCCCGCGATGGCGATGTCGAGCGTATCGAAGACCAGCTGGTTGTTGTTCGCGTGCCCGATCACGTAGGAGCGGATCGACCCGTCGTACAGGTCGAGGATCGCGCTCAGATAGGCCTTCTTCGAAGCCCCATACTTGAACTCCGTGACGTCAGTCACCCACTTCTGGTCCGGGGCGTCCGCACGGAAATCCCGGTTCAGAAGGTTCTCAGCTGTCTGCTGCGCAGGATGCCGAATATACTGCGCCCGCTTCCGACGGATCACGCAGCGAAGCCCTGCGATGCGCATCAGCCGGCGTACACGCTTGTGGTTGACGTTTCTGCCGAAACGACGCTTCAGGTTCAAACGCATCCGACGATAGCCGTAGGTACCGTCGACCGCTTCATGGATCGTCCGCATCTCCTCGACGATGGCTTTGTTCTCCACCTCGCGAGCCGAAGGCACACACCTCATCCATTTATAATAGGCGGCGCGCGAGACACCCGCGATGTCGCATAGACGATTGATCGACAAACAGGTCTTACCTGTGAATTTCCGGATCGCCTCGTACTTGTCCATGTTTCGGACTTGGCTCAGTTTCGCCTCCTCTCGATTTCCTCTAACTTTTTTAGGAACATGATCTCCGCGCGGAGACGTTCGTTTTCAAGCTCGAGTCGCTTCTTCTCGATGGCGTGGCGTTCCTCCGCCGTCAATTCCTCATCCATCCTCGTGCGTCCCCGCCGGTCCATCAAGCCGTCTGGTCCGTCTTTCTCGTACTTCCGGACCCAGCTATAGATTTGTTGATACGAGACCCGATGGGTCTCTGCCGTCCCATGGTAGTCCTTTCCTCTCCCGATGCAGTCGAGCACCGCTTCGATCCGTTCCTCGAACGTCGTCTGTCTTCCCTTGGTCATAGAGGTTCGCCTCTTTCTCTCATTGATTTCTCTATGACCATTATATTGCGTTATCCAGTTCTTCAACACGCTCTTGCCGGAGATACCATACTTTTTTGTCGCGCTCCGAATGGATTCACGACCTTCCAGGACGTCGCGTACGGCTCGATGTTTCAGCTCTGTCGTGTAGCCCGTCCATTTTTTGCGGGGTTCGAGCGCCGTAAGGCCGCCGTTTCGGTATACGCTTCTCCATTCTTTGAGTGTGTCTAGCGAGATTCCGAACTGCGACGCGATCGCGGCCATGCTTCCAGTTCCTTCTTCATATGCTCGGATGGCTCTCATCTTTTCTAGCGCGGTATGCCGTTTTTTAGACATAGGAAAAGCTCCCTTCATAAGCAGACAGTTTTATTGTTTCAACTGTTTACTTATGAGGGAGCTTATCATCCGAAGCCGGAGAGAGGATTTTTTCATGTGAAGATCATTCGTATTTAAGCGCGTCTCCGTCGAACGACTCGTCCGATACTTTGATCGAGTCCGTCGGGCATCCTTCGAAAGCGTCGATCATGTCATCGTACAGTGCTTCAGGGATGACTGCAGTTCCTTCATTGTCGTCCAGGATGACGTAAGCGAGTCCTTCATCATCGTAGTCATAGATGTCTGGTGCAGCAGCACCGCAAGCGCCGCAAGCGATACAAGTATCTTTGTCGACGATCGTATATTTAGGCATGGTCATTCTCCTCTCAATCGAAAACATATGAAGCATGGAACTGTTTTCTTCTACATGTCATTGTATCGGACTGCACGCCCGATTTCAACGTCTAAGAGCAGCGGGTGTCATTCACTTCGAAAAGATGGCACAAAGATTTTGATTTTTGTGCAAAAACGAACAACTTATTCCGATAAATGAACGGGGAAGCCATTCAGGTACATGCACATACTAAATAGGAGTGGCTTTTCGATTGAACGAATGGAGGCAGAGATGATGAGATGGACAATCAGAAAAAAATTATTCGCAGGCTTCGGCCTAGTGATCACGGCCCTTTTGTTTGCGTCCGCTTTCAGCGCATTTCAGCTGATGAGCGTCGCGAACAGCTATGAGACGGTGCTTGAGGACCGCGTACCAAAGATCGTCACGGCCGATAAGCTTGCCTTAGCAGTCGCGAACCAGGGAAGATCGCTGCGCGGATTCATGCTAGAGAACGACGAACAGCTCGTCGACCAGTTCCAGGACCACAAGGACGTCCGGGATGCGCAGTTGAAGCAGCTGAGCAAGACGCTCACCTCTAAGGAGATGGTATCGCTTCTCGATCAAATTTACAGCCAGGTCATCACATATGACAACAGCGCCGTCGACATCATGGACTTGACGCGCAACGGCGACACGGAGGGTGCCTTGAAGATCTACAAGGAGACCGTTCTTCCGGTCAACGAACAACTCCAGCAAGACGTCGATACGCTCGTCGCCTTTCAAGGTGAGAACTTGAAGAAGACAGGCGACGCTGCGAAGGCACAGGCGGATCGAGCGCGAAACCTGCTCCTTCTCATCGCCGGTCTTGCGACGGTGATCGGCCTCACCACGGCAGCGGTCATGGGCCGCATGATCGGTCGTCCGCTTCAGCGCCTCGCGCATTCTGCGCGTCAGGTCGCTGAAGGGGACTTGAGCGGAGAGGAATTGTCCGTGAAGTCAAAGGATGAGGTACAGGAAGTCGTGCTCGCCTTCAATCAGATGAAGGGAAGTCTCGTCAACTTGATCCAGAACGTTCATGCGAGCGCGGAGACGGTCACGGCCTATTCGGAACAGCTCTATGCAAGCACGGAGGAAGTAGCTGCTACGACGCAGGACGTCTCGAGCCTGTTCGAATCGATGAGCAAGGGAGCACAGGCCACTTCGAATTATGCGAGTGAGAGTCAGAGCGCGATCGGTTCGACTGCCGAAGGTCTGCAGGAGATCGCAGACAAGAACCAGGCAATCGATCAAGGGACGACGGAAAACCTCGGACGCGCCCAAGAAGGAGCGAAATCGATCGCTGAGGCGGAAGGACAGATGATGGCGATCAAGAACGCGACGGACGAGACGGCCAAGACGATCGAAAAGCTGAACCGGCAATCGAGCGAGATCGAACGGATCACGAAAGCAATCACAGGCATCACGGAACAGACGAATCTGCTTGCCTTGAACGCCGCAATCGAAGCGGCTCGGGCGGGAGAGCATGGAAAAGGTTTCGCGGTAGTCGCGGAGGAAGTGAAGAAGCTCGCGGAAGAATCGAAGCGGAGTGCCCAGGAAATCAATCGCCTGATCCGGGAAATCCAGCACGATACGTCGGAAGTCGCTGAATCATTCGACATCAATGCCGGCTTGATCAACGATGGCGTGACCTTGATCCAGACGGCAGGTTCGTCATTCCGTACGATCGTCGAGACGATTGAGGAATCGTCGCATCAGCTGACGGAGCTCGCTTCCGCATCGGATCAGGCGTCCGCGAATTCGCAGGAGATCGCTGCAGCCATCACCGAGATGGCACGTCATGCGAACGAGACGACGGAGCACACGTTGCATGTACAGGAGTCGGTAGAGGAACAGCTGGCGATGATGCAGGAAATCAATGGGATCGCCGAGACGATGAGCGAGATGTCGCAAGATCTTCAGCGCGCCATCCAAGGCTTCAAACTGTAAGAGCGAGTCAAGTTATCGGCCTGTCTTCCCAGGGAGACGGGCCGATTCTTTTTTTTGGTCAAAACAAGCAGGATTGAAACGAGTATTCCGGAATGGTATATCTTAATATATGGAAATACAGAGAGGGGCATGACATGGAACCTACTTTCATCGAGCGAATTCTCCTTGAAGCGATCTTCCGACTGGAGGGGGAGAGGACAGACCGCAGTCTCTTTCACGTCATTCAAGGGAAGCGTTCTGCCACGACGCTTCAGGATGCCCATTTCTATCGACTCGATTCCCTGTTCGGGATGGTTCCCCTCGATCCGAAGGGGTACGAGGAGCAACTGAATAATTTAATTCGAAAAGGATGGATCAGGAACGTCCCGTTCGAATTGACCGAAGAGGGGAGAGGGCTGATCGGTCATACGTTCATCGTAGATGGGCTAGGCGGTGAGTGCCGGGGCTATTCACTGATTTTGTGGAAGCGGTTCAGCTTGCTCCTTCAGACGCTGCTTTGCCTGAAGCAGAAGACGACGTTCATCCCGGTTCAGCAGGACGAGGGGACGAAATCGTGGGTCAGGCATACGTTGCGGACGATCGAGGATCGCGATGCCTGGATCGAGACTGCTTACAGAGAGCTCAGGAACGCACTTGAGTCTCTTGAAGGTGAGGACGCTACACTCATCACCTATCGCCTGTCAGGCAATCGGACCGGGCTTTCACTTCCGCAACTGGCGGAGAGACTCGACGTCGACACCCTTTCGATTCGAATGCAGTTTCAACAGGCATGGGTGTCATGCCTGAAATCACTGCCTGAGTCCGGTCTCATACATGGACTCGCCCGGGACGTCTCCCGGGATAAGATGACGACATCCGCTGCGCGTACGTATGAACTGCTCCGACTCGGGCTGTCGATCGAGGAGATCAAATCCCGACGCAGGCTGAAGGACAGTACGATGGAGGATCATCTCGTCGAGATCGCGATGTATGGCGACCGCTTTCCGCTCGAACAGTTCGTCCCAGAGTCTGTCGCCAAAGAAATCAGAATGATCCAACAGAGTGAAGGGACGTTCGCCCTCAAACGAATCAGGCAAAACATGAAGCAGGAGTGCAGCTATTTTCAAATACGGATCGTTCTCGCGCGACTCGTCAAGGAGGTCCTTTGAATGCTCGAACAATTATTGGAACGTCATTTTCATTACCCCGACTTTCGAGCCGGCCAGCGTGAGATCATCGAATCCGTGCTAAGCGGACGGGACACGCTTGCGATCCTGCCGACGGGCGGCGGGAAGTCCGTCTGCTTCCAATTGCCATCATATGTCTATCCTGACGGGTTGACGCTTGTCGTCTCGCCGCTCCTCTCGCTGATCGAGGATCAAGTGATGCAGATCAAAGCGCGAGGGGAGCGTTCGGTCGCGAAGCTTACTTCTCAAGAATCGGCGGATCAAAAACGGGAAGTTTTGGACCGGATCAATCAGCTTCGCTATCTGTATTTAAGTCCGGAACAGCTGGCTGCGCCGCTCGTCAGGGAGCGATTGAAGAAAGCCGAAATCAGATTGTTCGTCGTCGACGAGGCGCATTGCGTATCGCAGTGGGGTCACGAGTTCCGCCCGGAATATACGAAGCTCCATGAGGCGAGGATTGCGCTTGGGAATCCGCCGTGCCTCGCGTTGACCGCCACTGCACCGGAAGCGGTCGCGGAGGACATCATCGAGCATCTTCGCTTGAAGGACGCAGCAATCCATCGGCATTCCGCCAACAGGCCGGAAATCCAATTCCTGGTCGACCAGAGTACTCAGGCGGAGAAGGATGATCGATTGAGATACTGGCTTGTACGACTCGAAAGGCCGTGTGTCGTCTATACAGCGACACGAAAGGACGCTGAGCGGGTGGCGGCCCTGTTGAAAGCGACCCATTACCATGCAGGCCTTGAGCCCGAGGACCGTCAATTGATCCAGCAACAATTTCTGAATGACGAAATCGACACCATGGTCTGCACGAGTGCGTTCGGGATGGGTGTCAACAAATCGAATGTCCGCTCCGTCCTCCATTACACGCTTCCGGCTACGATCGAGGCATATATGCAGGAAGTCGGACGGGCGGGACGGGACGGCAGGCCTTCGACGGCCGTGCTCCTCTTCACAGAGAACGACGCCTCCATCCATCAGTTTTTGCTCGACGCACAATACATGGCGGATCACGCCGTTCGCCGAGTCAGCCGGATGATCGAAGAGGAAGGTGTCGGACAGGTGGAGAAGGCACTTCAGCTCGACTTGAAAGATCCTGCTTACCGGCTGTTCGCATCGCAGGTCGCTCAAGGGTTGAAGGCTGAAACGATCATCGAATGGAACCGTGTCCGTCGCTCCGTTCGCGAGAAGGAACTCGGTCAGATGATTGCTTATGCAAAGTCATCGTCTTGTCGGCGAGCCGTCTTGCTTAGACATTTCGGAGAGGAATCGGTCGCTCAAGAGCGATGTTGCGACAGATGCGGTACTTTCGTCGTTCCTGATGCCCGCTCAACGACGCAGGTTACGCCGCTCGACTGGAGGACACGTCTTGAAGAGGTCTTTTTCTCCAACTCGATTTCAGTGTAAAATAGAGCTAATTCGTTCAAGAAGGTGATGGAATTGAAAAATAGAGACAAGAACAAGCGGGCAGAAGGAGAGCCGACTCTGCCACCGCGCGCTGTCAGGCAGCAGAAGCTGCGAAACGAGAAGATGAAGCAGCCGTTTTCCAAAAATCCGGTTGCGATAACATTGACGCTTGCCATGCTCGCCATCATTTTGACGTTCCTCTATATCGGATTCATGCGGTAAGCGCATCAAAGGCGGTGAATGAACCCCCTATTAGGTATACTAGAGTCAGAAGGGGGCGAACGACATGGATCGTGGGAAATATAACATAAAGGCAGTCGCCGCCCTCGTCGGGCTCAACCCGACGACCATCCGGGCCTGGGAGCGGCGATACCAGGTGCTCGAACCGGACAGGAGTGAATCCGGGCATCGTATGTACAGCGATAATGATGTCGCGAAACTGCGGTGGATCGTCGAGAAACAGAAGGAAGGGCTATCTGTCTCGAAGGCCGTTCAATTGTATGAGACTCCGACGGTCTTCAACGAGTCGACGACGGATTATGCGAAGGACTTGCGTGAGCGTCTTCTTGACGCGCTCATCAAGTTCGATGAACGGGAAGCGCATGACATCATGAACAAGGCGTTCACGATGTTCAGCTTCGACAAGGTGGTAGGTGACATCGTTGGGCCCTTGCTGAACGACATCGGATACAGGTGGGAGCGCGGTGAGATCAATGTGGCGCATGAGCACTTCGCGACAGCTTTCCTCCGGGCAAGATTATCGACCTTATCCCTCCAAATGCCGATCAATCCCTTTCTTCCGCGCATCATATGCGTATGCGCACCCGACGAAGAGCACGAACTCGGTCTCCTGTTCTTTACACTTTACTTGCGTCAGATGGGCTTCGATGTCGTGTTTCTCGGAGCAGGTATCCCAGTCAGCGATCTCGTGAAGGTCAACCAGCAGTTAAAACCGCGGGCGATCGTCCTTTCCTGTACGTTGTCAGAGCACCTGCCGGGTCTTGACGAGGCGCTAGCGGCCCTTGAAAACGAATCACCGGAGACGCAAATCGGGCTTGGCGGGTATGCCGTCGAAGCGAACGCAGAGCGTTATGCGGAGTGGTATCTCGGGCGAGACCGGGAAGAGTGGGGGAAATGGCTCGGTCGACTTGCACCGGTGTCTGGTGTATAGTGGAAACTATCGATGAAGGAAGCGATGCTTCCGATTAGTGGAGGGACATAGATTGAAGTTCGAGCATTTCCAAGAAGGACACATTCGCGTGTTCGTCTCAAGACATGAATTATCGGCACATGACATCCGCCCGGAGACGCTTGCCGTCGGGAAGGGTCAGACGCTGCTCAGGACGCTTCTCGAGGAAGCCGAGATGAACTACGGCTTCGCTGCATTCGGCACGTTGAACTTCTTTATCACGTTCTTTCCGAACGACGGAATGCTCGTCGACGTAAGACGTGAAGGGGAGCTGCCTGAGGACTTGATGCAGGAGACGGATCAGGTCGAGATTCGGATGACCGTCGATATCGTCCACCATGTCCTCTATCATCTCGGTGACCTTGAAACCGTCATCGGAGCCAGCCATGCGCTGGCAGGGGTCAGCGAGAGGACGGAGACGGGCGGGACGCTCTATCATTACGAGGGTGCCTATTATCTCTATTTCCAGGAGCGTATGAACACGGGTACGGAGACCGTCGTGACGACGATCTTGTCGGAGTATGGCGACCCGAGTGCTAAAAGTCCGCTCGTGATGGCGGAATACGGGAAGACGATCTGCGAGGCGGACGCCGTGCGGACGATGAGCGATAACTTCCCGGTTTGAATGCGGAATTGTTCGCATTCTTTTTTTTTTACACAGGAATGATGGTATGATAAACGGTGAATGTAAGATGAAGGAGTGAATGGATTATGAAAGTGGCAGTACTGTACGGTGGGGTTTCGGGCGAACGTGAGGTCTCTTTGAGCAGCGGACGTTCCGTCATCGCTGCTTTGAAGGAACGTGGACATGACGTCATCGAGGTGGACTTCCACCCGGAGCGTGCCAGTGAGCTGTTGACGCTCGACGTCGATGCCGCAATGATCGCTTTGCATGGGAAATATGGCGAAGACGGTCGCGTTCAAGCCTTGCTAGAGATGGCAGGTATTCCATATACAGGTTCGGGCGTGCTCGCTTCGGCGCTCGCGATGGACAAGGCACGTTCGAAAATCCACTTCAAAGCTGCCGGAATCCCGGTCGCCCGTGACGTTCTGATCGAACGCGGCGAGGACATCGATCAAAAGGTGGCAGAATGGGGCGGGCAGTTCCCATGCGTCGTCAAACCTGCACAGGAAGGATCCTCGAACGGGTTGACGATCGCTCGGGACGAAGCGATGCTTCGCGACGGGATCGACCTTGCGTTCGAGGCGGATGACGCCGTCTTGATCGAAGAGTTCATCAAGGGCAGGGAAGTCACTGTACCCGTCTATGGCGCGAAAAGTCAGGAGAAACCTCTGCCGGTCATAGAGATCATCCCTAAGAATGAGTTCTACGACTATGAATCGAAATATGCAGTAGGCGGGTCCGAACATATCTGTCCGGCCGATTTCGATGAGGCGACGACGAAGCGCCTGCAGGATGCTGCGGTGCTTGCCCATCAAGTGCTCGGCTGCGCAGGCTATTCAAGAAGCGACTTCCTCGTCAAGGAGGACGGGACCCCGATCATCCTCGAGACGAACACACTTCCCGGCATGACCGCGACGAGCCTGTTCCCGGACGGTGCACGTGCCGTCGGAATCGACTATCCGGAACTCGTCGAGATCTTCATCGGGCTCGCGATCGAACGCTCGAAAAACGTCTGAAGCGCACTTCTCTTCTTCGAAGAGGATTGCCCCTGGGTGCGGAAAGCGCTTTCAAAATTAAAGGTTTAACCCTTTCAAATCGTCCTGGAAAAAGGTATACTTTATCCGAACAAGGAAACGGCATAGGGGAATGCCACTAATGGGGAGGAACGTTGGAATGATCACTGACCAACAACACGCGAATCAGCGTAAGAACGTACTCGAGGCGACACAAGAAATCGTAAAAGAGGCACTCGAGAAACTTGGGTATCCTGAAGAGATGTACGAGCTGCTCAAGGAGCCGCTCCGTATGCTGACGGTTCGGATTCCGGTCCGGATGGATGATGGATCGACGAAGATTTTCACCGGCTTCCGGGCGCAGCATAATGATGCGGTCGGACCGACGAAAGGTGGAATTCGGTTCCATCCGAACGTCACGGAAGTAGAGGTCAAGGCTCTATCCGTCTGGATGAGCTTAAAGGCCGGCATCGTCGACCTCCCATACGGTGGAGGGAAAGGCGGTATCATCTGTGATCCGCGTGAGATGAGTTTTCGTGAGATCGAACGGTTGAGCCGCGGATATGTCCGGGCAATCAGCCAAATCGTAGGACCTACGAAGGACATTCCAGCTCCTGACGTCTTCACGAACTCGCAGATCATGGCGTGGATGATGGATGAATACAGCCGGATCGATGAGTTCAACTCACCTGGTTTCATCACCGGAAAACCACTCGTCCTCGGAGGCTCGCACGGACGTGAGACCGCCACCGCGAAGGGTGTCGCGATCATGATCCGCGAAGCGGCTCTCAAGAAGGGGATCACGCTCGAAGGAGCTCGCGTCGTCGTCCAAGGCTTCGGGAACGCGGGAAGTTTCCTCTCCAAGTTCATGTACGATCTCGGCGCGAAGGTCATCGCGATCAGTGACGCATACGGTGCGCTCCATGACCCGAATGGTCTTGATATCCCGTACCTGCTCGACCGGCGTGATTCTTTCGGTACCGTGACGACGCTCTTCAAGAACACGATCTCGAACAAGGAACTGCTCGAACTTGAGTGTGACATCCTCGTGCCTGCTGCAATCGAGAATCAGATCACGGAAGAGAACGCTCATGACATCAAAGCAGCAATCGTCGTCGAAGCAGCGAACGGTCCTACGACGAACGAAGCTACCAAGATTCTTGCAGAGCGGGACATTCTGATCGTCCCTGACGTGCTCGCGTCAAGCGGCGGTGTGACCGTCTCGTACTTCGAGTGGGTTCAAAACAACCAAGGGTATTACTGGACGGAGGAAGAGGTCCACGAGAAGCTCGAGAAGGTTCTCGTCCATTCGTTCAATCAGGTTTATCAGACGTCTCACACCCGTAAGGTTGATATGAGACTCGCTGCCTACATGGTAGGCGTGCGGAAGATGGCGGAAGCGTCACGATTCCGCGGATGGGTATGATAGTTCGGCCGCCTGCTTCTGCAGGCGGCCGTTTTCGTCCAAGCGATGTCCTTTCCCGTCGCTTGTGCATTTGCTACACTGGACAAAAAAGAAGAAGTGGGGAGAGGACATGTTAGACACGATCGTGATCGGCGCCGGACCGTGCGGACTAGCCGCGGCCATCGCCATAGAAGAGACGGGAAGAAAGGTCGAAGTGATCGAGAAAGGGAACATCGTCGAGGCGATATACCGTTACCCGACGCATCAGACATTCTTCTCGAGCAGTGAGAAGCTTGAGATCGGTGGAATCCCGTTCATCAATAAGGAGCTGAAACCAAAGAGGCAGGATGCCCTCGTCTATTACAGGGAGGTGGCGAAACGAAAACAGGTGACCGTCCGTCCTTTCGAGTCCGTCATTTCAATCGCAAAGAACGGCGAACGGTTCGAAGTCATCTCGAACCGGTCCGGTCAAGACATCGTCCGCGAAGCGAAGACTGTCGTTCTTGCGACGGGCTACTATGGCATCCCTAACCGGATGGACGTCCCGGGAGAGGATCTTCCGCACGTCAGTCATTACTTCAAGGAGGGGCATCCGTACTTCGGTCAACGGGTCGTCGTGATCGGAGGAAAGAATTCGAGCGTCGATGCGGCGATTGAGCTCGAAAAGGCCGGCGCTTTCGTGACCGTGCTGTACCGGGGCGAGAACTATAGCCCATCAATCAAACCTTGGGTGTTGCCGGGGTTCGAATCCCTCGTCCGAGGAGGGAAGGTCCGGATGGAGTTCGGCGCGACGATCGAGGAAATCACACATTCCGCCGTTCGCTTCAGCCAAGGAGGTGTCGGTCATGAGGTCGAAGCAGACTTCGTGTTCGCGATGACCGGCTACACCCCTGACGTCGGTCTGTTCGAAGGGGCAGGCATCGAGATTGATCCGGTCAGCGGGATTCCGGCACATGACGAGGAGACGATGCAGACGAACGTGGCGGGTCTCTACATCGCCGGAGTCGTAGCGGCCGGTTTTGACGCAAACCGCATCTTCATCGAAAATGGGCGCTTCCATGGGGAGCAGATCGCCCGTCATATGGAGGCAGTCGATTTGAAGGTGTGACCGGAGACCGTGCCGTGTTGAAATCGGTTGGAAAAAAGAAGGTTTTCTCCCTTGGGTAAGGGGAGGAAACCTTCTTTTTTGTCTGTTTCATACCAAAGACGGAGCACGAATGTCTATTCGACGCGGAACGATGCTTCGAGAGCTTCGTGACCGGACTCGATTTCAAGTTCCACCATCAGCTTGAGACGGGCTTTTTGAGAGTTGAGACCATTCGAGAAGATGACGCCAAGCTCTTTTAGCTGCTGTCCGCCTCCTTCGTAGCCGTAGACGTCCTGGACGATGCCGTTGAAACATCGGCTGACGATGATGACCGGCATGATTTTCGTCAATCTCTTGATCGCCTCGACGATTGAAGGGGGGACGTTTCCTTGCCCGAATACTTCGAGGACGAGGCCGTCGTACCCGAGTTGTTCCACTGCGAGCAGCAGATCGGCTTCCATCCCTGCGTAAACTTTCAGGACAGCGACGCGTTTCGTCAAGCGCTCGATCATATGCGTCTTCATGAGCAGAGGGGTGTTGAAGAGGTAGACGTGGTCCTTCGTCACCATCCCGAGATTACCGAAGTGGACCGACTTGAACGTGTCTACTGATGAGGTATGGGTCTTCGTGACGTTGAATGCGGAGTGGATTTCCCCGTTAAAGACGACTAGGACCCCTTTCCCTTTCGCGGCATCACTCGTCGCGACACGAAGCGCAGTGATCAAATTGAACTCGCCGTCCGACCCCACCTCGTTCGACGAGCGCATCGCTCCAGTCAGAACGACCGGTACGGGTGCACCTACCGTCAACTGGAGGAAATAGGCCGTTTCCTCCAACGTATCCGTGCCGTGCGTGATGACGACGCCATCGTATCCATGATTCAGTTCGTCTTTGATGAAATGGGCGAGCTCTAGCATGATGTCCGGCGTGATATGCGGGGAAGGCAGGTTCGAGAAGTGTTTCGTCGTGATGTCAGCGATGTCCGTAGCTCGTGGAAGAGAGGCATCGAGTGGGTTGATTTCGTTCGGCAATACGTGTCCGGCACGATTTTGTGCCATAGCGATCGTTCCGCCGGTGTGGATCAATAGTAGACGCTTCATCGTCTGGGCGGTACATGCAGTCCCGCCCTTCACCTTCTTTCCGTTTAAAATCTGCTGCTACGTCCAATTTAACAATAATTTGTACGCCAGACAACGAACGGCTGTTTTCTTTTTACATGGAAAGCATTATCCTAGAAAGATAGGAAGGGGGGATAAGACGTGGTATCAGTCGTGTTCTCAGGGATCGCCCCAGGAATCGCGCTCCTAGTCTATTTCTATCTCCGGCACGAGCGAGAAGCGGAGCCGATCGGTTACGTCATCCGAAGCTTCGTCTTCGGGATGTTGCTCGTCTTCCCGATCATGTTCGTCGAATATATCCTTCTCGAGGAAGGAATCGTATCTCGAACCGATCCCTACGGCTTCTTGCGGATGAGTGCGGTAGAGGAATTCGGGAAATGGTTCGTCATCTTCTACACAGTCTATATCCATCGGATGTTCGACGACTATTACGATGGAATCATATACGCTGTCGCCTGTTCTCTCGGATTCGCGACGCTTGAAAACATTTTGTATTTGCTGGGGGATGGCGGGACAGAACTTGCGCTCGTTCGTGCTTTGTTGCCCGTCTCCGGCCATGCCCTTTTCGGAGTATTGATGGGTTTCTTCATGGGTAAGGCGAAGTTTTCAGGGAATGCGTCCCGATATTTGATTTATTCCCTTTTCATCCCGATAGGAGCGCATTCGCTGTTTAATTTGATATTATTGGAAAAAGAGCGTGTGACTGTCTTTTCTGTCATATTCATGGTCTGTCTGTGGATAGTGGGTCTTTTCCAGGTCCGGACCGCGAATCGGTTGAACCGGCGTTTGAAATGAAGAACGTGAAAGCAGGAGTATGGGAGAGGTTGAAATGTTTCGAGCTGGAGATTTAGTGATGATCACGTCGGTCGAGGACCGGCAAGGAAAGACGAAAGTGACATCTGTCACCGACAAATTGATTTGGATCGAGGCACCGAGTGAGGTCGCGACGATGAGGACCTTCCTGCTTCAAGAAGAGGAGACGGTCTCGTTATATTTCTTTAAAGAGCATGGTGCGATGTATGCCTTCGAGACGAGAGTGAAAGAACGGCGGAATGATCCGTTGCGCGGACAAGGTTACGGTCTTTCCATGCCGAAGGAAAGTGAGATCAGCCGCGTCCAGCGGAGGCAATTCGTACGTGTGGAATCGGCGCTCGACGTCGCGGTTCATCCGCACAAGAAGACGTTTCTTCCTTATACAACCGTGTCGCTCGACCTTTCAGCTGGCGGTATACGGATTTTGTCTGACCGTCGGACGGTCGAGGTGGGGGAGGAGCTGGAGCTTACTTTCATCCTGCCTCAGAACGAAGGATGGCAAACGATCGACGTCGTAGCGGAACTCGTGCGTTCAGCACCGCGTGATGAAAAATATGAACTGTCGTTCCAGTTCACCCAGATTCCGGACCGGTCACGCGAACTTGTATTGCGACACTGCTATCAGGCGCAGATGAAGAATACAGGCAGGGGAACAAACCCGTTCACCTCCCCTTGATATTCTGATATGATATTTGGCAGTGTGTCGGATCGACCGAACTGTCATGAGAAGGGAAGGAAAGAAACAGTGAAAAAGATACAAATCGCATTAGATGGACCAGCAGGAGCTGGAAAGAGCACGATTGCGAAGCAACTCGCTTCGAAACTAGGATATGTCTATATCGATACGGGAGCGATGTACCGTGCCGTGACGCTTTCCGCCCTCGAATCCGAAGTCGACCTCGAGGATGGCGAAGAATTAGGAAAGTTAGTGAAAACACTGGCGATTCGTTTAACACCAGGCGAAAACGGGCAACGTGTCTTTATTGGGGAACGAGAAGTCACGGAAGCGATTCGTTCGAGTGAAGTGACGAATAACGTCTCGTTCGTCGCTCGCCAAAAACAGGTGAGGGATGCGCTGGTCGCTCTACAGCGATCCGTTGCATCAGAAGGCGGAGTAGTCATGGACGGTCGCGACATCGGTACTGTCGTCTTGCCGGACGCAGAACTGAAGGTCTATATGGATGCGACTGTAGAGGAACGGGCCGGAAGACGTCATCGCGAGAACATCGCGCGTGGCATGGAAAGCGATCTTCAGGCACTTCAAGCCGAGATCGCTTTGCGTGACAAGCGTGACAGTGAAAGAGAAGTATCTCCTCTTTCTCAGGCGGCCGACGCCGTTTATCTCGATACGACGCATCTGACGATCGACGAAGTAGTCGATCAGTTGAATGCCCTCGTCAACGGTGTCCTCCAATGAAAGATCCCGTCTATCGTTTCGTCCGGATCGTCGTCATGTCGATCGCGAAAATCGTATTTCGCTTGAAGGTCGAGGGGCGGGAGAACTTGCCTGAAACCGGGTCAATCCTGCTCTGCTCGAATCATTCTTCGAACTGGGATCCAGTTTTCCTGACGAGCGCGTTGCCGCCAAGTCGTCCGGTCAGGTACATGGCGAAAGAAGAACTGTTCAACGTGCCCGTCCTGAAGCAAATCATGATTTCTGCCGGGACCTACCCCGTCGGACGTGGCCAGGGCGACAGGCAGGCATTGAAAAAGACGATTGAACTGCTCAACAAAGGTGAGACCGTCGGTATCTTCCCGGAAGGGACACGTTCGCTTCCCGGGGAGTTCAAGGAGCCGCAAGGTGGTGTAGGGTTCTTCGCCCTCCGTTCGAACGCGGCGATCATCCCGGTCGCCATCATCGGTGACTACAAGCCCTTCCGCCGGATGCGAGTCGTCATCGGACCACAGACCCGAGTAGAGGATCTGCGCGATAAACGCGGAGCAGCGAAGGAAGTGGCGGAACGCATCATGTCGGATATCGTGACGGTGTACCGTAAAAACCAGTAAGTTCTTGACAAAGCAGGGGAATTGTAAGAAGTTAGAATTAGGTCGAACGTATAAAGCGTTCCTTGTACTCATCGTGAGGAGGTTGTGTTGCAATGGTCGAAGAAATGAAAGATATGCCTGATTTTGAGATTCATCGGGACCAGGTCGTAACGGGCATGGTCGTGAAGATTGAAGACAAGCAAGCACTCATTGATATCGGATATAAGACAGAAGCGATCCTGCCAATCAGCGAGGTGTCGAGTCTCCATCTGGATGACATCCACGCTCAGTTGAAGGTTGGCGATGAACTACAAGTAAAGGTGAAGAAAATCACGGACGAAGAGGTCGTCGTCTCCAAACGGGAAGTCGACGCCCTGAAAGCATGGGAAGAAGTCGAGGCGAAGTATGAATCGGGTGAAATCTTCGACGTCGTCGTCAAAGACATCGTCAAGGGTGGTCTCGTCGTCGACATCGGCGTCCGCGGATTCATTCCGGCCTCACTCGTCGAACGTCATTATGTCGAGGATTTCTCGGATTACATCGGGCGCTCGATCGCGGTCAAGGTCGTTGAACTCGACCGTGAGAAAAATCGCGTCATCCTCTCGCATAAAGCAGTCGTCGAGGGCGAGCTGAACGCGAAGAAGAAGGATACGCTTGAACATCTTGAAGTCGGACAGGTTCTCGACGGAATCGTCCAGCGCTTGACGGATTTCGGTGCTTTCGTCGACATCGGCGGGGTGGACGGGCTCGTTCATATCTCGGAGATGGCGCATCATCGCGTCGAACGCCCTTCAGACGTCGTCAAGGAAGGCGATCAAGTAAAGGTCAAGGTGCTTGGTGTCGACCGCGATACGGAGAAGGTCAAACTCTCGATCAAAGAGACGCAACCTGGTCCGTGGCAACAAATGGAAGGCAAAATCCAGGCCGGGGACATCGTGACCGGGCGCGTCAGACGTCTCGTCCAGTTCGGTGCTTTCGTCGAACTCGCGCCTCAAGTCGAGGGACTTCTCCACATTTCGCAAATCGCGAACCGTCATATCGGTTCTCCTTCCGAGGTGCTTGAAGAAGGTCAGGAGATCAAGGCGAAAGTTCTTGATGTCAACCTGGACGAACATAAGATTTCGCTTTCTACCCGCGTGCTCGAAGAGGAAGAATCGACGGATGACTACTCTCAGTACACGGACAAGAACGAAGGATTCTCGATTGCGGATCTCGCGGATCAGGACTCGGAATCTGAAAAGTGATGGACTCTCAGCAAGCGGGTGCCTCGGCACCTGCTTTTTTCGTTGTTTAGGTAGTTGTGGTGATAAGGCGCTTGATTTGGTACAATAAAACGGCTATGAAGCTAGAGAAGAGAAAGAAGGTGTTGGGATGGCAATTCCAGTAGTGGCGATCGTAGGTCGCCCAAATATCGGGAAGTCGACGATTTTTAACCGGGTGATCGGGGACAGAGTGTCCATCGTCGAAGATAAGCCAGGTGTTACCCGCGACCGTATTTACGGAACAGGAGAATGGCTCAATCGTCATTTTCATGTCATTGATACAGGTGGAATCGAAGTCGGGGATGAGCCCCTGCTTCAAATGATGCGTCATCAAGCGGAGCTCGCAATCGATGAGGCGGATGTAATCATCTTCATGGTCAACGGCCGTGAAGGAATCACGGCAGCGGACGAGGAAGTCGCGAACATGTTGTTCCGTTCGAACAAACCGGTCGTCCTTGCCGTCAACAAAGTCGATAACTTTGAAATGAAGGAACTCATGTATGAGTTCTACTCGCTCGGATTCGGCGATCCATATCCGATCTCCGGAACACACGGGCTCGGTCTTGGCGACATGCTCGACCGTGTGCTTGAACTTGCTCCTGACAAGGAAGATATCGTATACGACGAAGACGTCATCAAGTTCGCACTCGTCGGTCGCCCGAACGTCGGTAAGTCGAGTATGACGAACTCGATCCTCGGAGAAGAACGTGTCATCGTCTCGAGCATCGCAGGAACGACACGCGATGCGATCGATACGCCGTTCTCGCGCGACGACCAGGAGTACGTCATCATTGATACGGCCGGTATGCGTAAACGCGGGAAAGTCTATGAATCGACTGAACGCTTCAGCGTCATGCGCGCGCAAAAGGCAATCGAACGGGCGGATGTCGTCTGTGTCGTTCTCGATGGCGAAGAAGGCATCATCGAGCAGGACAAGAAAGTCGCAGGCTACGCGCATGAAGCGGGCCGTGCGATCGTGATCGTCGTCAACAAGTGGGACGCGGTCGAAAAGGATGATAAGACGATGAAGAACATGGAGAAGGAAATCCGGGAAGAATTCCGTTTCCTCGACTATGCGCCGATCGTGTTCGTCTCTGCGAAGACGAAACGTCGACTCCAGACGCTCCTTCCGGTCATCAAACAGGCTGCGAAGAGTCATGCACAACGCGTACAGACGAGCGTATTGAACGATGTCGTCGTAGATGCGGTCGCAATGAACCCTGCTCCGACGGACAAAGGTGTCCGACTGCGCATCAATTACGCGACACAAGTGGCTTCAAGACCACCGACGTTCGTGCTCTTCGTCAATGATCCGGAGCTGCTCCATTTCTCTTATAAGCGATACCTTGAAAACCGGATTCGGGAAGCCTTCGACTTCACGGGCACGCCGATCCGCATCCTGGCACGTCAAAAACAATAAGGAGTGTTGCTGCGATGGGTAAAATCACAGTAATCGGCGCAGGCAGCTGGGGGACCGCACTCTCCCTCGTGCTTGCGGATAATGGACATGACGTCGTCCTGTATGGCAGAGAACAGCAAAACGTCGATGCGATCAACGACCGCCATATGAACGAACAGTTTCTCCCAGGCGTCCTGCTCCCTGAGACGCTGAAGGCGACGACTGATTTCAAGAAGGCGGTCGACGGTGTCCCGTTCATTCTGATCGTCACCCCTTCTTCGGCGATCCGGTCAGTTTCGAAACAGCTGAATGAGTCGTTGACGGGTCCTGCCGTCATCATCCATGCAGCAAAAGGGATCGAACCGAAGACGCACAAGCGGCTCTCTGAAATCATCGAAGAAGAGATTTCACCTGAGAAACGCAAAGCGGTCTGTGTCCTGACAGGTCCTTCGCATGCGGAGGAGGTCGCGTTGCGTAAACCGACGACGGTCACTGTCGCTTCGAAAGACTTGGAACAGGCGGGCATCGTCCAGGAGATGTTCATGAATGAGAATTTCCGCGTCTACCTGAATGGGGACATCATCGGTGCAGAGCTCGGCGGGGCGCTCAAGAACATCATCGCGCTCGCTGCCGGCATGACGGATGGTCTCGGTTACGGTGATAACGCGAAGGCCGCCCTGATCACCCGTGGGATGGTCGAAATCACGCGGCTCGGCGCGATGCTCGGTGCGAATCCTATGACGTTCACCGGACTTACCGGTATCGGTGATCTCATCGTCACATGCACGTCCGTCCATAGCCGGAACTGGCGGGCTGGAAACGCGATCGGTCGCGGTGAAAAGCTCGAGGATGTCCTTGAAAACATGGGGATGGTCGTCGAGGGCGTGCGTGCCACGCAAGCGGCGTATGATCTTGCGGAGACGGAAGGATGCGATCTGCCGATCACGACAGCGCTCTATCACGTCCTGTTCGACGGACACTCTCCGCAAGAGGAAGTGCAGAAACTGATGAGCCGTCCTCAGAAGAACGAGCTCGAGCATCTGTTCACTTCGAAAGATTAACGGATTGGGGTGGGAACCTTGAGTCCTGCATTGATGAAAATGTGGATATCGTTCGGAGGCATCGGCCTCTTCGCGATCAGCGTGCTGCTCGTAACGATCAGCCGCACGAAATTGAAAGGCGTCTTTGCCGGCATCGTATCGCTCGTCGCCTTTCTCTGTTTCATCGTCGCGTCCATCATCATGGTGTTCATCGTGATGGCCGGTCCTAGCGGAGGCGCGACGCCATGAAGAAACTGTTTGTTGCGTTATTGATCGTCCCTGTTCTCCTGTTGTCCGGATGTATGTTCCCCGACAGCGAGAAACCTTCGAACCGCGTCCCGTACCCGGAACAGCTCCGGACGGTCCAAGATGCGGTCGATGCATTCAAAAAGGATTCCGGCGTATTGCCGATCAAGACGAAGGATGCAGCCACGCCGTTGATGGAAAGGTATCCTGTCGATCTCGGCCGCTTGATTCCCCGCTACATGTCAGATCCGCCGTCGAACAGCTTCGAAGGGGGAGGGACTTTCATCTACTTGCTCGTCGACGTCGAAACGAAGCCGACGGTCAAGTTGATGGACCTGCTTGTCGCAGAGGAGCTTCAAAAGCTGCAAGTCCGAATCGACAGTTACCGGAAGAAACACGAAAAGTACCCATTCAAGGGTTCGATCGGAAAGAATCAGTTCACCCTCGATCATGAGAAGCTGTTTTTGAAGAAGAAGCCGCAAGTAGCAAGCCCTTATTCAGACGAGATGCTGGACGTGTACGTCGACGGGCAAGGCCAACTCTTCATCAACTACATGCCTGAGTTCGAGAAAGCGCTGAAGAATACGGACGAAAAGCTGAAACCTGGTGAGGATATTCGTTATCTGCTCTATAAAGACGAGCCATTCGTCCCCGCGTATTCTCAAGCGTACACGATTGATGAAAAAGGCGAACCTATGTTTTCCGAGGAATCGAAAGAACAATCAGAAAATTAATCGCATTTCAGCAGAAAATGTTGTAATAGCAACGTTTATACGGTATGATTAGCCTCGAAGACGCGTTGGGAGGGGGTGAAAGTAATGAACAAAACTGAACTCATTCAAGCAGTTGTCGAAAAGTCAGGTCTTACGAAGAAAGATGTGACGAAAGTAGTCGAATCTACATTCGAGTCAATCACTGAAACACTTCAGTCTGGCGAAAAGGTCCAATTGATTGGTTTCGGAAACTTCGAAGTCCGTGAACGTGCAGCCCGTAAAGGTCGCAACCCACGTACGAAAGAAGACATCGAAATCCCAGCAAGCAAAGTACCAGCGTTCAAACCTGGTAAGGCGCTTAAGGATGCCGTAAAATAATCCTGCTACATAGTCGTCCGAGGAATTCCTCGGACGGCTTTTTTTTGCTTGTGATTTGTGTACATCCGCGGGCATGAATGCGGGCGGATTATGGTATATTAAAAAAGAAGAACGTCCATCATGTGATGGCACTGGAGATCGGGGGGTAAAAGCATGGAACAAAAAGAGCTGCTTGTGACAAAACTCATCGAAGAAATCGACATGAAAAAATCCAAGCGACTGGCTCATCATGTGGCATTCCCTTCTATCAGCCGGGAAGAAATCAGTTGGTTGGTCGATGTCGCCATATGTGAGGATATGAATTGGCATTCCCTCGTACGGGGTGTCCATCATGCGATGACTGCACTCGTGTTGCATGAGCGGATCGGCGCGACACGACCTGGCTCTCGCGAAAGACAATTGCTCGTTTTGGCAGGGGATCTGTACTCGAGCTATTTCTTCGCTGAACTGTCAAAGGTCGGTGAAGGGGTGCTCGTCTCGCTCGGGAAAACAGTCCAGCGCGTCAACGAAGCAAAGTGTGCGCTTCATGAGGCACGCTATTCCTCGGTCGAGGAGCATGCGTTGCTGTGGCTGACCGCCGAATTCGGCGTCATCCAGGGTCTTTCGATGATCAGCGGAAACGATTGGCTGACGGAAGAAGGCCAGAAGCTGATCAGGTACAAGGCGAATGAGCTCAGTCAAGAGACAAGAGAACTGTTGCTCTCTCATCTAGCAGAGATGGCGGTAGCGTAACAGAAGCGAAAGGGTGAACTGCGTGCAGACTCAAGAGAAGGAAAAGAAAGTATACGAGGTGTTTCAATCCATATCGAACAACTACGACCAGATGAACTCCGTCATCAGCTTCAGGCTCCACAAATGGTGGCGCCGTGAGACGATGCGCAAGATGCAGGTGTTCGAAGGCGCGAAGTGTCTTGACCTTTGTTGCGGGACGGCGGACTGGACGATCCAACTGGCGGAGGCTGCTGGTCCGACAGGCGTCGTCAAAGGCCTCGATTTTTCGGAGAACATGCTTGCGGTCGGCCAAAAGAAGGTCGATTCGCTCGGACATAAGAATATCGAGCTCGTCCATGGAAATGCGATGGAGCTGCCTTTTGGGGATCACTCGTTCGATTTCGTGACGATTGGATTCGGACTGCGGAACGTACCGGACTACTATCAGGTCATCCAGGAGATGTACCGCGTGTTGAAACCAGGAGGTACGGTCGTCTGCCTCGAAACGAGCCAGCCAACCGTCCCTTTGTTCCGCGAAGCCTATTCGTTCTATTTCGGGAAGGTGATGCCTCAAGTCGGCCGTCTGCTCGCAAAATCGTTCGAGGAATACAATTGGCTCCAGGAATCGACGAACGTCTTCCTTGACCGTGTCGCGCTGAAGGAGCTGTTCGAGAGAGCCGGGTTCATGCAAGTCGAAATCAAATCGTTCGCCGGCGGGGCGGCAGCGATGCACCTCGGGAAGAAGTGGTGACATGTCGCTCCATTCCATTTACCGTGACGTCACGAAAGAAGTTTCGCTGATTGACGACTTCCTGAAAGATCACATCGGGTCGGCTGATGTTTCGATCGACGCAGCCGGAAAACAGCTGCTTGAAGCTGGCGGCAAAAGGATAAGGCCTGCTTTCGTCCTGCTCGCCTCGAAGTTCGGACGGGCAGAGCGTGCTGACTTGATTCGCGTCGCAGCGAGTCTCGAACTGATCCATATGGCGTCACTCGTTCACGACGACGTCATCGACGACGCGGAGCTAAGGCGCGGCAAGCCGACCGTCATGCAGCGTTTTGACGAGGAAGTCGCCCTTTACTCCGGAAACTATCTGTTCGGCGAGGCGATTAAACTGATCGGTGAAATCGGTCGTCAGGATCTCGTCCAGGTGATGGTCCATACGCTTCAGGAAATCTGCGAGGGCGAGATTGAACAAATCTTCGATCAGTATGACTGGGAACAATCCGTCAAGCGCTACTTGAAGCGGATCGAACGCAAGACCGCGATCCTGATCGAAGCGAGCTGTCACCTCGGTGCGCTCGTCGCGAACTGTTCGCCTGAAGATACACGGGCGTTACGACTGTTCGGCCGAGACATCGGACTGGCGTTTCAAATTGCCGACGACCTGCTCGATTTCACAGCGAAACGGACAGAGCTCGGCAAGCCGGTCGCGGAGGACCTCAGGCACGGTCATAAGACGTTGCCTGTCTTCTATGCTTCTGAGGACGGGGAGTTCTTCGATCGTCTCTTGACGATCCGCTCCATGCCGTCCCATGATGAGATCGCTCCGTTGCTTGACCTCCTCCACGGGACGGATGCCCTCACACGGACCCAGCGGACGGTCGATAAATACATCCGTCGGGCAGTCGGGCGGCTGGGCGTACTTCCGCGGACGAGCGCGAGACGATCCCTCGAGGAAGTGGCGCGTTACGTCGGTCGCCGCAAAGGCTGACGGATAGGGTTGCTAGATGTTCCATAAACAGGTAAACTACCTATGTAAGCGCTTTTCTAAGATAGAATCATAGGGGGAACGTATGATGGAACAAACTTTCTTAATGGTAAAACCAGATGGCGTAAAACGTGGCTTGGTCGGGGAAATCATCAGCCGCATCGAACGTAAGGGGTTCGTCATCCGTGAGATGAAGATGATGAACGTCACGGAAGAACTCGCGAAAGCGCATTATGAGGAGCATGCTGAGAAGCCATTCTTCGGGGAACTGGTCACATTCTTGACTTCAGGTCCTGTCGTCGCGCTTCGTGTCGAGGGAGAGGACGTCGTCAGCGTCTCGCGTCTCATGATCGGGAAGACGAAGCCGACTGAAGCTCAACCGGGGACGATCCGAGGCGATTTCGCGAACACGATGAGCGAGAACGTTATCCACGGTTCGGACAGCGTAGAGAGCGCGGAACGTGAGCTCGGTCTTTGGTTCAAACAAACGGTCAACGCATAAGGGGAAAGGCAGCCGGGCATTATGCCCGGCTGCCTTTGTGTTTCGTAAAAAAAATCAATTGTGCTACTATAAGAGAGATAGACGGGATGGACCGACCAATCGGTCCTGATTGTGTTTGTGAGAGGACTTTGTGAGGTGGATTATGCAAGATTACGAACTATTCATTCAACGATTCTATAAAAAGTCGGGCATCAATCTCGGGCAATACAAAGAAGCCCAGATGAAGCGTCGCCTGACGGCTCTTCGTGACAAGAAGGGATACGACAATTTCAATGCATACATGCAGGCGATGGAGTCGAGTGCGGCCCTGTATGATGAATTCCTCGACCGGATGACGATCAACGTCAGTGAGTTCTTCCGCAACCCGATCCGGTGGCAACAGCTGGAGCAGGATATCCTGCCGGTGCTCGCTTCGCGGGCACATGGGCGAATCCGTGCATGGAGCGCGGCATGTTCGACCGGTGAGGAGCCGTATTCACTTGCCATGCTGATGAACGAGCAATTCGAGGAAAAGGACTTTACGATCCTTGCGACCGACCTCGACGATATCGTCCTTGAGAAGGCGAAGCGGGGCGTCTATGGCCCTTCTGCGCTGAACGAGGTCATCGAGGAGCGGAAACGGAAATATTTCACGGAACGGGATCAGCAGTTCGAGATCTCACCGGACGTCAAGCGACTCGTGCGTTTCGGAAAGCATAACCTGCTCGCTGACCGATATGAGACTGGATTCGATTTGATCATCTGCCGCAACGTCCTGATCTATTTCACGGAAGAGGCGAAGGCGCATGTCTACCGCTCGTTCGTAGACGCGCTCAAACCGGGCGGCATCCTGTTCGTCGGCGGGACGGAGCAGATCTTCCAGCCGGAGCGGTTCGGACTGCGGTTGAAGCAGAGCTTCTTTTACGAAAAAATCTGATGTAATTGATGAGGAGGGTGAGCAATCATGCGTTATTTGACTGCAGGGGAATCCCACGGGAAAGGGTTGAGCGTCATTCTCGACGGCATGCCTGCCGGGCTCGTCCTCGATTTCGAGGCACTCGACCGTGAAATGGCAAGAAGACAAGGCGGTTACGGGCGAGGACGTCGCATGCAGATCGAGCAGGACCGGATCGAATTCACGGGCGGGGTGCGTCACGGGTATACGACGGGCTCACCTGTGAGCATCTGGATTGAGAACAAGGACCACACACACTGGAAAGGTGTGATGCAGTCCGAGCCGCTCACGGAACCGCTTGAACGCCCGCGGACATTGACAAGGCCGCGACCGGGTCACGCAGACCTCGTCGGCGGCCTGAAGTTCGCACATCGCGATCTGCGGGATGTACTTGAACGTTCTTCTGCCCGGGAAACCGCTGCTCGCGTCGCCGTAGGTGCGGTCGCGAAGCAACTTCTCGGTGAACTCGGTGTCGAGGTCCATTCTCACGTCCGTTCGATCGGCGGAATCGATGCCCGCGCAGATCTTGCTATAGTACCCGAAGAAGTCGAAGCGTCCCCTGTCCGGTGTGCGGACCCCGATGCGGCTAAGCGGATGATGGAAGAAATCGACCGTGCGAAAGCGGAAGGGGACACGCTCGGAGGAGAAATTGAAATCATCGCTGAAGGAATGATGCCCGGCATCGGATCATTCACCCAGAACGACTTGAAACTCGACAGCCGGATCGGCCGTGCGGTCCTCAGCGTCAATGCGATGAAGGCGGTCGGATTCGGTGACGGATTCGAGCTTGCCCGGAGAAGGGGCAGCACCGTCCAGGATGAGATTTTATATGAGGACGGCTATACGAGACGGACGAACAATCTCGGCGGCATCGAAGGCGGAATGTCGACCGGGATGCCGATCGTCATCCAAGCAGCGATGAAACCGATCCCGACCCTTTATAAACCGCTTCAGTCCGTCGATATCACGACGCATGAGGCTTTCACTGCACAAGTCGAGCGGAGTGATGCCTGTGCCGTTCCTGCCGCGTCCGTCGTCTTGGAGGCGGTCGTCGCGATCGAGCTGTCGGCAGCAATTCTCGAGATGTTCGGGACATCGACGATGGATCGCTTGAAGGAGTCCGTCGCTACATACCGGCAGGAGGTGCATCTGTTTTGACACGCATCGACGTACGGGCAAGCAAGCCGTATCCGATTTGGGTCGAGCAGGATGCAACGATGAGACTCAGTGAAGTTCATGAAATCGAACGGGCGGACACCCTTTGGGTGATCACGGACGATACGGTCGATGCCCTGCACGGAGCAGCGTTAAGGACGAGCATCGACAAGCAGTTCCCCGGGCGCCGCATCGTTCTGAGCAAGGTCCCGCCCGGCGAGCGGAGCAAACGTCTCGATGTTTACGAGCGGCTCGTCTCGGAAGGACTTTCGAACCAGGTGACGCGCCAGTCGGTGGTGCTTGCGTTCGGTGGCGGCATGATCGGGGATTTGGCCGGCTTCGTGGCCGCGACGTTCATGCGCGGTATTCCGTTCGTTCAATTGCCGACGACGTTGCTCGCCCACGATTCGAGTGTCGGAGGGAAGGTCGGTCTCAATCTTCCGGAGGGGAAAAATTTGATCGGCGCATTCCATCAGCCGGTCGCGGTCCTCTATTCGACCGGATTGCTCAGCACGCTGCCTGACCGGGAATGGCGCAGCGGTTTTTTCGAGTTGCTGAAGCATGGCTTCTTGTACGAGCCGAAGTTCGCAGAAGAGCTGATCGCTCTAAATTTAGAAGGCGTCAAGTCGCTCGACTATGAGAAGTGGCTCGTGCGCGGCATCGAAGTGAAGCGACGGATCGTAGAGCAGGATGAGCGGGAGACTTCGATACGCGCCTTCCTCAACTACGGGCATACTTTCGGGCATGCCGTCGAGTACGCATCGAGCGGATTGACGCATGGCGAGGCAGTCGGAATCGGCCTCGTGTTCGCCAAGATGCTCGAGCGTGATGACGAGGGAGCCGGACGTATCGCGTCGCTCTACAAGAGGCTAGGTGGAGAAATACCTGAACTTTTGCCGTTTGATGAGTATGCCCGGCTGATGGGCAATGATAAGAAACAGAAGAACGGTATACGCTTCGTCGTCGACCGCGGAGGCTTCGCCCTCGTGCGCGTGACGGACGAGGAACTTAGACGTGCATTTGAATCTACTGTGAGGTGTTTACGATGGGGTTGAGAGGATCAGTACATGTACCTGGAGATAAATCGATGACACATCGGGCCATCCTTTTCTCAGGACTTGCCGAAGGAACGTCCCGTGTGACGAACTTCCTCAGTGGCGCGGATTGCCGTGCCTCGATCGAGGCGATAAAGGCGCTCGGCGCAGATGTCGAGCTCGAAGACGGGGTGCTGAAAATCACTGGAGTCGACGATGTCCGTTCGGGCTCGATCGATTGCGGTAATTCCGGGACGACGATGCGGCTCCTGCTCGGCCTGCTCGCCGGACGCGAAGGCGAGTTCAGACTCGATGGTGACGACTCGCTGAGGAATCGTCCGATGGATCGTGTCCGCATCCCGCTGAAAAAGATGGGAGCTGACATCGAAGGAGACCGGGCGCCGGTCGTGGTAAGAGGGAATGAGTTGAAAGGCGTCGTTTATCGACTCCCGGTCGCAAGCGCACAGGTGAAGAGCGCGATCCTTCTCGCCGGACTCAAAGCAACAGGAAAGACGACTGTCATCGAGCCGGAACTGTCACGCGACCATACGGAACGGATGCTTCCGCGTTACGGCATAGCCGTCGAGGTGCTCGATACGGATGAAGGACGGGAGTTGACGGTGCATGGTCCTGCGAAGCTGCGGGCGACGGATGTCGAGATCCCGGGTGACCCGTCGTCGGCCGCCTTTTTCTGGACGGCTGCCCTGCTCGTCCCTGACAGTGAGATCACGACGAAAAACGTTTTGCTCAATCCGACACGGACTGGTTTCCTGCAAGTGTTGCGGCAGATGGGGGCGAGTATCGAGATCGCAAACCGCAGGGAGGTCGCGGGCGAAGAAGTCGGGGACGTGACGGTGAGGACGCAACATTTGCACGGCGTCGTCGTAGAAGGCGCGCAAATCCCCTCCTTGATCGACGAGGTTCCGCTCATTGCGTTGCTTGCGACGCAAGCGGAAGGAGAGACCGTCATCCGTGACGCGGAAGAGCTTCGATACAAGGAGACGGACCGGATCGATTCGGTCGCATCGAACTTGAAAAAGCTTGGTGCGGACATCGAGACGGCTGCGGACGGCATGCGAATCAAAGGTTCGCACCTTCATGCCGGTGAGGTGGACAGTCTAGGCGATCACAGGCTGGCAATGATGCTCGCAATCGCGGGTGAGCTCGTCGGTGGTGTCGAGGTCGCCAATAAAGAGGCGGTTGAAGTTAGCTACCCGACGTTCTATGATGACTTAAAGACATTGAAAAATCGAATGAACGGATAAGTGAGAAGGAGAGGTGATTTCCTTGAACGAAGAGATGCTGCAGCAGATCGTCGAGGAACTCGAACACGGACATACATCAGAGGCGCTGAAGGCGCTTGAGGAGCTCGAAAAGACAGGTACGGACGAAGACCGCTTGGCAGTAGCTGACCTGTATACGGAACTTGGTTTATCAGACAGGGCAGTCAACATCCTCGCCCCGCTCTACGTCGAATACGCCGGAAATCCCGGAGTCGCGCTGTTGCTCGCTGAGTGCTACATCGACCTCGACCGGGAGGAGGAAGCGATTTCGGTCCTTGAGCAGGTCGATGCGACGGATCCTGAGAACGGTCCCCGGACGCTCGTGTTGCTCGCTGATCTCTATCAGTCCCAAGGGCTCGACGAAGTCGCGCTCCAAAAACTCGAACAGGCACGCCGGCTTGCGCCGGAGGAACCGCTGCTGACGTACGGGCTTGCTGAGCTCTACATGACGCTCGGTGCGTTCGACCAAGCAGTTCCGCTGTTCGCAGAGATCGCCTCGAACGACGCTCTTCGCGCGGAGCTTCCGTTCGATGCACTGTACGCCGAAGCGCTGGCTATGACAGGGGAGTTCGAAGAAGCGATCCCGCTATACGAGCGCGCTGTCGAGGAGAGGGCAGATTTGCATACGCTGTTCGGGCTCGGAATGACCGCACACCGTGTCGGTCAGCATCAAAAGGCAGTCGAGGCCTTCAGACAGCTCATCCAGCAGGATCCCGATTATACGTCGGCCTATGTCCCGTTCGCTGAGAGCCACGCGGAAATCGGACAGACGAAGGAAGCGCTTGATGTCATCATGCAGGGAATCGAGCGGGATGACTACAACGACGAACTCCGGACGATGGAGGCGCTCTATCGCCTGAAACTCGGCGACCGGGAAGGCAGCGTCAACGCCCTGCGCGATGCGCTCGCCCTCAACCCGGAATCGCTCGTCGCGGCCGAGCGGTTGCTTGCATTGCTTGCAGAGGAAGAGGATCACGAGGCGATGCTCGAGACGATCTCGGCGATCGAGGAGCATGCGACGGCACCTATTCTGACGTGGTATGCGGCCCGTGCGCATCACGCATTAGAGGAATATGATGCAGCGACGGAGAAATATGGACAAGTAGCAGACGCATTCACCGAAGAACCACAATTTTTGAAGGAATATGGTTTCCTTTTGATCGAGGAAGGGGAGCAAGAAGAAGGACGAGCACTTCTCAAACGTGCAGCGGCGCTTCAGCCGGAAGATATGGAGCTTGCCGATTACGTCGAACAGTTCGAACTCGACGAACATTGAGGAAAGGGGCAGGGAAGAGATGACAGAAAGAAAACAGCGATTCTTGCGCCGCATCTTGACCTATTACACGCTCAGAAGACGGGAAGCGAAATGGATTCTCGATTACTGGTTGCGCCATGACGCAAAGCTTGACCATGTCCACTTCGTCGAGAATGCGATGTTCGCTCCTAAGGCGATCATCATGACGACCTACGGTTTCGACGGTGAGCCCTTCCTCTTCAAGAAGGGCGACGTGAAGACGAAGGATCCGGAGAAGGCGTACCATGATCTCCGCCTGACTTCTGAAGACGTCTACATCGAGATCAATTTCCAAGGGATGATGACGGACGACGAATATGTCTCGCTCCTCGAGGAAAATCCGTTCGTCCCGGAACTCGCGGTCGAGCCGAAGCTCGTCGACGAGGCGACGCACTTCATCGCTGCGACCGTCAACCGCCAGGAGGAGGAACGTCTCGTCCGTCTAATCGATGAGGCGCTCGACGCGCGGGACGAGCACCGTTTCCAGTCCCTGTCCCGGAAACTTCGGCTGATCAGAGAACAAATGTGATCCAGTTGATGAACGCCAGAGATGGCGTTCTTTTTTTGCTTAAAAATTTCTTTTTAATTTCATAAATCCGTCACATTCCTTTAACAGCTGGAAATGTGTTTGTGATACATTAAATGTGACGAATTGTAATCCTCAGGAAAGGGGGGAATGACTTGCGTTTCAGACCATCCGATGTAGAAACGGCACGCCGAGAAAGCGCGTATATCGATACGCTCATCATCCCGCTCGTACCGGTCGGGTTCGAGCAGGATATGCTCGCCTTCTCGGAGTGCAGTGAAATGGCACTTGCCGTATCAGCGGAAGCCGAACGCCAGCTCTCGGGGCGTGCGATGCTTGCTCCCGCGTTCTCGTACGTCGGTGACGTGCCGGTCAGCGAGATCGAACGCTGGAAGGAAGCGGCGGGCGCCGGACAATTCCGTTTCATCACGCTGATCACGGCTGATCTTAGGTGGAAGGAGACGCCTGTCGAGGGGCTGATTTATGTCCCTAGACTTTCGCTCGACGGCATGAGCGGCGATCAGCGCGGGCAGATGATCACGAACTTCGTCGGTCAGGTGCTCGAGCAGCTCGCGAAGCGTTGGACCGCTCTATGAAGCGGTTGACGCAATGATTTTATTAAGATACTATTACCATGTGAGAAATTTGTGTGAAGTACAGTGGTCTTGGGGCACGGGGTACATCACAAGGGGGGATCGAGATGGCTCAAAAAGGGTCTAATGTAACACGTCGGCAATTCCTGACGTATACACTGACTGGAGTCGGTGGCTTCATGGCTGCTACGATGGTCATGCCAATGGTAAACTTCGCGATCGACCCAGTCCTGAAAAAGTCAGGAGCTGGCGATAAAGTGAAGGTAATGAAGTTGTCGGACATCACGACAGAACCGAAACGCGTCGACTTCAAGAAGCAGACGAAAGACGGTTGGTACGAATTCGAGGAGACGCTCTCAGCGTGGGTCTTCAAGAACGACAAGGGAGAAATTTTGGCGTTGTCGCCTATCTGTAAACACCTAGGCTGCCAGGTCGGCTACGGTATCGATGCGACGCACCCGAACGAATTCTTCTGCCCATGTCACTTCGGACGTTATACGAAGGACGGAATCAACGTCCCGGGCACACCTCCGACGAAACCGCTCGACGGTTATGAGAAAGAAGAGAAAGATGGCTTCCTCTACCTAGGCAAGCCAGTAGAAAGAGAGGTGTAAGCGATGATGCAAAAAATCTATGACTGGATCGATGAACGCGTAGATATCACGCCGCTTTGGCGCGACATCGCTGATCACGAGGTACCAGAGCACGTCAACCCGGCGCATAACTTCTCTGCGTTCGTCTATTGCTTCGGCGGTTTGACTTTCTTCACGATCGTCATCCAAATCCTTTCGGGTATGTTCCTGACGATGTACTACGTGCCAGACATCATCAATGCCCACGCTTCGGTCTATTACCTGCAAAATGAAGTGGCACATGGTCAAATCGTCCGCGGTATGCACCACTGGGGAGCTTCCGTCGTCATCGTAATGTTGTTCCTACATACATTACGAGTATTCTTCACGGGCTCTTACAAAAAGCCTCGTGAGCTCAACTGGGTCGTCGGCGTACTCCTGTTCTTCGTCGTCCTCGCACTCGGCTTGACAGGTTACCTGTTGCCTTGGGACATGAAAGCATTGTTCGCGACGAAAGTAACGATTCAAATCGCCGAAAGTATTCCTGTCATCGGCGGGATCGCCAAGACGCTTCTTGCCGGCGGCGAGATCGTCGGTGCGAGCACGATCGCACGTTTCTTCGCGATTCACGTCTTCTTCCTGCCAGCAGCACTCTTCGTCCTCTTAGGAGCTCACTTCATGATGATCCGCAAACAAGGGATTTCTGGACCGCTCTAAGTCGACTTGAACTGAAAACTGGAAATGACAAAAGGGGGAGAACACGATGCATCGTGGTAAAGGGATGAAATTCGTCACCGATTCGCGGGTGTCGATCAATAACCGGATGCCGAACAAGTCGAAGGACTACTCGGAATATCCTGGCCGAACAGAAGCGTTCTGGCCGAACTTCTTGCTTCGTGAGTGGATGGTTGGAGCGGTCTTCCTGATTGGCTTCATGACGCTTACGATCGTAGAGGCACCGCCTCTTCAAAACATTGCCGATCCGACGAACACGTCGTACATTCCGCTTCCGGACTGGTACTTCCTGTTCCTCTATCAGCTCTTGAAATACCAATTCGCGGCAGGCCCGTACATCCTCATGGGTACGGTCATCCTTCCGGGTCTCGCGTTCACTGCACTGCTGATTGCTCCTTGGCTCGACCAGGGTCTCGAGCGCCGTCCGGCGAAACGTCCGATCGCGGTCAGCATGATGCTTCTCGCGATCATCTCGATCTTCTTCCTCACTTGGGAATCTGTCCAAACGACTCACTGGGACCAGATCCACAAGCAAGGTGAGCTCACGATGGGTGAAGGGCCGACGATCGATACGGAAGCGAAAGGTTACGAGATCTACTCGAACCAGTCGTGTGTCAACTGTCACGGTCAAAACCTCGAAGGTGGAGCCGCGGCTCCTGCGCTCACGGGAACGACGAAGACGGCTGAAGAGATCGCTAAAATTGCGAAAGAGGGTATCGGAACGATGCCGGCCGGTCAATACGAAGGCTCTGACGCAGACTTGAAAGAACTCTCGGAATTCATCGCTTCGTACGGTGAAGGCGGAGAAAACAACAAATAAGCAGCTGAACCGGGGGATGATTCCTCCGGTTTTTCTGTCGAATCGAGGTATACGATGGCAATCCTGAATCTGTTGAAAACAAGGCCTGTCCTGCTTGTGATCGGGACGATCAACCTTCTTGGGACGCTCTACGGTTATTATTGGTATGCACCTCAGCTCGCGGACTCGAAATGGTACTTCTATCCGTTCATCCCGGACAGTCCGACAGCCTCGCTCTTCTTTACGATCATCATCTTCCTTTGGCTGTTCAAGCGCAAGTCGCCGCTGACCGAGGCGCTCGCGTTCGTCACGCTGATCAAATACGGTGTCTGGGCAGTCGTGATGAACATGCTCATGCTGCAGGAAGTCGGGACGGCTGACGTCCGCCTGACGCTGATGGCGCTCATGTTGATGCTCTCGCACGGGGCGATGGCCTTTCAAGCGTTGCTCTATTCCCCGTTCATGCGCTTCTCGTCCCGCGAGCTGATCCTCGTCTCGGTCTGGGTGCTGCATAACGATGTCGTCGACTACGTGCTCGGCCAGTGGCCGCGCTACCCGGTGCTCGCGGACTATATCGACTGGATCGGTTACGGCTCGTTCTGGCTGTCGGGAATATGTATTTTCATGGGATACAAGTTCGTCGTGCGCTCCTCCGTTGACAGATAGGTTCGGTTGACCGTAAAATAAAGTCAACACCGATTCAAGGAATGGAGGAAATTGATTTGATGAACTATCTGATCTATTTGGCGATCATCATGATCATCCCGATCTGGGCACAGATGCGTGTCCGGTCGACTTACAAGAAATTCAAGGAGGTGCCGATCGAGAGCGGAGTTACGGGCGCTCAGGTGGCAGACTTCATCATGAAACAAAACGGTATCCACGACGTCGCGATCGAACCGGTCCGGGGCACGATGACGGACCACTACGACCCGACGAACAAGGTCGTCCGCCTGTCAGAGGACGTCTATTACGGATCGACGGTCTCGTCCGCTTCCATCGCGGCGCACGAAATCGGTCACGTCATCCAGGACGCTTCCGGCTATGGCATGATGCGTCTGCGCCACCGGATCGCACCGGTCGCGTCGATCACTTCGAACCTGTCGTTCCCGCTCCTCCTCGGAGGGATGCTCCTCGGTATGACGGGACTCGCTCAGATCGGCGTCATCCTGATGCTCGGTGCCGTCATCTTCCAACTCATCACGCTTCCTGTCGAGTTCGACGCATCGAAGCGGGCGATGGCAGAGCTGTCGAGCCACGGCATCATCACGGCAAACGAGGAACGCGGTTCGCGCCGAGTCCTGAACGCGGCTGCCTGGACGTATGTCGCTGCGACGCTCGTCGCGGTAGCCGAGTTCCTCCGTCTCGCATTGCTCGTGTTCGGCACGCAGCAGAGTGACGATTGATCCGGCGTCAGCAGACTGTAAGTTTTTCAGCACCCTTCCGACTGAAGGGTGTTTTTTTGTCGGACGAATGACAAAAAGGCGACCGGCATGCCTCGTCATTGAACGAAGCATGCCGGTCGCCGGTCCGTATATGGCTCATGTCTCCTTGATCGGCACCCGGTTCTCGTCGAACGTGAACCCTTCTCCGGTCACTTCATAGACGTCGTGCAACGTGATGAAGGCGTGCGGGTCGATCTGACGGACGAGCGTCTTCAGACGGGTGATCTCGTTGCGTGCGACGACGACATAGAGCACCTCGAGGTCACGACCGGAATAGCCGCCCTTCGCAAGCAGGCGGGTCGTCCCGCGGTTCATCGAGTCGTGGATGCCGCTGGCGATCTCCGTCCGGTGGTCGCTGATGATCATCGCAGCCTTACCGGCGTAAGTCCCTTCCTGCATCCAGTCGATGACACGCGCCCCGATGTAGACGGCGAGCAGCGTATACATCGCCTGTTTGTAGTCGAGGTACGTCAGGCTCGCGAGGATGACGAAGAAGTCGAAGACGAGGAACGTCCGGCCGATCGACCATCCGAAATAGCGTTTCGTCAGGCGGGCGATGATGTCGACCCCGCCCGTCGTCCCGCCATTGTTGAAGATGATGCCGAGACCGACGCCGATGAAGACTCCCGCGAACAAGGCAGCAAGCACCATGTCATCTGCGAGAACGATCTCGAGCGGAGAGTATTTCGCGATCAATCCGTACCAGAGGGAGAAGCTGAACGTCCCGATCAGCGTGTAGATGAACGTCGTCCGACCGAGCAGACGATAGCTGATGAAGAAGAGCGGAATGTTCAGGACGAGGTTCGTCACCGAAGGGGAGAGACCGAAAAGTCCCTTCAGGATGAGCGTGATGCCGGTGAACCCGCCTTCGGCGAGTTCGTTCTGGACGTTGAAATGATAGATACCAAATGCGAAGATGAATGATCCGACGAGAATCCAGAGGATGTTCTGGATCCGGATCGGGAACTGGAATGGTGCTGCCAAGTCATATGACCCCTTTCTGAATGAAGACTCCTTCTCTAGGGTACAGTCACGGAGACGAAAAGACCAGACGGATGTCGGGAAAAGTTTTGTCGTACGTCTCCCTCATCGGCTTTTTGGTACAATGGAACAGATGATTCGAAAGAAAACGAAACAAGAGAGAGAGTTGATCTGCCATGAAAAAAGCCATCGGTATCTTGTGTTATCCATCCGTAGGAGGGAGCGGTGTCGTCGCGACCGAGCTCGGAATGAAGCTTGCGGACCGGGGGCACGACATCCATTTCATCACGTCCAGCGTCCCGTTCCGGCTTACGGACTACCATCCGAACATCACCGTCCATCTCGTCGAGGTGAACCAGTACTCGGTCTTCAAATATCCGCCGTACGACATCACGCTCGCCTCGAAGGTCGCCGAGGTAATCGACGTCTACGAACTCGACGTCATCCATGCCCATTATGCCGTCCCGCACGCCGTCTGCGCGGAGCTTGGGCGGGAGATGGCGAAACGTAAGGACGTCGCAGTCGTGACGACGCTTCACGGCACGGACATCACTGTCATCGGACAGGATCTCGAGATGCAACCGGCAATCCGTTACGGGATCGAGAAATCGGACGCCGTGACGGCCGTCTCGGAAAGCCTCGCGCGCGAGACGAACACGACGCTCGGCAGCGACTACGCGATCGACGTCATCCATAACTTCATCGACGAGTCCGTCTATTATCCGGTGCGGGACAACAGGCTGCGAAGCCATTTCGGTATCGAGGAGGACGAGACCGTCGTCATCCACATCTCGAACTTCCGGCCAGTCAAAAGGCTTGAAGACACGATACGGACGTTCGCGCTCGCACTCGAGGGGCGGAGGATGCGCCTCCTGCTCGTCGGGGACGGACCGGAGATGGGGCAGACGCGCAGGCTTGCGAAGGAACTCGGTGTGCTAGACCGCGTCATCTTCGCAGGCAAACAGGAGCACGTCGCACAATTGCTCGCACTCAGCGACATTCATCTGCTGCTGTCCGAGAAGGAGGCGTTCGGTCTCGTCGTGCTCGAGGCGATGGCGGTAGGTGTGCCGAGCGTCGTCAGCGACGCGGGCGGATTGCCTGAGGTCGTGCGCGATGGTGAGACCGGTTTCGTCGTGCCGCGCTTTGACGTCGAGGCGGCAGCGGCAAGGCTCGGACGCCTCGCGGATGAGACAGAGCTTCGGGAACGAATGGCGGAGGAGGGCATCCGGGATTGCCGACTCCGCTTCGACTCGAACGAGATCGTCCGCCAGTACGAGCATCTCTATGACCGGGTGTGTGATCGACATGATGCGTGACCTCGCTGAACGGATCATACTGACGATCGAGCAGGCTGGAGGCGAGGCGTATATCGTCGGTGGTGCTGTGCGTGACCTCTTGCTTGGTCGTGACCCGGGTGACATCGATCTCGCGACGTCCCTCTTTCCGGAAGAGGTGAGCCGGCTTTTCGAGAACGTCATTCCGACCGGGATCGACCACGGTACGGTCACGGTAGTCCTTGAGCACCATCCGTTCGAGGTGACGACGTTCCGCTCTGAATCGACCTATACGGACAGAAGGCGTCCGGACACGGTCTCACTCGGCGTCTCTCTCGAAGAGGACCTGATGAGGCGAGACTTCACGATCAATGCGATGGCGCTCAAGCGCGACCGGCTCGTCGACCTGTTCGGCGGCCAGGACGACTTGCAAAGAAAGCTCGTCCGAACGGTCGGTGACCCGTACGAACGTTTCAGCGAGGATGCGCTGCGCATGTTGCGGGCCTTCCGCTTCATGAGCCAGCTCGGCTTTGCGCTGGAATCCGACACGGAACGGGCGATCGTCCGTCTTAAGGAGAGCATCGATCATGTGGCGATGGAGAGGATCGCGATCGAGATGGAGAAGCTGATGGTCGGTGAGGGGCGGATCGACGCGTTGACGGCACTCCGACGGACCGGCATCAACGAGGAGCTCGCAGGATTGACCGACGACGTTCTCCTTCGTCTCATCGATTGCAAATACGCGGCGAAAACGAAGCATGAGGTATGGGCGCTGTTCGTCCATTCCGGTTTCGAGGTCTCGGAACTGAGGCGATGGAAGCGGTCGAACGCCCAGGTCCTCCGTGCGAAAAAGCTTGCGCCGCTGCTCGACAAGGAGTCCTTGTCCGCCAGCGAGCGCTATGCGTTGACGGACGAAGAGCTCGCCGCGCTGAATGAGATGACCGGCAGAAGCCACCCATCTCGGGACGAGCTTCCGATCCGGCACAGAAGAGAGCTTGCAGTCGACGGGAAGGACATGAAGGCGCTAGGTCTGATGAAGGAAGAAATCAAAGAGGCTCTCGCATACGTCGAAGAAGGGGTACTTCATTCGCGCCTGAAAAATGAGCGAGACATTCTGCTGAAGGAGGTTCTGCTGTGGAAAGAACGACGAAAGAACTGATTCTCTCGCAACTGCTCAGGAAAGAACGGATATCAGGACAGGAATTGGCGGACTCCTTGAATATTTCACGTACCGCTATTTGGAAACAAATCGATCAATTGCGAAAAGACGGCTACGAGATCGATGCGAACAAGAAGACCGGATATCTCCTGCTCGACGATGGCGATCGATTATTCGGGGCGAACCTGCTCCCGCTCCTGCGGACGAAGTCGCTCGGACGCAACGTCGTACACCACGAAGAAACGGAGACGACGCAACGGATCGCACACGAACTCGCTCAACTCGAAGTTAGTGAGGGAACGCTCGTCCTATGTGATCATCAGACGCAGGGACGGGGACAGCTCGGACGAAAATGGCTTGAAGAGAAGGGGAAAGGCGTCGCAATGAGTCTGATTTTGCGCCCGGACGTTCCGATTCAGACAGCAGGGCAGCTGACGATCCTTGCAGGTATCGCACTTGCTGAATCGCTCGGTCCATTGGTCGAGGCGAGAATCAAATGGCCGAATGATATTCTCGTAAGTGGCAAGAAACTCGCCGGTATCCTGACCGAGATGCAGGCGGAGGCGGACCGGATCGGTTCGATCATCATCGGAATCGGGGTGAACGTCAATCATGGCACCTTCCCGCCCGAGATCAGTAGTCGGGCGACTTCGCTCAAATCCTTGACCGGTAGTGAATATAAGCGAGCAGAGATCGTCGCTCGTTTTCTCAATACGTTCGAATCGATGTACACAGAGTGGCTCGGGCACGGATTCGCTCCGTTCGTCGAACGTTTCCTGCGACTCGCGGACAGGAAGGACGAGCTCGTGACGCTACGGACCAGGGAGCGCGTGCTGACTGGAATCTTGCGCGGAATCACGAGCGATGGAACCCTCCTGATCGAGACCGAGCAGGGGATGGAAGAATTCCATTCAGCCGAACTCGTTTATTGGAGCTGACCCATTTGCGAACGTTAAGGACAGGGAGTATACTGAAGTTACCGGACGGCATCGTTCATGAGCGGTACCGGTAGAAGGCTTGCGTTCATCAAGTTGTTTGCCTGCCTTGATCCGAACAGGACAGGGACAGAAGGACGTTTCATTTGCACTCATCCACGCCTTCTTTCCTATGTCGTTTTTTAGGGGAGAATGGCGTTTTCCTTTTGTCCTCTCAATTGAAAAGGGGAGATTTTCATGCACACGATCACACCACTGTTGAAGAAACAACTAGCAGGAGAAAAGCTCGTCATGTTGACGGCTTACGACTATCCATCGGCGAAGCTTGCCGAGGCGGCAGGCGTCGAGATGATCCTCGTCGGGGATTCGCTCGGGAACGTCATCCTCGGATATGATTCGACGATCGCCGTCACGATCGAGGACATGATCCATCACGGAAAGGCAGTCAGACGTGGCGCACCGGCGACTTTCGTCATCATCGACATGCCGTTCGCGAGCTATCACGGTTCGTTCGATCGCACGCTTGAAGCCGCAGCCCGTCTCTTCCAGGAAGCTGGGGCAGACGCGATCAAGCTCGAGGGAGCAGGGGAGATCCTGTCGACGATCCGGCGTCTGACCGATGCTGGCATGCCTTGTGTCGCGCACCTCGGATTGACACCGCAATCGGTCGGGGTGCTCGAAGGCTTCAAGGTTCAAGGGAAGTCACTCGAAGCGGCTGAGCGGCTGATTGCCGATAGTCTGGCAGCGGAACAGGCGGGAGCTAAGCTGCTCGTGCTTGAAGCGGTGCCGCGTCAGCTGGCGGAACGAGTCGCGGAGCTGCTTTCGATTCCGGTGATCGGAATCGGGGCTGGGGCGGATGTCGACGGTCAAGTGCTCGTCTATCACGATATCCTTCAATACGGGGTCGGCCGTCTCCCTAAATTCGTCAAACCTTATACGGACTGGAACACGTCCGGGACCGAGGCGATCGCGGCTTACGTCTCGGAAGTGAAATCTGGTGCGTTTCCGACGACGGCGCATACGTTCACGATGGATGAGGAATTGATCGACTCCTTATATGGAGGGAACAAAAATGCAGATCATTGAACGGATTTCCGATTTGCAGGACGCACTGAGGGGGGAGACCTCGATCGGGTTCGTCCCGACGATGGGTTATCTGCATGAAGGACACGAGAGCCTGCTAGAGCGTGCCCGGGCTGAGAACGACATCGTCGTGTTGAGCATCTTCGTCAACCCGACGCAGTTCGGACCGAATGAGGATCTGGACCGGTATCCGCGGGATGCGGAACGGGATCAGGCGATTGCGCGTTCCGCCGGCGTCGACTATCTCTTCTTCCCGACGACCGAGACGATGTACCCGTATGACATGGCGCGTGTAAGTGTCCGGACCGGCGATGACGTCCTGTGCGGTGCATCGCGGCCAGGCCACTTCGACGGTGTGCTGACGGTGGTCAGCAAGCTGTTCAACATCGTGCGTCCCGCACGCGCCTATTTCGGACTGAAGGACGCGCAACAGCTCGCCTTGATCGAAGGATACGTCCGAGATTATTTCGTCCCGGTCGAGATCGTCCGCTGTCCGATCATCCGGGAGGAGGACGGCCTTGCCAAGTCATCACGGAATGTGTATCTTACGGAGACGGAGCGCAGAGAAGCGCCGCTCATCCAACAGGCATTGCTGCATGCGAACGGGATGTTCGCCTCAGGAAAAGGTGTGCTTGAAGTCGTCGAAGAGACGAGAGGGCGTCTTGCCCGGATTGCGGGTACGACGATCGATTACGTCGAAGCGGTCGATTATCCTTCCCTGAAAGCAGTGAGCGAGGATACGAAGACGATATTGCTTGCGGTCGCCGTCCATTTCAGCGGCGCACGATTGATCGATAACTTACTTTACACGAGAGGAGCATGAACATGTACCGTACATTCATGCATGCAAAATTACACAAGGCACGCGTCACGGAGGCGAACCTTCATTACGTCGGTTCGATCACGATCGATGAGGACCTGCTCGATGCTGTCGGTATCCTAGAGAACGAGAAGGTCCAGGTGACGAACAATCAGAACGGCGCCCGGATCGAGACATACGCCATCAAAGGGGCGCGAGGTTCGGGTGTCATCTGTCTGAACGGCGCAGCCGCACGGCATTTCCAAGTCGGCGACGAGGTCATCATCATGGCTTATGCGCAGCTTTCGACAGAGGAAATTCCACACCATGTCCCTAAGGTAGCCGTCCTTGACGAGGAAAACAATATCAAGCAGATGCTCTCGCAAGAGATTGCGCATACCATTCTCTGACTTTCAGTGACCCGAATCGCATTTCGGGTCACTTTTTTGATAAGATGGACAGAGAGATGCCTTGCGTTTCGCAAGGATTGGCAAAGGTGGAGGAATGGTTTGGATAAAAAATATGTAGTAATCGATCTAGAGACGACTGGTCACTCGATCAAGGCAGGAGACGAGATGATCGAGATCGGGATCGCCGTCGTCGAAGGCGGCTCCGTCACGGAACGGATGTCGGAGTTCGTCCGGCCGACACAGCCGATTCCGCCCTTCATCAGTCAGTTGACCGGTATCAAGGATGAGGATGTCAAAGATGCGAAGTCCTTCGCGGAGCTTGCGCCACGGATCCTCAGTCACCTTGACGGAGGCGTTTTCGTAGCCCACAACGTCCAGTTCGATCTGACTTTCTTGAACGAGGCGCTTGAGGAGGAAGGGTACCTTCCGTATACTGGCCCGGTGCTCGATACTGTCGAGTTGGCACGAATCCTGCTCCCGACCGCTGACGGGCATTCCCTCTCGAATCTGACGGAAACACTTGCGTTGAATCATACGGAAGCCCATCGAGCGGGAAGCGACGCGGAAGCGACTGCTGATCTGCTCGTCTATCTTCTTGAACGCCTGAAGGAGCTTCCCGTCGCGACGCTCAAGGAGATCAGACGGCTCGAGCCGAAACTGTTCAGTGAATTGACCGAGGAGATCGATGAGGCGATTGTCGAACGCGGGATCAAGGAAGAGAATCGATACGACGTCTACCGGAAGATCGCTCTCAAGAAGGAACAAGAGCTCGAGGAGATCACGTTCAGGGAGGAGGAAGAAGCGTTCGGACCGTTCGTCAGCCGTCTGAACGAAGAAGTCTTCCCGCGCCTGTTCGAAGGCTATGAGGAACGGACCGGCCAACTCGAGATGATGCGCCACGTCTATCAGTCGCTCGACCAGGAGACGCCGCTGCTCGTCGAAGCAGGGACCGGTACCGGGAAATCACTCGGTTATCTCGTGCCGGCCGCCCATTATTCGCTCGAGCATGAAGTACCTGTCATCGTCAGCACGCATACGATTCAGTTGCAGGAGCAGCTGCTCCAGCGTGACTTGCCGCTGTTGCGCCAGCTGTTCAAGAGTCCGGTCGAGATTGCCCTGCTGAAAGGCAGAAGCAACTATATCGACCTCCGCAAATTCGAATTTTTCCTTGGTGAGAACGACGACGCCTATAACTTCGTCCTCGCGAAGGCGATGTTGCTCGTCTGGCTCACACAGACGTCGACAGGTGACTTGGAGGAGGTCGCACTCCCTGGTGGTGCCGCACAAGGTAACATCTCCGTCAAGCAACTGATCCAGTCAGATGGTCAATCGCAGCTTGGAAGATACGACCCCTGGTTCAGCAGGGACTTTTTTCACCGGGCCGTCCGCCGTGCGAAGGAGGCGGCGATCATCGTCACGAACCATGCCCTCCTGTTCAGCGACATCCAGTATGAGGCAGGGGTGCTGCCGAAAGGCTGTCCGCTCATCCTTGATGAGGCCCATCAAATCGAGGAGGTGGCGAGCCATCACTTCGGTCTGATGCTCGACGGACATTCGTTCGACCGTATTTTCCGTCAGCTTGGCTTCTCAGGTGACAAAAAGCTTCATCAGCGGATGATCGCCTTATCGGACCAGTTCGATATCTCCGAAACAGTCGAGGCATATAGTGAGACGATCGATGAGACGCTCAGTGAATTGCTCGAGGAGGCGGACGACCTGCTCATGATCGTTCAAGCCTACGCGCTTGACGTCGCTTCGCGGAAAGAACGGCGTGAAGGACGGGTGAGCATCCGCTTCCGCCGGCTTGATCATGGGTTGCGGGCCGTGCAGGAAGGCGCGCGAAGGGTCGAGTTGACCCTTCGACGACTCCGCCAATCGATACGTGCCGTCCATAAACAGTTCAGCGACCGGCGTGAACATATGACGTATCGCGAACGCACGGTCGTAGCGGATCTGAAAGCGGTCATCGCCCAACTCGACGAACTCGAGACTGCGATCTTCGAGACGTTGCTCGCACCTCACGACGACACGGTGTCGTGGATCGAGGCGAGCGTTCAAAACCGGAAACTGACGCGTGTCTACACGCAGCCGGTCGACATCTCGGATAAGCTCGAGCGGGAGCTGTTCAAGAAGCGGACATGCATACTGACGTCTGCGACCCTGACCGTCTCCGGGAAGTTCACCTTCATGGAGAAGCGGCTGGGGCTCGAGGACCTCGACGTCCGGCGATTCGTCGTCCCGTCCCCGTTCAGCTACGGGGAGAAGGCACGTTTGATGATCCCGACGGATTTACCACTCGTCAAGGATGTCCCGCCGCAAGTCTACGCCGAGACGATCGCAGAGGCGATCATCAAGATCGCCGAGGTGACGGACGGACGGATGCTCGTGTTATTCACGTCGAATGAGATGCTCCGCCAGACGCATGATGCCACGAAGGCGATGCTGCCTGAGCGTTTTACGCTCTTGTCCCAGGGGGTCACACAAGGTTCTCGCCAGCGTCTGATGAAACAGTTCAAGCAACTCGATGCCTGTCTGCTGTTTGGCACGTCGAGCTTCTGGGAAGGAATAGACATCCCGGGAGACGACTTGAGCTGCCTCGTCATCGTCCGTCTGCCGTTCGCACCTCCTGATCAGCCGGTCACACAGGCGAGGGCGGAGCGGATCGAGTCGGAAGGCAAATCATCGTTCTTCGAGCTGAGCCTCCCACAGGCCGTCATTCGTTTCAAACAGGGATTTGGAAGATTGATCCGGACGACGAGCGACCGTGGAGTCGTCTTCGTCTTCGATCGCAGAATCGAGACGACGCGTTACGGAAAAAGGTTCATCACGAGTCTGCCGAAAGTACCCGTACTGATGGAGCCGCTCGATGAATTGACGGCAGAGCTTGAATTGTTCTTGCACGAAGAGAATTGAGTCTGTCAAAATAGGCGGTATGGAATTATAATAGAAAAGAAAAAAAGGGAGGACGACTGTAATGGAACAGAAATATGAGACTCTTGCAACCGTCAAAGTAGAGCGTCATGAAGACACATACAAAATCGTCGATCTTTTGAATCGCACGCTCAAGGATCAGGACCTTTTGTTCGGTCTTGCGCTCGATTCAAAGGATAAGGAACAGATGGTCTTCTCGATCTATCGCACATGAGAGGAAAGCTGATCATCTCCCTGATCGCATTCATCTTGATCATCATCGGATCAGGGAGCGCCATCTATGCCATGACGGTCGGTGAGGCGAAGGACCGGGAGGACAAACAGGTCATCAAGGCGCGAGAACGGCTTGAATCGAGTCTCTCACCGTCCGACGTGAAGGCGGAAGGCATCTTCCGCGGTGAGGACGCCTATGCCGTCTTCCGGTTCGAGAAGGACGGAAAAGCGCAACGGGCTTTCGTGCCACTCGACTATGGAGATATCGAGACAAGACCGGTCGAAGACGCGATTTCGCTCGAGACGATCGCAGAAGACGCGAGTGCCGCGACAGGCGGCCGGGTCATTTCCGTAAAGTACGGGTTTGATAACCGGGCCCTCGTCGAGGTCGTGACACAGAACGGTTCTGGATATGACTATTCCTACTATACGTATCAGGAAGGCTCGCTGATTAAGCGGCTGACCATCAACTAAGGAGGCTGAGACATGCTGTCGAAACGTGTTAGACAACTTGCCCCATCTACGACTCTCGCAATCACTGCGAAAGCGAAGGAACTTCGCGAACAGGGAGAAGACATCATCGGACTCGGAGCTGGCGAACCGGATTTCAACACGCCTGATTTCATCATCGAGGCAGCATTCGAGGCAGCAAAAGCCGGAGATACGAAGTACACGCCGTCTGGCGGGACGGTCGCGCTCAAGGATGCGATCATCGAGAAGACGAACCGTGACCTCGGTCTCACGTACGAACGAAATGAAGTGATGGTCGCTTCAGGTGCGAAACACGCACTTTCGACGCTGTTCCAAGCGATCCTCGACCCGGGCGAGGAAGTTATCGTCCCCGCGCCATACTGGGTCAGTTATCCGGAGCAGATCAAGTTGAGCGATGGCGTCCCTGTCATCGTCGAGACGACGGAAGAGACGAACTTCAAGCTGACGCGGCAACTGCTCGAATCAGCAATCACCGGAAAGACGAAAGCCCTCATCCTCAATTCTCCGTCGAACCCGACCGGTATGGTCTATACGGAGGAAGAGCTGCGTATGGTCGCGGAAGTCGCGAAGGCGAACGACATCCTCGTCATCAGTGATGAAATCTATGAAAAGTTGCTTTACGGGAACGCGACGCACATTTCGATCGCGACACTTCCTGATATGCGGGACAGAACGATCATCATCAATGGCGTCTCGAAATCCCATGCCATGACAGGGTGGAGAATCGGTTACGCTGTCGGTCCGAAGCAAATCATCGGTGCGATGACGAATCTCGCCAGCCATTCCACGTCGAATCCGACTTCGATCGCGCAGGCCGCATCCGTCGCTGCATATGCTGCAGGTGACGAGCCGGTAGAAGCGATGCGGAAGGTGTTCGAGGAACGCCTCGAGCGCATCTACGTGCGTCTCGTAGAAGTTCCGGGATTGACTTGCCTGAAACCAGAAGGAGCGTTCTACTTATTCCCGAATGCTACGAAAGCGGCTGAATTGTCCGGTTATCCGTCCGTCGACGAATGGTGCACGGCGGTACTTGACGAAGCGAAGGTCGCCTTGATTCCGGGATCCGGATTCGGCGCGCCGAATTACGTCCGTCTGTCCTATGCGACGAACCCCGAGCGTGTGCTCGAAGCGCTTGATCGCATCGAAGCGTTCATCAAGCGAAAAAGCAGTGAAATCAAGAAAGGATGACTATTGTGAAATCAACGATCAGAGACGTACATAAGCATGCAGGCAAGGAGGTCACGATCGGTTGTTGGCTCGCCAACAAGCGTTCGAGCGGGAAGATCGCATTTCTTCAGCTCCGTGACGGTTCCGGCTTCATGCAAGGTGTCGTCGTTAAAGAAGCTGTAGGCGAAGAGCTGTTCCAAAAAGCGAAGGGCTTGACGCAAGAGACTTCTATGTGGGTGACTGGTGTCATCAAAGAAGACGGCGGGCGAACTGCGCTCGGCCACGAGATGGAGATTTCGAACATCGAGGTCATCCACGAGGCGATCGACTATCCAATCACACCGAAAGCCCACGGAACCGACTTCCTGATGGACAACCGTCACTTGTGGCTACGTTCGAAACGCCAGCATGCGGTCATGATCGTCCGTAATGAATTGATCCGTGCGACTTATGAGTTCTTCAACGAAGAAGGGTTCGTCAAAATCGACCCGCCGATCCTGACTGGAAGCGCTCCGGAAGGGACGACTGAATTGTTCCATACGAAATACTTCGAAGAGGATGCATACCTGTCGCAATCAGGGCAGCTGTACATGGAAGCGGCTGCGATGGCACTCGGCAAAGTCTTCTCGTTCGGGCCGACGTTCCGTGCCGAGAAGTCGAAGACACGCCGTCACTTGATTGAATTCTGGATGATGGAGCCTGAGATGGCCTTCTACGATCATGAGATGAACCTTCAAGTACAGGAGAACTACGTGACGCATCTCGTCAAGTCGGCGCTCAAGAACTGCCGTCCTGAGCTCGAGCTTCTCGGCCGCGATCTCAGCGTACTCGAGAAGATCGAAGCCCCGTTCCCGCGCATCCGCTATACGGAAGCAATCGAATTCCTGAAGGAGCAGGGCTTCGACGATATCGAGTTCGGCGATGATTTCGGTGCACCGCATGAGACGGCGATCGCGAACGCGCATGCCCGTCCGGTCTTCATCACGCACTGGCCGAAGGACATCAAGCCATTCTATATGAAGGAAGATCCGGAAAACCCAGGATTCGTCCTTTGTGATGATTTGATCGCACCGGAAGGATACGGTGAGATCATCGGTGGCTCGCAACGTGAGGACGATTATGAAAAACTCCTCACGGAGATGCGCGCCCACAACTTGGATGAATCGGATGCATACAAATGGTATCTTGAGACACGTAAATTCGGGTCGGTTCCACATAGCGGCTTCGGACTCGGTCTAGAGCGTACCGTCGCTTGGATCACCGGGGTCGAGCATGTCCGCGAGACGATCCCGTTCCCGCGTCTTCTCAACCGTCTCTATCCGTAACGATGACTGTCGGCCCGTCTTAGCGTCGGGCCGACTTGTCGTATATCACCTGAATGAGTAAGAAAGAATCGAGGAATTCCAATGGAACATCAATTACTGCGTGTATTCGAGGAAGGAACGGTCGTCCTGCCGAAGCGTCTCTTCACGGAGGCGAAACGTCTGGGCATCAGTTTCGTCGAATTCACTTTGATTTGCCAGTTGTTCGCCTGCAAGGCAGAAGGGGTGGAAATGCCGTCCCCTGATGAATTGAGCAACCGTCTCGGACTTTCTGAGACGGAGACGATCGAGACGACACTCGGCCTTCTTCAAAAGGGGCTGCTTGCGATGGAGAACATCAACGGAGCAGAACGTTATTCCCTCGTACCGCTCTATGAAAAGCTGCTCGCGCCACCTGAGCAGGAATCGCCGAACTTCGACTCGATCAATCCATCCGTCTTCCAGGCGTTCGAACGGGAGCTCGGGATGATGTCACCGTTCCAGATGGAGCAGATCATCCAGTGGCTGACGATCGAGCACATCTCTGAAGAACTCGTCCTGGCAGCGTTGCGGGAGGCTGTGTACCATAACGTCCGGAAGATGACATACATCAATCAGATCCTTCGGACGTGGGAGCGGGAAGGCATCAAGACGCTCGAAGACTTGGCGGAGAGAGGGTGAGCGGGATGCTGAGAAAAGCAGAAATCGAACGGATCGAGCATACGCTCGAGGAGATGTTCCCGGACGCCTTTTGTGAACTCGTGCATGCGAACCCGTTCGAACTCGTCGTCGCGGTCGCACTTTCAGCCCAAGCGACAGACGCGCTGGTCAACAAGGTGACACCAGCGCTGTTCGCCGCATATCCGACACCCGAGGCGCTTGCAGCGGCCGACGTATCGGAAATCGAGGAGAAGATCAAGCGGATCGGGCTCTTCCGCAACAAGGCGAAGAACATCAAGGCCCTTTCGGAGCGAGTCGTCTCGCTCCACGGGAGTGTAGTTCCCAATGACCGAACGGCGCTCGAGGCACTTCCGGGCGTCGGACGAAAGACGGCCAACGTCGTCCTGTCCGTCGCGTTCGGCGAACCGGCTTTTGCCGTCGACACACATGTCGAACGCGTCTCGAAACGCCTCGGCATCTGCAGGTGGAAAGATAACGTCACGGAGGTCGAGACGACCTTGATGCGTCGCTTCCCGCGCGAGCGGTGGTCGAAGCTCCATCATCAGTTCATCTTCTTCGGCCGTTATCATTGCAAAGCCCAGAAACCGAACTGTCCTGCCTGCCCGCTCCTCGACATGTGCCGGGAAGGGAAGAAGCGGATGAAGGGGCTCGCCTGATGCGTTATACGGATCGTCCGGAAAAGGACAGGCTGTCCTGGTATCCGCTCTTCATGGAGCTCGAACAGGAACTTGAAGTCGTCCGGGTGGCCTTCGCGAAACGGAAGCCACGCCTCGAAGAAGAGCGGTTCCGGCAAATCATCGACTCCGAAGTCGACATCCTGTTTTGGATAAACGGTCTTGAAAGCAGATCGACTGAGATTGACGAGCTTTTGACCAAACCTGTCAACGCCAGTGACAGAATTGGATTCCTTTATGAAAATCTTCACTTTTACACGTCCTTCGCTGCTTCGGAAGAGTTGCTTACGGAGCTTCACAAACTCTACCTGCGGCGAAAGGTGATTGAAAAATGGACATGAAAAGCCCGGAAAGCATATTGCCTTCCGGGCTTCTTCGTTCATCCGTTCCAAGGGGTGTCAGACCACTCGCGGCGCTTCTTCGTGATTGGCACCTTCTTGAACCCCCAGTTTCGGAAGTCCTGATCCGGGCTGTCACGACGGATGTAGATTTTGTCCTTGATTGCTTTGAAGATACGGTTTTCGTCCCCATAATGGACAAACCGCGGTTTCACCTCGATCACGCCTCGCCGCACGCGGGAGAGCGGGAGACAGACGAGATCAGCGATCTCAAGGCCAGATTGATACAGTTCGCTGTCCTTCTCAGCGAAGATGAATCCTTTGATTTTCTGTCGGCTCCGTTCGACGTCGAGATGGACCGTCCCGGAGTTGAAGATATCGAAGAACGCCTTCTGGATGAGAAGGTTCTGGTAATCATCCCGGCTCTCGAGGACGACCCGGGCGCTCGTCGCTTCCGTCTCTTCAAGGAAGGCGTAGAACGACTTCATCAGGTGGGCGAAGGCGACGACGTATGGATCCTTCGGAGTCGAGTAGAAGTCCTGCAACTTCTGCTTATCGACCTCCACGCTGACGATCGTACAGTCGATGTCGACAAGGAATTCCGGCAACGCCTGCCAAAAATGGCGGAGCATATCGATCGTGATGCCGTCTTCCTTCCCGTACGGATGTTCCGCCTTCAAAATCTCTTTTAGGTGCAACGGGATATGCGGATCTTCGAAGACATTCGATTTGAACTCCATCAGCCGCTTCCGCAGCGGACTCGGCTCGCCCGTCTCATCCGAGTCGATTGCATATTTGTACTCCATCAGCACGCCCGTCAGGTTGAACTGGGTGTTCCCCTTGGGAGTTCCTGTTTCATCAACGAACATGACATACTTTTTCGCCGTGTTGTTCGCAACCTTCAGGGTTCCTTTTGTGACAACATTTTTCAAGTGGTTGATCTCTTTATTCATCAAGGTGAATCCCTCCGACTGCACACTAACTGCACACTTTATTTTCGAGGTGAGGTCATGTTACGGATTCTCAAGCCGTGACCAAGCGAAACAGGCCGCAAAAAAAGCTTCACGAACGATTCGGATACCCCATTATAAGATACGACAAGTATACCAAGCATTCCTTCTTTCAGGAATAGCACCACGGGTAATCACTGCATGAGCTGATCGATATAGCGGACTGACTTGATCGTCTCGTTGAAGCGTTTCAGGCTGGTCTTCGGCTGAAAGGCCTGGACGGATAACTGCTTCAGCTGATCGACCGCACTCTCGACCATGTTCGTCCTCAGATAGGGGCTGTTCTGGGCATTGTGCTGCCACTCTTCGATCAGTCGATCGGCTCGTTCGACGAACGGTACGACATCCCGTGTGAAGTCATATTCCCTGCCGTCCCTGCCTTCCTTGTAGATGTTTTCGATTTCTTGAAGCAATGGTTCAATTGTCATCGATTCTCAACTCCTTCTCTCGCCCGATACGGTACAATCTTAGATAATGGTACAATAAACACGATCGGAGGGGAAAGAAATGAACTACCCGAATGGCAAAAAGTATCAGCGGCCGTCTGTGCTCGGCAACACGCCGATTCAATCTAAACGGACGAACTCGACGTTCTCGAACCGCGGAATGAAGCTCGAGAAGCTGATCGAGGAAAGTAATGCGTTTTATCTGACGCACAATCGGGCAATCATTCACAAGAAGCCTACTCCTCTTCAGATCGTGCAGGTCGACTACCCGAAACGTTCGGCTGCCGTCGTCAGGGAAGCGTATTTCAAACAGCCCTCGACGACCGACTTCAATGGCGTATACCGTGGAAGATACATTGATTTCGAAGCGAAAGAGACGAATAACAAGACGTCATTCCCCCTCAAAAATTTTCACCCCCATCAAATCGAACATATGCGCAATTGCGCCGGTCATGGTGGAATTTGTTTTGTCATCATTCGATTCAATCTGTATAATGTGCAATATGTGTTGCCGGTCGAGCATCTGTTCCCCTGGTGGGATGAGATGGAAACCGGCCGTAAATCGATTCCCCTCGCGGTAGTCGAAGCTCATGGTGAGAAGTTGGAGACAGGTGCGTTTCCGGCGCTCGATTATCTGAACGCCGTCGACGCCATCTATTTTAGAGAAACAGAAAGCTTGAAGGAGTAGGATAACATATGGAAAGAAGTCGTGTAGCACGCAGGGAACAGTCTAAGAACACTTCCGCGAAAGCGACGAAGCGTCCTAAGAAAAAGACAGGAGGCAAAGGTCCTTTTTGGAAGAAGCTTGCGCTGATCGGCGCGGTCGTCGCAGTCGTGTTCATGTTGATAGGCGGAGGTTTTGCAGCATATGCCGTCGCGACAGCACCGGAACTCGATGAGTCGAAGCTGCGTGACAGCTTGCCGATGCTCGTCTACGCACGGGATGGCGAACAAATCAAACAGACAGGCTCGAACCGGGAGTATGTTTCGATCGATGAGGTGCCTGACATCGTCAAAGATGCGTTCATCTCGATCGAGGACCGTCGTTTCTATCAGCATAACGGAATCGATTTCCGACGACTTGGCGGCGCGGTCATCGCGAACGTAACGGACGGATTTGGATCGGAAGGAGCATCGACGATCACACAACAGGTCGTCAAGATGTCATTCCTCAGCTATGAGAAGAAGGTCAGCCGGAAAGTGCAGGAGCAATGGCTCGCCATCCGTCTCGAACAAGAGTACACGAAGGATCAGATTCTTGAGATGTACTTGAACAAGAACTACTATGGACAGTCGTCCTACGGAATCCAAACAGCTTCGAAGGCATACTTCGACAAGACGGTCGACAAGCTGAACTATGCCGAGGCCGCGATGCTTGCCGGCCTTCCGCAACGGCCGACAGCCTACGATCCGATCAACGGGGATCCGAAGCTGACGAAATGGCGTCAGACACAAGTGCTTGACGCGATGTACACGACCGGAGCGATCACGAAGGCTCAGCGCGACAAGGCTGTCAAACAGCCGATTGCTAAGCTGATCAACCCTTCGAAGGATGTTGCGGAGAACGGACTGTATGACAATGTCATCTTCGACATGGTCTCACAGGAGCTCGAAGACGTGTTCGGCCTCGAGGGCAAAGATATCTATGGTCAAGGCCTCAAGGTGTACACGTCGATCGACAAGCCGATGCATGATTATATGAATGAAGCAGTCAAGAAGGACGAAATCGTCAAGATGCCGGAATTCGCCGAGGCAGCCGCTTCCGCAGTCAACACGAAAACAGGCGAAGTGCTTGCGATCGTCGACGGGAAGAATCCGGGCAGTGGAAAAAATCGGCGCAATTACGCGAAAGAGGCTCACCAGCCAGGTTCGACGGCGAAACCGTTCTTTGCATACGGTCCAGCAATCGAGAATGAGAAATGGTCGACAGCGGAAGTATTGACCGATAAGCCGACGGAAGTGAACGGTAAGGAAATCGGCAACTACTATGAGGGTTATCTTGGGACCAACACCATCCGCCACTGGCTGAAAATCTCAGCGAATACGCCAGCTATCCAGACGTACCAAGAAATCGGCGATGATAAGGTCCAGGCGTTCGCAGAAAAGTCAGGTCTCGCCCTGAAGAAGGACGAATCGATTTCCCCTGCCTATGCAATTGGTGGAGCATCATACGGTTTCAATACGACTCAGATGGCAGGAGCTTACGCGACGCTCGGTAATGGAGGGGACTACGTCAAACCTCACATCATCAAATCGATCGAATACAGTGACGGGTCGAAGATCAAGTCTCCAATCAAACCGAAAAAGGCGATGGAGGACTATACTGCGTACATGCTGACAGACATGCTGCGTGACGTCCTGAAGCCTGGCGGCACATTCCCTGACGCAGGACTTTCGTTCGATGCGGCCGGGAAGACAGGGACTACGAACGACAATAAGGATATCTGGTTTACCGGATACACTTCTGACGTGACGATCAGTGTCTGGACAGGAACGACAGATTCCGGCAACAATGGCGGATCGGGTCTCAGCCAGAACAGCAAACACGCACAGCAGATCTGGCGCGACTTCATCACGAAGACTCGGGACCGGACACCTGCTCCGTTCGAACAGCCGAACTCCGTCCTCAGCTTTGGCGACGAACTGTACGTCAAAGGTACGAAACAGCCAGAAGTTGAGAAGAAGGATGTCCCTGCACCGACAGGACTCCAAGCGACCTATGACGAGCCAAGCAAATCAGGTGAGCTGACTTGGAGTTATAATAACGAAGCAGCCCGGGCGAACGGTTATGAAGACGTCACGTTCCAAGTGACGGAAAAGAGTCCGAACGGCAAAGAGACGATCGTCGGAACGACTTCCGATACACGAGTCGCAATCCGCGATCTGGTCGAAGGTGTGACGACCTATTCCGTCGAAGCGATTGCTGACGGGGAGAAGTCAGGTTCCATCACGGCGACGGTCAATGTCGCTGGCGAGGAGGAGACGGTCGTCGAACCTGAAGAGGGTCAACCTGAAGAAGAACAGCCTGCTGAGGAGCAACCGGCTGAGGAGACCCCTGAAGACACGCCTGAAGACACGCCTGCAGAGGATGAAACTCAGCAGGATGATGGTCAGCAAGACGAAAATCAGAATGACCAGCAGGACGAGCAACAGAACCAAGATGATACTGAGGAACAGCCTGAAGGGGAAGCCTCTATCAATAAAAAAGATGAAAAAGAACGAGCGAGACAGATCGAGAAAGCGAAAAAGGAAGACCAGCAGGACGATCGATGATTCTCGGCAGGGGAGACGAGTGGCCGCAAGCGTATGCTTGCGGTCATCCCGTCTCTTTTTGTGTACAATGGAAGTTGGAAGGATGTGAGAGAATGAGGACGAAACGAACATTGTCCGCCTATCTCGAAGAATTGAAACAAGACCCCGCGTTCATGGAACGCGTCACCTATATGAAGACGATCGAAGCGAAGGAAGGGACGTATCTGCCATTTCCGCGTCAACTTCCGGAAAAGTTGCGCAAAGCGCTCCGCTCAAGAGGGATCGATCAGCTCTATACGCACCAGGCACTCGCCTTCGAACAAGTGACGGCCGGGAGATCAGCCGTCGTCGTCACCCCGACCGCATCCGGGAAGACGTATTGTTTTAACCTGCCTGTCCTGACGAAGATGCTTGAGGAGCCGAAGTCGAGGGCACTTTATATCTACCCGACGAAGGCGCTTGCGCAGGATCAAAACAGTGAATTGCTCGAGCTGATCGACACGCTTGACGCAGACATTCGATGTTTCACCTATGACGGGGATACCTCGCCGACGATCCGGACGAAGGTACGGACGGCAGGCAACATCGTCATCACCAATCCGGACATGCTCCATTCCGGTATCCTGCCGCATCATACGAAATGGATCGAGTTGTTCGAGAATTTGAAGTACGTCGTCATCGACGAGCTTCACACGTACCGGGGCGTCTTCGGCAGTCATGTCGCGAATGTCATCCGGCGCCTTCGGCGGATATGCCGCTATTACGGGAGTGATCCCGTCTTCATCATGACTAGTGCGACGATCGCGAATCCGCAGGAACTCGCTTCACGCCTGACGGAGCAGGAGGTCGAGTTGATCGATCAGAATGGTGCACCGTCCGGGCGCAAACATTTCATCGTCTACCAGCCCCCGGTCGTCAATGCGCAGCTCGGCATCCGCAGGTCAGCGACGCTCGAGACGAAACAGCTCGCGACCCGGTTCATCAAGAACAAGTTCCAGACGATCGTCTTCGCCCGCTCGAGGGTCCGGGTGGAGGTGCTGTTGACATATTTACGGAGTCTCGTCCGGCATGAACTCGGACCGAAGTCGATCGAAGGGTATCGCGGCGGGTACCTCCCGTCGGAGCGACGCCAGATCGAGCAACGCCTCCGTCGCGGTGAGATCACAGGCATCGTCTCGACGAACGCCCTCGAGCTCGGCGTCGATATCGGTCAACTGCAAGTGTGCATCATGAACGGTTACCCCGGCACGATCGCCTCATTGTGGCAGCAGGCTGGCCGTGCTGGACGCAGGCAGGATGATGCGCTGATCATACTCGTCGCCTCCTCAGGAGCACTCGATCAATATGTAGCAGAGCGCCCGGAATTGTTCCTTGATCAGTCACCTGAGTCGGCACGCCTCGATCCGAACAACTTAATCATCGCTGTCGATCACGTCAAATGCGCCGCGTTCGAGCTACCGTTCAAACGGGGCGAGCGCTTTGGTGATCTCGATACGGAGGACATCCTTGAATACCTCGTCGAGGAGCGGGTATTGAATGCTCGCGGCGAACGATATTACTGGATGAACGATGCGTTCCCGGCCCATGGAGTCTCCCTGCGTTCGAGCGACCAGGAGAACGTCGTCATCATCGATCAGACGGAAGTGCCAAACAGGGTGATCGGGGAGATGGATGTCTTCAGCGCGATGACATTGCTTCACGATGAGGCGATCTACCTTCATGGAGCTGATCAGTACCAAGTCGAGATGCTCGATTTCGAGGAGAAGAAAGCATATGTCCGTGCCGTTGATGTCGACTACTACACCGACGCGAACTTCTCCGTCGAGTTGACGGTGCTTGAAGAGGACGAGTCATTCGAGAGTGAAGGATATTCGGTCGCGCGCGGCGATGTCAGCGTCCGAGGTATGGCAACGATGTTCAAGAAAATCAAATTCGGTACACATGAGAACATCGGTTCGGGACCGATCCATCTGCCGGAGCGTGAAATCCATACGACGGGCGTCTGGTTCACGCTTCCCGAATCCGAATCGAGCACGCAGCTCGAACAGGTGTTGCAAGGTGTCGCGAACAGCTTGCGGCGGGTGGCACCTCTCTACTTGATGTGTGACGCGAGCGACGTCTTCGTCGTCCCCCAGGTGAAGGCGACGCATACGAGGCGACCGACCGTCTTCCTCTATGATCGGTACCCGGGCGGTGTAGGCCTATCGACCGCAATCTACAAACAGCGCGCAAGGATGCTGTCCGCTGCCCGGGACTCGATTGCGACATGCCCTTGCATCGGCGGCTGTCCGGCTTGTATCGGAATGGTCGGACTAGAGGATGAGAAAGAGCGCACGATAGCGATACTCGATGAAATGGAGAAGAGTCTGCGATGAAAAACAAGTTAAGACGGATGCTCGGGGCGACAGGCGGCACGAATGAAAAAACGATTCAGCCCGAGCGTCAAGAGGAATGGACGGAGGAGCAAGCCGCCTGGAGAGATCGGGGAGCTGAGATTCTGACGTTCGAGGAGGAATGGATCGTTCGGATCGACAAGCGTTTCGAACTCGAAGAGAGACATGGGAAGCGTAGTTTCAAGGAGGCGCATGATTCCCTGCAGTTACCGCATCCGCCGCTCGGTCTCGACGTTCCGCTCGACCGGATCATCTTTTTTGATACGGAGACGACTGGATTAAAAGGAGCAGGGACGACGATCTTTCTCCTCGGCTTTGCCCGATTTGAAGGGGATTCTCTTCTCCTGCGCCAATATTTCCTGCCGCATCCGCACTTTGAGGCGGCATTCTATCATCATTTCCTCGAGGATATCGGAGATGAGGTGAAGTTCGTCACATACAACGGTAAGAGCTTCGACTGGCCGCAGGTGAAGACGCGGCACGTGTTCGTCCGCGACCGGGTTCCAAAACTGCCGAAGGCTGGACATCTCGACCTACTCCACGTCTGTCGCCGCATGTTCAGAGGCCAGGAGGATTCCTTCCGGCTCGGTCGGATGGAGGAGCGAATCGGACATGAGCGTGAAGATGATCTACCTGGATTTCTCGCCCCGATGCATTACTTCCAGTACGTGGAACATCAAAAGCCGGAGATCATGGACGGGGTGCTCAAGCACCATGCGACTGATTGTCTGACCCTCGTCAGCCTGTATGACGAGTGCAACCGGCTTGTGACCCATCGGGAGGAGGCGCTCCCTGCAGTCCGCGAGAACATTGCGGTCTGGCTGGCGGACCTCAAAATCGATGATCAGTCTGTGAGCCACTTCGAACGGGCGTCCGAGCTGTCAGAATCGGGCTGGTTCCGCCAAGGACTGCTGAACAAACGCTTGAAAAAGCACGAGGAGGCTGCTGCGTGCTTCAAGAAAAGCGGAGGATTCCTGAGCTATATCGAACTTGCGAAGTACGCGGAGCACATTGCAAAAGATCCCGAGCTTGCTTATGATTATACTGAACAAGCCAGACAGCTGCTTGAACGGGGACACTTGCTCGCATCCCGCAAGGAGCGGCTGCTTCAGCAACTCGATCACCGCAGTAATCGACTGAAAAGGAAGTGTCGTTCATGAACGTTGTCGCTATTACAGGATACAAGCCGAACGAACTCGGGATTTTCGATCAGAAACATCCTGGTATCCCGGTCTTGAAGGCAGCATATCGTGAACGGATCATACGCTTGATCGAGGACGAGGGAACGAGCTGGTTCATCACGAATGGCAGCCCAGGTTGTGAACTCTGGGCGAGTGAGGTCGTACTTGATCTCAAGAAGGATTATCCGGATATCAAGCTCGGCATTCTCTTGCCGTTCCTAGAGCAAGAATCGAAGTGGAAGGAAGGCGTCCAAGCCTACTACCTCGACATCTTGAAAAGAGCCGATTTCGTCGAGGCGATCAGCCAAAAGCCATATGAGAACCCGTCTCAGCTTCGAAACAAGACGGAGTTCATGATTCAAAAGAGCAGTGGACTTCTCTCCGTGTTCGATGAGGAACACGGGGGATCAGCACGCTTCATGGTGGAACGTGCACGAGCGGAGTCCGAAAGATCCGACTATCGACTGTTTTTAATCACGCAAGACGATCTCTCGATGATCGAGCAGGACTTACGATACAATGACCAGTGGGAGTGAATGGAATGATTAAACCGGAATTGACTGCAGACAGCATCTATAAGAAAGAATTCAAGACGGGACTTCGCGGATACGTCATCGAAGAAGTCGATGGCTATCTCGACTTGATCATCAAGGATTATGAGAACTTCGAGCGAGAAATCGAGCGCTTGAAGAAAGAAAACGCAGAGCTGAAAGGTCAAGCACCGGTTCGCCGGCAAGAGGCAGAGGTACCGGTTTCAAACTCATCGAACTACGATATGCTTCGCCGAATCTCGAACCTTGAGAAGGCGGTTTTCGGAAAACCTCACCAAGAGGGATGAAGAGGGGAGATTCCCCTCTTTTTTCAATGCCTTGATTGCCAGAGAAAGGGAATGGTAAGATACAGACAAATATAGGGACAGGTGGGGGCGGAATGCTGCAAGTATTGACGCAAAAAGAGAAGGTAGCGCAAAAGACGACATTTTTCCGATTGAAGCCACAACCTTCAGCCGACATCAGTTATTTGGATCAACTGGTCGATGAGGTGCGCTTGACGTGCCGGTTCGACTGGATGCTCGTCGAGGACGTCGAAATTGGAGGACGTCTGATCGACTATGCTTTGGTCGGCCCTAAAGGTTTGATACTCGTCGACGTAAGGCAGCTGAAACAGGTTCATCTAACGAACACCGAATACCGTGTCATGACGAAGCACGGCTGGAAACGATCAACCAGTCACCCCGGGGAAGAGTTGAAGTTGATGTGCCGACTGATGCGTGAGATGCTGAAACAGGATTATGATCTTGTTATTCCGGTTCTTCCTGTACTCGTCTATCCTGAAGCGACCGACCTGCGCAAGGAACGGCTTAAGCTTTCTGTCGGTAAAGACTTTTCAATCGTCAAGGAAGTCATCGAACAGCGCAAAGGATCGCCTTTAGCCGAAAAACAAATCAAGCAAGTCGCCTATACGTTGCTCTCGCTCCAAAAAAAGACGACATGACCTGAATTCTCTTTGTCAGAGATGGTCATGTCGTCTTTTTACTTTTTAGAGAGCACTTGCTCGGCGCGTGACGCTTCTTCCTTAAGAACGAATAAAGCGACCCGGTCGTCTAGGTTGCGCGAGAACCTCCTGAAGATGCGGCTCGTCGGCACACCGCGCTCGACGCGGCAAGTCACGTTAGCGGCCTGCAATCGATCATAGTCCCGAAGCAAAGCTTCTCCCTTCTCACCGAATCCTTCTCCGAACTGTACCCAGCGCAGCGACTCCTTCGTCCGTCCGAAGACGATGACGATGAAAGCGACGGCGAGGATGATGATCAATGCGATACGTATCGTTTCCATTCCTGTTTCTCACCTCATAAACATCATACGGCTTCATCTGGCATAAAGTAAATGCTCGATGTAAGCCTGGAGTGGCTCAAGCTTGAGACCTTGCTGACGGTAGGCGATGAAGCCGTCCGGGCGCACGAGGTAGATTCCCGACTGATGGATTCCGAATTTGCGTGAGAGCTCACCTCCCTGGTCGATGACACCATCCTTGACGAGGTCCTGGTGAATCGTGACCGTCTCGAACAGCTCCGGATACCGGTGCGATAAGGTCTCGAAGCCTTCAATCGACACGGCCTGATTTTTCGGCAAGAAGATCAACAGAAGAAAGTTTCGGGTTGCACGACGCAAGAGCAACTCGTTACGCCTCGTCCTCGGATCGACGACCTCGCTATACGGCATCGGTTCACCCGGACGTGGTGAGCCGAGGCTGAAGTGCCCATTCGAAACGAACAGGCTCGAAGAAGGATATTTACTATTGAGTTGTGCAATCCGGTTCGTCAAGTAAGCATGAATCGGGACGACCTTCAAACCGTTGCGGATCACTTTCTCCTGAATCGGCAAGAGAAAGGGGATGTTCACTTGAAGTAGCTCCGTCGCAAGGTTGGTGGAGCGGAGAATTCCTTTCGCTGCGTCCCTCCGTTCCTCACTGTACGACTCGAGGAGGGGGAAGCTGGCTCTGAAGGTATGGACGCACCATAGTTTCCAGGCGAGGTTCATCGCATCCCCGATTCCGGTGTTCATCCCTTGGCCGCCGACCGGGGAATTGATGTGGGCAGCATCACCGATCAAGTAGATGCGGTGATGACCGAAGCGATCGATGATTCGATTGTGCACGCGGAACATCGAATACCAATGGACTTTTTTCAGGTCGAACGGAATCTTGGCGCGACCGTTCAAAAAACTGGAAATCGCCTCCATATCGGTTGGAGGCGCGTCCTTGACGAGATTGCCTGTGATCCGAAAGACGTTCGATTGTAGCGGAAACGATTCGATGACACCCTGGTCCGAGAAGAATATATGCACCTCCTCAGAAGAAAGCGGCCAGTCGACTTCGATGTCAGCGAGCGCCCATGATTCTTTGAAGGATTTTCCGCTGAAGGGCAACCCGAGTTCCCGCCGGATGAAACTGTTCGCTCCGTCCGCACCAATGACGAAAGAGGCATCGACGACCTCGACTTCGCCGTCCTTCTTCAAAGTCGCTGTCACGTTGGACGGGAACTGAGCGAATCCTGTCAATTCCGTTTCGCGTTCGACCTGGTGGCCGTACTGAAGCAGCTTATCTTCAAGGATACGTTCCGTCTCGCTTTGAGGAAGAAGCGTAACGAACGGGAACGGCGTATTCAAATCCGTGAAATCGAGCTTTGCCTGCCATTTGCCGTTGACATACAGATTTCCCTGATTGATTTTAATCGCATTCTCCATGATCTCCTCGGATACACCTAGTCGAGCAAATATCTCAAGTGAACGTGCCTGGATCCCGATTGCTTTTGAAACGGTCGAACGGTTAGGTGCTCGTTCGACGATGCGGAACGTTAATCCATATCTGGACAAGGCGAGGGCGAGTGTCAAACCCGTAGGACCGGCACCGACTATCAGGACATCAATTTTATGACTCAACAAGACCACCCCTTATCTGACATCTCAGGTAAGACCGGCTACTTTCAGTCCCGGTCGAATGATTTATGATTTCTTCTAAAAAACTATTACCCTATTCTCCCGCGAAACAACCAGCATCGGCAGCTCATTCTTCATGATTGCTACGGGTTCCCCGAGCCGAGAAGTCATTTGCGATCAAGATCGTCTGCTGCTCGGACGAAGATGGGCCGACTATCCATATGGAATTCATGACCCATGGTGGACTTGAACACATGAAGAGGAGATTCATCGCCCGCTATTTCCGGACTCCGTGCTGTTCATTCAGAGACGGGCGTATTCTATCTTGATTATGATAAAATAGAAGAGACAACGTAAAATGTGTGCAGGAATGCAGGAAAGGATGAGGGACCATGAACGAACAGCTTTTCGCCCCGGCACGTCTGATGGCGAACTTCAAGGAATACATCAAGCAGAATGAAGCGTACATGACCAAGACACAGGCATTGAACGCTTACTATAAAGTCGTCTCCGGATCAATCTTGTCAGACCGGATCGCAAAGAACGCCGATTTGATTCAGCGGATGCGGAATTTGGAAGAAGCCTATCAGGCAGTAGCGAAGGAAACACCGTGAGTCAGAAATGGACGTTCGATGAGATCCGGAAAGTGTTCAGCGACTTACAGGACGATCTTCCGCCACGCTCTTCTGCAGTCCTCGTCCCGATGATGGAGCGGGATGGCGAATTGTGTCTGTTATTTCAGGTTCGAGCAAAGACGCTTCGATCACAGCCGGGCGAAATCGCTTTCCCTGGCGGGCGGATAGATCCTGGTGAGACGCCGCGCGAGGCAGCTGTTCGTGAGACGATGGAAGAATTGAACGTACGTCGCGAGGATGTCGAATTGATTGGACCGCTCGTCCCGACAGTCGCTCCGAGCCGTTCCATCATCTATCCTTTCGTCGGAATACTCCACTCGGATGTATTGAACCCGTCGCCTGATGAAGTGGACCACGTCTTTACTGTTCCGCTCAGCCAGCTGCTGCAGGCTGACCCGATTCGTGGAGAGATGGAGTGGCAGATCAAACCGGGTAAGACGGTACCGGTCGAACGGATGGCGAACCGCGAAGCTTACGTAAATCGTCGTTTCGAAGTGACGGAGCATTTCTATGAACACGAGAACTACCTCATTTGGGGATTGACGGCAAGAATACTGCGCCAGTTCTTGCAGGAACTGCGCTCAGACTAGCTTTTTTACAAAAATTTTTATATGATAATAGTTATCTGAATGGATCAGGAGATGAGATGCATGGAAGAAACTGAAGAATTGTTCGATTACCAGGTGGGGGACATGGTCAAGACGAAGGAAGGCTGGATTGCAGAAGTGACTGCTGTTCTTACGAATACTGTCGTCGGCGACCTTTCACATACTAAAAACTTCGATTCACTCGGTTTCGAGTTCGAAAAACAGGTGCTATTGAAATCGGAAATCGAACTGCTTGAACGCAAGTAATGAAGTGGAATTATCAGGAAGCTCTTTTGCGGAAACGCAGAAGAGCTTTTTCATACATAAAAATGAATGAAGATGTAATATATATGAATATCCAAATGTCTGCTTGAAAATATGCATAGGATTTTCTGGACATTTGATGAGTAGAGATTGCCACTTTTTTCAAAAACGGCTCCGTTGAGCCGTTTTGGTCACACTTATCAGAAATATTACAGAAGAGTTACAGGGTGTTAGAGGCTTGCGAGGAAGGTATACACTCGAATAATCCTTTAATACCAATGCTTTATGCAAGAATTGTAAGCGTGTTTTTCCGAGGTTGTCTTTTTGACAGATATATTTCAGTTTGACTTAAAGACTTCTCAAATCAATTTTCTGCATGATAAGTTGTGTAAGCCACAACTGGCCAGAAAGGTTGATTGACTACATGAAGCTGAAACACGCTCTTTTCGCGGCGATGTTATCCATCATCGGATTCGCGACACTACAACCAGATCACACATATGCAGCCCAGATCGGTATTGGGACAGATAAACAAATCGTACAGAATCCGCTCGAGATGAAGCGGGATAAGGAACGTATCGCAGCTGAGAAGAAGGCTGAACTTAAAGCAAAGCTCGAGGCGAAGAAACGTGCCGATGAGCAAAGAAAAATCGAGCAGGCGAAAAAAATCGCTGAACGTAAAGCGGCCGAAGCTGAGAAAAAAGCTGCAGCCGAAGAAAAGAAAGCTGCAGACCGCAAAGTAGCCAAAACTTCCGTACGGACGGAAACGCCGCAACGGAATGAAGCGAAAGCCGCGGGCGGGCGGGTCGAGATGTTCGAGACTACCGCGTATACGAACGATGCTGCGCTGAACGGTACGTATGATGGAAAAGTTCTGACGGCTTCAGGCTACGACGTGACGAACACGATTCTTTATGAAGGTCGCCGAATCGTCGCTGTCGATCCGAACGTCATTCCACTGGGAACGAAAGTACATGTCAAAGGATTCGGAGATGCGATCGCCATCGATACAGGCGGCGTCATCAACGGCAAAATCATGGACTTGATGATGGAGACAGAAGAAGAAGCGATTCAATGGGGACGCAGAACCGTCGAAGTGACGATCTACTGACCTTGATATAATCTATAGTGCACGCCTCCTTGACGGGGGCGTTTTTTTGTCTTCACCGATTGGGATTTAAAGGTTTGAAAGTGGCAAAAGAAGGGGAAAATTCGGGAGGACTACATATAGGCAACACGTGAGGAGGATGGTTCATGATTGAATTTAAAGACGTCAGTAAACGTTATCCGGATGGTACGGTCGCCGTCGAACATCTGCGATTCAAAGTCGATCGCGGAGAGATCTTTTGTTTGATCGGTCCATCGGGATGCGGGAAAACGACGACGATGAAGATGGTAAACCGATTGATAGACCATACGGACGGACAGATATGGATCGAAGGTAAACCGATCATGTCGATCGACGAACATGAACTGAGACGGCGTATCGGATACGTGCTGCAACAAATCGCTCTGTTCCCCCATATGACGGTAGCTGAGAATGTCGCGGTCGTCCCTGAGTTGCTCGGCTGGGATAAGAAGAAAATCGAGTCGAGAATCGATGAACTGTTCAGCCTTACCGGGATGAGTCCCGATTTGAGAAACAAGTATCCGGCAGAGTTGTCAGGGGGACAGCAACAACGGGTCGGCGTCATGCGGGCCTTAGCTGCTGAACAGGATGTGATCCTGATGGACGAGCCGTTTTCTGCACTCGATCCGATCACGAGGGAGCAGCTCCAAAACGACCTTCTTCGCCTCAACTCGGAACTCGGGAAGACGATCCTGTTCGTGACACACGACATGAACGAAGCTTTGAAGCTTGGCAGTCGGATTTGCCTGATGGACAAAGGTCATATCGTGTTCATCGGCAATAAGGACGAGCTGTTGAAAACGACTGATCCATTCGTCCGCGAGTTCCTTGGACAGACCAGGGGGGTGACGGAATGAACGGACTAATTGAGACGTTCACGGAACGAAAATCAGAACTCATCCAAGCATTGATCGAACACATCCAGCTCTCGGTCCTCTCGCTCGTCATCGCTTGCCTGATTGCCATCCCGCTCGGTATCTATCTGTCCCGAAACCGTCGCGCGAGTGAGGTCTCGATCGGGGCGACATCCGTCATTCAGACGATCCCGTCACTCGCATTGCTCGGATTGCTCATTCCGCTCGTCGGAATCGGAACTGTCCCGTCGGTGATCGCGCTCGTCCTTTACGCGCTGCTGCCGATCGTACGGAACACTTACACGGGCCTTATCGAGGTCGATCCGTCCATCAAGGAGGCGGCACGGGCATGTGGTATGACACCAGGACAGAGTCTTCGTAAGGTGGAACTGCCGCTCGCCTTACCGGTCATGATGGCCGGTGTCCGGACGGCGATGGTCTTGATCATCGGGACCGCGACGATTGCGGCATTGATCGGAGCGGGAGGTCTCGGCTCCATCATCTTGCTAGGAATCGACCGCAATGACAACAACCTGCTCATCCTTGGGGCGATCCCTGCTGCATTGCTCGCCCTGCTGTTCGACTTTCTGCTCAGGCAGACGGAAATCGCTTCTGGCAAGCGGCAGAAGGGAAGGTTGTTCGCAGCACTCGGTTTGATTCTCGTCCTCATCCTTACACCTTTCGCGTTGAACCGTGCAGAAAAGCCGGACCTCACTGTCGCCGGCAAGCTCGGTGTCGAGCCTGAGATCATCATGAACATGTATAAGCTGCTGATCGAGGAAGAATCGGACCTCGCTGTCGCGGTCAAGCCGAACTTCGGCAAGACGACGTTCGTCTACGAAGCTTTGAAATCTGAAGAAATCGATCTCTATCTCGAGTTCACCGGTACGGTTCTTGCCAGCCTGACGAACGAAAAACCGGAGTCGAATGAATCCGAGGCCGTTTTCGAGCAGGCGAAGGCAGGACTGAAGAAGCAAGACTTGTCCCTTCTTGAGCCGATGGCGTACAACAACACCTATGCAGTCGCCGTTCCGCGTGAAGTGGCCGAGCAATATGATTTGAAGACGATCAGCGATCTGCAGGCGGTCGCAAACCAGCTGACTGCAGGCTTCACGCTCGAATTCAAGGATCGGCAGGACGGCTATAAAGGAATCCAAGAGAACTATGGCGTCAACTTCAAAGAGGTAGTGACGATGGAGCCTAAACTCCGTTACAAGGCGATCGAGGCTGGCGATGTGCAGGTCATAGATGCATACTCGACTGATCCTGAAATCGCGAAATACGACATGGTCGTCCTCGAGGATGACGAGCAGCTATTCCCGCCTTACCAAGGAGCTCCTCTGCTACGGACGGAGACGCTCGAAAAGTATCCGGAAATCGGGGCTGCCCTCGAACAGCTCTCTGGAAAGATCACGGATGAAGAGATGTCCGCCATGAATGAGGAAGTGGCTTATGGAGGAAAGAGTGCGAGAGCAGTAGCAGAAACCTATTTGAAGAAGGAAGGCCTGATCAAATGAAGCTCTTGATCATCACGAATCCGACTGCTGGTCCTAAGGACGAGGGATTGTTACCTGATGTGATCGGTCCGTTATCAAGCGATTACGAAGAAATAGATGTTCGCCAAACGAGGCAGGCCGGTGATGCTGCAAGGTTCGCAAGCGGTGCAAAAGAGTACGATGCGCTGATCGTCATCGGCGGAGACGGAACGGTGTTCGAAGTGATCAACGGTCTTTCCGTGCTCGACGATCCGCCCATCCTCGGCATCATTCCAGGCGGAACATGCAACGATTTCGCTCGTACACTTGGTCTTCCGCTAGCACCCCGGCAAGCTGCGGATGTAATCGCGACGAACAGGGTGACTGATGTCGATCTGGGACAGGTCGATGAGACATACTTCCTGAACTTCCTCGGTGTAGGTCTCATTGCCGAGGCGTCGATCGGAATCGATTCAGAGGAGAAGGCGAGACTCGGGAAGATGGGGTATTATCTCTCGACGATCCGCTCATCGATGGAGGCTGAACCCTTCACGTATGAAATTGATCTCGAGGAGGGAGAGAAGCTGACAGGCGAAGCGGTCCTGATCCTTGCTGCTAATGGAGAGTCGCTTGGCGGAATCGAGACGAACCTGTCCGAAGAAGCATACAGGGACGGTCTGCTCGATCTCGTCATCATCGACGAATTGAACTTGACGACGATTCGAGACGTCATCTTACAGAAAATCGGATTGCAATCCGAGCCTTCGTTCACCCACATCCTGACGCGAGGGTTCAAGTTGCGGACGAACGTGCCGAAAATCATCGATACGGACGGTGAGAAGGCTCTTGAGACACCAGTGACGGTCCGAGTCTTACCGAAACGACTCAAAATGTTCGCAGGTCTTCTGAAGGATCGTCCTGTTTGATGAATATAGTTCGTTAATGAAATGCTGCGGCCTCGTTGACCGCGGTTTTTCTTTGCGAAAATCCTTCTGTGCTTTTATGCTTTAAAGAGAATATCCGTTAAAGGGTGACATCTCTTTTCAAGTTTTGTACAATGAGACAGAACTTGAAAAGGAGGTGAGGCTCCATGAAGTCAAATGCATGGGCTTCAAAGATTGGATTCATCTTGGCCGCCGCGGGTTCCGCGATCGGACTAGGAGCGATTTGGAAGTTTCCGTACACGACAGGGACGAATGGGGGAGGAGCTTTTCTTCTCTTGTTTCTGATCTTTACGTTATTGCTTGGCTTACCAGTTCTCTTATCGGAATTCATCATTGGGCGGGCAAGTGGAAAAACGGCATTGCAGGCATTCAAGGAACTGGGTCATAAACGATGGACTTTCATCGGATTGATCGGAATCATAACCTGTTTTCTTTTGTTGTCATTTTATAGCGTCATCGGAGGATGGGTCTTGATCTACACGGTTCTGTCCGTGACAGGTGCGCTGAATGGACTCTCGGCTAAGGAACTCGGTGAGTTGTTCGGCGAAGTATCAGGCGACCCGCTGTATGCTGTCGCAGGGCAAATCACTTTTCTCGCTGTCACCCTCTGGATCGTCTTGAACGGGGTCCAAGCAGGGATCGAACGGATGAGCAAGATATTGATGCCACTATTGTTCGTCTGTTTCATCATTCTAGTCGGTCGTGCGTTGACGCTTGAGGGCGCGTATGCAGGAGTCGAATTTTTCTTGAAACCTGATTTTAGCGCATTGAATCGGACCTCGGTCCTCAGTGCGCTCGGGCAAGCCTTCTTCTCACTATCTGTTGGTGTATCTGCCATGTTGACGTATGCTTCTTATATGAAAGAAAGCGGACAGATCACGCGATCGGCTTCTTGGATCGTCACGTTGAATGTTCTTGTCTCGCTCCTTGCCGGATTGGCCATCTTCCCAGCCGTTTTCGCTGCAGGGCTCGATCCTGCGGAAGGACCGGCTTTGCTGTTCATCGTGCTTCCGAGCGTGTTTGACCAGATGCAATTTGGTGTGTTCTTCCTAGTCCTGTTCTTCCTTCTGTTTGCTTTTGCATCGATCACTTCTTCAATCGCAATGCTCGAAGTCGTCGTATCATCATTGACTGATCTGAAGGACGAGGCAGTCATACGAGACAAACGGAAAATCGCCTTGACCACGACGCTTCTCGTGGCGATCGTCGGCATACCTTCTGCCTTGTCGTTCGGCGTGTTGAACGACACAGTTTTAGGGAAGACATTCTTCGATTGGATGGATTTCATCGTCTCGAACGTCCTGATGCCTGTAGGCGCTCTGCTCTTGTCGCTTTTCGCGGGCTATCGTCTCGACAGATCGATCGTCTCACGGGAACTTGGTACTGGAAAAACGATGACTAAGCTGATGCCGTTCTGGCGCTTCAGCGTCTGTTACCTGAGTCCGATCGCCATTCTGATCATTTTGATCTGGCCGATCGTATCGCTGTTCATGGACTTATGATAACGATATCGTCAGACAGCCTGTAGTATGCAGGCTGTCTTTTTCTCATTCTGTGGTCTGATGTGTCTCGAGTCAGGGAATGGTGTAATTAAGGAGAACGAATCGCGCAAGTCAGGAACTTTTTCTCTGCTCTTCCGTAGTGATATTATAGAGGAAAGCAGGAAGTCGCGCCTTGCGATCCGAAGTAGAATGATATAGCATTCTCGTTTTACTGGGCGTATCAATATTCCTATTGCTCCGTCCTTTCGGAACTGTTTGAGAAGAAGTGATGCGATGAAAGTCAACCATAATGACATATGACAGAAGAGGTGATGAAATGAAGCCATCAACCTGGTGGACGCTCGCGGCAATCGGGATGGTTTTCCTGTTTCTTCAAGTCGCAGATGTATTCGACTTTCCCGTCGTCTTCATAGCGCTTGGATTGTGGTTCATTTGGAGCGGATATCGTTCACGTCCAGGGAAAAGATATCGGACGAAACGCGGAACCAATGAAATCGAACGAACAAGAAGCGTCAAGAAGAAATTGCTCATGGATGAAGAGGAACATGTCGGAAGCGTCATTCTGCGACCGGAGAAGGCGGTCAGAAAGTTTTCGGAAACAGATGACTTAGAGCTCCAAGTCCTTCAGCGGACGATTGAAGAAGGTTACGAGAAGCTGCTTCAGTATGATGCGATCGCCCCGACCATCCGTGATACGGAAATTCGATCCGAGATGAGATTCGTCTCGCGCGAGGCACATATTCTTTTCGAGGAATTGTACGCTTCTCCCCGTGAAATGAAAAAGGTCCGGGATTTCTTCACTTTTTACCTGGATTCACTTCTGTCCGTGACGGAGAAGTTTGCAGAACTTGAGCGGAAAGGTGCTCAAATCCAGTTCGAAACACGGGATCAACTGCTCGAAAATATTCGAATGATCGGTCAAAAACTAAAACAACATCAAAACACGCTGCTCGAGGAAGACACAGTGGATCTTGAGCGGGAACTGATGACGATAGAAAAGGTGCTCGCTCAAGAAAATGAGCAGCGCAGACAAGAGGAGCGGGTAAAAGATGAACCATTCTGAAGAAAAATCTTGGGAGCAATGGCCAGATGAATCGCCCCAACCTCAACCTGAGCGGATGACATCTCAACAAGACTTGCCGAGAGTCTCTAATCCTGCGGTTGAGACGGACGAGTCACTCATGCCGAACACGATGATGAATGAAGCGCTCACTCCACAGGCGGCGATACCGAGCGACGTTCCGGCAGAACAGCGTCAAAAAATCGAACGCCTGTTGCAGGTGATTGATCTTAAAAAATCGGACGCTGTCCTCCAATATGGTGCACCGGTACAGCGTGAGCTGTCACAGTTCTCTGACCAGGTGCTCAGTGAGGTCAAGATGAAGGATGGCGGAGATGCAGGAAAGCTGCTGTCTGATTTGATGCAACGTGTCCGCCAGATGGATCCTGACACGCTGCAGGAGAAGAAGAGTTTCTGGTCGAACGTCCCATTGATCGGACGCGCGAAGAAGAAGGCCGATACCTACTTCCTTCAATATGAAAAGATGAGTGCATATCTCGAAGAGGTCGTCCACAATCTCGATCGATCGAAGTTCGGGCTGATGAAGGACATCACACTGCTCGATCAGATGTATCAGAAGAACAAGCGATACTTCGAAGAACTCAACATCTATATCGCTGCAGGTGAGGTCAAGATCGGCGAAGTGCGCCAAAATGAAATCGAGCCGCTTCGTCGAGAAGTCGAGATGACACGGGATCAAACGAAACTGCAGGAGTTGAATGACTTGATTCAGTTGACGGACCGCTTCGAGAAGAAGATCCACGATCTCAAGCTCTCTCGGACGATCAGCCTTCAAATGGCACCGCAAATTCGTGTAATCCAGCAAAACAACCAAATTCTTGCCGAGAAAATCGAGTCGGCTGTCGTGAACACGATTCCGCTCTGGAAGAACCAGGTCGTTCTCTCGCTAAGTTTGACTCGCCAAAAGAACGCCTTGGCGATGCAAAAGGATGTCACGGAGACGACGAACCAACTGCTCGAGCAGAATTCCCGTCTCCTGAAGGATTCCTCGATCGAAATCGCCGAGGAGAACGAAAAGGGAATCGTTTCCGTCGAATCACTCAAAGTCGCCCATCAAAACTTGATTGAGACGCTAGATGAAACTTTGCGTATCCAGCAGGAAGGAAAGCAAAAACGACGAGATGCAGAGCATGAACTTGAACGGATGGAAAACGAACTGAAACAGAAAGTAATCGAAGTTGCAGCGCGGAGCCGGGAGTTGCCGAACCGACCACTGTAAGAACACGGCGCAAGCCGTGTTTTTTTTGAGAGGATGAGATGGATGGAAAAGCAGAGAAAATGGGATACGACGTGGCTGCTATTTGCTGAGATGATGGCTAGTCGGCATTCGAAATGTGCATCGAAATCAGTCGCGTGTGTCATCGTCAAGGATGAAAAACCGATTTCGATCGGGATCAATGGTACCCCGAGCGGCCACTTGAACTGCAATGAACGTTACTTAAAAAAGGACGGCGTCCTGTTCAGACGGGTTGAACAACAGGGACAGCTATCGATCTTACACGAAGGGATGTATTTCGACTCCTGTGACGATCAGGAAGAGCATCATTTCTGGTCCAAGCAACATGAAATTCATGCCGAAATCAATGCTCTCGGGAAGCTGGCGGCCGACTCGACGAGTGCCAAGGGAGCGACGGCCTATGTCACGCATAGTCCTTGTCACGGCTGCAGCCTGGCGTTGATCGCTTCTAAAATCGAACGGGTCGTCTATTCGGTCGGCTACGAATATGGGGATGGACTCAATCTGATGCGGGCGAGCGGAATAGAGGTCTTGCATCTGCCGATCGGTGATGAACAATATGCTGAAAAAATTTCCGGAAAAACTTTGCCTTAAAGGGTTGTAAACGCTTCCAAAGCATTGTAAGATGAAATCAAGCATTGCCATGGTAATTATTCACTCTTCCATTAGGGGTTCTCGTTCAGCGAGAATCCCACTTTTTTTGAAGTTTTGTATGGAATGTTGACAGATGGAACGAAGCATGTAAGAATGATTGTAGACCGTGAAGAAATGGAACGCCATATCTTCACACACTGCCCTTCAAGGAGCTGGAATGCCAGGTCGTTGAATTGAAAGACCCGACTCAATCGAGAGTCGGGTCTTTTTTTTTGACTGTCTCAAGCAACATTTTCGAAGAGGCCTTTTCTTTCGCTCCTCCTCCAAGAATGCTCATCAGTTGCTGACAAATCGTATCGACAGGTCCGTGGTGCAGAGATAAATGATGTAAAAAACGGTGGAATGAGAAGTCGACTGTATGAAGCCGCTCAATGATCGATTTCGTGGACATCTCATGTACCTCTTCGAAAGTGACTCCTGCATCCCGACAGAAATTCGACAGGACGAACAGCTTCGTTTGAAGAGAATGAAGTGGAAAACCAGATTTTGCGACATGGAGCGATGTGCTCGCGACCTCGTGATCGATCAATTCCTCGAGAAGAGATGTGTTTTGAACATCGAGCCTCTCGACGGCCCGACGGACATCCTCTCTCGTCACTTCAGGGATTGCGACGTCTGTCGCAAGCATCAGCTGGATGGTCGGAAGCAGTTCGTCGTAGCGTTCGGATAGCCTCTTCATGAAAGAACTCCTCCCTCCGTTAAAATTAAATAGCTCACATTTTAGTATAAACATTCAAGAAAACGCTTTCAATGAAATTTCTGTTTAGTCCAGGAAGTCTTCTTTTTAGTACAATGAAAAGGACCGAAGGAGGAATGTATATGCATCTATTCAAGGCGATCACGCCGACAGTCCCGAATTCGTATACCGGATCAGACTTTCCGGTCAGCGATGGAGTGGGGGGAGGAGGGTTCACCCTCGATTCACACAGTCCTGGGGAAACGGTCGAAGAGACGCTTCTCGTCGCGGCTTCAGAGATCAGGACTTCCCAGACCGGAAAGCAGTGGTTGCAGTTCACTTTCAATACGGGTGGAGGTTCATTCAAAGGAAAACAGTGGCTGAACAAGGAAAGCGCGGAAAAAGCAATCCTTCCTTATCGTGAGACGGGAGTTGTCCAAGTCGTCGCAAAGGTCGAAGAGTTTCCGGCAGGTTCGGGAAACAAATCGCTGACTGTCCAAAAAGTGACTCCAGGAGACCCTTCAGATGCAAGTTCCTTGCTTCCTCAGATGCCTGCAGGAGAATCGTTACTTGAGTACCGGGACCTGTTGCTGACGCTGATCGAAACGCTCGACGAACCATATCGCACGATTTGCTTGAGCACTTTGAAAAAGTACTGGGATGACTTCTCGCTTCGTCCGGCAGCCTTGTTCCATCATCATGCCTACATCGGCGGGCTGTTGAAGCATACGGCCTGCATGCTTGAGATCGGCCGCGGGATCAGCAGCGCGGAGCAGCCTTACCTGACGTTATTGAAATGCGTCCAGGAGGGAGAGGCGGATCATAAGAATGATCTCTATCATTCAATTGAGAGCGATCGCCAATCCTTCGCCTGGGACGACAGTTTCGATGCGCTCTATACGGCGGCGAAATCAATCGCCATCCTGAATGCGAACCCGAACTGGAACGAGCTTGCGGTCGGAATCCTTTTCCATGACATCGGAAAACTCTTTGAATATAATCATTTAGGAGCAACCCCGGAGCGTTTCTCGAAGCTGCTGCAAGTCGAGTCTTCCAGTGAGGACCTTGGAGGGATTGGGCTTGACGAGCAGGGAATTCTAGTCGGCCATATGCCGTACGGCTGCTTCGTCTTCGAGGACGCGCTGCGCGAATCGGGCATTCGATTACCAATCGCTGCACATCACCGCATCCTGCACATGATTCTATCACACCACGGTAAACGGGAATGGGGATCGAGTGTATTGCCGCAGACATCTGAAGCATGGTATTTACATGCGATCGATTTGCTCGATGCCAGAAAAGAAAAATGGCGTGCTGAACGCTTGAAACAAGGAGAAGCTTTATGAATAAACGAATACCAGTTACATTGATCACCGGATTCCTCGGTGCCGGGAAGACGACGCTGCTCAACCATCTCGTCTCGAACCCGGAAGAAAAGTTCGCACTGCTCGTCAATGAGGTCGGCGCGATCCATATCGATGAGGCATTGATCGAACGCGGAGACGAAGAGATGATCGAATTGACGAACGGATGCATCTGCTGTTCGATTCGTGCCGACCTCAGGGATACACTTCTGCGGATCGCGAAGAAACATAAGGCAGGGGAGATGAAATTTGATCGGCTCGTGATCGAGACGACTGGCATCGCAGACCCAGGACCCATTCTGCAGACGTTCTACTTCGAGTCGGCAATCGAGCAGCAATTCGTTATATCAAGTGTCGTCACGCTCGTCGATGGCGCGCATTTCGACCGAAATCTCGTCTACGAGGAGGCTGTGAAGCAAATCGGATTCGCGGACGTCGTCCTTTTGAATAAAATCGACCTTCTCGATCAGGAGAAAGCTGCGGAAGTGAGGAAGTCGATCGAGGAAATCAATCCGAGCGCGAAAGTCATCGAAACTATTCAGAGCGATGTTTCTGCGAAAGAGCTTTTCGAGACGTTCCATTTTCCGCTCGACGAGGAGCAGCGTTTGTCGCTCCGGCAAGACGCGAGCATACGCGCGGGAGAGACTTTCACCGCCTTGACGATCGTCGAGGAACGTCCGCTCGATCAATCGAGATTCGCGACGGTGCTTCGCGAAGTGATCGAGGCATACGGGGAGGATCTTTACCGCTACAAAGGGATACTTCGTTTCGACGGGACGGACGCCAAAATCATTCTTCAAGGGACGGGTATGATATACGGAACTGCCCGCCGCGGAACATTCACGGAAGATCCGAAATCGACACTCGTCTTCATCGGTAAAAACTTGGACGAAGCAGCCATCCGGCGCGGCGTAGAAGCGGCGGTGTCCCATGGTTGAGTTGTACTTCGACGGCGCTGTCCGTCCTTCGAATGATGATGCCGCGATCGGCCTGTTTTGCAAGACGTCTTCCGGTGAAGTGATCGAGCGTTCCTACCGGATCACCGCGACGAACAATCATGAGGCAGAGTTCCAAGCTTTCGAGAAGGCTGTCGACTTGGCGGAGGAACTCGCCGAGGCGGGGGAAGGGATGTTCTCGTTCCGGACGGATTCAGAGGCCGTCTCCCTTGCTGTCGAGCGGGAGTTCACGAAGAACAAACGGATTCAAGTCGTATTCGAGCCGACGCTTGAACGCTTCAACCGTCTTCCGCTCGCCTTTTTGAAATGGATTCCCAGCAACGACAACAAAGCGGACCGCATAGCGAAGGCCGCATTACGGACAGACTGATTCCATCAGTCTGTCTTTTCTATGAGGATTTGGTCGATCCTCCTTCCGTCAAGGTCGACGACTTCGAACCGGTAACCGTGCGTCGCGATCGATTCGCCGCGCTTCGGAAAATGTCCGAGCCGGTAAAGGACGAGTCCTGCGACCGTATGATAAGCATTATCCTCTTCTCCCGGCAAGGACGATTCGATCCCTAACCTTCGCTTCAGGTCGTCGATGTGAAGCAGACCGTCCGCTAGAAAGGAGCCGTCGTCTCGCAGGGTGAGCTCTGGCGGCTCATCCGTCTCGATCTCCCCGACGAACGCTTCAAGAATGTCGAACAATGTGATCAGCCCCAGAAAGCCGCCATACTCATCGAGGACGAAGGCGACTGTTTTTCCTTCCTTGCGCATCTCTTGTAAGAGTGTGCTCGCCTTCAATTGACGCGGGACGAGATACGGCTTTTTGATCGAGGAAGTCAACGAATCGATCATCTCTTCAGCAAGCACTTCCTTCGCGTCAAGATAACCGAGAAAGTGGTCGAGGTCTTCCCGCCCGACAGGAAGCTTCCGATGACGCGAGGTGCGAAGCGTTTCGGCAATCGCGTCCTTCGAATCGTTCAAATCGATCCACTCGATCACGGTCCGGGGTTTCATCAGCTCATAGGCATATTGATCATGGAAGGCGAAGACACGAGACACCTGCTCGGCTTCCTGTGCTTCGAACGCCCCTTCCTTCAATCCCCTGGCGAGGAGTTGTCGCACTTCATCCTCGGCCGAGTCTTCGCTCGAGAGCTTTTCGAGCCCCATCCACTTGAACAGCGTATGGGTCGACCAGCTGAGGAACGCGATGAAGGGACGGAGAACCGTCGAGAACAGGCGCATCGGCCGGGCTGCGAACAAGGTGACGCGCTCCGGGCTGACGAGCGCGATCCTCTTCGGTACGAGCTCTCCGATGACGAGCGAGATATAGGTGATCAGACTGATAACGAGCGTGTAACCGATCGTCTGCGCGTATGGGGAGATGGAGGGGAACGATGCGAGGTATGCGATCACCGGACGGGACAGCGTCGCTCCGCCGAAAGCCCCGTTGATGATGCCGATCAGCGTGATGCCCACTTGTACGGAAGACAGCAGATCAGTCGGACGCTCCAGGAAATCGAGTGCGATGCTCGCTGACTTATGTCCATTCTTTTCGAACTGCTCGAGCTTCTCTCGGCTCGATGAAAGGAGGGCAAGTTCCGTCATCGCGAACAGGCCGTTCGCAAGGATGAGGAAAAAGACGATCAGCAAATTCAAGAACCAGGTCAAGGACATTCTTGATCACCCCTTTTTCAGATAACTTTCTCTTCCCGAATCCCTCCCCGATGATTCCCATTCCTCCATCTTTCCGGTAGAATAATTATTGTAGTAATCGAATAAGGGGGAATTGACATGCAATACCGTGTAGAACGCGACACGATGGGGGAAATTCGTGTACCGGATGCGCAAGAATGGGGAGCGCAGACACAACGCAGTCTCGAGAACTTCAAAATCGGGACGGAGAAGATGCCGATCGAGGTCATTCGTGCCTTCGCCATCCTGAAAAAGGGCGCAGCTCTTGCGAACAAGGACCTGGGAGTGCTCGATGCAGACAAAGCGGATGCGATCGCAGATGTCTGCGACCGGATCGTCGCAGGCGAGTTGGACGGGGAATTCCCGCTCGTCGTATGGCAGACTGGATCAGGCACACAATCGAACATGAACGTCAACGAAGTCGTGGCGCGTGTAGCGACAAGACAATTGCAGGACAAGGGAATCGACAAGGCTGTTCATCCGAACGATGACGTCAACAAGTCTCAGAGCTCGAACGATACGTACCCGACGGCGATGCATATCGCAGCCAAGACGGTACTGCTCGATGACCTCATCCCGGCAATCGATGCGTTGCATGCGACGCTCGATGCTAAGGCAAAGCAGTTCGAGGACATCGTCAAGATCGGACGGACGCACCTGCAGGACGCGACACCGATCACGCTCGGCCAGGAAATCAGCGGCTGGGTCCGGATGCTTGAGCTCTCGAAGCGAATGATCGAATTGACGATCGAACCGCTTTCTGAACTGGCAATCGGCGGTACGGCAGTCGGAACGGGGATCAATGCGCATCCGGAGTTCGGTGACCGCGCCGCAGCGAAAATGAGTGAAGAGACTGGCAAGGACTTCACGAGCGCCGTCAACAAGTTCCATGCCTTGACGAGCCATGATCAGCTCGTATTCGCGCACGGTGCAGTAAAGGCGCTTGCGATGGACGCGATGAAGATCGCGAACGATGTCCGCTGGCTCGCTTCAGGTCCGCGCGCCGGAATCGGGGAGATCACGATACCGGAAAACGAGCCGGGCAGCTCGATCATGCCGGGCAAGGTCAACCCGACTCAAAGCGAGGCGCTGACGATGGTGGCGGCACAGGTGCTTGGGAATGACGCGACGATCGGATTCTCGGCAAGCCAAGGGAACTTCGAGTTGAACGTCTTCAAGCCCGTCATCATGTACAACTTCATCCAGTCGGTCCGTCTGATGACGGATGCATTGCACTCGTTCAACGATCATTGTGCAGTCGGGATCGAACCTGACGTCACGGTCATCGGAGAGAACGTCGAGCGATCGTTGATGCTCGTCACGGCCCTCAATCCGCACATCGGTTACGAAAACGCGGCGAAAATCGCAAAGTCCGCTCACCAGAACGGGACGACGCTCAAGGAAGCTGCTCTTGCGACAGGGCTACTGACTGAACAACAGTACGAGGAATGGATCGTGCCTTCTTCGATGGTACGACCAAACCTGAAATCATAATGAACTGAGAAAGCGACGGGCTTTTGTCCATCGCTTTCGTCGTTCTCCGAGGGGAGAAGGAAAAGGAGGCCGTCTTGAAGCGCAGGACAGAACAAGAACGATATATTGCACAGACGATCAGTATGGTGGAGCGATTGCTTCGTCGTGAGGAAGTTCCACTTCAGGAGCTTGATGCCTTCTCGAACTGGCTCAGACGAGGCGGTAAGATCGAAGGGCTCGAGGTGTTGACGTCGTTTGCGGACACAGCAGCGTCGCAAATCCGTAACTATCCGGATCCTGCGAAACTGACTCATATCGAGGAGGTGAGTTCATCCTTCATCTCGTTCATATCAAGCAGAGGCAAACGGTCCGTCGCAAGGAAGGAGCTTCTCTTCCATGTGACAGGCGATTTTCTTGGGAATATATCTTGGAAGCGTTTTCTTGAGGCGAATCGCTACGTGACGCGCTTTCCTGAATCTGTCCAACAAGCGCTCGAAATCGGGTACGACCTTCATGCGAAAGCAATCATCATTGAGGACTCCATGAGGTCGGAAGAACGGGAGAACTTCGAGAAGTTGCTCAAACGGTCAGAATCCTCCTGGACCCCGATCATCGTGCTCGGGCCAGCTTCACCGCACAGAAGGATGCAAGCGTATGAAGCAGGGGCTGATGATTACTGGGATGAGAGCGTCAGCTTCGATGAACGACTGCTCCGTCTCCGCCGGCTGATCAGAAAAAGTGACTTCGTCTCAAAGACGGTCCTTGTCGATGAACTGACCGGTGCGTACAATCGGAAGTATTTGAATGGCGCGTTCGAACGAAGAAGGTCCCGTGCCGGGCAGGAGGGCGTCTTCGGACTTGCCATCTTTGATCTCGATCACTTCAAACGAATCAACGATACGTTCGGTCATCCGGTAGGCGACGTCATCTTGTCAGAAGTGGCGGCTGTCATAAAGGATGTCATACGCCCTGAGGACGAATTAATCCGGTACGGAGGAGAGGAGTTCATGGTCCTGTTCTCCTGCGAACATCAACTTGCGTCATTCCGGATGATGGAGAGGATCAGAGAACGGGTGTCGAACCATTCGTTCGATAGAGGATTACGTGTGACGGTCTCGATCGGTTTCACCATCATCTCCGCTCCGGACATGACGCTTTCTGTTGCCTCTACTCAAGCCGACGAAGCACTTTACAAGGCAAAGAGGACGGGCCGGGACCGGGTGATCGGGTTCGATCATTCGCTTACATCCGAAAAAATCAAGGCGGCCATCTCTCTGTCGCTCGAAGGAGAAGAGGAGAGCGTCATCGAACTGCTCCATGTCGAGCATGTTCGTTATGATTTCGAGATTCGCAAGTATGTCCGTCCTGGAATCGAATCGCTCGAACTACTCGTCCTTCCGCTCGGGGCAATCGCTGCCGACGACTTCAGGCTGCTCGACTGGCTGAAGCACGAACGGGGGAGAGAGACACAGTTCATGGCAATCGCGGAATCAGAGGACGAGCTGCTTGCTGAGGCGATTCACCGCGGTGTCGTAGATTATACGGTGCTGCCTCTCGATCCGGAATCACTTGCAGAACGGATAAGACAGTGGGTCATCCATTTGGCGTGAGGAGGAACATGAATGACGACTGCGAATTCAATCGTCTGCCGTCCATATGAAACGTTCGATTTCAATTCGATCAATGCCTTGAATGCTGCCGAAGGCTGGACGAATCTGGTCGAACGGTCGGAAGAAGTCAGGAAGGCATTCGAAAACTCGAACTGCTGCTTCGTCGCACTTGACGAGGACAAGGTCGTCGGATACGTGCGGGCGCTGACGGACGGGGAAGTCACGTTGTATGTATGCGAACTTTTGATCGCCGAGGCGTACAGGGGCCAAGGAATCGGGAAGGAACTGTTGCGTGTGATCCATGCGAAGCATCCGCGGACACGGATCGAGATGCTCGCAAGCAGCACGTCCCGCACCTATTACGAGTCGAATGGATACCGGCCGTTCTATGGGTTTCGCAAGACGATCTTGGAATGATGACACGAAAAAGGATGAGGCGATGCGATATACGCGCAGCCTCATCCTTTTTCGTCATATCGATGTGCATTCGTCTCAGTCGATCGTCCGGTCATATTGCCGTATTTCGAAGGCATGATCATTTTGGTCATCTTTCGGATGAAACGACGAGGCGACTTGGACGAAGTCTGCCGGTATTTCCGGATAGAACGTGTCCCCTTCGATCTCGGTGTCGACGATCGTCACATAGAGCCGTCGCGTCGCTTCGAGGGTCTGCCGGAAGATCTCTCCTCCGCCGATGACACAGACCTCCTCGCTCGAATCGACGAACCGCTCGAGGAACCGAAGATCATGTTCGATCACGACACCTTCAACTGAAAAGTCCTCGTCCCGGGTGACGACGATGTTCTTTCGCTTCGGCAAAGGCCATCCGATCGATTCGAACGTCTTCCGGCCCATGACGATCGTCTTCCCGAGCGTCGTCTCCTTGAAGTGGCGCAAGTCGGCGGGAAGATGCCAAGGGAGCTGATTGTCCTTTCCGATGACATGATTGTTGCTGTAGGCGACGACATGGCTGATCATATGGCGACCACTCCTTTGATGTGCGGATCCGCCTCGTATCCTTCGATGATGATGTCCTCGAAGGTGAAGTCTTCGATCCTGTCGATTTTTCGGGCGAACCGGAGAGTAGGCAATTTCTTCGGCGTGCGTGTCAGCTGAAGTTCCACTTGCTCCAGGTGGTTCGAGTAGATATGCGCATCTCCGAGCGTGTGAATGAATTCACCAGCTTCGAGACCTGTCACATGCGCGACCATATGTGTCAGTAATGCGTAAGACGCGATATTGAACGGAACACCGAGGAAGACGTCAGCAGAACGCTGATAGAGCTGACAGGACAGCTTGCCGTCCGCGACGTAGAACTGAAAGAGGAGATGACACGGCGGCAACGCCATCTGGTCGAGCTGACCAGGATTCCAGGCACTGACGATCAGCCGTCGTGAATCCGGGTTTATTTTGATCTGTTCGATCACCTCGGCGAGTTGGTCGACTGCGCCACCGTCAGGCTTCGGGAACGAGCGCCACTGTGCCCCGTACACCGGTCCGAGGTCCCCTTTATCGTCAGCCCATTCGTTCCAAATCCGTACTCCGTTTTCCTGGAGATACCGGATGTTCGTATCGCCGGAGATGAACCACAGCAGCTCGTGGAAAATCGACTTCGTATGTAATTTCTTCGTCGTCAGAAGGGGGAACCCGTCAGCGAGCGAAAAACGCATCTGATGACCGAAACGGCTGATCGTGCCCGTTCCCGTCCGGTCCTCCTTGCGTACCCCGTTTTTTAGGACATCCTGACAAAGCGCATGATACTGTTGCATTTGCTCCACCTCTTTCTCTCTTCTGGTGTTAAGTATAACAATGCTATTCCTCAAATAAAATGACGAAATGGACAAAAGCGCGGCCGTCTCAATCGACGACCGCGTTTGGCAAGTGCCGGCGGAATAAGTATCCGAGCAGACCGAATATCGGAATGAAGTCTCTCGGGTCGAATCCTCGTTCGTTTCGTTTTCGGATTCTTGCGAACATGAAAATCTGGAGAATATAGAACATGAGGAAATCGACGCTCATCGTCCGGACGAATTGATTCGACTGGAAATACGTCATGAAAATCGTCCAGTCGGACCTTGCGAGGGCAAGCCATAAGACGAGCGCGCTCAGGACGGCGAGCAGCGCACAAGCATAAGGAATGAATGGGCGCCTCTTGAATGGAACGAACGATCGTTTCGGAATCGCAAGTGCAAGATAGGGCATCAGAACGAAGGAGCCGAGGACGAATGAACCGATCGAAGCGAGGATCGGAGACGGTTTCAGGAAACGGCGCTCATCGAGGAACAGCAGGAAGAAGAGGGCCGGATAGATGCCAAGCAAGGCGAACAGGCTCAGTGCCGAGGCATCATACTGAGTCTGATCGAAACGGAGGAAGGCGAAGAGGAACCCGTCCGGAAACACACGGTTGTTACCGAAGAGAAGAATGAAGACGATTGCGATGATCCAAATCAAAAACAAGAAATATCGGCGATACATGGCGCCACCCCCTTTCCAAACTAATTCCTGAATTAGATTTATTTGAAACAAGATGCAGAAAGGAATAATCTTGTCGTCGCGATAGCGGCATGGTAAGATGACGATGGAATCAGATGGAAGCGCTTCACACAACAGTGCACGCGGTTGCACAATACTACATAAAGGGGCGATTTTAGGATGGAACGAAAATGGTGGCACGATAGCGTCGTCTATCAAATTTACCCGCGCAGCTTCAAGGATTCGAACGGAGACGGGGTCGGCGATCTCGTCGGAATCATCGAGAAGCTCGACTACCTGAAAGAGCTCGGGATCGACGTGATCTGGCTCAGCCCGATCTATGATTCGCCAAACGATGACAATGGATACGACATCCGCGACTACGAAGCGATCATGGAGGAGTTCGGAACGATGAACGACTTTGATCGTTTGCTCGCGCGCGCCCATGAACATGGAATCAAGATCGTCATGGACCTCGTGGTCAATCACTCCTCGGATGAACACGCCTGGTTCGTCGAATCAAGGAAGGGAAAGGACAACCCGTACCGCGACTACTACATCTGGCGCAAGGGCAATCCGGACGGCACGCTGCCGAATAACTGGGGATCGATTTTCTCAGGTCCGGCCTGGGAACACGACGTCGAGTCGGACGAATACTATCTTCATCTCTTCTCAAAAAAGCAGCCTGATTTGAACTGGGAGAACGAGACGATGCGCCGCGATGTCTATGCGATGATGAAGCGATGGCTCGACCGCGGCATCGACGGCTTCCGGATGGACGTCATCAACTTGATCTCGAAGGCGGACGGCTTGCCAGACGGGAAAGTCGGTGAAGGAGCGCTCTACGGTGACGGCGGGGAACATTACGTCAACGGACCGCGCGTCCATGAATATTTACGTGAGATGCATGATGCTTCGTTTGGTCAATACGATGTCCTGACGGTCGGCGAGATGCCGGGTGCTACGACGGAGGATGCGATTCTGTATACGAATCCGGAGCGTAAGGAAGTCAACATGGTCTTTACCTTCGAACATATGGATCTCGATTCAGGACCAGGCGGAAAGTGGGACGTGGTCCCCTTCCATCTCGCGAAGTTAAAAGAGAACTTCACGAAATGGCAGACGGCGCTTCACGGAAAAGGCTGGAACTCGCTTTACTGGAACAACCATGACCAGCCGCGTGTCGTAAGCCGCTTCGGTGACGACTCGGTCTACCGCGTCGAGTCGGCGAAGATGCTCGCGACGCTACTCCACATGCTTCAAGGAACTCCGTACATCTATCAGGGGGAAGAACTCGGTATGACGAATGTGTCGTTCGAATCGATCGAGGATTATGAAGACATCGAGATCCGCAACATGTGGCGGGAACGGACCGCACTCGGAGCATCACCTGCAGAACTCCTCAGATCCGTCCATATCAAAGGACGTGACAACGCGCGGACGCCGATGCAATGGTCAGCCGAGGAGAACGCCGGATTCACGACAGGCAAGCCGTGGTTGAAGGTCAATCCGAACTACCCGGAAATCAATGCCGAAGCAGTGCTGAAAGATCCGAACTCGATCTTCTACTACTACAAACAACTGATCGCCCTGCGTCATCAGCATGATTTGATGGTGTATGGAGACTACACGTTGCTGCATAAAAACCATGAGACGGTATATGCATATTCACGCCACCATGAGGGCGAGACATGGTATATCTACTGTTCGTTCGACAAACAGGAGACGAAGGTTGCGCTCGATCATGACACGTCTGATATCGTGATCGGAAACTATGCCGATCGCCCGCATGCCGGTCAAGAACTGACGCTGCGCCCTTACGAGGCAGTCGTCTACCGGACGAAAGCTTGATCGCCCGGAAATGAATGGAGAAAGGGACTTACCGGACCGTCGCAAGACGAATGGCAAGTCCCTTTTTTCGATTGAGCAGGAGAGGGAAACGAGAACTTAGAGCGGCATATTCGCTGCGCGCTTCCTGCGTTCATGACGTTCTTTCGCATGGCGTTTGACGGCTTGGGTGATACGCTGTTGATCGCTCGAACTCGTCTCGAGGAGCAGCCCATAGAGGTGTTGTTGACCAATCCATTTATGGTGCATGATCCTGCCTTTGAATTCGAAAGCATCTCCTGCATGATCGAGCGAAAAGGAGACGATGATTTTCGTGTCCGGCTCGACCGGCAGCTGCAGAGAGGTCAGGATCGCTAAGCCGCTCGGCGAGATGTTGAATACCTTCATCTTACCGGCTGAACTGCGCTTCCCATTTCGTTCGAGGTAGAACGAACCGGCTGGCTGATCGTCCAACTCATATCGGTACGATTCGTTTCTTCGGATACGCATGGTGTACTCCTCCTCTATTCACTATCGTCCGCTGTGGCCCTCCTCTTTAACGATTCAGTAAAAAAATTACAGTTGTCCAAAAATCGGTGGAAGACAGAAAAAAACGCCCGTTCCAGTCTTGGTCCGGACGTTCAATTCATACGAGTCGGTCACGCCGCAAGGTCACTTTTAGAGGATTTTGGATGCATCCTCTTAGCGATGTACATGAACGGAGTGGCGAACCAGGCGATGACGAACTTGGCAAGATACGTCGTCACGAAAATCTGCCACCAGATGTCGAACGGTAAAGCATGAAAAGCGATGGCGCAGAACGTGAGCGTGTCGAGCAACTGGCTTGCAAGCGTCGAACCCGTCGTCCGCAGCCAGAGCCATTTCTCGCCCGTCCGCTCCCTGATTTTCGTGTAGATGAAGACATCGAACAGCTGCGAGACGAGGTAGGCGCTTAGACTGCCGACGGCGATCCATGGCAGCAGGCCGAACAGCATATTGAGCGAATCTGACATCTCGAGCGCGAGCTTGTCCTCGAGCGGGGTATAAAGAAGACTGAACTGCATGAGCAGCGTCGTCGTGATGAGCGAGAAGAAACCGATCCAAACACCGCGCCGGGCGGCCTTACGTCCGTATTTCTCGTTCAGGATGTCAGTTGCGAGATAACTCGACCCGTAGACGACGTTGCCGAGCGTGAAGATATAGGTATAGAGTTCGACTTGCTGGGTGACTTGGATGTTCGCGATGATCGTCGCGATGGCGATCCACATATAGAGGCCGACTTGGCCGAATAGACGGTAGCCTACGAGAAGCAGACTGAGCGTCAAGAGGATGGATGGAATCCAGAGCCATTCATTCATAGGGGAATTTCTCCTTTCAAATCATTCAGATTTAGATTTTACGCTTCTTTTCAAAGCCTGTAAAGCACAGAAAAAAGACCCCTCTGATCAAGGGGCCATACCCAGTCAAGGTTTTGCGAGGACGTAGCGTTTCCGCTGTCCCTTTCTGTAGTAGGAGCCGGCACGCTCGAATCCGTTCACTTCAAGGATTCTGGATACGGCAGCCATGTGAGGTGTCGACGGGAGGACGAAAACCCGTACCTCGTGGTGACGCAGGACATTCGAAGCATCGAGCCCCTTCCTGACGGCTTCGGTCCCGTAACCTTTTCCGGAGTGGGAATCGAAAATCATCAGGTCCATCTGGTAATAGTGATCGGACTTGATCAAAATGACACGGCCGGCGATCTCGTCTTCGACGAGGACGTCGAAATAGAAATCCTCGGGATAGCTATGTTCCTCTGAATCGAAGAATCCTTCCTCGCCGAGTTCAAGCTCATAGCCTCGAAGTTCCGCCTGCGTCAAGCCATACGCCGTTTCGCCATATTTGATGAAGTGGTCGAATTCCATTCGGTCCACGTGACGGACGGCACGTTGTTTAAGTTCCATCTGGCCAGCCTCCCTTTCATCTGCTCTCTATATTATAGGGAGGAGGTTCAAGAAAATGCAAAGAATACCCGGAGCGTCAATGCTCGACCGGTTCGACATGGACATGAGTATAGGAGACACGGTGTTTATCAGCGAGCATTTCCTCGACTTCATCGCTGAGCGCGTGGGCCTGTGAAACCGTCAAGTTTCCGGACACGGCGATCGTCATGTCGACGAGGATCCGGTTTCCGAGGTGGCGGGCTTTGACGTCGCGAACTTCTTCGACGCCTTCGATCGAAAGCACGGAAGAGGCGTAGCGGTCGACGAGTTCAGGGGCGAACCCGTCCGAGAGATGGACAACGGTATCAAGGAAAATCTCGACAGCCGTCTTGATGATGATGAACGCGATGATGACCGCGAGGGCTGCATCGATGAAGGCGAGTCCGATCGTCGAGAAGAGCACCCCGATTGCCGTCCCGAGCGAGACGAGGGCATCGGAGAGGTTGTCTTTCGAGGCTGCGCGAAGAGCGATCGAATGTGTCCGCTTGGCGAGTCTTGCGTTGTAGACATAGACGAGAAACATGATGATCGCTCCAAGAAGGGCGAACAATCCTGCAGTCGGAGACGGAGTGGTGAAGTCACCGATGATCAGCGAGCGCGAGCTGTTGAAGAGGACGGCGAGTCCGACGCTGAGCATGATGAGGGAAGCAATCATCGCGGCGATCGATTCCATTTTCTGATGGCCGTATGGATGATCCTCGTCCTTCGGGCGTGCTGCGATCCGCAACCCGATGAATACAGCGACGGAAGCGATGATGTCCGTCGTGTTGTTGAAACCGTCGGCGAGCAATGCGCGCGAGTCGAACGACAGTCCGCCTGCGATCTTCAAGAACGAAAGAAACAGGTAGGCGACGATCGATACGACGGCGCCACGGATGGCGCGGGACGGATGGTCGACGGAATGAGTCAAAGAGACCACCTCCATGAATTAGGGATACTCGAATGAGTATAACAGGGTGGAAATTGGTGGGTCTATGCAAACATTTTTCGAGAAAAGCAATAAAGTTTCGTCCGGGAAAGAAACCGATTAATGTTGAAAATAGATATTACAGTTTCATTTTTCGACGATTATGGTAAAGTTATAAATAGAACACGAACGGCGGAAGGAGCCATGCACCATGTTTACAGAACGCGACGGCATCAAATTACGACTCGAGCAGATCGAACGCTTGTATGCCGATCTGAACCGGGAAGCGAAGCAGTTGACGGAACGTCTGCGTCAGCTTGATGAGCAGGGAGAAGAACCGAAGCATGACATTGCGATGAACAAGGAAGATCGCGAACACCTGAAATCATCAATCGACGAAACGCTCCAGGCACTGCTCCAGCGGACGACGGTGGACGCGAAGGTGGAACAGGAAAAGCAAGAGGACCTGATCTCGAAGAAAGCGCTGATCGAGGACATCGAGGATCTGCTCAAGAAAAAGAAATGAGCTGGCTGCGGCTGGCTTATTTTTGTGCAAGGAGGAATTGACCATGGAGGAACAAGTCGTGTTGACGACCTGCCTCAGACCGGTCGACGGGATGGAAGAGGAGCTCGATATGATCGAAGCGTCACTTGATCTTACCGTCATCCGGGTTGCGAGAAAGAAGAAGAGCATCAGCATGCTTCAGAAGGAATACGACAAACCGATTCTGGTCCTTGATAAGCGTCGTCTTGAACTCTATCCTGAAGGCATGGGAGAACCCTTTTTTTTCCATCCGTCCAGTGCTGTCTTCCGTGTCAAACAACTCATCAGCTCCGGACATGACCCGCTCGTCGCGTCAGCAAAGCTCAAACGGGGAATGACAGTGCTCGACTGCACGCTTGGCCTCGGTTCGGACAGCATCGTGATGAGTCACGCCGTCGGAGCCGAAGGGAAGGTCGTCGGCGTCGAGAGTCGTCAGTTGACTTCCTTCCTCGTCAGACGGGGACTCTCGAGTTGGAAGGAGAAGAGCGACATATTGAACGAGGCGATGCGCCGGATCGAGGTCGTGACCGCCGATTCACTAGAATACATGAAGACTTTGCCGGCCAACTCGTTCGATGTCGTCTTTTTCGATCCGATGTTCGAAAAGACGATCACGGAATCGCGCCATCTCGATCCACTGCGTTCGATCGCCGATGGGCGAGGTCTGTCGAAGCCGGCGATCGATGAGGCGAAACGGGTCGCGAGACAACGGGTCGTCCTGAAGGCTCACTTCGAAAGCAACTGGTTCGATGCCTTCGGATTCGAACGGGCTGTCCGTAAATCATCCAAGTTCCATTACGGGGTCATCGAATTGGAGAAGTGAATACGTCAAAAGCTCCCATCCCGCAGAAGTAGCGGAGTGGGAGCTTTTGACGTATGAATCGATTCTTTCGGCCAGCTTACTGGGCGATGTCCTTCATCTCGTCTTCCATGTCCTCGAACTTTTCTTGGACGGACGAAACGGGTTGACGCGTCATGAGACTGACGATGACGGTCATGAAGAGACTTGCGAAGAAACCTGGTACCATCTCGTAGAGTGTAGCGCTCAAATCAAGCTGTACCCAGAGAATGACTGTCAATGCGCCTGTCAGCATGCCGGCGAGCGCACCCTGCTTCGTCATCCGCTTCCAGTAGAGGGACAGCAAAATGATCGGACCGAAGGCTGAACCGAATCCTGCCCACGCGTATCCGACGAGCGAGAGAATCGTTGCTGAAGGATTCCACGCAAGGATCGAACCGACGATGGCGATGACGAGAACGGCCATACGGCCGGTGAATACCATTTCCTTGTCCGAAGCATCCTTCTTCAAGAATGTCTTATAGAAGTCTTCCGTCAACGCACTCGACGTGACGAGCAACTGGGAAGAAATCGTCGACATGATGGCTGCGAGGATCGCTGCCATCAGGAATCCGGTGATATACGGATGAAACAGGACGTCAGAGAAGCGGATGAAGACCGTTTCCGGGTCACCGAGCCCGTTGCCCTGTCCTTCGAAATAGGCGATTCCGACAAGACCTGTCATCATGGCGCCGACGATCGAGATGAACATCCAACCGATACCGATACGTCTGGCCTTTTTCAAGTCCTTGACTGAGCGGATGGCCATGAAGCGGACGATGATATGGGGCTGACCGAAGTAGCCGAGACCCCACGCGAGGAATCCGATGATTCCAAGGAGCGTCGTCCCCTTGAACGGGTCGAAGAGCGACGGATCGAGCTTTTCAGCGTAAGACACCGCACCGTCCATTCCGCCTACGTCCGTCAACGCGACGATCGGGACGAGAATGAGGGCGATGAACATGATACAACCCTGGACGAAGTCGGTCCAACTGACTGCGAGAAAGCCGCCAAAGAGTGTGTAGGCGACGACGACCGCGATCGTCAAGAGCATACCATAGTGATAATCGAAGCCGAATGAGCTTTCAAACAGCTTACCGCCAGATACGATGCCGGCAGATGTGTAGAATGTGAAGAAGACGATGATGACCGCTGCCGAAACCATTCGCAGCACTCGTGAGTTATCCTTGAAACGATTTTCGAGGAAGTCAGGAATCGTGATCGAGTCATTCGCCATCTCCGTGTACAGACGGAAACGTGGTGCTAACAATACATAGTTGACGTAACAGCCGATCAACAGTCCGACTGCGAGCCAGATAGCGGAAACGCCAGTCGCATACATCGCGCCGGGCAGACCCATCAGCATCCAGCCGCTCATGTCCGATGCACCGGCAGAGAGCGCCGTCACTCCAGGGCCGAGGTCACGGCCACCGAGCATATAATCTTCCGAGTTGGTCGTTCGCTTGAAGGCGAACCACCCGATCGCGAGCATCAAACCGAGATACAAGGCGATCGAAATCCATTCTTGCGTCATATTCAATTCCTCCAATGCTTTTCACCGTGGTTGTTGGCATACGGCGGATATGACAACTACCTTAACAAGGATCTTCAAGTCCATGCAAGTCAGCTCAAGAGCGGAAAAATCGACTTCAACCGTTGGGGTTGTAAGCTTGAAGAGGTGTATCATCCAATATCAAGTTTAAATTTTCGGAATTCAGTAATTTTTCCTTAATCGATGCGTCACCGTGTTGTCATCCTTCTGAAATGATTTTTCAACATCGATCGGGTATAGCAAAACCGCCCTTCACTGGAAGCTCTCCGCAGAAGGACGGTCGATATCAGATACGATCACGGATTTGTTTTTGATAAGCAAGCCCTAATCGGTCGAGCGCCAAGTCGAGCTGCTGACGCGGACATCCGAAATTCAGCCGTTCAAATGACTCACCTGTTTTTCCGAACGGCTCTCCGTGCGTCAACGCGACCTGTGCTTCATCGCGAAGCCACAGTTTTCGTTCTTCTATGTCCGGCAACAAGGCAGTGAAGTCGATCCAGAGCAGATAAGTAGCTTCCGGGACCTGAACTTCTAGCATTGGCATCTCGTCCCGAATCCGTCGAACGGCGTGATTTCTGTTCTCCTCAAGATAATTGATCAGCGAATCGAGCCAAGCCTCGCTGTCCTCAGACTGGTAGGCAGCCTCGAAGGCGACGAGTGCGAACGTGTTCGGGTGGACGAAATGTCTTTGCTGTACGGCTTTGATCTTTTTCCGGTGCTCCACGTTCGGTGCGATCATAAAGGAAGCATAGAGCCCCGGAATGTTGAAGGATTTCGATGGTGCACTGATCAGTATTGTCCGTTCTCTCCCGAAATCGATCGAGGGCAGGTGTGTCGATTCACTGAAGACGAGGTCTGCATGGATCTCGTCCGAGACGACGAGGACGTCGTACGTCTCAGCTAGACGATAAATTCGTTCAAGTTCCTCTTTTCGCCATACTCGTCCGACCGGATTATGCGGACTGCAGAGCAAGATAAGTTTCGCCGTCCTCATCTGTTCTTCAAGCGAACTGAAATCGATCACATAGCCATCTTTTGTCAAAAGAAGTTCGTTCTCGACCAAAGTGCGCCCGTTGTCGCTGACTACCTGGAAGAACGGGGGATAGACAGGTGTCTGGATGATGATCTCATCCTGTTCATCCGTAAGGGCGAGAATCGTATGCGAGAGCGCGGTCACGACACCGCTCGCATATAATAAATCCTCCTGGGAGACCGAAGTATTAAATCGACGGTCGAACCAGGAGATGATGGCCTGCTTCTCCCGTTCACCGAAAAATGAATATCCGAATTGACCGGTGGCTGCCCGTCTAGCAAGTGCCTCACTGATGGCATCCGGTGTCCTGAAGTCCATATCGGCGACCCACATCGGAACAAGATCGTCTGATCCATAAAATGCCTTCAGGGCGTCCCATTTGACGGATGAAGTGTCCTTTCTGTCCACTGTCTCGCTGAAATCGAATCTTCTCATGATCGAATGACCCCTTCCTTTGCCTGGATAGGTCTAGTATGCCATTTTGTGGCTCAAGCGTTTCGTTTTTTGAAAAAAAGGGGAAACTAATTAGCGTGAAAGAGGTATCTACAGAACTGGAGGGAAAGAAATCTATGCTGCATACAAAAGTACTCGTCGGCCGAGCGCCTGAAGAATTGGAAGAAAAGATGAATACGTTTTTCGAGGAACAGGGTGTCGGGACGAACGCCATCATCACGCTGAAGTTTTCTACTTTCGTCGCCTCGAAGGCAGATGAACATTATTCAGCTCTTGTCGTCTATGACAACGCATTGACGAAGACGACCTATTGATTCTTCGATGTGAAATTCTTAATTAGAAGAAAAGGAAACGGCATGTCTTCCCGGTAGCTCCATTCAATCAACACGGAGAGGGACGGACTTGCCGGTTCTTTCATTATACGCTATACTGATATCAGATTAAGCGCTTCCGTAGGTTAATGGCAGACCTCAGCAATGGTAATGCTGCAGTGCGAGTTCGATTCTCGCCGGAAGCATAATGAAGCTTTCAGCCTATTCGTTAGTGCTGGAGGCTTCTTTCGTTTGATTTGAGAATGGGGGAGGGAGACGAAATGGTCGGAAATCAGTCATGGTCTGTCGGTAATGAGATCAAGAATCTGCGGAAAGCACGCGGAATGACTCAGAAGGAACTATGCGAAGGAATCTGCAGTCAGGCTGAAATCAGCAAGATCGAAAACGGGAAGAATTCCCCGACGGTCGATTTGCTTCAAATGATCGCAAAGCGGCTGCGCGTCTCGCTCTCCCATTTGTTCCAAGACCAATATTTCAGTGAATTGTTCATGACGATCGATCGAAAGTACTCGGGTATGGCAAGACGCGGAGAGTTCACTGCAATCGTCGAGGAAGCGAGCGCGGAGAAGGGCAAGACTGATCGTAAGGAAATCAATCTTCTGCTCGACTACTACCTGATCATCACTTCGAGAAAGTTAGGGAATGTAGATACGAGGAGCTGTGCCTCTTTGCTGAGCCGGCTCACGACGAACGAGGATGTCTGGTATGAGTCGCCGAAGGCATTCACAAAGATTAAAATGGGGATCGCAAACCTTTATGCGGAGCAGGAAGAATACAATCACTCAAAGAAAGTTTACGAAAGCCTGCTCGAGATGGACTATGACACAGGCGATTTGAGAAGGTTGCGCCTGAAGATCATCTACAACTTCGGTCAGATAATGTACAGTGCTGGCAATTACCAAAAAGGGCTAGAGTTGGCTGAGGAAGGAATTGAAGAAAGCTTAGTCCTTGCGGATTCGAGCCAACTCGCCCATTTTTACTACCAACGAGCTTGTCTCTTCGAAGAATTGAAAATCAATCCTGAACAAATGAAAGATGACTTCACGGCATCCTATGCCCTGTTCAGGGCGTTCCGATTGATTCCCTATGCGAAGATGATGGAACAGGAACACGCCGAACACTTATATTACAATTTCAGAAGGTGACCAGTTCAGAATGTTTTCCCTGCCGTCTCACACGCTGAGACGGCATTTTTAATTAGTCCATCCGCTTCCTCAGGGTTTTGCTGGTGTCCCTCGAGTACGATCGATTCCACATCGTTCACTCCGAAGAAGTGCAACAGGTCAGTCATATAACGGAGTGCGTGGTCGGTTTGACTTTTTTCGCCTTCCGAATAATTACCGCCTCGCGAATGGATGAGCATCACCTTCTTGCCTTCTACCAATCCGATCGATCCTTCCGGCGTGTATCTGAACGTTCGTCCAGCCTGCGCCAGGTAGTCCATGTAGTTGTGAAGTGGAGCAGGCACGGTGAGATTCCACATCGGGAAGGAGAAGACGATTTTGTCCGCCTCCAGGAAGCCGTCAAGATACTGATGGACCTGCTTCGCGCCGAGCTCCTCCTCCGGTGTCAAGGGAACGCCTTTGAACATTTTCGAGGCGGACGCCGCGAGCTTCAAATCAAAAAAGGGAAGACGTTCCTCGAACAGGTTGAGCGAGACGATTCTGTCTTCCGGATGATTTTTTCGGTATGACTCGAGGAATGTCTCATTCAGCATCGAGCTCACACTTTGGGGCTGATTGACGGTGTCGTTCGCCTCTATGAATAGCAGGGTGGACATCATATCACTTCCTTTTTGAAGAATACGTTCCTTTACCCGTTCCCTCTCAAACTGACACGGGTAGAGGAATCGAGAAACTGTTGGCGAAATAAAGGGGTGGAGAAGAAATTGAAATCAGAATGGGAGTGTCGAAGATGATTGAAATCAAACGAGCAGACTCGCTTGAGGATACATATACGGCCTTTACGAAAGGCTTCAGCGATTATATGATCCCGATGCAATTGACGTACGAGGAGTTCGTCGAGCGGATCATGAGACGTGATCACAATGAATTGGAACATTCTTTCCTGGCGTATGACGGGAAAGAGCCGGTCGGCATCTGGCTGAACGGACTGAAGGAAATCGACGGGGAGCGTGTGTTGAGATGCGGAGGTCTCGCGGTCGCACCGGAGTACAGAAAGGCTCGGATAGCACAACGATTATTCGACCGGCAAAAGGAACATGCATCGAAGCATGGATTTGACATCCTGTTCCTTGAGGTGATCATCGGCAATGACCGGGCACTCGCCTTCTATGAAAAGAACGGATACACGATCAATCGTGAAATCCGCTATTATTCAAGACCGCGGCGCACGGCATCGAGTTCGCTCGAAGAAGTGTCCTGGTCTGCATACTCCTCTGTCGAACTTTCGGAAAAACCGATCTGGCAACGGGATGCACAAGCGATGCATCACATCGAACCATCGTTCTATCGGGGGGGGGACGGTGCGGCAGCCGTCAAGAATGGCCAGATTCTCGAGGCGCGCGCGCAGGAAGGCGGAATCATACAGTTACTGGATGAAGTCTGTTCGCTTCCGTACGAGACGTTTCACTTCCATACGACCGACACTGATCTGCAGCGATCACTCGTTCAGGCGGGATGGACGGAATCGAACATCAGACAATATGAGATGAAGCGACAAGTGTGAGTTGTTTACACGATTGATGGAAAGAAATGCTGACGAGAGGAGGACGATCGTAAATGAAAGGAACGACAGAAGATACGATGAATGCGATCGAACACATATGACGAACTTTTCCTTTCATGCTCCACTCGTCATTCGGAAGAGACCGGGGGTGATGTCCGTTGGATAGCGCGAAATTCATCGATATCGTCTCGGCGTCGAGGTTAGAACCATTGCAGGACGGTGTCCTGCTGTTGATCGATCTCGACGATTTTGAGATGATCAATGAGACGTATGGTTACAAAAAAGGAGATTTCGTCCTGCAATTGCTTGTCGCAAGACTTGCTTACCGCTTCCCGAAGCACCGTATCGGAAAGGCGGACGGAAGCGCCTTTCTCATGTTCGCCGACATCGACAGTGCCGATAAGGAGGAGCTGGCCGCAGACATACTGGGAACCATCACAGAACCGATCTACATCAAGAGTGATAAGGTGATGCTGACGGCGAGCATCGGGATTGCAGAGGTCGCTTCCGTCATGACGACGGAACAGAGCCTGATTGCCGCGAAAGTGGCTTTGAGCGACACGAAGAAGAGTCGTCGGGGAACGTTTCTCGTTTCCTCGGCTGATGCCGTCCGCTCAAGAAAACGGACAGTGCAGCTGAAGAGGGCTTTCTACGAAAGCGATTTGGAAAAACAGTTCTATCTCGTCTACCAGCCACAAATCGATATCAAGACCGGGCTGATCACCGGGGCAGAAGCGCTCCTACGTTGGCAACACCCGGTATTTGGACTCATTCCTCCTTCAGAATTCATTCCGATCGCCGAAGGGACCCGCTTCATCGAGCGGATCGGACGCCATGTCCTGTACGAGGCATGCCTTCAGTGCAAGGCGTGGTGCGACGAGACGGGGAAGCGCCTTACGATCGCTGTCAACATCTCGCCATGGCAGGTCATTCAGCCGGACTTCTTCGAAGAAGTCGTTCAAACACTGGCTGACACGGAACTCGACGCCTCATTGCTTGAAATCGAGTTGACGGAACACGTCGCTTTCGAGGAAGAGGAGAGGATCGTAGAGCGGCTGAAGTCGTTGCAAGCCCTCGGCGTCAACATCGCCCTGGATGATTTTGGGATGGGCTATTCTTCGCTGCAGACGCTGTCACGATTGCCGGTCCAGCAATTGAAGATCCCAAGGGAACTCATCGCTTCATCCCACAACTCCAAAACGAAGCGTGCCGTGATCGAGACGATCGTCCTGCTCGGCAAACGACTCGGCAAGACGATCGTAGCGGAAGGTATAGAAAATGAGGAGGAGGCGGCCCTCGTACGAAGCCTCGGCTGTGATCGATTCCAGGGGTATCTATTCCATAAACCGCTCCGGGCCGAAAGTTGGCGGGAATTGTTGACGAGCTAGACGAAAGTCCGGAAGTCTGAAATATGAACAACAATAAAAGCGCATCGTCCTGCCCCCTAAATTGAGAAAGGGGATCAGCTGCGATGCGCTTTTTGAATTGATCAGGCTAGGGTTCACAAATAGCGGGAGAATCGTCTTTCGAGAAAATCCTGAATCGCCGATATGAAGACGCAGATTCCCCAGTAGACGCATGCGACGACGATATAGACGGTCATGTAGTCGAATTCCCTGCCGCCGATGATCTTTGCACGCTGGAAGATCTCCGGAACGGTGATCATCGCAGCCAAAGAGGATGCCTTCACCAAGTCGAGCAGAACGTTCGACAAAGGCGGAATCGCGACCCGTGATGCCTGCGGTACGATGATGCCGAACAAAATACGGCTTCTAGATAGACCGAGCGACAAGGCGGCTTCGTTTTGTCCGCGGTCGATTGATCCGATAGCTGCCCGGATGATTTCCGCAATGAAGGCGGCACTGCTCAAGCCGAATCCGAGAATCGCGGCAGTCAAAGCATCGAACTCGATTCCGATGATCGGGAACCCGTAATACAGCATGAATAGCAGCACGAGGATCGGCACCCCGCGCATGAACGAGATATACATGCGAGAGACGAGCCGGGGCATGATGAAGCGAGACCTCCTGCCGATCGCAAGAGGCAGACCGATCAATAGACCCATCCCCATGCTGACAAGCGAAATCCAAAGCGTATGCCCGAGTCCACCAAGGATATAAGGCAATGAATCCATCGCCAGGCGCATATCGATGATCGAACCCCAATCAATGCGTGTCATCGGATTATTTCACATCTACGATGGTCGTCTTGACGTTCGGGATGACGGAGACATCCTGGTCGGCATAGAATGTCTTGGATAACTTAGCCAATGTCCCGTCCTTCTTCATTTCTGTCAGCGCGGCGTTCACCTCGGATTGAAGCTCCTTGTTGTCGAGATCCATGATCAGACCGACTTCGCTCGGATTGTAGGCGATATCGGGGTGGATCGTGATATCGAGATCCTTGAAGTAGGCAAGGGCGAGAGTCTGGAGGTAATAGTCGTTCAGGATGACGTCTGTCCGTCCCGTCGAGACATCACGTAAATACTGGTCGTTCGTAGCATTGTCGTATGTCACCTCTTCGGCACCATATTTCTTCGCGATCGCCATGTAAGTCGTCGTCGCCTCTCCTGCTGCCCGTTTCCCTTTCAGGTCCTCGATCGATGAAATGCCTGACAGGTCACTTTTCCGGACGATTGCAGTCCCGTATGTGTACTTATACGGCTGCGAGAAAGAGAACTTCGTCTTCCGCTCATCGGTAATCGTGATATCGTTTGCGGCAAGGTCGACCTGGCCGCTGTCGACGCTCGTCAACATGCCGTCAAAGCCCATTTCCTTGAACGTGACCTTCACATCGATCCGCTTGGCGATTTCCTTGACGACCTCGACATCATACCCGGTCAACTTGTTCGTCTCCTCATCGTGGTAGGACGTAGGATAAAGCGTTCCGGCCGTCGCGACCGTCAGGCCATCCTTCTTGATCGTATCGAACGCACTCTTTTCCTCTTCTGCTCCACATGCTCCGAGCACTAGCGCAGAACTGATCAGCAATCCGCTGATGATACTGGTTTTCTTTCTCATCTGTCGACCTCTTTCCATAATTGCTAACATGATCTCCACCCATAAAAATAGCATTCGAGGAACGGATGATGCAATGTTTTCTTTCTTACTTGATGCGGGGGTGCAGTAAATGGATGAAACGACAAAATAATGGATATATATTCATAATATATGTAAGCGTTTGCAAAGATATTTGTGACCTCAATAAATCGAAAAAATGTTTATACGCACTAGCGAATAAACATAAATCCATGTAAACTATGTTTTAACAGAAAATACAGAAAATTCGAACGGATGGAGTGAAGAAGATGACTTTTGATTCTATGCCGAAAAAGCAGGGGCTGTACGATCCGCGGCATGAGCATGATGCATGCGGCATCGGTGTCTATGCTCACAAGAAGGGCATGGCGAGCCATGAAATCGTCGCAAAAGGACTCTCGATGCTCTGCCGGATGGAGCACCGGGGAGGGCAGGGAAGTGATGCGGCTACCGGTGACGGTGCCGGAATCATGACACAGATCCCTGATAAGCTCTTTCGGCAAGCACTGCCGAATGTGACGCTTCCGCCGCGCGGCGATTATGGCGTATTGATGCTTTTTCTGCCACACCATGAAAAGGAACGGCTGCGTCTTGAACGGCTTCTGGAATCCATCATCTTGACGGAAGGACAGAAACTGATCGCCTGGAGGACGGTACCGGTCGATGCCTCGGGAATCGGCGATGAGGCGAGACGTACCCAACCGATGATTCGCCAGTGTTTCATCGCGGCAGACGGAATCGAAGGAATCGCCTTCGAACGCGCTCTGTTCCTCATCCGCCGCACGTTCGAGCGTCAAGTCGGCCTTGATGCGGGGGAGGCATACGTGCTCAGCAGCTCGAGCGAGACGATCGTGTACAAAGGACTTTTGACGACCGATCAACTCGAGTCCTATTATCTCGACCTGTCGGATGAACGATTCCGCTCAGCTTTTGCGATCGTCCACTCCCGCTTCAGTACGAACACCTTCCCGAGCTGGAGACGGGCTCACCCGAACCGCTATTTGATTCATAATGGGGAAATCAATACGCTGCAGGGGAACGTTCAGGCGATGAAATCGAGGGAACAGGGGCTTGCTGAGACGACATTCGGCAGGAGAGCGCTTGAAGTGCTGCCGATTCTCGATGAGACGGGAAGCGATTCCTCGATGCTCGACAACGCGTTCGAGTTTTTATATCTTTCCGGTCTGACACTTGCTGAGACGGCATTGCTGCTCATTCCGGAACCGTGGGAACATGCTCAGATGCGTCCTGCGAAAAAGGCATATTATGAATACCACAGCAGCCTGATGGAGCCATGGGACGGGCCGTCTGCGATCGTCTTCTCGAACGGAAAACAAATTGGAGCGACACTCGACCGGAACGGACTGCGTCCGGCACGTTACGCCATCACGCGAGACGGCCACTTCATGCTGGCTTCGGAAGTCGGAGTGCTCGACTTCCCTTCAGAAGAAATCATCGAAAAAGGTAGGCTGGCTCCCGGGCAGCTGTTACTCCTCGATTTCGAAAAAGGTGGAATCATTCCGGATGAGACCGTTAAAAGTGAGCTTGCGATGCGGCACCCGTATGCGGAATGGCTTCAGGAGGAGCAGGTCCGGCTGCCTGTATGCGACAAAGTGGAGCGGATAGATGAACTTTCGCGGAAACAGCGATTGTTCGGATACACGCGTGAGGATATCGAGAACTACCTGATGCCGCTCGTCGAGGAGAAGAAGGATCCGGTCGGTTCGATGGGGACTGACATCCCGCTTGCGATATTAAGCGACCGCCCGCAATCCTTGTTCCGCTATTTCAAACAGCTGTTCGCTCAGGTCACGAATCCTCCGATCGACGCCTTGCGCGAACAAATCGTCACCTCGACGACGACGTGGCTGGGGAGACAAGGCGACGTGCTCCTTCCGAAGCGTCAGAATTGCCGGCGTATCCAACTGAAGACACCTGTCCTGACACCAGGGGAACGGGAAGCGCTCAAAGAGACGGGGCTCAAATCCCTGACGCTCTCGACACTGTTCCAATCAAACCTCGAGACGGAACTCGAGATGATGCTCGATGCAGCTGAGATGGCTGTCCGCTCTGGTGTCGAGCTGATCGTCCTGAGCGATAAAGGTGTAAGGGACGGGCAGACGCCGATTCCGATCCTGCTTGCGACGAGTGCGGTACATCACCATCTGATCCGTAAAGGGCTCCGGACGAAGGTGAGCCTGATCGCGGAAGGAGGGGAAATCAGGGAGGTGCATCACTTCTGTGTCCTGCTTGGCTATGGCGCAGACGCAATCTATCCTTATCTCGTCTATCCGACACTTACGGAAGCTTTCGAAAGAAAGTTGAAAACGAATCTTCCTGACAGTTATCAGAACGCGGTGACGGAAGGAATCGTCAAGGTCATGTCGAAAATGGGTATCTCGACGGTGTTCAGCTACCGCGGCGCACAGATTTTCGAAGCGATCGGAATCTCGCAAGGCGTGGTCGACCGGTACTTCACCGGCACGGTCTCCCAGCTGAGCGGAATGACCCTTGAACTGATCGAGGAGGAGGCGAGACGGCAAATCGATAGCGTGAAGGAACATTTGGAGTCCGGCAGCCTCTTCCGGTACCGGAGCGGCGGTGAACATCACGCCTTCAATCCGGCGACGATCCATCTTTTGCAACATGCCTGCAGGAAAGGTGATTATTCCCTGTTCAAACGTTATAGCGAACAAGTGAACGAGGAGAGTCCGACGTTCCTCCGCCATCTCTTCGGTTTCAAGACGACCGAGCCCGTACCGCTCGAGGAGGTCGAACCGGTCGAGTCGATCGTCAAACGTTTCAAGACGGGGGCGATGTCTTACGGCTCACTCTCTAAAGAAGCGCACGAGACGCTTGCCATCGCGATGAACCGGCTTGGGGGCAAGAGCAACAGCGGGGAAGGCGGAGAGGAAGAGGAACGTTACAGCCTTGACGAGAACGGTGACTCCCGAATGAGCCGGGTGAAGCAGGTCGCCTCTGGCCGGTTCGGCGTGACGAGCGACTATCTCGTCCATGCCGACGAGATTCAGATCAAGGTCGCGCAAGGTGCAAAGCCCGGGGAGGGCGGACAGTTACCGGGCGAGAAGGTGTATCCATGGATTGCGCGGGTCCGTGCCTCGACTCCGGGCGTCCCGCTCATCTCGCCACCGCCGCATCACGATATCTATTCGATCGAAGACCTCGCCCAGCTGATCCATGATTTGAAGCGGGCGAACGAAGAGGCTCGGATCAGCGTCAAGCTCGTCGCGAAGGCAGGGGTAGGGACGATTGCTGCTGGCGTTGCCAAGGGTCTTGCGGATGTCATCGTCATCAGTGGACATGACGGGGGGACGGGCGCATCCCCGCGGACGAGCATCCAGCATACCGGGTTGCCGTGGGAACTTGGACTAGCGGAGACGCATCAGACGCTCGCGCTCAACGGGCTCCGGGAACGTGTCCGTCTTGAAACGGATGGAAAGCTGCTGACTGGAAGGGATGTCGTCATCGCGGCGATGCTCGGTGCCGACGAATATGGATTCGCGACTGCACCGCTCATCGCCGTCGGCTGCGTCATGATGCGTGCTTGCCATCTCGATACGTGTCCGGTCGGTGTCGCGACGCAGGATCCTGTCCTGCGGGAAAGGTTCACCGGATCAGCGGATCATGTCGTCCACTTCATGCGCTTCATAGCGGAGGAAGTGAGGGAGTGGTTGTCCCTGCTCGGCTGCCGCTCGATCGACGAACTGATCGGCCGGACCGAACTGTTGACGACCTCGACGAAACACCGGGGTCACTGGAAAGCGCAAACGCTCGACTTCAGCCCGCTCTTCTTGCAGGCCCAGACAGGATACGAGAAATCCCAACAGGATCACCGGACACACGCGTCGTTCGACGCGCGGGAGATTTTGCCGCTCTTGGACGGGACAGGTTTTAAGCAGCGTCAGCGCTACCAACTCAAGGTCACGAACACGGACCGCGCGATCGGGACCCAGACGGGTGCGATGTTGACGAGAACAGCCGGCCGGACCGGAGTCGCGTCGGATACGTTGACGCTTCAGCTGACCGGATCTGCCGGTCAAAGCCTCGGGGCTTTTCTCCCTCGCGGCATCACGCTTTCGCTCGAGGGTGACGCGAACGACTATGTCGGCAAGGGGTTGTCGGGCGGTATCATCAGCATCACGCCTCCTTTGAGAAACAACTATGTCGCATCGGAACATGTCATCGCCGGCAACGTCGCACTGTATGGTGCGACGAGCGGAGAGCTCTATCTAAACGGTCGGGCCGGTGAACGCTTCGCTGTCCGAAACAGCGGGGCGATCGCCGTAGTCGAAGGAATCGGAAATCACGGACTCGAGTATATGACCGGCGGCGCCGTCGTCGTACTCGGTGACGTCGGCAGGAACTTCGCTGCCGGAATGTCCGGAGGGGTCGCCTACGTCTTCCCGAATGACTTGAAACAGTTCGAGCGCAATGTGAACAGGGAGCTCGTCACCGTCGGTACAATCAATGATCCGGAAGAGATGGACCGGTTGAAATCTTTTTTGAGAAAGCATGCTGAACGGACAGGAAGCGAGCAGGCGAGCGTCATCCTGTCAAACTGGGATCACTTGTCTTCCGGCTTCCGCAGAGTCATACCTGCGACATACGAGAAAGTGACGGGGCTGATGGCTGAATATGCGGATGCAGGATTGAATACGGAAGAAGCGATGCTTCGTGCGTTCGAGACGCATGTGCGCGGAAATGGAGGTGCAAGATGAAACGACGTGACGGTTTCATGACGGAAGAGCGGAATACCGGGGAAGAGCGGCATCCGAGTGTCCGGACTACCGATTACGAGGAATACAAAGGACGATTCACGGAAGACGAGGCGAAACGCCAGGCAAGCCGCTGCATGGACTGTGGAACACCGTTCTGTCACGTCGGCGAGACGTTCGGGGCAGTCCGGATCGGCTGTCCGGTCTATAACCTGATTCCTGAATGGAACGGACTCGTCGAAGACGGCAACTTCGAAGAGGCGTTGCACCGGTTGCATCAGACGAACAACTTCCCCGAGTTCACGGGCCGAGTTTGTCCTGCCCCGTGCGAAGGTTCGTGTACGCTTGCGATCCATCGCCCGGCCGTCGCGATCAAACAGATCGAGCGGACGATCATCGACATCGGATTCGAGAACGGCTGGGTCAAGGCAAGAAAGCCGTCTGTTCGGACGCCATTCAAGATCGCGGTCGTCGGATCGGGGCCGGCCGGGCTTGCGGCTGCTGATCAATTGAATCAGGCGGGACACAGCGTGACGGTCTTCGAGCGGGAGGACCGCGCAGGCGGCTTGCTGACGTATGGCATCCCGGCGATGAAACTCGACAAGAAAGTAGTCGAACGCAGGATCAGCCTGCTCGAAGAAGAAGGCATCCGCTTCAAGTTGAACTTCACTGTGGGAGTCGACGAGACGCTCGACTCCCTGAAATCCAGATTCGATGCCGTCATTCTGTGCATCGGAGCGACTGAACCGAGGAAGCTCGAGACGCCGGTGAAGAGCGGGCTCGTCTATGCGATGGACTACTTGACGGCTTCGACGAAGCATCACCTGGACGGGAAGGTTTTGCTGGACGAGCATGACGCGAAGGATAAGGATATCATCGTCATCGGTGGAGGTGATACTGGAGCGGACTGTGTCGCGACAGCGCTTCGGCAACGGTGCAAATCGGTCGTCCAGTTCGGCAAACACGAGGAGGCGCCAGCGACCCGTTCGGATGATAACATGTGGCCGGACACGCCGAACGTCTTCACGCTTGACTACGGCTATGAGGAAGCGATGCATCAGTTCGGAAAGGATCCGCGGGAATACCTGATACAAGTCGAGCGTTATGCGACGAGTGATGACGGAAGGTTGAACGGCGTATGGACGGTCCGCAACGAAAAGGTGAGAAATTCGGACGGATCGGTGACTTTCAGCCGTGTGGACGGGACGGAGCAGTTCTTCCCTGCGGATCTCATCTACGTCGCGATCGGATTCAGCGGGGTCGAACAGGAGCAGGTCAGCATCCATCAAGTTGAAGGAAAGGCCGGAAAGATTGCGACGACTTCCTATGAGACGTCGATCCCGGGAGTCTTTGCCGCAGGAGACGCAAGGCGCGGTCAAAGTCTCGTCGTCTGGGCGATTCGGGAGGGGCGAGAGGTCGCGAAGGCAGTGGAGGAAAGGATGATGAAGGGAATCGAAAAGACCGGCTGACCGGCATTTCCGCTCTTAACATATGTCTTTAGAATGTGAATGGATCGTCTGGTCCCCTTTCATCGAATTTGATGGAATGGGACCTTTTTAGTCTATGTCATCGAATGATGGACAAGCCGGGAAATGTTTTGTCCCTCGATAAAACAGAAAGCGTTTTCTTTCTCTTTGCGTCTTCCCGTAAGATAGTATGGAAGGGAAGGTAGGCGATATGAATGGATAAAACGATTTTCATCGTATGTGAATCGGGCTTCGTCGCAAGTGCGATGGGGGCTTCGATATTGCGAAAACGGCTAGCTGCGGAATGCCTCGACCTGGAGGTCCGCTTTTGCCGGGCAAAGGACTTGCCGGAGGCAGCGGTATACGTCGCTGGACCGCAAAAGTTTCTTGATCAAGTGGACGCTCCGTATCGTTTTGCCGTCGAGACACCTCTCGATGCAAAAGCTTACGACGCCGTCATCAAGTTCATGGAATCGAAGGTGAACGAACATGAGTGAATTCACGACGCGTGAACGCGGCATCCTGTTCTATCTGCTCGCACAGGACGAGCCGGTCCAGTTGGCGAAGATCGCTGATGCAGTCGAGACTTCTGAGCGGACGATTCATCGGGAACGTGAGCAGATTGAACGTCTGCTCGCGCCGTTCGGATTGAAGCTCCTGCTCGTTCGAGGCAAAGGCTGGTTCCTCGAAGGGGAGGAAGACGAGCGACGAATGCTTCGTGAGCAGCTCCTGCTGTCTCACGGGACGTCGCCGACGACAGAGGACAGACAGGTGGAACTCGCTTGGCGATTGCTGGACGAATCCGGCCTGATCAAGCTTCAGGCGCTTGCGCATCAGATGCATATCTCCCCGAGCACGCTCAGTCAGGACCTCGATAAAGTCGATGGATGGTTCAGTGAGCACAACCTGCGGATTGATCGCCGAAAAGGGATCGGGGCAGAGGTGATCGGCACTGAATTCAACCGGAGACGAATGATGATTTCCTTGCTTTTTGCGCAATGGGATGTTCTGGCGTTCTTCCGGTTTCTGCAAGGCGACTTGAACCAATTGCCAGCGTTGTTGCAAAGTCGACGACAGCGATGGATCGAAGCCCTCAATTCATCGTACGCTCTCATCGCGACGCTGCCGCTCGATCAGCAGCGGAGCGACAGGTTGATCATGCGGGGGACGCTTGCGCTCGCCGTCCAATCGATCCGGATGTTCGAGCATAAAGAGATGCAGTACGAATTAAAGACGTATCCGCTCGACGTCTTGAAATGGGTCGATTTGATCCAGTCGAAACGGGAGGATATCCTTCCGATCACGGAACGACAGTGGATATCCGAGGAAATCAAACGGATGATCCAAAGCGAGGAGCAAGGCTCGAACGAGGAGGGGGAAGGAATCGTCGTGCGACTGCGCGTGAAGAAGTTGATCGAGCAGGTATCTCTCCTCTACGGCAGAAGCTTCCTGCATGATAATGCCCTCGAGAATGGGCTCGTCTCTCATCTGCTGTCCTACACGAAACAGAATGCTCCGAATCCCGCGGTCGTCATCAAGCAGATCGAACGGGAATATCCGAGGTTGTTCGATTCAGTCAAGCAGGCCGCGCATGCCGTCTTCGGAATCCACTCTTATTCTGACTACGACCTGGCATTCTGGGTGATGCACTTCGGGGCCGTCCTCGTCCAACCGAACGTCAAGGTCCCTTATCGCGTCCTCGTCGTATGCTCTGCCGGTCTCGGCAGTTCGAAGATGCTGTTGAACAGGTTGCGCCATGAATTCCCTGAGCTGTCCGAACTTCAGAACTCCTCCTTATTCGGCATCGGTCAACTGAACCTTGATCAATTCGATTTCATCCTGGCTACCGTACCGCTTCCAGAGGTGCCGATTCCGCATCTGATCGTCAACCCTCTGTTGCCTCAGGAGGAAGTCCAGCGCGTCAGGAAGATGATCCTGTCGCTCCCGAAATCGTTCCAGGCAGAGAAGAAGCCGGTGAAGAAAGAGATACTCGATTTGAAGCGGCTGAAAGAAATCGTTGATCAGGCGCACTCGATCGATGAGGGATTGAGTGTGAGCAAACTGGCCATGAATCCGGGTGCCGGCGTCGAGGAGGTTCTTCTCGCAGTCAGCAACCATTTTGAAGCAGAAGAATTCGTCGACTCCGCCGTCCAATTGTCCAGTCGGCTGTTGCGCCGTCATGAGATGACGGGTCTGGGTATTCCAGGAACGACGATCGCGCTCTTTCACGGACGGGATGACACGGTGAAACGCAGCTCGTTCCGTGTCTTCGACCTGCCCGGCCCCCTTTCGCTCTCCTCGATGGATCAGTCGGAGCAGTCAGTCGAGCGTCTTCTCGTGCTGATCGCACCTGAAGAGGCACCGGACGCTGCGCTGATGCTGCTCAGCGCGATCAGCGGGGCAATCATCGAATCGCCCGTCCAGACATCGATCTTCGAAAATGGTGACCTGGACGAAATCAGACGGGTCGTCAATGAATCGTTCCGCCTTCTCATCGAGCGGGAGATCGGCGCCCAGTAAGCCTTCGGCACATTCGTGCCGGGGCTTTTTTTCTTCTGTCATCAATTCATGACAAAACGGAAACTGCGAATGATTGAGTAAGCGCTTGCAATCATCATACAATCAAATCGTAAAGAAACCGGTCGCTTTACCGATAGGAAAAAACGATCATGGAATGGAGGTTGAACGAATGGCTGCTACAGCTAATTCAGGGCGCGGTGTCCGCGTCCACGTACAACGATTCGGTAGTTTTTTAAGCGGCATGGTCATGCCGAACATTGGAGCATTCATCGCATGGGGGATCATTACCGCCCTCTTCATCCCGACAGGTTGGGCACCGAATAAGGAGCTCGCAGAACTCGTAGGTCCGACGATCACGTATCTTCTCCCGTTGTTGATCGGGTTTACGGGCGGTAAGTTGATGCATGACGTCCGCGGTGGCGTCGTCGGTGCACTCGCCACGATGGGGGTCATCGTCGGAACAGACATCCCGATGTTCCTCGGAGCGATGGTCATGGGGCCACTTGGCGGATATGTCATCAAAAAATTCGATCAATGGTCTGAAGGTAAGATCAAGGCAGGCTTCGAAATGCTCGTCAACAACTTCTCGGTCGGAATCATCGGCGGACTGCTCATGCTCGGCGGATTCAAACTATTCGGCCCGATCATGACGGGTCTCGACAAGGTGATGGCTGCCGCAGTCGAAGGCATCATCAACGCGCACCTCTTGCCGGTAGCGAGCATCTTCATCGAACCGGCTAAAATCCTCTTCCTGAACAACGCGATCAACCACGGGATCTTGAGCCCGCTCGGCATCGATCAGGTGGCAGAAGCCGGCAAATCGGTCTTGTTCCTGCTCGAAGCTAACCCGGGTCCAGGTCTTGGCTTGCTCCTAGCTTACACGATCTTTGGAACAGGTTCAGCGAAACGGACGGCACCGGGTGCTGCGATCATCCAATTCCTCGGTGGTATCCATGAAATCTACTTCCCGTATGTCTTGATGAAACCTGTCTTGCTCCTTGCGATGATCGCAGGGGGAGCGAGCGGTGTGTTCACATTCGTCCTCTTCGATGTCGGTCTCGTCGCGCCAGCTTCACCAGGCAGTATCATCGCTGTCCTTGCGATGGCGTCTAAAGGTTCATACCTCGGATTGATTTCAGGCGTGGTCGTATCGGCAGCAGTCACGTTCGGCGTGTCGAGCGTCCTGCTCAAGACGAGCGCAGCAAAGGAAGTATCGCTCGAAGATGCGACTGAGAACGTCAGCGCGATGAAAGGCAAGTCGTCGGTGGCTGCCTCACTCGTCAGAGGAATGGCGGGCAAGCAAGACCTCGCGAACGTCTCGCATATCATCTTCGCCTGCGATGCGGGTATGGGTTCGAGCGCGATGGGAGCATCCGTACTGCGCAATAAAGTGAACAAGGCGAACTTGCCGATCAAGGTCACGAACACATCGATCAGCAACTTGCCGAGCGACGCACAACTCGTCATCACACATAAAGACTTGACGGAGCGAGCTATGCAGCAAGTGCCGAATGCGACTCACCGTTCCGTAGAGAACTTCTTGAACGCGGCGTATTACGATCAGCTCGTCGAGGAGATCAAAGTGGAACGCAACAAGATTTCTTGACAACAGGAGGAGAATCATACCATGGCAACTCAAACATTTCTCACAGAAGAGACGATTCAAATGAACCGGAAATTCGAGACGGAGGCGGAGGCGATCAATGCTTCCGGTCGCCTGCTCGTCGATAACGGCTTCGTCAAGCCGGCCTATATCGAATCGATGCAGGAACGCCATGCGATGTCGAGTGTCTATATCGGCAACGGCGTCGCGATCCCTCATGGAACGGACTCAGCGAAAGGAGAGGTCTTGAAATCGGGACTCTCGATCATGCAGGTGCCTGAAGGCGTACCGTTCGGCGGAGAGTCGGCGAAAATCATCATCGGAATCGCCGGTGTCGGTGACGAACACCTCGAGTTGCTCTCGCGTATCGCCATCATCTGTTCGGATGAGGATAACGTAGAGCGCCTCGTCGCAGCCACGACTAAACGAGAAATCATCGAGCTGCTCTCGCAGGAGGTGGCTTAAATGATCGCTGTCCATTTCGGAGCGGGAAACATCGGTCGCGGCTTCATCGGTCTTCAACTGTCGAAGTCCGGATACGAAGTGTGGTTCGTAGATGTCAATGAAGCGATCGTTGAGGAGCTCGCACTACGGAACTCTTATCAGGTCGGCTTTGCCGCTGAGTCGGTCGATCCCGTGACGGTCGAAAACGTCAACGCGCTCTCGAGCTTGAAGGAACGGGAGGCAGTGATCGAAAAAATCAGGCAGGCAGACGTCGTGACGACGGCTGTCGGACCACATCTGCTTGAACGGGTCGCCCCGATCATCGCGGAAGGTATCGCGGCGCGAGACATGAACGACCCTTTGTACGTGATCGCTTGCGAGAATATGATCGGAGGTTCAGAAGTGCTGAAGGGATTCGTCGAACAGACGACGGATCTTGATGGGCGCGACATCTACTTCCCTAACGCGGCAGTAGACAGGATCGTCCCGCTCCAGCACCATGAAGACCCGCTCTATGTCGAGGTAGAGGAATTCTTTGAATGGGTCGTCGAAACGAAGGGACTGCCGGAAAACCGGATTGAACTGCAGGATGTCGTCTTCGTCGATGAGATTACGCCATATATCGAACGGAAATTGTTCACGGTCAACACGGGACATGCACTCGCTTCCTATGTCGGGCACCAGTACGGGAAGGAGACGATCGCAGAGGCGATGAAGGATTTGCGAGTTCGAAAAGTCGTCCAGGGGGCGCTCTATGAAACGGGCTGGCTCCTGCTCGAGAAGTATGGATTTTCAGCTGCAGAGCACAGCGAATACATCCAAAAAATCATGCGACGCTTCGAAAATCCCCTCATCCACGATGAGGTAGGCAGGGTGGCACGCTCGCCGATCCGCAAACTCGGTCCACAGGACAGGCTCGTCAAACCTGCACGTGAATTGATGGAAAGAGGATATGCTCCCTACAATCTTGCGTTCGGGATTGCCGGCGCGCTGGGATATGAAGACGCTCAGGATGCGGAATCTGTAGAGTTGAGCGCGTTCATTTCCGAGAGCGGGGTCGATGAAGCGTTGAGCAACTATTTGAAACTCGAATCAGGCAGCGAACTCGAACGCCTGATCGTCGCACAATATGATTCCCTCGAATTGAATACGGAGTCGCTTACATGAAGACATACACATCCTGCCCCTTTTCATCATTGAAGAGGAGAGGATGTGTATTTTTGCAGTGGACGACAAGACCCTTCAAAAAAAATGACAAGGATTGGCTGTATATTCGTTTTCGAATATTCTGGAGTGTTGCCAGAAGTTACGCTAAAGGAGTCACCTCCAAGTGACACGATCCTAAAGCGAAGCGGGTGGTCCAGCATGTACGCTTATAAAGTGAACTTATATATAGCCAGACAGACGAAGGGGAAAAATCTCGTCGGACGAGAATTGAACTTTTCGAGCAGACAGTTGCATTTTACGAGCCAATTCTCATCCCGGACGACGATCGGTGTCCTCCACCGGACATTGGTGAACCGGATGATGATCGAGGCACAAAAAGATCCGTCACTGCTCTATTCGATCGAGGCGAACATGGTGCTCGGTCAACATGTCGTCGACCTGACAGTCTCAGGGAACATGAACACGGTTCTCCATGACCTGATCAACCTGATCGAACGGGAGGAAGTGCGCCATATGCCGGCTTTTGAGATCGGCTCCCCACATTATGAGGAATTCGTCCACATCACGCTCAGCTCACGCGGAGACGAGGTGTTCGACCGTGAGATGATGCAACGCATCTTCGAGGAGTCCGGCAACGCGGGTGAGATCATCTTGCAGAAAGAGAGCTTCTGTGTCGGCACGTCGACGGATCACCTCATTCAATTATTGATCGGGGGCCCATGCAAATCGCTCTACAGCCTCTCGAAATACACGCTCGATCCACTCTTCCGAAAGCATGGGCTTTCAATCGAGACACTGAATCTTCTTCCTTTCGACGTCTTCTGCATCCGGGAGAAGGTGGCGATCGTCTCAAGCATCGCTCCTGAACAACTTTGGATTGATGACATCACGACATCGAAGAACGGAAGAAGTCATCAAATCCGGTTCCAAGACGGCAATGAGCTCCTGACGGTAACATGTGACTTGAGAGGGATGATCCGCTCCTATAAATGTTCTTGAATCATGCGATTGTTTATCTCGACTCGAATTCGGCTATTTGTAATGTAGAGAACAATGAGGAGAGTGGTCGCTATGTTGACGAAAGAACAAATTGCCGATTTCAAGAAAAGGCTTGTAAAGGAAAAAGAGAAGACACTCGGCTATATCGAGAACCGGGAAGAAAGCTACGACACCGGTGAGCTCTCTCATTACGACAACCATCCTGCAGACGCTGGAGACGAGCTGTTCATGCGCGAGCGCGACCATGCGATCACTGAACTCGAGGAGGATATGATCGAGGAGATCGACGAAGCTCTTGCTGCGATCAAGGCAGGGACGTACGGCATCTGTAAAGTGTGTGGCAAGGAAATCGAGTTCGATCGCCTCGACATCATCCCGGAGACCTTGCTCTGCTTCGAGCACGCCAAGGAAGAGACGAGCAGGGGAGGGAATGAACCCGGTTCGAGACCGAGTGAGGAGGATGTCCTCAATCCTGATATCACGGCGACGTCGAAACAGATCGACGGAGGTGCGGACGGGTTCAGTCAGGTCGAGGAATTCGGCAGCTCGGACACGATCGCTGACCGCGAAGATGGAGTCGACCCGACTAGAACTGAAGGAAAGTAAGATAAACAAAAGGGTGACTCAAAAGTCATCACTCGTCCTTCACTCGCTTTCCTCAGGCGAGACACAAGCAGCTGGATCCCATTCCGAAGCGGAAAGGAAATCCGGGTCTTGTCCGTCTCTGACAGCGCGTTATATCGCGCTTTTTCCTGCAGGAGTCGAGTGGGACGAGTGATGTCGACTGAACGAGAAAACGGGAGTGGATTCGAATCCACTCCCGTTTTTCGTTTACTGATCGATTTTTGAATCATCCTCTTTTTCTTAGATGATCAGTAAATGTACGGTTCGTCAGGCTCCGGACAGGGAATCAAACATAGGAAAACACTGAAGGGGGTATTTCCATGTTCGATTATACGATCACTACTGAACGAACGGTCGAAGAGGCGGTCAAAAGCATCACGGAACAATTGAAGGAAGAAGCGTTCGGAGTCCTTTGGGACTTTGACCTTGCGAACAAACTGGAAGAGAAGGGACTCGGTTTCGAAGGGGAGTATCGCATTTTAGAAGTATGCAATCCGAAGGAAGCGAGCCGGGTTCTGACGGAAGACCGGACGGCCGGCTACTTCCTGCCCTGTAAGATCGCAGTTTTCACGGAGGAAGGCAAAACAAAAATCGGTATGCCGCGTCCGACCGCATTGATCGCTCTCGTCGAGGACGAAAAACTCAAACAAGTCGCTTCTGACGTCGAGGAACGCCTCATCAAGGCGATCGATGCAAGCAAATGAAAAAAAGGGGTTTCGCGTCAGCGAAGCCCCTTTTAAGTTACCGATCAAAGAATGTCGATCCAGATTTTGATTGCCGTCGCGAGAATGAGGACAGCCAAGATGATTTGAAGAACTTTCGTGTTCATCTTCTTGCCAGCGATCGCGCCGAGCGGAGCAGCGATCAAGCTTGCGACGACCATGATTGCAGCCGGACCCCAATCGACCTGGCCAGTCGTGATTTTACCGACCGTCGCTCCGATCGACGAGATGAATGTGATCGCAAGTGAGGAAGCGATCGTCATCCGCGTCGGGATCTTCAAGATGACGAGCATGATCGGGACGAGCAGGAACGCACCGGCCGCGCCGACGATGCCGGCTCCGACGCCGACGATGAACGCCGAGACAGCAGCGACCCACTTATTGAAGCGGACCTGATCGAGCGGGATGTCGTCGATGCCTTTCTTCGGCACGAACATCATGATCGCAGCCGTCAGTGCGAGCACGCCGTAGACGATGTTGATCATATCCTCAGACAGGACATTCGAGCCGTAGGCACCGATGAAGCTGCCGATCAGGATCGCCCCGCCCATATAGATGATGAGTGTCTTATTGAGGTATCCGCCCTTGCGATAGGCCCAGACGCCGCCGATCGTCGCAAAGAAGACCTGGATCGCGCTGATGCCTGCGACCTCATGCGCAGTGAACGCCGCGAAACCGAGCATTGGCGGGATATAGAGAAGCATCGGATATTTGATGATCGATCCTCCGATACCGACCATGCCGGAAATATAGGATCCGACGAAGCCGATCAAGAAAATGGTGATGATGAACGCTAATTCCATTGGTATCTCTCCTTAAAAAAGGGGAGTCTGAAAGTAGACTCCCGCTTTGATTATCCTTTTTGGATCCAGAACTTGAGGACGTTTGCTTCTTCCTCGTGCTTGATCAACTCGTGGCCGCCAGAAGTCGCCCATGCTTGAAGGTCATTTTTTGCACCTTTGTCAGTTGCATGGATTTCAAGGACTTGTCCAGATTCGAGTCCTGCGATTGCTTTTTTTGTCTTTACGATTGGCATCGGGCAAGCAAGCCCTTTAGCGTCAAGTACCATTTCTGATTTCATGATTGATATTCCTCCTGAAAGTTGTTTTTTTAGTTGTGAATGTTTTCGTTGTGATTGATCACCGAACCGCGCAGCGGTTCGGTCCGACTTCCATCTCACGCTGTGTTTCGAGATCTGGAGTCATCTTGCCCATGTTCGTCTCGCGGATATCCTGATAAGCATTCGGCTGCGGCGGCAAGTTCTCTGTCACCATCTTACGGAATACTTCCTCGTCTTCGATGTTGAGGCCGTGGTTGTTCGCGAGAAGGACGTTCAATTTCTCAGCGACGCTGCCGTCAGCGTTTAACTCCTCGATGATCATGAAGTGTGCCGGCAGGACGATCAGTTCGTCCGAAAGCTCACGGTATGTCTTATAGAGCGAATTGCGCAAGTCTCCTACCCAGTCTTCAGCGAGACCAGCGAGGTCAGGCCGTCCGATCGAGTCGATGAACAGGATGTCTCCCGTGAGGAGATAGCGGCCGTCGACGACGAACGAAGTCGAACCGATCGTATGACCTGGTGAGTAGAGAGCATGGACGTCGATTTGTGTGTCGCCGACTTTGACGTTGACACCGTCTTCGAGTGCTGCATAGTCGAACGTCACCTCAGTCGCATCCTTAGGCGGCAACCAGTACGTCGCACCGGTCTTCTCCGCGATCTCGCGTCCTCCTGAGATATGGTCAGCGTGAAGGTGAGTGTCGAACACGTGAGTGATCTTGACGCCGCGTTCGTTCGCATAGTCGAGATACGTATCCGTCATACGAGTTGCGTCGACGAGGACAGCTTCCCCTTCAGAGATGATCATGTAGGAAAGGCATCCTTTACCGATTCGGACGAACTGGACGACTTCGCCGCGATCGGCTCCAGTCTCATTCAGTGTACCGAGTGAAATCGGCTCCAAGTGTTCGCTCCATCCTTTCATCCCATTCGCGAGATAAGATACAGAGCGTCCTGCCTCCTCGAGCATTTCAGCGACGAAGATCGAAGAGCCTTCCTTTGCACAGACGACAAGGATGTCTTGGTCCGTAGGAAGATCACCCAGGATCTCATCGACGCCGTCGATCAGATCGAAGTATGGGACGTTAAGGTGTTCGAAGTTCTCACCTTCGATCTTCCAGTCCTGGAACGCATCCGCGTTACGGACATCGAGGATGAAGAGCGGTTCACGATTGATGAGTTTACGTGTGACTTCTTTTGCAGACATAGCGTTAACTGACATGTTTATATATCCTCCTAAAACGAATGTATGATGAATTTGAATGAATGCTTAGTTGACTGTCGAGGCAGTCTCGAAAGTCCACGAGCTCATGCCCGGAAGGACGTTCTTGACGTTGAAGCCGTTCGCGCTCAGTTTTTGGCAAGCGAGGTCGCTTCGGCTTCCTGTACGGCAGACGACATAGATCGTCTTGTTCGTATCCAGTTCACTGATGCGTGACTCGAGTTCACCGAGCGGGATGTTGACTGCGCCCGGGACATGAGCGAACGCGTATTCAGCCGTCTCACGGACGTCGAGGACGAGAGCATCGCTTTCCGTACGCTTTGCTTCGACAGTCTCGTTGTCGACCGTATCAGCGAAGGCAGGTGCTTCCTGATCAGATCCGGAAGACTTGCGGACATAGTGGCGGAGTACATCGCCTTCTTCAAGTGTTCCGAGATACTGGTTTCCAGTGCTCTCTGCCCAGGCGCGAAGATCTGCCTTCGAGCCTTTGTCTGTCGCTTGAACTTCAAGCACTTGGCCCGGTTCGAGTGTCTTCATCGTTTTTTTAGTACGGACGATCGGCATCGGGCATGCGAGTCCTTTAGCGTCGAGTACGAAATCGGTTTTGATCGTTTGCAACAAAATCGCTCCTTTTGAAAATAGGTTATTAGTTATCAGTCAGATATGACCGGTCGTTATTCAGTCTTGCCTTCGTAAGACATCATGCCGCCATCCATGTTGATGACGTCGTAGCCTTGTGAAAGGAGATATTCGGACGCGCGCCCGCTGCGTGCGCCGGAGCGGCAGACCATCACATATTCCTTCTTCTTGTCGAGCTCGTTCATCTTGAATTCGACGAGACCGAGCGGGATGTTGACAGCACCGGGAATCTTGCCTTCCTTTACCTCCTCGACTTCACGGACGTCGATGATGTTGAGTTGTTCGCCGTTTTCGAGTTTCGTTTGCACTTCTTTAGCTGTAAGTCGTTTCATGATCGTTTCCTCCTCGAGATGAATGGGTTTTTAACGCCAAGCGCTCATGCCGCCTGACACTTCGGTGATGTTATTGAAGCCGTTCTTCTTCAAAAGCTGCGCGGCACGTTTACTGCGCATGCCGCTTTGGCAAATGACGACGATTTCCTTGTCGCGCGGCAGCTTGTCGAGCTGGGTCGGCAATGTCTGAAGCGGAATGTTCTTGAACCCTTTGATATGGTTGCCTTTGAACTCTCCCGGCGTCCGGACGTCGAGATAATATCGATTTCGGTCGCCAAGGTTCTGCTTCAGCGTAGCGGTATCGATTTTCTTGACTCCTCTTGCCGGTGCGAACATTTTAAACGCGAGAAAAGCTGCGACTGCGAGAAACGCGATGGTGATGAAATCCATGTACTGTCTCCTCCTTTATTAGATGAACAGGTTGACGTTTCCATCTTGAGCGTCCGCGAGGTATGCTGCGACCCCGGCGTATTCGATACCATCGTGCAATTCTTCCTGACGAAGTCCAAGCAGGTCCATCGTCATCGTACAAGCGACGAGTTTGATATCCTGTTCCTTCGCCATTTCGATCAAGTCGGGAAGCGGCATCGCATTGTGTTTCTTCATGACGTTCTTGATCATCTTCGGACCCATGCCTGCGAAGTTCATCTTCGAGAGTCCCATCTTGTCCGCACCGCGCGGCATCATTTTCGAGAACATGTTTTCCATGAACGTTTTGTCCGGTTTAAGTTCCTCGTCCTTGCGGAGAGCGTTCAATCCCCAGAATGTATGGAAGATGGTTACTTCATGATCGTAAGCGGCAGCGCCGTTCGCGATGATGTAGGCCGCCATCGTCTTGTCATAGTCTCCACTGAATAATACGATTGTTGTTTTTTTAGTTTCTTGCATGATTTCCTCCTGCGCATTGAGCGTTTGAATTATACCTGGTAGGGTATGTTTTTGAATAAAAAAATTATCTGCTTTTTACGAGCAGTTTGACTGCTTCTTCCACCAAGTCCTGATTCGCTGCCGAATCATCTTCGGACCGTTCCATGCAGTCGATCAGATTTGCACTGACGACGACACCGATGACGCGATCGATCGCGGACCGTGTGGCGGAAAGCTGTGTTGTGACATCCTTGCATTCCTCGTTGTTTTCCATCATCCGAAGAATACCTCTCAACTGACCTTCGATCCGTTTGATGCGATGTTGCATTTTGTCGGTGTACTCCATGGGTGATCAAGTCCTCTCCTCGTTAGCGTGTGACATTGTTTACAGTGACGTGATGGCTTAACAATTCATAGCTTAATACCTAAGGGGGTATGTCGTCAACCGAAAAACGCAAAAAAGTTTTGCTTTATTTTTGATTTGTTCTGTTTATGATCGTGTTGAACGGACACAGGTAGTGAATTTTTTTAATCGTATTTAATGAAGAAGATTGGATGACGCTACCTGAACCTGCTGCTTATTGCCGGTTGTCTGAAGTGCGCGAAGAGGCGAAACATTTATTTGGCGGGGCAGATTAAATGACGGAATGATGAACTCTTTCATTTATAAACATAATCAATTAATGAATAATGATTTATTAGCGTAATTAACTGTTGGCGGATAACATGGTGTTAGAGAGAATAAGAAGGGAGATTAACCATGGAAATGGTGATGTTCATCGGATTAGGTATAGGTATCGGGGTATTATCAGGTTTTTTCGGAATCGGAGGGGGAATCATCCTGACGCCTCTTCTGCTCATAATGGGGAAATCGCCGAGCGAAGCGATCGCGCTGAGCTTGCTGTTGACGCTGGGTTCGACTGTGACAGGAGCGTTCTCGCACGCCAAACGAAAAAACGTCGTCTGGCGCGACGCGGCAATCATTGGCGGATCGGGGGCATTGACTTCGATGGTGCTCGCGCCGCTCGTCGTCAAGATGGACAACGTCGAGTGGGCGGGCATGTTGACATCGCTGCTCTATATCGTCATCTTAAGTGTCTTCGCGTATCGTTTTCTGAAGAAGCGGACGGCGGCGAACACGACGAGCGATGGGCAGCGTGCAGGATTCGCCAAGCTGTCCGTGATCGGGATCGCAGCAGGTGTCGTATCGTCCCTGATGGGCGTAAGCGGAGGATTCGTCCTGACACCGCTGCTGACGGGATGGGTGCGTTATGACTTGAAACGGGCGATCGGGACAGGCGTCGCTGCCGCCATGCTGATCGTGACGCTCGGGCTGGCGACACATATTGGAACCGGTGCCGGGCTTCCATATATGAGCGGAATCTTTTTGATCGCGGGAGCATTGCTTGGTACGCCATTCGGAACAAAGCGACTCCTTCGTTTCAAGGACAGGACGGTCGACCGGTTGCTTGGGGGATTCTATGTCGTCGTGGCGGTGAGCGTCACGTTGAAGCTTGTCCATGCCTCGACCTCCGCGCTATTCCTCCTTATAGGTGTCGCATTGTACCTCATCGGGTATATTTCCTTTAGGTCACCAAAACCTGTCGCGTGACAACTGGAGTTGGATGATCCTATAATGAGTTATACCCCCCCACCTATAATGGACTGGGGAAATCGTTACTAAAAGAAGGGAGAAATAATCATGTTCTTTCGTTCCTATTTTGATTCACGTCTAGCTCATATGTCTTACGTCGTCGGCTGCCAGAAGACCGGTGAGGCGATCGTCATCGATCCAGGCCGCCAGATCGAGGTCTACCAGGAAATCGCCAAATCTGAAGGCTTACATCTAAGCGCGATCGCTGAGACGCACATCCATGCCGACTATGTGTCCGGTGCCCGTGAGATGGCTGAGAAGCTTGGAGTGCACCTATATGTGTCTGATGAGGGCGGTCCAGACTGGAAGTATGAATACGTAAAAGACTACCCGCATACATTGCTCAAGGACGGAGACCAGTTCAAGATCGGCAACATTCGCTTCGATGTCATGCATACGCCTGGTCATACCCCTGAGAGTATCAGTTTCGTCTTGACGGATGAAGGCGGTGGCTCTCGTGTCCCGATGGGCATCTTTACCGGGGATTTCGTCTTCGTCGGCGACATCGGCCGGCCTGACTTGCTCGAGAAGGCAGCGAAGGTCGAAGGGACGGCAGAATCGGGAGCGAAGGACATGTTTGCCTCTCTGAAAAAATTCAAAGAGCTGCCGGATCATCTTCAAGTCTGGCCGGCCCACGGTGCAGGCAGCGCATGCGGGAAGTCACTTGGAGCCGTACCGATGTCGACGGTCGGTTATGAGAAAATCAACAACTGGGCACTGCAGGATATGTCTGAAGCAGACTTCGTCAAACAGCTGCTCGAGGGTCAGCCGGAACCGCCAACCTATTTCGCGCGAATGAAGCGCATCAATAAGGAAGGCGTAGAGTTGCGTCGCGACCCGGAAACACTGGATAAATTCACTGGAGAAGAGCTTGGTGGATCGAAGCTACTCGTAGACGTACGGGCAGCAAAGGAATTCAAGGATTCGCACGCGAAGGGCGCTCTCAACATTCCGCTGAACAAATCATTCTCGACCTGGAGTGGCTGGCTGCTTGACGGTGCGAACGATGTCGTGTTGATCGGAAGTGAAGCAGACGCGAAAGAGGCGATGCGCGCACTTCAGACGGTCGGCGTCGATGACGTCATCGGTTTTACGGACACAGAGGCGGCCATCGCTAAGAATGGTGCGGATTCGTACGAGGAGATCAGTCCCGAAGCGCTTGCGCCGTTACTTGAGAAGGACGAAGTCGTCTTGATCGATGTCCGGAACCAGACGGAGTGGGAAGAAGGGCACATCGAAGGCGCGAGACACCTGATGCTCGGTCATCTTGAGGATCGCCTCGACGAGGTCGGGAAAGATCGGCCGATCGTCATGCAATGTCAATCCGGGGCGCGTTCCGCCATCGCGATGAGCGTCATGCAGCGTGCCGGATTCAGTAACGTCAAAAACCTGACGGGCGGCTTCAGCGGCTGGGAGAAGAAACAGCTGCCTGTCACGTCCTGATCTACGTCTTGAACTGAAGAAAGGGGAATGACCGCGAAGGAGACGCGGCATTCCCCTTTTTTTGTCGAGAGAGACTTTCAAGCGTTCGTCCACTTCAACAGACGTCTCGCGATGAAGAGAAATACGATGCTCGCCACGACAAGCAAAGCGAGCGGCCAAAAATCATCAAGCGATCGCGAGAAGATGGCGCTGCTCTCTTTACCGGTCTGCCAGGGGATCCAAGCGGTCCATGCCGTGTCGATCCCGCCGATCATCGAGAAGACGACCCCGAGTGAAAAGACGCACAAGAAAGAGACGAGCGAAGAACGGAGGATACTTGTCATCATCGTCAGGAATGCCAGTTGCAACGCGGTGAAGGCAAGCAGGAGAAGCAAGGAATAGATCGTCTTCTTGACGTCAGGAGCGTCGAACAAAAGCATCGTATAGTAGTAGGAGGACAAGTAGGCGAATGAGAGACCAACGGATGCGAGCGCCAACTGAGCAAGCCATTTGCTGAAGACGAGCGTCCCGGCACCGATTCGCAGCGAGCGGAGCCAGGCGAGCGTTCCCCATTCCCGTTCGTGCGAGAACTGCGTCGAGGCGGCGAGCAGGATGACGATCATCCCGATCTGGTTCAATTGTTCGCTGACAGACTGCATCACCTCTTCAGGTGACGGTTCCGGGATCGTGATCGTCGCGCCTTCCGGAAGGTTGCCGCCGCTCTCGATCAGATCCGGCAGGAAATAGAGCAGTACGGGTTGGGTCACGGCGAGCAGGATCAGAATGAGCGGCACGAAGTAAAGACGCTTGCTGCGCACGATTTCCTTGAACTCATGACGGAGTCGTAACATGAACATTTTCATTTGGTCACCTCGAGCAGATAGGATTCGAGGGAATGATGCCCGATATGGAAGGATTCGATCGACCATTCCCGGTCGATTGCTTTTTGCAGCAGAGCGCGCTCGGCCGACTTAATGTCGTCGGTCGAGAGATGCCAGTCAAGCCCGCGCTGCTCCAAGTGGTTGATGCATGAAATGGCGAGCAGTTCGCTCGCATCGACTTCCTCCGTGAAGCGAACAGTCAACTGCTGCTTGTGCAGCAGCTCGCGAATCGTGCCGTCTTTGATCAGTCTGCCTTCCTTGAGGATGAGGACATGATCGCTTGCTTCTTCAGCATCAGGCAGGACGTGTGTCGAATAGAGAATCATCCTGTCGCGTTTGAGTTCCATCAGCAAATCGAGCACCTCTCGCCGTCCTGCCGGGTCGAGCGCAGAGACCGGTTCGTCGAGCAGCAGCAGGTCAGGATCGGTACAGAGTGCCTGGGCGAGGCCGAGCCGTTGTTTCATTCCGCCGGAGTAGGAGCGGACCGGCTTCTTCGAGTCGGTCAGTCCGACCGTTCCAAGCAGACGATGGACGTCAACTGTCCTGCCGCTGAGCAGACCTGCCTGCTCAAGTGTTTCCCGTGCGGTCATCCAAGGGTACAGGGCTGGAGTTTGCGGCAAAAATCCGATGCGCGCCTGTTCGAGTCCGTCGATCCTGCCGGTCGTCGGTCTCGTGATGCCGGCGAGAAGGTGAAGCAGTGTCGTCTTCCCGGCACCATTCGGACCGAGCAGGGAGGTGCAGCCCGGCTGAAGTTCGAACGTCACTTCTTTCAAGGCGACATTATCATCGAACTTCTTCGAAAGCCGTTCGACCCGGATCATGCCTTTCTCCCGATCACGAAGTAGAGGAGCGGTCCGAGCAGGTTAAGGAAGACGATGACGGCGAACCAGACCCAGAACGGTCCTTTGATGTTCTCTTGACCTCTCGAAAAGAGATCCTTCAACGCGATGACGATTAAGGCGACTTGGATGAGGAAGAGTGGTGCAGCCAACATTACTACGGTAGTTTGATCCATTTCAATTTCCCCTTTCACTACAGTAGACGAACGGTAGAAGGAAACCGTTCGGGAAAAAAGAAAAAAGTTCAAATAATACACGAAATATTTTGACATTTCTGTGAACTTTGTTACGATAGGAACTGGGAGCGCCATTTTATTTTTATTTTTTACTTCAAAATGTAAGCGCATACATAAAGTGGCGTCATACCGAAGAGGTTGTACAAAATCAAGGGAGGAATCAAGAATGATCTATGAAATTCCGAACACTGAAGGCTCGAAAGTACAATTCAAGGATCGCTACGAAAACTACATCAACGGTAAATGGACTGCTCCATCGAACGGGCAGTATTTCGAGAACATCACGCCGGTGACGGGCAAGGTATTTTGTGAAGTCGCCCGCTCGACGAAAGAGGATATCGAACTGGCCCTCGACGCGGCCCATGCGGCTAAAGATGCATGGGGAAAAACTTCCGTGACCGAGCGTTCAATTATCCTGAACAAAATCGCGAATCGGATGGAAGAGAACCTCGAGATGCTCGCGTATGCCGAAACATGGGAGAACGGGAAGGCCGTCCGTGAGACGCTTAACGCAGACCTACCGCTTGCGATCGATCACTTCCGCTACTTCGCCGGCGTCATCCGGGCACAGGAAGGCAGCATCGGTGAGCTCGATAACGATACGGTCGCCTACCATTTCCAAGAGCCGCTCGGCGTCGTAGGGCAGATCATCCCGTGGAACTTCCCGATTTTGATGGCGGTCTGGAAGCTTGCACCGGCACTTGCCGCCGGGAACTGCGTCGTCCTCAAACCGGCAGAACAGACGCCTGTCAGCATCATGGTCCTGCTCGAGCTGATTGAAGACCTGCTCCCGCCTGGCGTCCTCAACGTCGTCAACGGATTCGGACTCGAAGCCGGGAAGCCGCTCGCTTCGAGCGACCGCATCGCGAAGATCGCCTTCACGGGTGAGACGACGACAGGCCGCTTGATCATGCAGTATGCTTCGCAGAACATCATCCCGGTCACGCTCGAGCTCGGCGGGAAGTCACCGAACATCTTCTTCGCTGACGTCATGGACGAGGACGATGATTTCCTCGACAAGGCGATCGAAGGACTCGTCATGTTCGCTCTCAACCAAGGCGAGGTCTGCACATGCCCGTCACGTGCCCTCATCCATGAATCGATCTACGACAAGTTCATGGAACGTGTCCTCGAACGCGTCAAGGCGATCAAGCTCGGCAACCCGCTCGACCCGGATGTGATGATGGGAGCGCAAGCCTCGAACGAGCAGATGGAGAAGATCCTTTCCTATCTCGAGATCGGGAAGTCTGAAGGGGCGGAGTGCTTGATTGGCGGGGAACGCAACGTTCAAGAAGGCGAGCTCGCAGAAGGCTACTATATCCAGCCGACGATTTTCAAAGGCCATAACAAGATGCGCATCTTCCAAGAGGAAATCTTCGGTCCGGTCCTGTCGGTGACGACGTTCAAGACGGACGAGGAAGCACTCGAGATCGCAAACGATACGCTGTATGGTCTCGGTGCAGGTGTCTGGACGCGTGACATGAACCGGGCATATCGCTTCGGCCGTGCGATCGAGGCGGGTCGTGTCTGGACGAACTGCTATCATCAATATCCGGCGCATGCTGCGTTCGGCGGCTACAAAATGTCCGGTATCGGCCGTGAGAACCATAAGATGATGCTCAGCCATTACCAGCGGACGAAAAACCTGCTCGTCAGCTACAGCCCGAAAAAGCTCGGTTTCTTCTGATTCGAAAGGAGTGACAGGCATGGTCGAACGTGTTCTTGCGACCGCGGAAGCGCTCGGCTTGATCGAAAAGCTGAAAGCGAAGCATGGTCCACTGATCTTTCACCAATCGGGCGGGTGCTGCGATGGCAGCTCGCCCATGTGCTATCCTGAAGGAGACCTTTTGATCGGCGACCTCGATGTCAAGATCGGTGAAATCGGCGGATGTCCCTTCTATATCCATCATCGTCAATACGACTACTGGAAGCATACGCAGCTGATCATCGACGTCGTCGACGGCCGAGGCGGGATGTTCTCGCTCGAAGGGGTGGAAGGAAAACGATTCCTGACACGTTCACGTGCGTTCACGACTGAGGAAAACGAGGCGCTCCGTGCGAATTGAAGAGAAAAAGAAATCCGTCCCGGACTGTCCCGGGACGGATTTCTTTTTCTTCTAAGTGTACGGTATACTGATTTCACACCCAATCAAAGGAGGAGGTAGAGGATGGCTGAATTCGTCTCGATCCACTCGGTCGGTGAGCTCGACCGCTTCATCGCAAGTCCGCTCAGCTTCATCTATATTTCGACGGACAACTGCAGCGTGTGCCACTCGCTGTTTCCGCAAATCGAGCCGATCATCGCTGAATATGAAGAACTCGCGGCGGGACGGATCAACGCGAGCGAGGTACCGGATATCGCGGGAAGACTTTCGATATTCACGGCTCCGGTGTTGATTCTGTTCATCGAAGGGAAGGAGGTATACCGGGAGGCGCGCATCGTCCACCTGGACCGGTTCGAAGAAAAGATCGACCGCTTCGTCAGCGGCTACTTGGCGAGCCGGGGGGACGGTCAATGAGGAATCGGCTGACCTTTCTATCTGCTCTGCTTCTTGTTTCAGGCACATCTGTCCCCGTCGGCGCAGCTCAGTCCTATGTCACACAAGACCGCTTGAATCTTCGGGCTGACGACAGCACGTCGGCAAAGATCCTGACTGTGTTGCCGAAGGGGACGAGAATTGAAGGTCTGAAGGAAACGAAGTCGTGGCTTTATGCAGAGGCAGGAAAACGAAGAGGCTGGGTGTACAAAGCATACGTCAGAGAAGCGGAGCGAAAGCTGCTTGGCGTCAAACATATCAGCCAGCTGCCCGAGATGCCGATGGGCTGTGAAATCACCTCCTTGACGATGAGCCTGAACTACAAAGGACATCGTCTCGACAAGATGTCGATGGCGAAACAGATGAAGTATTCGAGCCGATTCGACCCGACGGAAGGTTTCTCAGGTTCACCCTACCGGATCCAGGCAGACCACATCTACCAGTCGATCTTCCCACAGGCGCTCATAAAGACCGCAAAAAAATACCGCAAAGACAGCAGCGTCTTCACCGGCGCAAGTTCCGTGATGATCGAGCGGGAAGTTCGTAAAGGGAATCCGGTCATCGCATATGTGACATATCAGTTCAAGGCACCTGTCAAGAAGACTTACCGCTTCAACGGGAAAGCGATGCGCCTCGTCGAGAACATGCATGTCCTCGTCGTCTCAGGCGTCGACCGGCAGTATTTCTACGTCACCGATCCAATCGATACGCACAGCCGGTATGCGGTTGATAAGACGACGTTCATCAAGCGCTTCGACAGCACGGGCAGGATGGCGCTCGTCATCCGATGACCTCAGGACAGTCCCCAAGCAGTCAGGAAGATGATCAGAACGGCGCTCCAGACAGTCGTTTCAAAGTTGGCTTTGAGTTCAGACATAATGTATTCTCCTTTTCCATAATTTTGATATCGATCCATTAGATAAATCCCTTAGAAAATATACCCGTATATTTTTAGCAGAAACATCGTTCAGTGAACTTAGATAGGAGGAGATGGTGATGCGATATCCGCATCTGGCTTGGACGGGAATGACGATCGGGGTGACCGCCCCGTCGTCCGGTGTACCTGAACAATTGCATCCATTGATGCACGAAGCGGCAGAACGTTTGAAGGCACGGCAGCTCGACGTGAAATTCGGTGAGACGACGTGGACTGAAGCAGATGTGCAAAGCGCTGACGGAGCCGTCCGCGCGATGGAGTTGAATCAGATGTTCAAGGACGAGTCGATCGATGCCATCATCCCGCCATGGGGCGGTGAACGGGCGATAGATGTGCTCGACTTGATCGATTATGATTCGATCGAACCGAAATGGCTCCTCGGGTATTCCGATACGAGCACGATTCAGCTCGCAATCACTTTGAAGACAGGCATCGCTACCGCCCACGGGACGAACCTCGCTGATTTGCGCAGTGAGGAGTGGGACCCGACGACGGAAGCGTGGCGCCGCGTCCTCGCGACCCGGTCGGGCGGAACAGTGACCCAGTGGCCGTCAGAACAGTATCAATCGAAATGGAATCACCAGGAACGGCCGGAGCGTTTTCTGTTCCACTTGGACCGTCCTACCGAATGGAAGACGCTCCGGCAGGACGTGACGGAACTTGAAGGACGGCTCCTCGGCGGATGCCTCGAAACGGTCCGTCACCTCATCGGGACCCCTTACGGCGATGTCGCGGCGTTCCGTGCGAACCATACCGGAGGGGAACCGATTCTTTGGTACTTCGAGGCTTGTGAGGCGAACGCGGCTGACATCTACCGAACGATCATTCATATGCATTACGCGGGCTGGTTCGACGAGGCATCCGGCATCTTGTTCGGAAGGACGCCGGCCGGGAAGGCGGTCAAGGACTTCGATTTGCTAAGCGCTTATGCCGCAATCGAGCAGAAGACGGGTCTTTCGATCTTCTATGACCTCGATATCGGGCATCAGCCGCCACAGTCGACATTAGTTAACGGCGCATTCGCGAAAGTGGTGATCGCCGGTGAGGAATCAAGAATCGATATGACGTTCCGTTGATACTCGGAACGAAAGGAGACATCATGGCAAGAAAAACATACAATTCGCTTCATTCCTATAAAAGGATCCATATCAATCCGGAGACACGTCGCATGACGTTACCGGAACAATTCTATGATGCACTTCGTCTCGACGACGAGATCATGCTCGCTCAGGTCGGCGACTACATCGTCATGCGCAACCCTGAAGAAATGGTCGAGACGGAGACAGGAATACTCGAAGCTGTCATCGACGACGGCTTCGAGGGGCAGGACATCGTCCGCGAGTTTGCCTATCGCAAGGCTCGCCAAGAGGAGCGGCTCAGACAAGAGGTATTGCGGCAGGAACAGGAAGAGACGTCGCAACTCTCGATCGACCTGTGAGGAGTGATCAGATGCGAAGGTTGATGAAGATCGGAATCGGGCTCGCCGGTACAGGTTTGATGGCTGCGAGTTATTATTTTTACGAAATGGCCGTATCGACGAAACAGAAATCCTTCTTGACGAGCAACCGTGACCTGAGCGAGGAGATGATCCGGCTGATGCAGCCGGGGCAGGAGTGGATCAAGCAACAACCGCTCGAAACGTTTGAACTTAAATCACGGGACGGATATAAACTTTTCGCGAACTATCTCGCGCCGAAGGAACCGTCGGACCTGGCCGTCATCCTCGTCCATGGCTACGGAGGGGTCGGCACCGATATGGCAGGCTTCGCCTATCTTTATCATCAGGCGGGATTCCACGTCCTGATGCCGGACAACCGCGGGCACGGCAAGAGCGAAGGCCATTATATCGGGTTCGGCTGGCATGACAGGGAAGATACGCTCGCTTGGGCCGACCTGTTGATTCGGCGTACAGGACAGGACGTCCGCTTGTTCCTCCACGGGATCTCGATGGGCGGGGCGACCGTCCTGATGGCGAGCGGCGAAGTGTTGCCGAAGCAGGTGAGGGGCATCATCTCCGATTGCGCGTACACATCCGTCAACGCCGTGCTCGCCTATCAAATGAAGCGGATGTACAATATGCCGCATTTCCCGTTCCTTGCGACGACGAGCGCATTGACGAAGCTGAAGGCAGGTTATTTCTTCCGGGAGGCTTCCGCATTGAAGCAAGTCAGGAAGGCACGGGTCCCGGTCCTCTTCATCCACGGAGAACGCGACACGTTCGTCCCGACGTCGATGGTCCATGAACTTTACGCGGCATGTCCGAGCGAAAAGGAACTGTTGCTCGTACCGAACGCTGCGCACGCGATGGCGTATTTCGAAGACCCGAAAGCTTATGATGAAGCGGTCGAGCGATTCGTCAGACACGTCTTGAAAGGGAAATGACTCCCCGCCGTTATGCATTGAGATGGAGGACTTCAAGATTGTCCGACCGGACGGCATGTAAGTGGAAATGACGAAGGTGGGATATAATGAGTTGCGGTACGGCGGGATGCCGAGTGAAAGACGCCTCGCCGCTTTGATTGTGTCAAAAACATGAAGATCACCGCGTGAATGGCAGTGTTACCGCTTACTTCTCCCTGTGAATGTTTACACTCGACCCGTCAGGAATTATGATGAGGAAGAAGAATGTGAAATTCATAACAAAGAGAAAGAAGGAACGATGATGCGCTGGACCGCGGACGACCGTTTTGGCCGAATCAACAGAGAGACAATCAAGAAGGACGCAGTGGCAGGGGTGACGGTGGGGGTCGTCGCAATCCCTCTGGCCCTCGCCTTCGCCATCGCGAGCGGCGTGCCCCCGATATTCGGTTTATACACGGCCGTCTTCGCGGGTATTCTCGTCAGCCTGTTCGGTGGATCCCGTTTTCAAATCGCCGGGCCGACCGGGGCGTTCATTCCGGTCGTCTCCGCCATCGTCCTCGCGCATGGTTACGAGGCGTTACTCGTTACGACGATCCTCGCAGGCATCATGCTGATGCTTATGTCAGTGTTCCGACTCGGACAATTGATTCGTTTCATGCCGACGTCCGTGACGATCGGTTTCACTGCAGGGATCGCCGTCGTCATCTTCTTCGACCAGATCGATGAGGCGTTTGGCATCGCTTACGAAAAGCAGCCGCACTTTCATCAGAACGTCGTGTCCTTGATTGCTCAACTGGAGACGGTGAACGGTTATGCGCTGGCGACGGCGGCGATCGGTTTTCTGACGCTGTTCATCTTGCCGAGACTGCCGCTCCGTCTCCCGCTCCTTCTGACTGCCTTGATTGTGCCTACACTGTGCTCCACCTATCTTTTTCCAGGGCAGGTCGCGACGATCGGTTCCTCCTACGGAAACCTGCCGACTGGATTTCCACAATTTCGGTTGCCGACGGCTGACTGGGCGATGATCACTTCACTGATCAAACCTGCCTTTGCGATCGCTTTTCTCGGGGCAATCGAGTCACTTTTGTCCGGTACGGTCGCTGATGGGATGAGCGGATCACGCATGAAGCCGGACCGCGAACTGTTCGGACAAGGACTGGCGAACGTCGTCGCACCATTTTTCGGAGGAATGCCGTCGACCGGTGCGATTGCACGAACGGCGACGAATATCCAGGCCGGTGCGCTGAGTCCGCTGAGCGGCGTGATCCACTCGCTGACAGTCCTTGCGGCAGTGCTTTTTCTCAGTCCGCTCGCCAGTTACATTCCATTGGCAGCGATGGCGCCATTGTTGATGCGCGTTGCCTGGAACATGTCGGAACGGCACCATGTATGGCGTATCTTCAAGACGAGATCGCTTGAGGCGGTCGTGCTCGCATCGACACTTGCCTTGACCGTCTTCTACGACCTGACGATTGCCGTCGAAATCGGGATCGTCCTTTCCGTCTTCGTGTTCACGAAACAGATGGCGAAAGAGACCCGCGTCAGACAGTTGACCTCGCGATATGATGTCCGGGACGGACGAATCGCCGTCTTCGCGATCGAAGGACCACTTTTCTTCGCAGCAGTCGAGGCATTCGAACAGGTACTCAAACATGACCTTCATCAGAAGCCGCAACTGACGATCCTGAACCTTCATCGCTGTCCCGTCATCGACTTGACGGCACTCGAGCAGCTCGAACGACTGGTGAAAGACTTGCAGAAGGACGGACAGACGGTGATGCTGTCCTCACTGTCGACGACCGTAGCTGACAGGATCAGGAATACGGAAGTCGAGCGACTGATCGGACCGGCTGCGATCCATGAGACGACACAGCATGCGATCGAGGTTGCGGAAGGGTTGCTTCTGAAGAGGGCATGAAGAGATACAGGCGGGGCGGGTAGGATAAATTGTTCTGCGTGCCCCAATTTGTTGATTGACAAGGATTGAATAATAAAGTATGCTAATATTGTAAATACGACATGCCGTCGTGGCGGAATCGGTAGACGCGCTAGACTCAGAATCTAGTGGTGGCAACACCGTGGAGGTTCAAGTCCTCTCGTCGGCATCTAAAGATCAGGCACCTTTCAATACGGAAGGTGCCTTTTCTCATCCACTTTCATGGAGATGATCGTAGAATAGTTGTGCAATACACTTATTTCAATCACCATATTAGATGGAAACAGGAAAGGAGCTGCAAGATGCTTGAAAAGGGAAAATTGATGAAAGCGATCAACGAACAATCGGCAGATGTCATTGAAGGAGGATTTTCGGACGATGTGAAATTTCTCGTCACGATAGGCGATGAACGGTACCTCGTCCGGCGAAGCGACAAGTCCGTCCTCTTGAGGAAGGAGCAGGAGTTCAAGATGCTACGCCGGCTCGAATCACTCGGTGTCGAAGCGCCAAAAGCATATGAACTGCATGTCGACGGTCGGCACGTCTACCTCGTCCTGTCTTATCTCGAAGGAGAGGATGGGACTCGTTTCCTCCCTAAAATAGCGAAAAATCGACAATACGCCCTCGGACAAGACGCCGGCCGTTGGCTTGCTCAGCTCCATCGCGCAACGCTTTCAGACGATCATCCGGACTGGTCGAGCGTGATCGAGTCGAAATGGCGGCGCTATCTCGAGCGTTATGATTCGTGTGGCGTGACGTTTTCAGGAGAAGAGGAGGTGCGCACCTTCATCGAGGCGAACCTGGATATCCTCGCGGGTCGACAGACGGTTCTTCAACACGATGATTTCCATCCGTCGAACATGATCTTCTCCGGTGAAACGTTCGTCGGGGCAATCGATTTCGAACGATATGATTTCGGTGATCCGCTGTTCGAGTTCACGAAAGTATCCCTTTTTACGGTAGAGACGAGCATCCCGTTCGCGCAGGGGCAAATCAGTTCATATCTCGAATGGAGGGACGAGCCCGAGTTTTTCCGGTTCTACTCGCTCTACACAGCGATGATGCTCCATATGTGTGTACCTTGGGCAGTCGAAGCGACACCGACGCTCGTTGACGAGATGGTCGCCCGGGTCGAGCGGATCGTCGATGAGCATGATCACTTCCGCTCATATAAGCCGAGCTGGTGGCAAGAAGATTGAAAGCATCATGAAAGAAGATTTCGAAAATTCAGTTTCAATATTGCGCGAAATAGGCGACAATAGGGATAACGGATGTATTCTGTAATCTATCTAAAAAGGAGTGTAAGCGTAATGAAGAAAAAAATCATGATGTCATTATTCATGGTCGTAACGCTTCTGCTTGGTGCATGCAGCATCGGTAACGATGATTCAGGTACGGTCGACAAGGACAAAGTATACAAGGTCGGCATCGACGTGACGTATCCGCCATTCGAGTACAAGGATGGCGACACGTATAAAGGGATCGACATCGACTTGATCAACGCGATCGCGAAGGATCAGGACTTCAAGATCGAATTCGAAGCGATGGACTTCGGCGGAATCATTCCTGCACTCCAGGCAAAGCAGCTCGACATCGCAATCGCTGGTATGAGTATCACGCCGGAACGCAAGAAAATCGTCGACTTCTCCGATCCGTACTTCGAGGCAGGATTGATTCTCGTCGTCAAAGAGGACGAGAACACGATCAAGTCTGTCAATGACTTGAAGGGCAAGAAGGTTGCCGTCAAAAAAGGGACGACTGGTGCGAAGTACGCGACGGACAACGCAGACAAGCTCGGCATCGAGGTGACTCAGTTCAACGACAGTCCTGCCATGTTCCAAGAGGTCAAGAATGGAAATGCGGCAGCCCTGATCGAAGACTATCCGGTCATCTCATATGCAAACAAGCAACAGAACCTCGGCCTCAAACTCGTCGGAGATCGTCTGAATGGAGATAACTACGGAATCGCCGTGCTCAAAGGTGAGAACGAGGAACTCCTCAAGAAAATCAATAAAGGCCTCGCGAACTTGAGAGAGAGTGGGGAATACGACAAAATCGTCGACACTTATCTGAAATGATCACCGGGGGCGCGCTGAATTTCTGGCGCGCTTTCCTGATGAAAGGGAGTTGAATCCATGGAAGTCGCACAGAAGGCCTTACCGTATTTCATAGAAGGTCTGCAAATCACACTCTACATCTTCATCATCGCCGTCATCGTCGGTTTCCTGATCGGGCTTATCGTCGCGCTGATGCGCCTCTCGCCGGCCAAACCGCTTCAGTGGCTTGCCATCGTGTATGTCGATGTCATCCGAGGGACGCCGTTCATCGTCCAACTCTTCTTCATCTACTTCGGACTCAATTCGCTCGAATGGCTTTCGATGGACCGGATGTACGCCGGTATACTGACAGTCGCGATCAACGCGGGGGCCTATTTCGCTGAGATCATCCGTGCCGGCATCCAGTCGATCGACAAGGGACAGACGGAGGCTGCCCGCTCCCTCGGGATGACGGGACGCCAGACGATGGTCCAGATCATTTTGCCGCAGGCGTTCCGCCGGATGCTTCCGACGATCACGAACCAGGCAATCATCAGTCTGAAGGATACGTCACTTCTGTCGATCATCGGGATCGCCGACTTGACACAGCAAGGACAGGTCCAGCAGGCGACGACGTTCGAGCCATTCATCGTCTGGACGATGGTCGGACTTCTCTACTTCGTCGTCATCTATCTCCTGTCGTTGCTCTCGAAGTTCCTTGAAAGGAGGTTCACACTACGATGAGCATCATCAAAGTGACGAACTTGAAAAAATCTTTTGGCGACGTGGAGGTACTAAAGGACATCAATGTCGAGATCGCGGAGCAGGAGGTCGTCTGTGTCATCGGCCCATCCGGATCGGGTAAGAGTACGTTTCTCCGTTGTTTGAACCGGCTTGAGGAAATCACGGGCGGCCACGTCATCGTCGACTCCTTCGACATCACGGATCCTAAAATCAACATCAACAAAGTACGGGAAGAGGTCGGGATGGTATTTCAGCATTTCAATCTCTTCCCCCACAAGACCGTGCTCGAGAACATCACCCTCGCCCCGATCAAGGTGCGTAAGTCCGACAAGGCCAAGGCGGATGAACAGGCGATGCAACTTCTCGACAAGGTCGGACTCCGCGATAAGGCGGGCAGTTATCCTGGCGAACTGTCAGGCGGACAGAAACAGCGCGTCGCGATCGCAAGGGCGCTCGCGATGAACCCGAAGATCATGCTGTTTGACGAACCGACTTCTGCGCTCGACCCGGAAATGGTCGGAGACGTGCTCGCCGTCATGAAACAGCTCGCTCTCGAAGGGATGACGATGGTCGTCGTCACGCACGAGATGGGTTTCGCAAGGGAAGTAGGGGACCGCGTCCTGTTCATGGACGGTGGTTACATCGTCGAAGAGAACGTGCCGGGCGCCTTGTTCGACGCCCCTCAACACGAACGGACGAAGTCGTTCCTAAGCAAAGTTTTGTGAAATGGAAAATATGTAAAAATCCGCGCGAGGATCACTCGTGCGGATTTTTACGTTTACAATTCTTTTTTTTGCTACAATAATAAACAGATGGCAGATTTTATCATCGCTATCGCCACCTCGCTTCTTAAGGAAATCAATAAACAAATTCGAACATGAATATACGGAGGGACCGAACTGTGGTCAAAAAATGGATGAACATGAAAATCGGTCGACAGTTTTCGATCGTCTCGAACACCGTGCTCGTCCTCGTCCTGTTGTCTTCGCTTTTCGTCTATGGGCGGGCGAATCAACAGATTGAAACGACGCGGGCTGCCGTACAGGCCACTGAGGCGGAAATCGTCCATACGAGGGATCTTGGCATGGCATGGCAGGGGGCGGAAGCAGAACTGCGACTGTTGCTCGCCGGCGGCAATGCCGAAGCGGCACTGGAACAACGACTCGAAACGGTTCGGGACGAGACGTCCTGGTTCGAACGAAAAGGATCAACAGACTCCAAAAGTTTCACAGAGCTCTCTCGAGGACTGCTAGGCACATATGAGGAACGTCTGGCAGCAGTTCAAGATGATACGCCTTCAGTTGAGCGTGTCCTTCAACTGTCCGGTGCGAAACGACTCGATCAGTTGATTGAACGGACCGAGCGCCACTTGGGGCAACTTCAGCTGAAAGCGCAAAGCGAAAAGGATATTTTGCTCGAGCAGTTCAACCTGATCCAGCTCGTCTGGTTCGCGGATCTTGCGATCATCTTCCTGCTCCTGTTCCTATTCGTCCGTCCGCTTCTGTTCCGGATCGTCAATCACATCGAACGTCTTGTCAAGAACAGCAAACTGCTCTCGACTGGAGAGCAGTTCGAGGACATCCCGGTACCGAACCGGAATGATGAATTGCGCATACTGACGCTGTCCTTCAATCAGATGGCTTCATCCATCGCAAAGTCGCAGCAAGAGCTCGTACAAAAAAATAAACTGTTGCGGGAAAGTCATTTCCACCTGAAGAGCCGAAACGAGATGACGGAGGCTCTCGCGACGCGGGAAAGTCTTTCCGCCTATCCACTCGTGCTGAAGAAACTGATCCAGATCACCGGCTCGGTAAAAGGCGCACTCGTCCTGCTCGACGGTCAAGAAATCGAAAAGGTGATTTCGAACGGTGTCATGGAAGAAGAGTTGCTCAGAGCGGATTCGCTCGTTCGCCAAGTGATCTCGAGTCAGCAGACGGTCCAGCAGACGAATGGAGAACAAGGGGAGATTCTCTACGAGACGGTCGTTCCAGTCGAGGATCCGTCGACTAAAAAAATGATCGCCTTGATCTATCTCTCGCATGAGGATCAACGGTACAGCATCATGCAGCTTGAGGACGTCCATGCCTTCTCCCGCAAGTTCGCCCTATCGCTGCTGCGGCTGCGCGTGTTCGAGGAGATGGAGCGCGAGAAGACGAAGACGGATCAGCTCCTCAATTCGATACGGGAAGCCGTCGTCTACATCGAGCACGACTCGCGCCTCGTGTACGTCAATAAACCTCTCCAGTCGATGTTCCCGGAGTATGAGCTGTCGATCTCGCGGACAGGTCTCCATCATATCGAGGATGAGCTTGCGGGGATGATCAAAGCAGTCGATGAGCCGGACGCGTTCAGAAAATACGTCAACCGGGTGTTGCGACGCGACATCCCGGATGAGAGTCTCCAGTTCTCGGTCCGGGAAGGAAGCATCTTCATCCAGCTGTATGCTGAGCGGATCTTGATCGATGACAGCTGGCAAGGGACGATGCTCGTCCTTCGCGACATCTCGAAGGAAGTGGAGTCGGAACGTCTTCAGTCCGAGTTCGTATCGACGATCTCCCACGAGCTGAGAACGCCGCTCGCCTCGATCCTCGGATTCACGGAACTTATGCTTCACCGCCAGCTCCCGCAGGAACGCCAAAAAAATTACTTGAAGACGATCCACGGAGAAACGGAACGTTTGTCCGAACTCGTCAACAACCTGCTCGATGTCCAGCGGATGTCTGCCAACCAGATGACATATCAAAAGGAGTGGTTCGACCTCGCTGAGGTGATGGGACAGCTATGCCGTCTCTATGATGCTTCCACCGAACGCCATAGAGTCTTATTTAAGCGAAATAAGAAGGAAGACTTCGCGCTTCGTGCGGACGAGGAGAAAATTCGTCAACTGTTGAACAATCTGCTCAGCAACGCTGTCAAGTATTCGCCAGAGGGCGGGACGATCACGGTCAAATTGTCACGGGAGAGGGATCAATTCCATCTGTCCGTCACGGACGAAGGAATCGGGATACCGAAGCAGGCGATGCCGCAACTCTTTACGAAGTTCTATCGTGTAGACAACTCGGCGACACGAAAAATCGGCGGAACCGGCCTCGGTCTCGCGATTTGCAAGGAAATCGTGATAGGACATGGCGGTTCGATCGATGTCGTCTCCGAGACGGGAGAGGGAAGCACGTTCCAAGTGAACTTGCCGATCGAGGCAGGTGTGCCCGTGCAAGGATGAAATCATGAAGAAGGCACCTATTCACGGAGATGAATAGATGCCTTCTTTTTTCGTCCTTTTTGCTTAGAACGCCTCTTCGTTTGCACGTAGCGGATCGACCGCTTTCGGAGGATTTTTCATGACGAGTGCGAGGATGATGTAGATCAATAGACCGGGTCCTCCAAGTAATGTCAAAGCGATGAAAATGACGCGGACGATGACCGTGTCGATGTCGAGGTAGCGTGCGAGGCCGGCACATACTCCGGCGACTGCGGCGTTATCCGGATCCTTGTAAAGCGGTTGACGTGCCATGATGTTTTCCTCCTTTTTTGATGAATCAAGCGTCTACCTTAGAGCATTTCGACGAAATCTGCCAAACCCCTTCATATGAGAAAACTTCTGTTCATAAATTACTTCGGGAAGGGTCATAAGTAAAACTTATAGATTCTCCAGTGATAAATTGGGAATTCGAAACGCACCGATGGAAAAGAAGTAGTAATATAATAACTAAGGAAAGGCAGAGCAATCGTTTGTCTCACAATTGCTCGTATGAGTCCGCCTGTACCTTTTTGGGGTGAAGGATGGGGTCATTTTTTTTGAAGGGTTTGAAAGCGCTAACAGATGGACTTTGGATAGAGGAATCAGAGCCGTCTGAACAATCGATTATGTTGAATTAGGGGGAACACATTATGGGACACCAGGAACAGGGTCAATCGTTTTACGGTCCTAACCTCGGGTATATCATCGAGCTCTATGAGAGATACCAGGAGGACCCGCAATCCGTCGATGACGAGACGCGTCGCTACTTCGAGGAGCACGGCGCACCAGTTACCGACAAGCCAATCATGACAGAAGGCGTCGATATCGAGAAATACCTCTCTGCCTCACGTCTTGCGGAGCAGATTCGGGCGAAAGGTCACCTTGCGGCCGATATCTATCCGCTCAAGGACCACCCACGTGAGAAGGAACTATTCGAGCTGTCAGCCTATGGGTTGACGGAAGGCGATCTCCGTGCGATGCCGGTATCGATCATCTGTCCGGATGCTCCGAAACATTTGAATGATGCCTACGAGGCGATCGGACATCTCCTTTCCCAGTACACGGGTTCAGCAGCTGTCGAGTTCCAGCACGTCGATGACATCGAGGAAAAGCGCTGGTTCCGCCAAAAAATCGAGATGGGCGCGTTGACGCCGAAACTCGATGATGAGCAGAAAAAACAGTTGTTCAAACGTCTCGCTGAGACGGAACTGTTCGAAAAGTATCTTCATAAGACATACGTCGGACAAAAACGTTTCTCGATCGAGGGACTCGACGCGATGGTGCCGCTTCTTGATACGATCGTCGCCCATCTGACACTCCATGGATCAGAGACGATCAACATCGGGATGGCACACCGTGGACGCTTGAACGTCCTCGCGCACGTCCTCGGAAAACCGTATGAGATGATCTTCGCCGAGTTTCAACATGCGCCGAACCACGACCTCGTCCCTTCGGAAGGCTCGATCGGTATCACGTACGGCTGGACCGGAGACGTGAAGTATCACCTCGGGCTGAACCGGAAGATGAACGGGGAGAACTCGAAGACGGTCCGGATGACTCTCGCGAACAACCCGTCCCATCTCGAGTTCGTCGACCCGGTCGTCGAAGGATTCACACGCGCGGCACAGGACGACCGGACGAACAACGGAAAAGCCGTTCAGTCGAAGGGAGCCGCAGCAGCAATCCTGATTCACGGTGACGCGGCGTTCCCGGGTCAAGGAATCGTCGCCGAGACGCTCAACCTTGCGAACCTGAAGGGGTACAACACGGGCGGAACCGTCCACATCATCGCGAACAACACGATCGGTTTTACGACCGACCCGATGGATTCTCGTTCGACTCGTTATTCGAGCGACCTCGCGAAAGGTTTCGAGGTCCCGGTATTCCACGTCAACTCGGACGAACCGGAAAGCTGTCTCGCTGTCGCCTTGCTCGCGAGCGAATATCGTGCCAAGTTCCAAAAGGACGTCCTGATCGACCTGATCGGTTACCGCCGTTTCGGCCACAACGAGATGGACGAGCCGATGAATACGAACCCGTTGCTCTATAACCTGATCCATAAGCACCCGACGCTCCGGTCGCTCTACGCGGACCGTCTCATCGAGGCGAAAGTAGCGACGAAGGAAGAAATCGGACAGATCGAACAGGAAATCAATGATGTCATGAAGGCGGCACGGGACAAGGTACCGAACACCGAGAAGGAATATGGCGGTGTCGTGCCGGATGTCGTGTTCAAAGGAATTCCACGTATCGAGACAGGCGTCGCACTCGACTCGCTGCGGACTTTTAATGAAGAGTTGCTCAAATGGCCGGAAGGATTCCAAGTGTTCCATAAGCTCGAGAAGGTGCTCAAACGCCGGACCGAGGCTTTCGATGCGAAGAACGGCATCGATTGGGGTCATGCGGAAGCGCTGGCATTCGCCTCGATTCTTGCTGACGGTACACCGATCCGTTTGAGCGGTCAGGATTCGGAGCGCGGAACGTTCGCGCAGCGTAACGTCGTCCTGAACGACCATACGAGCGGTAAGAAGTTCTCTCCGATGCACGGACTAAGCCAGGCGAAAGCATCGTTCGATGTCTTCAACAGTCCGCTCTCCGAAGCTGGCGTGCTCGGGTTCGAATACGGTTACAATGTCTTCGCTCCTGAGACGCTCGTCCTTTGGGAGGCTCAGTATGGAGATTTCGCGAACTCGGCACAAGTCATGTTCGACCAATTCATCTCGGCGAGCAGAGCGAAATGGGGACAAACATCCGGCCTCGTCATCTTATTGCCACACGGCTATGAAGGCCAGGGTCCTGAGCACTCGAGCGCACGGCTTGAGCGCTTCCTTCAGCTCGCTGGAGAGAAGAACTGGTCGGTCGCCAATGTTTCAAGTGCGGCGCAATACTTCCATATCCTCCGCCGTCAGGCAGCCATTCTCGGCAAGGAGGAGGTTCGCCCTCTCGTCATGATGACTCCGAAGAGTCTGCTTCGTCACCCGCTCGCCACTTCGAGCGTCTCGGATTTGACGACAGGCAGCTTCGAGCCGGTCGTCGAACAGGCTGGACTCGGACAGGAACCGTCACGCGTCGAGCGAATCGTCTTTGCTTCAGGGAAGGTCGCGATCGACCTTGCTGAGCAGATCTCGAAAGCGGAAGAGGATCTCGGCTGGGTGCATGTCGTAAGGATTGAAGAACTCTATCCGTTCCCGGGCAAACTGCTCAAGGAGATCATCGCCCGTTATCCGAACGTCAAAGAGTTCGTCTGGATTCAGGAGGAACCGAAGAACATGGGTCCATGGACATACATCGAACCGCGTCTCGAATCAGTCGCGCCGGACCACATCCGCACGATTCGCTATATCGGACGCAGACGGCGCTCAAGTACTGCTGAAGGGGATCCGACAGGGCACAAGGTCGAACAGGCCCGCATCTTGAAGGAAGCGCTGACGCGCGGGGAAGCATCGTTTGCGACAGCATCCAGGTCTTCTTCGACAGAAGGCTAATATAATCGATTCATCACTTTTTCTAGGGGGACGAACGGGATGGAAATCAAAGTACCAGAACTTGCAGAATCAATTACGGAAGGGACAGTCGCTTCTTGGCTGAAACAACCAGGCGACCGTGTCGAGAAGGGCGAGGCGATCGTCGAGCTCGAAACAGATAAAGTCAACATCGAAGTCCCGTCAGACGAAGCGGGGACATTGACGGAAGTGATGGCAGCTGAAGGGGACACGGTACGCGTCGGCCAGACGATCGCGATCGTCTCTGCGGGCGAGACATCGGTCGCAGCACCGGTTGAAACAGTGCAACCTGAAGCACCTAAGGCAGAAGCGCCGAAAGAGGCAGAGAAACTGGCTGCCCCGGCTGAAAAGGCACAATCTTCAGCGTCTAAACCGATCGCCTCTCCGGCAGCACGCAAACTCGCACGTGAAAAAGGCATCGACCTCGCTGACGTCGCCACTGCGGATCCGCTCGGCCGGATCCGTGTACAGGACGTCGCGACGTTCGAGGTCGCACCGCGCCAGGCTCAGGCTTCACAGGCGTCTGCCGCTGCACCGAAGACGGCTCCAGCTCCTGCGCCGGCAGCAGCTCAAGCAGGTAAACCGGAAGAGCGGATCAAGATGACGCGCCGCCGCAAGACGATCGCGAACCGCCTCGTCGAAGTCCAGCAGACGGCAGCGATGCTGACGACGTTCAACGAAATCGACATGTCTGCCGTCATGAACCTTCGCAAGCGGCGCCAGGAGAAGTTCGTCAAGGACAACGACGTCAAACTCGGATTCATGTCGTTCTTCACGAAGGCATCGGTCGCGGCACTCAAGAAAATGCCATACTTGAACGCTGAGATTCAAGGGGACGAAATCGTCCTGAAGAAATACTATGACATCGGAATCGCCGTCTCTGCTCCGGACGGTCTGGTCGTACCGGTCGTCCGTGATGCCGACAAGAAGAACTTCGGTGAGATCGAGAAGGACATCATCCATCTCGCTGAGAAGGCGCGCGGCAACAAGCTCGGGCTGTCTGATTTGACGGGCGGTACGTTCACGATCACGAACGGTGGAACGTTCGGTTCGCTCATGTCGACACCGATCCTCAACGGACCGCAAGTGGCGATCCTCGGAATGCACTCGATCAACCTCCGTCCTGTCGCGATCGACGCGGAGCGGATGGAGAACCGTCCGATGATGTACGTTGCGCTCTCGTATGATCATCGGATCGTCGACGGCCGTGAAGCCGTCACATTCCTCAAGCACGTCAAAGAATTGCTAGAGGACCCAGAATCACTCTTGTTCGAAGCCTGATCATGAAGGCGACTCATTTCTTCTACTGCGATACAGGCAGAAGGAATGGGTCGTTTTTTTTGATGAAGCAGAGGCCGCCAAGGCTGTAATGGTCTGTCAGCTTCATGACAAGCATGTCATCCATTCTTCGTAAATCCCTCATAAGTTCTTCATTGCCCCTTTACGAACAGAACGTAGCATAAGGGTGTGGCTAAGAGCACACGAAGTTCGAAAGGGGAAGATAGAGATGAAACGTAAAATTGGGGCGATGCTTTTGACTGGACTGGCGGTAACGGGAGCCGGGAGCGCTTCTGCGGCTCCTGCGAATGATCTCCTTTCGCAAGACAGAATCTTGACGATCGCACACCGTGGGGCTTCCGGATACGCGCCGGAACACACGATGGCCGCCTATGAGCTTGCGCAGCTGAAACTGAAGGCTGATTACATCGAAATCGATCTGCAGATGACCAAGGACGGAGAACTGATCGCGATGCACGACGAGACGGTCGACCGGACGACGAACGGAACCGGAGAGGTCAAGTCGATGACGCTCGCTGAAATCAAGCAGCTCGACGCCGGAAGCGACTTCAATGCAGCGAATCCAACGTACGCGAAGGCGGAATACGCTGGTGCCGAAGTGCCGACGCTCGAGGAGGTGCTTGACCGGTTCGGCAAGGGGGCGAACTACTATATCGAGACGAAATCGCCTGAGGTCTATCCGGGAATGGAGGAGAAACTGCACGAGACGCTGAAGTCTCATGGATTGGTCGGGAAACGGAATCATGAAGGTCAGGTGCTCGTCCAATCGTTCAGCGAGGCGAGTCTGCAAAAAATGCGAAAAATCGATCCGGAAGTACCACTCGTCCAGCTGCTCGAAGCGAAGGACATGCTCCTGATGACGAATGAACGACTTGACGAGATCAAGTCCTATGCCATCGGTGTCGGTCCATCGTTCAAAGGCGTCACGGCCGAAAACGCGCGGATGGTGAAAGAGAAGGGCCTCCTGCTTCATCCGTACACGGTGAACGAGGAGCCGGACATGCGTCGAATGCTCGACCTTGGAGTGACGGGCGTCTTTACGAACTATGTCGATCGCTTCGAACAAGTGTTGAAATCCTATAATTGAAGACTGCAAGGATCCCGTGGCACCCGCGCGGGATCCTTTTTCTGGTCTCCTGGAAGGAAGGGGAGTGCAGTACCGTCGTCGAAAGAAGGAAGCGAAGGGGGAAAGACATATGAACAGCAAACAACATTTTCTGCAGGTCGTCCGTGCGCGCTTGCATGATTTGAAAAAGACGGCGGACCGGGCACTCGTCCAAATCGATGAGAAGTCACTGCACCGGATACTGGCGAAGGATACGAACAGCATCGCCTTGATCATGCAACACGTCTCGAACAATATGCGCTCACGCTGGACCGATTTCCTGACGAGCGACGGCGAGAAGCCGAACCGGAACCGTGATGCCGAGTTCGTCGACCAGCGAAGATCGCTGAACGAGCTGAAGGGCGACTGGGACGAAGCGTGGCAGCTCGTCGATGACGTGATCGCAGGCCTCGATGAAGAGGACTTGATGAAGATCGTCTACATCCGTCAAGAGGCGCACACCGTGATGGAGGCGATTCTCCGACAGCTCGCTCACTACGCCTATCACGTCGGTCAGATCGTCTATCTGTCAAAGCATTTTGCCGGAGACGCCTGGCGCACCCTGACGATTCCTCTGCCTGACGAAGGGTCGATCGAGAGACTTGAACGGAGCCATCTTAAGCCTGACGTCCGAAGCTCGATCGAGGCGGTCATGAACCTGCTCGACGAGTATTACGTCGAATTCGGCAGTTCGGGCAGGGTGTTCAGGCGAGCGGGCTATGCGGACAGTCCGCTTCCGGAGGATGAGATGGAGATGGAGGACTTCAGATGTGTTCTTCTCGCACCGGATGTCGCCCATACGACCTATCGCGTCGTCAATCTGACCCGCGGGACGGTGACGAACCGAAGCTCCATCTGGCGCCAGGAGAACGGCGCCTGGAAGCTGTACTTCCATCAAGGGACGAAAACCGGCTAAGAAGGGGGCGTTCACCATGCAAGAACAGAAGGTCTATCCGTTCCTGTTATTTGACGGCGCCGCGACGGAGGCGATGCGGCTATATGAAGAAGCACTCGGTGCAGAAGTCCTGTCTGTGCTCCATTATGGTCCTGGCAGTGGAGCAGAAGGAAAAGTCATGCATGCGATCTTCCGCCTGAAAGGCGAACTGGTCATGTGCGCCGACGATTTGATGCAGTCCGGCCATCGATTCAGTCCGGCGCTCTCGCTGTTCGTCAGTTGTGATTCAGACGACGAGATCGAGCGGGCGGTCGAGCTGCTGGCGCAGGACGGCAACGTCATGATGTCGCTCGGACCGCTGAAGGAACTCGGTCAATTCGCATGGGTCGAGGACCGATTCGGCGTGTCGTGGCAATTGAACGTGCCGCCTGCGGAGCAAGATGATGAGAATCACTAATGTAGAGCTGTATGCTGCTTCAATCGAACCACTCATCCCGTTTTACGAATCGATCGGTTGGAGACTGAAACACCGGACAGCAGACCACGTCTGCTTCAGGGTCGGCTGGACGACGGTCTGTTTTCGGGATGGAGAACCGTCGAACTATCATCTTGCGCTCCATCTCGCATCAGATGCGTTCGTTGAGGCGAGGTCTTCGATTCCGGTACCGCTTCTTATCGAAAAAGGAAAGGACTCTGTCCACTTCCCTGCTTGGAATGCGGATTCATACTATTTCCTGGATCCTCTCGGAAACATCATCGAGTGGATCGCGCATCATGAACCGGGCCTAAAGAGGATTGGTCCTGCCGCTTCGCCTCTAGGTGTCAGTGAAATCGGGATCGTCGTCAAAAACGTTCCAGAAGCTGTCGCTTGGTTGAAGAGGATGGGTCTAACGCCATGGCAAAAACCGAGTGATACTTTCGCCGCTGTCGGTGACGCTGAAGGACGACTGATCATCGTTCCTGCCGGCCGGAGATGGTATTTCTCAGACGCCACGTCAACCTTCGCGAAGACGACCGTCCGGATCGAAGGCATCGGAACGATTCGCACGGTGGACGGGCGCCTCTCTGTTTAAAGAAATGAAAAAAGCAGCCCTGCTCTTATGAGCGGGGCTGCTTACGTATTATGCGTTCGCCGTGCTGACGGCAAGAGACGGGCCGAACACCTCGTAGTGGATGTGCTCCGCAGTCGTCGCAGCGAGACAGGCGTTGACTACGTACTGGAGCATCGCTTCCGGACCACAGATGAAGACTTCCGCGTCAGTTGCGTTACGTTCGAGTGTAGCGGCATCGATGTAGCCGGACACGACATCAGCGTCCGCGTTCTGTTCCGCATAGTAGAGGATTTCAGCGCCGCGTGACGCGAAGTCCTCGAGCTGTTCTGCAAAAGGCCGGTCCGCATGATCCTTGACGGCATGGAGGACGGTGACCTTGCGGCGCAGGCGAAGGGCCTGGTCCGCGAGCGAGAGGAGCGGTGTCAGACCGATTCCGCCGCCGACGAGTACGACCGGTGAGTCAGATCCGTCAAGGACGAAATGGCCGGCCGGCGCACTGATTCGGAGCACGTCCCCGACACGGATGTTATCATGAAGATGAGTCGAGACGATGCCGTCCTTCTTCGCTGCGAATCGGTAAGACACGCCGTCATATGCCTTCGAGAGGCTGTACTGACGGTGGTGGAGAATCTCTTCCGTCGGGATTTCAGCCTGGACCGAGATATATTGCCCCGGCTGATAAGGTGCCAGGCGCATGCCGTCTGGCGGTGTGAGGACGAATGACTTGACGTCGTTTGATTCCTTGATGATCTCCGTCACCTCGAACGGGACGAACCCTTCGAACGCATTCTCCTTCACTTCCTGATAGAGTGTCGCCTCGAGTGCGATGAAGACACTTGCAATCTCTCCGTATGCTTCTGCCCATGCGTTGATGATTTCGTCTGTCGCGGCGTCCCCGAGTACTTCTTTGATTGCCGCTAGCAGGTTTTCCCCGACGATATCATACATCTCCGGCGTGATCTGGAGACTGCGGTGTTTATGGAGGATCGGCTGGATAGCCGGGATGATCGCCTCGAGTTGGTCGATATAGTTTGCGGCCGCATAGACGGCATTGGCAAGCGCCATCGACTGGCGGTCCTGTTTCTGGTTCGTTTGATTGAACAAGTTCTTCAGTTGCGGATTGTTCTCGAACAGACGGGCGTAGAATCGTTTCGTGATGGCGTGGCCATGCTCCTGGAGGACTGGAACTGTCGATTTGACGATAGTGATCGTTTCTTGGCTTAACACTTTAAAGCATCCCCTTTATAATGGTGTTTGAAAAGCACTGTGCCTTCTCATTATTGAGGGAATGGGTATTTAAATCAATAGATTAAATACTAGATTAAAAACAGTTCAAGGATTTGTAAAAAATATGACACGATTCTTTCACATGTTGTCCACAAAGGAGGGTAATCCATGCGCATCACACAATACACGGACTATGGACTTCGCGTCTTGATTTATCTCGGTCTCAGCGAAGGGCTGACCCCGATGCCTGTCATCGCTAGTCATTATCAGATCTCAGCGAACCACTTGATGAAGGTCACACAAGAGCTGACGCGGCTCGGCTACGTGAAATCGACGAGAGGGCGCTACGGAGGTCTTGAACTTGCCTGTGCGCCGAGCGATATCAACATCGGCAAGGTGGTCGAACAGATGGAACCGGACTTCAATCTGGTCGAATGTTTCTCTGAGGACGGGTTTTGTGCGATCGAGCCTTCCTGCATGCTGAAGCATATCCTCGCGAAAAGCCTCCGTCTGTTCCTCGATGAACTCGGTAAGTATACACTCGAGGATCTGATCAAAAACCGCAAGCAACTGTCACTGCTGCTGCACAGTTGAAGGCATACGAAAGAACCCCGGACATCGTCCGGGGTTCGATTGCGTCATTCGTTTTCTTTCTTTTCTTCCTCAGAAGTTTCAGCGCCTTCAGCCTCTTCTCCTTCTGCAGCACCTTCGCCTTCTTCCTCCGGCTCCTCGAGCGCGACTGGTTCGTTGACCGAACAGATTTGCTCTTCAGGATCAGCAACTACCTTGAATCCTTCATATTCCGGAAGATCGCCGACTGTCAGGGAATCACCGATCTTAAGTTCCGTAACGTCGACCTCGACACGTTCCGGCAACTTGTCCGGTGTCGCCGAGACAGCGAGTTTATAGAGTGTCTGCGCGAGGAATCCGCCTTCCTTGACGCCTGCTGGATCGCCGACGAGGACGAGGTCGGTCTCAACCTCGGTCTCAGCATCCATCCGTACGGCAACGAATTCAACGTGCGTGATTTCGCTCGACAACGGTTCAGATTGCGCTTTGTGCATGAGCGTGTTCACTTTTTTACCATCGAGTTCCATCATGATGAGGGCATTCTCACCATGCTCACGGAGGATTTTCTTAAGTTCGCGTTCATCGAACGTGATTGGCGTACTTTCAACTTGATAACCGTATACGACGGCAAGTGTCTTGCCTTCTTTTCTAAGCTCTGCTCTCCGTGCTCGTGGACGGAGTTCTCGTTTTTCTACCTTCAATGACACTGACATGATCAATAGGCCCCCTTTGATAGTGTGAAGCTCTTTTTGTATTGCTTGATGCTCTAGAAAGTATGTACCCCGGATTGGCGTACTTTGAAACATCATGTCTTAAAAAAGCGGCATTTGAAGCCGTTTTTCTGAAAATAAAACGGATGGTGGCGTGAAAAAGACCCCTGTACCGCCTAGCGGTTGCAGAGGTCTTGCATATGGCTTCAGTTGGGTTTTCGCTTCTTCGGACCGACGTGCTCCGTATTCTTCGACAGGTCGTCCTGGACCGTCCCGTGCCAGAGTGGCACGTCAGAGTAATAGGCAGCACGTGCGATCAGGTGTCCGCCGACCGGAGCCGTGATCAGGACGAAGAATATGCCGAGCACGACGCGGGAAGAAAACAATCCGTCCTCGACGTAGAAGTGGATCAATACGGCTATCAGAATGCTCATGACGCCGAGCGTCGCACTCTTCGAGGCAGCATGTGTCCTCGTATAGATGTCAGGAAGCCGAACGAGCCCGATGCCGGTGACGAGGCTGAAGATCGTCCCGATCAGCGCGAAGGCTGCGATGAGGTAATCACTGATTGCGGTCACGTTCGATGATCACTCCTTTCTCGAGGTATTTGGAGAACGCCACAGTCCCGATGAAGGCTAGGATCCCGATCAGCAGGATGACTTCGAGGTAGACGCTCGTCCGAAGCAGGATCGAGATCAACCCGATCACGGAAATCAGGCTGATGCCGATCGAATCGAGTGCGACGATCCGGTCCGCCGTCGACGGACCCTTGACGACACGATAGAACAATCCGAGCATCGACAGGAAGACGCCTGCGAGTGAGATGAAGAGAATCGTATCGAGCATCAGCGGCTCACCTCCAGAATGGATTTCTCGAAACTGTCGCGAATCGAAGCGATCGCCTCACTTGCCTCCGGCATGTGAAGCGCATGGATATAGAGGGTCTTGTTGTCGTCCGATATGTCGACGACGAGCGTTCCAGGAGTCAGGGTGATCAGCAGCGAGAGCAACGTCACCTGCCACCCGTGCGTCAGTTCCGTCTCATAAGCGAAGATGCCGGGCTTGATGTCGAGCCTCGGCTTCAAGATGATCGATAGAACCTGGAAGTTCGCGACGATCAGTTCATAGAGGAAACGGAGGAGCAGGGCGGTCAGCGCGACGACCGGACCGAGATAGAATCGCGTCTTGAACGTCCGTCTCATCGCGAACATGATCAATAGACCAAGCAAGTACCCGATCAGAAATGCACTCGTGGTGAATGAACCGGACAGGAACATCCAAAGGAACGCGAGAAAGAAATTGAGCAGAATTTGAAACGCCATGTCAGCTTCCCTCCTTCAGGACGGCTTCGATATAGACGGACGGGTCGACGAGCGGATCGACCGCCTGCGTGACGTAAGGACGGACGAACTCGGTCCCGATGCCATAGAAGACCGTCAGGATGACGAGGCAGGCGGCAGGGAGCAGCAGGCGTCCGCTGACCGCTTTGCGTTTCCCGGCATATCGTCTCGGCGTCCCCCAGAAGCCGCGGATGAAAATCTGCATGACGGAGTAGAGGACGAGCAAGCTCGAAACGAGGACGAGCGCAGGACCGATCCAATATCCGGCCTCGAACCCGCCCCGGACGATCAGCAGCTTCCCGACGAAGCCGCTCAGCGGCGGGATGCCTGCGAGTGAGAGGGCGGCGATGAAATACGTCCAGGCAAGGCGCGGATAGTCCTTGATCAGACCGCCCATCTCATTCAGGCGGCTCGTTCCGGTGATGCCGATCATCACACCGATCAATAAAAAGAGTGCGGCTTTGATCAGCATATCGTGTACGAGATAGAAGATCGCGCCCTCGAGCGACTGACGGGTCATCACGGCGACGCCGTAAAGGATGACCCCGACCGCGACGACGATGTTGTAGATCAGAATCTGCTTGACGTCTCGGGTCGCGAGCGCGCCGATCACGCCGATGACGACCGTCGCGAGCGCGAGAATGGCGAGCAGCTCATGCGTAAACCCGGTCTCGTGATAGAAGAACAGCGTATACGTCCGGATGATGGCATAGACACCGACCTTCGTCAACAGTGCTCCGAACAAGGCGAGCACCGGGATCGGCGGTACGTGGTAGGAACCCGGCAACCAGAAGTAGAGCGGGAAGATCGCCCCCTTCAGACCGAAGACGATCAGAAAGAGGACGGCGATGACTGTCAGAACACCGGTCTGCCCGCTCTGTGCGATCTTCTGTGAGATGTCTGCCATGCTGAGCGTGCCGACGATGCCGTACAGATAGGCGACCGTGATGACGAACAGCGCGGACGAGATGACGTTGATCAGCACGTATTTCAGCGACTCCCGAAGTTGTTCAGGTTTACCTCCAAGGACGATCAGGACGTAAGAAGAGATCAGGAACACTTCGAAGAAGACGAACATGTTGAAGATATCCCCGGTCGTGAAGGCGCCGTTGACACCGACGAGCAGGAACTGCACGGCGATGTAGTAGAAAAAGCGTTCGTGCTCATCAGACAGGTAGACCGTAGAATACCAGAGCACGGCGAACGTCAAGATCGACGTCGACAGGACGAGCAACGCAGACAGCATGTCAGAGACGAGCGTGATGCCAAACGGTGCCGGCCAGCTGCCGAGCGTGACGCTTTGGATCCCGCTCGTCCTGACGACCTGCGTGAGGACGACGGAAGCTAAGATCGTCAGCATGGTGGAGATGAGGGAGACCGCCCGCTGAGCCTTGATCCGCTTCGGAAAGAACATCAGGATGACCCCCGTCAGAAGCGGCAGGAGAATCGGCAGTAGAGGCAAGTTAATCATACGAATCGTTTCCTTTCATTTCTTCGATGTTATCGGTCCCAAGTTCCTGGTAGGCCCGGTAGGCGAGTACGAGGAAGAACGCGGTCACGCCGAAGCTGATGACGATCGCCGTCAGGACGAGCGCCTGCGGAAGCGGGTCCGTATACGCGGTGACGCCGTCCTTGATGACGGGTGCGTCACCCGTCTTCAGTCCGCCCATCACCATGACGAGCAGGTGTGCAGCGTGGCTGAGCAGGCCGGTTCCGATGATGATGCGAAGAATACTTTTCGACAGGATGAGATAGACAGCGCAGGTCACGAGGACACCGGCTGCAATGGCCATGATGATTTCCATCGTCAATCACTCTCCCCGATCGTCTGGATGATCGTCATCGTCACACCGACGACGACGAGGTAGACGCCGAGATCGAACAGCATCGCCGTATGGAGCGAGGTCTTCCCGAACAACGGCAAGTCGAAGTAGTCATAGGCGTGCGTGAAGAACGGGACGTTGAAGAGGAGCGCCCCTGAAGCGGTCAGGACCGAGATGAGCAGCCCGAGCGTAGTGATCCACTTATAGTCGAACGGCAAGATCGTCCGGAGCGTCTTCAGGTCGAAGGCGAGAAGGACGAGGACGAGTGCCGCAGATGTCATCAATCCGCCGACGAACCCTCCGCCCGGCGTGTAGTGGCCGGCGAAGAAGAGATGGACGGCGAACAGGAAGATGATGAACGTGATGACGCTCGTCACCGTCTCGAGGATGACGTCATTCGTATGTTTCATCGCGGGTTCCCTCCAGTCTTTCTGAATTTAATCATGGCATAGATGCCGAGCGCGGCAATCGCAAGGACGCTGATTTCGAACAGTGTATCGAAGCCGCGGAAGTCGACGAGGATGACGTTGACCATGTTACCGCCGCCGGCGAGATCGTAGACATTCTTGATGTAGTAGCTCGAGATCGAAGCGAACTCTCTGCCGGCGAGGGCAGAGAGTGCGACGAGCGTCACAGTCGCACCGACGAGAATCGAGATGGCCGCGTTGCCGAGTTTGAACTTGATCCGCTCCTCCTTCCGGCTGATGTCCGGCATGTGATAGAAGACGAGCAGGAACAAGGCGACCGATACCGTCTCGATGACGAGCTGGGTCAACGCGAGGTCCGGCGCACGGAACAGGACGAAGAACAGGGCGACCGAATATCCGACTACACCGAGCAGGACGATCGATGTCAGGCGGGACCGCGCGAACGTGATCGCGACAGCTGATATCAACATGACGCCGAGCAGGATCATCTCGTAAGCCGTGACATCGGATGCTCTATCCGGCAAGGAGAAGCCGTCCATCAGCCAAAGCGTCGACAGGACGATCGTGACGATGAAGCCGAAGATATAGACGAGGTACGATCGCATATAACCAGTCATGACGGCGTCATGAAGCCCGGTCGAACTCCGTTCGCCATAGACGAGCGATGCATCGTAGATCCGGTTGAACAGTCCAGCCCCTGCCTGTCTGTTCCATTTTCGAAGCGTCAGGACGAGGAACGCACCGAGACCGAAGATCAATATTGTCAGTGCGAGCTCAAGGTTGAACCCATGCCACATATAGATATCGACTTTCGGCGTCTTGAGGGCGACTGCTTCGACCGCTGGGATGATGAACGGCTTCGCGAGTGCGTTCGGGAACAGACCGACGAGGACGACGAGGGTGACAAGCACGAGCGGCGAGACCAACATGCCGACCGGGGCTTCATGGGCCTTCTTCGGAAGTTCGTTGCGCTTCCCGAAGAACGTCTCTTTGACGAGCATCAAGCTATAGACGAAGGTGAAGATGCTCGCGACGACACCGAGGACGAGAAGGATGGTCCCGTACGTCCGAAGATCCCTGACACCTCCGTGCATCAGGTCGGTGAGCGCCGTCAGGAACATCTCCTTGCTCAGGAAACCGTTGAAAGGAGGGACGCCAGCCATCGACAGTGTGCCGATCAAGGCGATCGTAAGGGAGACCGGCATGACCTGAGCGAGTCCGCCAAGCTTGCGAATGTCACGCGTCCCCGTCTCATGGTCGATGATTCCAGCCATCATGAACAAGCTTCCCTTGAAGGTCGCATGGTTCATCAAATGGAAGATAGCTGCGACGGTGGCTGCAAGCGCGAGGTCCTGCTGCCCCTCGCTGCTTAAAGAACCGACGCCGAGTAATGACATGATCAGTCCGAGCTGGCTGACGGTCGAGTAGGCGAGGATTGCCTTCAAGTCCGTCTGACGAACTGCGCTGACCGACCCGTAGAGCAAGGTGATCATACCGACGCCGCTGACGAGATAGAACCAGAGTGGCGTGTCAGCGAAAACCGGACTCATTCGTGCGACGAGGTAGAGTCCGGCCTTGACCATCGTCGCGGAGTGGAGGTAGGCACTGACCGGCGTCGGCGCCTCCATCGCGTCCGGCAACCAGATGTGGAACGGGAACTGTGCCGACTTCGTGAAGGCACCAAGCAGTATGAGTACGAGCGCCGCGATGTAGAAAGGCTCATCCTTGAAAGCCCCGGATGCCGCGATGACTTCGCGGATGCTGAACGTGTCAGCGAGCAACGACAGGATGCTGATCCCGCCGAGCATCGCAAGGCCGCCAAACACGGTGATGAGCATCGATTTTTGTGCCCCGTAGCGTGAACGCTCCTTCTGATACCAGTAACCGATCAGTAGGAAAGAAGAGATCGACGTCATCTCCCAGAACAAGTAGAGTACGATCATGTTGTCAGACAGCACGACGCCGAGCATCGCCGTCATGAACAGTAGAAGATAGACATAGAACGTATGGAGCGATTCCTTCTTGTCGAGGTAGTAGATGGAGTAGAGAACGACAAGTGCGCCGATGCCGGTGATGAGCAATGCGAACAGGAGCGAAAGCCCGTCGACATAGACGGTGAAGTCGATACCGAGCGACGGAATCCATGGCATCTTCTCCATTCTGACGCCCCCTGCAGCGACCTCGGAAACGAAGCGGCTGAAGAACAGGACGAGCGACACGGGTACGGCGAGGACGAACCAGCCGGTGTGGATTCGATGCAACGATCTTCTGATGATTGGAATGAACAGACTTGCAAAAAGCGGCAACAGGATTGCCAAATGAAGCAGTGACACGACTTTCCCTCCTTTGTACAGACGCAGACGAAATGAAGAAGGGACGGTGTGCGCAAGCTGCGGTTGCTTGTGACTCGTCCCGGATCAAGGTGCTGCATAGGTCTATGGAAAAAGTATAACGCAGTTTTCACAGTCTTGCAGTGTCTGAGACGGGCGGATACCGCTTCACTCCTTGTTTTTCTTCGAGATTGTTAAATATGTAAGAACACGGGGGAAAGTCCAAAAAAATTTTTTTGGAATGATCGCCGCCAAGGGAAGGATTCGAATTTCACGGAACAGGGAACATTCAACGATATAGCAGTCTACTATCATATTTATTGGAGGGGAAGCACATGAACCAAGCCTCAAAAATCGCAGCCGTAGCGGCTGGTACAGGACTCCTTGCCGTACTCGGCATGAAAGGGTTCAAAGTATATCAGGATAAAACGAATCAATCGATCGCAAACTCCGAGAAAATCGACAAACGTGAGAGCGTCGATGCAAGGAAGGATGAAGCAGAAGTCGGTCTGACGCAACTCGATTCGATTCACCGGGCGGACTGGCAAGCGAACGGATTCCCGCAAACGCATGCCGAACGTGAGCGACTGGAGCGAGAAGGTAAGGGCCTTCAATAAAGTAAATGGCAGGTCATCCATGAAAGTCGGACTTCAGAATCCGACTTTCATTTTTTTGGTTCCTGTCGCCGTGCCATCGTCTTCCTGAAGTTTTCGATATCTGCTCATAAGAAAAAGCAGCCTCCTCGTTAGAGACTGCTTCGTATCGTTTATGCGCTGACGACGAGCTGCTTCGTCTGGCAGCTATGAGCCGTGTAGGATGAGAGATGCTCGAACTGATGGAGTGTAAGCGTATCCGTCTCCGGCAGCTCACCATGGCGTTCGACAGTGAGAAAGGCCTGATTGCGGTCGTTGCCGCCCCCATCATACCGGATCATCGCCCAGTCATACTTTCCGTCCACTCCCATCGAGTAGACGTCGTATCCGCCATATTCCTTCACTTCGAAGTGTGTCGCTTCATGGACCAGTTGTTTGAACGCAAGTAACAATTTCGTATTCATCTATTTTCCTCCTATTATACAAAAACGGGGATTGCAGTTGTCATGAAGACTATATTTCCCAGTATGGATGAAGATTAAACATCGAAATGAAACTTTTTTTAATGAAATCGAAAAAAAGCTGAAATGTTTTCGAAAACGCTTGACCTGAAACTGGTTTCATATTTTACGCTTGTCCCAAGAAAGGGCAGCGTGACACGTCTGGTGGCGTCATGCCTCGATCACCCGGTTGACGAACATCCCGATTCGAAAAAGCAGCGCCCGCTCACGGCTTGAGCGGGCGCTGCTTTTGTTTGAATCATTCTCCGAAATCGACGTTGTGATAGACTTGCTGGACGTCCTCGAGGTCCTCGAGCGCGTCGACCATCTTCTCGAACTGGACGAGGTCGTCCGGTGACAGCTCGACCTCGTTCTGTGCGAGCATCGTCAGTTCTGCGAGCGAGAATTCCGTGATGCCGGCGTTCTTGAACGCTTCCTGGACGGCATGGAACTGATCCGGCTCAGCGTAGACGATGACGGCTTCTTCCTCCTCGATGATGTCGCGGACGTCGACGTCCGCTTCCATCAGCAACTCGAGCACGTCGTCCGCCGTCTTACCTTCGATGCCAAAAACGGCAGTCGCGTCGAACATGTAAGCGACTGATCCGCTGACACCCATGTTCCCGCCATTTTTTCCGAAGGCGGCACGGACGTCTGAAGCCGTCCGATTGACGTTGTTCGTCAGCGTCTCGACGATTACCATCGAACCGCTCGGGCCGAATCCTTCATAGCGCAGCGTGTCGAAGTTCTCCTCGGCACCGCCCTTCGCCTTCTCGATCGCCCGGTCGATGATCGCCTTCGGCACGCTGTAAGTCTTCGCCCGTTCGAGTACGACCTTCAGTGCTTGGTTCGATTCCGGATCCGGTTCGCCCTGTTTCGCGGCGACATAGATCTCCCGCCCGAACTTCGCATAGATCCGGCTCGTGTTCTTGTCCTTCGACGCCTTCTTCTCCTTGATGTTGTTCCATTTACGACCCATCTTGATCCTCTCTCTTTCACCGTGTGAGTTGGCGCGTCGCTTGCTACGCCTCGATTGCCCATTCATTATACCAAAAAACACATAACGGCCGCATCGTTTTCACTGGAACGTTTTTTTAGAGGAGAGAGGGGGAAAACGATTAGATGCCAATCATGAAAAGGGAGAGATGCACGTGCGAAAAGCTGCAGTCTATCACAGGGCGATGGCGCCATTCGTCTATAAGTACGACGCGGAGACGGTCCATATCCGTCTCCAGACCGAAAGAGGGGACATCGAGCGGGTCAGACTGGTCCATGGGGATCCGTATGAATGGGATGCCGAGAACCCCGAGGACCTTGACTGGAACTTCGACCCGGCGAAGGCGAAGTTCTGGAAGACGACTATGACGGAGATGGAATACAGCGGTACGGACGGGGTGCTCGATTACTGGTTCGTCTCGATCAAGCCGCCGAACAGGCGTGTCCGCTACGGTTTTGAACTGACTTCCGGAGAAGAGGTGAAGTATTACACGGAGCGGGGTTTCTATGACGAGAAGCCGGTCGACCATCCGGGATACTACTTCTCGGTCCCGTATTTGAACGCGATCGACGTCTTCGACGCACCGGAATGGGTGAAGGACACGGTCTGGTATCAAATATTCCCTGACCGCTTCGCGAACGGCGATCCGTCGAATGATCCGGAGGGGACTGAAGTGTGGGGCGGGACACCTCGCTACACGAACATGTTCGGAGGCGATTTCCAGGGAGTGATCGATAAAGTCGGATACTTGAGGGAACTCGGTGTGACGGGAATCTATTTCTGTCCCGTATTCCTCGCTCCATCCAATCACAAGTATGACACGCTCGACTACTTCAAGCTCGATCCTCAATTCGGTACGGAAGAGAAGTTTCGCGAGATGATCGACGTGCTGCATGAGAATGGGATCAAGGTGTTGCTCGATGCCGTATTCAATCATGTCAGCAAGGATCATCCATACTTCAAGGACGTCGTCGAAAGAGGGGAGGCGTCACCCTACAAGGACTGGTTCCATCTAAAGTCCCTCCCGGTCACGCAAGAACCGGTGCCGAACTATGAAGTGTTCGCGTTCGAGGCCAATATGCCGAAGTTGAACACGGAAAATCCGGAGGTGATCGACTACCTGCTCTCCGTCGGGAGACACTGGATCGAGAAATTCGATATCGACGGATGGCGCCTTGACGTCGCCAGCGAGATCGACCATGCATTTTGGCGTGCCTTCCGTACGGCGGTCAAAACGGCGAAGCCGGACGCCTACATCGTCGGCGAATGTTGGACGGACTCACAGGAATGGCTGCTTGGCGACCAATTCGATGCCATCATGAACTATCTGATCACGGAGTCGTTCCTGCAGTTTTTTGCCGTCAGGAAGACGAAACCGTCGGATTTCGTCCACGATCTGTCGCGGAACCTCTTCACGAACATGCAGGGGGTCAACGAGGTGACGTTCAATCTGGTCGGATCTCACGATACCCCGCGCGCCTTGAACCGCGCGGACGGGGACAAGGACAGGCTTCGTTTGTTGTTGCTCGCGTTGCTGACGTTCTCCGGCACGCCAGTCCTCTATTACGGCGATGAGGTCGGCCTTGACGGCGGACAGGATCCGGACAACCGCCGATGCATGCCATGGGATGAGACGCAGGACCGCGACCTGTTCGACTTCACGCGCAAGCTGATCGCCTTGAGAAGAGAGCATCGAGCTCTTGCGAATGACGGGGACATCTCGTTCCCGTATGTCGACGATGAGAAGAACGTCTATGCGATGAAGCGGGAAGGGGACGGGACCTATTACGTCTGCTTCAACAATTCCGGGGACGACGTCGAGTTCCCCGTGCTCGAGGGCGCGCGCGGTCTCGATCTTCTGACTGGGGAACATGTGACTGAAGTGAACCTGCCTGCATATTCCGGAACGATCATCCAGGTGATTGAACGGAACGATTAATGGGGATAATTGTAAGGACTAACATATTCAAGGATGGGAGGGACCGAAGATGGGGGATGAACGACGGAAAAGCAAGATGCCGATTTTTTTGATGATCATCGTCATACTCGTCGCAGTCGTCGCGATTGCGCTTGTCGTCTACTTGACGAACACGCCGAAGGAAGAGACGCAGGCGATCATCGACTTCACGGCTTCGACAATCTCGCGATTGGCGGCTTGACGATAAAATTCGATTGAGGAGGCACTCTGGATGGAAAACGTGAAACTGGCGGTCATCTACTACAGCTCGACCGGTTCGAACCATAAGATGGCGAAATGGGCGGGCCGAGCCGCAGAAGCGGCAGGCGCGGAAGTGCGCGTCTTGAAGGTGAAGGAGACGGCGCCTCAGGAAGCGATCGACTCGAACCCGCTCTGGAAGAAGCATCATGCGGAATCAGATACGGCCGAAGCCGAGATGAGCGACCTCGAGTGGGCAGATGCGATCATCTTCAGCACGCCGACACGGTATGGACATGTACCGGCTCAAGTCCAGCAGTTCCTCGATCAGACGGGGGGACTATGGGCGAAGGGAAAACTCGTCGACAAGGTCGTCAGCGCCATGTCTTCGGCCCAGAACCCGCATGGCGGACAGGAGGCGACGATCCTTGCGATGTACACGACGCTGTTCCACTGGGGTGCGATCATCGCAGCGCCTGGCTATTCGGACATGGCCGTGTTCGGAGCGGGAGGCAATCCGTACGGCACGAGCGCGACGATCTCCGAGGATGGCGTCATGGCAGACGAGTCAGCCATCGAGAAAGCAGTCAAGTATCAGGCTGAGCGGACCGTCAAGACGGCGGCCGCATTCAAGCGAGGGAAGTCTTGAACATAACGATGAAAGGGCGCATGTTCTTAAGTGAACATGCGCCCTTTCGCGTGGAATGAAGTTTTTCAAAGCAATGATTCGACACCGTCGACGTACAGCGTAGACCCGGTCATATGGCTGCTTGCGTCACTTGCGAGGAACGAGACGACATCTGCGACCTGCTCAGCCGATCCGGATTTTCCGGCGAGCGGCTGATTGCCCTCCGGATATTCGACCGGTACGCGGATTTCTTCGATCTTATCCGACTCCATCTCGGTCGAATCATCGATGTTCGTGTCGATCGCCCCCGGACAGACGGTATTGACCCGGATGCCATAGCGAGCCAGCTCCACGGCAGCCATCTTGGCGAATCCGACTTGACCTGCCTTCGAGGTCGCGTACCCTGTGAAGCCGAAGTTCTTGAAGTATCGTGTGCCGTTGATCGAGGCCGTGATGATGATGCTGCCTCCTTGTTCCTTCAGGTAAGGGATGGCGTACTTGACGGTCAGGAACGTGCCGGTCAGATTCGTCCGCATGACTGCGTCCCAATCTTCCGGGTCAAGATGTTCGATCGGCGTCAGCGTTCCGTTCTGCCCGGCGTTCGCGAACACGATGTCGAGCTTGCCGTAATGATTGATCGCATCCTGGTAGGCTTGCGCCATCTCCTTCGGTCGCGAGACGTCGGCCGCAAGTCCTAACGCGACGTCCTCCCCGAGCTCGAAGGCGAGTTTTTGTGAAGCTTCGAGCTTCAGGTCGACGATCGCGACGCGGGCACCGGCTTCGACGAATCTCATCGCCGTCGCCCGGCCGATTCCCGATGCACCTCCTGTGATGAAGGCGACTTTATCCTGTAAAGGCAGCTGTGTCATGAAATGTTCCTCCTATAACGATATGAACTGTATAGGATATTCCCATATTTCATGAGAATCATGCCGTCTTCACCAAAAATGAAGATTCTCTTCAGTGAAGACCGTCAAAACCGATGGATGAGCAGGCCGCTCCGGAGCTTCGGATGGAACCAGGTCGACTTCGGCGGCATGACATCACCAGCGTCGGCGACAGCCATCAGGCTCTCGAGCGGCGTCGGATGAAGGCAGAACGCGAGCTTAAAGCCGGCGCTCTCGGCGACGGCAGCAAGCGTCTTTGCGTCTGTCCCGCCGACGAACCTGATCCTGCCGTCCGTCCGGGAGTCCTTGATGCCGAGCAGCGGGGCGAGCACGTGCCGCTCAAGGATCGAGGCATCGATCCCTTCCTTGGCCCAAGTCGACTCGCCGAGATGGCGGAGACGATACCACTGTCCGTTCAGCCACATGCCGAATTCGCCTGAAGCTGTCGGTTCGACGGCGCCGTCCGACGGTTCGACCTCGAACGTACGGGACACGTGATCGATGAACTCCTCTTCTGACCCTGGGAGGTTCTGGACGATCCGGTGATAGCCGAGTATGCGCAATTCGTCAGCGGGGAAGCTGACGGCAAGGAACCGGCTTGCTTCCGGCGAAGCACTCGTTCTTGCGACAGCCGCAGCTGCTGCAGCTCTGTGATGGCCGTCAGCGATGTATAGCGCTTCGTGTCCTGAAAAGGCGCGTTTGATCTCCTGCGACACGTCCGCGGAAGTCTTCCAGATCGTATGGCGCACACCATCCTCTGCCTCGAAATCATAGAGAGGTGTGCTGCGCGAGACCTGTTCTGCGATTCCTGACAGGATGTCATCCGGCTTGTGGGCGAGCAGGATGGGACCGGTATGTGCCTGCAGCGCCTCGACATGGCGGACGCGATCAAGTTCCTTGTCTGGCCGTGTATGTTCGTGTTTGCGGATCACGCCGTTCTCATAGTCGGCAACGGATACGCATCCTGCGAAGCCGGTCTGGCTCCTGTCGCCTTCCGTCAGCCGGTACAGGTAGCAGCTCGGATCATCCTCGACGAAGTACGGGAGCAGTTTCTCGAAGTTATCGCGTGCCCTCCCCGGAATCTTCTCCTGCACGACGACGTCCATCGTGCTCTCGGCCTTGTCGGCGCGGAGGAAGGAGAGCGGGCGATTCTCGACCTCTCTTCTTGCCTCATCGTCCGTAAAGACGTCATAGGGCAGGGACGCGATGTCCGAGGCAGCTTCCGGCTTCGGGCGCAGCCCCCGGAATGGTTCGAAACTCGTCATGAAAAACACTCCTCTCTAAATCAATCTCGTACGCAACACGCCTGCGATCTCCTCGATCGCAGACAGGTCGATCATCTCATCCGCATGGTTGTCGATATCGATGATCGTATAGGCGACGCTCCCTTTGCTTCCGTTGATCATGTTGGCGATGTTGATGCCTGACTTCGCGAGCGCACCGGCGATCTGACCGACCATGTTCGGGATGTTCTGATGGGCGACCGTGATGCGCCGCTTCCCGGTGAAGGCGAGCGCGACGTCAGGGAAATTGACCGAACGGCGGATATTGCCGGTCTCGATGAACTCTTTCAACTGTTCGACCGCCATGACGGCGCAATTTTCTTCCGCCTCGACGGTCGACGCGCCGATATGGGGCAGCGGGATCACGCGCGGAAGGGACAGGACGAACGAGTTCGGGAAGTCGGTGACGTACATGCCGAGACGGCCGGATCTGAGCGCGTCGCCGAGCGCAGGCTCGTCGACCAACTCCCCGCGAGAGAAGTTGAGCAGTGTCAGTCCAGGTCGCATCTTCGCGAACAACGCCGAGTCGATCATGCCGCGCGTCCCGTCAAGAAGAGGCAGATGGAGCGTGACATAATCACAGCTTCCAAGCAGTTCGTCGATCTGAGTCGAGCGTTCGATCTGGTTCGAGACGCGCCAGGCGGACTCGACCGACATGAAGGGGTCGTATCCGACGACGGTCATCCCGAGTGCGTGCAAGGCGTTCGCGAGCTCGGCACCGATCGCGCCGAGTCCGATGATCCCGATCTTCTTCCCGGCAAGCTCCGAGCCGACGAACTGTTTCTTGTTGGCTTCGATCCGCTCCTCGATGTCCGGCCCGCGCAGGTTGTTCGTCCAGAGGATGCTCGGGACGAGTTTACGGGCGACGAGGAACAGGCTGGCGATGACGAGTTCCTTGACGGCGTTCGCGTTCGCGCCCGGCGTCGAAAAGACAACGGTGCCGGAATGCGCGAGGCGGTCGTGCGGGATGTTGTTGACACCGACACCGGCGCGGGCGACTGCGAGGACGCTCTGTTCGAGCTTGTAGTCATACATGTCATGGCTTCGGACGAGGATCGCGTCCGGCTCTTGGACGTCCGTCCCTATGATGTAATCGTTCGGGAAGCGGTCGAGGCCGCGTTCCGAGATGGAATTCAGCAGTCGGATGTTGGGCATCAGGACATCTCCTTTTCATATCGATTGATCACTGCGCAAAGGGCTTCCACCCCGTCAAGCGGCATCGCGTTGTAGATGCTCGCGCGCATCCCGCCGACGGAACGGTGGCCTTCGAGGTTGATCAAGCCGTGTTCCTTAGCGTAACGCAAAAATGACGCATCCCGTTCCTCGTCCCCCGTCGAAAACGGGACGTTCATCAAGGAGCGGTCCTTCTTCAGTACACGGTTATGGAACAGGTTCGACGCGTCGAGCGTCTCATAGAGGAGCTTCGCCTTCATCTTATTCTGCGTATGGATCCGTCCGACGCCTGTCTGCTTGATCCAGCGGAGGACGAGCATCGAGAGATAGAGGCTGTATGTCGGCGGCGTATTGTAAAGAGAGTCGTTTTTCGCATGCAGGTCATACCGCAGATAGGACGGCAATGAGCCGGCGCGCAGCAACTCCTTACGGACGATGACGAGCGTCAATCCGGCGGGTCCGATATTCTTCTGGGCTCCGGCGTAGATCAATCCGAAGCGAGAGACATCGATCGGCTCGGAGAACAGACAGGACGACGCGTCCGCGACGAGCGGGGGAGCGACGTCAGGCAGGGAAGTGAAGCGTGTCCCTTCGAGCGTGTTATTGAGCGTCAGGTGCACATAAGCAGCGTCCGACGCGGCAGGGAGCGTCGGAATCGATTGGTATGCATCGGCCTTCGAGGAAGCGACGACATGCGCGTCAGAGACGCATGCGGCATCCGCGAAGGCGCGTTCGGACCAGAGGCCGGTCTCGATGAAATCGACACGACCGCCCGGAGCGAGATTCATCGGAACCATCGCGAACTGAAGGGTCGCACCACCTTGGAGGAACAGCACTTCATAATCATCGGGGACGAAGAGCAGGTCCCGGACGAGCTGCTCCGCTTCGTTACGGATCGAGAGAAACGGTTCCGAGCGATGGCTCATCTCGAGGACGGACAGTGACGTGCCGTCGTAGGAAAGCATGTCCCGCTGTGCCTCCAGCAGCACGGGTTTTGGAAGCATGGCAGGGCCGGCAGAGAAATTGTAGAGCACGAATGATCGCCTCCTGAATTTTCAGAAAATGTGGACAACTTGAGTGTAACGTAATGAAAACAAGTATTCAACGACCAATTCAAATATTTCAATCACCGTATTTATTGATAAAAAACAGACTAAAACGAGAACGAGTATATGAAAAAACCTCCTGTCGTCAAGACAAGAGGTCGCATCCATTCAAGTTTCCAGGCTCGTCGCCTGTCCGAAAACCCATTTCCAACCGTGCTCCGTCTCTTCGAACAGGTAGACGTGTCGGAAGCGTCCGAGATAGGCAGTCGTCCCGTAAAGAAACTGATCTTCCGTCACTGCCTGAACGAGCGCAGTGGAACCGAGCAACGTCACATCCACCGGGTCGTCCGTAGACGAAATCCATTCGATCGCCTCTTTGTCGACGAACAGATCGAGATACGTCTCGGCATCGAACTGTCTGCCTTGCGCATCGACGAAGGTGAAACCTTCCTTCAGCAGATCTGCCATCTGCTCCGTGTTCCCGGATGTGAGCGCATCCGTCCGTTTCTGAAGCGTCTTGCGCAGTATATCCATTCTGTCCTCCATGAAATAACCTCCCTGCTTTCATATCCATTCTAACATGTCCAGGGAAGTGATTCTCATTCGAGCCGTTCGAGAGGCTTCGTCGCGGGTCCTTCGAGCACTTCGCCGTCGTAGGAGAATCGTGAACCATGGCACGGACAGTCCCAAGAGCGCTCGCCGTCGTTCCAGTTAAGGGAACAACCCATATGCGTACAGGTCGTGTCGACGACGTGAAGCACGCCGGATTGATCACGGTATCCGCCGGCCCGTTTTCCATCGTGGTGGACCAGGCCACCTTCGTCCGGCCGGAGTTCACTCTTCTCCTTGTCCGCAGTACGGAGTTTGCCTTTGACAAGTTCGATAGCCGTATCGGCATTCGTCTTAATGAACTGTTTCGCGTCCTCGACTTTCATCTTCGAGCGTGCGGGGTCGAAGAGCGCTTCGAAACGATTCTTCCTTCCGAGCAATACGTCCCGTAGCAGAAGTCCTGCCGCTACCCCGTTCGTCATTCCCCATTTGGCGAATCCCGTCGCGACGAACACATCGGGGTCCTTCCCCATCCGCCCGATATAAGGGACGTGGTCGAGCGTGATCATGTCCTGGGATGACCAGAAGTGGGTGAGACCACCGACGCCGAAGTGACGTGAAGCGAAGTCGAATAACGCTCCGTACCGCTTTGCCGTCTTTGTCTCGTGACCAGTCAAGTGATTCTCCCCCCCGAACAATCCGACCTGCTCTCCGCCTGGAAGTGTCGCGTGCCGGAGCGAACGGCTGGGCTGATCGGCACTGATGAACATGCCGTTCGGGAAGTTCCCGCCGACCTCTCCCGCGACGATATAGGAGCGATGGACTTCAAGCTTCGAGAAGTACATTCCTTTCAAGTCATTGAACGGATAATGGGTCGCGACCACGACTTGGCCAGCGCGGACCGAGCGGCCGTTCGTCAGATGGATCCGCGGACGTGGTCCCGGACCGATTCGGTCGGCTCTCGCCTGTTCATAGATTCGTCCGCCCAGGCTCTCGACCCGCTTCGCCAGATGAACGAGAAACTTGACCGGGTGGAACTGCGCCTGATTCCGGATGACGAGTGCACCCTCGATCGGATAGGGAAGCCTTCCTTGGACCTCCGCCGTCGCGTCACCGCCGTTGATCCCGAGCCTCTCATAAGCGTTCTTCTCCTTTTGAAGCTCCTTCATGGTCGCTTTTGAGGATTCGACATAGAGATACGCGTCCTGCCTTTCGAAGTCGCAGTCGATCTCCTCATCCTTGACGCGTCTTCGGATGAAATCGAGCGCTTCTTCGTTCGCTTCATAATACAGACGGGCGTGTTCTTCCCCGATCGTCCGGATGAGCCGGTCGTAGACCATCCCGTGCTGGGAAGAGATCTTCGCCGTCGTGTAGCCGGTCGTTCCGGATCCGATCCGGTCCGCCTCGAGTACGACGACCTGTTTCCCGGCCTCTGCGAGCAGCAGAGCAGTCGACAGGCCGGCGATTCCCGCGCCGATGACTGCGACTTCCGTCTCGATATCTTCATTCAATGCTGGAAATTGCGGCAGCGCAAGTGACTCACGCCAGAACGAATGTGGAAACTCTCCTGTACCGTTCATGTCTGATCCCCCGTTTCAAAGTGATGGATTCAATCTGTTGGAGCGAGATGGAATATTGCTCTATACCCTCAAAACGAAATTCGGCAACAATCCACAATTCCTCATGAGACAGCTCCATTCTGCGGGTATAGGAAGAGTAGTGTGCCGGAAGGAAGGGTGGTTGAGATGAAGCAAGAGAACGGCAATATCATCGAACTCTCTCATCTGACGAAACGGTTCGGTGAGACGAAAGCACTTGACGACTTCTCGCTGAGCGTCCGGGAAGGGGAACTGTTCGGTCTGCTCGGACCGAACGGAGCGGGTAAGACGACCGCGATCTTCGCGATGCTCGGCCTCTATCCGATCGATGAGGGGGAGATGCGATTGTTCGGACGAAGGATGCCGGAGGATGCAGCCTATATCAAGGCGCGCGTCGGAATCGTCCCACAACAGATATCCGTCTATGAGGATCTGACGGTACGCGAAAACATAGCCTTTTTCGGTCAATTGTATGGATTGTCGAAGGAGGAGGCGAGGCATCAGGCGGACGCTGCTCTCGCATTCGTCCAGCTCAGTGAGCAGGAGAAGAAGTTCCCCCGCCAATTGTCAGGGGGGATGATGCGAAGGTTGAACATCGCTTGCGGCATCGTTCATCGACCGAAACTGATCTTCATGGATGAACCGACTGTCGCGATCGATCCGCAGTCGCGGAACACGATCCTTGAAAACATCCGTCAGCTGAACCGGGATGGGGCGACGATCATCTATACATCCCATTACATGGAAGAAGTCGAACTGCTTTGTCACCGCGTCGCCATCATGGACACCGGTCGCGTCATCGCGGAAGGCACGCCTGACGAACTGAAGGAGCTCGTCACGACCGTCGAGTCTCTCAGGATCCATGCGCCACGGATCGGGCAAGCGACGATCGGGCAGATCGGCGCTCTTTCGTTCGTACAAAATGTCCGTGTCGAGGGTGAAGAGATATGTGCTGACATCCAAAAGGGAGCGAGCGTCATGCCCGTCCTCGAACTGCTGCAGGAAGACCATGTCGCGTTCACGACCGTCTCACTCGAGCGTCCGACCCTCAACAGCGTCTTCCTGACGCTGACGGGCAAGGCGCTGAGGGAATAGGAGGAGGAGATGAGAACATTCTGGGTATGCGTCAAATCCGATTTCCGCCAGCAGATCCGCCAGCGCCAGACCCTCTTCTGGATGATGATCTTCCCGCTCGTCCTGATCATCGGTCTAGGCACGATGCTCAGTGCCGTGTTCTCGTCGGAGGTCGACCTGCCAGAGGTTGATGTCGCGTACATCGCGTCCGGCGACATTCGGTTCGACCAGCCGCTCGAACAATTTCTTGCCGATGACAGGATCGCGTCCTTTCTGTCCGTCCGTCCTTACGGAAGCGAGCGACTGGCGAGAGCGGCGATCGATGCACAGAAGGCGGACGTCATCCTGTTCGGGGGGGAGGAGATCCGGCTGCTCCACGAACGATCGACGTCGATCGAGGTTCAGGTGCTCAAAGTGCTGCTCGACCGTTATGTCCAAGCTGCCAATACACAGCTGTTGCTACTCGAACGCAATCTTCCGCAAGCTGGTCCAGTCGACCTGATCGATCGCAAGTCGTTCGACCTCACCTCGAAGACGCCGAGCTCGATCGAATATTTCACGGTCACCATCTCTGCGATGACCGCCTTGTTCGGCGGCATGTACGTCACGGCGATGTTCGCCGCTGATCAGGCGATGCGCGGTAGCTATCTGCGGGTCCAAGCTGCTCCGATCTCGCTTGTTCGATATCGCCTGGCCGGGACGATCAGCCGATTTTCGGTCGTCCTTCTCCAGTTGGTCGTCATCTTCACCGTCAGCCATTTCATCTATCGTTCGTTCGACCTTGGCCGGATCCGTCTCGATCTACTGTTGCTAGCCCTCGCAGGTCTAGCTCTCTACGGGATCTCGTTCGGTTTCCTGATGTCGAGCCTGCCGTTCCGTAACCCGAACATAGCAGGGTTCATCGTCAACGGGATGACGACGGTCCTCTTGCTGCTGTCAGGAGGGTATGTACCGGGGCTTGACCGATTCGTGCTCAGCCGATTTCCGTTTGCGCACGACCTTCTGATGCCTCTGTTCATGAGGGAAGGGGTGTTACAAATTCTGTTTGACGGTGACCTGACGATCTATCGCGATAGTATGCTGCTGCTTACGCTTCATGTCGCAGTGTTCGCTCTGCTCAGTGCCATCCTGTTCAGATGGAAGGGAGGGTTCCGCCATGTACCTGTTAAGACACGTCCTCATGCGCATGGCGCGTAAGCGGCTGATGTGGATCTGGTCACTCGCTTTCGCGGTCGCCCTCGCAGGAATCGTCACGTTTTTCCGGTCGTCTGATCAAACGCTCGACATCTTCGTCGTCGACAACGACAAGTCGTCCGTCTCGCTTGCCATCGCTGAAAAAGCGGATGAATGGGGGGATGTACGGACGGGGAGCGAGGGGGCTGAAACAGCCTTGACGACCGGAAGCGAGTTCGTCGTCGTCATTCCGGAAGGGTTCGAGAAATCGCTGTTGACTGAAACGCCAGAGAAAATCACGACTGCTGCGATCGAAGGGAGCGAGACCGTCTTCCTTGAACAATCGTTGACCGGATATCTCGACCATGTGTCCACTCTCGCCTCCGCAAGTTCCGACCGGGAGGAGTTCCGCGCCTTGCTGGCGGCAAATCCGCAACGCATGGTCCGCCTCGAGGAAGAGTCATTCGACAACCGCGTGCTCGAGAGGACGAGCGTCCAACTTTATTTCGCGTTATTATCCTTCGTGACCCTGATGACGCTGTCCCAGTGGATCCCTACCTTCCTGCTCGATGACCGGGAGCAGCGGATCTATGGCAGACTTTTTGCATCCCCGCTGTCTTCGTCCCGCTATATCGGGACCGTTCTCGTAGCATTCACCATCCTCGGCATCTTCTTCGTGACTGCGCTGTTGTCACTCAGTCTCATCTTCTATGGATCGACGGTACTGCGCTATCTCGACAAGACGCTTCCGCTCTTTCTTGCCTACATGGTGTCGTGCCTCGCGATCAGCGCCTTCATCGCCGGGTTCTCGACGAATCGGGAGAGGGCGAACGTCCTGCAGACGTCAGTCAGCATGATCGCCGCGATCACCGGTGGCGCCTTCGTTTCGCTCTCGATCTTACCGGAGTCGCTGCTGACGATCGGCAAGGTTTTTCCGACCTATTGGTTCAATCGAGGAATCGATGCCATCTATCAAAAGGGGGAGGCGGTCTGGACGGAAGCAGGAACGATCCTCCTGATCAGTTTGATTCTCTTCCTCTTTACCGCCTGGCGGTTGCGTCAGCATCCGCTCGCTTAAAAAAATTCAAAAAAAAAGACCCAGCATGAGCTGGGTCTTTTTACAAGTTACAAATTAGATCTTTGTAACGTTTGTAGCTTGTGGTCCGCGTTGGCCTTCTTCAACTTCGAAAGAAACCTCTTGACCTTCGTCAAGTGATTTGAAACCTTCTGATTGGATAGCTGAGAAGTGAACGAAAACGTCGTCGCCGTTTTCACGTTCGATGAAGCCAAAACCTTTTTCTGCGTTAAACCATTTTACTTTACCGTGTTCCATGTGTGTTGCCTCCTGCGTGTGATTGTTCACACTAATTTATTACTACCATGCTCAATTTCATCGAGTTTTAAGCGAAACACTTTCATCTCCACCGAACAATAATAATTACTTAATAATATAGCATGAGGTTTCGAATAAAGGAAGGTGTAAAGCTAAAAAAGTTTGAAAAAAGATTTTAGGATTCCGAAAAACGTTGATATGAAGCGGTTTTTTGAACAGAAAAAAAACAACTCTTTTTTTCTGAGGACGCATTTCATCGAGTCAGGCAGGAGAATGGTGCTGATGCGTGCAATTCATTTCAAGCGGAGTAATGAATATGCCCTTCTTCGCCAGAGAGGAGTGTCGATCATCGAAATCTATGTCAGACCGTATCACATCGAGGATGCAGAGGCCTTGCTCGCATGTGCCGTCAAAAATAAAAGCCGCTGGGAAAGATGGATGCCGATCAAACCTGACGCTGAGAGTTACACGCTAGGTGGGCAACAAGCTCGGATACTGGAAATCATGGAACGCAGCAGCAAGGACGAACATCACGCCTTTGGCATCTTTCTGAAAGAGGATGACAGCCTGATTGGAGAGGTATCCGTCTCGTTCGTCATGCGTGGACCGGCAGAGACGTGCATGATCGGGTATCAGATCGACGCGGATCATGGAGGCCGGGGACTGATGGCGCAGGCGATCCGGCTCGTGCTGCAAATCCTGTTCGACGGGCTTGGTTTCCATCGCATTCGTGCCGAGGTGATGCCAGAAAACCTCCCGTCCGCCCGCGTCCTCGAAAAAATCGGGTTCGTCCGGGAGGGACTAGCGCGCAAGAGTCTCTATATCAATGGTGATTGGGAAGATTTCGTCCTGTTCGCCTTGCTGAAAGAAGAATATGAATGGAGAAGGTGAATTGAATGGGAATGTCTACTTACTATGAAGAACTGAGAAGAGACATCGGAACACGGCGGATTTTCTCGCCGTCGGTCGCCGCGATCATCAAGCGCGGGGACGACATACTCTTCCAGTACCCTGGCGGATCGTATTGGAGCCTGCCTGCCGGAGCCGTCGAGCTCGGGGAATCCCCTGCACAGGCAGTCGTCCGGGAAGTATATGAGGAAACGGGATTGATCGTCCGGCCTGTCGCACTGCTCGGTGTCTTCGGAGGGGAGGCCTACCGGCTGACCTATCCGGACGGCAACGAGGTCGAATACGTCGCCACCGTGTTCGGCTGCGAGGTCGTCTCGGGCGAGCTCGAGGCGATCGACGGGGAGTCGCTCGACTTACGTTACTTCCCGTCCGGTGAACGACCGCCACTCGCGCTTCCTTATCCAAGCGAACTGTTCGAGATGTGCTGGACCGACAAGACCGGATATTTCGATTGGAATGAGGAATGGCTGTCGGCGTTCAAGCGCTGACGACTTCACAGCGTTATAGTGCGTATATAGAAACACCGGATTACAGCCGTCCCGCTGGAATCCGGTGTTTTCTCTCGAGAGCGTCATAAAATCGGACTGAGAAGTCGCGCGATGCTCTCCTTGAAGCGAATCCAGTGCGGCCGAGACTCATATCGCTCAAGCGTCAGCAACTCGCAATCCGCAAGGTCTTTGCGGAATGCCTCCGTGACAGAACGTGCGACCTCAGCGTCGTAGACGAGGGCAGATATCTCGAAGTTCAGCCGAAAGCTGCGGGCGTCGATGTTCACCGTACCGATCGACGCGACCTCCTCATCGACTACGAGCGTCTTCGCATGCAAAAAGCCGCTCTCGTAAGTGTAGACGTTCGCGCCGTAGCGAACGAGTTCCGCCGCATTGGCGAAGGTCGCCCAGTAGACGAAGATATGGTCAGGCTTATTCGGGATCATCAGGTTGATCTCGACGCCGGACAAGAGGGCGATGCGACACGCATCGAGAAAGCTCGCGTCAGGGATGAAATAGGGTGACTGGATATAGATCGATGATTTCGCCGCGCTGATCATTTTGATCAGCATGTTCTTCGAATGCTCCGTCGATGAGTTCGGACCGGATGTCACGATCTGGACCGGGGTCAATGAACGCGTCCCCGGTGAGTGCCATTCGAACGCGGAACGGGACTCTATAACCTTTGTCGGGACGGACCGGTTCCAGTCGAGGAGAAAGCGTTCGAGCAGCTGATCGATGACCTCCCCCTCAAAGCGCAGATGCACGTCCCGCCAGTAACCGAACTTAGGGTCGGTCCCGAGGTATTCCGTCCCGACGTTGAAGCCGCCCACATATCCTATCGCTCCATCGATGATACAGAGCTTCCGGTGATTGCGGTTGTTGACGCGAAAATTGATGCCGAGCGTAGACGGGAAAAATGATTTGACCTCGCCGCCTGAAGCAGTGAATCGTGAGAAATCATACCGCGCGAGCCCTCGGGAGCCGACTGCATCATAGAGCAGCCGAACCTTAATCCCTTCATTCGCCTTCTCCGTCAGCTTGTCGACGAGCGCCGTACCGAGCGCATCATTCTGGAGAATGTAGTACTGGACGTTGATTTCTTTTTTGGCGTCACTTATATCCTGCATCAGCCGCTGGAACTTCTGTTCTCCGTCATGGATGACCGATGCTGCATTCTCGAACGAGACGAGAGCGTTCGTCGAAGTCAGATTCATCTTAAGCAACTGGCTGTATTTCTTCAGCAGGGGATGCGTCCCGAAGACGCCTGCCTTTCGCGCGACCAAGTCCTGCTGTATCGCGATCCGCGCAGAGTGAGCGGCGCGTTCCTCATCAAGAACGCGATAGAAGTTATCACTCTGCATCGAGCGGCCGAAGAACAGGTATATCAAGAAGCCGATCAATGGCAGGAACATCAAGACGAACAGCCATGCCCATGTCGTACCGATATCCCGCTTTTCGACGAAAATGATCGTCGCGGCAAGGATCAGGTTCAAGGCGAACAGGACGAATCCCGCGATCGTGACGATCGATTCGAGCGCAATCATCCGTTTCACACCCCCAGTTGTCAGATTCATCTCTTTTACCCGTTTTCCATGCCGGAATCACCTTGCGACTGAAGGATGGCTTCTCAAACTTCCTCGAAAGAACGGGTTCACTCGGCAAAGAGGAGACCGTCACAAAAGGACTTGAAACTCCGGTATCCGTATGCTCATCATTCCGCTGGTGTACCTGTGATGGTATTTTTTTGTGAATTTAATTGTTCAAATAGGAATTATTGGGTGCACATAGGGTATAGGATTGTATGGTTTTTCTCCGCTTGCAGCTCACACCGTCATCCTGTCCGTTCGACATCTCAGAAAGGTCGTGGCACCATGAAGCTCAAAGAGCGCATCTACTTCCGTTCTCCCCTCGTCGTTCAGCAATTATTGACAGTCCTCCAAGGTTATCTGTTCTACAAGCAACGGTACGGTCCCGTCTACGAGCAACGCTTCAACGAGCTGATCGAGAAAGAAGGGCGTACGGTCGACGTCGCTGCGGAACAGCTCGAAAGCCTGAATGAATTCCTCGCGTTCTGCAAAGAACATAGTGACTACTATAAGGAACTGTTCGATACACACCAGATCACACTCCCGCTGCCTGACCTTGACGCGCTTAAGAACATACCGATTCTCGAGAAGGAAACGCTTCGGGCAGAGAACGAGCGCGTCCACACCGACATCCATGCGCCGCTCCTCGCCAAAACCGGCGGGACGACGGGGACGTCCCTGCATGTCCACTATACGAAGGAGGACATGCAGCGCGGTATGGCCCATCTCGATTATTTCAAGTACAAGCATGGCGTTCGCAAGGGGATGCGCCGCGCCAGTTTCACAGGGCAGGTCCTGATCTCGAAAGGGCAGAAGAAGCCTGTCTACTGGCGAATGAATCCCTCCCTCAATCAGCTGCTCTTTACGATCAAGCAAATCAGTCCGCGGACGATTCCGTATTATATCGCCCGACTCAACGAGTTCAAGCCGGAATCAATCGACGGGATGCCTTCCGGGATGATCGAGGTCGCGCGCTATGCGAAACGCCATGGCATCAGGTTGACGATCCGTCCGCGGGCGATCTTTCCGACGGCCGAGATGATCACGGCAGAGGAACGGGCCTTACTGGAAGAGGTGTACCATGCTCCCGTCTTCGATCAATATGCCTCCTCGGAAGGTGCGCCGATCGTCGCCGAATGTCCATATCGCAGGAAACATCTCCATTACGAGATGGGTATCATCGAGGTGATCGAGGAGGGGGAAATCCTCGTGACGAGCTTCGATACGCACGGGACCCCGCTCGTCCGTTACCGGATCGGTGACCGGATGACGATGAGCAAAGAAACATTCTGCCCGTGTGGTCACCCGGGACCTATCGTCGAATCGATCGACGGAAGGGGACGCAGCTTCCTCTTGATGGAGGACGGGCACAAGGTATTCGAAGGAGAGCTTGCCGGCATCGTCCGCATCCTGCCGAACTGCATCGAACGGGTCCAATACATCCAGGAGCGCCAGAAGGAAGTGACGTTCCTGTACGTCCCTGACCAATCACGCTTCAAGCCCGAGCACGAGAAACAGTTACATTTCGTGTTGAGACGCCTGTTCGGACCGGAAATGAAAATCAATGCCCATCCTGTCGAGGTCATCCCGCAGGAGGCGAGCGGCAAGACGCTCTTGATCAAACAGAAGATTCCCCATGAGAAAGCGCGAGCGAATTGAACGGACTGACTTCAATCGGCCTGTCCGGCTCACCGGTTAGCGGCGTCCGCCTATATCAAGCAAGCCCGAATTCCAGCGATATTCCGCGGAAATCCGGGCTTTTTCTTCGTGATTTCTTTGTCATGATTCCGCGTCGCACTGAAGCCTCGCCACCTGAAGACTGTTTCTTAAATATGTGCACTTGGAATTCACCACTATTTCGACAGTATTCTCGTGTCTGAGTAGGAAGGGATCAAGAAACCTGATCCTCAGCTATTCGGACGAGTCCTCGAACGGCATGACGGTTCGGCTGCCGAAAGTATATACGTCGGTGACCCTCCGCATGATGATGTGGATGGTGCCAAACGTCTAGGTATGAAAAAAGAAGCGACATTGGAGAGACGCAGAGGCTGATGGTATCATCGAGGATCTAGCGGAATTGCCGTCACTTATCAGTGCGTTGTTCGAACAAGATTAGAGAACGGGGCCGCAAGCGAGTCGCTTTAGACCAATAACATGGCATGCCATCGGCCATCGAACCGCTCAATGGCAACTTCTTACTGAATGATCACATGAACCATCAAAACCGAGCCTGCCCACGACATGTGGGCAGGCATTCTTTAGAGGGAATGTTTTCATGACGAAGCGATTCGGGAACTAAAATGTTGTTTAATGATATTTATTTATTGATAAACGATAAATTACATGATAAATTAAAGACCACATCATCAATAATCGAAAGAGGTGGTCGATCTGAAATCTAAATCAATCTCTACCGTATACTTGAAGAGCGCTATCTCCCTGATCGCACTGGCGTTGCTTGTGACGTGTGTATATTGGTTGCCTCTGACCGTGATTCAGGATGCGAAAGACCATCCAGACACGGCCGCCTTCCTCTTCCCATTCCTTATATGGGCATATGGCTTGTGCCTCACTGTTTCAGTCGCCTTGTATCACATCTTCAGGCTACTGACTCACATCGAGCGAAACGCCGCCTTCTCAACATCTGCCTTCACTTCGTTGCAGGTCATTAAACGATGCACGTTTGCAGCAATCTTTTTCCTGTTGCTAGGGATCGGGACCTTGCGGGTGATGGCCGGCAGGACTGGAGATGATGCGGCAGGACCAATCGCATTAAGTCTGATCGCCATCATAGCGACGACCCTCATTTCAGCCGTCGTCGATACCCTTCAAAAGCCTTTGGTTCACGCCTTGAACAACAAGTCGGAAGATGGAGGATGAGGGGCTTGAAAGGCACGCCGTGAGAAGTAGGCCGTATTTGAACGCAGAAACAGGGAACCCCGCCAAATCGGCTGAAGGGTTCCCTGTTTCTATGTCCGATACTTCTGCATGAAACGATGGTCGATCCGGTGTTTGAGTAGCCAGGCAATCCGTGAAAAACGGACGAACTTTCCGTAGAGCAGCAGACCTCGCCGCCTTCCCATCGACAGAATCGTCAAATAATATCGTTGCGGCCGATACGCTAACATCAGGTCATCCTCGAGATAGGCGACGAGGTTCCGGAACAAGACCGGTCCTTGTCTGACGGCCGTGACGCCATTTTTCGGCGTACTCGGATGAGAGGCGAGCGTGGCGCTGTCACCTGCACCGAACAGGGAAGGAGAGCTGAGCGACTGGAGTGTGTCCATGACGAGCAGGAATCCCGAATCATCGGTCCAGAGGGACGAATCCTTGAACAGGGGTGGAGCAGTCGCCCCGCCCAGGAACAGGAGCGCATCGCAGGTGATCCCGTTGCCACTTTCAAGCAACAGCTCCTCCGGCAGTGCAGCGACGAGGCGATCGTGAATTGTCATGACACCGAGCTCGCGCAGCCGCTCCTCGGCAAGCCGGGTCGCCTCGATCCCGTTCACCTTCAGGAGCGGTCCGTCATGGACGAGCGTCAGCCGCATGCCGCGCGCAGCGAACGATGCCGCCATCTCGACCGCCGCGGCACCTGAACCGACGATGACCGGATTCGAAGCCGTGCTGAACCGTTTGATCCGTTCCTCTGCCTGGTAGTTCGGCTTGATCGATAACTGATGCGCGAACACGCCGTCGATCGCTGGTGTGTCAAGCGAACCGAGATTGAACGAGATGGCATCATATGGGACGATCCGGTCCGACGCACAAACAAGTTCCTTCTTCTTGAGGTCGACGCTGACTGCCGTATCCTCGATGAATTCGACACCTGACGCGGCACAGAGCTTCCTGACGTCAATCCGGATGTCTTCAGAATCGTAAATGCCTTCCGCGAATCCGGAGAACATTCCCGAATAATATTGATGGCGCGATGCCGTCACGACGAGCCACTTCACGGAAGGAATGCTTTCCGCATGACGGATGCAGTGTAGATGGGCGTGTCCTGCCCCGACGAGTACGATGGTTTTCATTCAATGCCCTTCCTTTCCAGTCCTCCTCCTTTACCCGCTCACGATTCGATCGATGCAGACCGATTTGCCAGCATGCCGATTCGATGGGCGAGTTCGCGGCATTGCCGCTCGGTCGTATGGCCCATCGTCGAGACTTGGAGCCAGTTCCGTTCTGCCAAATATTCGCTTTCGAACTGGACGGAAAAGCCGTTCGCCTTGAGCTGCCGCGCGATCTCGGTGGCGTCTTCGAATACGAGCGTCAGGATTCCGCGCGCCTGGCTATCCGGTTCAGCAAGAGGCGTGATGCCGTGACCGGCGAGCACGTCGATTAGAATGTCCATCTTTCGTCCGGCCGATTCCAAGTCGAGTACATCGATCGCCGCAAGACAAGCGCGAACCAGATTCGACGAATGCGAGAACGCGACGTAGTCCTGATAGAGTGACAAGTCGAGATAACGCGGCATGTCGGGCGTCGCGAGCGGTGCTTCGCTCATTGCGACGAAGGCAAGACCCGTCAGACCACCGAGCGCCTTGCCGGAGACGAAGCTGACGTAATCACACCGGCTGAAGTCGTAAGGTGCCGTCCCGACGGAGCTGATCGCGTCGAGCGCCAGCATGCAGGAGTACTTGTTGCACAGACGCGAGACGGTATCGATGTCATGCAGGACACCGGTCGATGTCTCGCAGTGGACGAGCCAGATCCAATCCGGTCTGATTCGTTCGAATCCATCCGTCAGCCGCTCGATGTCGAGCGACCGTCCTTCCGCCTGCTCGAACCGGTCGAATGAAAGTCCTGCCCGCAGCGCATGATCCGCGAGTCGCCTGCCGAACTGACCACTGTCGACGATAAGCCCTCGTCCGCCGCGATTCCTCAGCTGGGCAGCTACGGCGTCGTTCGCGAGCGTTCCGCTTCCGAGGAGTGTCGCAAGATGCGGCAGATTGACGAGCGCACGTAACTTATCCGCGAGTTGCCGCATCAGATTGACCATTTCCTGCGAGCGGTGCGGGACAGGTTCGAGCGCAGCCGCCTTCAGCACATTCGGATGGACCGAGACCGGACCGGCAAGGAACGTCACGGGACGAAGCGTCGCAGCGAGCGGGGAGGCGAGGTGATCCTCCCGCGTCAGACGCATCGGCAGGAACATCGCTTCAGCCGTTCCCACCGCCGGCGCGAACACCCGAAATCCGAATCGGCCATATAATCTTTCCTCGCGTGTCGTCCCGCTGATATAGGCGACATCATGGCCTGTTTCCTCCAAATGGTTCATCATGTAGCGCATCAGCCCGAGGAACGTCCGGCTGTTCCGGTGCTCGGGTCGCACCGTCAAGAGGCGGACCTCGACAGGCCGGCCCGCATCCTTCGGCAGAGTGATCCCTTTCTGTTCGAGCGAGAAGGGGCGGGCGTCGCGGAGCGCGAGCATGGCGACGATTTTTCCGTTCTCCTTACCGACCAGGTACGTGTTCTCATCGTGGAACTTATCGACGAGCCGTCGCTCCTCGTTCGGCGGGTGTTGCGGGATCTCTTCTGCGAACGCCTCGTAGTTAAGCTGATGGATCGCTTCATCGTCTTCCTTCGTCGCGATGGCATAATGGATCATTCCGTTGCTCCTTTCTTCTTGAAGTGGGCATAGAGGACAAGCGCTGCAATTCCGGTTGCCGAGGCGATACTCAGCATTCCTGACCCGGTCGCAAGGAGCGGCAGGCACAGAACCGGCACCATCCCGGCCCGCACACTGTCGCGAAGGACGAGATAGGACAATCCGAGCAGCACGAGACCGGCTATGTAATAGAGGGGGGAGACGGCGAGCACGATGCCGGAGAAGACGGCGTAGCCCTTCCCGCCATGCCTCAGATGGAAGAGGGGGTAAAGATGACCGAGCGTCAGGCAAAGGGCGGCCTGCCAGAACCATTCCGCCGGCACGATCGACAGGATGAGCAGCGTCTTCGCGAGATCAATTCCATAGACGAACAAGAAGGCGGGGATCCCTCCCGTCCTGAGGGCGTTCCGTGCACCGACGTTGCCCGATCCGCTCGTAGCGAGATCACGGCGCGACCATTTCTTATAGATCGTTCCTCCGAGAATGCTTCCACCTAGATAAGCAATCATCAGCCATTCCACCGCATCACCTCATCTCTCTTTATTTCCTTTGCTCCATACTTCAAGATGAGACGCCCGTCTTCCTGCAAACAAAAGAAGGTGCGTCGGATAACGCACCTTCTCCTTTCACCGAAGCAGTCCGACCCAGTCCGAAAATATGAAATCGTCCCGATCGAAATCGATGACCTCACGGATCAATCGTTCCTTGTCTCGCTGCAGTTCATCGATTTTCTCTTCGATCGTCCCGCTCGCGATCATCCTGACGACCTCGACCTCTCTCGTCTGCCCCATCCGATGCGCCCGGCTGCTCGCCTGGTCCTCGACGGCAGGGTTCCACCAAAGATCATAGAGGATGACCGTGTCCGCGCCGGTCAAGTTAAGCCCGACCCCGCCTGCTTTCAAGGAAATCAGGAAGACAGGCACTTCCCCGGCGTTGAAACGTTCGCACAACCCGATCCTCTCTTCGATCGGCGTCTCTCCGCTCAAATAGACGTGATCCGCTACCTGGAGGAGGGATTCGCTGATCAGGCCGAGCATTCGCGTGAACTGGGAGAAGATGAGGATCCGTCTCCCTGATGCGACACGGTCCCGGACGAGCTCCTTCAGCTGATCGAGTTTCGCGGACCCTCCCTCGTAACCTTCGACGAACAGGGCGGGGTGGCAGCAGATCTGCCTGAGACGTGTCATGCCGGCAAGCAGCTTGATCCGGTCCTGTGGTTTCGTTTCGTCGAGATGGCGCAATGTCTCGAGCTGTAGCTTCGCGAGGTAGGCGGCATAGACTTTCTTTTGTTCCGGCAGCAGTTCCGAGCGCAGGACGACGCTCGACTTGCGCGGCAGTTCCGCGAGTACATCCTGCTTCACCCGCCTCAGCACGAACGGTTCGACGAGCCTTGCGACAGTCGTACGGGACAGTTCCTGGAAGGCCAGGCGGTCCGGCAGAAAACCGGGTGAGACGACCTGGAAAATCGCCCAGAGGTCCATCAATTTGTTTTCGATCGGCGTCCCGGTCAGAGCGAAGCGATGTTTCGCGCGCAGCTTTCTAAGCGCACGGGCCGTCTGCGTGTCCGGGTTCTTGAACTGCTGCGCCTCGTCGAAGATGACATTCTTGAGCGGCGGATAATAGGAGATATCACTTCGCATCATCGTATAGGATGTCAGAATCACGTCGTAGTCCTTCGCGCGGGCGATGGCTTTGAGACGCTGTTCCCGGTTTCCGACCACGATGAGGACGGACAACCGTGGGGCGAACGCCTTCAGCTCACTTTCCCAGTTATAGATGAGTGAAGCGGGGGCGACGACGCAGGACGTTTCACCGGCCTCTTCTGACGCGAGATAGGCGATTGCCTGAACCGTTTTGCCGAGCCCCATTTCGTCAGCGAGAATCCCTCCTGCACCGATTTCCGACAGTCTAAGCATCCAGGCGACACCTTGCTCCTGATACGGCAAGAGTTCCCGGACGAGCGGGTTGCGCTCAAGCGACAGGTCCTTCATTTGCACGAGAGCATCGAATATGTCCTTGTCCTTCAACCTGTCCGTCAGATGAAGGTTCGGCAGTGCTGCAGTACGGATCTTCCCTCCGTTCTGTTCATCGACGCCGCGCAGGCGGCGCAACAAGGCGGAAGCGTCATTGAATTTCGCCAGTGGAAGCAGGCGGCCGTCACGCAGGCGGTGATAGACCTTTCGCTGCCGCAAACTTTCGAGCACGCCTTTGATCTCGATTTCAGGTATGCCGGTCATCGCAAAATCGAAGACGAGCCAGTCGAGCCGATCGTCAATTTCGACCTTGATGTCGATCGCCTGATCCGTGACGAGAGTCCCCCGGATCGCTTCCGTCACGTGCAGTTCAGCGTATCGACCGAATCGGATCCTGTCGTCGAGCATGCTCGTCAGGAAGTCGAACTCCCGTTCCGCATCCTCGAGGATGAAGCGATCCGCGACTTGCCGGAAACCACTCTCCTTCAGGTAGCCAATCATGGCCTGCTCACTCGTCCTGTCCCTGCCGATGTAGCGGGAAGTCTCTCCCGGCCGTACGACGATTCTTCCGTAGGCGAAGGCGAGCCGGACTTCGAGTCTCCCTTGGCGGTCGAGATAGATTCGGCCGATGAACGGCTCCTTGATGAGACGCAGATCGACCGCCTCGGATATCACGACGACCCCCGATTGTTCAAGCGTGGGGCGGGCGGCAAGAAACCGTTCCATCGTCTTGACTGAAATATGGAGCTTGCCTGCGACCGTCAGACGCTCGATCACTTCCGGAAGCCGGACCGCCTTCACTTCAAGCAGAAAACCGCTCTCCGTCGCGTCAAAATGAAAGGACAAGCCGGCCGACCGGATCGGCAGGAGCCGCAGGAATTCCCGCGCGAAGTCGTCGTCACGCGGTGATCGCGTGACGGGGGAGGGGAACACCTCTCGTCGCCTTCCGTTCACCTGCACGTCATGCATCGCGATCAGCGTCGCAGCGACGTGCGAACAGAAGAGTTGGAAGGACCCGAGCTGCGGGCACGTGCAGGATGCCTGAACGAATCCCTTCCGATCGATTTTCACTCGGACGAGGAAGTCGTGCTCTCCTGTGATTTCGGCAAGCGCGCCGTCAGGTTCCTGCTCCTTGAAGTGGACACCCCGCTTCTCGAATGTCCTCTTGCCTCGGCGGAAGGCGACGAGTCCGCAGATATCCTTGATTTTTTTATGGTTGAGCGCGTAGTTCATCGGCTCCCTCCTTAATTTCAAGAAATGATTCATGTCCACCCAATGGGTTTACATAATGTTGTTATCGTCCATCATCAAACAGTTCGATGGCCCGTTTTTTCTCCTGGTCACCGATATGCGCGTACACTTGCGTCGTCGCGACGGATTCGTGACCGAGTAATTGTTGGATCGTCAGCACGTCGATCCCGCCGGTCGCAAGCCGCGTCGCGAACGTATGGCGCAACTTGTGCGGCGTGATCTTCTTCCGGTCGAGGAAGGGGAGGAGCGGCCGCAACCGGTCCGTATGCCGCTTCAAGATATGCTGGACGGCGCGCGGGCTGAGCGGACGGCCGTTCTTCTCGAAGACCGGGTCCGTCCCGCGCATCGCGAGACCGTAATGGACGGCATATTTCCGGAGTGCGACCTTCGCCGGCAGCGCGAGCGGGATATGTCGCTCCTTGTTGCCTTTGCCGATGACGTGGATCCGTCCTTCATGGAAGTCGATGTCGTTCCAGACGAGGTTCGTCATCTCCTGAAGGCGCATCCCGCTGTAGCCGAGCAATTGGAACAGCGTCACGTCGCGGACGCGGTCCCGTTCGTAGTGCGATGCCTCGCGCGCGTTCATCTCGACGTTCGACGGCAACAGCTGGATCAATTCCTCCCACTCGCGCTTCGTCAGATAGACCGGTTCCCGTTTCGCCTGCTTCGGCCGGTCGACCTTCGCGACCGGATTCTCTTGCACCTGTCCCGTGTCGACGAGGTGCCGGAACAGCGACTGCAACGCGGACAGCTTCCGGTTGATGACGCTCGGCGCGTTCTCCCGCGTCAGCGCGAGGTATTCCGCATAGGCCGAGACCCCTTCCGCATCGACATCACGGAAGGCTTCGAGCGTGATGTCTGCCGGGTCGATCACTTCCCCGGATGCTTCCTTCACGAAATCGAAAAAGGCAAGGTAGTCATATATGTAACGCTTCATCGTCGCCTTCGAGAAATGTTTTGCCGCGAGATGATCGATATACCCTTGGATGAAACGGGGCATTTTGTGATAGCCGGGAATATCCGTGAATTGGCGGCGTTCGGTCACCTTTTCAGTTGTTTTCCCGAGGTTTTTGAACAAACTCATGTCGTTATCCCTCCTCTACACTAGTATAACAAATGGCTACACGGCGTAGTTGTTTTTGCGTGAAATTATCATTTCACGCAAACATAAATTGTCAGACAGAGGCCTCTCAGTTGCATCGACAATCGACAGGACGGGTAGTATTCCATCTCACTGCAACAGAACGGGAATCGATAAATCGGGTCTACAATACAATAATAAAATTATGTAAACTTGGTCTGTTTTTTCGAATTCGCTCTCAGTTGCATCGACAGCGTACAAGGTGGGTGACCGGTCGTCTGGATGCACGTGAACGCAAAATCATGAAAATCGCTTCTTTTGCCGTGTTCCGGCATTCCCTTCCGTTGAAACGGGTAAATACATTCAGTCAGCAACTATATTCCAATCAGGAACAAGGGGGCATTCCATGTTATCGAACCAGGAAGCAAGAACAGCCTTGAAGGCGGCGAAGCGGATCGCGCTCGTCGGGATTTCGCACAATGCTGGTAAGACGGCGAACCAGATTGCGGATTACCTCGTCGAGAGCGGATATGAGGTCATACCGGTCAATCCGTTGCTCGACGAATGGAAGGGGCGAGAAGTCTATCCGGACGTCGCGAGCATCCCGGGTCACATCGACATCGTCAATGTCTTCCGTCGTCCGCAATATCTGCCGGGCGTCGCAGAGGATGCCGTACGCCACGGGGACGTCGGCATGATCTGGAACCAACTCGGACTGATCAGCCGGGAGGCTTCTAAAACCGCGGATGCCGCGAACATCGCTTACGTCGAGGACCGGTGCATCATGGTCGAGCACCGTTACACTTGAAAATGAGGGGAATCAAAAAGGCATTCGGCCCTTCTGGTCGAATGCCTTTTTTTGGCGCCTTTCATGCACACTATTGCTAATTTCACTCAGGATGCCTACAATAGGAGACAGACTACGCGAAAAAACGAACGGATGTTTGTTTTAATCGCGATTTTTGAGGTGAAGGACATGGCGACAGACTTATACAACTACAATGAAGATGCCATCCAGGTGCTCGAAGGACTCGAAGCAGTCCGGAAACGCCCGGGGATGTACATCGGCTCGACGGATCACCGCGGCCTGCATCACCTGGTATATGAGATCGTCGACAATGCGATCGACGAGGCGCTCGCCGGGTTCGGCGAACAGATCGACGTCATCATCCATAAGGACAATGCCATCACGGTACGCGACCACGGACGCGGGATGCCGACCGGGCTCCACGCTTCCGGCAAACCGACGCCGGAGGTCATCTTCACCGTGCTCCACGCAGGCGGTAAGTTCGGCCAAGGCGGATACAAGACGTCCGGCGGTTTGCACGGCGTCGGGGCCTCGGTCGTCAACGCCCTGTCGACGGAGCTCATCGTGACGATCTACCGGAACGGCAAGCAGTACGAGCAACGGTTCGAGAACGGCGGTGTCCCGAAGACGACACTCGTCGAGACGGGAAATACGCGCCAGAGCGGGACGAGCGTCCGCTTCAAGCCGGACGGTTCGATTTTCAGCACGTTGACGTATAACTACGACACGCTTGCAGAACGGCTGCGCGAATCGGCGTTCCTCCTCAAAGGGCTCCGCATCACACTGACGGACGAACGATCGGATAAGAGCGAGACGTTCGAGTACGAGGAAGGTGTCAGCGAGTTCGTCGCCTATCTGAACGATGACAAAGATACGCTTCACCCGACGGTAGCCTTCGAAGGGACGGAGAACGAGATCGAGGTCGACATCGCCTTCCAGTTCACGGATGCCTATTCGGAGAACGTCCTTTCGTTCGTCAACAACGTCCGGACGCGCGACGGCGGTACACATGAAGTCGGCGCGAAGACTGCGATGACCCGGATCATGAACGAGTATGCGCGAAAGAACGCCCTGCTCAAGGAGAAGGATAAGAACCTCGACGGGAATGACATCCGAGAGGGACTGACGATGATCGTCTCCGTCCGCATACCGGAGGAGTTCCTCCAGTTCGAAGGGCAGACGAAGTCGAAGCTCGGTTCACCGGAAGCCCGGACGAGCGCGGACTCCGTCGTCTCGAACAAGTTGTCGACGTATCTCGAGGAGAACCCGCAGACGGCGACACTCCTCATCAAGAAGGCGATCCGTGCCTCACAGGCCCGGGAAGCGGCGCGCAAGGCGCGCGAAGAAGCCCGGAATGGCAAGAAGAAGAAACGATCGAGCATCTTGAACGGGAAGCTGACGCCTGCCGCCTCGAAAAACGCGGACAAGAATGAACTGTTCCTCGTCGAGGGTGATTCCGCAGGCGGTTCAGCGAAGCAGGGCCGCAACCGGACGTTCCAGGCGATCCTGCCGCTCCGCGGTAAGGTGCTCAACACCGAGAAGGCGAAGCTCGCAGACATCATGAAGAACGAAGAGATCAATATGATCATCCACGCGATCGGCGCAGGCGTCGGGGCTGACTTCACAGTCGAGGACTGTAATTTCGACAAGGTCATCATCATGACCGATGCCGATACCGACGGCGCCCATATCCAAGTGTTGCTCCTGACGTTCTTCTTCCGCTACATGCGCCCGCTGATCGACGCAGGCAAGGTGTTCGTCGCCCTGCCGCCGCTCTACCGCGTCTCAAAGGGCAAAGGCAAGTCGGAGAAGTTCGAATACGTCTGGGACGAGGAGACGCTCTCGAAAGTGACGAAGAAGTTCGGCAAGGGCTATATGATCCAGCGCTACAAAGGACTCGGTGAGATGAATGCACCACAGCTCTGGGAGACGACGATGGATCCGGATACCCGGACGTTGATTCGCGTCACGATCGAGGACGCGGCGATCGCGGACAAGCGCGTCGCCGTCCTGATGGGGGACAACGTCGCCCATCGCCGGAGCTGGATCGAGGACAACGTCGCCTTCGGACTCGCAGAAGACCTCTCGATCATCGAGAATGAGCACGTGACGAAAGAGGAAGTGAACTGAGCATGTCAAAATTACAGAACATCTTGAACTTGTCGCTCGAACAGGTCGTCGGCGACCGGTTCGGCCGCTATTCGAAATATATCATCCAGGACCGGGCACTCCCGGACGCGCGTGACGGCCTGAAGCCCGTCCAGCGCCGTATCCTGTATGCGATGCATACGGAAGGCAACCTGTTCGACCGTGCTTACCGGAAGTCGGCCAAGACGGTCGGCGTCGTCATCGGCAATTATCATCCGCACGGCGACTCGTCCGTCTACGAGGCGATGGTACGTCTCAGCCAGGAGTGGAAGCTCCGCTACCCGCTCGTCGACATGCAGGGGAACAACGGATCGATCGACGGTGATTCGGCCGCTGCGATGCGGTATACGGAGGCACGCCTGTCGAAGGTGTCCGGCTTGATCCTCGACGCGATCAATAAGCAGACGGTCGACTACACGCTCAACTTCGACGATACGACGGAGGAACCACTCGTCCTCCCTACGCTCCTGCCGAACCTGCTCATGAACGGTTCGACCGGGATCTCTGCCGGCTATGCGACGGAAATCCCGCCGCATAACGCTGCGGAAGTGCTCGACGCGGCGATCGGCCGCATCTCAGGTAATGTCGAGTCGATCGACGACCTGCTGCTCCACATGAAGGGCCCAGACTTCCCGACCGGCGGCATCGTCCAAGGAGAGGAAGGGATTCGCAAGGCGTTCGCGACAGGACGCGGCAAGGTCATCATCCGCTCACGCTCGACGATCGAGACGCTTCGCGGGGGCAAGCAACAGATCGTCATCACGGAACTCCCGTATGAGGTCAACAAGGCGAACCTCGTCAAGCGGATGGAAGAGCTCCGGCTCGACCGGAAAGTCGAAGGCGTCGCCGAAGTCCGTGACGAGACGGACCGTGACGGCCTGCGCGTCGTCATCGAGCTGAAGAAGGAGGCGGACGCGGAAGGCGTGCTCCACTTCTATCTGAAGCAGACCGACCTCCAAGTCGCCTATAACTACAACATGGTCGCGATCCACGAGCGGACGCCGCGCCAGATGGGCGTCCTCGCCTTGCTTGACGCTTATCTCGCCCACGTCAAGGACGTCGTCATCCGGCGGACGAACTTCGACCTCGACTACGCGAAGAAGCGCCAGGAAGTCGTCTCGGCCTTGACTGCAGCGATCTCCGTCCTCGACGAGACGCTCGAGCTGATCCGCTCGGCGAACAACAAGGCGGACGCGAAACAGAAGCTGATCGAACGCTTCAAGTTCTCGGACCGCCAGGCCGAAGCCGTCGTCATGCTCCAGCTCTATCGCCTGACGAACACGGATATCGTCGAACTCCAGGAAGAAGCGGCTCGCCTCGAGAAGGAGGTCGCCCGTCTCGAGAAGATCCTCGGAGACGAGAAGACGCGGAACCGTCTCATCATCAAAGAATTGACGACGCTCAAGGAGCAGGTCGCGGACGCACGCCGGACGACGATCCAAGCGGAGGTCGAAGAAATCAAGCTCAAGACCGAGGTGATGATCGCCGTCGAGGAGACGATGCTGTTCGTCTCGAAGAACGGCTATGTCAAACGTGCCTCCCTCCGCTCGTTCGGCGCGTCGCAAAACGAGATGCCGGAGATGAAGGAAGGCGATCGCCCGCTGCATGTCGGCCAAGCGATGACGACGGACCATCTGATCGTCTGGACGACAGGCGGGAACTACCTGCTGATCCCAATCCACCAGTTGCCTGATACGCGCTGGAAGGAGACGGGACAGCACGTCGCGAACCTCGTCCCGCTCGAGCCGAACGAACGTATCCTCAGCGTCGACGTCGTACGCGACTTCACGGAAGATGCGTACTGCCTGTTCGTCACGCGTCAAGGGATGGTCAAACGCTCGAAGCTCGCGGACTACAATGCCCAGCGTAAGTCGAAGCCGCTCCAGGGCGTACGCCTGAAGGACGGGGACGATGTCCTCCTAGCTCGTGTCACGGACGGGCAGCAGCAGCTGTTCCTCGCGACGAAGAATGGGTTCGGACTCTGGTTCACGGAAGAGGACGTCCCGGTCGTCGGCATCCGGGCAGCCGGTGTCAAGGCGATCAACCTGAAGGACGCGGACGCTGTCGCAGGCGCCGTCTCGTTCACCGGATCACCGAACGTCGCGCTCGTCACGCAGCGGGGTGCCGTCAAGAAGATGCGCCTCGCGGACCAGTTCACGGTTGCGAACCGTGCGCTGCGCGGCCTCCAGCTCCTGCGTGACCTCAAGTCGAAGCCGCACCAGGTCGCAGCCTTGATCGACGTCACGCAGGCGTCTGAGATGACACTCGTCGGCAAGAACCAGACGAAGACCGTGCAAGTGTCCTCGCTCTCGTTCCTCGATCGGCTCTCGAACGGGTCGTTCGTCTATGACGAAGAGAAGTTCGGGACGCTCGTCGATCTCTATATCAACTGATTCATTCGGGACATCCTTCGGGGTGTCCCTTTTCTTTGTGAGATATGTAACAGACAGTGCCCTCCCCAGTCCGTATACTGGGAAGAGAAATGAGATTCGAACGGAGAAGGAGCGTAATGGATGATGAAGGAGACGGTAGTGCTTGGCGGCGGACGGATTTTCTCTGAAATAATTCGCGAAACGATCGTTTACAAATTGAATCAAGCGCAAATAACATATACAATAAAGGAAAATGGTCAGGTCATGATCGACAAATCAGACGTGGAGCGAGCGATTCGTAGCTTAGCTTAATATATTTCTCAAAAGCAGCTGCGGACGTGTCCTAGGCTGCTTTTGTGCTCATTTACCTGTATAGGGGTGATGATGATGAAATTCAGACGGCGAGAGAAGGTAGCGATCTATATCACAAGGGAACGATCGAACGGAATTGAACTGCTCGTGTTTCATCCTCAATCCGCACCGGGGAGTTCTTGGCAGATACCGGCAGGGACGATCGAGGACGCGGAGATCGCCAAGGAGGCCGCGATGCGGGAGACGCTCGAGGAAAGTGGTCTGCAACTGCCTGCCGTCCAGTACGTAGGCGAGGAGGAGATGCGCTATCCGGAACGGATGACGGTCCACTACACCTATTTCTATCATGCGCATATCGAGTGTCAGGAGAACCGCTGGACGCATTGCGTGGCAGGGGATGGCCAGGATTGCGGCGACTTGTTCCACTTCGCATGGCTCCCGATCGATCGGATCGAACAGCTCGAACGCCGCCATCATATCTTCCTCGATCGGCTGATCCGCCGTCTCGAACGCAATCATGCTGGTTATCAAAAACACGGGTGAAACCGTGTTTTTTTGTACACGTACAGCTAAACGAAAGGGGACGTTCATTTGATTCGACTAGCCGAACGGAAGGATGTTCCTTCCATGCTCGAGATATTCAATCACGCCGTTATGCATTCGACCGCGATCTATGCCTATGAGCCTCAGACGCTCGCTGAGCGGTTCTCCTGGTACGAGCGGAAGCTCGACCGGCTCGAGCCGGTCATCGTGTACGAGGAAGCCGGAACGGTCGCAGGATATGCCACGTATGGAGCGTTTCGTAATTTTCCTGCCTATAAGTACACGGTCGAGCATTCAATCTACGTGGCCCCGGAGCACCAGGGCAAAGGAATCGGGAACTCATTACTGGAGGCGGTGATCGAAAGTGCATCCAGACGCGGCTACCGGACGCTCGTCGCCGGAATCGACGCCGCGAATGCCGGAAGCATCGCGATCCATGAAAAATTCGGTTTCTCGCATTCCGGAACGATTCGTGAAGCCGGGTTCAAGTTCGGTCGCTGGCTGGATCTTGCATTTTACCAGTTGACCCTCGACGGGCCGGATGAACCACAAGACGGCTGATTACTTGTCATCGGAATCAACGGTCGATTCCTCCGATTGCCTGATTATGTCTCACTATTTTGAGTTTACTAAAGTTTTGAGACAAAGCTCTATAACTATTGATAATATATGTTATGTTAACTAAATGAAAAATGGGAATTCAGACCCTATCATTTGATGCCCTCTTCCTGTTACTCTGATGACAGTAACACTTTTAAATGTTACCTATAAAACAGTAACAAACAAGATGTTACCCTTTTTACGGTAACAAATGATAACAAGAGGAGGATCTCATTCATGCAAGCAGTCGCCATCGCGTTCGATGTGAAGGATTCTAGAGGCTTCAAGGACAAGGAAGCCCTTCTTCAACAACTCCGCGAACTCTCGGAAGTCTTGAACGCCCGACATCCTGATTTCTTAGTCCCATTCCAAATCAAGTCCGGCGACAGCCTGCTCGGTGTCTATCCGGAATATGCCGAAGCGTATTCAATCGCACTCGAGCTGCTCCATCAGCCGATCGACGGCTATATCGGAATCGGTTTCGGTCAGTATGAGACCCCTTCCGCGCAAAGCGCCGACGAGGCGAACGGAAGCGCGCTCGTCCATGCGTTCGAGGCTGAGGGGGAAGCGAAGAAACAAGGAAAACGACTTTCCTTCGCGGGGCCGCCCTACTTTCCGGCTCCCCTGCTGAACGGCTACTTCGACATGCTCTATCCTGATTATTTCGGCAAGACGGAGCGCCAGATCGAACTGCATCGTTTGATGGACAGATACCCGGATGAGACGTATGAACAGATCGGCCTTCGGATGGGATTTCCGGAAAAAGACGCCCGCGCGAACGTCGCGAAGCTCGTCTCCCGCTCGAATCGCAAACAACGCATGCGACTTGAAGAGGCATTGGTCGGATCGCTTGAACAGCTGCAACGCTGGGAGGCGATCGGATGAATCTGGCTCTGTCGTTGTTGATCGCCCATCTGCTCGCAGACTTCACATTTCAGACGAACCGGATGGCGCAGCACAAGCGCCGGCGCCTGTTACCGTTTCTGCATCACCTGTCGATTCACGCACTCCTCAATCTGACCGTGCTCGGATTCGCCGTATACCGAGGAATGCCGCTTGACACTTCCGCCTGGCTGTTTGGGCTGATTTTGTCGACCCATGCGCTGATCGACCGCTCCAATCTGAAACGAATCGGAGCTGCAGCAGGCTTTTGGCTCGATCAGACGCTCCACATCGGCTTGATCTTCGGAAGCGTCTATCTGTTCGCTCCATATGTCTGGCCGGACAGCTACACGCTGGATTTCAAGGTGATCTGGACGTGCGTCTGGATACTGATCGCAGCTGAATTGTTCGGCAGAGGGATCAGTCCCCTGCTCGCCCCGCTTGCACCCCGGGCGATCGAGGCTCATTTCGAGCGCAAGGTGACGCGGACGGAGAAGTTCGACAGCGGGAGACGTCACGTCACGCATGAGGTCGAGGACCAGGCGCGCAGCTACTCGGCTGAGGTCGATGGCGTCGGAAGGTACATCGGTCTCGCAGAACGCCTGATCATCATGACGCTCGTCGCGCTCAATGCTGTCGGAGCCATCGGGTTCGTCATCGCCCTCAAGGCGCTTGCCCGGTTCAAGCAGTTCGACGACCGGCGCTTCGCCGAGTATTACATCATCGGCAGTCTCGTCAGCATCCTCGCCGCTCTTCTGTGCGGTGTTGCGCTGAAGGCCGTATTCTAACATTCGAAAGAGAGGTGAAGCCGGTCTGCTCTCGACCGGACCGGTCAACATGAAGAAAATAGGACTCGTCCGCCATCACCGGGTGATGGAAGGTTATCCGACGCGCGGTTTCATCACGGCGCAAGACATCGAGGAATGGCTCGAACGCTACGACCGCTCAGCCATCGATATCAAACCGATCGAGCTCGACGAGACGGAATGGGCTGCCTGCTTCTCGAGCGACCTGTCGCGCGCCATGCAGACGGCTGAGAGCGTCTATGAGAAGGAGATCGTCGTCACGGAGCTGCTGCGCGAGCTGCCGTTCCCCGTCCTGAAGACGAAACTTCGCCTGCCGTTCTTCGGCTGGGTCGTGCTCGCCCGATTGGCGGCCCCGTTCAACCCGCGGATCAAGGAGCAGATCAAGGAAGCGAACACACGGATCGAGATTCTGCTCAACCAGCTCAAGATGCTGCCGCATGACAATATACTGCTGATCGGGCATGGCGGGATGATGCTTCTCATGCGTAGTGCCTTGAAACGGCGCGGTTTTTCCGGGCCACGGTTCGGCCACCCGCGAAATGGCATCCTCTACGTGTTCGAGAAACGGGCTGACCGATGAAGTGGGCCGGCTTCATCGTGCTCGCCCTTGCCCTCGTGATGATCTTCCTCGCGACGCGCGAAGAACAGGTCGACAGGAAACCGGCAGACGACGAGGAGCTGACATACGTCTATGCGTTCGACGTCGGTCAGGGCGACAGCACGCTGATCAAGACACCCGACGAGACGATCCTGATCGATGCCGGCAACAATGGCAAGGGCGACGACGTCGTGCGCTACCTGAAGGAACTCGAAATCGAAGAACTGACGGCCCTCGTCGCGACGCATCCGGACGCGGACCATATCGGAGGGCTCGATGATGTCCTCAGCGCCTTCGAGGTTAAGAGTGTCTATGCGCCGCGCGTCTCACATACGACCGAGACGTTCCGTGACTTCCTCCTGGCCGTGAAAAAAGAAGGTGTGACGATCAAACCGGTGCGGGACGGGACGGTCATCCCGAGTGAATCGGCAGAACTGCGCTTCCTCGCACCGATCGGCGAAGGAACGAGCGATCTGAACTCCTGGAGCGCGGTGCTCCGCCTCGAGACGGGAGAGCGCTCCTTCCTGTTCATGGGGGACGCCCCCTTTCGGACGGAATCTCTGCTGATCGACCGCGGCGTCGAGCTGCAAGCGGATGTACTCAAGGTCGGACACCACGGAGCGGACACTTCGACGAGCCTGGAGTTCCTTGCGAGCGTGGCGCCGGAGCGGGCTCTCATCTCTGCTGGCGAAGGGAATGCGTATGACCATCCGCGAGCGAGCGTCCTCCGTCTGCTGAAGCAAGCAGGCGTCGAAATCGACAGGACCGACCGCTCAGGGACGATTCGTTATGCGACGAATGGTGAGACGCTTGAATGGACCGCAATACCTGAGATGAGACCTGAATGAGGAGGGAAGGACCGATGCGATTGACGATCGATTCGATTGAGGGCGACATGGCCGTCTGCGAAAAAGAGGACCGGGAGACGATCCGGATTCCGAAAAGCAGGCTTCCCCTTGCCGCGACAGAAGGAGACTTGCTTGAATGGCAAGGCCGCACGATCCGACTCCTCCGTGAGGAAACGAGAGTCCGGAGGAACGAGATCGAACGGCTGATGGATGACGTGTTCGAACAGGAGTGAAGAGACCGCCTCAGGGCGGTTTTTTTGTATCATTCCTCCTTCCCGAGAAAGATCGAGACTTCTCGAAGTGGAAGACGCTTCCAAAAAGTGTTGGCGGATTAGACGGAAAATTCGTATAATTGACACACTACTGATGATTCAAGGGGGAAATGAGATGTTCAAATCGTTACAACAAGCATTAACGGGGGCTGTCCTCGGACAAGAAAAGGTCGTCGATCACCTCTTGATCGGTCTGCTGACGGAAGGTCACGTCCTGCTCGAGGACCGCCCGGGCACGGGCAAGACGACGCTCGCAAAAGCACTCGCCTCCTCACTCGACGCAAAGTTTTCCCGCGTACAGTGCACGGCGGACACCTTGCCGACCGACCTGCTCGGAATGGAACTGTTCAATCCGTTGACCGGTGCGTTCGAACAACGGTTCGGTCCCCTGTTCGCGAACATCGTGCTCGTCGATGAAATCAACCGGACGACACCAAGGACGCAATCCGCCCTCCTTGAGGCGATGGGAGAAGGTCAGGTCACGATCGGAGACACTTCCTATTCCCTGCCGCAGCATTACCTCGTCATCGCGACACAAAACCCGTACGATGGTCAGGGCACGTTCCCTCTTCCCCACGCCCAACTAGACCGCTTCCTGTTCAAGCTGTCCTTCGCCCCGCTCGAACGTCGACTCGAACGCGCCCTGCTCCGAGGTGAGCATCTGCGGCGCCATGACGTCCACCTGCCGCTCGAGCAGCTTGTCGCTTGGAAGGAGGAGGTCGCGAAAGTCACGGTCCGGGAGCCGGTGGAGGAGTATCTGCTCGATCTATGCGAAGCACTCCGGAATCATCCGGAAGTCGAGATTGGCCCGAGCCCGCGGGCGACGCTCGCTCTGCTCAAGGCATCGAAGGCGAGAGCATTCATGGCAGGACGGACGTACGTCGTTCCGGAGGACGTCAAGGCGCTTGCCGGCCCGTTGCTGTCGCACCGGCTCGTCCTGACACTCGAGGCGACGCTCAAGACGACGAGCGATCGCATCATCGAAAAGTCACTCCAGACGCTCGTCGTACCGACCGAGGTGTGATATGCAACTGATCATCCCTCGGCCGTTACAGACGACGGGACTGATTCTGATCGGGGTCGCGGGAATCGCGCTCGCCCTGTATGGACCAGTATCGATCGCAACCCTTCTGTTCGCTTTCCTATTGTACGGGCTTCTGTTACCGAAGTATCTCGAACACGTAGCGGAAGCATTGACAGTCAGCCTGCTTGAGCACGTCCGCGGATTTCGCGACGATGAACTCGAAATCCCGTTCCGTCTCGATAATCCGACCCGCTTCCCGCTCGGTAAGCTGACGGTGTCTGGTCTGCTCAGCGAACAGGTCAAGGTGGAGGACGGGAGTTCGCAATTCTGGCGCCATCACATGTCTGTCGGCGGACGAGAGAGCGCGACGTTCCAAATCCGTGTATGTGGACGACGCCGCGGCATCATTCGGATCCAGTCATTCGACGTCATCCTCTCGGACCCGTTCCACCTGATGAACATATATATATCCCTCCCGATCCAGACGCTCGGTCATATCTTCCCTGATTTCGCACCCGCGTCGGTCGGACGCAACGAGCGGCTCATCCCGGGAGAGACAGAAGACCGGACGAGCCCGTTCACGGACCGTTCGAGCTTCCACTCCGTCATCCCGTATGTCGGCGACGCGAAATCGATCTATTGGTCCGCCTATGCGAAGACAGGACAACTCTACTCCTACCAGCATGACCGGATGCGCAACCATGACTACGCCATCATCATCGACGGCTTGTCATCTGACGGCATGGCACTTCGAAGCGATTTCGAGAAGCTGCTCGCCCGGGCCGCGACGATCACTCGGGAGCTCGAGCGGCAAGACGCGTCATACAGCCTCTGGATCTCGATGGTCGACCGGGAGGGGCAATGGTATCATGTGCCGTCCGCACGCGGCAGAAGCCAATTCCTGCGTGTCATGGAGTGCCTCGCGCGATTGTCCGAATACGACTTGCCGCTTGAACGCCGCTATTTCCTGAAACGGCTTCAGCGAAGTGTCCCGTCGACGACGGCGCGAATCCATCTTGGCTACCGCAGCAAGGAGGTGAGCGCATGAGCGCCCTCTTCTGGCTGTTCACCGCGACGCTGTACCGGGAGAATGCGATATGGGTGCTCCCACTCGTACTCGTGACACTCATCAAGAATCGGAACGTCAGGGTCGGCGTTGCGCTTGCCTATGCATCCGCCTATGGGTTCCACTCCATCCCAGGGGCATTGATCCTGTTGTTGTTCGTCTCGTGGTCCGCGATGGTCGAGACATTCGAGGGAGCCTATCGCTATTTCCTCTCTGCGTGCGCGGTACTCATCATCTGTTTGATCCTGCCCGGGCTGATGCCTCCGGTGCTCAGTTTCGTACTGGCGTCCTTGCTCGGCGTCCTCCCCTTCTTCAGAAGGCATCTCGTCGAATGGCGCCGGATCAGCCTCGTTCTCCTGACCCTCGGCACGGCTTCCTTCGCGGCGGCACTCCTCATCCGCCTGATCAAGGAGACCCTGTTCGGAGACGTCGCTGCGTGGTTCCGGCCGTTACTCGTAGAGTTCGGCAGCCTGTTCCTCTGGACGGTTCCGCTCAGCGAACGGGTCGACCGGCAAGGCGGACAGAGCATCGATGTCGACAATGTAGCTACGCTCGACGCCGCAGCACAGGCGTCAACACGAACGGCGGATTCTTCCCTCTGGTTGATGGCTGGGACGATAATCGTCGCCGTGCTCGTCATAGCGACCCTCATGTGGATCAGAAGGCGTCAGACTGTCGGAGAAGAGAAACTTGACCGCTATGAGCGGGCCGTCAAGGTTCCCCTTCGTAAAAAGACGAGAAGCCACCACCCCCTGCTCAAGGTCGCCTCGCAGCTCGAGGAGACGTTTCCGAGAGAGAAGAACGAGACGACATATGAGTGGCTCAGACGGATCGGTTTTCCTGATGGAAAAGAACACGCCCGGCTGATCGACGCGATAGAATTCAGTCCGAGTGAGCCTGCTTACGACGTCCAGTCCTTCCGGCAGCTCGTGATGCAGCAAATCAGCAAAAAATAGTGAAAAAGTCCTTTCCTTCCCGGTGCTGCAAACGAAACGGGAGTGAAAGGACTTTTTTGTTACGATACGAAATGACTATTGACTATTTGTTCACACGCATCAGGCTCGTCCAGAGGAAGTCTTCACCGAAACGATCCGCCGGCTGTTCGACCTTCTGCATCCGACGGAACTCCGTGACAGTGAAGTGGCCGTCGAACACCTCTTTGAAGCGATCCTCTGAATAACCGATACCGCCATTCATGCTGCCCTGCTGATAGACTGCCCTGTCGGACGTGTCGGGCGCACCATCCGTGTTGAAGCAGACGATTCCGAAATGCCCGTCCTTCTTCAATACGCGCTTCACCAACTCGATGTATGTCAATCGCCGGTGAGGAGCCAAGTGATGGAAGAGGCCGCAGTCATAGACGAAATCGTACGTATCCGGCGTCACGTCGAAATCGAAGAGGGAGTCGCAGTGGAAGTTGATCGATACGCCTTCCGCGTCCGCTCTCTCCTTTGCCCAATCGATCGCCTTCTCTGAGATGTCGAGCGCATCGACATGACAGCCTTGCTTCGCCATGTAGATCGCGTTTCTGCCAGGTCCGCAACCGAGCTCAAGTACGCGGATCGGGGAAAGACCGTCATCGAAATACCCGACCAGATTCTCATCGGGACCGCCGATCTGAAAGAAGGGGATTTTCTTCGTCCGATCCTCGTAGAACTTCTCCCAGAACGCTCTAGGCTCCCTCAGGAAATCGTCGAGCATCGCAAACACGTCTTCTTGATCCAATATCGGTATATTCATGAATTTTCCTCCTAGAAATCACTTTCATCTTCCGAAATATACCTTCCACGGCTTGATTTATCGAAGGATGATGATCCCTTAATTTTACCATAATCAGAGTGGTTCAGACTTGAAAAGGAAAATGATTCCTACTGGGAAATAGAAGGGGAAGAGCGCGTCTTCAAGCGGATTTTTGAAGAACGATAGCGCCCGCCTCCCCTTTTTTCACGAAAATCCATAAAAAAAGAGGTCCGGGTGATTCCCCGGCTCCTCATTGGTGCGTATCGATTTTTGAAGCCTTCCGCGCGATCACGACGATGAAGAAAATCGCAGCGACCGGTATTGCGAGCGGCATCCAATCAAGGATCAGCTGAGTCGACATTTCGTCCCCTCCTCCACTTCATTTTCCTAAGGCTAGCATATCAAACTTCACCTTGTTAAGGAAGATGTCTCAAAATCTCGGGAGATAGGAGTTGACGGCCGAATAGTCGAGCAGGAGCACCGCGATCACGATGTAGAGAGGCAGTACGAATGTCATCGCGATGCGGAGCGACATCTTGCGGACGATACCGAGCGTCAGCATCGTCATGATCAGCGCAATCAGCGGGCTGAAACCGAAGACGATCAGATCGGCCGATTTGGCGCCCTCACTGCTGAAGAGCCTGTAGAAGGTGACGAGTGCGATCAAGTACCAGTTGATATAAGAGAGAATGAGTAACGACAGTTTGGTAGCGTCCCCAACCCATGAAGGCGCGAAACTTTTTTTCATTATGCGCATAAGTCCTCCGAATGTCTGTTGTAACGCCAGTCTGCCATTTTGGACCGAGTACCAGCGTATTGATACTTTCAATCATATCTGCTCGCCCCCGCCCAGAATATTCAAATATGAATATACGACAAAAAACGACACGCTCCTGACGGGAGGCATGTGCGAAAAACTTCAGGACTGAGGAAACAAAGTTTCGGGTATGGTGTTAATGGAGTAGCCGCAAGCGTCTCTTTGAGAAGGAGGAATGCACGATGGATAGCCAAGATCATGGGCCGCAGCCGTTCGTATCGAGTATCGAGGAACTGACGAAGCAGAACAGGAATTTCCGGACGACGATCTGGACAGGCAGTCATCTCCAAGTCACCCTGATGCATATCGCTGAAGGGGATGAAATCGGGCTCGAGGTGCACCAGGGGGTCGACCAGTTCCTGCGAATCGAACAGGGGACGGCGCTGGTCGAGATGGGGGACAGCAAGGACCATCTGACTTTCAGCGAGGAGGCGAAGGAGGACTTCGCCATCATCGTCCCTGCCGGTAAATGGCATAACGTGACGAATACCGGCCACGTGCCGCTCAAACTGTATTCCATCTATTCTCCGCCGGAACATGAACATGGTACAGTCCATGAGACGAAGGACGACGCCATGAAAGATGAGGAATGACAAAAAGGACGACCTGTTCGGTCGTCCTTTTGTATGTCATCTCATGCAGTCGGAGCACCGACCTGGTATAGATTAGCGAGCTGTTCGACCTTCGCGCGAAACTCCTCCCGCCGCGAGGCCGGAGCGAGAATTTCGGTCTGATCCGCGAACTGTAACAACCAGCCCATGAATCCGTCAGAGAAGAGCGCGCTCACCTCGACCTCGAACCAGTTCTCATCGATGCGGCGGCAACGGATATCGGTGCCGAACCGGTCGACGACGGTCGGCATGAGCGATTCGCGGAAACGAATCGTCAACTTCTCCGCTTCTCCGCCGTACATGCTGAACATGTTGCTCAAGTAGGATGGGTCCACCGTGACAGGGCTGTCGGCAGGCTCGAAAATCTGACAGTCGACGATGCGGTCGACCCGGTATGTCCGCAGGTCCTTCGACTCCTCTTCGCGGCCGATCAGATAGTAGTTCCCGTTGTCGACGATCAAATGAGCGGGAGTGACGAAATAACGTCCTCCGTCCTTGCGCAATTCGAACATACGCGTCCGCTCGTTGAACTTCCCTTGGTACTGGAAAGTGATCATCATGTGCTTTGCGATCGCTTCCTGTATGTAGTGGATCGAGAACGGAATTTTGCCTCTCGGCTTCTTGACGGTGTGCATGACCGGTTGAAGGGTTTTCGCCTTATGGCGACTCGTAAATGACTGCAGGACGCTGACGAGGTGATTCGTCTCGGACTCGGAGATGAACTTCGCGCTCGCGATCGCGTCCACGAGCAATCGCAGCTCATAGTCCTCGAACGGCCGGCTTGCCAGGTGATACGGGATCGCAAGCCCGTTCTTCGTCGCTTCGGCGACGATATCGAATCCTGATTTCGCGAGCGCCTCGATGTCGTCCTTGAGCGACTTCTTCGAGAGCTTGTCGATTTCGCCGCGGCTTGCCAGGTGATTCGTCAACTCCTCAAGTGTCAGATAGTTGTCCTCATCGGTATGCGTGTGGAAAATCTCCCGGACGGCAAGGAGCCGGTCCCTGTTGTTTAGTTTTGCTTTTTCCAACTGTCTCCTCGTTTCCCATCATGATTGATGTAAGTTTATACTGTAGAGTATAACCTATCTCACTCCGTTACTTAACAATAAATTGGAAAATGTATAGGTAATTTGGTAAGAATTTTTAGAAAATACTCCATTTTCACACAGTAATTGAAAGGTGGAAGGCAGAATGCGGTGCATCGGGGAATATGAAGGGACACGATTCGAATACCGGGACGTCGGTCAAGGACCTGTCATCCTTTTACTACATGGAACACAATCGAGCTGCCATGAGGTCTATCACGTCGACGCCTTGAGACAGGCGGGATACCGGCTCCTTATCCCCTCTAGACCAGGGTATGGCAAGACACCGCTGCAGAACGAGGATGCTCGTACGCTCGCGAATTTCTACCGTCGTTGGCTGGAAGAACTCGGTATTGACGATTATGCGGTCTATGGCATCTCTGCCGGAGGACCGACGGCGATCGCCCTTGCAGCCGACAATCATGCCGTGCGCGCACTCGTGCTCGCCGCGGCCGTGACCGGTTCCGTCGACGTCGCGTTCAAGCGCATCCTCATCCACCCGGCCTTTCAAGCTCCATCGCTCCTCCTCCAGCACGCGATTTGGGGACTGGCGAAGAGAGCGAACAAAAAAAGACCGGACGCTTCCGCCGTCCGGCTGACCGGTCTTACGAGCTTGCTCGGCCTGAGCGACATCGAACCTCGGCTAAGTGACGGGGACATCGAGCTGATGAAAACAACGATTGGGGCCATGGGACCCGGGAGAGGCTTGTTGTTCGACCTGACCCAGGAGGTCGGGGAGACGGAGCTCCGGCGAATCGATTGTCCGGTTCTCATCGTCCATTCGAAAGCGGACAAGGCGGTGCCTTATGAGAACGCCCTCCATGCGAAACGTCTCATCCCGCAGGCGCAGCTGCTCACCTCGAAAAGTCCGGGACATCTGATTTGGACCGGTCCGAGTGCGAAACGGGACGAGCGGACGATCGAGCGATTTCTCTTCCTAAACCACCGGCAGGCTGAGTCGGAACAATAGGCTGTCCGCGCCTTCCTCGATTCGGATGACGCCGCGATGGAGCAATTCCTCGAGTGCCTCGCCGACACGCTGCTGACTGATCCGGGCATAGCGCGCCACTTCGGACAATCCCATCTCGCACGTCAGATCGTTGACTTTCAGCTTAGCGGACGGTTTCGCGACGGAACGCTGCAACAGGCGCAGGAACACGTGCTTTGCGTCATCCGACAGAAGAAACGGATTCTCCTTGATGACAGGAGGGATGAAACGGACATCTTCGCGGATTCTGCGGATGAGATAGAGGGTCAGCCATTGCTCGAGATCGGCCTGAATCCTGTAGAACTCGAACCACCACAGCTGATCGTACGCCTTCTCCTCCTTCTCGTCGAGCTCCCATCCGCCAGGAACGGCATCGAACTCATTTTCGAGCCAGTCCTCATAGTCACTGGCCGTCGTATAGAGTACGCTCATCGAAACTTCCTCGAACGCTTCGCGAGTCAAGTAGCTCTCGAAGGCCAAATGGCGAAATTCATCGATGGTCGACGCCTTGCGAGCGGCCCGGCTCAATTGTTTCGTGATGGAACGGGCAATCCCGTCGACCTCGATTCCAAGGACGTATATCTGTTTTTCTAACGCGCTGAGCGTGTTCGTCTCCATGATCAGAACTTCCTCCTTCAGTGTCATTGCCAATACAATACGTTCCTCTCTTCTTTTCCGCGCTTGGCCGGATTCAAAACCCCTGTCCTGTCTTCGTCAATCGAAAATCATTGACCTCATTTCCCAGGAGGAGTCGTTTACGCGGTGAAAAGCTCGGGAATTCTTCCACTATGACGCTTTTAAACCACTGAAAAGCGAGGTGGCAGGTGATGAAGTTCAACATGTTCGTTCACCGCAGAGGTCGTCGAAAGTGGAATCGGCTGACTACGAAGTCGCACATCGAGCAGCTCGAGCGGCTCTATCAGTCGAAACCGGCAACGGATCCAAAGCCTGACGATCGCCTGCACCTGTTAGTCATGCTAGAAGAAGCTGTTCGAAGCGGTCGGCGCGTCCGCGCCGATTTGCTGAAAAACGGTCTTCGCTCAGAACTCTCAGTATCGGTCGCAGCAGTCTTCCATGAGGAGGAGCGAGTGGAACTCGTCACCGACCAGGGCGTCCGCCTTTTCGTCAAGACGTCACAGTTCAGTCGCATCAGTACGATCTAATCCGTATATACCGTCACGCACGAAGGAAGCATCCTCCGCCCACGGGAGGATGCTTCCTTTTGCTCGTACTCTCTTCAATCCTTGAACTTGATGTTCTGATCGGCCGGTAGCGTGGTCGTCGTCTCTTCTTCCGGCAACTTCGGGACACCGGAGCCATAGTCGTGCGGCTCATCCGTCACGTAGGAAGCGGAATAGGCGGGATCAAGCAGATCGGACTTCGATCCGACGACTACGATCTTCCCATGCTTCACCTCTTCCTCGAGGTCCTCCGCGACGTCCCGTGTCATGCCGAGCTCGGACAATTGAGCGATCCGGTCCTTTCGGTTGCTGCGGACGGCGGCGATCAACGTCTCAAAGAATGACTTTTTCGAAACACGGTAGGCTTGCGTGCCCGTGTCGTTCGCGATGCGCTCGGACAGTTCCTCGTCACGGGCGAAGATGTAGATGTTCCTCTTCGCGAATCCGGCATGCTCAAGGCTTGAGATTTCAGCGTCTACTGCCGTCATGTTGTTTACGATACGGGTCTCGATCATATTGTATTCTTCCCTTCCAGTTAGCCAGGCGGCTAAAGCGATATATTTGCTATTCCCGAAACATAATACTTCAAACATGCGATTCTATCCTCTTCCACGATCCAGTACCTTTGAATTCTCCGGTCACAAAGACGATTGCCATCTCGCCGCTTCATTGATATGATGTGGCTGACAACTTATTAAAACAATTTAATAAGTGAGGACAGTCGATCGGAGGAGGAATGCCAGTTGAAGAATCGTACGCCTGTAGGCGAGACGAGCGTCAAAATACGCAAGGAACTGATGTTCCGGGGAGTCCGGACGATTCCGGAACTGAGCCGGGAAATCGGCGTCACCTTTCCGACGATCAGAAAAAACCTGGAGCAGCTCATCGACCGGGGTGTGGTCGTCGAACTCGACACCGAGGAGTCGAGTGGCGGACGGCCAGCCAAGCGATACATCCAAGCGGCTGATTATGGCCATGGGCTCAGCCTTTACGTCGAGAGGGACGTCATCCGCTACCGTGTCCTCGATCTTGCCCGCCGCACACTCGAGGAGGACGCCGTTCCTTTGAAAACAGCGTCACACCTGACGGAATTGATCGATTTGATCGCCAGCTTGACCGACCGCGATTATTCAATCATGGCGATTGCGGTCGGCGTCGCCGGATCGGTCGATCAAGGCCGGATTTTCTTTGCTCCGGATTTCCCCTCCCTGCAAAACATCCAGCTGAAGCAACAGCTCGAGAAGCGTTTCGCAGTCCCTGCCGTGATCGAGAACGACATGAATGCTGCGGTCATCGGCTATGCGCGCAGCGACATAAGAAGGCTCAACCAATCGCTCGTCTACCTATACCTTGGAAAGAACGGTCCTGGAGCGGGACTTCTGCTGGGCGGACGACTGATACGGGGAAGCACGAGTTTCTCTGGAGAGGTGTCGTTCGTCCCGCTGTATGATGAACAGAACTTCCGGGACGCCCTGCGCGACAAACCGGACGGGCTCGACGCGATTGCCCGGCTGACCGCGATGTTTGCTGCGACATTGAATCCCCATGCGCTCATCTTCTCGGACGTCGAGATTTCTGACGGGCAGTTGAGGGAAATCGAGGAATCATGCGCTAATTACATTCCGAAAGAACACCTGCCGCGGCTGATTCTGAGCAGCTGGGAGCAGGATTATTTGAACGGACTCGACTATCTCTGCCTCAATCTCGCGGCAGAACAGCCGATTTCATAAGGACGGAGGATATACATGTTTTCCATGCTGTTACTTTCCATCATCTACATCGCGTTCATCAGTCTTGGGTTGCCGGACTCGCTGCTCGGCGTATCGTGGCCGGTCATGCGCCATGACTTCGGCGCCGGAATCGGTACGGCGGGATGGGTCTTCATGACCATTGCCGGCGGGACGATCGTTTCGAGCCTATTGAGCGGAAGAGTGTTGTCCCGCTTCGAAACAGGACGGGTGACCTTCTTCTGCAGCCTTCTGACTGCCGGCGCGCTGCTCGGGTACTATTTCGCCCCTTCGCTCACCTGGCTTTTTTTGCTTGCGATTCCGCTTGGTCTTGGCGGGGGAGCGGTCGACGCGGCCCTCAACCACTACGTTTCCACCCACTTCAAGGCTCATCATATGAACTGGCTCCACTGCTTCTGGGGAATCGGGGCCACGCTCGGACCGCTCGTCATGGCGGCAGTCCTGTCGGCTACGAATGATTGGCGGAACGGGTACCTCGCAGTGGCGATCATTCAACTCGCTCTCGCCCTACTGTTGTTTGCAACACTTCCTCTCTGGAAGAAGCAGGACGTCGCCTCTGCCTCAGAAGCTCAAGTCGCACAACCTGACTCTCAAGTAAATGGGCATAAACCTAAAGGTCTCTCGTTCGCACTTTCCGCATTCTTCCTCTATTGCGGGGCCGAGGCGCTGATTGGGCTCTGGGGGAGCAGCTATCTCGTCCAGACGAAGCAGTTTTCAGTCGAGACGGCCGCGACGTGGGTCTCGGTCTATTACGCGAGCATCACGGTCGGGCGCTTCGTCAGCGGCTTCATCTCCTTCAAGGTGTCGAACCGCCTGATGATCCGGTACGGTCAGCTGACTGCACTGCTCGGAAGCGTCTTGCTGTTTCTCCCGTCATCCCCTGCCGCCTTGATCGGCTTCATCCTCATCGGACTCGGACTCGCACCAATCTACCCGAGCATGTTGCACGAGACACCGGCGCGGTTCGGTCACGGCTACGCGAAACACATCATGGGGTATCAGATGGCATTCGCCTACACCGGCAGCACGTTTCTTCCGCCACTGTTCGGTTGGGCCGCCTCCGCGTCGACGCTCGCTTTGCTTCCTTATGCGACCTTCCTCATATTAGCCGTGCTGCTGCTCAGCTCGGAGAGGCTGAATCATCTATTGAAGAACATACGGGTATATTGAAAAAAATTGGAAGGAGCGGATGATCCCGATGAAGATTGAACATATAGCCGTTTTGGTGAACGACCTGGAGACCATGAAGGCTTTCTACTCCAATTACTTCGACGGCAGACCGAATGAAAAGTACAACAACGCTGCGAAGGGCTTCGAATCCTATTTTTTGACCTTCTCTTCCGGTTGTCGGCTCGAATTGATGCGGAGAACCGATATCACGACCGGGCAGGACTTCTTGCGAATCGGTTGGGCACATATCGCTTTCTCCCTAGGAAGCAGGGAAGCTGTCGATAGGCTGAGCGAAAGACTCGCGCTCGATGGCTATACCCGGCTCGATGGACCACGCCGGACTGGTGACGGCTACTATGAAAGTGTGTTTTGCGATCCCGAGAACAACCGGATCGAACTGACGGTATGACCGAAACAAGTGACTTCACGGAGAATGTTCGACATGACACTCCAATCGATCTTATTGAATTCAAACGGGACGCTGCCGAGCGATGTCAGGTGGGTAACTGAATTGACGCGGCATTCGGAAGCGCGGCTGTCCATACCTGTATCCGTCATCTGACCAGTGAGATGAGTAAAGGCCATCCCTCATGATTGAGGAGATGGCCTTTACTCATTGCTGTTTATTATGCTGACGTTTGAAATAAGTCCTTGAGATCAAAAACGCGGCGACTCCGAATCCGATGAAGACGGCAGCCTTGAGTGGAAGTGACAAAAACGACAGGTCGAAGACGATCAGCTTGACCGCGCTGACACTCATCAAAGCAAGCCCCGCGAGGCGCCACGAGCGATCTCCGACGAGACCGATCCCGACAAGGACGAGCGCGAGCAGGATGTATGCTCCAGAAAGCGTGGCGCTCTTCGCAATCGACTCCATTTGTTCATAGAACGGCATGAGGACCACGAACAATGAGTATGTCGTCAGTGTACCGATCGCACAGACGGCGATGGCAAGCAGGTAGATCGGTTCAGCACCCTCCCGCTTGAATTGGGCGATCCGCCACTCCCCTTTCCTGAACCCCGATTGAAGGGCGTAGATCAGGGCTCCCGTCATGACGATCAGGGCGAACAGACCGATCCAGAAAGGAAGCGCGACATATCGCGCTTCAGCAAAGACGGTCAGACCGAACAAAAAGATCAAGACGTAGCTGACGGTCGTGAACAGGAGTTGATGCGGCATTCGGAAGCGCGGCAGAAAATAGAGGAGCGTCAGCAAGAGCGCAAGCATTAGCAACTTGATCTGAGCACCATATCCACTGCCTTCGAGCGGCGACCAGAACACCGCGATCAGCAGGAGCGCATGACCGATTCCGTAATGCCAGTCGAAACGGAGCAGTCGCCCTGCCCCGTACGCGATCAAAGCAAAGGCGAAGACCACCAAATAGTCATACAGCCAGTCCGTCGATGCAATCGCAAGCAGAGCGAGTACAACCGACGGGAAAATCGGCCATGCGGTCCGGAACACAGTCTTACTTGCGATATAGGACGTCGCATTATAGGTCAGCAGGGAGATCCCGACGACGGTCATCTCCGCCAAGTTGTCATCCGCCCCGAATCGAAGGCTGAGCGAGACGAGCAGAATCGACAGGCCAAGGAAGACGAACGTGATGAAATAGGCGATCCGGTAGTTCAGCTTCAGGGCAGCAGCCGTGATGATGATGCTCAAGATCAGTTCATATACGAGAAACAACGACAGATTCGGAACTTCGGACAGTTGCATGAACGGCAGCAGGAAACCGGTGCCTGCTATCAGGATGAGCAACGCCTGGGAACGCATCCAGAGCATGAGGCCGGAAGCGATGCCGAGAATGACCAGCTCGAACAGAAACGCGAGCGGCGGGGAATAAAACGAGTACAGAGCCATCCCGGCAAACAAGGCGAGCAAGGAAACGATCGTCCCTCCTGCGACGAGGCCGACGGCGAGCTCCTTCCGGCCTCGCTGATGCTGTAACTCCCCTATCCCCATCAGCAAGAGCCCTGCGATCACACCAATGCCGACGCGGACAGCCGGATTGATCCAGCCGTTGATTGCCGCATAGGAAAATAGGAAGATCGCGCCGATCGCGAGAAAAAGGGTCGCAATTCTCGGCAGCCATACCTTCGCGAACTGCTCCTCAATCTCTTCGCGGCTCCTTTTCGGTTTCACGGCTGGGCGCTTCGTCTTCTCGAGGTAATGGGGACGGACAGCTGCCGGTGCCCCGGTAATTTGCGGAGCAGATTGCGGGCGGACCGCCTTCTCCGCCTCGAGAGCGTTGACGCGCGACTTCAATTCGGCGATCTCACGCTCAAGTCTTTCGATTCTCTCTTCCATGGTCTCCTCCTCGTATGAATTACTTATCAGGAGAAAGTTCGACATGCAGCGCCGAAATCCTCCGAGTACGAAAAAACCGCCCGCTGAAGCGGACGGTTGCAAGCTTAACGGACGGAAAGTGCATATTGGCCGGTCTTGTTGAAGACGCTGTTGAATGCGCTTTTTGAGACCGTATATTTCCCGCGGTATGGATCGTTGACGTAGAAGTGCGTGCTTGAGACGCCAGTCACGAGCATGACGTGATAGTTGCGGTAGCCCGTGAACTTCTTGCCATCAGGTTTGATCCACGAGAAGTATCCGTAAGGAGTCTTGAAGTCGACGGATGCCCATACGATGACAGGGTTCCCGTTACGGATCTCACTTTCGACCTTCGAGGCTCCCTGCTTCGAGATGTCGACGGATCCGCTGCGGTATTTCTTCGCGAGCGGAAGGATGCCTTTCGGGTAGATTCCCCAGTTGCGATAATAGTCGAGCTTTCCAGCCGGGTCACCCGTGAACATCTTTTCCGGGTCCGCCCAATAGTAGGTTCCGTTCTTTTGCGTCGCGTTCTTCATGCTCTTAGGCATCTGCGTGTAGAGCGATTTCGCCGAGACTACCTTCTTCTTGTATTCGAGCGCCATCTTGAGCGAGATGAACTCGCATCCCGATGGATAGCCGAGGGAGAACTGGTTGTAGAAAGGGACGTTCAGCTTTTTAGTAGCAGCCGGTTTCGTCTTCGAAAGGTACTTCGACGCGACGAAACGGTAAGAACCGTTGTAGAGGACACGTGTCCATGAACCGGAAGTTCCATAAGATTCGACCGCTGTACCTTTCGACAGCTTCCCGACCGATTTGCTGGTCGTGCTTGGACCTGTCCGGACGTTCAATGTGTCGACCGTCGCATAGCGTGTTCCAGTCGGCGCATACTTGCTTGTCGTCGCGCGGACATAGTCCGCATGTATGTAACCCGTCTTCGATGCATAGCTGATCTTGTACCAATTTCCTGTCTTGCCGAGAGACTTGTGCTTCGTCCCACGCGTGACCTTGCCGATGATTTTGCTTGTCGTCGATGGCTTTTCCCGGACGCGCAGCACGTCTGTCGTCACTGTCAGGTATGTCGTCGCAGCTTCCGCGCCGATTGCCGGGAAGACGAGTGCGAAGACGAGCAGGACAGCGAGAATCCGTTTGATTGCTGTTTTCATGATTTCCTCCTTTTGATTTTCCCTCATATTTTTTGGAAAGAATCATATGATTTTTTACCCAAAATGATGAGAAAACATACTCATTTATGATTATCCCTTGAAACAAATATGAAAGACATGCCATAATGATTACTTTTTGATTTCAGTTTTGTTAAATATAAATTTGGTAGTTGAAATAAAACACTTTACGGATAAAAACTGCCTGTACAGGCAGTCTCACTTGGTCTTATGCTTGTGGATGAACGGTGTCGTCCGTGTGAATCCTGTCTCGAGGATCCGTTGGACGAGCAGCGTCTCCTCTTTTTTAACTGGAAGTTCCTTCCCATGGACGATCGAATCGTAAAGCGCATCATACAGCTTTCCATAATCGCCGGGCGGGCTCGGTATCCGGACCTCCTGCAGGTGTCCCCGCTCATCATGGTAGATCAGGCGGCCGTAATCATCCTCTGAGTCGGCGCCGAATCCTTCCTCGCCCGGGAAGTAGTTCGCCTTCAGGTCGAGTTCCTGGCGATCGATATGTTGCTTTATGAAGGTCCCGTTCGTGCCGTGGATCATCCAGCGGGGTGCCGGAGCGAGCGCCACGTGGCTCGTACGGACGCTCGTCTTCAACTTGCCGTAATACAGGTCGATGGCGAACGTATCGTCGATATCCGTCTCGCGCACGGCCCGGATATCATAGGCGACTGTATCCGGTTCACCGAAGAGCGCGATGATCTGGTCGATCGTATGGACGCCTAATCCATAGAGTGCCCCGTCCTCCTTCTCCCCTGTCCGCTGATCGGTTTCCGGCCGGTAGAGGTCGAAGTGCGAGGCGATCTCAACTAGCTTCCCGAGCTTTCCTGAGCGAATGATTTGTTCGACTGCCAGGTAGTCGCTGTCGTACCGGCGGTTTTGATAGCTCATCAGCTGTTTCCCGTTCGTCTCGGCGAGCTCGAACAATTCCTCCGCCTCCTTGCTCGTCACAGTGAACGGCTTCTCGACAAGGACATGTTTCCCGCTCGACAGTGCGGCCAGCGCATACTCGTAGTGCGTGCTTGGCGGTGTATTGATCACGACGAGGTCAAGCTCCGGGTCGGAGAGCATCTCGTCGAGTCCGTCGGTGAAGCGGATTCCTCTTCCGGCGTAGCTTGCCTCAAGCTCCTCTTTGCGGCGCCGGTTGAAGATCCAGCTGACGCGGTAATTCTTCCGGATCAGGACGTACGGAAGATGATAGCGTGTCGTACTTTTGCCGAATCCGATGAACCCGATGTTCAGTTGCATGTCTCTCGTCCCCCTTCGATTGTCAGTGCGTGCTCCTTCGTCTTCAGTTCAAACAGGGAGAACCCGTCCTTTTCGCCGACGCGGTCGAAGCCGAATCCCGGATAGTAGCCGTTTAAGAACTCGTTCGATTCGACGCAGTCGAGCCGGAGCTTCTCCGGTCCTGCCATTTCGATGAGATGGAGCATCATTTTCGACCCCACCTGCTCTCCCTTGGCTCCGTCCGAGACGACGAGACGGTGGATGTAGCGACCGTCCGAATCATCCCAGAGCGCGGCATCCCAGTCGAGCGAGGGCAGCAGTGAGCCGGCACCGACGATCCGTCCCTCCTTCTCAAAGACATGAACCGTACCTGTCGTCATGTCATCCCTTACGACCTGTTCCAGATCAAGCTGTAAGTACTTCCGCCACTGCGTGCTTCCGCGATCCCTCAACGCCTCCGCCTTCTCTCTGATCAGAAGCGCGATCGCCTTGACGTCGCCTGTAGTAGCCTGTCGTATCATCAGACCCTCCCCTGTCCCCTATAATGATGAAAAGGATGGGACATTTTGTGATTTTTTTCATATTCGGATATGCCAAATCTCAATTTCGTATACTTGAGACAGTGATAGACCCCCAGTCTCTCATTAACTATACAAAAACGCGCCGGCTCCCCACAAGCCGGCGCGTTTTGACGTGAAGATTTTATTTTTTCGCTCTGTCCGTCGAGATGAGTTCGAACGGCTCGAGCGAGGTCGCCGCGGCCTCGGACTCGTTTTCCGCGACTTCGATTCGCACTTTTTCCATCCGGTTCCTTTGAAGGCGGATGACGATGATGTTGCCACAGATGATCGTCATCGCGAAGCAGGCGACCGGGACGATGAAGATCCACGGGAAAGCCGTGAACCCTCTGAAATAAGCGCCTAATGCACCGGACCATTCATACGTCACGACTTGTGGATCGCTTTCGAACTTGATGATCGATCCGGCATAGAAGAGGTTGAGGATGCCGAGGTGTGACAGGACAATCAGCGTCTGGACGAACTGCTGCATCGTGGTCAGACCGATGAGATCCTTCAAATGAGGGTACAGATGCTTTCTGAATTGATGCCAGCGTCCCCCTCCCATCGTCGAAGAGGCGAGCATGAACTCCTCCCCCATCAGCTTTCGCGCTTCACTCGCAAAATAGAACATGACGGTCGGCAGACCGAGCAACACGAGGACGAGCACTTCAAAACCGGCACGCATCACGAAGGGCGGCGGAGTGTCGTCGGACATGAAAATCAACGCACCTGACAGGATTATGAAGGAAAGGAGTGTGATCGGGACGACGGTGAAGCTGTCGAAGAACGATTCGACGACCTGATAGCGGCGCCGGTTCGTAAACGCGAGCATGGCTCCGGCCACCAGTCCGAACAAGACACGCGCAAATGCGACGATGAGACCGGTCCCGATCGTCCATTTCGCCCCTTCCACCATCATCTGGAAGAGATCGTTTCCTTGCCGGTCCGTCCCGAACGGTTCGGACATGCTAGGCCCGAACGGCGCGACGCTCAACTTTCCATCGGCATCATACCTGAGCGTCTCCTGGTCGACCTTTCCGTCCCGAAAGACCGTGTTCCCGATGCTCGCGACGAGCCAAAGTGCGATCAAACCGACTGACAACAGGATCCATGGGTCGATCTTCCTTTTTCGCATCACTCAAACCCCCTTCCATTCGTTCGGTACGATCAAGTCCATCAGGAGATAGAACAGATAGACCGGCACATAGAGCATCAGCATGATCGCTGCGACGACCTCTGGATACAAGTTCGTCACGGCGAAGAAGAAGACGCCTTGGACGTTGAACAAGTACTCGACGATCAGCAGGTTCGAGATGATGATGATGATATTCGTCTTCAGGAAGTAGAGAAAGCTCATCGATACGTTTCGCAGCAGATGACGCCAGAAGATTTCAGGGAAGAGAAGACCTTTCGCATGTGCGAGCTCCACGTACGGCTTCTTCAGCTCGTGATCGACCTTCAGCGTCAACCACTTGATGAACAGGAGCGTCGTCGTCACGCTAAGGCTGACGATCGGCAAAAGCCAGATCGGGCGGTCATCCGCACCAGCGATCTCTATCTGGTCGAATCCCGTCCGTTGATAGAGCAGGATGACGACGAACTGCAGGAAGACGACAAGGAAGATGTCAGGAATCGACTCGAGAGCGACTTGGATTCCCTTGATCAGTTTGCGCACCTTCGTAAGACGCAGTTCTATGTAGACGATAACGACCGCGAGAACGGCCGAGATGATGATCGAGGCGACCAGGATGATCGTCGTCTGGGCTATGAATCCTTTGAGGACCGGGATGAGCGGCACCGGTCCCTCCTCCCTGAAGTACGTCAGCTCCTCCGGTCCGATGAACGTCTTCAGCAGATGATAAAACATCTCTCCGTATGAACGCCAATCGAACGACAGTTCACGAAGCAGGGAAGGCAGTGCGGCAATCGCAAGGATTCCGGTGACGGAAAGCAGCATGAGCAGCAGCCTCCCGCTTATATATCGAATCATGAATCCACCTCTTTCTGAATTTTCCATTTATTATACCCATTGTTTACTAAATTAGCAATTTTTCCAATTCACAGGGAAATGATTCGTTCACACAAAAGAATCGCACTCCCGCTGCCCCTGACAGATGAAATCAGAGCGGTTGCGGCCATGCGATTCGGATGAAATTCCAGATGTTCAAGTACCGGTGCTCGCGAAACGTTGCAGACCGAACGTCCAAAAACGGTAAGCGATGACGAGGCTGACGCCTGCTACCAAAGGCGTCGCAAGGGCAAATGCGGATTGCTTGCCTTCGAAGAAGAACGTCGCGGGATAGAACGCGGTGAAGCCGTATGGAATGATGAACGTCAGGATGAACGTGATGACCTTCGAATAGATCGCCATCGGATACCTCGCGAAGTCGCTCAGACTGAACACTGCAGAGACGATCGGCAGACTGTCCGTCATCCAGAACGAGAGCGTCGCGAAAAACAGATTGATTGCGATGTACAGCGCCCCGCTTGAAAGTACGAAGACGACCAGCCAGATGACCTCAGTTACTCCCCAGTCGATCGCAAGCTTGAGCGACGCCGTATAGAGGACGGCGCCACCGATCAGGAGCTGTCCGAAACCGTCCTGCTGGAGTCGCTCGGCGACGATCTGGAAGAGCGGGTTCACCGGACGCAGCAGTACCCGGTCAAGGTTGCCCGTCCGGATATATCGCCAGCCGAGCGTCCACAGGTTATCGAAAAAGATGTGGTGGATCGCCCTTCCTAAAAAGGCGATACCGTAGATGAACAGGATCTCATAGTAGTCCCATCCTTTGAGCGTCTCGATATGTGAGAAGACGACCGTCAGGAAGAACAGTGCAGCGAACTGCTGGAAGAACACGGACAGGATACCGAGCAAAAAGTCGAGCCGATATTCCATCATCACCTTGAAATGGCTTTTGATATAGAGCAGGTATAATCTCGCATATCTCCTCATCCTCCGAACACCGTCACTTTCCTAACGGCAATCGAGTAGATCCATCTTGTTGCGAGGAAGAACAGGACCACCCATCCGGACTGGATCATTATGGATGACATGATGCCGTTGCCGCCGATCTGGCCGGTATAAATGCCGACCGGAACATAGACGAGCGAGGCGAACGGCATGTATCGGCTTGCCTCCTGGAACCATTCGGGGAACAGGACGATCGGAACGATCGCACCGGACAGGATCGTGATCAGCGCTTCCTGCAGGACAGCAAGTCCCCAGATATTGACCGTCCAGAACGCGAGCGTGCCGATCAGCAGGTCGATCGCCGTAGCGAGCAGGACCGCGAAGATCAGACTGATGATGAATGCCACCCCGGCAGACCGCGAGACCGGTCCGTCGAGCTCGAAAACGAAATAGGACATGATGACGAGCGGCATCGTCGCCCGAAAAAAGACCGACGTCTTCGTGCCGATGTCCTGGGCGAAGAGTTTATCGAGCAGATGGTACGGGCGGAGCAATTCGATTGCGACGCCTCCCTGCTTGATGAGCTGAGCGAGTTCCCTTCCTGCCCCTCCGCGGAATTGATCGATCATCGTCGCGAGGACGACGTAGGTCAACATCGTCGAGAGACCGATCCCGGATACCTCGGCCTTGTTCTCGTATACGGCACTCCAGAAAAAGTAGAGGATAAACAAACGCATCGTCACTGAGAACATGCTCGCCCAGTACCACGCGGCATATGCCATCTCAAGCTTCATCTGGGAGGAGGCTAACGCAATGTATTTCCTCATCCGTCAAGCCCCCTTCCGGTAGATCTTCCTGATCAGACTCTCCATCTTCGGGACGACGACCGAGACGTCTTGGATCGTGTTGTGCGATACGATTTCCCGGATCAGCTGTCCGCTCGTGATCTGGCGTTGGTCGAAGGCAAGGATCGTCATGTCGTCCGCACCGGATTCGAGCAGCTGGACACGATTCTTGAGCGTCTCGGGCAGGACGAACAATCGGTGCGGCTCGAGCGTCACCTCGAGCGTCCGTTCGTTGCTGAACGTCTCCTTGAGCGTCCGAATCTGGTCATCGTAGATGATCCGTCCGTCATCGAGGACGATGACTCGATCGCAGACACTCTCGATGTCCTGCAAATCATGGGTCGTCAAGATGACCGTCGTCCCCCATTCCTCGCTGATCTCTCGGATGAAAGCGCGGATCGTCTCCTTGATGTCGATGTCGAGCCCGATCGTCGGTTCGTCGAGATAGACGATCCGTGGCCGGTGCAGGAAGCTGGCTGCAAGCTCGCAGCGCATCTTCTGTCCGAGCGACAGTTGGCGTACGGGGATGTCGAGGAGCGGCTGCAGCTCGAGTTCTCGTGTGAAGAGCTGCAGCGTCTCCGCATATTCTGCGTCCTCGATCTGATAGATCTCCTTCAGGAGCGAGAAGGACTCTTGGACCGGAATATCCCAGAACAACTGTGTCCGCTGTCCGAACACGGCTCCGATCCGCTTCGCATTCTCTATCCGCTCGCGATGCGGGTCTCTTCCGTCGACCGTCACGGATCCGCCGTCCGGCTTGAGCACGCCTGCGAGCATCTTGATCGTCGTCGACTTCCCAGCGCCGTTGAATCCGATATAACCGACGCGCTCTCCTGCCTGTATGTCGAGATTGATTCCTCTAACCGCTTCCTTTTGACGGTAAGTCCGCTTGAACAACGCCTTGACTGCCCCTTTCAAACCAGGCTCCCGCTCAAGGATTTGATAGTTCTTGACTAGGTTCCGTACCTCGAGGATTGGTCTTCCCATTCTTCCACCTTGCTTTCATGATAGCGTTTTCTACATTTTGAAAGTGTATCAAATTTTCCTCTCATTTCCATTTTATGCAAAAAAAGAACCCTCACAAAGAAGGTTCCCGTTCAATACGGTGCAAGCCGCACCACATCAGTGACAATTCTCTGGCCCTTTTGCGGAAGGCGGCATCCTCGACGATCGGATTCGGGGTCCGAAGCGCCTCATCAGCATAATATCCGCCATTCTGGATAGGATCACTCGTCGTCGCGAGGTATAGCGCCGTCCTTGCCCCCTCTTCTGGAGTCGACAGCTTCTTGCTCCAGTATCCAAGCTTCGCGACAGGTTTGAGCAGAGGCTTCAGCACTTTCCCTTTCCCCCTGTAGAACAAGTCGGTGTTGACGATTCCCGGATGAACGCTAGTGAAGGTGATTTTTTCGCCGTATACGGCTGCAAGTTCTCGCATGTGGACCGATTGGAGCAACTTCGATTCACGATAGGAGCGCATCGGGCTGTAATGTTCCTTTTGAACGGTCGCGACCGCCTGAAGCTCGATATCGGTCCGAACCGTCCCCCGCTCTCCTGCAAGCGATGAAATAGAGATGACCCGCGGGTCGTCCCCCTTCTCAAGAAGAGGCAACAAGCTCTCGACGATCAAAAAGTGACTGAGGTAGTTGACTTGGAACTGTGATTCGAAACCGTCCTGCGTCAAGTGATATGGTGGTACCATGATGCCTGCGTTCAAGATGAGACAGTCGATCCTGTCCAGGCGGCCCGTCAACCTCTTCGCTAAGCGCCGGACAGATGACAATTGGTTCAATTCGACGACTTCGACTTCGAGCCTTGCGTCGCTGACGGCATGTTCACGCATGAGCTGAACGAGTAAGTTCGCCTTCTTCTCTGAGCGCACGGTCGCGATGACACGGTCTCCGCGTTCGAGCAGTTTTTGGACGGTGACGATCCCCATACCGGAGTTCGCCCCGGTGACGACGCTTGTCTTCATCATTGATGACCTCCTCGATCAAGAAAACGGCTGTTCCAATCCTTTTCCTCTTTCGGCTGAATCCTACACTCTTTTGCGCCCATCAAAAAAGACTGCCGATTTGGCAGTCTTCATTCAATCGTTTCCTTCACTTCATTGCAAGTGATGCCGAAATGCTCGATCAAGTTCCGTATTCTCGGTTCGTTTCGTTCACGGGTCGTTCCATAGATCGTCGCCTTGAAACGGTGACTCCCATTCCGCTCAAGAATTCTCGACGTCTCGTAATCGAATTGCCGCAAGATGTTCAATACGACTTCTGCGAGTTCGCGTTCATCGCTTTCGAACGTATAAGTCAATTTCATCGCCCAGTTCCTTTCAATCGTGTGATATGGATTCTCCCTGGTGGCCGGTGCGGAAACCGGATTTCAAGTCCTGCGAATTCGCAGATATCCTCACCATTCTCACTCCGCTTGACCCACGAGACTGCATCACGGCGCGACAGGGCATGCTGAATGCGTTCGTTCGCCTGACGGATCGTTATTCCAACGCATTCGACGCCTTCGATATAGGTCGCCTCGTCCCGTTCGATTTGCTGCCAAGTGCCGAGGATGAACTGACCGATCGGACTGACAGCGTTCCGTGGTTGCGGCAAGGCGGCAAGGGCCGCATCGAGCTCCTCGATCGCCTCCTCATGCGTCTCACCGAGCGCGAGTATCCGCGCATCCGCACGTTGCATGATCCGGTACCGTTTCTTTCCATCTTCGAGCCACAGACGCTGGACATATGGATCGACCGGCACACCGTGATAGTAGGTCCATGTCTCGCGCCAGGCGAATCCGAACGAGGGATCGTAGCGACGGGCGACGGAGAGAGCCTCAAACCGGAATCGTTCGATTTCCCTCCGTTCCCGCTTCAGTATCTGTTTCACCGTCGTCCATTCGTCCAGTGGCAAAGTGAGAACTTCGACCTTCGTGAACAATTCTCCCTCGGGCAGACGATGCGGTCTGATTTCTGTACCGTCAGCGCGATAGTCGGAGGCAGGACGCCCGGTCCGGCCGACAAGGACCGCCCATCCGTCCTCCTCCCTCGCAAAAGCATAGGCTTGATCCGCCCAAGGCGGGGCGACGGAGAGAACGGGATACTCCTCGAACGTATCGACATGAAGCTCGAGTCCATCGAGCCACGTCGACTCGATCGCATCGACCAGCCGCTCGGAACGGCTACCCTGTTCAGTCAAGTAACATCCCGTGTTGAAGTAATAGCCGAGCAGATCTTCCCGCATCTCTTGTTCGACTGAACCAAGCAGATAGTCGAACAATGTCTTGACCTGTTCCTCGTCAAGATCGTCGTCATCGTGCTCGATCGTGCTTTCGATCGCGACCATCTTCCATCCCAACCGCTCATAAAGCTTGAGCGTGATCGGGAAGAAGAGGAACGCTGGATTCGTCGCCTCGATCCGGAGCGTGTTCTGCATCGACAGACGTTCAATCTGCATGATGAACCCAGTTCTTCTCAATTTTTCCTCAAGCTTCAGCTTCCAGTCCTCTCCGAACACGCGATCATCCCCATTTCCAGATTAACGAGTTTTACGCAACGGGTTTTTCGTCCAGTAGATATAGAGCGATACGATACCGATGACGGAGACGACGTATGCCGCAGGTCCTCCGAGCTCGATCAGCACGGTCAATCTGTTTGGCGCGAGCGTCACGAGCAGCGCCTTGTATGTCGAGAACAGAATGAAGGTGACGGCGAACTGGACCCAGACCGACTTTTTGACGGTACGCATGCTTGGCGCCGTGATCAGCGTCGACATCGCATCGATCAAAAAGAGTGCGATCAGTGAGAATGCCAGGTAATCGAGCAACGCGAACTGAAACAGACCATCTACTCCTTCGACGAAGAGGAACATCAGCTGCGCCGAGACATAGTTGCGCACCCATCTTTTCTTTTCTGCGGCTTGCCGTTTTTCCGGCACTCCGGCAATCAATTGATCGAGACGCTCCTCTGCCGTCACACCGTGAAGCTCGTCGAACGGCCGTTGTTTTCGTTGCGCCTCGTATATCTCCTCTTGAAGCTGACTCTCGATCTCGGACCGTTCCGGTTCCTTGACGTTCAAGTTGAGCCGTGGCAACAATGTCTCGAAGACACGTTGATTGTTTTTCGTAAGTTTCAATCTTCTACCCCCTTGTATGTTCTAAGTATAACGGTTACCATCACGGTCGGTCACCCTTTTCAGACGATTGCCGCATTCGCGTATATTGAAATTTTCGGAAAATTCCGTTTAATCGGAACCTTTTTTCGTTTCATTCGTATACAATGATGGGAATCCCTTAATGAGGGACAGTGAAAGGGTGATACATCATGATCAAACCATTGACATCTTCTCTTCTTTTGACGATCGTAACGAGTTTCGGGTTCGCGTCCTCCCTCCATATCGAGGATGACAAGATCGAGGCCGATCAACCTGTCGAAGCGTCTGCAGTCGAGGAAACAGATGAACGAACAGAACAGGAAAGACAATGAACGCTTAGACGATTCCGTCAAAGCGTTCATTGTCTGAGGAAGGGTTCGATGAACAAATCAAGCCGCTTCTTATAATTATCCTCGTCCGAGAGAAATGCCGTGCCGTGTTCCCCGCCTCGCACGAGATAGAGTTGCTTCATGCCAAGCTTCGCCTGATAGAGTTCATAGACAGACTTTACCGGGATGATCTCATCCTTCGTTCCGTGTATGAAGAGGATCGGTACCATCGTCTTCGTCACTTCACGTGTGACGGACGCGTCCCCATAGAAAAAGTCTTGCGTCACCTTGTTGATCGCACTTGCACCGGCAAGAAAAGGTCCTGCGGGATAGCTGATCTGTTTCCCCCAGCCGCTGAACAATTCATCGAGCCTCGCGTAGGAGGAGTCGGAAATCGCAAGCTTCACTTGAGAAGGCTGCTTTTCCCCGAGCGCGAAGTTCATCGCAGCTGCTCCGGTCCCGATGCCGTGAAGAATCAGCTGGCTATCTTCGCCTCTCATCGCGATCGCCCATTCAATCGCCTCTTCCAGCCGATCACGTTCCGTCCAACCGTACCCCTCTGGTTCAGATGTCTGTCGCAAAAGGAGAACGTCGTATCGTCTTGATTCGGCATAATATCTCGCAAGACTGTATACTGACTTCTTGCTCAATGCAGGTGCATCATCGACCAGGATGACGAACTGCCCGGCATCTTCAGCCGCGAAATAGGATCCCTCTTCGAGTCCTGGCACCTGTTCAGCGCGTTCTTCCCACCAACGCTCGTCCACATTGATCCGTTCGTCGGCCACAGCGCGAACATTCGGCATGATCGCGATGCGGGCCGAATCGCTCGGCATCATCAGGGCCCGATAGAAATTCGCACTCCCTGCCCCTAATCCAACGAGCAGGGCAAGCACAATGAGACCTCCTCCAATGACCCATTTGAGCATCGAAATCCTCTCCTGTCTTTTTCCTATACTCTACATAGTATACCTTTTTCGTGTAGCATGGCACATTTTCCTGCCATTTCGAGGAGGCGATCGCCCAGTGAACGATTGACTTTTTTATCATTTTCAGAGCATATAGATAGAGAGAACGGTATTCACAAGGAGGACCCATGCTTACTTTTGAACAAAAACTTAACATCATCGAGACTTTCAAGGAACTTGAGCGCAAGGACGTCTCGCTCGGCCGCGTCAACTTCCATTTCCCCGGCAGCCAGTTCGAGAAGAAGATCGTCGTCTATCATCTGCACCCGAACGGAAACGGCTATGTCTACGCAGGGCATCTGCGCGGATATGATACGGATGCGAAAGGATTCGTCAACATCCGCGACTTCTCGGAACCTGCCTTGATCCTCCTGATCGAGGATTCGATCAAAGGACTCGCAGAGAAGCCTGAAATCGAGACGATCGAGGAGAAATGGGTAAACGACAACGGTTTCGAGCTGACGCTCTTGAACGAGGATATCGACACGTGGCTCGTCTACGCAGGTGATTTGCTTGACGGAGCGTTCAATTCCTACAAGGAAGCGGCGAACTATCTCGAAGAGGAAGGTTTCACGAAAAAAGTGTACTGACCCACAAATTCACTGCTTGATTAATTAAGACAGAACCTGACGGCTTCAGCCCTGTAATCGAGGGGGCTTGAAGCCGTCTGTTCGATATTGCGCACGGATCAAGTCGGGTCAATGTCATTTCATATGAATCGGAGTTGGATAGAGTGAAGCGATATTTCGTTGAGTGTGACGGAGTGAAGACACGTGTCAATGAATGGGGTGACTGCAACAGACCGGTTATTTTTTGTCTCCATGGACTCGGCAGCACCGGTCTCAGTTTCATCGAAGTTGCCGATGCATTGAAAGAGGAATTCAGAATCGTCTCGATTGATGCACCGGGGCACGGGAAGACGCAAGCATTCCAGGATAAGGAGCAGTATCACTTTCCATCGTTATGCAACTGGTTGAATGAGCTCCTGAAAATTCTCGAAATCGATGAGTTCTTCTTTTTGTCTCATTCATGGGGCAGCTTCGTTGCACTCTACTATCTCATCCATTCCTCTGAAAAGGTCAGAGGGAGCATGCTTATCGACGGTGGCTATCAAAGCAAGGTGTTGAGAGGAGAATCGCGAGCGGAAGAAATCCTCTACTATGAGAAGGACTTCGAGGATGACTGGGAAAGCTGGGAAGACTTTTTAACCAGTGCTGTATACGGCGAGGTCAAGCGGAGAACTCCCCTCCTCGACCTCGCCGCAAAAGACTTGGCACGGATGAAAGAAGGAAAATATTATTGGCATGCCCGGGGACATACGGCCGGCGCAATAATCTCATCCATGTATGAATACGAGTTGCTGGACTTCTATGATGAAATACCTGTAACGAGTCTCTTATTGTTAAGGGCCACTTTGCCTTCGACTGATGAGGACTTCAAAGAACATGCATCAAGCATATTCCGTGACAAGACGAATGGGACTGTCAAGGCGATCTCCTCGACTTCCCACATGTTGCACTGGGACGATCCACATGCTGTCGTCGAGGAAATACGAATGAACTGGAGCTGACTTGCGCCGTCCGGATGTGGCATGTCCTCTTTCTCCTTCGCACTGTCGGAGATTCAAAATCTTGCATACCGTTGCAAAAAGCGTCAGGCGGCAATTCATCGCCATCTGACGCTTTTAGTAATTCGAGGTAGAGGGCGGAATTTCATATGCCCGGATTCTTCGACTGCCGTCCATCATGAACCGTGAGTCCCTTCATTTCAGCTCATTGACAGACAACAGAACGATGTGTCCATCGACAGTGACGTAATACGCATCATCGAAGGCGTGCCGCGTATTCTGTTCGGCGTCATAGATCGACACCATCGGCTCCGCGTCCTCTCCGATCGCCTCATGAATGTAATAACGGCCTTCGAGCACCCTCTCGAACGGCTCCTTGTCGAGATAGCGCGCACCCGACCTGACGTCGATGACCTCATAGTGCTCTTCCGAGCGGTCGTTCGTGATGAAGATGGTCGACTCGACATCATCGTAGGTGAAATCGAAAGGTTCGAAATCGCTCCAGCGCAGCGTCTGCACGGCGAGCAGCTCATCCGGATCCGTCACGGCATAGATCGTCTCCTCGTTCTTGCGGTCGATATAGGCGCTGAAATAGAGCCGGCCCTCCTTCTCACCGAGGTATTGTACCGTATCCCCTTCCCCTTCGAGCCGCAACATCACCTCGAACGGAAGCAGCGCGACATCAGTGAATATGCTGTCGACGATCAAATCGAGCGGCGCGATCAGCAAACTTTCCGAATGATCGATCGGGTCTTCAGGCGAGATGATACCATCCTCGAGCGCTTCATAGAAGCTGAACTCGTCAAGCCGGGCGTTGCAGACGATGTACTCCCCCTTCTCGAGTTTGACCCCGAAGAAGTACAGCTCCCGGTAGGCTTCCGTGACACCGTAGAATCGTTCGTCCTTGATGGAGGCTTGACGATTCGTCTCGATGTCGTACAAAAAAGCATCCGTCTTTCCCTCGTCCTGATGGATCAACACGGCAAAGCGGTCGTTCATCATCCAGTATAAGGTGAGGTCGCCAGGGTATTCCCATTCGTTCAGCACCTCGAGACGTCCGCTTCGCAAGTCGAACCGGATGAGCGCCGTCTTTGAGACCCCGCCGGAAGCATCCGTCTCATTGAGACAGTAGACCATCTTGTCCCGGACGAAAGGTTTCGTCGGTCCCCGGTCCCGCAAGCCGTCCGGTGTCAGACTCGTGATCGACTCGTCCTCGAAATCATAGCGGCAGAGATCATATTTCCCCTCCACCTCGCGCCTTCTGAAATAGATGGAATGTTCATCCACGTGCAACAAATCCGAATGGTCAGCCGGCAATGCTCTCGCGTCTACAATACTCATCCGCTCTCCCTCCCTTTTCTAATTATCCTTTTTCCTGAAATCAGCATCTCGAAACTGCGTCCTCTGATTCGTGCTACAAAATCGCGGGAATGATACAATGTGAAAAAAGAACGCCGAAGCTAGGAAGGTGAACACTTTGCAAACGCAAGACTTGAATGGCATGATGCTCGAGTATGTGAGCGAGAAGGAATCTTACGACGCATTCGCCCAAAAACTGAAAGTGCTCTTATCCGAGCTGCTCGATGCTGCAGGAATCAAATACCACTCGATCGTCGCAAGGACGAAGGATTCGGAAAGTCTGTATCAAAAAGTCGCCCGGCAACCGAACAAATACCGTTCACTGGCTGACGTCCACGATTTGACCGGGATACGGATCGTCACGTATTTCCATGATGATGTCAAAGAGGCAGCCCGTATCATCGAGAATGAGTTCTCGATCGACCGCGATCAGTCGGTCGATAAGTCGACGTTGCTCGACACGACGGAATTCGGATATCTGTCGGTCCACTTCATCGCCTCGATGAACGAGCAACGACTGGCACTTAGCGAATATGGCCGATTCAAGGACCATACGGCTGAAATCCAGATCCGTTCGATTCTCCAGCACGCCTGGGCCGAGATCGAGCACGACCTCGGATACAAAAATCCGAACAGCGTACCTGCCGAGGTCAGACGAAGCTTCAGCCGCGTCGCCGGCCTCCTCGAGATCGCCGACCAGGAATTCGTCAACATCAAACGCCAGCTCAAACAGTTCGAGGAGGAGACGGTCAGACAGATTCTCGAGGACCCGCACCAGGTCAGGATCACATCCGACAACCTGAACTACTTCATCGATCACTCACCGGTCATCAATCAGCTCGACAAGCAGCTCGTCACGTCACATCTGATGCTCGACTCCGATCCCCAGCTCATCAATGAACTGATTCGGATGTTCCATTATGTGGATATACGGACGTATGGCGAATTGATCGATGCCGTCGAGCTTCACTCCCCCCTCGCCATCCAGTGTGCGAAAGTGATGCCTAACCCCTTCCTTCCCCGACAAGGAATCGGGATCGCCTACACCTGCATGGCATTGACGATCGCTGGAAACGACGAACATCGTATCGATTATTTCTTCCGCCGGTTCTATCCGGAACTCCGGAATGTCAAGGAAATCGTCGGCCAGTTGCAGACGATGATCCAGCCTGCGACGCTTCAAGAAAAAAATATTGATTAAACTAAAATTTTTCACTATACTAATCCCTGTTGAGAAATAATTGGAATAGAAAGAGTGAGAACATCCATATGGCAACTACTTTAGAAGTATTGAACCGGGAAAGACTCGTCGTCGAGACAGAGAAAGGGTTGCGGATGAACTATCGCGCCATCAAGAAGGATGTCCGCGGCATGTTCAACACGTACCTGACACGAAACGAGTTCTTCATCTTGAAATCACTCTGCATGACGAGTCCGCAGATCGCTTCTGCCCTTTCGAACGAGTTTCAGTTCTCGGCGAGCATGATCACGGCTCTCGCTGACGAATTGACGAAGAAAGGACTCATTTCCCGCGAACGCAGCGAGATGGATCGGCGCGTCGTCGAATTGCGTGCGACTGAAGACGGCATCGAGTTGTTCGAGAAACTCGAAGCAATGAAGATGGACTATTTGAACGAGATGTTCAACGAATTCAGTGAGTCTGAGCTCGAGACGTTCACCCACCTTCTCCAGAAGCTCGATAAGAAAGCGAAACAATAAGCGGCTCCATGAAAAAATGCCCTGTCCTCCTTACGCGGAAGACAGGGCATTCCTCATGCCGTGATTTAAGGGTGAATCGAGCGCAGTTCCTGATGAAGCAGTTCAGTCAATTCACGATATGCTTTCTCGAAGTCTATGTTCTCGATCATGTGATCGTAGTGGTCCTTCTCCTCCCACGCATGCGCATAATCTTCCATCCGCTCCTCGAGCTCGGGCGTATCCCCCCTCACCAGAAGCCGTTCCTTCATGACTTCCGGCGGTACGGCGATGAAAATCGTGATGACATCGTCCGGGAACATGCGCTTGAACGCCTCTGCCCCTTTTGGATCGATGTCTTTGATGACGATTCCCCCGCTCTCGATGATTTGCTCATATCCGCTGCGGGGGGTCCCGTACCACGCGCGGTGGACGTACGCATACTCGATGAACTGGCCTTCCTGGATCAGCCTTTGGAACCGGTCGATTCCGATGAAATGGTAGCTCTCCCCGTCAATCTCCGTCGGCCGCTTCCTTCTCGTCGTCATTGACGGAATGAACGCGACTTGAGTATATTCCTCGCGCAAGCGTTTGATCAGCGTCGATTTGCCGCTGCCTGATCCCCCGATCAAAAGAATGATCTTCCCCCTCATCATACTCCTCCTTATTGATCAAGCGACGTGAAATAAGACGCGTACTGCAGTCCGAACTGTTCGAGTTCGTTATCGCTCACCTGTCCGTAGATCGGACGGATCACGACGAGATACCGGTCCCAAGTAACGACCCGGCCGACATCGTTTCTTAGCATCTGGACGGCTGCTTCCGGATAGCTCTTCACAAAATACCAATCGACCGCAATCCGGGAGGGGGCATCCGAACTGTATATCCACGTACTCGATACCGGACCGTCTCCTGAAGTCTCCTCGACGGCGATCGACTGGAATGAATAACGCTGGATTGAATCCAGTTCTTTTTTTGCATCGCGCAAGGTCGCTTCAAAGTCATTCCTGCTCGCCTGAAACTCTGTACCGGCGGACTTCGGCTTCGGTTCAGGAAGTCGTTCAAAACCGAGTCTCATCCCTCCGATGAGGGCAAAAATGGCGAGCAGGATGACGAAACCATCGACCTTGCGCATATGCGGTCCTCCTCAGTCGAAAACTTTTTTCAGACGGCGCGGATCGTTGACGATGACTGCATCGATTCCCATCCCTGCCATCGACAGGACATCTGCCTCCGTCCGAGGCGTATAGACGCGCACTTCGATGCCTGCCGCGTGCGCGGCCTCGACGTCCGATTTCAGGACGCGCCTGTAATCCGGATGGATCGCCTTCGCTCCGAGTCTCTGTGCATACTCGTGCGGTTTATAGAGCGGATACGGATAGAGGACCCCCGTTTCGATTTCCGGGGCGATTTCTCTTACTTTCGCAATCGAATAATGATTGAATGAACTGAGAATCAAACGTTCGAAATCGATTCCGTGCGCCTTCGCCCTGTCGATGACGTATTTTTCGATCCCATCGTAGCGAATCGTATCCGTCTTCAACTCGACGTTCAGTTTGACCGGCGTTCCCGCAAGGAGGGCGTACACTTCGTCGAGCGTCGGAATGACCGTTCTGACTTTCTCCCCTTTGAAGCGGAATCCGGCGTCAAGCATCCTCAGTTCCTCGTACGTATGATCGACGACCCGTCCTCTGCCGTCCGTCGTCCGTTCTAGTGTCTCGTCGTGAATGATCATCCCGATGCCGTCCTTTGAGAAGTGGACGTCGAACTCGATCCCTTCGACGAAAGGAATGGCAGCCTCGATCGCCTCGAGGCTGTTCTCCGGATAGAGGTCACTCGCTCCTCTATGAGCGAACCATTCCATCTTAAAGCGCCTCTACGAGACGTGAATACTTCTGTTCGAGGTAGGCGATGAGCGGACGGACCGTGATTTCCTCTCCCGTCGCCCCTTCGATCAATTCGGCCGGCGTTTTCGACCGCCCGTGACGATGGATGTTTTCTTTTAGCCAATTTTTAATCGGTTCAAACGAGCCTTCCGCGATAAGTGTGTCGATTTCAGGAATGTCTTTACGCATCGCTTCATTGAGCTGGGCACTGTAGACGAGTCCGAGGGCGTAACTCGGGAAATAGCCGAACGAGCCGCCTGACCAATGGACGTCCTGAAGAACGCCTTTCGCATCGTTAGGCGGGGTCACCCCGAGATATTCGCCGTACAGACGGTTCCATTCCTGCGGAAGGTCCTTCACCTCGAGCTCTCCGGAAATCAAGCGTTTCTCAAGTTCATAGCGGATGATGATGTGCAGCGCATAAGTGAGCTCGTCTGCCTCGATGCGGATCAAGGAAGGCTTCGCCTCGTTGACCGCTGCGTAGAACGTATCGAAGTCGACGTCCTTCAGTGACGGGACGGTCGATTTCAGCCCGCTGAACCTCGCCTCGAGAAAACCGCGATTGCGGCCGATGAAGTTCTCGAAGAAGAGGGATTGCGATTCGTGGATGCCCATCGATGCGCCGTCCCCCAGTCCGAGAGAGTCGAGTTCCGGGTCGATCCCCTGCTCATAAGTGGCATGACCTGCTTCGTGCATCGTTCCAAACAGCGAGTTGCGGTAGTCCGACTCATCGTACTTCGTCGTGATCCGTGCGTCTTTCCGGTTGATCGTCGTCTGGAAGGGATGGACAGTCTCGTCGAGACGGCCTGCCGTGAAGTCGTATCCGATATCGTTCAACCACTCATGGTTCAAGCGCATCTGTTCGGCTTTTCCAAGTGACCAGTCGAGTGTCGGGAATCGTTTGCCTTCAAGACGCTTCAGCAATCCGATGATCGCTTGACGCAATTCTCCGAACAGGTGATCAAGCTTCTCGACCGTCATTCCGCGCTCATAATCGAACAGAAGCGCATCGTATGGATGATCCTCGTAGCCCCAATACTCGACGAAGCGGCGCTCTGTCTCGACGATTTTTTCGAGAAACGGCTCGAACATCTTCCAGTCGTCCTGATCCTTCGCCTTCTCCCATACGCTCTCGGCTTCAGAGATGAGCGTGACGAACTCCTGGTACTCCTCCTCCGGAATTTTAGAATCGCGGACGTATGACTCATGAGCCTCCATGTAAGATGCTCTCTCGAGACCTTCGAGTTCCTGCTCCCCCATCCGCTTCAAGAGGTCACGATATGTAGCATCGGTCTTTCTGCGGAAGCTCTCCGTCGACAGGAAGCCGATTGACTTCGAGCGGTTGCCGGCCGACTGCTCCGGCATGTGCGTACGCATATCCCAGTACAAGAGGGCCACCGCCTCCTGATAAGCATTCAATGATTCGAAATGCGTCTTCCACTGCTTCAATGTATCCACTGATGTTCCCCCTTCGAACAGATATGAAAAATTTTTGCCTTGCTTTCAAAGCATATCAAAAATTTTCTCACAATTCACGTTACATCCTAAAAAGGGGTATGAAAAATCACACAGTATTCCGTGAAACATTTCCTTCGTTTCTGCGTATAATCAAGGTAGAGAGGAAGTGAAGGACGTGGTGAACTATTCCACGCTATCAAAATCTATCGAGATGACGTATCAGGAAGGCCGATTCGAAGTCGTGTCGCACGCCCGTGAGCTCCAATTGGTCGGAACTGGCCGCAGCGCGTTCGTCTTTCGGATCATCGGAACCGATAAAGTGCTGAAGCGCTTCTTTCCGACCCACAACCTGGCATCGGAAGAGGGCGGGATTTATGAGCAACTGTCCGGGATTCCCGTCTATGCGCGACACTTCCACACCGGTTCGGATTTCATCGTCATCGAATATATCGAAGGAACGACTCTGTTCGACTGTCTCGTCACCGGCACCCTGATTCCAAGCCGCGCGATCGAGTCCGTCGATCAAGCCCTCGACGAAGCACGAGACCGGGGACTCAATCCTTCTGACATCCATTTGCGCAACATCATCCTGACTCCGGATCAAAAAACTCGCATCATCGACGTCGCAAGGTTCCGGCAAGTTGATCCTTGCACGCAGTGGGATGACCTGAAGCAGGCTTACCGTCTGCTCTATTCGAAGGCTTTCTTCCCGAAGCGTCTGTCCGAGCCATTTTTGAACTGGATTGCCGACCTTTACAAAGGGCGGCTGTTCGAATCCATGAAAATGACCGGCTGACAAAGAGACCGGCTACCCGGACGCCGAGACGTCCAGGTAGCCGGTTTTTTAGAGGGGGTTGTTCCGGGGAAAGTGCGTACTTGGAAGGTATCGTGGTGAAGTGGAGTGAAGCTTAATTGAGATATTGCTTGATCAGCAAAGTCTTCCCGCTGATTTCCTTCGGTATTTCCGGCACGGACCTGAGGATGATCAGCATCCGGGGTCCGAACAAGCGGCTCAGCATGTGATGGAGCTGCTTCTCATGAACGTCGGAAAATCTTTCAGGATCAGGCACGTAAAGGAAGATGATTTCATTGGCGCGTTCCTGAATGTACTGCACGCGTTTGATGCAGTTCGGAAGTGACCGCACGAGACTGGTCAGGTCCCCTTCAAACAGTTTTCGCTGATCATCCGTGTAGAGGTAGCTGCGGCCCCGACCGTCGATCGACGAGATGATAGGACCACTTAGGCCGCAGTGACACGTCTCCTCACTGAACGTCATCCTGTCACCGATGCGGTACCGGATGAGCGGAGTGCCACGTGTATCGAAACTCGTCACGAGGACTTCGCCAGTGGCTTCGTCCCGTTCGAGGATCCCCATTTCGTGATGAAGGTGCTTTTTGCCGTACTTGCATTCCGCGACGATCGGCGCCCCTTCTGAAGAGGCATATTGATCGTAGACCGGTGCCCGGAATACCTCTTCGAGCAACGCTCTCTCCTCGTCATTGATCATCTCTGCCGTCGGGAAGATGGCGAGGGGGGTGAACGTACACTTGATGCCGTGATCCCGTGCATATCGCGCGATTTCAATCATGCCGGACGGAATCCCGTCGAGCGATTGAGGTGCGAATGCATTCAGTTGCTCGAGATAGAGCGGAATCGTATCCGGCTTCACCTGGTTGATCGAAAAGAGCAGTTGGTTGACCGACTTGTTGAATCGCCAGAAGACCTTCGTCCTTTGCCCGTCCGAGACGAGCGGCTGACCAGTGAAGCTCGCCCGTCGCATCCCTTTTTTGAATCCGTGAGTCCCCTTGAAGTAGTCGAGATGCGCCATCCTGTACTGCATGTCTTCTTTCGTGAAGTAGACCTGGAGCGACGTCCCCGTCGTCCCGCCAGTCTTGCTCAGGACCGGAGCATGAATGTCAGTCCTCACTTCATCGATTCTCGAGCGGAGCGTCTCCTTCTCGAGGACAGGGATATTTTGAAGTTGTTCGAGCGAGTCAAGCGGCAAGACCAGTCCGATCTCATCGAACAGACGCCGATAATAAGGACTGTGCCGCTTCGAGAACTCTAAAAAACTGTTCAGTCTCTTCAATTGTTCCGACCTGTAGTCGATTTCCTGGCCTTCCTTCTCGATCAGTTCGTTGAGACGCTCGCGGTACGCAGGACCATATCGCTCGAGCGTCAAGTACTTGCCATACAGAGAAGTCAGGATGTTTTGGATGAACAATGGAGATCGGTAATAGAAGTTTTCCTTGAATGCCATGTCCTCATCCCCTTGATGCCGTATGAATGATGCCTTGCACATTGCATGTCGAACGAAATACCAATCGAATTACCCTCAATCTGCCTTATAATGTCATCTTATTTCCAGATGTGCAGTGTTTCAATTAAATGTTGGATGTTATCATTATTTTTTCATTTCATCATCATTCACTAAAAAACTATTAATTCACTAAAGAAAAATCATAAAAAACACCAAATTAAAACGGTGATGCCCGTGCAACACCGTTTTGTATGAGCCTGTCACGCTTCATCGATTCCGAACGCCCGGACCTCTATCGCTCGTATAGTAAGTTCCAGCCAGTCCTCCTCCTCGCGAAGGGCATCGATCACTTCGATGATCGTCACCGTCGTCCTGCCATTGTAAAGTTGAACAAGCAATTTCTGAAGCGTTCGAATGCGTTCATCCTCGATGCGCTCCTCGAGCAGTTCACGAAAAAAGAATTCTCCTGATTCCGGGAAAAAATAATCACTGAACACGCGCAGTAATTCCGAATTTCCCGTCGCGAGGAAGATCATGCTTTGAAATGCTTTCGAGCTCCTGTCCTTGACACTCAGACGATTAAGAAGCGCACGGCAGCGGCGTTCGTGCTGAGCATCCCGGTACCTCACCTTCTTGTCCACCTTCCTCCCCACCCTCTTCAGATTGACGCTTGGCGACACCATTCCTCCCCTTTTCCCCCTGCCCCGCCTTCCGAATCCTTGTGCAGTTATGACGTTATCGCCTTTCCTGCTGCGGGTAATAGTCAATGAGATTGATGAGGGGAGACTATATCATGGAACAAACCGTACGAAAGACGGTGGCGCTCGCGGGTGCCACGGGATATATCGGACACAATCTGCTTGACGCGCTGAAGAAGCGATTCGACATCATCGCATTATCAAGGAACGGAAATGACAAGGAGAACGAGGACCACGTCACGTGGCGCTCCTGCGATTTGTTCTCGCTCGAAGATACGAAGCGCGGTCTCGAAGGCGCAGAGATCGCGATTTACCTCGTCCACTCGATGATGCCTTCAGCCAAACTGACACAGGGGAAGTTCGAGGACATGGATCTTCTTCTAGCCGACAATTTCGCGCGCGCCGCAAAATCAAACGGTGTTCGGCAAATTCTCTATTTGAGCGGCATCATCCCGGACGACTCATCTGATTTGTCAAGACATCTCAAGAGCCGGCTCGAGGTCGAGCGTGCGCTGTCAGCTTACGGCACACCGGTCACCACGATCCGCGCCGGCCTGATCGTCGGTCCGAAGGGATCTTCCTTCCCGATCCTGTCGAAGCTGGTCAAACGTCTGCCGGTCATGGTCCTGCCGAGCTGGACGAGAACGCGAACCCACCCGATCGCCTTGCCGGACGTCATCGCATCCCTTGAGAAGAGCACCGGCAGAGACGACCTCGGCGGCAAAGCGATCGACGTCGGCGGTCCTGAGACGATGACATACCGTGAAATGATCGAACAGACGGCGGAAGTAATGGGGAGGCACCCGCTGCTCATCAATTTCCCCTTCCCGACCGTCAAGCTGTCAAGGTTCTGGGTCACCCTCGTCACAGGTACGCCAAAGGAGACGGCCTATCCGCTGATCGAGAGCATGGTCCATCCGATGGTCGCGAAGGAAGAACGAAAAGTAGAGGGGATAAGCGAGGGGCGAACGTCCTTCAGGGACGCAGCGAAGAATGCGCTTGACGAGGAAAAGAAGGAGGAAGAGAAGAAGTCCTCCAAGAAAAAAAATGATGGGCCCGAGGTTCTCGACGTCAGGTCCGTCCAGCGCCTCATCCTGCCCGGCGACCAGAACGCAAGGTGGGCAGCTCGTGAATATGTCGAGTGGCTCGGACACGCAAAACCGCTGCTTCGGACGGAGATCGATGCGGCGAACGATTGCAGGATTTTCGCTCCGCTGATCAAAAATCCACTCCTCGAGCTGACCTATGTCGAGGCGAGGGACGATGCGTTCGCGATGTACCGGATCACCGGAGGCCTCTTCGCGACAGTCGCGGACGAAAGTCGCGGTCGCATCGAATTCAGGCAGATTCCCGGAACGCAGGAATGCATCATCGCCATTCACGAGTTCGTCCCTGCCCTTCCATGGATCGTATACAGGATGACGCAGGCGAACGTCCACCTGTTCGTCATGTTCCTCTATAAGCTCCACCTCGAGCGGCTTGCGAAAGCCGATATGCGCAGAATGGACTTGATCGTCCCGGAAGCCTGAACCGCCCTGTTCCGAGGGCGGTTTTCTTGTTCGTACAAACTGCAAATCCGGCAAGGAACATGCTACACTAGGAAGCGTACGAAAGGGGTTACATGTATGCGATCTTTTGATGAACGATTAAAAACACAGCTCGAGACGACCGCCATCCTGGCCGGATTGATGCAGGACACGGACAACGAGCGATTCGAGAAGGCGACTTCCTTCGCGAAGAAGCTGCTCCGCGAAGAGTTCACCATCGCGTTCGCCGGACATTTCTCAGCCGGAAAGTCGAGCATGATCAACGCTCTGACCGGGGAACAGCTATTGCCGACGAGTCCGATTCCGACAAGCGCGAACATCGTCACGGTCGCGAAATCCGATACGGAGCATGCGACGATCCATTTCCATGAGGAATTGCCGGTACGCCTCGAGGGGGATTATGACTTTGAAATCGTCAAGGCGCTCTGCCGCCAGGGTGCGACCGTCTCCCGCATCGAAATCGGGCACGCGGACTCCGCTCTGCCTGAAGGCGTGACGGTCATGGATACGCCGGGAGTCGATTCGACTGACGACGCCCACCGAATTTCGACGGAGTCTGCGCTTCATCTGGCGGATTTGATTTTTTATGTGATGGACTATAATCATGTCCAATCTGAACTGAACTTCCATGTGACGAAAGATCTTCTTCGTCATCGTCAGCACCTCTATCTGATCGTCAATCAGATCGACAAGCATCAGGAAGAAGAGCTGTCATTCGAAGCGTTCAAAAAAAGTGTCCACCGATCCTTCTCGACTTGGGGAGTCGAGCCGAAGGGGATATTCTTTACGACCCTTCGCGGTGATTCGCCGTACAACGAGTTCGAAGACGTAAAGCGTATCGTGATGGACAGCATCCGCGACCGGCAGCCCCGGTTGCTCGAATCGGCAGGCGAGACGCTTCAGTTGCTGTCTGACGAGCACGTCGATCTGCTCGTCTCCTCACTTGAAGACGCGAAGGACTCATTGATGCTGTCGCAAGAGGAGCTCGATCGTCCGGACGAATTGCGAACAGGCGCTGAGAAACTCAAAGCTGAACGCGAACTGCTCGATCCTGACAAATGGGTCGCTTCGTTCACGGAGCACCGTCTCCGCCTCCTCAAAAACGCGACGCTCATCCCTTACGAGTTACGGGAAATGCTGAAGTCGTATCTCGAATCACGCCAACAAGACTTCAAGGTCGGTCTTTTGTTCAGCGGCAAGAAGACGGAGGAGGAGCGAACACGGAGGAAGGAAGCTGCGCTAAGCGCCCTCCGCTCCATCACGGAATCCCAGGTCTCCGGTCATCTTCGCTCGCTGATGAAGCAGTCTCTCCGTGAAATCGGACGGCTGACCGATGAGGCCTCGATCCACATCGATCGCCTGTCCTTCCTGCCTTCCGGAAACGTCCTTGACGACGCCCTGCCGAGCGGGATGACCCTGACCTCGGAATCGGTCCTGCAGTATGCGAACAGGGTGTCTGAGGAGACGCGCAGCTGGTTCATCCAGGAGACGAATGGATGGCGTGAGGAAGTGCGAAACACTCTTAGAAATGACGGCGCATCGCTTCGTGAGTCACTCGACCAGAAAATCCGGCTGCTGGACGAGAAGATCCTCACCCTCGACGAGTATGAAAAGCGGAAGATGGCGTACGACATCTTTCAGGCGGAAGCGGACAAGCCATCCGTACCGGCACTGGAGCGGGCGGGAATGCTGCTTGCTTCGTGGAGAGCCGAGATGAAACGCGACATGGAGGTGCGGCCGTTCGAAAGTTCGATGGTACACGCATCAAAGCAGATCGTCGAAGCCGAAGCTTCCCCGACCTCTTCGGTCACCCATGTCCATTCAGATATCGTCACGGAACGGACGAAACGGATTTCCCAGTTGCTCGCTAAAGCACCCGGTTTCGAGGATACCGTCTCCTACCTGGTCGAAAAATCGGCGCGGGTCGCAGGTCATGAATTCACGATCGCGCTGTTCGGCGCATTCAGCGCAGGAAAGTCCTCTTTCTGCAACGCGCTGCTCGGTGAGAAGGTCCTTCCTGTATCACCAAACCCGACGACCGCATCGATCAACCGGATTCGCCCGGCCGGTGCGGATCGCCACAATACGGCGGATGTCCAGCTGAAAACGGCCGATCAGATGACCGAGGACATCGTCCGCGCATTCACAGCACTCGGCTACGACATCAAGACGCTCGAAGATGCATACGAGATCGCCCCTGCCGTTCTTCGCGAAGCAGATTCTGCCCTGACGGAACGATCTTTCATCGCAGCTTTCCGCGAAGGGTACCAGGAAGTCAAGGACGATCTCGGCAGGACGTTGGTCGTGGACCGGGAACACTTTGAATCATTCGTCGCGAAGGAGAGCAAAAGCTGCTTCGTCGATGTGATCGACTTCTTCTTCGATTGCCCGTTGACCCGTCTCGGGGTCACGCTCGTCGATACTCCCGGCGCAGATTCGATCAACGCGAGGCATACCGGTGTCGCATTCGAGTACATCCGGAACGCTGACGCGATCCTATTTTTGACGTACTACAATCACGCCTTCGCTAGAGCGGACCGCGAATTCCTGATCCAGCTCGGTCGCGTCAAAGACGCGTTCGAACTCGACAAGATGTTCTTCCTCGTCAACGCGATCGATCTCGCATCGACTGCCGAGGAGGTCGGCGATGTTCTCGGGTATGTCGCTTCAGAGCTCCAGCGATTCGGCATCCGCTTCCCGCGCCTCTACGGCGTCTCGAGCCTCCTTGCGTTAACCGAACGCAGCGAGGAGACGGACCACGCCGGGCTCAAGGCATTCGAGCAAGATTTCTTCGACTTCCTTGCGAACGATTTGCGCGCACTCGCTGTCGCGTCACTCGCCGAGGAGACGGAGAAGGCGGTCAACCGCCTGCGCCATCTGATCCATCAGACAGAGGCGAACATTCTTCGCAAGGATGAACGGATGGCAGAAATCGGGCAGTTCGTTCAGCATGTCGAGAGCCGCTACGCAGTGCCTCGGACGGAGACGATCGCAAATGAATTGAGCCAGGAATTGAAGGAGTTGCTTTACTACGTGATGCAGCGCGTCTATTATCGTTACCCGGACTTCTTCAAGGAAGCGTACAATCCGGTCCGCTTCGCACATCAGAAGCCCGCTGCAGCGCTCGAGGATTCCCTCGTCGAGCTGCTCGGCCTCCTCGGTTTCGACTTCGAGCAGGAACTGCGCGTGACTCATTTCCGCATCGGTGAATGGGTCAAAACCAAGCTCCGGGAGCGCTTCGAGGAAGAACGTGGTCATGTCATGGATCTCGATGCCGGGATCCACTTGACGCCGATCGACTTCCCGGAGCTCGACGGACTGCCGTTCTCCGGTCCGTTCAAAAAAGTCGATCCGTACAGACCTGTCAACAAGATTTTCAAGAACACGAAGTCCTTTTTCGAGCGTAACGAGAAGGAGACGCTCCGCGACGAACTGTCTGCTCTGACTAAAGAAGAAGCGGCACGATATCTGGAAGCAGAAGGTGTACGCATACTCGATGCCGCATCGACATATTTGGAGACGAACGCTGAACGGCTCCGGTCACATCTGCTCGACCAGTCGATCGAACAGTCTGAGACGGAACGTCGTTCACTCGTTGACGCAGCTCCCCTCAAGGCATGGAAAGAGACGCTGCAGCTGATCGATCGCCAAACATGAATAATCACAAAAAGAGATGGCGCGCGGCGTCATCTCTTTTTGCGATACATGCACTGCTTTTCTGTCGACTCGACTAGCGCATGAAGAACCAGAGCACCAAATATCCGCCAACCCCCGCTCCGCCGAGCAGGACGGCGGCGACGAACCCGACCCGGAACCAGTCGGAATCAATCCCGAAGTATTCTCCAAGACCTCCGCAAACGCCGAGAATCATCTTGTCGTCCTTCGACAACTTCAGCTGTTTCACTTCTTCCGTCCGTGGCGACGAGCCTTCGGAAGAGACAGAGACTGGAGCGAGCATCATCGAGAATGCGAGCAATGCCGCCATCACCCGTTTCATGGAAATCATCTCCTCTCCGTAGAGACTTCGGTCAACAGTTTCCTTTTCCCGGTCAGGAGGCAAATGAAAGAGGGTGACTCATAAGTCGCTCCACAATCAATCCTTGTGACGGGCAGTTCCGTCGCACTCGCTTTCCGCGGGCGGGACGCAAGCCGCGGCCGGACCGCACTCCCTGCGGCCGTGCCGGGTCTCGCCTGTCCCTGACTGAAGCGCTGATCGCGCTTCATCTTCCCGTCGGAGTCGAGCGGCGACTATGCCTGCCCTGTCTGAACAAAAAAATCCGACCGTCCCGATTTATTTCTCGGGACGGTCGGATTTTTCTATGCTCTGCCATCTCTTCCGAGACACTCTGCCGCGCACCTTTGGCGCGCATGAAAAAAGCCCTCATCCCTTGTACAATGGAGCTGCGAAACAACCATGAAAGGAATGAGGACCATGCGAGAGCAGACCGGAGCCGCCCTCTACCGTCACTATAATACGAACCGCCGTCAGAGCGCAATCACGCTCGACGAGTATGTACCAAAAGAGCATATGGCCCGGCTCGTCGACGCCGTCATCGAGGGGATGGACGCGGACCTTTTCCTCGCCCACTGCAAGACGATGGGCCGACCGCGCTATCACCCGAAAATGATGACGAAGGTCGTCGTCTACAGCTACGCCGTCGGCGTCTATTCCGGGCGACGGATGGAGCGCCTTCTCCACGAGCACCTCCCGATGATGTGGCTCGCCGCGCTCGAGAGCCCGGACGCGAACACGATCAACCGGTTCCGGACGGGACCGATGGCCGCGCTGCTCGGGGAGGTGTTCCGCGCCGTCCTCGGCCTCCTGATCGATCGTGGCGAGGTGAAGTTCGAGGACTACTTCGTCGACGGGACGAAGATCGAGTCCCGCGCGAACCGCTACACGTTCACCTGGAAACGAGGCGTCCAATCTCACCAGCGCAAGATGGAGGAGAAGTTCGACGGCTTGATGCGCCAGATCCTCGAGGAAGGCAACGAGAGCGTGGAGATGCCGGAGACGCTCGAGGAGAAACTCGGGCTCGGACGCGCACTGATCGGCGAGCGCCTCGCCGAGGCGCCGAAGGACCGGGAACTGAAGAAGGCCGCCAAGCAGGTCGACGGGTGGATCGAGCGGCAAGCGCGCTACGCCACGCAGCTCGCGACCTGTGGAGACGACCGGAACAGCTACAGCAAGACGGACCCCGACGCCACGTTCATGCGGATGAAGGATGATCATATGAGGAACGGCCAGCTCAAGCCCGCGTACAACGTCCAGATGGCGACCGAGAACCAGGTCGTCCTCTTCTACAGCGTCCATCAGCGTCCGACGGACGCCCGTTGCCTCGTCCCACACCTCGAGGGGATGGAACGTTTCTTCGCACCGCTCGGCCGACGGCCGAAACGGATCATCGCGGACGCCGGATACGGGTCCGAGGAGAACTTTCTCGCGCTGAATGAGCTAAGATATGATGCCCTCGTCAAGTACAACAACTATGCCAAGGAACAGAAACGGAGCTACGCGAAGGACGCGTTCGTGACGGAGAAATGGCCACACGACGAAACGACCGACACGCTGACCTGCCCTGCCGGCAAACTACTCCGACGCTCCGGAACCCGTCGCCAACAGACCGGTTCCGGGTTTGTCATCGAGCAAGCGGTGTACGTGTGCGACGAGTGTGTCGGCTGCCCGTTCCTCGATGACTGCATCCGCCATCGCCGTTCCGAGCGTTCCTTCGAGAAGCCCCGGAAGACGGTGCGCCGTTCCTCGAGATGGCTTCGGCTCAAACGCGCCATGAAGGAGAAGTTGGAATCCGGGACCGGGAGGGCCATCGCAGCAAGACGCAAGATCGAGGTCGAGCCCGTGTTCGGCTCGATCAAGTCCAATTGGGGCTTCCGGCGATTTCGGCTCCTTGGCCTCGAAGGGGCCTCTCTGGAGTTCGGACTGGCAGCCACCGCACATAACCTCCGGAAACTAGTTAATACAACCGTAGCGATGAGGTAAATCGATTGAAAAAGAGGCAAGGCAAGGAAAAAGACAGCGCGTTTTCGAGAAAAATCCTCGAAAACGCGCTGTCTTTCATTCATTAGAGAGAGGTGATCGTTCTACTTTTGAGTCACCCTC
>NZ_QPKS01000004.1 GCF_003344535.1 Exiguobacterium flavidum | reverse complement strand
AAGGGACGTTTTCCTTAGAAAGGAGGTGATCCAGCCGCACCTTCCGATACGGCTACCTTGTTACGACTTCACCCCAATCATCTACCCCACCTTCGACGGCTGGCTCCTTGCGGTTACCTCACCGGCTTCGGGTGTTGCAAACTCTCGTGGTGTGACGGGCGGTGTGTACAAGACCCGGGAACGTATTCACCGCAGTATGCTGACCTGCGATTACTAGCGATTCCGACTTCATGCAGGCGAGTTGCAGCCTGCAATCCGAACTGGGAACGGCTTTCTGGGATTGGCTCCACCTCGCGGTTTCGCGGCCCTTTGTACCGTCCATTGTAGCACGTGTGTAGCCCAACTCATAAGGGGCATGATGATTTGACGTCATCCCCACCTTCCTCCGGTTTGTCACCGGCAGTCTCCCTAGAGTGCCCAACTGAATGCTGGCAACTAAGGACAGGGGTTGCGCTCGTTGCGGGACTTAACCCAACATCTCACGACACGAGCTGACGACAACCATGCACCACCTGTCACCGCTGCCCCCGAAGGGGAAACTTGATCTCTCAAGCGGTCAGCGGGATGTCAAGAGTTGGTAAGGTTCTTCGCGTTGCTTCGAATTAAACCACATGCTCCACCGCTTGTGCGGGTCCCCGTCAATTCCTTTGAGTTTCAGCCTTGCGGCCGTACTCCCCAGGCGGAGTGCTTAATGCGTTAGCTTCAGCACTGAGGGGCGGAAACCCCCCAACACCTAGCACTCATCGTTTACGGCGTGGACTACCAGGGTATCTAATCCTGTTTGCTCCCCACGCTTTCGCGCCTCAGCGTCAGTTACAGACCAAAGAGTCGCCTTCGCCACTGGTGTTCCTCCACATCTCTACGCATTTCACCGCTACACGTGGAATTCCACTCTTCTCTTCTGTACTCAAGCCTCCCAGTTTCCAATGGCCCTCCCCGGTTGAGCCGGGGGCTTTCACATCAGACTTAAGAGGCCGCCTGCGCGCGCTTTACGCCCAATAATTCCGGACAACGCTTGCCACCTACGTATTACCGCGGCTGCTGGCACGTAGTTAGCCGTGGCTTTCTCGCAAGGTACCGTCAAGGCGTGAGCATTCCCTCTCACGCTTGTTCTTCCCTTACAACAGAGTTTTACGATCCGAAAACCTTCATCACTCACGCGGCGTTGCTCCATCAGACTTTCGTCCATTGTGGAAGATTCCCTACTGCTGCCTCCCGTAGGAGTCTGGGCCGTGTCTCAGTCCCAGTGTGGCCGATCACCCTCTCAGGTCGGCTATGCATCGTCGCCTTGGTGGGCCGTTACCCCGCCAACTAGCTAATGCACCGCAAGGCCATCCCAAGGTGACGCCGGAGCGCCTTTCATCACGGGACCATGCGGTCTCGTGACAGATCCGGTATTAGCTCCGATTTCTCGGAGTTATCCCAGTCCCTGGGGCAGGTTCCTTACGTGTTACTCACCCGTCCGCCGCTCATTCCATGCGCTTCCCCCCGAAGGGTTCCGCGCGCTTCCTGCGCTCGACTTGCATGTATTAGGCACGCCGCCAGCGTTCGTCCTGAGCCAGGATCAAACTCTCCATGAAGTGTTTGACTTGCTCGTTTTGACGAAGCTTGCGCTTCATTCGTTTTTGTATCCCGTAGGATACGTTTCTGCCTCATCGTTCAGTTTTCAAAGTTCGTCGTGTCGTTGTTAGCGACTTAAATAAGATATCACGGAATAACTTGTCCGTCAATCCCCTTTGTAAAAACTTTTTGTTTCAAGTCACCAGCGCGTGTTGCCCTGTCGACATCAATAAATATACTATCTCAGCATAATAAGGTCAACATATTTTATTGAAATAATTTAAAAAGATTATTTCTTCCTATATTAATGTCGTTCTGTTTTTACGAAACCGGTGCATCACAACACCGGTTCGTATGTGACGAGTTCGACGCCTGCGCCCCGCGTTTGTCTGTAGTCTACCCGCACCATGCCTTTCCTTACGAAGAAATCCATCAAGCTTCCCAGGTCCACCTTCAACTCGGCCAAACGTGAATCGTCCATCAGTTCACTCATCGTCCAGGCACCGGCTTTCCCCCTCATCACGGAGAACAGGTAACGGCCTCCTGACATCACCTTCGATTGGAGAAGGTGCTCCACACCAATCAAAGCGAGATGTATTCGCTGATCGAGCGACTCCTCACTGAGAAGCAACTGTTCATACAGCTTATAGACCTCTGGATCGTAAATGCGTGCCTGTTCCCAAACGACGATTTCAGGGTGCGTCCCCTGCTCCAGCACCGACAGCCGCGCCAAATGATGAAGGGCGTGGTGGACGTGGGTGTAAGAATCATAAAAGCTGTCCCGAGCGAATAAGCTGCGCCCGTCTTGGAATCGACGTAATAATTTCGCGAAAGAAACACCCATCTGAAGACATCTTTCGTCTTCCGGGAAGTTTAGAAGACGTTGCTTCAGACGAAACAGATAATCGTTTCGTTCAAAGACGATCGCGCCTTCAGCAACCCAGTGAAGCGCCCGCCGGTTCGCATTCATGACGATCCATCTCGATAAGACATCCTCATGGACAAGGTGAAGCGAAACACGGATGGCATCGATCCGATAATGTTTGACCGTCCATTCGATCGAAGGGTCTCTCGTCACGATGAGCAGAAGCGTATCGAACTGATCCGTCAATGGATCGCGCGGCTGCCTCTTTCCAACAGCGATGATCCCTAGCGTCTCAGGGTACGCGGCGTATTCCGAATAGATCGTTCGTGTAGCTTGTTCCATGCATTTCCTCACCCTTCTTAATCAATCTTGACCGTTACCATTTTCGACAAAATTCGCCGGTTTCCTGCTTCAGTACACAACGAACAATATGCTAGACTATTCACAGGGGGAATTCAATTGAAGACACGCAGAAAAAATAAAATAAATCGCGCACGAAATATGGCGATGTTCCTCGTATTCGGCGGGATGCTCGTCATGTATGCCGGACTGTTGCTGAAACAGTTCGAGATCGTCATGGTCATCCTGATGCTTCTCGGTTTCGTCATGGTGCTCGCAAGTTCGGCGCTTTACTTCTTGATCGGCATGACTTCGACTAAAGCAGCCATCGTCACCTGCCCAAACTGCGGCAAGGAGACGAAAGTGCTTGGACGAGTCGATATGTGTATGCATTGCGACGAGCCACTTACACTGGATCCGACGCTTGAAGGAAAGGATTTCGACGAGAAATACAACAAACGAGTCCGCCGCTGAGGCCGGACTCGTTTTCGTTTCTCACTGCACGTTTTTTTGACAATCCGGGCAAGTGCCGTACACTTCCAGTCGGTGACGGTTCACCTTGAACCCGGTCAAGTGGGCAGCCACTGCTTCCACGTCGTCAAGGACGGGGTAGTTGAAGTCGACTATTTTGCCGCATTCCTCACAGATCATATGGTAGTGCCGCGTCGTGACGAAGTCGAATCGACTTGAAGCATCACCGTAATTCATCTCCTCGACGATGCCTTTCTCGCGGAAGACCCTGAGATTATTATAGACCGTCGCGACACTCATATTCGGAAAACGATGTTCAAGCGCGCGGTAGATATCATCTGCCGTCGGATGTGTATGCTCCGCAGTCAAGTATTCGAGTATCGCATGACGTTGTGGTGTCATGCGCACACCAGAATCGCGCAACGTGCGCACTGCATGATCCAGCATTTCGTTAGCCACGTCATTCCCTCTCTTCTATCTTTCATTGATTCTCAAATTGTAATCTTTATAAATAGTCTACTCACATTTTCGTTTGCCGTCAACGGCACAGACCTCGATTTGACGGGCATGTTACAATCATTTCGTGATAATATTCACGAGATTTGTGATCGGAGGAATTCACCATGTCTAACACACGCACTACTTCAGAGAAACTTTACGAGCAAGCGCAGGAGTGCATCGTGGGAGGAGTCAACAGCCCTTCGCGCTCCTTCAAGGCGGTCGGCGGCGGAGCACCTGTCTACATGGACCGCGCGCAAGGCGCCTACTTCTATGATGTCGACGGAAACCGCTATATCGATTACTTAGCCGCATACGGCCCGATCATCACAGGCCACGCACACCCACATATCACACAAGCGATCACGAAGGCTTCAGAGAACGGTCTGCTCTATGGAACACCACATCGCCTTGAAATCGACTTCGCCGAGAAATTGCGCCGCGCCATCCCTTCGCTCGAGAAGGTCCGCTTCACGAATTCAGGAACTGAGGCCGTCATGACTACGATCCGTGTCGCACGTGCCTTTACGGGACGAGAGCTCGTCGTCAAGTTCAGCGGATGCTATCATGGCCATTCGGACCTGATGCTGATTGCGGCAGGCAGCGGACCGGCGACCCTCGGTTCCCCTGATTCCGCCGGTGTCACGAAGGCGACAGCGAAAGAAGTCATCACGACGCCGTTCAATGACATCGACGCTTATCGTAAAGTGATGGAAGAGTGGGGAGACCGCGTCGCTTGCGTCCTCGTCGAACCGATTGTCGGGAACTTCGGAATCGTCGAACCGGAAGCAGGATTCCTCCAGGCCGTCAACGAGATCACCCATGAACACGGAGCCCTCGTCATCTACGATGAGGTCATCACGGCCTTCCGCTTCACCTACGGCAGCGCGCAGGAATTGTACGGTATAAAGCCTGACATGACGGCCCTCGGAAAAATCATCGGAGGCGGACTTCCAATCGGCGCATACGGCGGTCGCAAGGAAATCATGGAACACGTCGCACCGCTCGGACCAGCTTACCAAGCCGGTACGATGGCTGGTAACCCGGCATCGATGGCAGCAGGTATCGCCTGCCTTGAATTGCTCGAGCAGGACGGTGTCTATGAAGAATTCGAACGGCTCGGATCCCGCCTTGAAGCCGGCATCCGCGCTGCGGCAGAGAAACACGATGTCACGATCACACTCAACCGCTTGAAAGGTGCTTTGACCGTCTACTTCACTGATGAAATCGTGACGGATTACATCGGGGCAGAGAACTCGGACGGCGAACGCTTCGGCCGCTTCTTCAAGCTCATGCTCGAGGAAGGCATCAACCTTGCTCCGTCCAAATACGAAGCTTGGTTCTTGACGACCGCACACACGGAAGCGGATATCGATGAAACGATCCTCGCTGTCGACCGTGCATTCGCAAAGCTCGACTGATGAAATCAAAAAAGCGCCGCTCTCCTCTACTTGAGGAAGAACGGCGCTTCTAAGACGATCGTCTCAAGGCGTCTCGGCACTTGCCGAGGCGTCTTTTTTTCATTCGACGAGTTCTAGATTTTGAATCGCGTACAGCTCGAAATAGGCACCGCGCTTTCGCATCAGCTCCTCGTGCCGACCCATCTCGGTGATGCGGCCGTTCTCGATGACGACGATCTTGTCTGCGTCCGTGATCGTCGACAGTCTGTGCGCGACGATGAACGTCGTGCGGTCTTTCGCAAGCCGCGCAAGCGAATCCTGGATCATCGATTCACTTTCGAGATCCAGTGCGCTTGTCGCTTCATCAAGAATCAGGATCGGCGGATTCTTCAGGAAGACACGGGCGATGGCAAGGCGTTGTTTCTGTCCGCCTGACAGCTTGACCCCCCGTTCGCCGACAGCAGTCTTGTAACCATTCGGCAGACGTTCGATGAACTCATGGGCGTTCGCCGCTTTCGCCGCAGCGATCACTTCTTCGTCCGTCGCTTCCGGATTCCCCATCTTGATATTGAGCTCGACCGATTCGCTGAAGAGGATCGACTCCTGCATGACCATCCCGATCTGATCCCGGAGACCGCGCAGCTTCAAGTCGCGGATGTCGATACCGTCGAGCGTGATCCGCCCTTCCGTCACGTCATAGAAACGGGGAATCAAGCTGACGAGCGTCGATTTCCCGCCACCTGACATCCCGACGAAGGCTATTCGCTCACCGGCCTGGACGTCGAGCGTCAGCCGGTCGATCGCACGCTCGCCGCCTTCTTCATAAGCGAACGAGATATTCTCGAACTGGACGTTCCCTTTGACGTTGACCGGATCCTTCGCACCGATTTTTTCCGTGATGTCATAGGGTTCATCGAGGAACTCGAACATCCGGTCCATCGAGGCGATCGATTGCGTCAGCGTCGTCGACGAGTTGACGAGACGACCAAGCGGGGCATAGAGACGATCGATATAACCGATGAAGGCGACCATCGTACCGAGCGTCACCTCTCCGTTCAACACGAGGAACGCAGCCGTCCCGAAGATGAGGATCGGGGCGAAGTCCGTGATCGTCGAGACGACGACATACGTCCGGGCGTTCCAGTTCGTATGTCTCAAAGCCGCAGTCAGGAATCCATCGTTTTGTTTCGTAAAGGCACGGTTCTCATGCGGTTCAAGCGCAAAGCTGCGGATGACGGCCATACCGTTGACCCGCTCCGTCAAGTGACCCTGCAGTTCGGCAAGAGCCGCCGAACGTGCTCTCGTCAATCCGCGCAACCGGCCATAGAAGAACTTGACCGCGAATGCATAGAACGGGAGCGGGAGGATCGCGATCAGTGTCAGTTTCGGATCGATCGTCCACATGATGGCGATCGCGATCAAAATCGTGATCATGTCGAGCCAGAGGTTCATCAACCCGGTGACGACGAAATCCTTCGTCAGCTCGACATCGTTGATGATCCGTGAGATGACCTCGCCCGTCTTCGTGTTCGAGTAGAAACGCAGCGACAGCCGCTGGACGTGGTCGAACAGCCGGTTGCGGACGTCGAACAATATCCGCGAGGCCGACCACTGGGCGAGGTACTGCCTGAAGTATTCGAGCGGCGGCTTGACGACGAGGAAGACGAAGACCGCCCCTCCGATGATCCAGGCGAGCGTCTCACCCTTCTCCGCCGCCGGCACCTGATCGCTCGTCAGGATGTTATCGATGATGTACTTATAGAGGAGCGGCAGACCGAGCGGGATCGAGAACTTCAAGATCCCGACGATCACCGTCGCGATGATCTGCTTCTTATAGGGCTTGACGAAGCCCATGTAACGGCGGATAGAACCCGCCTTCTTCTTTGTTGCCTGTTTCATTCTCTTCACTTCCTTCAACTAAAAAAGACGATGGCGAACCATCATCTCCGATACCTCGTTTCATATTCCCGATACCATGTCTCGACAAACGATGGATTGAAGGGGCCGCGGCGGCTCCGAATCCACTGGATGAGCGTCTGGACGTTGTCCTTGAGTATGCGGTCGATCGCTTTCGGATAGTTCATCTCACGGCGATGTTTCTCATATTCGTCCTCGTCGAGGATCGTGTAGGACATGTCCGGATAGACCTTGATATCGAGGTCGTAATCAATGTACTTCAGTGCCCGTTCCTTTTCATCAAACGTCGAAGGTGAACCGAGGTTACAGTAGTAATAAATCCCGTCTTCCCGAATCATGCAGATGACATTGAACCAAAGTTCCGTCGAGAAATAACAAATCGCCGGTTCCCGCGTCCGCCACTGACGTCCGTCCGATTCGCTGACCATGATTCGATCATTGAACCCGATCAGTTCTTCTTCAGTCGATTTAAGCACGAGCGCTTCTTCCCAAACTCGATGTAGACTGCCGTTATGCTTGAAGCTTTGAATCTCGATCTTGCTGCTTGCTTTGGGAAATCGACTCATGTGCTGCTCCTTTCCGATCAATTTCTCTTTCATTATTCATACACTCTCGAAACCATTATACCCATTTTCAGAACGCATGAAAAACGAAAGGATCATATTTCAGGAAATTGACTGGAATCGAACAGGAAACCGTTTCATCAACGCCCTTTCACGCTGCTTGAACATCGGTCTCAAAATGAGCGCTTTTGTCAAAAAAGAGGGGAATATGCTCTTATACAATAATTCGTCCACGGCATAGACGCCGTCTGTCCGCTCTTCGATCCGGTGGACATGACACCACGCGAGAAAAGGAAGCGGGAGCCGAATCCCGATATCGACGAAGCGGTCTTCGGCTACGAGCGGAATCACTGACGTCCAGTTCAACATGACAGGCGGAAACCCGATCTTCAGGTGGATGAGGTTCCCCGTCTGCGTTTTCGTATCGCCGTATGTCCGGACCTTCGGAAAAGTCGTCATGTCCGTCAGTGCCCTGGCATCCGCAAAGAAGATGCGCAACTCCTCTTTCGATGCTCCCGTCTTCGTCTCGTGAAGATAACTATGCATAGGTCATTCTCCTTTCAACAAGCGGTCGACCTTCATCTGGGCGACCGAAATCGGAAGCGATCGATAGGTCTCCTCGTCGACGAGAATCGTCCCTTCCGGCTGTTTGGCTACACGATAGACATCGAGTTCCCAAATACGATGGGAGAAGATGTGCTTCGCACTTCCCACGTATTCGCCTTCTCCCGGCGATTCGACGAGCGGATATTGCCACATCCCCGCGAGCAGACCTTTATCCGGGCGTTGCTCGATTGCGACTTTCCCGTCCTTTTCGTAGACGAGGACGTCGTAACGCAATGTTTCGGTCTTCGTCTTCTTCGTCTTGACCGGGAGTTCAGCCTGTACGTTCCTTTCATAGGCAAAGCAGACATCAGATACCGGACAAAGTCCGCACATCGGGGATTTCGGGGTGCAGACGATCGCACCGAGTTCCATCAGCCCCTGGTTGAAGCTCGATGGGTCTGCCGGATCAATGAGTTCGTGTACGGCCGCCTCGAATATTTTGCGCGTCTTCGGTGCTGCGATATCCTCATAGATTCCGAGCACGCGCGATAACACACGCATGACGTTCCCGTCTACTGCCGGTTCTGGCAGCCCGTAAGCAATCGACAGGACCGCACCGGTCGTATAGGGACCCACCCCGCGCAGGCTCTCGAACAATTCCTTCTCCTCAGGTACGATTCCGCCATATTTCTCGACGACTTCCTTTACCGCGATTTGAAGATTCTTCACGCGGGAATAGTACCCTAAGCCCTCCCAATACTTCAGCAGTTCGTCCGGCTCGATTTCCGCCAGATGGTGCGGTGTCGGGAAGCGCTCGATGAAGCGCTCATAATACGGGATGACCGTATCGACACGCGTCTGCTGGAGCATGATTTCACTGACCCAAATATGATACGGGTTACGTGTTCGCCGCCAAGGCAGATCACGCTGCTCGCGCCGAAACCAGTCGATGAGCTCGACCGTGAAATGTGCTTTGTTGAAGTCTCTGAAATATTCATGGATGAAAGTCAAATTTCTACCTCTTTTCCTGGTCATACGTTATAGTGAAGGCAAATTCTAAGAAGATTTGATTGAATGTCGAGTAATAAAGTTATGAGACAGAGGAGCGATTGCCACTTGGATACAGCTACCCACATCGGAATGGGGCTCTGCCTCTCCGCCATCTCAACCATTGATCCAGATGTCGCAGCCAGTGCGACGCTGTTCGCGGCGATGACGACGACTGCGCTCGTCGGATCGCACGCCCCGGATTTTGATACGATTTTTAAATTAAAAGGAAACAGTGCCTACTTGCGGCAACACCGCGGCAAATCGCACGGGTTGATCGCACTTGTCGCGTGGCCGCTTTTGATCAGCTTGGTCGTCGGCGCCCTGTTCGGGGTAGCCCCTACTTCATTATGGCTGATGGCACAGATTGCTGTCGCCCTTCATGTCTTCGTCGACCTGTTCAACGCATACGGTACGCAGGCGCTTCATCCGATCAAGACGTCCTGGATCGGATGGGGGGTCATCAACACGTTCGACCCGTTCCTGTTCGCCCTCTATTACGGGGCGTTCGGTATCTGGGTTTTGACCGGTGCCGCCGTCGTCATCTTTCCGATACTCGTCGCGATCGTCATCATCTACTATGCGGTCCAGTTCAAGCTGCGAAACGATGCACTCGCCTCGGCCGCCCGCTATTTCGGCGGGGCACATCAGCTCTTCATCTCACCTGGCATGAAGTGGGATGAATGGCATGTCGCAGCCCAACTTCGTGACGAGTATTCCGTCGTCAAGCTGCGCAGCGGGGTCGTCGTCGAGTGCGGCAACTTCCACATCAAGGAAGAACCCCATGGTGATCCGCTGTTCGAACTCGTCAAACAAAACGCGGACCTTCAGGCGTTCCTCGAATTCTCGAAGATTCACACGTACACCGTCTCGCGGAAAGATGGGATCACGGAGTACCGCTTTACGAACTTGCGGTACTTCACGAAGGAAGTCTATCCGTTCGTCGCCGTCGTCCGTATCGACGAGAAGACGAAAAAGATCGTCAGTTCTTATACAGGCTGGGTGTTCAGCGAACGGACCCTTCAAAAGAAACTCATCATTCCCGCTCTATGAGAAAGAGGGTGGCTCAAAAGGAATCACTCGTTTCACGCGTTTTCCTGCAGGAGTCGCGTGAAGCGAGTGATTTTCGTCTGGACGAAAATGCGGGAGCGGATTTGAGATCCGCCCCCGCATTTCGTTTACAGAGAGACTGTTGAGTCCTCCTCTTTCTTCATTGCGGTTCTCGACCTGTCATCAAATGGACGAACTTCTCGTTCGTCGTGTTGAAATGGTGGAGCACTGCACCGTGCTGCTTGATTTGCTGTTCGACATAATGGACCGCGACCGCCTCGCCCTGATACTTCTCTCCAGCCCGTGCCCGCGTGGCTTCGAAATCCTCCCAGAGCACCTCGACCCAAGTCAACGCTTCGGCTGGCGTCAATACTTCATTGACGGCTTCCAGTTCGCAGGCGAGTCGTTCCATCTCTTTCATTCTTTCATTGCTCATACCGTTACCTCCTTGCCAATCACGGACAACGGGAGCGCGACCTCGTTCGCCGTCCCTTCGAAATGTCCCCACCCCATGACTCCGTTGACGAAGTGAAGCTCGAACAGACGGTCTTCATCGGCAATTTGGTAGTGCTTCCCCCGTTCGAACCGGCTCGCGTCGACGAGATAGCTCTCAGCGATGGCGATTTTCCGGACGATCACCTCGACCTCGCTTATGTTCCCGTGCTGTTCCGCTTTTCGTTTCTGCTCGTTCAATTTCGTCGCGAGCATCTCGAGCTCATAACGCGACAGCTGACTCATACGTGTATCCACAAAAATTCCCCCTCTACGGTCTTATTATAGACCGGAAAAGGGGGAATCGTCAGGTCATGACGTCTTCACTTCCTGATTTCTTTTACTCTGCAATGCGTACATCTTCGCGTAGACGCCGCGACGGGCGAGCAGCTCGTCGTGCGGTCCCCGCTCGATGATGCGCCCGTGGTCGAGGACGACGATTTCGTCAGCATCCTTGATCGTCGACAGACGGTGCGCGATGATGAACGTCGTCCGTCCTTTCGTCAACGTCAACAAGGCTTCCTGGATGAGCGCCTCCGTCTCGGAGTCGACGCTTGCCGTCGCTTCGTCAAGGACGAGGATGGCCGGGTCGAAGACGAGCGCACGGGCGAAGCTGATCAGCTGGCGTTCACCAGCCGAGAGCGTCGCACCCTTCTCGATCACGACCTCATCGAGCCCGTTCGGCAGACGATCGATGAAGCGGTCCGCACCGACGGCCTCGACAGCTTTTCGTATCCGTTCTTCCGGGATGTCCGGATTGCCGAGAGTGATGTTCGTTCGAATCGTCCCCGTGAAAAGGAACGGATCTTGAAGCACGATACCCATATGATCGCGTACCGCCTGCTTCGGCAACTCCAACACGTCCTGTCCGTCGATCAACAGGCGTCCTGCGGTCGGATCATAGAAGCGCATCAGCAAGTTCATGATCGAACTTTTCCCGCTTCCCGTATGACCGACGAGAGCGATCGTCTCACCCGGTTTCGCTTCGATGTCGATTTCCTGCAGTACCGGAACGCCTTCATCATAGCTGAACATGACATCCTTGAATTCGACGCGCCCTTTGAAGCGCGGGATTCGTTCCTTCTCTACATCCTCCCCGTCCTCGTCGAGCAACTGGAACATCCGGTCCGCCGAGACGAGCGCCTGTTGGAGCGGCGAAAGCTGGTTCATGATCTGCGTGACCGGCTCGAACAGGCGGGAGACATAGTCGATGTAGGCATACAGGATACCGAGCGAGAGGATGCCTCCCGCTGATATGCTCTGCCCAGCGACGACCCAGATCAAGACGGCGAGAGCGAGGTTCTTCATCGCGTACGAGAGGTTGTGCGTCATCAGCGCGTCGAGCCGGAGCAGCTTGCGGCGCGTCTGATAATTTTCTTCGTTCTTCGCCTCGAATTCTGCGAATACTTCCTTCTCACGCGTATAGGCCTGGATGATCGGCATCGTCTGAATGTTCTCGTTCAACTGTCCGTTCATGTCGGCCACGAGGGCACGAGCCTTGAAGTTGTTCGTCGTCGACAGCTTCTGGAAGATTTTGATCCAGAAGAAGACGATCGGGATGATGACGAGTGAGACGAGCCCGAGACGAACGTCGAGGAAGAACATCGCGACCAGGATTCCCGCCATCGTGATGATGGCTGAGAAGACACGGGCGAGCACGCTCAGATAGAAGTCGCGGATCGTTTCCGTATCGTTCGTCACCCGGCTTACGATCTTACCGATTGGTGTCTGATCGAAATAGCGGACCGGAATCCGCTGCAAGTGCTCGAACACATCGAGGCGCATGCGCTTGACGATCTTATGGGCCGAACGCTGCAGCAGGATTTGCTGGAGCCAGTTCAGTCCGGCTGCGATCACGAGCAGCACGATATAGAGCAGCGACAGCCAAAGGACCGCCTTCAAATCTGAAGAGTAGAAGGAATAGACCTCTCCTTCCGTCAGCTTCTCCGCCCCGGTATACGTATCGACCGTATCACCCCGGGTGACGGTGAGCGTTTCACCCTCGATTTTCCGGACTCCGCCGCTCGCGACGAGGTCAGGTACGAAGTAAAACCCTTTCGCCGTTTGGATGATCGAGATTTCACGGACGATCGAATCGTTCGGAGCATCCTTCTTTTTCGAGAACTCCCGACCGTCATAGGTGACCGTCCCGTCGTTCTCGACTTCGACCCAGTCCTTCTCGATCGCAACGATATGCTCGTCGATGATGATTTTTGCGATATACGGACCTGTCAATTCCGCTCCGACTGCGAGTACGAGCAGGAACAAGCCGAGGAAAATCGGCTTTTTAACCTGCATCGCGTAGCGTACGAGGGAGCGTATCGTCGTCCTTCTTCGCACGGGATCAAGTACGAGTTGATCTTGTTCGCGCATTGGAGCACCTCCTTTTAGGATCATTCATTATTTTTCGTCAGTTTTCTTCACTTTGCCGTTCGAACTGTTCCGCATACCAGCCGCCGAACTTCATCAGCTCTTCGTGCGTACCGCGCTGGGCGATCCGTCCATCCTGCAGGACGATGATTTCATCCGCATGGGCGACGGCCGACAGGCGGTGCGCTACGATCAGCGTCGTCGCGTAACGATTTTGCTGGATCGAGTCGATGATCGCAGCTTCCGTCTTCGCATCGACCGCTGACAATGAATCGTCAAGCAGCATGAGTTCAGGTTTCTTCAGCATGGCGCGGGCGATCGAGAGGCGCTGTTTCTGCCCCCCCGACAGCATAACGCCGCGCTCGCCGACCATCGTGTCGAGCCCTTGTTCAAGGTTCGCGATGTCCTTCGTAAAGGCGGCTAGGCGAATCGCTTCTTGAAGCTCTTCTTCCGTCGCATCCCCCGCACCGAACAGGATGTTGTCGCGGATCGTCTTCGAGAACAGAAGGTGTTCTTGCGAGACATACCCTGTCCACCCGCGAACCGTCTCGAGTGCGATGTCCGCATACGGGTGTCCATTTACTTTCATCATCCCATCATCGAGCGGGTATTCACGCAGGAATTGACGCAACAACGTCGTCTTCCCAGATCCGGTCGGTCCGACGATCCCAATCGTCTTACCCCGTTCGATCGTAAGGTCGATGTTTTCGAGCGACGCCCGCTGAGCCTCCGGGTAGGTGAACGTCAATCCGATCAGCTCGATCCGGTCAGGACGGGCGACCTCGACGCGCGGCGTCGAGACGATGACGGGCTTGACCTTCATCGTGCGCTCGAGTCGGTCGAGACTCGCCGTCCCGCGCTGGACGACGTTGATCAGCTCACCGAACGCGTACATTGGCCAGATGAGCATACCGAGGTAGATGTTGAAGGCGACGAGCTCACCGAGCGTGATGTCATTCTTGAAGACGAGGAGCGTCCCGTAGGAAAGCCCGATCAGGTAACTGATCCCGACGAGCAATTTGATGATCGGCTCGAACAGCACGTCGATCTTCGCGACGTGCATGTTCTTCTCGAATACGTCGTCCGTCACATCATCGAATTTCTTGACGTCGACATCTTCCTGAACGAATGACCGGATCACACGGAGCCCGGAAATCGACTCGACGACCTGGTCGTTCATCGTACCGAACGCATTCTGCGCAGTAATGAAGCGATGATGGATCTTCCCTCCGAGCTTGTTCATCGCATACGCGAGGATCGGCATCGGCAGGAGTGCGGCGAGCGTCAACTTCCAGTCGATCGCGACACCCATCACGACGAGCGTGATCGCTGTCATGTTCAATGAGTCGACGAGCGTCAGGACGCCGAATCCGGCGGTCCGTTCAATCGACTTCAAGTCGTTCGTAGCGAGCGCCATCAGGTCACCCGTCCGATTCTTTTGATAGAAGGACGGCGTCAGCTTGAGCAGGTGCGCGAAGAAGCGGCTCCGCAACGTCCGTTCGAGCAGGAAGGCAGTCCCGAACAATTTCGAGAGCCACGTGTACGTCAGGATGAATGAGGTCACGGTGAGCGCAAGCAGCGTTCCGACGAGTTTGATCAACTCAGTCCGGTCGAGCGAACCGGTCCGCAGACCGTCGATCGCCTGGCCGACGAGCCACGGTATCATCAAATCGAAGAAGCCGGCGAGAATAAGCAGGATGACTGCCGTCAAATAGGACTTCTTGTGTTCTTTTAGAAACCAGCTCAATTGGCGAAATAATCGCATGGTGGTCCCTCCTTTTTTTCTAATCTTCTCTCTCTTTATCTCCCCGTGAGAACGCAAAAAGGCGCACGATCCTCGGAGCAGCCCGAAAGATCGTACGCCTGAAAAAAACGATACGAATCCTTATGAAATCAGCTGCGCGCTCACGGGGTATTGCTTGGATCCCCTGTCAGTCGCGCACGAAAGTGTTTACACGAGTTCGAGAGTCTCCGCCATCTTCATTCCAATAGCTTGGTTCAGGTTTGGCTTTTTCATTTGGCGGTTCCTCCTTTTCTTAGTCTTACGGAATCGTAACACAATTTTCAAACAATTGTCAATTTGATTATTGATTAATTTAGAAATTTCTGATTTTGAATTTCCGATGTCCATTTTCGAGCACGATCATTCGTCCTCTTCCATCTTCACCTGCTCGATCGCCTCGGCAGCTAGCGAGTACGGAAATCCTTTCCGAACGAGCGCCTGCTTCGTTTTTTGTTCGCGTTCGAAAGCTTCTGCGTTCCGGTATTTCGAGTAATAGCGGCGTGCCTGATAGACCGCGGCGTCGAGCCCCTCGTCCTGGTCGACTTCCTCGAAGGCGATCCGAAGCGCCTCGGCCGACACTTCTTTCGTGAATCCGCGCTGCATGAGCGTTTGTTGGAGTTTTTGCGTCAGTTCCCGGACGGAACGGCGTTGCAGCTCCTTTTGTTTTTGCCGCAGGAACTTGAGCGCCTTCTCAAGTTCCTCATCGCTCGTGAACTGCCTGAGCGCCTCCTCGATCAGTGGCTTGGGTACTTCGAGCGCTTCGAGGTCGCGCCGGATACGTCCAGGTCCGTGCGGCGTCGTCGCCTTCTTCGTCGCGACGTATGCTGCCGCGAACTGTTCGTCATTCAAATATTTCTGTTCCGTCAGACGGTTGATCGCGTGCTCAACGGCCTCTTCCGGCATCTCCTTCTCAAGCAGATGTTTTCGTACTTCGCTCGTCGCCCGCATGCGGTACGAGAGATGATTCAAGGCGAGACGGTACGCTTTTTGCCGTTCTTCCGCCGTCAGCACTTCCTTGACGAAGTCATCATCCAACTCCCGGTCCCGCTGCAGATTGTATTTGATCAATATGTCAGCGTCGACAGCGAAGGCATACTCCTCTTTCCCGTCCCGTTCGACGTAGATGTTGAAACGCTCCGTGTTCTTCTTCTGGGTCGAGATGCGTGTGATCTTCACGTGATCCTCTCCTTCTGTCCTGTCTATATGTATATGAGGATACACTATCAACGCAGTAGCAGGAAGCGGGCACGTTTCAGGAGAAATGACTAAAGGGAACAATCAGGATAGAAAGTGTCCGGGTATCTGATTCCGCCCGGCGAAACATGCCATGAACGAAAATCCATCCTGAAAGGAAGTGGGAGGCTGACTCTCCATACGTGAGATCAGCCGTCATATATGAAAATCGCCATCACAGGGGGAACCGGCCTGATCGGTCGTGCCCTGACCGAAGCTTTACTGAAGGAAGGGCATCATGTCATTATCTTGACGCGCCATCCGCGAGCAGAACGCGGGGGCGTCACGTATGTCGAGTGGCTGACGGCCGACGCCGCGCCGGAACTCGAACTGAAGGACGTCGACGGTTTCATCCATCTCGCAGGCGCCTCGATCAATGAAGGTCGCTGGAACGATGGACGCAAGCAAAAAATCCTCAACAGCCGCATCACTGCGACAAGCGAACTCGTCCGTATCATCCAGACCCTCGAACATAAGCCGCAAGTCGTGCTGTCGGCGTCAGCCGTCGGTATCTACGGACACGATCGCCATCAAACGTTCACCGAGGACAGTCCGCTTCCGCCGACCGAGGATTTTCTCAGCCACGTCTGCGTCGAATGGGAAGCACTCGCGAAACCGATCGAAAAGGAAGGGGTTCGCCTCGTCCATCCTCGAATCGGCGTCGTCCTCAGCCAGGAAGGCGGCGCTTACCCGCTCATGCGGATGCCGTACCAGCTGTTTGCCGGTGGAACGCTCGGTGACGGCAAGCAGTGGGTTTCCTGGGTCCATATCGATGATCTCGTCCGTCTCTTCCTGTTCGCCCTCACCCACCCGGTCGAGGGACCACTCAATATAACGGCTCCGCATCCTGAAATCATGCGGAACTTCGGGAAGACTCTCGCCGAGGTCCTTCATCGTCCGCATCTGCTTCCTGCGCCGCGCATCGCCCTGCAGCTCGCGCTCGGTGAAAAAAGCGTCATCGTCCTCGAAGGCGCGCGGGTCGTTCCGAAAAAAGCGCTCGAAAACGGCTTCCATTTTCGGTATCCTGAATTAAAAGAAGCGTTGACGGCATTAGAGCGCAACAAGAACAGGGGTTGACCATGTGGATTTATTGATTCGAAACGCACATATCTATCCAATCACATCAGAGAGTTTCTTCGGTGACATCCGGATTCGTGACGGTATCATCGCGGAGATGGGTGAGCTGATCGATGCGATCGAAGGTGAGCGTGTCATCGAGGCGGAGGGACATTACCTGCTTCCTGGATTCATCGATGCCCATACCCACCTCGGTCTTTATGACGAAGGAACCGGTACGGTCGGAAACGACGCGAACGAGACGATCTTCGCGATGACGCCCCACCTCCGTGCGATCGACGGAGTCTATCCGCTCGACGAAGGATTCCGCGAAGCGATTCGCCATGGCATCACGACCGTCCAAGTCATGCCCGGCAGCATGAATATCATCGGCGGCGTGACGAGTGTCATCAAGACGAGCGGACGCTTCATCGATGATATGATCCTTCGAAAATACGCTGGCCTGAAAATCGCGCTCGGCGAGAATCCGAAACGCGTCCATAGCGCAGGACGTGCCGGCGAATTGACACGGATGGGGATCATGGGGATGCTGCGCGAGGCGTTCCTCGAAGTCGAGACGATGCCGCAGCCGCGGACGTTCGCTCACCGGATGATCAAACGGGTGCTGACACGCGAGATGCCGCTTCGGGTCCACGCGCACCGCGCAGACGACATCCTGTCAGCGATTCGCTTCGCGGAGGAGTTCAAGCTTGATCTGCGGATCGAACATTGTACGGAAGGTCACCTCGTCGCGCGCGAACTCGAGCGTCTGCCGATCGATCACGTAACGGTCGGACCGACCTTCACCCGAAAATCAAAGATCGAGTTGAAGAACAAGACGTGGGAGACGTACCGGATTTTACATGAGCACGGTCTGACGGTCTCGATCACGACCGATCATCCCTACACGCCTGTTCAGTATCTCAATCTTTGCGCCGGCCTGGCCGCCCGCGAAGGTCTTCCGGTCGACGCGGCACTTCGGGCCATCACGATCAATCCGGCGGAATCCCTCGGCGTCTCGGACCGGACCGGTTCGATCGAAGTCGGAAAGGACGCGGACCTCGTATTATGGAGCCATTTTCCATTAGATTATTTGGCAAAACCTTTCATGACGATGATCAACGGAGAGATCGTCTATGAGCATCCGCAGCTCACCTCTTGAGGGTGAAGAATAGGACTGTTTTCACGTAAGAACCCCTTGCTGCTGAAGGGGTTCTTTTTTCATTATTTTCATCGAAAATTATTTGCTTGCTTTTTTTGAAAAAGACGATAATATTTATCTTATCCGACAACTGAAGAAGGCATACCATGCGCGGTTCGATTGAGTCAGACAGGTAGCTTTCGACAATCTTCTTGCGGTCCTAAAAAGGAGGAGTGGAAGTATGCTCAAGCAACGGGAGCTGAGCGACTGCGCTGATTTGTTCGAACTGATGCAGCATCAAGACGTATATCCGTACGTCCGCCAAAAAACACGGTTCTTTGATGAATTTCTGTTTACTACAAAGCAGGCAATCGAAGCGGAGGAACGCGGTGAAATCGTATCGCGTACCATCCTTAATGAATTTGACCAACCTATTGGTACGATCAGTTTACTGGATGTCGAAGGACAATATGGGTTCCTCGGCACATGGCTCGGTAAACCGTATCACGGGAAAGGCTACAACAACCTCGCGAAAGAAGCGTTCTTCTCGGAATTGTTCTTCGAACTCGGATTCGAGAGCGTCTTCATGAAGATTCGCGAGACGAATGTCCGTTCACAGAAGGCGGCAGCTAAACTGCCCTACGCTTTTTGCGCGGATGAGCTCCGCCCTGCCCTGCTTGAGCAATTGAACACGGGCGAGACGAAGTTCACACTCTACGAAGTATCAAAATCGAGTTTCCAGATGTACATCCATGGACGCGAGCTCGAGACGATCTACGACCACCAACAACTCGAAGCATGAGAGGCTCCCGCCTTCTCATGCTTTTTTGTATTTCTCCTAGTGCGGGACGCAGAGCGCAAGTGGTATGATGAAGAGGAAGAGATATTGTGATTTTCCTAACATATAATCGATGGAATGGAGCGATCTACCATGGCTGATACTACATTCAATATTCTAGTCGTCGACGACGAGGCGCAGATGCGCGACTTGCTCGTCTCGAATCTCGAGAAGGAGAATTACACGACCATGACGGCGTCGAACGGGCAGGAGGCGATCGACCGACTGCAAAACGGCGATTTCCACCTCGTCCTGCTCGACGTCATGATGCCGGAGATGGACGGTTTGACTGCCTGCATGCGCATCCGCGAGTTCTCGAACGTACCGATCATCATGCTGACGGCCCGCTCCGACGAACTCGACCGGATCCACGGTTTGAAGATCGGGGCGGACGACTACATCACGAAACCGTTCAGCCCGCGCGAGCTGCTCGCCCGGATCGAAGCGACGCTGCGGCGCTCGCACCGGTTCACGGTCGATCAGGCAGCGACGATCAAAATCGGGAAGCTTGAGATCGACACGGAAAGCCGGACGGTCCACGTCAGCGGCAAACTCGTCAGTCTGACGCGTAAGGAGTTCGACCTCCTTCATTTATTCGTACAGCACAATGACAAAGTGTTCTCTCGCGAGCAGCTGCTCGACCAAATCTGGGGAGCGGATTACATCGGCAACCTGCGGACGGTCGACACGCACATCAAGACGCTTCGTTTGAAGCTCGGAGAGGCCGGCAATGCGATCCAGACCGTCTGGGGCATCGGCTATAAATTCGAGGAAGCATGATCAGGCGTTATACGATCCGTCGCAGGATCTGGATCACGATCTGGTTCACAAGCGTCTTCTCTGCCGTTCTGTTCGTCCTTTTGACATTCTATCTGTATGACCGTTTCTATCTCCAGACACAGGAGGACATCCTGCTCAACCGCGGCGAGAAGCTGATCAATATTTACGAGGCACAAGGGCTGTCCGGAGCATTCTACGACGGGATGACCTATACGAACGAGTTGACCGAGTCGCGTGTCTTCTATGTCAATTTCCTCGAAGAGAACCCGTCCGGTCTCCGTTTTTTGACGAATCGGGACGTCAACCAGCTCCGTAACGGGGAGACGATCGTCTCGAACCGAAAACATCCGATCGAAGGGACCGATATCCTGATGACCGGCTTCCCGATCATCGAGAAGAACCGGCTTGTCGGCACCTTGATACTCTATCTCGAGCTCGGCCGAATCAGCGAGCCGTTCAAGCCGCTCCGGCTGATGATTTTCTTCATGCTCGGTCTGATCGTTTTGAACCTCGTCATCTTCGGCCGCCAAATCATCGATACGATCATCCGGCCGTTGATCGACATGAAGAAGGCATCGAATGTTTATGCGCAAGGCGACTTCGACTACCGGATCCCGATCCAGTCGAACGACGAGATCGGCGAACTCGCCGAGACGCTCAACAAGATGGCAGAATCGCTCGGCGAGGTCGACGAGCAGCGTAAGGAGTTTCTCGCGAACGTCAGCCACGAATTGCGGACGCCGCTTTCTTATATTCGTGGCTACACCGAGATGATGCAGGATGACTCGCTCGATGATCAGACCCGCAGGCAGTATTATGAGATCATCGAGCGCGAGACTGAGCGTCTGCAACGTCTCGTCAATGACCTGCTCGATCTCGCCCAGCTCGAACGCGATTCCTATCCGATGACGAAGCAGCCTGTCGTCTTCAGCCAGGTGCTAGAAGATGTCGTCTACCGGATGGATCCGATCGCGAAGGCGAAAGGTGTCAGGCTCGGGACCGATTTCGATCCGGAACAAATCGTGCTTGGAGATCATGACCGGCTCGAACAAGTCATCGGCAACCTGCTCGATAATGCCCTCCGCTATACCGGGGAGGGCAAACAGATCCAGATCTCGACCCACACCGAGGATGGGACTGCCGTCTGCGTCGTCAGGGATCAGGGCGAAGGGATATCAAGCGAACATCTCGATCGCTTGACGAATCGCTTCTACCGTGTCGACAAGTCGCGGACGCGAAAGGACGGCGGGACCGGGCTCGGACTCGCCATCACCAAACACATCATCGACCGGCACGACGGTTCTCTCTCTTTCGAGTCGACCGTCGGCGAAGGTACGACCGTCACCATCCGGCTCCCTCTCCTTCCGGAAGACGAGGATGGTTTCGCTTGATCGGACGTCTGCGCAGGCGCGGACGTCTTCTTTTTTAGAGGAGGCACTACTTTGAACGAACTGATTCAATTATTTGAAGGCAGCGAAGGTTTCGCTGTCCTCGTCAGCCTGATTGCGAGCATCGTCGTCAGCACGCTCGCTTTACCGAGCGTCTTCATCACCGGGGCGAACCTCGCCTATTTCGGATTCGCCGACGGTCTGACGCTGTCTATCATCGGAGAAGCACTCGGTGCCATCGTAAGCTTCGTCCTATACCGAAAGGGTCTCTCGAAATGGACTCGGCGCCACCCGCTGAAGAACAGATGGCTGATCCGGCTTCAAAAGACGCAAGGATTCGAAGCGTTCTCGCTGATCCTGATCCTCCGCCTCTTCCCGTTCGTCCCGTCAGGACTCGTTACGTTGATCAGCGCAGGATCAAAGGTGAGCTTGCCGCTGTTCGCGGCAGCGAGTACGGTCGGCAAGATTCCGGCGCTCGTACTCGAAGCGTTCGCTGTTCAGGAGGCGCTGAAGATGTCTCCTGTCCTTCTCTCGCTGACTCTTTCCCTCTTGGTTGTCTTCTTTTACCTTTCGTGGAAAAAAAGTAATGCATAAGAAAACAGGTCATTAACCCTCAATAACTAGGGGTTCATGACCTGTTTTTTTAGAACTTCTTCTTTTTCTTCTTCTCGAGCACGACGATCGCCTCGACATGCGCCGTCTGCGGGAACATGTCATACGGCTGGATGTAGTTGACCTTGTAGCCAGCTTTCATCAAATGGTCGCAGTCTCGAGCGAGCGATTGCGGGTTGCACGAGACATAGACGATTTTCTTCGCCTTCGACGAAATCATCGCGTTCAGCAGTTGCGTGTCGCATCCTGAGCGCGGCGGGTCGACGATGAAGACGTCCGGAATCCAGCCTTCCTTCACCCAGCGCGGGATCCAGGCTTCCGCCTTCCCGACGACGTATTGGGCGTGTTTGAACCCGTAACGCGTCATGTGCGCGTTCGCGTCCTCGACCGCTTCCTCGATGATTTCCATCCCGCGGACTTCCTTCGCCCCTTCGGCGACCCAGAGACCGATCGAACCGACTCCCGCGTAAGCATCGACGACGCGTTCCTCGCCCGTCAGAGCCGCCGCTTCGACGACTTCGCGGTAAAGACGCTCCGTCTGCTCAGGATTCAACTGGAAGAAAGCACGCGGCGACAACTGATACGTGAACTCACCGAGCACTTCCTCGATTTTCTCCTCACCGCGGATCACTTCCGTCTCCTCACCAAACACGTGGCTCGTCATCTTATCGTTGATGTTGAGCGCGACCGAGACGACTCCCGGAATGTTCATGATGTCACGCGAAAGACCTTCGAGATTCTCGAATCCGTCTTTTCCTGCAACGAGGACGACTTGGATTTCTCCTGTCTTGATTCCGGTCCGGACGACGATGTTGCGCATGACGCCGGTTCCTTTCGCCGCGTTGTAGACAGGGACGTTGTAATCGTTCAAAAGGCGGGTGACCGCATTGTTGACGCGAAGCGTATCGGCATTTTGGACGATACAGTCCTCGATCGCAATCAGATTGTTTGAACTCGGTGCATACAACCCGCTGACGAGCTTGTCCTTCTCCATTCCGACGGCGAACTGGGACTTGTTCCGGTAATGCCATTCGCTCGTACCGATCGTCGGACGCAGGTCTGCCTTCTCGACGTTGAGTTTCGTCGATTTCGTGAAGGCATTCCTGATCATGTCCTGCTTGTAGCGAAGTTGTGCTTCATAGCTCATGTGTTGAAGCTGACATCCGCCACAGACGCTGTAGACCGGACAAGGCGGTGTCACACGATCCGGTGAGCTGTCGTCGCGCTTGACGACTTTAGCTGTCGCATAGTTGTTATGGACTTCCGTGATCTCGATTTTTGCCGTCTCCCCGACGAGCAGACCGGGAACGAAGACGATTTGCCGTTCGAGCGTCGCGATCCCTTCCCCGTTGATCCCCATGCGCAGAATTTTGACCGAGCGTACGTCGCCCACTTTCAATTTGATTTTAGTAGTCATATCGGTTCTCCTTTTTAAATGGGAAAAGGAAAAAGCGGTTCTTTTGCGACCGCTTCTTCAGTGTCCCTCATGTTCCTTGATATCTTTTGCGTAACGAAGCACTTTCACCTTCAGCTGATCGATTGATTCCGCGAGGCGTTCCAAGTCTTCGACATCCGACTCTTCGTCGAGTGATTCGATTGTATGGCATAAAAGCTGCACTCTCGATTTTAGCACATTCATCTGTCCAAGTTTGTCCATTCTTGCTTTTCCCATTATTCTGACTTCCTTTCACACGTGGATTCCGGATTGCTTTTCGCTTACTCTAGTATGGAATGACCATTTTAGGAGGAACTTTCATGATACATAGCTCCACCATCAATCCCCAAAACGACCCTTGGGAGGCTTATCTCGACGTCGAACAGTTCGGGGCCTCGAAGCTGACGAACATCGAGGTCACGACGACGAAGTTATGCAACATGCGCTGCGAGCATTGCGCGGTCGGGTTCATGCTCAGCACGACGGAATCGCCTGCCATCTCGGCTGACCAGCTGATTGAACGACTGGACGAGATCGAGCACTTACGCGCCTTCTCGATTACTGGCGGCGAACCGATGCTCTCGATGAAATCGGTCAAAGAATATGTCGTCCCTTTACTTAAGTATGCCCACGAGCGTGGCGCTAAAACCCAAATCAACTCGAATTTGACGCTCCCGCTCTCTCGTTATGAATTGATTCTCCCTTATCTTGACGTTCTTCACATCTCACACAACTGGGGTACGGCTGATGATTTCATCGACGGCGGATTCGCCATGATGGAGAGAAAACCTTCCCGCGAGGCGCGCCTTCGGCTATTCGAACAGATGAAGGAGAACACACGTGCATTGACGAGCCGTGGGGTCCTTGTTTCAGCCGAGACGATGCTCAACAGACGGACACTTCCCCATATCGAAGCAATCCACAAGGAAATCATCGAGATGGGCTGTTCAAGGCATGAGATTCACCCAATGTACCCCGCAGATTTTGGTTCGATGATCGAAGCGGCGAGCCTCGACGAGATCCGGTCAGGGATTCACCGTCTGCTCGATGTCCGCGATGAATCCGTCTGGATGTTGTTCGGGACACTCCCGTTCTATGCCTGCTCATCGAACGAGGAGGACCTCGTGCTCCACAGACGTTTGCGCGATGAACAGAATGTGACCGTACGCAATGACCCGGACGGCCGTTCGCGCCTCAACGTCAACATTTTCGACGGTGAGATCATCGTGACCGACTTCGGTGATGAACTCGGATCGCTCGGTTCGATCGCGGATACGTCATTCAACGAGGCATACGAGAAGTGGCGCTCGACGAAGTTGAATGCGAGCCTGTCCTGTCATTGCCCGGCCGTCAAATGTCTCGGTCCGAACGCACTCGTCAAGAATGCCTATTATGCGGACATCGATTTCTTGAAGCAATCAAGCCGCCTTTGACATGTTTATCCCCTTTGGATTCGGGAAGAGTTAGTAAACAGACACATTTTTGTCACATCTAACACGAGGGGGTTTTCCTATGACTTGGTTAATCGGAATCGGTGCCGTAATCGGTACCTTCAGTATGGTCCTCTTCTTCATGATGGCCGCAATCCGCTTCTCGCACAGAATCGAGCACGACGAGATGTTCGATCAGACAGAATGGGATGAGCATCTGCTCCACATGCCTCCCCCACCTCATCTCGAAGACATCAAGCATCACGCGAAATAATCAAGACAACTCAATCGTAACTCAGTACGGCCCGGAGACGCCCTTGCGTTTTCGGGCCGTGTTATGATGGAAGGAAAAAAGGAGTCAGTTGCTTTGAATCGTCGTTTCGCCCTTATACTATCGATCGTCTTCATCTCCGGATTTACGCAGGGGTTGCTCATACCGTTGCTTTCCGTACTGCTCGAACGCAGCGGCACCTCTACGTTTTTAAATGGGCTGAGCGCCGCCGTCCTCTACATCGGAGTCATCGTCGCAGCACCGCTCGTCGAGAGACCGCTCCGTAAGCACGGCTACGTGCCTGTCATCTCGTTCGGTCTCGCTCTCGTCGCCGTCTCACTGTTCGCCTTTCCGCTCCTCCCAAGCGTCATCGCCTGGATGGTGCTTCGCTTCCTCGTCGGGTTCGGTGACCAGACGCTTCATTACGGCTCACAAGTCTGGGTGACCGCGATCACGCCGAGGGAGCGGCTCGGCCGGACGATGTCGTTGTACGGGATGGCTTTCGGACTCGGCTTCGCCCTCGGTCCGCTCGCCGCTCCACTCGTCGACGTCGCGCGCCCTCTCCCATTCGTCCTGTCGGGTGTCTTGACGATCATCGTCTTCCTGCTGATCCGCCGGACGAAGAACGAACATCCTTCAAGCGTCATGCCGGAAGAATTGAACTCAGCGGCGAGCCGCTACCGTCTCGTCCTTGCGAGCGCCTGGTTCACGCTCTTGCCGGGCTTCACATACGGTTTCCTCGAAGCGACGCTGAACGCGAGTTTCCCTGTGTTCGCTACGCGAAACGGTTATGGGCTTTCTGAAACGACGACGCTCATCACGACTTTCGTCGTCAGTTCTCTTCTGATGCAACTGCCGCTCGGCAGGCTCGCCGACCGGTATGGCAAGCGAAAGACGCTCATCACGGTTCTTTTCATCGGCTCGGTCGCTTTCGCCGCCGCCTGCTTCTTCTATATGAACTTCGGTGCCCTCTTCCTCATCTTCGCAGTCAGCGGGATGGCGCTCGGATCGACCTATTCGCTCGGCGTCGCCTACATGAGTGAACAGTTGCCGGCCCATTTGCTTCCGACCGGCAATCTGCTTGCCGGAATCGCGTTCAGCCTTGGCTCGATCACCGGACCGCTCGCCGGCAGCCTCTGGCTGACACTGCCGCCATCTTTCTATTTCACGCTGTTCGTCCTTGTCCTCTCGACACTCAGCTATCTGCTCTTCCGGGCGAGAAAGTCAGAACCAGCCAGTCAATTCGAGGAGTCAGAAGCTTCCTGAATTCCGAGACACAAAAAAGGATGACACGCGTCCCGCGTCATCCTTTTTTTCATTTTACGATTCCTTCGTTGCGAAAGCTATGCCATATCTTATCGTCGAGGACGTACGGATCCTCCTTCGCCTTCTTGAGTTCATCATTCTCAAGCAAAATGACCACTTCTTGGCCGTTGATCGACCACACGGAATCATATCCGCGATCGGCCCGTACGATTTCGACCGCGACCTCACCATACGTCTCTTTCAATTGCTGGCTGACGCAACCGACGACGAATCGCGCATATTCGTCGCGCGGGCGTCTTGCCGCGATGATCTTTCGAACGACCTCATTGCGTTCCATTCCCCTCATCTCCTTCTGCTTCAGTCATCGTCCCCGTCCCATAGACCTTGCGACCGTACACAAAAAGCCGATTCACGATCGGCTTCAACACGAAAAGAACAGCGAATAGAATTAGTTACATTATTTTCCCACGTTTCTAAAATACAGTCAACCGCGCTTTTGGAACCATGTCGGCAAGTAGGTCGATGCAAGAATACCGGCTACTACGAACAGAAGACCGATCAGTGCCTGAGGCGGGATGGTCTCGTTCAGTATCAACGCAGAAAGCGTCACCCCGTAAATCGGGACGAAGAACATGAAGAGTGAGACACGGCCGACCGGATTGTATTTCATGAGCAGATTCCAGAGAGTAAAGCCGGTCGCAGACAAAAAGGCAAGATAAAGGAGCATCGAACCGGTCGCCGCGTCGAAAGTGAACGGGAATGATGACCGGTCAAGAACGGCACCTGCGACGAACAGCCCGAGCGAGCCGAACACCATTGCCCAGCCCGTCATCGGTGCTACCGGGTAGGTCGCAGAGTATTCCTTTGCGACAAGATTCGCGAATGCTCCGGATACCATCGCCCCGATCAGCAGCAGCTCACCTGCACCGAAATCAATCCCTGCGTCACCTTTTGGCCAGTTGGCGAAGATGACGCCTGTGAACCCGAGAAAAAGGGCAATCCCTTTGAACCGGTTCAGCTTGTCATTCTCGTATCGGAAATGCGCGAGTAACATCTGGAAGAACGAAGTCGATCCCGCGATGATTGATCCTTGCACCCCCGTAGAAAGTGACAATCCGATGTAGAACAGGACGTATTGAAGGAATGTCAAATAGAGGCCGAGGCGATTATATTGAAGAATTCGCCCTTTCACAGTAATTGACTGTCTGAAGATCACGACGCTCGCAATCAGCAGAAGGACACCGGCGAGAAAGAAGCGATAGCTCGCGAACAGCAGTTGCTCTCCGTACTCGGATGAATCGATTTCAAGAAGCATGTAGCTCTTCTTGATGAAGGGGAATGCACTCCCCCATAAAAAGGTGGTGAACAGCGCGGTCAGAACCATGCTGAATCGAGCGGTGAACCATTTCTCCATTTCTAAAAACCCTTCCCTTTTCCTTTTTACAAGGACGTGATATAGTATTCTTACAGATAATAATAATTATAATCTAGTAAAAATGAAACTCATTATCATTTGCTCTTTTTCAACGTTTTATCAGCGCCCCATTTTCTCAACATAATGAGTTCCATTCTCAATTAGAAAGTGAAAGGAGTTTTCTCCATGACGACAGAAACAGCTGACGGACGCTCTACCTTGCGCTATGCCTGGGATGAGCATCACGAATTGATTTTAGCATTGTTCAGCGGATTATTGATTCTACTTGCCTACATCTTCGAAAAGACGGGTGCCCTGCCACTAGTTTTCGTCACATTATACTTAGCCGCATACGGAATCGGAGGATATGCGAAGGCGAAGGAAGGTTTGACGGAAACGTTCAAAGAGAAGAAATTGAACGTCGAACTGCTGATGATCCTTGCAGCGATCGGCGCTGCGAGCATCGGGTACTGGATGGAAGGTGCCGTCTTGATCTTCATCTTCGCTCTCTCCGGAGCACTCGAGACGTATACTATGAGCAAAAATGAACGAGCCCTCCATAGTCTGATGTCACTCCAGCCGGAAGAAGCTACACGAATGAACGCTGACGGTAAGCTCGAGGTCGTTCCGATCGAACAGCTCGAGGTCGGAAACATCGTCTACGTCCGTCCGGGCGAACGGATTCCGGTCGACGGGGTCATCCTGCGCGGTGAAGCCGCAATCGAGGAAGCTTCGATCACCGGCGAATCGGTCCCGGTCGAAAAGCGTGTCGGTGACACGGTCTACAACTCGACAGTCAACATGAACGGTGTTTTGACGATTGAAATGACGAAGGCGGCAAGCGAGTCGCTCTTCCAAAAAATCATCCACATGGTCCAGAACGCACAAAGCGAACAATCTCCTGCCGCCCAGTTCATCGAGCGATTCGAGAGCAACTACGTCAAGGTCGTCCTCGCGACGGTCGCAGTCATGATGTTCCTGCCTCATTATCTTTTCGACTGGTCGTTCGAGACGAGCATCTATCGTGCGATGATTTTGCTCGTCGTCGCCTCCCCGTGTGCTCTCGTCGCGTCAATCACGCCGGCCGCGCTCTCAGCCATCGCTGCAGCCGCGCGCTACGGCGTCCTCTTCAAAGGTGGTGCTCACCTCGAGATGCTCGGACAAGTCGATACGATCGTCTTCGACAAGACCGGCACATTGACGACAGGAAAACCGGTCGTCCATGAGAGTTACTTCGCGGAAGGAATCGATGAACTTGGCGTCCGCCGAGCCGTCGCTTCAATCGAGTCGCAATCGAAACACCCGCTCGCTCAAGCGATCGTCCAGTTTTTGAAAGTCGAAGCGGCTCCACCGTCCCAGTTCAAGGACATCGCCGGTTTCGGGATCGAAGCAGTCGTCGAGGGTGTGACATACCGCGTCGGCAAGTATTCCTTCCACGAAGGTGTGACCGATCCTTTCATTCACTTGGAGCAACAGCTCAAGGAAAGTGGCCATACGATGGTCTATGTCAGCAACGGCACCTCGATCATCGCCATGTTCGCTCTCCGCGACACGATCCGTCCCGAGGCGAAGGCGGCAATCTCGTCGCTGAATGCACTCGGTATCCGGACCGTCATGCTGACGGGTGACAACCCTGTGACGGCAGCCGCAATCGCAGAGGAAGCCGGTCTGTCCGACTTCGTCGCAGAATGCCTTCCGGAAGACAAGGTCAATCACATCCGCCGCTTCAAACAGAACAAGGAGACGGTCGCCATGATTGGTGACGGCATCAACGATACGCCCGCACTCGCACTCGCGGACGTCGGCGTCGCGATGGGCGAAGGAACGGACGCGGCACTCGAGACGGCGGATGTCGTCCTGATGAAGAATGACCTCGGTCGTCTCTCTTATGCCGTCAAGAAAGCCCGCAAGATGAACCGGATCGTCAAACAGAACATCACGCTTGCGATCGGCGTCATCCTGCTCTTGATCATCTCGAACTTCTCTCAATTCCTGATCATGCCGTTCGCTGTCGTCGGACACGAGGGATCGACCATCCTCGTCATCCTGAACGGACTCCGGCTGTTGACGAACAAGACGCAAACACAAGCAAAAGAACAAACGGCCGCTCAAAGAGCCGCCGCTTGAATGACTTCCTCTTGCAAATGGTGAGACGGCTAATGGCCGCCTCACCATTTTTTTCTGATTCGATGCGCCACCGATATCTAACCAGTGCTCTCTTTCAAGACCGTCAGCCGTACGTATTGATCGGAATTGAATCGAGCTCCTCCTGTTCCTTGAGACGCTTCTCTTCCATCTTCTTCGGATCCGGACGCTTCATGAAGCGATCCCACGCCGCGTTGATTTCTGATCCGAGCAAGATGATGATACCTGTCAGATAGAGCCAGAGCAACACGACGACGACACTCCCGAGAGACCCGTATGTCTTGTTATAGTTTCCGAAGTTCGAGACGTAGAAACCGAACCCGACCGAGACGAGCTGCCAGACGACGACGGCGAAGATTGCGCCCGGAATCGTCTCCTTGATCGTGATCGGCCGTTTTGGCGCCATCTTATAGAACAGCGACAGGATGCCGATCAGGAGGACCGTCGAAATCGCGTAACGTAGGACGGTGAGCAACACTTTCTGCCCCATGTCGATCGGTATGACGAAGCTTGCGATGTAGCTGATGATCGGTCCGCCGAACACGTTCAGGACGACGAGCAAGAGCATTCCAATCCCGAGCAGGATCGTCAGCACGAAGGCGATGCCGCGGGCAGCGACGAATCCACGCGGTGTAAAGTCACCATATGCATGGTTCGCCGTCGTGATCAGACGGGAAACACCGCTCGACGCCGACCAGATCGCGAGAATCGCACCGACAGACAGCAGTCCGCCTTGCGGCTCCTTGATCGCCTGGAAGATGACTTCCGTGAACGTGTTGACCGATCCGCCTGGAGCGAGGTCCGACAGCTGTTTCTCGAGCGTCTTCTGATTGATATTGAAGAAGGACAAAACCGAGATGACGAAGATGATACCCGGGAAGATAGACAAGAACCAGTAATAAGCGAGCGTTCCCGCATAATCTGAGATGTTGTGATCAGACATGCGTTCCTTCAAGTTGAGCGCGAGCCCTTTCCAATCGCGTTTATGCGCCATACACTTCTCTCCTATTCAAAAGGGGAAGGTGCTTTACCCTCCCCCGTAGTCACTGTTCTATTTTTACCCGTTTCTTTTTCAATAAAACATTAGTTTTCTTCGAGACGCAAGCCGTGGAATCGTTCGTTTCCTTCGGCCAGCCTCTTCGCAAGGCTCATCGGGCGTACCGGATAGGACAATAAATCCTCGCGCGCAATCCAGACCGGCGTATATCCGCTCATTCCGTCGACGAATTCCTCACCTGTCCCAGTACCGAACTCTCCGCCTGTCGCCTTCGCCCAGAAGTAAGGGTTCAAGTGATCATTGAAGACGACTTCCGCGGCGAGCCCTTCAAGCTCGACGTGAAGACCGAGTTCTTCCCATGCTTCTCGGATGGCCGTCTCCTCGAGCGTCGCTCCGTCCTCACGTCCCCCACCCGGAAAGACGTAGTAGACCGTGTCTTTCTTTTCCCGTTTGATCAGTGCTACTTCATCCTGCCCATTGATCAGGATGATGGCACTCCGCTGAATCGCCATCGCTTTATACCTCCATTTAAAAACACCGACGGAAGTCGGTGTTCATGATTAACCGTTGATCGTTTCGAGCATTTCAGGAACGAGTCCGTTCTCGCTCGAAGCGATGACCTGTCCTGCGACCTTCATGCCGAGCTCGAGAGCCTGTTCAGGTGTCTTGCCGTGCGACAGTTCCGACAGAACGGCCGAGAAGAATGAATCCCCGGCTCCGGTTGAATCGACGACCTTGACCTTCTTCGTTCCGACATGACCTGAAGTCGCATTCCGCCGGTCGACGTAGACGGCTCCAAGTTCGCTCATCGTCACGACCGTGAACGGCGCACCTTTTTTCGCCAGTTCGTTCGCGACGTGAATCGCGTCCTCGACCGTGACGATCGAGAGGTCGGACAGAATCTCCGCCTCCTCTCGGCTGCAGATGAAGCCCGTGAATCCTTGCAGCAAGTGGCGGTTGCGCTCGATGACACTTAAATGTCCGCAAACGCCATATAGCGGAAGGTCCATCTTCCGGCAAAGGTGGATCATCCGTTCGAGCACGGTGACCGAGAGATCGAGATCGATCGCAACAGCCCCTACCCCGTCGAGCGCATAGTCCGACTGGCGTAGAATTGCCTCTTCGAGCAATTTCTCGTCCGGTTGCTTCGAGATGGATGTCTGCAGATCTCCCTCGTTGTCCATGACCGCAAGCCACATTCCCATCCCGTTGTCCTCGAGCATTTCGACATGATCGACGTTTGCTCCGTAGGACTTCAATTCCTCAAGAACACCGACGCCAATCTGGTCGTTCGTAACCGTCGAGATAAAACGAACATCATTTCCGAGCACAGCCAGATTCTGAGCGACGTTACGCCCTGTCCCGCCGTTTGAGAACGTGATGTCCCCGACGTTTTTTGCATCTTTATGGAGGGGCGCGAACGAGGTCCCTTTTATGTCGACGAATACTTTACCGATTACTGCAAGTTTATTCATGATCAGTTCCACCTTAGAAATAATATCGTTGACCGCTCTTCGCCTGAGCGTTTTCAGGCACATTGCCTTCATTATAGTAGACTTTTCAAGGGGTGACAACTGACGCAGGCGAACGAAAAGCGCCTCTTTTTTCAAAGAAGCGCTTTCTTTCAGAAACCGGCGATGCTCAGGCTGAGTGCGAGCAACAATCCGAAAATCGTATTCACTTTTCCTGTCTGTGCCATGCCAGGCATCAGCTCCTGCGGCGGCAGGTCCTTCCAGAAGAGACGGACTGCTTTGATCATGAGCGGGATGCTGACGACAGCAAGCAGCGCGTAGTACGAGACTCCGAAGACGAACACCGCGATGAGCAGCGTCACGATGGCTGCGATGAAGAAGGCTGCAAGAACGTACACTGCATTACGGTGACCGACGAGGCATGCGATCGTCTTCCGCCCGTTCACCTTGTCATTATCAAGGTCACGGATATTGTTCGCAAGAAGAATCGATCCGATCAGAATGGCGACCGGCACAGAAATCGCCTTCGCCTCCGTCGGGACGTAGCCGATCTGAAGATAAGCTGAGATCGCGATGATCACATACCCCATGAAGAAACCGGCGACGACTTCACCGAACGGCGTATAGGCAATCGGAAACGGTCCTCCCGTGTAGACATAGCCGACGAACATCGAGATGCCTCCGACGAGCAGCAACCACCAGGTCGTCTCAAGACAGATATAGAGACCGAGCAGCGCTGCGATACCATAGAGAGAGAGTGCGAACGCGAGAATCGTCCCCGGCCGGAAGCCATCCCGGACGATCGAGCCCCCGATACCGACAGACTCCTCCGTATCAAGCCCTCTTTTGTAGTCATAGTACTCATTAAACAAGTTCGTCGCGATTTGAATCAGCATCGAGGCGATCAACATCGCAAGGAAAAGATCGAATCGCAAATGTTCCACGCGCGGCGCGACGACGGCCGTGCCGACGACGACAGGTACGAAACTCGCCGTCAGCGTGTGCGGACGCGTCATGCGCCAATAGGCGGATGTCATTTTAGTCATATAGTAAGCCCCTTTCCGTCTTAGTTTATCGGGTTTCGAATTTTACTGTCAATGCTTGACGGGTGACAGCTTATTCCTTCATTTTTATAGGTAAAAAGTTTACACTTAAAATAAGTGAAACACATCACAGTACATTCAGACGAGGGGGCAATGAGCGGTATGCCATACGCTCAGCAAGAGCTTAAACAAAGAATCGAACAAGCAGTCCTGTCTGCGAATGCCTACAGACGCCCTGTCATCGCTTCCTACTCATGGGAAGTCGAGACGGCGCCACCATTTTTGAGCGGACAAGAAGAACGCTTCTACTTCGCTGACCGGGAGCGTACGATGCGGGCAATCGGCTTTGGCATCGCCCATCGCTTGACCGCGAAAGGTCCCGACCGCTTCCAGCGCATCCAGACGAAATGGACCGCACTGAAACGGGAAGCGCTCGGTGAGGACTTGTTTGCCTTCACAGGGTTCTCGTTCAGCGAGATGAAGGCGGTCGATTATCGCTGGACTTCTTTTGACGAGGCGACGATGTTCATCCCGAAATACTTATACAGGGAACAAAAGGGGAAGAAGACGATGACGGCAAACGCATTCGTCCTGCCTGAAGAAAGCGCTGATCAGGTGCTGACCCGCCTCTCAGCTGAACATGCCGAGACGATGAATGGTCGTCCGGCAGCAGCGGCACCACTGACGATCCATCTGCTTCGCGATGGAAACGAGGCTTTTGAAGCCGCCTTCAGTCAAGCTGCTCAGCTTCTTCAATCGACACTTCAGAAAATCGTGCTCGCACGCGAGGTCGTCTATGAGCTTTCTGCTACACCTGACTTCCCTGCGTTGCTGCACGAAATCGAGCGAAGTCAGCCGGGAAGCTATATTTTCCTCTTCCAGCCGAATGCAGGAGAAGCCTTCATCGGCGCGACGCCGGAGCGTTTGGTCAAGAAGGAGGGACAACACGTCGAAACTGCTGCCGTCGCCGGATCAGCAAGACGCGGAACAGATGCTGAGGCCGATGACGTCATCGGCCAGAGTCTGCTCGATGACGGGAAGAACCTGTTCGAGCACCGGATCGTCGTCGATTCAATCAAGACGACGCTCTCGGATATGACGACATTGCTCGACGTCCCTGCTGAGCCGGTCCTCCTGAAGAATCGTCACATCCAGCATCTTCATACGCCGATTACCGGCCTGCTGAAGACAGATCAGACACTGTTCCATGTGATTGGGAATCTTCATCCGACTCCTGCACTCGGCGGAGAACCGAAACTTGCAGCCATGGAAGCCATTCGAGAGCTCGAAGGTTTCGAACGCGGCTGGTACGGATCGCCGGTCGGATGGATCGACCAGAGCGATGACGGGGAATTCATCGTAGCAATCCGCTCCGCCCTTATCACTGAAAAGTCTGCCGTCCTCTATGCAGGATGTGGACTCGTCCCGGATTCCGTCTATGAGGAGGAGCTCGCTGAGACGGAGACGAAACTCTCGCCGATGCTTTCCGCCATGAATGCGCTCTGCGTCGAGGAAAAGGATGATGTATATGTTGACTGAATGGACGCACACGCTTGTTGATACGCTTGTCGCGAAAGGAGTCCGGGATTTCGTGATCAGTCCCGGATCCCGTTCGACGCCGCTGGCTATCTCGGCGCTGCTTCACCCGCACAGCCGTACCCATGTCCTCGTGGACGAACGGTCGGCTAGTTTTTTTGCGCTCGGCTTGACGCGCGTCGAAGAATCGATCCGCCCTGTCGCACTGATTTGTACGAGCGGCACGGCAGCGACGAACTACTTCTCTGCAATCGCCGAAGCGCGTATTTTCGAGCTTCCTCTGATCATCTTGACGGCAGACCGCCCGCATGAGCTTCGCGGCGTCGGTGCGCCTCAAGCAATCGATCAAGTCAATCTTTACGGGAGACACGTCAAGGAATCGTTCGACCTCCCTCTCCCTGATCAGCAATCGCTTGATTACGCCGCCCATGCAGCCACGCGGTCCGTTCTGTTGTCCATTGCGGAGCCGGCAGGTCCCGTCCACATAAACGTTCCGCTTCGGGAGCCACTCGTCCCGGAACTCGAGCGTCTTCGCACGGGCCGAGCACTCGGGGAGATCGCAAGGCAAAATACAGCCGCGCCTTCGGAAGAACTCATCGCCGCTCTCGAAGCAGAACGACTATTGCTCGTGATCGGTCCTCAACTGTCTCTTGAAGAGAGCGAGGCAATCATCGCCTATGCGGAGCGATCGGGTGTCCCGGTCCTTGCCGACCCGCTCAGTCAGGGACGCCGCGTCGCGAGCCACGTCGTCTGCAGCGCCTATGATACATGGCTGAAGCATGAAGAGACAGCTTCCAGACTTCGTCCTGAGCGTATCATCCGTTTCGGTGCGATGCCGACCTCCAAACCTTACTTGATCTTCTCGAAATCGGTCCCGACGACCGTCATCGGTCACCCGGCAAACTGGCGCGACCCGCTCCTCCAAGATTTCATCACCGGTCATGCGCTCTCACTGCTGAACCTCGAGTCTACTGCTCATGATCCGACGTATTTGCAACAGGTCAAGCAGGCAGAGAGAACGGCGAGAGCCGTCCTAGACTCCGTCGACCGAAAGCAGCTGACCGAATTCAATGTCGTGCGGACAGTGACGGACAAGAACGCCGTCGCATTCGTATCGAACAGCATGCCGATCCGGGATCTCGATACATTCCTTCAAGCGCCTTCCCCGCTTCGCGTCATCGCGAACCGGGGGGCGAACGGGATCGATGGCATCGTTTCGAGCGCTCTCGGTGCTACGTTCGGCCAGGAGCACGCCTACCTCCTCGTCGGTGATCTCGCCTTCGTCCACGATATAAACGGTCTGATGGCCGCCAAGGAGCAGAAACTGACGATTCTGCTGATCAACAATGATGGGGGCGGCATCTTCAGCTTTCTGCCACAGAGCACACTTGAACACGATGTCTATGAGGCGCTCTTCGGGACTCCCCAGTCTCTCGATTTCGCTTCTCTCGCAGCCGGATACGGTATCTCATACACTCACGCCGCTACGATCGACGAACTCGAATCGATCATCGAGACGCCTGCCGAGCAGAGCCGTATCATCGAGGTACGAACGAACCGCGAAGAGAACGTCAACGTCCATCGCAAAATCTGGGAACAGACGAACCGTGCGCTTGATGAGCTATGGACATGATTCTTCGCGGAGTGCGTTATCATATCGAGGTCGCAGGAAGCGGCCCTCCCCTGTTGCTATTGCACGGGTTCACCGGAACGCACGCGACCTGGCGTCGTCAGCTTGAACGCCTTTCAGAATCCTTTACCGTCTACGCCCCTGACCTGCTCGGACACGGACATACAGACACACCGGCCGTAAATCGCATGCGCATGACCGAACAGGTCAAGGACATGGAAGAGCTGCTGGCGATCCGTCCCGAACGATGGCTGGTCGTCGGTTATTCGATGGGCGGCCGGATTGCTCTGACACTGTCCTGCTCACGTCGCGTCCTGCATACGGTCGCCGTCAGCTCGACGCCTGGAATCATGAGTGCCGCAGAACGGAAAGCGCGCCGTCTAAAGGACCTGCAACTGGCGAATGAGCTGAGAGAAGAGGGACTCGCGCGATTCATCGAACGATGGGAACGCATCCCGCTGTTCGCCTCGCATGAAACGCTCCCCCGCGAAACGCGGCAGGCGCTCCGCGCAGAACGGATGTCACACCAAGCAGAAGGTCTCGCGCGCTCTTTGCTCGCGATCGGAACGGGCAGCATGCCTCCGCTCAAGAACCTTCCAGTCGGTCGCATCAGCTGGGTCGTCGGGGAGGATGACAGCAAGTTTCGGACGATCGCAACCGGAATATCTTCGGAGGTTCATATAATTTCCGGCGCCGGGCATGCACCACATGTCGACCAGCCCGAAAAGTTTGATACAATGATAGAGCAACTGCTACTAACTCATATGGGGGAATCTAGATGACATACGCACCAGAATGGACAGCCGTCCGTAACTACGAAGACATCAAGTACGAAAAATGGAACGGGATCGCCAAAATCACGATCAACCGCCCGGAAGTACGGAACGCGTTCCGTCCGCTTACGGTCAACGAATTGATCGACGCATTCTCACGTGCACGGGATGACCAGGAAGTCGGCGTCATCGTACTTACAGGGGAAGGCGACCAGGCATTCTGCTCAGGCGGAGACCAAAAGGTACGCGGTCACGGCGGATATGTAGGGGAAGACGAGATTCCACGTCTGAACGTCCTCGATCTCCAACGCCTGATTCGCGTCATCCCTAAACCGGTCATCGCGATGGTCGCTGGTTATGCGATCGGCGGCGGTCACGTGCTCCACCTCGTCTGTGATTTGACGATTGCAGCGGACAACGCACGCTTTGGACAAACGGGTCCTAAAGTCGGTTCGTTCGATGCAGGATACGGCTCAGGCTATCTCGCACGCATCGTAGGTCATAAGAAGGCGCGCGAAATCTGGTACCTCTGCCGTCAGTATGACGCGCAGCAGGCACTCGACATGGGACTCGTCAACACGGTCGTCCCGCTTGCAGACCTCGAACAGGAGACGATCCAGTGGTGTGCAGAGATCCTGCAACATTCACCGACTGCCCTCCGCTTCCTGAAGGCAGCCTTCAACGCTGATTCAGACGGTCTTGCAGGTCTTCAACAACTAGCAGGCGATGCGACGCTTCTCTACTACACGACGGATGAAGCAAAAGAAGGACGCGATGCGTTCAAAGAAAAACGCCAGCCTGACTTCGGTCAGTTCCCGCGTTTCCCATAATACCCGTCTTTCGAAAAAGGTTCATGGCTTCGGCTGTTGAACCTTTTTCGCATCATTTTCCTCAAAGGGGGACACGTTATGTATCCTTGGCTATACACAAGGGCGAAAGAGCAGCCGAAAGACACTGCCCTCATCACGTCGGAAGCCCGACTGACGTGGAGCGAACTGTTCGACAGAGCGAGCGAGATGGCGAGCGCATGGACGGAGTATGTCCAAAAAGGTGATCGTATCGCCCTGTACGGACCATCGTCCATCGACTACATCGTCGCCATCCACGCAGCTCAACTTCTCCAAGTGATCCTCGTGCCGATCAACACCCGGTTGACGCAACATGAGATCGGCGAACAGTTGAGGCAGGCGAAGGTCCGGCTCGTCGTCACGAACCGGGCGATCAGTCCGATCATCCCGACGCTTCCTTTCACTGCCCGTTCTCACGGAACAAAATTGATCGTCCGCCAGATGCCGAAGCAGTCCGTCCAGTCGATGCTGTTCACGAGCGGAACGACCGGGCGGCCGAAAATCGTCGAACAGACGATGATGAATCATTTTTCAAGTGCGATGAATGCAGCCCGTCATCTCGGCGTTGGACCTGATGATGTCTGGCTCGCCGTCACACCGCTCTTCCATATGAGCGGACTTGCCATCGTCTATCGATCGGTCATTTACGGAGTGCCACTCGTTCTCGAACCGCACTTCTCACCGTCGAGCGCAAACAAGTGGATCGAACAGGAGAACGTCACCCATGTCTCGCTCGTCGCAATCATGCTTGAGCGGATGCTCGACGCCGGATTGAGACGCCACCGCTTGCGCGTCGTCCTGACAGGCGGCGGCCCTGTCCCGCTCCCGATTTTGAAGCGGGCGATCGATGCACAGATCCCTGTCCTCCAGACGTATGGAATGACAGAAACCGCCTCTCAAGTCGCGACGCTCCTCCCAAAAGACGCGCTTCGCAAAATCGGATCGTCCGGTCAGGCGATCTCACCGACTGATATTCGGGTCAACAGTGACCTGGAGATTGAAGTAAAGGGGCCGACAGTCATGCGAGGCTATTTCGAAAATGAGGAAGCGACGCGTAAAGCCTTCACTTCAGACGGCTTCCTGCGGACCGGAGATATCGGTCGCCTCGATGAGGAAGGATTTCTCTATGTGCTTGACCGACGGAGTGACTTGATCATCTCAGGCGGAGAGAACATCTATCCGGCAGAGGTCGAATCCGCCCTCCTGTCTGTCGCTGGTGTCATCGAAGCCGGCGTCGTCGGAAGAGCCGACAACAAGTGGGGACAGGTTCCTGTCGCCTTCGTGATCAGCGGTCTCGAGGAGACCGAGATTCGCGAGGAGGTGTCGCGTCTTCTCGCCAAGTACAAATGCCCGGTCGACTACTATTTCCGTGACAGCCTCCCCCGCAATGCGAACGGTAAGCTGATGCGACACCTGCTGAAGGAACAAGTCGAATGATCATGTTGCGCTCAGCGGAACTGTTCCTTGTTCGTCTCCGCTTCAAACAACCGATGAAAACGGCGCTGTCGGCAATGACAGAGCGCGAAACGACGATCCTCCGTCTGACCGATACGGAAGGATTCGTCGGCTATGGAGAAGGAGCGGCCTTTTCGACGCCCTGGTATACACCGGAGACGCAGGACTCAATCCGCAGCATTTCTCCCCATCTCTATGCCCTGCTCAAGGACGCTCCGATCGTACGTCCTGCTGACGCCACAGAGCGCCTCGCCCCCGTCCGGGGAAACCAGATGGCGAAAGCGATGTTCGACGGGGCACTTCACGAACTTTTCGCCTTGCGAAACAATATGACGCTTGCAGAATCGCTCGGCGGGAATCCGGATTGCGTCATCGCCTGCGGCAAAGCGATTGGCCGGATGAGCATCGAACGGACGACGGAAGCCGTCGCCGCAGCTCTCGAAGACGGCTTCACCCGCATCAAGTTGAAGCTCGGGAAGGAAGACGCCCTGCCCGTCCTTGAGTCGGTCCGTACCTCTTTTCCGGACGCTCCGCTCATGTTCGATGCTAACGGCAATTTCCGCGAATCTGATATCCCGTTTCTGCTCTCGCTCGATCCGTATCGTCTTCAGATGATCGAGCAGCCGTTCGACCGTGATGACTGGATGCTCTCGGCGCATCTTGCCTCTCGCATCGAGACGCCGATCTGCCTGGACGAGTCGATCGAGACGCCCGGTGACGCCCTGCTCATGACACGTCTTCGCGCCGGTTCGATCCTTAACATCAAGCCGGCACGGGTCGGCGGACTCTCGAACGCTCTTGCGATGCGCAAGCTCGCCCCGTCCTGGCTCGGCGGCATGTTCGACAGCGGAATCGGGCGCAGACAGACGCTAGCGCTCGCGACATTATCGTCGGACTATCCGATTGACTTCGCCGGGACCGACGCCTATTTCGAGCTCGATCTACTCGAAGCGCCATACACTCTGACAGGTGGTTCGATCCGCTACTCGTCTCCTTCCGTCTCGGAAGAGGCCTTGCGATTTTTGACATATGAATACAACATGCTTTGACAAACTAAAAGGAGGAGAAGCCGCGCAAGATCCGCGGTTTCTCCTCCTTTTTCTGTAGTTACATCAGAAAGACTGCATCAGTCCGCTTTCGTCAGGATTTCATATCCATCCTTCAGGACGATCACGCTGTGCTCGAATTGCGAGACGAGGCTCTTATTCGGTGTATAGAGCGTCCAGCCGTCCTTCTCATCCTCGACGCAGAATTCGTCGCCAGTCGAGATGAACGTCTCTACCGCGATGACCTGCCCTTCCTTCAACAGCTGGTTCTCTTCGCGGCTGAAGTAGTTCGAGATCGATTCCGGCTCACCGTGAAGCGTCTTTCCGAGTCCGTGACCTGCCAAGTTTCGAATGACGGTGAACCCGCTTTTTCTTGTCTCGGCGTAGATCGCTTTCCCGATCTGATTGACCTTCGTGCCCGCCTTGACCTTCTCGAGACCTTTCTCAAGCGCGGTCAGCGACACTTCTACGAGACGAACGTCTTCCGGACGTTTCGCCTCTCCGGCGATGACGGTCTTGCCAGTGTCCGAATAGTAACCGTTTTTGACGGCAGAGACGTCGACGTTGACGATGTCGCCTTCCTTGATGACGTAGTCACCCGGAATCCCGTGGGCCGCCACTTCGTTGACGCTGATGCATGTCGCCCCCGGGAATGCGTACATCACGATCGGAGCAGACTGCGCACCGTGTTCTTCAAGAATCTTCGCACCCAAGTCGTCGAGTTCCTTCGTCGTCACACCCGGGCGAACTGCTTTAGCCATCTCATCTCGTGCAATCGCGACGATCTTCCCGATCTCGCGGAGTGCGTCATAATCATAATCCAACATCTTCAAAATCCTCCTAATCCATCAATCGTTCTTTGTATAAGAAGTTCGCTGAAACGTCGGCGAACAAATACATCCCATTGCTGAGCGGCATGCTGAACGTACGTGTCAGCTCACTTGAGCTGAAGTCGACATACCGGTCTGACAAATACCCGGTGTGACGGCGCTCCATCGCGACTGTCGTCCGAATGAAGTAAGGGCGGAAGCTCCAATTGTATCCTCTGTAGAAAGGCGACCTCGCCCACTTCCCGTCATGGACGTAGATGTTCGAGCTCTGCTGAAAACCACTCGCGTCCGTGATGTAGAATCGGATGAAGGCGGGATCGACCCGTCGCGCGAGATTTTCAAGCCATTCATCGAGGTTCTCCCCCAGTCTGATCGAGCGACACGGTTCGGCGAATTGTTCCGCCCAATCGGCTTCGAGCTGGAACAGGCGGTGCATCTGTTCTCTGTCGTGCTTATAGAACGTCGGCACTTCCTGGATGAGGATGCCCATCCCCGGACAGACGGATACCCACTCGGGACGAGGTTCGCCTAGCAAGTCACCCATGTAGTATCTTCCGCCATGCTGCCACGCGTACCTTAGCTGTCCGATATGACTGATATTCTTATAGAGAAGCGGTGCACCGAGAAGGTCACACAGATGCTCCATCGTCTGCAGCAATTTCGGGTAGGTCGCAGAGACCGTCTTCTTCTCAGTCATCGAAGCGAGGTCGACGATCAGCATGTCCGGCGACAGCGAAAAGACACGTTCGAGGCTCGTCGCTTCTGCATGATCGAGCGCTACTTTCAGCCCGGAATTCTGATAATAGGCGACGATCCGCCCAAGCCGGTCGAGATCATCGACCAATACGTCCGTCAAGGTGATATAAAGCCGCTCCTTCGGCAGACTGATGTTCGCTTGGCGCAGCAGATTCAAAAAATCCTCCCCGCCGTTCTCGAACAACCAGGTCGGACGGCACCGCAGTAAAACGAATGAATGATCATCCTCCGGCACGCTTTTGAACGCATGCGCGACGACGTGCCCCATCGCTTCAAGCTGATATTCGATTGGCACATCATCCTCTTGGAAGAACGGCTTCAACGGTTCCCCTCTGAAATGTGACTGGATTTCATATCCTTCGACCTTGAAAGGGGCCGCCCCTACGATCGGCTGGAACCATGCTTCGATTTGATCGGGATGGACAATGACTTCTAAGGCGTCCACAGGCTTCCCCTCCTTTTCTCTCGTCTCATCATAACAAAAAAAGAACCTCCGCGTAAAAACTGAGGTTCTTCAATAGTTCAAAAAGCTGTCGTATCTTTCTTCAGCGCGATATAGAGGTAGACGCCAAAGCTCGCTGTGAGATAGATGATGCTGAGCACGCCATACTGGATGCCTTCAGCACCGCCTCTTCCTATCGCAAGGATAAGGAATATCAATCCCCCGAACAAGAGCGTCGAAAGCGGGATGTATCGAAACTGTCCCTTCCTCGTACGATCACAAATTATTTTCGTCGCATAGACGAGCGCAATCAGGCAGATAAAAGCGATTATATAGATCATATACACGAAAGATTCCGTCCTCTCCCAGTCTTCAATGCCCAGTTTACCATTGGATTCCATCAAAAAACCGACTTGTCTGTGACAAATCGGTTCATGAATGCATTACTTTTCGAAGCGTGGCTTACGTCCGCCACGGTTACGGTCGCCTTCAGGACGGCTGCTGCTGCTGCGTCCTGCATAGCCGCCTTCACGGCGTTCGTTTCCACGGCCGCCGCGTGAATCGCTTCCACCGCGTGAATCGCTTCCACCGCGCGAGTCGCGTGAACCGCCACGGTATCCGCCGCCGCCAGTACGGTTACCTGAACCGCTGCCGCCTTTGTTGCCGTAAGGACGACGATTTCCACCGCCACCGCCGCCAAAGCGTTTGACACGGATTGGCTCGATCGAAGAGATTTCGACTGGCGTGCCGTCTGGCTCTTTAGTAAGGCCTTTAAGCGCTGCCGCGAGGAGATCGACTGCTTCGTATTCTTCAAGAAGTTCTTGCGCAAGAGTCGTGTACTCTGCGTATTTCTTCTCTTCAAGGCGTTGAATCAATTCTTGAGCAGACTGTTTGAGGTTGCCTTCAAGGATTTCGTCAAGCGTCGGTGCATGACGACGATTCATCTTCTTGTTCGTGATGCGCTCGATCGTCTTGATCTGTCCGAATTCACGTGGCGTGACGAACGTGATCGCAGAACCTGTCTTACCAGCACGACCAGTACGGCCGATACGGTGGACATAACTCTCAGGATCTTGCGGTACATCGAAGTTGTAGACGTGTGTCACACCAGAGATGTCGAGACCACGTGCTGCGACGTCCGTCGCGACGAGGATGTCGATCGTTCCCTTTTTAAAGCGGCGGATGACCTGGTCACGTTTCGCCTGCGTCAAGTCACCGTGGAGACCGTCAGCAGTGTATCCGCGTTGGACCAATGCTTCTGTCATCTCGTCGACGCGTTTTTTCGTACGACCGAAGATGATCGAGAGTTCAGGTGAATCGATATCGATCAAACGGCAAAGGACGTCGAATTTTTGGCTTTCCTTCAATTCGATGAATGATTGGTCGATGTTTTCGACAGTCATTTCCTTCGCCTTGACTTTGATGTGAGTCGGAGTCGTCATGAAACGATCTGCGATTTTACGAATCTGTGGCGGCATAGTTGCCGAGAACAGAAGTGTTTGACGTGTTTCAGGGAGTGCTCCGAGAATCGTCTCGATGTCTTCGACGAAGCCCATGTTGAGCATTTCATCCGCCTCATCAAGGATGACCGTTTGAACGTGGTCGAGTGCAAGCGTCTTACGGTTCATGTGGTCCATGAGACGGCCTGGTGTAGCGACTACGATTTGCGGGTTTTTACGGAGTGCACGAATTTGACGGTCGATTTGCTGACCACCGTATACAGGAAGCGCATGAACGCGTTTCACTTCACCGATTTTGTTGAGTTCTTCTGCGACTTGAATTGCAAGCTCACGAGTCGGAGCGAGGACGAGTGCTTGGATATGGCGCGATTTTGCATCGATTTGCTCGATTGTCGGGATACCGAACGCTGCCGTCTTACCAGTACCAGTTTGTGCTTGACCGATAAGGTCAACGCCGCTCAAACCGACAGGAATCGTCTCTGCTTGGATTGGAGTTGCTTCTTCAAAGCCCATTTTTAGGACACCTTTGATAAGTGCCTCACTTAGATTTAGTTCGCGGAATGTTGTCAATGCTAAATACTCTCCTTTTTCTTATGAAAAGCGTCTGCCACTAAACAGACGCCACCGTTACGAATACAATCGACTACCTATTATAGCAGGACCTGTTCAGAAAAGATAGCAGGATGCTCGCTATAATGATTCTATGGAAGTCACCATCATAATCGTTGCCAGAAGGGCAGGTAAGGGATGAGCCCGGACCGTGCGGCGTAAGCCGCTGCCCCCACTAGTGATGGGGATCTGTATCTGCATGGTCGCCGGCTCGTATGGAAGAGCCAGCCGCAACCACCAAAATGATGAATTCCAACCTATTTATTCGAAACGCAGGCTAAAGTGTTGAGCTGAATTATTTTTTCAGCTGTACGCCCGTTTCATTTTTTTCTATTTTTTTATCTTTCAACAAACGCCCGAGCGCCCGTTTGAACGCGGCCTTACTCAGACCGAAAACGTCCTGGATCGTATCGGGTGGTGTCTTATCACCATACGCCATCTGACCGCCATGTTCAAGCAAGTGGTTCAGAATCAATTCGGCATCCGTATCGATCGCTTCATACGCACGTGGTCTTGCTGAAAGTAATACTGTACCATCTGGCTTGATGTTTGTCACCCGTAATTTCATGACTTCACCGAGTCTCGGCCAATGTTCCATCTCGTTCTCATGAAGAAAACCGATCGTTTGGCCATTTACGAAAACGTTTACTCCCGGCTCACGCTGCGCAAAGACGAGACCTTCGACTTCCGTATTGTTCCACTCCTCGGGAGCCGGTTTCGCCATCAAATTAAAGAAGGCATATGGCGCAGGATCCCCGAGCAAGCGAAGTTTTTGGTCATGTTTCAGACGAATGTAGAGCTGATCTCCTTCTTCCGGCCAATATGTCCGGCGCTGCGGCAGGTCGTCGAGTGAGACGAGCACGTCCTTTTGGATTCCGATGCCGACGAATACGCCGGTGTTATAGCGCGTACCGGTCACCGTCGTCTTGACATAATCTTCGAACGATGCTTCCGGGATTGTCATCGAAGAAGCAAGGCGTCCCTCATTGTCCTGATAAAGAAAGACCTCCACTTCCTCCTCGAGTTCTACCGGATGAGTCTGTTCTTTCTTATGAAGTAAGACATCCTCGTTCCCGTCCGTCAGGAAGACACCGAATGCCGCTTCCCGTTCTACTTTCAATGTAACGACTTGTCCAGCACGTAATGCCATGTCGCTTCCTCTCCTCTCAATTTTCCATCATTATTATTCGCGGAACCGTTACGGTTCTCCACGTCGCCTTCCATACTATACTCTGTTTCCGTCCAATCCTGACAAGAATCATCCAACCCTAATTGTTACATTTTTGTGAACGTAATGAAATTGTGAGATTTTTTTAATGAAAAGCTATATGATGAAATCAACAGGAAAATGCAGGTTTAGTTTTGGTAATATGGGGGAAAAATAATGATTCGTGATATTCAATCGCGTTCTTTCGCGAAACGATTTATGAAAACGCTTATGTTCGCCTTCTTCGCCTTCCTTGCGACAATCGGGATCGTGTTCGCAGAGGGTTCGAACAATGCAGATGTGACACCACAGACTCCGACTCTACAACACATCGAACTTCCATGAAATCCGCACCTGTCGTGTGGATTTTTTTGTTTTTTACAAAAGTTTCTCGAAAAAGAAAGGAATTATCCCCCTCACCCCGAATCCTCTTCCTATAGAACGATAGCAGAAGGAGGACATGGAATGGTTTTCTACTTATGTACCACGCTTGCTGGAGCTGTAAGCGTCTACCTCAGTTTTCAAAGCGGTTACTACACTGACTCGGTCGGCGTGTTCGTGTTCACGCTCGCGATTTGTCTGACCCTATCATCGCTCCGCCAGTTGCTCCGTACATCCTACCATACATATTCCGACTTCAGTGACGAACGACGCGTCCAGCGTCAATTGAAACGAATGATCGAGCGCGAGCATTCATTTAAGGCCATCTACGAGGATAAGGAAGCATCCTCCCCTTCACTTGCATTCCAGAGCGCTGAACCTCATGATAAATAAGAAAGACATATTTGGGAGGTGATTGCTCATGAATGAAATACCGCTGTCCAACGGATGGACGCTCCGCTATTCTCCAGTCATGGACCTCTGGCTTAAAGAAGACGGTGTCCTGCTTGTCGATCATGATGATAAGGTACGCCTCATGCTCGTCCTTGACGAGGAGACGATGGAAATCAAGCGGATCGACGAGGACAATGCACACTTCTCGATCAATCCCGTCACACGCCGCCTGACGTTCGAACTCGGTGAAGACGAAGAAGAATCCGAACCACGATACTGGGAATGAGCTGCCGACCGGGTGCGATACCTGGTCTTTTTTTGTACAATAACAACGATGGATATGAAAGGAGAACAGCAACATGTTACGGACAGTTATTTGGTTCATCTTTTTCGGGCTCGTCTTGCCCTTCACTCTCCCGTTCTTACCGGGTGCAAAAAAGAGACAAGGGGTAGAACGATACGCCTACGCCGAACGCGTAGCAAGCACGTGGGCGAACTCATTGCTCAAACTGGCCGGAGTACGCGTCGACCTCGTCGGCGCACATCTCATCCCGGAAGATGAGCCGGTCGTCTTCATCGCCAACCACCAAGGTAATTTCGATGTCCCGATTCTTTTAGGAAAAATCGACAAGCCGAAAGGATTCATCTCGAAGATCGAGGTCGACAAGATTCCGATCGTCAGTACATGGATGAGATACATGGGGTGTGTCATGATCGATCGAAAAGACCGTCGCCAGTCGCTCAAGGCGATCCGCGAAGGCATCGAGACGATCAAGTCCGGTCAATCGATGATCATCTTCCCTGAAGGGACACGTTCGCGCGGCGGGACGATGGCTCCCTTCAAGGCGGGAAGCTTCACGCTTGCGACATCAAGTGGAGTAAAGATCGTGCCTGTCGCTATTTCAGGCAGCTATCGCGTCATGGAGGAGACCGGCCGGATCCGTCCTGCGGATGTCACCGTCACCGTACTTCCGCCAATCGATTCGACGAGCTTGCCGCAAAAGGAACTCGTCAGTCTCGTAGAACAGCAAATCAGACAGATCGTAGAAGGTGAAAAGAAATGATACTCAAAGTAGAACAATTGAAGAAGGAATTCGCTGACAAGGTCGTCTTCGAGGATGTCACGTTCTCCGTCACGAAAGGAGACCGGATCGGGATCATCGGTGTCAACGGGACAGGAAAATCGACCTTGTTGCACATCTTGGCCGGGACGGAGACGGCTGACGCCGGAACGATCAACCATCCTAATGACTACCGCATCCGCCTTCTTTCCCAGACAGCTGATTATCCTGAAACATCAAGCGTCATGGAGGTGCTTCTGTCCGGCAAAACGCCGACGATCGAAGTGCTTCGCCGCTATGAGACAGCTCGTCTCGCTCTCGAACATGACCCTTCGAACGAGCAGTTGCTGAACCGCCTCCTCGTTGCTCAGACGGAAGTCGATGCCGCAGGAGCCTGGGACACCGAGTCCCGGCTCAAGATGATTTTGAATCGACTTGGCATCACGGACATCGAAGCGAAAATCGGTTCCCTCTCAGGCGGCCAGCGTAAGCGCGTCGCCCTAGCCGAGGCGTTGCTCGACGAGGCGGACCTCCTCCTGCTCGATGAGCCGACCAACGAACTCGATGCCGAGACGATCGCGTGGCTCGAGGGACAGATCAGGGAATACCGCGGCGCCGTCATCTTGATCACCCACGACCGGTATTTCCTCAACCGCGTAACGAACCACATGATGGAAATCGCGAATGGCGCGGCCTACTTCTATGTCGGGAACTATGAGTCCTTTCTCGAGAAGCGGGCGGAACGCCGGGAACGGGCGACTTCCATGGAAGAGAAGCGCCAAAACATCCTGCGCCGCGAACTCGCTTGGCTGAGACGCGGTGCGAAAGCCCGGACGACGAAGCAAAAGGCAAGGATCCAGCGTGTCGATGCCCTGCAAGAGCAGTCGTTTGGTGAAGAGGACGAGTCTCTCGAAGTACAGGTCGGTTCGACCCGTCTAGGCAAGAAAGTCATCGAGGCAATCAGCGTCGGCCAACGGTTCGGCGATCGCGTGCTGTTCAGCGACTTCAACTGGTTGTTCGGCCGAAAGGAACGTTACGGGATCGTCGGAAGAAACGGAAGCGGTAAATCGACCTTGCTCGCGATTCTCGCGAAACAGCTCGATCCGACATCCGGTGAAGTCATTCATGGCGAGACGGTCAAAGTCGGATTCTACGGGCAGTTCGCCGAATTCCCGAACCCGGAACGCCGTGTCATCGACGAGGTCGAACGGATCGCGAAAGTCATCACGACTCTCGACGGTCAGGAAATCACCGCGAGCCAGATGCTCGAGCAATTCTTGTTCAAGCCGGAAGCCCAGTATAAGCCGATTGGCAAGCTGTCTGGCGGTGAACGCCGCAGACTGAAGCTGCTCACGATTTTAATGGAGGAGCCGAACGTATTGTTCCTCGATGAGCCGACGAATGATCTCGATACGGAAACACTCTCCGTGCTCGAGGACTATCTCGAGTCCTTCCCCGGTACAGTCATCACGGTCAGCCACGACCGCTACTTCCTCGACCGGACCGTCGATCGCCTGATCGCCTTCGAGGATGGACAGGTCGTCACGTACCATGGTCTCTATACGGACTACCTCGATCAGCGAACGACACCGCAAGCCGTCGCACCGAAAAAAGAGGTCGTACGCGAGAAGAAGACCGCACCGAAGCTGACGTATCAGGAGCAACAGGACTGGGAGACGATCGAGGAGCGAATCGCGAGGGTAGAGGAGCGGCTCTCCTCCGAAGAACAGGAGCTAAGCAGCGCCGGGAGCGATATCGGCAAGGTCAACGACCTGTATAAGATGATCGAGCGATCCAAGGAGGAACTCGACGCCCTGATGGACGAATGGACGCGCCTTTCGGAAAAAGTCGAAGCCGTCGAAGCAGCAAAGCGGGATTGAACTTCTTCCCCCTGAATGACAGGCACCGCAAAAAGTCCTTCATTCCTCGCTAGAGGGATGAAGGACTTTTTGACATTCTTTTCTTCACTCGGGACGAGGTGTGATGTTTCCTTCCTCGATATCGAGCAACAGGTCGATCAACTCGGCGCAGAACTCCGGATATTGGCGCAGTAATGCGTCCTCACCGACTTCATTGACGAAGTCGTCGAGCAGCGCTTTGACTTCCGGTACGAGTTTCTTCCCTACCTTCATGTAGGCGATCGCGAAACGCCACTTTCCTGCGATATAGAGCATCTTGCCGACGAGTACATCACCCTGCTCGACATCGATCTCAGAAAGATCCGGCTGATAGACCTGGCCGGACATGATATCCGTCACGCCATCCTCTCCGACTTCAAACAAGGAAGGGACCGGATCGGCAAGTCCGCGAAGTGCACGGTAGAGTCCGTGCGAAAGCTCTTCCTTCGACCGTTCGAGGAAGCGCCCGTGCGGCGTCTTCCCTTCCTCATCCGTCTCATAGAAAATCGCCCAGTCGACGAACAGGTCACGGAACAATTCCGCGTCCTTCATATACCAGCGGCCTTCCGTCGCGATCTCTTCGATGAATGCCACCCAGTCGGTGCTGCGTGAAACAGCAGCCTCCTGATACATCGCTTTCAGCGCCGCATTCATTTCTGCTTCCGACACGGTGGTCGGGAACGGGATGATTTTACGTTCGCTCTTCATCTTGTTGGTCCTTTCCGATGCCCAGCCGGCCGTTTGATCGTCTTCGGTTCCGTGAATTCGCGTTTCTCGATCACTTCGCCACGGTAGATTTCCATCTCTTGCAGCTCGACGCCCATCTGACGAGCGAGTGTCTGGAGATGTTTCTTGTCCTGGTCCGTAACGAGCGCGAGGACCATCCCCTCTGCGTTTCCGCGTCCTGTCCGCCCTGAGCGGTGGACGAAGTCGTCAAGCGATTCCGGTAGATCGAAGTGCACGACGTGCGAGACGCCTTCGATATCGAGACCGCGTGCAGCGAGCCCCGTGGTGACGAGGAGCGGGAATTCGCCGCGTTTATAAGAGCGCAACGTCTCCATTCGTTCTCGCTTGCCTTTCTCTGCGTCAAGAATCCGGTAGTCCATCGAGAACTTGCTCAACTCGCCATTCAAAGGCCCAAGGAATGACCGGTTATTGATGAAGGCAAGCACTTTCGCATCACGGATGTTCGCAAGGCGGCGCAAAAGTTCCGGCTTGAGGCGGCGGGATGTCTCGATATAGCCGAATTGCACCTGTGAACTCGTTTGACGTTCAACGCGTACGACAGCAGGATCGTTCGCAAGCGTCCGTCCCCATTCAGCCGTCCGTTCAGGCAGCGTCGCTGAGACGAAGGCGATCTGGCGGTCACGAAGCGCGCTGTTCGCGATTCGCGTCGCCGATTCACTCATCCCGCTCTCATAGATCTGATCCGCTTCATCGAGGACGATGAGCTTGACTTCATGCATCTTCAACTTCTTCGAATCGATCAGCTCGACGAGACGGCCCGGTGTACCGACGACGATTTGCGGCTTCTTCTTCAAGCGCTCGTATTGGCGTTTCAATTCTACTCCGCCGATGAAGGATCCGGAACGGATGCCGCTTCCTTGCGCGAACAATTGAATGACCTGATGAATCTGCATGACGAGTTCACGCGTCGGTGCCGTGATGACGACCTGTACGGTAGGCGCCTCGATGTCGATCCGTTCGAGCGCAGGGATGACGTATGCGAGCGTCTTCCCCGTTCCGGTCGGCGCCTCGATCAGGACGTCCTTGCCTTCCCGCAACAGCGGGATTGCCTGTTCCTGGACCGGCATCATCGTTTCGAAACGTGCCCGGTCCCATGCTTCTTGAATGAATGGTTGGTTAAAGTTCATGTTAAATTCCTACTCTCTCTTTCGAATCCTTATGTGACATATTCAAAACGGTCGATTTCATCTTCGTAGTAACCACGAAGTGTCTGCGTGTAAGGTGTACCTGCCTCTGTGATCCGGATATGGAAGAGGATGCTGTCCTCTTGCGTCTCGGATGAATCTATCTCGAATCCTTGGTTGATACGATCCTGCAGTTCGGCCGTCAATTTCGGATATCCTTCCAGCGCCGGGTAATTCGCAAGAACATCGATTGGTCGCTTGATGAGCGCACAAAGATAGCGGTCTGTGTACGCGATGAAGTCTTCGAACTCCCAGTCGTCCTCAAAACGCATCCAGAACCCGTCACTCTCGAATTCCGTGATCATACCGTCCCGCGATTCCCCTGCTTCATTCGTCTTGAGTGAAATCCAGTCTCCCGAGCGGTAGTCACCCCGCTCATTCAATGCTGTGTATTCCATATATGGCACCTCCACGGTCGTTATTCCCTTTTTCATTGTCGACGATACGTCCTAAAAACACAAGAAGGGCCGTGACTTTACTCACGCTCCTTCCCTGTATCTTTCCTAGAATCAGGTTTTCAGTAGAACAGTAGAAGCGTGTCTCCTTCTTGCTTCACACTTTCCCTGTTTTCCAATACTCCTGATTAGAGTATAACAGATGAACCAAATGGCTGAATTGCCTGTTCACTTGATTGATACAACTTTCACAAACATGTAATACATTACGATCGATTAGTTTGTTAAACTATTCACATGGAAGAGTGTAACCCTTTTCAAATACAGATGAAGGAGTGTTTTCACATGCTACTCGAAAAAACATTACCTGCTTGGAACGGCTTTACGACTGGACCGTGGATGGAACAGATCGATCTCGCCGACTTCATCCGCCGCAACCGGACGGAATACACAGGAGACGATCAATTCCTAGCCGGTCCGACTGATGCGACAGAAGCGCTGTGGCAACAGATCATGAGCCTGACCGCCGAAGAACGCGTCCGCGGAGGAGTCTATGATGTCGATGCATCGACCCCGTCGACGATTCTCTCCCACGAGGCGGGCTATTTGAATCGCGACCTCGAAAAAGTCGTCGGTCTTCAGACGGATGTACCGTTTAAACGGTCGATTCACCCGAACGGGGGAATCCGGATGGTCAATGACGCGCTTGAAGCGTATGGATTCAAGCCGGATGATCAGGTGACGAAAGTGTTCAGCGAATACCGCAAGACGCATAACCAGGGCGTATTCGATGCCTACACGCCAGAGATGCGGGCTGCACGGAAGGCAGGGATCATCACCGGGCTCCCCGACGCATACGGGCGCGGGCGGATCATCGGTGACTACCGGCGTGTCGCCTTGTATGGTACGCGCTACCTGATCGAATCGCGGAAGAACGACCTCGACGCACGGGGCGGCTTCCTGAGCGAGACGGACATCCGTGACCGCGAAGAGATGAATGAGCAACTCCGGGCGTTGAAGGAACTCGAGATTCTCGGACAAAAATATGGATGTGACCTCTCGCGTCCTGCCGAAAACGCGCAGGAAGCCTTCCAGTGGGTCTATCTCGCCTATCTGGCAGCCATCAAGGAACAAAACGGAGCTGCGATGTCACTCGGTCGCGTCTCTACCTTCTTCGATATCTATATCGAGCGGGACCTCGAGAATGGGACACTGACGGAAGAAACAGCTCAAGAACTCGTCGACCATTTCGTCATGAAACTGCGGATCGTCAAATTCCTCCGGACGCCTGACTATAACGACCTCTTCTCCGGCGATCCGACATGGGTGACGGAATCGATCGGCGGGATGAGCGAAGACGGACGATCGAACGTCACGAAGAGCTCGTTCCGCTTCCTCCATACGCTCTCGAACCTCGGTCCTGCACCGGAACCGAACCTGACCGTCCTCTGGTCGACGAAGCTTCCGAGAGGGTTCAAGGAGTTCTGCGCGAAGATGTCGATCATCTCGAGCTCGATCCAATATGAGAACGACGAGCTGATGCTTCCGATCTACGGCGACGACTACGGCATCGCCTGTTGCGTCTCGGCGATGCGAATCGGGAAACAGATGCAGTTCTTCGGCGCTCGCGCTAACCTCGCGAAAGCATTGCTCTATACGATCAATGGCGGCATCGATGAGAAGATGAAGATGCAAGTCGCACCGAAGACGGAACCGATCCTCGACGAGGTGCTTGATTACGAAACGGTCATCGCTGCGTTCGACAAACAGCTCGACTGGCTTGCTGAACTATACGTGAACACGCTCAACGTCATCCACTTCATGCATGACAAGTACAGCTACGAGCGGATCGAGATGGCGCTTCATGACCCTGAGATCCTGCGGACGATGGCGTGCGGCATCGCTGGTCTGTCGGTCGTAGCGGACAGTCTCTCTGCTATTCGATATGCGAAGGTCACGCCGATCCGCGACGAGGATGGGATCGCCGTCGACTTCAAAATCGAAGGAGACTTCCCGAAATTCGGGAACAACGACGACCGCGTCGACTCGATGGCAGTCGATCTCGTCGAACTGTTCATGGAGAAAATCCGCAAACATCCGACCTACCGCAACTCTCTGCCGACTCAGTCGGTGCTTACGATCACGTCGAACGTCGTCTATGGCAAGAAGACCGGCAACACGCCGGATGGACGGCGTGCCGGCGAACCGTTCGCTCCAGGAGCGAACCCGATGCACGGCCGCGATACGAAAGGTGCAGTCGCCGCTTTGACTTCCGTCGGAAAGCTCCCTTACGAGCACGCACTCGACGGTATTTCCTACACGTTCTCGATCGTCCCGAAAGCGCTCGGCAAGGACGATCAGACACGCATCAGCAATGCGGTCGCTCTGCTCGACGGCTATATGGGCGGTGAGAACAAAGGACACCATCTCAATGTCAACGTCTTCGACCGTGAGACGCTGATGGAAGCGATGGACCACCCAGAACTGTATCCGCAATTGACGATCCGTGTCTCCGGCTACGCAGTCAACTTCATCAAGCTGACACGCGAACAGCAGATCGACGTCATCAACCGCACGTTCCACGGCTCGATCTGACCGGGCCTCCCATTCGGAAAGGACTGACTGACCATGACTTACGGAATGATCCACTCAACAGAATCCTGCGGCACCGTCGACGGGCCGGGCATCCGCTTCATCGCCTTCACGCAAGGCTGTCCCCTTCGCTGCCAATATTGCCATAACGCGGACACTTGGGAATTCGGATGCGGCCGCCGCGTGACACCCGAATCGATCGTTTCGGAAGCGCTCGGTTACCGGTCCTTCCTTGATGCTTCAGGCGGCGGTATCACCTTCTCAGGAGGGGAACCGCTCGCGCAGCCTGAATTCCTCGAAGCGGCGCTCCGTGAAGCGAAATCGCATGGCTTGCACACGGCGATCGATACGGCCGGATCCGTCAAGCCGGCCAACATCGAACAAATACTCGAACAGACGGACCTCGTCCTGCTCGACATCAAGCACATCGACGATGCCGCCTGCCGCATCCTGACGGGGCGAAGCAACAAGAACACGCTCGAATTCGCACAGCTTCTCTCGGACCGCGGAATCCCGGTCTGGATCCGGCACGTCCTGATTCCGGGCATCACGCTGAACGAAGAGTTCCTCCGCCGGACGGGCGAGTTCATCGGTACGCTCAAGAACGTCGAGCGCGTCGAGGTGCTCCCCTACCACCAGCTCGGCGTCTATAAATGGGAAGCGCTCGGACTCGAATACGCATTGAAGGACGTCGAGCCGCCGACAGCAGAGGAGACGCAGTGGGCCGAATCACTGTTGAACGCCCACCTCGTCCATTGACGAAGCGCTTCCATCTTGTTACAATTCGAGTAACGAAATCATAGGAGGTACTACCGAAGACATGTACACTACACTTGCTAACGTCTAATCGATGAATGAATTCATCGCTTTCGCGCGAAAGACGCGTGGAGGTTTGACGCTAGAAGTGTGTCCATCTCTCGGTATTGCCATGCCCATGCATGGCATCCCTTTGGCATACGACCAGTCTCACACCATCCGCGTGCGCGGATGGTGTGTTTTCATTTCATCCTACCCGAAATGAACATACTGGGAGCTGATCTTATGAATGAAATCCTATCCGTCCACAAACTCAAAATGGAAGTCGAGCATCGCCTCCTCTTTGAAAACCTGTCCTTCACTCTGCAAGAGGGGGAAAAGGCCGCCCTGTTCGGCAGGAACGGAGTCGGCAAGACGACCTTGTTCAAACTGCTGGCCCGCCGTATGTCTCCAACCTCAGGGACGATCCATTGGCAGGATGTCCGGTTCGGTGTCCTCGACCAGTCCGTCAACACGAAAGAACCGGTCCTTTCTTACGTCATGGCAGGAGACGTCATGAGAGCCGCCTTGCTTGCGAAACTCGATGACTCGGAATCCCCGTCCTATCTCGATGATTATCAGCTAGCACTCGACAAGGATGCTTTTTCGCTTGAGGCAGACGCTGTACGGGTGCTCAAAGAAGTCGGGCTGTCGAGCGAACATTTCCAACAGCCTTTCGACCAGCTGAGCGGCGGGGAGCAGACACGTACCCAACTCGCACGCCTGTATTTGATGCGCCCCGACGTACTATTGCTCGATGAGCCGACCAACCATCTCGACGGCAAGACGCTCGACTGGCTGACCGACTGGATCATGGCATATCCCGGAACGGTCCTTTACGTCTCGCACGAACGGTCCTTCATCGATGCGACGGCGGGTGCAGTGCTCGAGCTGACGAACGCAGGTATCCGGCGCTTCAAAGGAAACTACAGCGCCTACCGACAGCAGAAGGATCATGAGGAGAAGACTGTCAAAGCACTGTATGAGAAACAGGAACAGGCGAAGAACGAACTGTTGCAGATCATCGGACGATATGACATTTGGCATAAAAAAGCGACGGCTGCAGCGAGTGAACGCAATCCGACCGCGAAGAAGAGCGCAGCCAAGCACGCTATCAAAATCAAGGCGAAAGAACAGCAATTGAAGAAGCTGGAACAGGAACGGGTCCAAAAGCCTCGGGAAGAAGCAGGTATCCGCGTCGAATTCGATGCCGGCACCCTGCACGTAAAACGCCTGCTTCGTCTTGAAGACGTCACGTTCGGCCACGAGGGCAACGCTCTATTCGAACCCGTGACATTCGAAGCCATTCGAGGTGACCGCATCGCAATCGTCGGACCGAACGGTTCCGGCAAGACGACCCTCCTTCAAGTGATGCTCGGGACCCTCCCACCGCTTTCCGGAAAGGTCGATCGACACCCTTCGCTTCGAATCGGCTACTTTTCCCAGTCGTTGTCGACGTTGCCCGAAGACGGCACCCTGCTCGACGCACTGCTCGATTTGCCGATTTCTGAGACGGAGGCCCGGACACTCCTCGCCTGCTTCCTCTTCCGACGTGACGAGGTATTCAAACCGATTCATGAGGCGAGCATGGGAGAGAAGTGCCGTATCGCCTTCCTTCGTCTTTATTTCTCCGGAGCACGCGTGCTTGCACTCGACGAGCCGACGAACTACCTTGATGTCATGACGCGCGAGCGAATCGAGATGGCGCTCGAAGCCTTCCCGGGCGAGCTCCTCATGATCTCGCATGATACGCACTTCACGGACCGCCTGTCGAACAAGACGATCGTGCTCGGGGAGCGGATCGAGGTCCATCCGGTCGGAACACTTGAACTCCGGGTCGGCTCGAAAGCAAATCCTGAAGTGACGATTGCTGAACTGAAGCAGTTGAAACAGGCACTTGATACGCCGCTCATCTTCGACTGACAGTAAAAGACCCGTCTTGCGTTCCCCTGTATCAGGCGAGTGCAAGGCGGGTCTTCATTCTTTCTTTGTCTCATCTGTCTTTACGCAAAAGGCTGTAGGTCGCGATATCGTTATAGTGTCCGTTGATGAACTCCTCGTCCCGGCTGACTCCTTCAAGCGTAAAGCCCAGCCGTTCCGGGATGCTCCGACTCTTGACGTTACCTGTCGCGCACTGGATCGTCACCTTATTCAAATCCAGCACGTCGAAGCAATGGTCCGTCAGCGTTTTGACGGCAGCCGTCATGATGCCCTTGCCCTGCGCGTCCTCCCGCAGGTAATACCCGATGCTCGTCGAACGGAGCTGCCGATTGATGTAGTGTAGGTTGATGATTCCAACGAACTTCCCGTCGTGACGGATTCCTGCCGTACATCCGTCCCCTTCAGCGAACTGCTGCAGCCAGGCCGGGATGACATCTTCCCGGTACAACTCCGGTCCTGTCGCCCCGTCGACCCAGCCGAGCCATTCCCTCAAGTACGCCCGGTTCGCATCGACCATCTCATATATCTCCTCGGCATGGTGCCGCTCGATCAGCGTAAGTGCCAAATCCTCTCTGATTCTCATATCGAACATGCTGATTCCCCCAATCCATTTTTCCTATCTTAGCCAAAATTCGTCTCGTTCCCCTAAAAAAGAATGAGGCTGACTCAAAAAAGGAACCACTCGTTCTTCACTTGCTTTCCTCAGGCGAGACACAAGCAGCAAGCTCCCTTTCCATTTCGGACAGGGAACCGGGTCTTTTTTGTCTCTGACAGCGCGACGCATCGTGCTTTTTCCTGCAGGAGTCGCGTGAAGCGAATGGTTTCGTCTAGACGAGATACGGGAGCAGATTTGGAATCCGCTCCCGTATCTCTTTTACAGATGGACTTTTGAGCCATCCTCTTCATTAGGCTTTTCGGTACTTCGTTTTCATTCGTGCCTGATTCTCTTTGTGGATCTTTTTCCATCGGTCGCGTTCGGCCGCCTGCAGAGCCACGCTCTGCTTGCGTTCAGCATAGGCGATCTCACGTTTGAGCTTCAAGTAACTGTCCCAGCGTTCCCGCAGGAGATCACCGGTCTCGAGCGCCTTGCGGACGGCACATCCCGGTTCCTTCCCATGTTCGCAATCACGGAATCTGCAATTTACAGCAAGCGTCTCGATGTCCGAGAACGTCGTCTCAAGACCATCCGCCCCGTCCCATAACGCCAACTCCCGCATCCCTGGCGTATCGACGAGGATAAGACCGCTGTCGAGCTTCTTCAACTCACGATGGGTCGTCGTATGGCGCCCCCGTTCATCGTCTTCCCGGACTCCCCCCGTCTCCATCAGGTGACTGCCTGCGAGCGCATTGACGAGCGTCGACTTGCCGACACCTGAAGAGCCGACGAGCACGATCGTCTGACCAGGCGAAAGTGCGATCTTCAGTTCATCGATCCCTTCGCCCGTCAGCGAATCGACAGCGAAGACAGGCGTGCCGAACGCGACGAGGTCGAGTTCCTGCAGCTCCTCATCCACCGAGTCGACGAGGCTTCGCTTCGTCAACACGATGATCGGCGTGACGCCAGCATCCCAAGCGACCGTCAAGTAACGTTCAAGGCGGCGGACGTTGAAATCATGGCCCAGTGCCATGACGAGTAACGCGACGTCGACGTTCGCGCAGATGATCTGCTCCTCCGTCTCCGTCCCGGCTGCCTTTCTTGAGAACTGGGACGACCGCGGCAACACGCGCTCGATCCGTCCCTTTCCTTGCTCGCGCATCGACTGGATGACCCAGTCCCCGACAGCAGGCAGTTCCGCCTTCGCGAGCGCTTCGAAGCGCATCTTGCCTGAGAGCTCGCTGAGCGTCTCGCCTGCTTGTGTCATGACACGGTATTGTTTCTGGAAGACAGCGACGACACGTCCTGTCTGTTCTTTGTCGCCGACTTCTGCAGCCGGCATTCTACCCCATTCGTTCAAATGGTTTCCTCCTCATGTTATGGGAGGCGGATCCCTCCCTTAGGTCCGATACATGCGTTTAAAGCGTTCATGAAAATGCTCATACTCAACCACTCCTTCCAATCGTTCGATAGTCTCAATCTATCACAAAAATACATAAGGGTGTAGCGCTTTCAACAGGAGGTGGATGAGCACATCCGCCCAGAGGCGTAGACAAGTCCGGTCGCAAGGGCGTCGTTCAAGTTCTCATGACGCTCTATCATGAAGGTATCAACGAAAGGGAGGCTTCACGATGAAGACACCTAAGCTTCAGAAAGTGCTCATGGTCCTTGCAGCAATCGCACTCTTGTCGATCATCATTGGCATGTTGCCGAACATGATCGGACTCGGGATCGGTGTTTTGCTCGCACTATGGGCAGGAAGTAAGTTCACCCGCTCGAGCGTCATGGGAAAAATCGGCTACGGATTACTCGTCGCCATCGGTGCAGGAACTGCACTCTCGAACATCTGGGCAGTCATCGGCATCGCAGCAGCCGTCCTTCTCTATGTCGGCTATATGAAGATGAAGGCGGGAACGTTTGCAGCAGATGATCTGTTCAGACGCCGGCGTGCACAGACGACTAGCCACTTCGAAGCGGAGTGGAAGGATTTGAAAAATACGAAGGGTTTTTGATCCAAACAACCAAACGGGAGGAATTCACATGAAAAACGTATTCGATCAATTGAATGATTTTGCCACGCAGATGATGCACGAAGTAAAGAAAGCTGCCGAACAGAATGACACGCCTGCGAAGAAGCTCGTCCATTACATCCGCGGAACGGAGTCTGACATCCACGAAGTCGACCGACTGCTCGAACGCCAGCGCACACTGTTGACCGAACTCGAGGCGAAGCGTGACGAAGCGAAGGAGCTCGCAGACAAGCGATTTGGTCAAGTCGAGATCGCAAAGGAAGCCGGCGAGCAATCACTCGCGGAACGGGCTGCTGTCGAGTCGAAACATTACGGTGAACAGTTCCGCTTCTTCGAAGACCTTGTCGCAGAGACCGAGCGTGAGCTTCAGCAGCTCGAACGGGACGCACTCGAATTGAAGTTGAAACTCGAGGACCTCCAGAACAAACGATACGAGTGGATGATGCGCGAGAACGTTTCGAACGCGAAAGCGAAAATGAACCAGATGCTAGAACGCGAGCCAAATGCTACTATTAAGGAAGAATCACATCCGTTCACGGTGCCTGAAGCGTCAATCGAAGAGACTGTTGTAGAAGACGAAATCGATGCGCGAATCGCCGCGTTGAAACGCCGTGAACAATAAAGAAGACGAACCGGAGGCCTCGGGCCTCCCTTTGTCATGTACAGAAAGGAGAATGCGTGATGCGCCGCTGGAGTACGAAACAACTCGTCGGCTACTTGGCGATTCTGTTCGCCCTTGGACTTTTCTATGATTTGATGACCGGCGCAGGAAACGTGCTGTTCGGCGTGCTATTTCCTTTCCTGCTCTATTATGTCGGAACGTATTTCCGGCGGACGGGACATGAAAAGCTCGCCATTCTGTTTTATATCGTCGGTACCGTCATCCTTGCAGGTGTCGTTCTCAGTTCAGCGGCGATTGGATTCGTCATGGCAGGCGGTCTGCTTTATCTCGGCTTGATTCTCGTGACGAGACATTCAGTAAGGGAATTTTTCTTCTCGAAGATCTCACCTCAGATGCAGCAGGAGGAGGGTTTGACGATTCAGCCCGCCTATTCATTTTCGACCCAGCAGGAACTTCCGTATGTCTTGACCGATGTCAGCGAGCAGTTCCTCGTCCGTGATCTTGAGATCGACCTGACGCGTGCTTACGTCCCTGAAGGTGAGACGCTGATCGTCATCAGCGGAGTGATCGGCGACGTCCGGATTCTACTTCCTTCCGGTTATGATTATGCGCTCGATGCCTCGATCGGGTTCGGGAGCGTCAAGACGGATTCGCGACGGATTCCGACGTTCTTCAACCGGCGCATCCAGTTCCGTGCTCCCCAATACGCGGATGCCGGCAGGAAAATTCGTGTCCATGTCATGCTTGCCGTCGGGAACGTGGAGGTGTCTTCGATATGAAGAAGGACCAGTTTCCGATTGGCGTCATCACCGTCCAGCTGCTGACAGGTCTGCTCGTCTCCATCGTGACGATGGCATTATTCCTCAGCACGAGGCAAATCGATTGGCACGTCCTGTTCGTACGTGCCTACGATTTCCCGATTCTCCTCTTGATCATCTCCTTCGCGCTCGTCCTGTCACTCGTGATCGGCAGCGTCCACTACTTCTTCTTGCGTCGGGATTTTAAGAAAGTGACTTCTGCCATCATCGAACTCGAGCAAGGAAAAGAAGTGAACGTCTCGCCTGGTCCATACCGCCATACGCTGTCACGTCTCGCGCGAATCGGCAGACAGATCGAAGAGCAGACGGAAACGTTCCAGAAAATCAGCACACGCCCGCACCAAGTCGAACAGGCCCGTCTTCAGGCCGTGACAGAGGAGCGGAAGCGTCTCGCACGCGAACTCCATGATTCCGTTTCGCAGCAGCTGTATGCCATCTCTATGATGACGACAGCAGCGAAACAGACGATTTTGACGCAGCCGGACACCGCCGCGAAACAGATCGATCTCGTCGAGACGATGGCTCAGACCGCCCAGTCCGAGATGCGTTCGCTCCTCCTCCAGCTTCGTCCTGTCGAGCTGGAAGGATTGACGCTCCAGCAAGGACTTACGCAACTCCTTGAAGAAATCTCAAGGAAACAGTCGACGGAGCTGTCATGGAAGCTTGAAGACATCTCCCTGCCAAGACAAGTCGAGAACGAACTCTTCCGGATCGTCCAGGAGGGTCTGACCAACACATTGCGTCATGCAAAAGCGACGCACATGACGATTGAGCTTCGGGAGTTCAGCGATACCGTCACACTCAGCATGAACGACGACGGCATCGGTTTCATCGTAGACGAGAAGAAGCTCGCCTCCTACGGCATCAATTCGATGCGGGAGCGTGCCGCTGAAATCGGAGGCACGATTCGCCTCGTCAGCATCCCTGAAAAAGGGACACAGATCGAAGTCAAAATCAGAAAAGAACGGATGGTGCAAACATGATACGAGTCCTCCTCGTAGACGATCACGAAATGGTACGGGCTGGCGTCTCAGCCTTCCTGTCGACCCAGGCTGACATCGAGGTCGTCGCAGAAGCTTCAGACGGAAAGGCAGGAGCTGAACTCGCCCTCCTCCACAGGCCGGACGTCATCCTGATGGATCTCGTGATGGAGCCGGTCGACGGAGTCGAAGGAACCCGGTTGATCCGCAAGGACTGGCCGGAAGCAAAGATTCTCGTCGTCACGAGCTTCCTTGACGACGAGAAGGTCTATCCCGTCATCGAAGCCGGTGCGATGAGTTATGTCCTGAAGACGGCAAGTGCATTCGAGATCGCGGAAGCAATCCGCAAGACCGCGAGCGGCCAGCCGGTCATGGCGGCACAAGTGACGGGGAAGATGATGGAACGTCTCCGCAAGCCGAAAAGCCAACTCCATGATGACCTGACTGAGCGCGAGCAGGAAGTGCTTCAGCTGATGGCCCGCGGCATGGCCAATCAGGAAATCGCGGACGAACTATTCATCTCCTTGAAGACGGTCAAGACCCACGTTTCGAACATCCTGTCGAAGCTTGACGTCGTCGACCGCACACAAGCAGTCGTCTACGCATTCAAACATCATCTCGTCAAATAACGAAAGGAGGACGGTCCGCGGACCATCCTCCTCTTTTCATATCGACTTATTACCAGAGCCGCCATCCCGGAGCGCCAGGAGGAGCATTTTCGATCATGTGCCAGATCGGTACCGTGTAGGCGAACGCAATGAGTGCGAACGTCACGAAGATCCAAAGTTTCCAGTTCTCGAAGAACATCGGCGTATCCATCGCAGCTTCTTCCGTCTCAGCGACCGGGAACTCCTCCGTCCCTCTAGGTGCAGTGAACGACAGTTTATACATCGCGACGAGGAACAGGATGATCGAGATGAAGAGAATCGTTCCACCGATCGCCATTGCCGTATGATATGGAATCCAGTCCGCGACGATCGAATCCTGGAAGTACTTCGCAGGACCGGTCCGGCGCGGATTTCCGAGCAGTCCCGAGATATGCATCGCCGTAGACATGAAGAGCATTCCGACCGTCCATGCCATCGTCTGCCAGATTCCGAGGCGCTGGATGGCAGGTGTCAGCGTCCGTCCGCGAAGTACCGGTACGAGCCAATAGGCCGAACCGAAGAACGTCAGCGCGACGGCAGCACCGACCGTGATGTGGAAGTGCCCTGTCACCCAGAGCGTGTTGTGGACGACGATGTTGAGTTGGTGAGAAGCGTTAATGACGCCGCCAGCACCCGCCGGGATGAAGAACAGCATCCCAATGAAAGGCGCGAGGAAGCGGACGTCACGATATGGCATTTTTTTGACCCAGCCGAACAACCCTTTCGCCCCGAGACGTCTTCCCGCGAGTTCGAATGTCGCGAACATCGAGAACGCCGTCATGAGCGACGGGATGATGACGAGAAACGTCAAGACGACCTGCACATATTTCCAGAAAGCAGAGATGCCGGGCTCGAGCAGCTGATGGTGGAAGCCGACCGGGAACGAGAACAACAGGAATAAAAGAAATGACATACGCGCGAGCGCATCCGAAAAAATCTTGCCTTTGACGATTTTAGGGATGACGGTGTACCAGACGATATACGCCGGCAACAGCCAGAAGTAGACGAGCGGATGTCCGAAGTACCAGAACAGCGTCCGAGACAGCTCGATGCCGACCTTGTCCGTCCACCCGAGCGACAGCGGCAAAAGCTGGAACAAGATCGTCGCTGCGACGCCGAGTGTCGCGACGTCCCAGAGCAAAACCGTCATGATGCTCATGTACGCCTGAAGAGGCGGGTGGACGTTCTTGTGTTCGCGCTTGTAATCCGCATACATACGGAACATCGCGGCTGACCCAATCCAAGTCCCGATTACGAAGATGACGAGACCGATGTAAAAGACCGGATGGGCCTTCAATGGCGCATAGAACGTATAAAGGACGGATGCCTCACCAGCGAGAACCATCCAAGTGACGAGCAAGACGCCTAACAGCATGAACCAGAAGCCGAGCCACGCGAGGCGGCTCGGGAAGCTCTCGAAGCGACCGAATGATTGTGCAAGAAACGCATAGAGAAGTCCATAGATGAATAAGGTCGTAAAGACGATCGCAAGCATCAATCCGTGTGCCGTCAGCAGTTCATAATAGCCGATACCGGCGATTTCCGGAATCGTCCCGGTCCGTACCATCGTCTGCAAAAGACCGCAAAGTCCGCCAATCAGAAGCGCAACGAGCGAGAAGCTGACATGGGCATAGCCGATACGTGCCTCCTTCAAGCCGATTTCAGCAGCCGGCATACCGCGTTCCATCTCGAACTGCTTCAATTTCTTCGAAATCGCATTCATTCCGAATCCACCACCTTGATTTTAGTTGCCATCATATGATGGCCATTGCCGCAATATTCATTGCAGACGATCAAATATTCGCCTGCTTCCTTGAATGTGTAAGACATCGAGTTGATATGTCCCGGGACGACCATCATGTTGACGTTGGTCTTGACGATTTGAAATCCGTGGACGACATCCTTCGACGTGACGAGGAAGTTGATCGTCGCTCCTTTAGGAACTTCCATGTCCCCCGGAGTGAACTGGAATGCTTGTGATACCATGACCGCTTCATATACGCCGTCATCGATCTTCGTCAGACCCGGTTTGTCGAACGGTTTCGTCTGGTCGACTTTAGTCGGATCGATCAACGTCGCATCCGACGGTGGCTGATTTCCTGATGCGAATGCTGAGACGCCGATGATCGTCAAGAAGACCGCGAGCATGGCGACCCCGAAAATCAGCCAGACTTTTTCTAGTTTATGAATGTGCATGACCTTCACTCCTTAGCGTGATGTGAATAAAAGAAAGATGGATCCCCACATGGCGATGATGACTGCTGCTACGATAAAGACAGAAGCAAATGCGCCATTCAATTTTGGTTCGTTGCTCGGTTCCATGTCCTCGACTCCTTTGCGTGTGGCAAGTGACGTTCCTATACATCTATTTTAGAAAATCACCACCTCCAAAAGTTGTGATTTAAATCACATAAATTGTGAAGTTTTTCCCATTTAGTTCACAAACCTCACATAAAGTTCACAAATCGAACAAAAAAAAGCTGCCGCTTCATAGGCGGCAGACTCCAAGCGGGCACCCTTCACAGTGACAGAGGTCCCGTAGATATTCCATGTCATGTATGATCAACTTCGTCGCGGTGTTCGAGATGACGCCTTCCTTCTTCCACTGGGAGAGCATGCGGTTGACCGTTTCGCGCGGGGCTCCGATCAGCTGTCCGAGTTCAGAGTCCGACGGACGATTCGAGATGATGACATCATCGCCAAGCACCTTTCCGCTCATCGTCACGATGCGAAGAAGGGTGGAAGCGAGAGCACCGGGTTTTCCGAATAACAACAAATCTCGCAACTTCGTCTCGGTCTGCTTGCGCATCAATGTTTGCCAACGCATGATTTCAACGGCGAATTTCCCGTCCTTCTCCATCAACTCTTCCAGCTTCTTCTTCGACAACAATCCGATCACGCTGTCCTCTGTCGTCTCGACGCTATAAGAACTTGGAAAGTCATCCACTAGATCGAACTCACCGAACAAATCACCTTTGAAGTACAGGAACATCGTCAGCGGCGTCCCCTTCTTCGTCAGCTTCGTCAACTTGACGGCACCCTTCTTCACATAATATAACTTATCGGACTGTTCTCCTTCCCAACAGACGATTGAGTCTTTTGGGAACTTCGTTTCCGTCATCCATTGCTCGAGCAGGTTTCGCGTCTCCTGAGAAAGAAGGAAAGTGTTCGCCTCTGCGGTTCCACACGTATGCATATAACGTGCTCCTCTCTATTTGGTTGCCTTTATATCCATAGTATAGAACATCACTGCAGAAAAAGTAGCTTTTTCAAGAGATTGTCAAAGATTGTTCGATATTTCACATGAAATCAGAGACATTTCGTTCTTCTCCGCCGTACGAAGGATTTTTCGGCGTTCCTTTTAGTCATGGTATATAATCATTGTATTCACGAAAATAAGGGGCATGCTCCAGATCAGAAAGCAGATTTTCTAGCAACTCTGTCTTTTTCGTCTTCCCACACAAAAAAAAAATCAATATTTTGATATAAGGAAGGATTTTATCATGTTGATATCATCAATCAAGAACTTTTTGAAACGCTCCATTTTACGCTTTGTAAGACTGCTCCCGATCAAGCAAGACTTGATTCTTTTTGAGAGTTTTCTCGGACGGGGCTATTCTGATAATCCGAAGGCGATTTATTCCTACATCCGCAAGCATCATCCTGACATGAGATGTGTCTGGATTTTCAACGAACCGCCGACTGAACAGCTCGAATGGGTGAAACGCGGATCGTTTCGCTACCATTGCTTAATGGCACGGGCAGGATACTGGGTCTTCAACACGCGTCAGCCAAAAAACGTCATCAAACGTTCCGGGACGGGCTATCTTCAAACATGGCACGGCACACCTTTGAAGAGACTCGGTCTTGATATGGAAGAAGTCTTTATCGGCGGCCAGGATTCCGAGACTTATAAAAAAACATTCGTGCGGCAGGCCGCTGAATGGGATTATCTGATCTCGCCTAATCGGTATTCTTCAGAGATTTTCCGCAGAGCGTTTGGCTTTTCTGGCGAGATGCTTGAAATCGGCTATCCCCGGAATGATCTCTTTTTCAAGACTTCACCTGACGTCATCCACGGTATTCGGACCTATCTCGGGATTCCTCATAAAAAGAAAGTCATCCTCTACGCACCGACATGGCGAGACGATGCTTACATCGTTCCCGGCAAGTACAGGTTCGATTTAGAACTCGACTTAAGAGAACTGAAAAGTCGTGTGGGGGAGGACTATGTCGTACTGCTCCGAATGCATTATCTTGTAGCTGAGAACCTTGACCTTTCCGGTCTCGAGGACTTCGCATACGATGTGTCGAAGTATCCGGACATAGCGGAACTTTATCTGATCAGCGATATCCTGATCACGGACTACTCATCCGTCTTCTTCGATTTTGCACAGCTGCGCCGTCCGATTCTTTTCTTCACATATGACTTGACGAGGTATCGGGATGAGCTGCGCGGCTTTTATCTCGACTTCGAGCATGAGGTCCCGGGACCGTTGCTGATGACTACCTCGGAAATCGCGGATGCCATAGAGAAAATCGAGGACGTCTCCTCACACTACGCAGAACGTTACGATGCATTCCACGAGCGCTTCTGCAGTCTCGATGACGGCGAAGCGAGCGCACGGGCTGTTCGTGCCCTGTTAAAAGGTGAATGATACGCCGGGAGGACTTCCGCGAACGGAAGGCCATACCCGAAAGTACCGTTCCCGCCCCATCCAATGAACAGACAAAGCCGACCGTCCCGATAAAAATCGGGGCGGTCGGCTTTTCGCATCGGACAGAGCAGAAACGATCGTCCAAGACTCCATCCGGAATTTGACACGCGTCCGGTCAGCTTCCTCGCACCCGTCCGACTCCTTGATGGCACGTCCTTAAATGGCCAAGTTCATTTCGACGCACTGTTTGAATAGTAGCGTTCGACAAGCCGTCTCGTCGCCTGTCCAGGCGGCAGATCGTACCACTCCTCGCTGAAAGCCCGCATCCGGCTTCCACACTCCTCGAGGACTTTCTCAGAACGAAGCCATTCCGTCAATTCTTGAGCCTCCCCTGTCACTCGGACTGGAAGCGGACCCGGGAAATCTGGAATGATGCCAGGAAAAATGGTGTAATCCTTCAAATCAGGTACGTAGAGGAAGGTCGGAAGTCCAAGGAGACAAGCCTCGAATGGAACGGAGGAATAATCCGTGATCAGCACATCCGTTACGAGCAAGTAGTCGTTCAAAGAAAATCCTTTTTCCGCAAATAAAATCCCTTCTTCACCTATATCGAACGGTTCGACTGTCGGATGCAATTTCAATACGACCGTCCACTCTGCCGGATCAAGCGCTTCCCTTAAAGAACGAATCGCCTGTTCTTCGAGCCCGGTTTGATTCTCGCGATATGTCGGGGCATAAAGGAGAATCTTCTTGTCAGGAGGCAAATGTTCCGAGAGTCGTTCCACCACGTTTTCGCGGTGCTGCTCATCGAACCAGTAGTCCGTCCGCGGCACGCCGAGCGGAACGAAAGCACTTTCCTTAAGACCGTGCGGGGGCATGAAAAGTTTCGCGCATCCCATCCCGGGAACGACGAAATCACCATATCCTTTGTACACCTTCTGGAAACGCTTCTTCACTTCTAAGGGAAGCACCTTGTTCTGCTGCGCGGTCAACCCGAATTCCTTCAGCGCGCCTGCCGCATGCCAAAGCTGGATTCGACGCGCATTTTTCCGTCGAGGGGCGGCACTCAAAAGTGGTACATAATTATCAAACCAAGTGACATTCGATGTCGCAAGCAGGTAGGCAAGTACGGGTACATTGCGAAACCGTGAGCTGTAAAATCGTTTCGCCCCCCACTCCTCCGGCCTCTTGATAAAACGAGGATCATAGACAAGAGTGCGTTCGATCTCCGGATGTACTTGCTGGAGCAAGCGATTGATTGGGGTCGCGTTTCCACCGTAGGTCACGTAGAACAACGTCCTGTTACGCAAAGGAAAAAGTAGAAACAGCCGATAAAATGCGCCAAAAATCGACAGGTAAAGTCGTACGGCGAGTTCTCGCATAATCAATCCCTATTCTTATTTCCCGCCGAGCTCGTTCTTGATCAAGCTCGTCGAGATTCCCTCAGTCCGTCCAAGATAGACGACCTCACAATATGGTTTCAAGAAATCAAACTCTCCCGCCCAATCGTCGCCCATGACGAACGTATCGATATCGTATTTCTGAACGTCTTCGATTTTTTGATCCCATGTTTCTTCCGGAATCACTTCGTCGACGTAACGAATTGCCTCGAGAATCAGCTTTCGCTGTTCGTAGGCATGATAAGCTTCCTTGTGTTTCAACCGATTGAACTCGTCCGTGGAGATGGCCACAATCAGGTAATCGCCCATTTCCTTAGCGCGTCTCAACAAATTGATATGACCCCAGTGCAGTAAATCGAATGTTCCGTATGTGATGACTTTTTTCATTAATTCAAGCCGGCGAAAACCCATGACTTCAGCCATCGGAAGAGCCGGCCTCCACCTCCTTCGTTTAGATGTCGACGTTCAGGCCGTCGCTTTATCTAATATTCTCAATTTCTCATGCAAAGCTGATTTATCTGGCAGTCGTCCACTACGATCCGTCTGACTGGACCAATGCTTGTCCTAGACATCTCGGAATCCGGACGTTCTGCCCCCAGTGTATTCAGTGAGGCATCGGACTGCAAAGGGATTGTACTTCATGACTTTTCCGCTTGCTTGTCGTACCTTGCGCGGCAAGAATGATTCGCCGTGCTGGGCCAATGCGGAAACGAATATTTCAATTTCCTCTTTAGTTGAAATCATTGCCGGAACAACCGATCGCAAATGCGGACAGTAGCCGTCCCATCATCATGACAGAAGGTCGCACGGAACTTTTGTGCAGCCGACGTGTCAAAGTCTCCTGTTCCCAATTGCGCAATCGCTGAAAACAGTTCTTCTTCCGTACGAAGGAGAGGACCTGGAGCGTCTTGTTCGAAATCAAAATAGAAGCCTCGCAACTGATCACGGTACTTCTCGAGATCGTATGCAAAAAACAGCATCGGCCGCTTCAAATGCGCGTAATCAAACATGACGGAAGAATAATCCGTCACCAGAGCATCTGATGCGATATAGAGTTCTGCGATGTCCGGATAGCTGGATGCGTTCCGGACGGACTGAAATTCTGAGACATCCAGCTGGTCGCCGACGAGGTAGTGCATCCGCACGAGCAGAACGTACTCTTCCCCGAACCGTTCCTCGAACGCTTGCAGGTCGAAGGGCAGGCGAAAAGAGTACCGCCCTCGGTCAGCGTATTCGTCATCCCGCCAAGTCGGGGCATACAGAAGTATCTTCTTCCCCTCAATGATTTGAAAGTGTCTTTTTACTTTGTCCAGTATAGCAGGGTGTTTTTCCGGATGATAGAACAAGTCGTTTCGCGGATAACCGACTTCGATTACTTCTCCATCGAAGCCGAAGGCACGTCGAAAGATCGAGGTCGAATATGGGTTAGGCGAGACAAGGAGGTCCCATTTCCCGGATTCACGCTGAAAGTCCTTTTTGTAGCGTTCCGTGGTCGTATTTGCCATCTGCACATCGAACATGTCAAGAGCGAGCCGCTTAAGCGGTGTCCCGTGCCATGTCTGAAGGTATGTCGTTCCTTTTCGCTTGACGAGGAAGCTCGGTAAACGACTGTTCGATACCCACACTCGCGAAGTGGACAGGAGATAGATCCATCTCAGCGTCATACGCTTCACGGTTTGCGTACCTTCCGGAAAACGCACGGTCCCGTCGTGACTCCAGATCAATTCAAGGTCCGGTCGCGAAGCACGCAGCTCTTCGAAGATTGCCCGTGGGCTGTCGCTGTATTGCTTGCCGAGAAAGCTTTCGAACAGCACACGGTTCTTTTTGACAGGCATGAGCGTCATCAGACGCATGAGGAGATGAAGCCCACGATCAAGCCCTGCACTTTTCAATAGATGACTGATCTTTCTTTTCACAAGTAACGACTCCTTCTTGCATCAACCTTTCAAAAGGTAGCGCATCAGCTTCCCGTTCGCATCCGAACGCATATAGCGGAACGGCAAATCGAAACTCGTCGTCGTCTTGACGATCCCCTTCTTATGACTGAACGTCTCGAAACTGTACTTCCCGTGATAACTGCCCATCCCGCTTGCACCGACGCCGCCGAACGGTAGATTATGCTGCGCGACATGCATGATCGTGTCATTGACGCATCCTCCGCCAAACGAGATACGGCGCATGACTTGTTTCTCGATGGCTTCGTTCTCCGTGAAGAGGTAGAGCGCAAGCGGCTTATCCCGCTCATTGACGAACTCGATGACTTCCTCGATTTCACGATACGCGAGCACGGGAAGGATGGGCCCGAAAATTTCTTCCTGCATGACAGCAGAATGCGCTTCGACATCCGTCAGAACGGTCGGAGCGATTTTCAACGCCTCGCGTTCGGTTTTTCCCCCGAACAATACTTCACCGTCCTCAAGATAGGAGGTAAGCCGGTCGAAATGGGACTCATTGACGATTCGGACGTATGAAGAGACACCAACGCCGTTCCCGTACTGTTTGAACGCCTCCTCCTCGAGCATCCCGAGGAACTCCTCGCGCACTGATTCGTGGACGAACAAATAATCCGGCGCGATGCACGTTTGCCCCGCATTGATCCATTTCCCCCACGCGATCCGTTTCGCCGCAAGCCGCAGATTAGCATCCTTGTGGACAATCGTCGGTGATTTGCCGCCAAGCTCGAGCGTGACCGGAGTCAGATGTTTCGCAGCAGCTTCCAGGACGATTTGGCCGACACGGGTCGATCCCGTGAAGAAGATATAATCGAACTTCTCTTTCAAGAGCGCCTCACTTACCTTCGAGTCTCCCTCGACGACCACAGCAAATCGGGAATGGAAAGCCTTTTCGAAAATTGACGCGATTACACGTGAGACGTTAGGTGTGAGCTCGGACGGCTTCAACGTAATCGTGTTGCCGGCCGCGATGGCACCAACGACCGGTGAAAGCGCAAGTTGGAACGGATAGTTCCAAGGTGCGATGACCAACACAGCACCATATGGTTCATGAATCAACTGACTTTTCGATCCGAAGTGCAACAACGGTGTAGCGATTCGGCGCGGCGTCATCATGCGGCGAATCGTCCGCTCCATCCGCGAAATCTCGCCATAGACGAAACCGATTTCTGTCGTGAACGTATCGAGCCTGCTCTTGTTCAAGTCCTTCTTGAGCGCGTCATAGATTTCTTCCTCATGTTGTTCGATTGCTTGCCGCAAAAATGTCAGCATGCTCAAGCGAAAAGCATGACTTTGCGTAGCCCCCGTCGCAAAGAATGCGCGTTGCGTCTTTAGTTGATCCGAAATCTCCTGCTTCGTCACCGTTGATCCCATGAACTCTCCTCCTAATAGATGGTCTTCCTTCATTTCTTCATCTTACCATAGCTGCCAAGCCAAATAAAAAGACGGGAAGTCTCCTTCCCGTCTCGTCATCTTACAGCTGGATCGCAGTCTCGAGCGCGACCTTCATCATGTCGTTGAACGTCGTTTGACGTTCTTCCGCCGTCGTCTCTTCCCCTGTCAGGAGGTGATCCGAGATTGTCAAAATCGTCAAGGCATTCACCTTGTGTTTTGCAGCGAGCGTATAAAGACCTGCAGCCTCCATCTCGATTGCTAGGCAACCGTAATCCGCCCACTTTTTGAAGTGCTGGAAGTCATCCTGATAGAATTGGTCCGTCGTGAAGATCTGGCCGACCTTCGCGTCGATGCCATGTTCCTTTGCCGTGTTGTACGCTTTATAGAGCAGGTCGAACGTAGCGGTCGGCGCGTAATCGAGACCGTTGAAGCGTGCACGGTTCTGCATCATGTCGTGCGAAGCGCTCATCGCGATGACGACGTCACGCACCTTGACGTCAGGCGTGATTCCGCCAGCCGTACCGACACGGATCAGGTTTTTCGCACCGTACGACTGAACGAGTTCATTTGCGTAGATCGACATCGACGGAACGCCCATCCCTGTGCCTTGGACCGAAATCTTCTTGCCTTTGTAAGTACCTGTGAATCCGTACATACCACGTACCTCGTTATAGAGAACTACGTCTTCAAGGAATGTTTCGGCGATGTATTTCGCGCGGAGCGGATCTCCAGGTAAAAGCACCGTTTCTGCGATTTGTCCTTCTTTGGCATTGATGTGTACACTCATGTCATATTCCTCCTCTAAATGGATAACAGCTCCCGAAACTCGTTCGGGGTGACGCCGAACTGCTTTTTGAACACTTTCCGGAAATACTTATCATCTTGATATCCGACTGCCAGGGCGATTTCATAGATTTTTGCGTTCGTCTCTTCGAGCATCACCTTCGCCTTGTTCAGGCGAATCGTCTGGATATAATCCGATAGATTGACGGCGAAATGCTGCTTGAAACGCCTCGATATGTACTCGCGGCTCAAGAAAAACCTTTCGCTCATCAGCTGCAGCGTCAATTCCTCCGCATAATGCTTCTCGATATAACGTGCAATCCGCTCGATCGCCTCTCCTTCAGAGGGAGCAGGAGCGATTTGGTCGACCGCACGCCTCAAGGCGTCATTCAGCAAATCCGGATCGATCGGCTTGAGCAAATAGTCGAAAGACTGATGCTGAATGGCGCGTCGCATATACGTATAATCATCATACCCTGTCAGGACGATCGTGACGACCTTTGGATGCCGATTCGTCGTCCATTCAAGTAAAGAAAGTCCATCAAGTCCCGGCATTTGGACGTCCGTGATCAGCAAGTCGATCGAATGCTCCTCAAGGATCTCCTTCGCCTCAAAACCGTTTTCCGCCTCGAACGTCTTGCGAACACCAAGACTTTCCCATTCTCCGAGCAGCTTGACGGCTTCCCTTACATGACATTCGTCATCGACGATCAACAAGTTCACCCCATCTCCTCCTTTATCGGAATCCTGATGACGATACGAAATCCACCATTGCCTGGTGATTGTATGGCCATCCGTGCCTCTCCAGAATAAAAGATGCTCAGTCGCTCATAGATGTTATGCAGTCCGATTCCCGTCGTCCGTCCATCGGTCAAAAGACGAGGCTCGGTCATCTGGATACGCAGACTCTCCATCACATCCTCAGGGATGAATGTCCCGCTGTTCTCAACCTGGATCATCAGCATATCCCCATCATGCCGAACCTTAAAGGCCAGGTAATTCTCCTCCGCGCCGTCTTGCTGGCGGAATGCATGCTTGAAATAATTTTCAGCGAGCGGCTGCAGAATCATCTTAGGGATTTGAATTTCATTCAAGTTCCATGGAATATCGACGATGTAGCGGAACTGTCTTGGAAATCGCTGCTGTTGTAGCCGCATGTAGGCTTGTAGATGGTCGATGTCCTGTTTCAGGGAAACGATCGTCTGCTGATTGTTCATCGAATAGCGCATCATCTGAGAGAGGCCTGTGATCAAGCGGTAAGCGACCTTCCTTTCACCTTGCAACGTCGTAGTACCGATCGACTGCAGTGCATTGAATAAGAAATGCGGGTTCATTTGTGATTGGAGCGCCCTCAGTTCGTTCGTTTTGTTCTCGAGGGCGAGCCGGTACTCTCTTTTGATCAGAAGATCGACGCGCTCGACCATCTGGTTGAACTGCCTTGCAAGCAAACCGATCTCATCGTTCGTCGTCGCGACGAACGGTGCGGACAGATCTCCCTGCTCGACGCGCCAGACACTCGCCGTCAATGCTTTGAGCGGTTGGGTGATCTTCAGTGCGACGATGCTTGCCGCGATGATCATGAGGACGAGCGAAGCGAGCGCAATCAACAGGAGGATGACGGCTGTCTCGTTCGCGCTCTTGATGATCGAGGCATACGGAATCTGCTTGACGAGCGTGATTGGCAAACCATTGATCCGTGTCTTGTCATAGACGACGAAAGAGGTTCCGAGTCGAAAACTCCCGCTTTCCTCGGTCATGTTCATCTTGCCTGAGAAATCCTCTGCAGTCGTCTTTGCGATCAGGCGGTCCTGGGCATAGAGCCACAACTTTTCGTCCGGTGAGGATTCAAGCAGGCGAAGCTGTTGCTTGAAAACACTGCTTGGAACGTCGACGGACAGAAAGCCGAGTGGTGTCCCGTTCTCCACCTTGTCAATCCGGTAGCGGAAGCTGACGACCTCCTCCTCCTCGATCAGGAGCGTTTGCTTATTGTAGGCCCGGATCTCGTGCGCCGGTTCTATCAGCACCCGCCCCTCCATCTGCAGGAGGTTAAAATAGTCCGTCTCGTTCCACCAATCGAACTCGCCGCGACTCGAGGTCTTCATATGATAGACGGAATATTCCGACCGACCTTTGAGAATAACGAAGTGCAGTTGTTCGATATCCTGCCGCGAAAGGAACATACCGAGAAGCGCACGCGAGACAGTCCCTTCCGCCTCCTCGATTTGTCTGCCGACCCCAGCCTCCATCACATTCATCAAGGAGCGGTTCGCATAGAGGCTCGTCGGCAAACGGCCGATATCCTCCATGTAGTGGCTGATTTGGACGCTGCCACGGCTAAGCGTACTTAAACTTGAACGTTCTGCTTCTTCGATATTTTGATGCCTCACATAAAAATAGGATCCGGACGTGGCAAGCGCTGTAGGAATCAGTATCGCGAGGACGACGAGACCGATCAGACGGGTTCTGATGCTCTTCAAACGCTTCTCCTCCTTTTCCATTCACCATTTTGATTATAACATACAGGAATACGCTTACATGGAGTTCTCAAGCGAGATTTTCAGCTCCTGACCTCTACAGGATTCGGAATTCCGAGGTTCCGACGATTGATTACGAATGAAAATTAGAGTATTATCATTAATGTTCGTTTTTAACATGACAAATGAAGGTGGTTCTAATTAATGTTTTCATTATCAGCTCATAACACGACCGTTCGCCAAGAAATCCAAGGCGGATTCGTCACATTCATCACGATGGCCTACATCCTGTTCGTCAACCCGGCGATCCTAGCCCAGGCAGGAATCCCGCAAGAGCAAGCATTCTTCGCTACAGTACTAGCGACACTTGTCGGCACCCTGTTAATGGGGCTGTATGCCAACTTGCCGATTGCCGTCGCGCCCGGCATGGGCTTGAACGCCTACTTCACCTACACACTCGTCATCGGAGAGAAAATCTCCTATGCGTCCGCGCTCTCTGTCGTCTTCGTCTCCGGCATCATCTTCCTCATCCTGTCGCTGACACCGCTGCGCACACGTTTGATCGAGGCGATCCCGAACACGTTGAAGCTCGCTATCACGGGTGGTATCGGATTGTTCATCGCCTCCCTCGGTCTCAAGATGTCCGGCATTCTGACATCAGATGAAGCGACATTGATCAAAATGGGTGACCTGACATCGAAGGAAGCGGCCATCACGCTCGTCGGCCTTCTGCTCGCCGCAGCTCTGACCGTTCGAAAAGTAAAAGGCGCAATCCTTTATGCGATTCTGGCCTCAGGTATCCTCGCTTTCATCACAGGCGAATTGAAGTTCACGGGCGATGTCCTCTCCGTTCCATCAATTCCTGAAGGATTGATCGTATGGAACCCGCTGACAGCCGTCGGTGACGTCCTGCAATATGGTCTCTTCGGTGGAGTTCTCTCATTCGTCCTCGTCACGATGTTCGACACGACCGGTACGATGGTTGCCGTCGGCGAACAGGCGGGTTTGATCGAGAAAGATGGATCGCTTAAGAACAGTGGCAAAGCGCTCGTCTCTGACTCATCCGCAATGGTCATCGGCGCAATGTTCGGCACGAGTCCTACGACCGCGTATATCGAATCCGCATCCGGGGTCGCAGCAGGCGGAAGAACCGGTTTGACTTCAGTGACAGTCGGTCTTCTGTTCGCGGTCGCTGCTTTCTTCGGACCTTTCGTCGGAGCGATTTCTTCTGTGCCGGCAATCACGGCACCTGCCTTGATCCTCGTCGGTGCATTCATGCTCCAGACGTTGAAGCAGATGGACTGGGATGATTTCGCCGATGCGTTCACGGCGTTCATCGTCATCGCGATCATGCCGCTTGCAGGAAGCATCGCGACGGGAATCGCCTTCGGCTTCATCTTCTACCCGATTTTGAAGGCTTTCCAAGGTAAAAGAGTCCATGGATTGATTTACTTCTTCGGTGTCCTGTTCTTCATTCAACTGTTCTTCTTTGCCCACTAAAAAAAGCCAAGCGCATATACCGCGCTTGGCTTTTCTTCATCTTGGAGAGTGTATGTTTCGCTCTTATTTCTTCATCTTCATCCATGTCTTCGTCAGATCCTGCAACATTTCGTCGGCAGTTTTCTGCTTGCCGACATACGCTTGCATGATGGCACCGAATTCGTTCGTCGCCCCATCCGGGTACTTGAACCAGTTCCACGAAATCGTCTTGCCTTCATTCGAGTACTTGATGATATCGTCAGCAAGCGGACCGAGATCCTTGCCTTCGATCGACTTGAACGCCGGGATGAACTTGAACTTGTTCACCATGTAGTCCTTCCCTGTTTCAGATGTCGCCATCCACTCGAGGAACTTCTTCGCTTCTTCCTTGTTCTTCGAGTTCTTGTTGACGACCCAGTTGTTCGGGACGCCGACAGGAAGCCGGTCCATCTTTTCAGCATCATCATTGATCGGCATCGGCATGAAGCCCATTTGGATGTCAGGGTTGACGTCTGTGATCATCTGCTGTGCCCAGTTCCCCTGTTGGAGGATCGCAGTCTTGCCTTCAGCGAACTGCGACACTTGCGTGTTGTAGTCCGTCGTCAACGGATTTTTGTTTCCATACTTAATCGTAAGATCGAAGAGTTTCATGAACTCTTTGTATTTCTCGTTATCTTCGAACTTCGCTTTTCCAGCATTCAAATCCGCGATGAATTGTTCCGGATCGTCCTGCTGTGCGAGCGGGATGTTGAGCAGGTGGATTCCGAGGATCCACCATTCAGCATATCCGACAGAGAATGGCGTGATGCCTTCTGCCTTCAACTTCTCAGCGGTCTTCGTCAAATCAGTCAATGTCTTAGGAACTTCCGTGATGCCTGCCTTCTCAAAGAGTTCCTTGTTGTAGATGAAACCGTATCCTTCAAGGTTCATCGGCATGCCGTAAAGCTTTCCATCCATCGTCATCGGTTCTTTCGAGAGATCGCTCAGATCGCTGACCCACTTCTCGCCCGAAAGATCCTCAAGCTTGTCTTTCCAAGTTTTCGCTTCCGTAAAACCGCCGTTGTTGAAAACGTCCGGCTCGTTGCCTGAAGCGAACTGTGATTTAAGAGCGGCACCATAATCCGATCCGCCACCGACAGTTTGGACGACGACCTTCACGCCAGTCTCTTTTTCATATTCCTTCGCCATCGCTTCCATTTCCTTCGCGATTTCCGCCTTGAATTGGAAGACGTTGAGCGTTTTGCCCTTGCCTGACGAATTATCATCATTCGAGTCATCACTGTTCAGCGTCCCGCCGCCACATGCCGCGAGTACCACCATCATCAACGCCGTCACGAGCGCGAGCAGTGCTGTCCATTTGCGTTTAAGCATTCGGATTCCTCCTTTATTTTTCGTGATATGAGTGCTACACCCTTACAATATATGAAAACGCTTCCAATGAAGAGAGAGAAAGTTGACTCTTCAGGTGGAAAATATTGAACAATCATTTCCCGAGGAAAATAGTCGGATTTGTAGTATCCTTATTATAATAAGAATTTTTTCATGAAAGGTATGATGCTATGCCACTCGAATTGACCATTCTTTTGATCGGCGGACTTTTGTTTACGGCGGTCTGGACGACGCGTCTCTCGAACCGCTTCAATATTCCTGCTTTGCTGATCTTCATTTCACTCGGCATGCTTGCCGGCAGTGACGTCACAGGATTCGTTAATTTCGATGACGCGGAACTCGCCCAACTCCTCGGGACGATCGCCCTGATCATCATCTTGTTCGAAGGCGGGCTCCAGACCGATTGGAAAGACGTCCGCAAGGAATTGTCCCCCTCTTTGTCGCTTGCTACGTTCGGTGTGTTCGTCGCGACAGGCATTGTCGCTGTCGCTTCTCACTATATCCTCGGTTTCAACTGGGCGAACTCCTTCTTGCTAGGGGCGATCGTCGGATCGACCGATGCCGCTGCGATTTTCTCCGTCCTGAGCGGCCAATCGGTCAGAAGGAAGATCGGTTCGACGCTTGAGCTCGAATCAGGGACGAACGATCCGATGGCTGTTTTCCTGACCGTCTTCTGCCTCTCGCTCATAACAGACCCGGAACACACCTCTCTTTGGAGCGGTGTCTTATCACTTGTCTGGGAGATGGCGATCGGTCTCGTGATTGGACTTTCGATCGGATGGGTCGCTTCTACACTCATCAATCGGATCAACCTTGGATCGTCCAGCTTCTATCCGATCTTCCTCATGTCGTTCGCCTTCCTTTCATTCGGGTTGGCCGATACGATTCATGCAAGCGGATTCCTTGCCGTCTATGTCACGGCAATCTATATCAGTAACCACGAGCTCATCTACCGTCAGACGCTCATCCGCTTCACACTGAGCATGGCGCATCTGGCGCAAATCGGAATGTTCATCGTCCTCGGGCTCCTCGTCTTTCCGCAGCAGCTGATCTCGCCGGATGTCATCCTTCCGTCGATCGCGCTTGCGCTCATCCTGATCTTCGTCGCAAGGCCTGTATCCGTCTGGCTGAGCTTACTGCCGTTCGATTATGACTGGAGGGAGAAGACCTTCATCTCGATTGCCGGTTTGAAGGGGGCAGTCCCGATCATTCTCGCCACCTATCCGCTCGTGGCAGACATCGAGAATGCGAATACGATCTTCAATATCGTCTTCTTCACCGTCCTGCTGTCGACCTTGATTCAAGGTTCCGCTTTGACCTGGGTCGCCGAGCGACTCGACTTGAACGAGAAGAAGACGTCCGTCTTCAACACGGTGATCGAGTTCATGTCGATCGGTAAGCCGAACGCAGAAATCATCGAGGTGAAGTTGCCTGCCCATCACCCGTTCATCGGTAAGACGATTGCCGACGTCTCGCTTCCGGATGAGTTTCTCGTGACCGCAATCATTCGCAATGAAAAAATCGTGACACCGCGCGGCGATACGGTGTTTGCCGAAAACGACCAGCTGCTCCTTTTGACTCCGAAACATTGCGTGAAGAAGTTGAAACAGTTTTTGACGAAGTCCGGAGCCTCAACGTAAAACGAAGAGCCTGCTTCCTTGGAAATCCCAAAGAAGCAGGCTCTTCGCCGTGATGCGACTCATTTGCGGCTGTGACGCCGGTAATATATCCATGCCGCCGCCCCACCGACCAGGATGATGAGAATCCACCACATCTCCTGTTCAAGCGCCTTCAGCATGCCCTCAGCCCGCTCGACGCCGAAGCGTTCCCCGAGCCAGATATAGAAGAAGGATACGGGAAGCAGGCCCGCACCAGACGCGAGTATATACCGCTTGAACGACAGTTCGAACAGGCCGCAAGGGACGGAGACGACCGTCCGGATGACAGGAAGGAATCGCCCGAACAGCGCTGACCACGTGCCGTACTTTCCGACGATGCGTTCTCCCTGATCGATCTCACGCTCCTTTATGAGGAGCCACCTTCCATATTTGACGAGCAACGGACGTCCGGCATAGCGTCCCAGTAAGTAGAAGACGGTCGCACCAAGCAGACTTCCGGCAAAGCCGATCAATAAGGCGACACCCCAGTTCAACGTGCCGTTCGATACGTAGAGACCAAGCAGCGGAAGCGCGACCTCAGCCGGTATGATTTCGGTGCCAAGACCAAGTAAGACGATACCTAAAAAAAGCCAGAGATTCGACTCTCCGGCCGCAAATAACCATTCTAACATCCTGTCACCTCTATCTTTGGTTTACAAGCCCCGGTCTGACGAAATAGTATACGATGACGACGAGTGTCGTGAACACGCCTGTGAAAATCCCGATCACGCCGACGATGAAGAACCCTAATGCGACGATCGAACCGGTCTGACGGTAATCGCGCCACATCAATCGTAGACCTTTGATGTTGAACCAGAGGAAGACGATGAAAAGCGCAAGCAATATCAAAAGTCCTGTAGCCATTTTCTTCACCCTTTCTTTTGTGTTGATACCCTCATTTTATGCTGAACTAAACCGAATAACATCAGTCTGAGGTCTTATGAACGCAAAAAAGCGACGGTTTGACCGCCGCTTTCTTCATCCCATATTTTTCATCGTATCAAAGCAGATGAATCCCTTCACGGGCGCAGGCTGTGCGCATTTCTTCCGGCCAGACGGAAGCTTGCACTTCACCGATGTGATGCTTCTTGAGCAAGAACATCGCCATACGAGATTGACCGATTCCTCCGCCGATCGACAATGGCAGCGTCTCGTTCAGCACCCCTTGGTGGAACGGGAACGCAAGCTTGTCGTGTTCTCCGGTCTTTTCGATTTGCGCGAGCATCGCTTCACGGTCGACCCTGATGCCCATCGAAGAAAGCTCGAACGCACCAAGGTGAGGATGATGGACGAGGATATCTCCGTTGAGCGACCAATCGTCGTAGTCTGCCGCACGTCCGTCATGTTTTTCACCGGAAGCGAGCTTGTCCCCGATTTGCATCAGGAAGACAGCGCCGTGTTCGGCTGTCGCTTTCGACTCCCGTTCCTTCGGTGAAAGGTCCGGATAGAGATCTTCGAGCTCCTGCGTCGTCATGAAACGGATTTCTTTCGGGAGGATCGCCTCGACACCGAAGCGAAGTTCCGTCTCGAGCTCTACTTGGCGAATGGCCTCATAGATGCTGCGGACCGTTTCCTGCAGATGCGATAACGTCCGATCGTCCGCCTCGATGACGCGTTCCCAATCCCATTGGTCGACATGGATCGAGTGCGTCGCGTCGAGCACTTCGTCACGGCGAATGGCATGCATGAGCGTATAGAGTCCTTCACCTTTACGGAAACCGTACGTGCCGAGCGCCTGACGTTTCCACTTCGCGAGCGACTGGACGATTTCGAGTTCGGTGCCGTGGTCGAGTGCATCGAAGCGGATGACTCGTTCCGTCCCGTTCAAGTGATCGTTGACGCCGAGTGTGCTCTCGACGAATAGCGGTGCCTGGACACGTGTCAGGTCGAGCTTCTCTGCGAAAATCTCTTCAAAACGAACCTTAACTTCCGTGATTGCCTGCTGTTTGTCTTTCATTGATACGAGTGTTGTCATTTTTTCTTCCTCCTCAATTGTGTTCGAGGAAGAAGCCATAAAAAAGAGCCCTTCTCCCCCAAATATGGGGCGAAAGACTCGGTTCCGCGGTACCACCCATGTTAGCAGCATGCTGCTCACTCAAAAGACTCAAGGGATTTCCCTTTCATCTTCGACCTGCGGATAACGGGCAGAACTCCGGCTGCGTCTACTGGCAAATTGCGTTCGGGCAGCAACTCCGGGAGGTTCTTCACAACTCATGTCAGACTGGGCTCACACCGTCCCCAGCTCGCTTTGCTTCCATATCGAGATGCTACTCTTCCCTTCAACGTCGTTTTTACAATTGAATTGAACTCATCTTACAACGAAACATCCGGAAAAAGAAACCCTTTTTTGAAAATCAATGAAAATTTTTCTGACAATTCATTTGCGGACGCTCTCAACTCCCAGGCCTCTCCTCGAAAAACGGCGTTTCGTTTTGAAACACTAAAACTGAAAAAAACTATGTTAAGAGACAGTTTCGCAAAGGACGTGCTCTTGCCGATGCCTGGCATCTTTCAATCGAACAACTTGTACCAATACAAAGTCGCCTCGATGTTTGGATTATATGACTGCTTCATCGTGTCGACTCCACCGAGGACGAATCGTTGCTTCACGTAAAACCTGCACGCCAAAAGATTATCATCCTGAGCCTCCAGAGACATCCCGATCAGGTTTCTTTGTTTCGCCCATTCTTCCGCTTTCATCAAGAGCAACTTCCCGATTCCGCGTCCTCTGAACTCTTTCTTCACAGCGATATTTTCGATATAACAGAAGCGATTCGAGTCCTTGATGATCCTAATCTGACCGATGCAATCACTATTCTTATACGCTAAAAATAGGGCTTTATCTTCGCGGTCTATGTAGAGGCTCCAATCAAGCTGATCAGCCGGGAAACGAATTTCTTCCGTTTCACCAAATAGCTCCTCTTCAAACGACCATTTCCCTGATTCCAAACGGGGTACGACCTTTCCGAACACTTTAAAAGAATCGTTTGTTTCATGGATGTCCGCTATCATTTCCTCCTGTAATGGAGAAATTATGACCTCGTCTGCAATATTCATTTCGACACCGATACCTTCCCATTCTGAACAAGAATTTTATTGTCAAACTGACTATCTATCCTCACGTTTACGGAATATTCGATTGAGCCGCCTCCTCCTTCGTTCGCGCTAGAGAAGGTCCTTTTGCTTCCATGAAGGACGCTGATTCACGTATATCGTGCCGTCGGAAGAGAAAAAAGCAGCCCACGACGGACTGCTTCGTTATGTTCGTACACCGAAATCGAAGAATCGAGAGCAGACACGAGACCCCTTGTTTTCTTGAGCAAGACTTACTTGATCGATCCGCTCGTGATTCCTTGGATGATCTGCTTCTGCATCGCGAAGAAGAACAGGAGAAGCGGGACGATGCCGAGTACGAGACCGGCGAGCGCGAGATCCCATTGCTTCGTGTACTGTCCGAAGAAATAGAACGTAGCGAGCGGAATCGTCCGAAGATCGATATCCCTTAGCATGAGCGATGGTAACAAGAAGTCGTTCCAGATCCAGAGCGTGTTCAGGATGACGATCGTCACCGTGATCGGCTTCAACAGCGGGAAGACGATTCGCCAGAATACACCCCAAGTCGAGCAGCCGTCGATGATTGCCGCCTCCTCGATTTCCTCAGGAATCGCCTTCATGAACCCGTGGTACAGGAAGATCGACAGACCTGAACCGAATCCGAGATACATCAGGATCAATCCCCAGTAGCTGTTCTGCAGGCCGAGCTGACCTGAAAGTTTCGACAGCGGAATCATGATCGACTGAAACGGAATGATCATCGCCGCGACGAACAGGAAGAAGATGATCGTAGACAGCTTCGTCTTCGTCCGGACGAGCTTCCAGGCTGCCATCGAACAGAAGATGACGATGATCGCATTCGCCCCGATCGTGATGATGACCGAGTTCAGGAAGACGCGTCCAAAATTCATCGCCTCCCACGCTTCCGTATAGTTGGTCGTGATCCACTCCTTAGGCAGACCGGACGTATTCGTAAAGATGTCCCCCCGCGTCTTGAACGAATTCGACAGCACATAATAGAACGGAATCATATAGAGTATCCCGATCAGGAGGGCCGCGAGTTCAACGGTTCCGAGCCGGAATGAATATTTGCCGCGCGGACGTCGTTGCTTCTTCGGTTTTTCGACTTCTGGCGTCGGTAATGGCTGAGCCGTACTCATGCTTCCACCTCCCGCTTTTTCGTCAAGTACACTTGGGTGACCGTGATGGCCGCGACGATGACGAAGAAGATGACCGCCTTCGCCGAACCGAGACCCAGATTGTTATTCGTAAAGGATTCCTTATAGATGTTGAGAGCAAGCATCTCTGTCGACTTGAATGGTCCGCCGTTCGTCAACGACAAGTTCGTGTCGAACAGTTTGAAAGACCATGAGATCGTCAGGAAGAGACAGATCGTGATAGAAGGCATGATCAACGGAAGCGTGATGTTCTTCAGTACTGAAAGACGGTTCGCTCCATCAATCTTTGCTGCTTCGATCAGCTCCTGCGGAACATTTTGGAGTGCCGCGATGTAGATGACCATGATGTAGCCTCCACCTTGCCAGATCGATACGATGACGATTCCCCAGAAAGCCGTCTGCGCGTCTCCTAGCCAAGGCAGTTCGAACAAACTCCAGCCGGTAAGTTCACCGATCGACGCGAACCCCTTCACGTAGATGAATTGCCAGATGAAACCGAGGATGAGACCGCCAATCAGGTTCGGCATGAAGAAGATCGTCCGGAGAAAGTTCCGTGTCCGGATATTCTGTGTCAATAAAAAGGCGAGCAGGAACCCGACGATGTTCGTCAGGAGGACAGCGACGACCGTATATTTCGTCGTCAGCCAGAACGATTGCTGAAACTGTTCATCCGTCGTGAACAGCCGGACATAGTTGTCGACACCAATCCAGTTGAGCTCCCCCGTCACGCCGTTCCAGTCGGTGAATGAATACATGACCCCATTGAAAAACGGGACGAGGACGATGACTGCGAATACGAGGAAAACAGGTCCGACGAATGACCAGAACTCGAATCCCCTTCTCAATTTTCTGCTTTTACTAGTTGCCATTACCATCCCTCCTTCCCTCTAACAGTAAACAATTACTAGAAAAATGAAAACGCAACCATTTGACACGTAGGGTGGAAAATATTGAACGATTGATTGCCGACTTCGCGAATGATGGGCTACTATGAAAAGAAAGAAATCATCGCCCCACTCGGAGGAGGATCCCCATGGAGAAAACGATTCGTTCAGATTTAGAGATCGCCCAGAGCGCCATTCTACAGCCAATCAAATCGATCGCCGCCTCAATCGGCTTGACTGAGGACGATTACGACCCGTACGGGAAATATAAGGCGAAGCTTTCAGACGGACTGAAAGAACGCCTCGAGACGCGCGCTGACGGGAAGCTCGTCCTCGTGACGGCAATCAACCCGACTCCGGCCGGTGAGGGAAAATCGACCGTGACAGTCGGGCTCGGACAGGCGCTTCACCGCACGGGACGGAAGACGATGATTTGTCTTCGTGAACCGTCCCTCGGTCCGACGATGGGAATGAAGGGTGGAGCATGCGGCGGCGGTTACAGCCAAGTCCTTCCGATGGAGGATATAAACCTCCACTTCACAGGAGACATGCACGCGATCACGACTGCCCACAATACGATTTCCGCTCTGCTCGATAATCATCTCCATCAAGGGAACGAGCTCGGGATCGACCCACGGCGCATCACCTGGAAGCGTGTTCTCGATCTGAACGACAGGTCGTTGCGCCACGTCACGATCGGACTTGGCGGTCCCGCCCACAGCGTTCCCCGCCAGGACGGGTTCGACATCACCGTCGCCTCTGAAATCATGGCTGTTCTCTGCCTTGCCGATTCGCTCGAGGACCTCGAGGCTCGCATCAGTCGTATCGTCGTCGCCGAGACATATGCGAAGACGAAGGTCACTGTCGCCGACTTGAAGGCGGCGGGAGCTGCGACCCTGCTCTTGAAGGAAGCATTCCGCCCGAACCTCGTCCAGACGCTCGAAGGTGCACCTGCCTTGATACATGGTGGTCCATTCGCGAACATCGCCCATGGCTGCAATTCGCTCGTCGCGACACGGACGGCCCTCAAATTGAGCGATATCGTCGTCACGGAGGCAGGTTTTGGAGCTGATCTCGGTGCCGAAAAGTTCTTCAACATCAAGTCCCGTCAAGGCCTGCATCCGGATGCCGTGGTCGTCGTCGCGACAATTCGTGCATTGAAGATGCATGGCGGTGTCCCGAAGAACGCCCTCGAGGAGGAGAACCTGACCGCTCTTACAAGCGGCCTCGCCCTGCTTGAGAAACATATCGAATCGATGGAGCTGTTCGGCGTCCCCGCAGTCGTCGCGCTGAACCGTTTCGCGTCGGACTCTGCGGATGAGCGGCGCACGGTCGCCGAATGGTGTGACGCGCGGTCAGTCCGTTTCGCGGAATCCGATGTCTTCGCTCAAGGCGGAGCCGGCGGCGAAGCACTCGTCGATCAGGTGATTGATGCCTTGGAGGAGGAAAGCACCTTCCGCCCACTCTATCCGCTCGACATGTCACTCAAGCAGAAAATCGAACGAATCGCAACACTGATCTACGGGGCGACAGGTGTCCACTTCGAAGACAAGGCGCTCCGTGAACTCGAAAGATGTGAGGAGTCCGGGTGGGGCGGTTTGCCGATTTGTATGGCGAAGACACCATTCTCGCTGACCGATGATCCGACTAAATTCGGTCGTGCGGAAGGATTCATGATCACCGTCAGAGAAGTACGTCCTGCAATCGGTGCAGGATTCATAGTCGCCTTGACAGGGAATGTGTTAACGATGCCTGGTCTGCCAAAAGAACCAGCCGCTAACCGGATGGGCGTGTTGCCAGACGGGAAGGCCATCGGACTGTTTTGACTCGGAAGGAGTGTTCAGCATGACGTTTGAACAGACACACTGGGTAGCTTCAGACGGCACGACGACATCGATGCGCCTCATGGAGACGCACGAGCCTGAAGGGATCGTCGTCATCTTCCACGGCATGATGGAGCATGGCGCACGGTATCAGGAATTCGCCGAATTCTTGAACGCCCATCATTTCCATACGGTCATCCCTGACCTGCGTTGCTTCGGTGAACAGGCAAGCAATCGCAAGTCACTCGGACATTTGAAGGCGGACGAAGGATTCGATACGCTGATGCGCGACGCCGAGGAGCTGATCAGTGACATCAAGGAACGGTATCCGGCCCTTCCGCTGATCGTCCTCGGACACAGCTTCGGCTCCCTGATCGCCAGACGGCTCGGACAGACGCTCGGACATGAACTCGCCGGTATCATCGTAACGGGACCACTCTCCTCGGCCGGCCTGCTCGGGAAGCTGAGCCTCGCGACACTTCGCTCGACGATCGAGCGCGGGTCCGACACGCTCCCCGCAAAGGCGTTCAGCCGTTTCGTGTTCGGGCGGTATAACCTTCCGTTCTTCCCCGCCGCTTCACCGAATGCCTGGCTTTCATCCGACCCACAGTCGGTCCTTCGCTACGACAGCGACCAGCTGTGCGGTCAGACCGTCTCCCTCGGCTTCTTCTATGAATTGCTGAGAGGGACGGCCCTAGTGAACAGCTTGGCGAACATCTATCGCCATCCGCGTGACCTGCCAATTTTATTGCTCGCCGGTGTCGACGATCAGGTCGCCTTCGACGGTCAAGGCATCAAAAAGCTCTTCGATGCCTACAACCGCGTCCGGGTCGAGACCGTCCAGCTCTCGCTCTATGAGAATATGCGCCATGAATTGTTCCAGGAAAAAGACCGGATGCGTGTCTTCGCCGAGATTGCCGGTTGGCTTCATAAGCAGGTGAAGTTCGAGGGCCATTCCTTGAGGGAAGAAACATGAAGCGCGCCTTCAGCTCATGCCTGCTCGGATGTGAGTGTCGTTATGATGGCCGCGGAGCACTCGCCCCTGATGCCCAGTCCCTGTTTACGCAGGGAGGCGGCATATCGATCTGCCCTGAACAGATGGGCGGGCTCTCGACGCCACGTGAACCGGCGGAAATCGTCGGAGGTGACGGCTTCGATGTGCTCGACGGGAAGGCAAGGGTCATGACACGGAGCGGCGACGACGTAACTGATGCCTTCCTTCGAGGTGCACAGGAGGCCCTGGCCATCCTCAAAAGCACCGGTGTGACCGAGGTTTGGCTGAAGCAGAAGAGTCCCTCATGCGGCAGCCTTGAGATTTATGACGGCAGTTTCAGCGGAGAAAAGAGGACCGGCGTCGGTGTGACGACCGCCCTCTTTTCCCGCGAAGGACTGACGATTCATTCCGCCTAAAAAAATGCTCCGACAGCTGAGGCTGCCGGAGCATTTCATGTTAAATCCATTTGAGCGAACCGACGATCCGTTCGACATCCTCAAGCTCGAGTGTCTCCCGCTCAGCCAGGTACGTCATGAGGACGAGACGCAGCCCGTCCGAGAACGCGTAAATCTTCAAAAGTCCTTCCTCATCACGCCCTTCGACAGACAAGAGAGCTTCCTTCGTGCTGTTGCGGCGTGTCTCGACAGGTGTCAGCAATTCGATTCCGAACTCTTCGACGAGGGATTCGATTTCCTGTTCTGCCGCTTCGAACGGTGTTAATTCATCCGCCTCCGATTCATAGATCGACAACTGGAGAGTCCCGATGGCGTTCTCCTCCGTAGAGTAGAAGCTGACGAACGTCTCTTCTTCCAGGTATTCGAACGTTTGCGGATATTCAAGTGTGATCCATTCATCAATCGTATAGTTCTTCATGGCGTTCCCTCCAATCGTTCCACTTCAGTGAAACGGATTCCTGTGATACGGCTTCTTTCGAGTACGCCGGCAAGCCGCTGCGAGACATAGAGGCGCAACGTCCGGTCATCCCGCATGACATGCTGTGACCCGAGAGATCCGCTCAGATGGCGCTCCGTCAAGAAATAGGCCCGCTTTCGTCCAATCACACGAAAGCGATTCGTTCTATGTAACTCTTCAAGCCTTCTTCTGCTCAAAACATTCATCAGGTGATATACGACAGAACCATCCGTTGCTTCGAGCCGGACCGGAATGAACTGAACAGAGAATGGAGACTCCCGCTCGATTTCTTGCTTCACACGACGCGAGACGAGCGGAATTCGAAGTGAGTTTGGCAACACGTCCGGCAGAAAATCGACATCCTGGCGAATCGAAAAGGCGAGCGGTTCGCTTGCACTCACAAAGCTCCCTGTCAGAAAACAGAAACGGTCGATGCGCTGATGGCACTCGGCCACCCATCCAGGACCCATCTTCTCCTCTTCCCAAATGCGAATCGCCTCCACTAGTCACTCGCTCCCCTGTTCTTCCATTCGAATTCATTCGTTCCCGCATTTGCAGGATAGCTATTTTCATTGTACACGTAACAGAAAAGAAATAGTCTTTTTTCCCGAAACTTATGGAAAAGAAGAAGTTGCTATGCTACTATATTTCATGTAGCACTTCTTGCGGGTGTAGTTTAATGGTAAAACCTCAGCCTTCCAAGCTGATGACGAGGGTTCGATTCCCTTCACCCGCTCCAATCACCGACATAACATAGGTCATCGACCATTTTTCCCTAGGGAGGGCGGCTTGCATGCGAGCCGTCTTTTTTGTCGTCCCGACGTTCGAAGAGACGCAATTTGGGTATAGAATTCCATACGGATCTTCATCCAGGACAGGGAGGGCTAGCCCATGATACAAGCGAGGATGCATGGTGTCACCGTTTATGAAAGCACACTCATGAAGACGACGTCGACGTTGATCGAGACGCCGGATTGCCTGATCGTCGTCGACCCGAGTTGGCTGCCGGAAGAAATCGCGGTGATCCGTCGTGACGTCGAGATCGTTCGGCGCGACCGTCCACTATACGTCGTCTATACCCATGCTCACTTCGATCATATCATCGGCGCCTACGCGTTTCGGGATGCGATCACGATCGCCTCGAAATCTTTCGTCGAAAGCGATCAGGAACACGCCCTGCGGGAGGTCCGCTCATTTTGCGAATCCTATTATCTCGATATGCCTGCTGTCTTCCCTGTCGTCGATCATGTCATCTCCGAGTCCGATACGACGCTGAAAATCGGCAAGACACGCCTGACGTTCTTCCTGACGCCCGGGCACGAAGCAAGCCATCTCTCCTTCGTCGTCATGCCACTGCACCTGCTCATATGCGGGGATTACGCATCGGACGTCGAGGTCCCGTTGATCGAACACGACTCGGGAGAATATTTGACTACGCTCGAGCTCCTCGAGTCGTTCATCTATGAGTACGAGATACAGCTGATGATTCCCGGACACGGTCATATTTGTGACGTCCGGACGGAGATGATCGAACGTCTCCATGCCGGATACAATTACATCCTTGCGCTCCGGGCGAATAAGGAGCCGGAATGGGATGCGAGCTGGCCGCGAACGAACTTCATGAATCGGCTGCATGAAAAGAACAAACGCCAGATCGCGAAAGAGGAGGAAGCCCGCCTCTCCCGGCGCCAGTTCGATTGAGTTTAAAATAATCTGCACGAAGAGGCCATTCCGAAAATCAACGGAATGGCCTCTAAATCATTCAAGAAAGCAGCATCGCAAGCAACGCCTTCTGCGCGTGGAGCCGGTTTTCTGCCTGATCGAACACGAGCGACTGCGGACCGTCGATGACTTCGGCCGTCACTTCTTCTCCCCGGTGGGCGGGAAGACAGTGCAAGAAGATCGCATCCGGAACAGCACTGCCCATCACGATGGCATCGACTTGATATCCTTCGAATGCCTGCTTGCGCTCCGCCTCCTCTACTTCTTGCCCCATGCTCGTGAAAACGTCGGTATATAATACGTCAGCACCAGCAGCGGCATCGAACGGCTTCTTCATGACACTGACAGTGCCTCCCGTCACCTTCGCGATCTCTGTCGCCCGCTCGACGATCGATGCGTCCGGTTCATAACCTTTTGGGGAAGCGATGCGGACGTTCATCCCGCTCAGCGCCCCCCCGATCAGCAGGGAATGAGCCATGTTGTTCCCATCCCCGATGTAGCAAAGCGTCTTGCCTGTTCGTGTCCCGAAATGCTCGTCGATCGTCAAAAGGTCAGCCAATACTTGGCACGGATGGTGCGCATCCGTCAATCCATTGATAATCGGAATCGAGCCTGCCGCCGCGAGCGTCTCGACCTTCGCATGTTCGAATGTCCGAATCATCAGGGCGTCGACGTATCGGCTCATGACCCGGATCGTATCTTCAAGTGTCTCGCCTCGTCCGATCTGCGTCGTGCTCCCGTCAAGGTGGAGCGGGTACCCGCCCAGCTCTATGACCCCGACCTCGAATGACATCCGTGTGCGCGTTGATGCCTTCTCGAACAAGAGGGCGACTTTTTTTCCATCGAGCTGTTTCATGTACTTCTCCGGATTCTTCTTCATATCCTTCGCGAGATGGATCAACTCGCTCAAGCTTTCCGGCGTCAATTCCTCAAGCGTCAGCATATGCTGCATGGATTTCGTCTGCGTCTTCATGTCACCTTCACCCCCCTTTTTTGCCAATACGCGAGCGGATGGATGCCGCTCTCCCGTCTTTGGTTCAGCGCTCCATATAAATATTCCGCAAGCTTCTCTTCCGTGATCACGAGCGCTCCCGCCTTCAAGGCGTTTTCACGAACGACGGCTTCCTGAGGGATGCACGAGAAGAAGGCGAAGGTCTCGTTGAACTCCATCCCATTCTCGAACTTTCTCGCATCCTCGAACGTACCTCCCCATCCTTCCGTACCTTCTCCCATCAAAATGAGGCTGCGGGTCTTCATGGCTCTGTCGGTCGTCGCGTCCCAGGCGAAGCGCTCCATCACCGGCTCCCCAAGCGTCCACTGCAGCGTCTCTCCTGTCGAACGCATGACCGGACCTGTCTTCGGATCGACACCTTCGAGCTTGAGGGTGGAGAAGACCGGTGTCTTGACGGCATGATAATCAAGTTCTTCACGCTCTTTCGGAACGATCGTCTCGAGCGTCATGCCGAGCGCCGCCTTGACGGACCAGTCGAGCAGGGGACGGCCCGTGACCTTCGAGACGATCGGCAACGTCCGTGACGCACGCGGGTTGATTTCAAGCACGTGAAGTTTACCCTCACTCAGGACGAACTGGATGTTGAATGCCCCCCGATAATCAAGCGACTTTCCGATCCGTTTCGCGACCTGCTCGATTTCATCCTGAACAGCACGCGACGCCTTTACAGGAGGGAGAATCATCGTAGAGTCGCCCGAATGGACTCCCGCCTGTTCGACCTGTTCCATCACGAGCGGGACATAGACGGTGTTCCCGTCAGAGACGCAGTCGACTTCGAGCTCTACCCCGGCAACATAGGCATCGACGAGAAGCGGATAGACGAACCGCCCTTTCTGTGTCGCCAATTCATCCGCGTCATGCAGTATGTGCATCCCTTTCCCGCCGATGACATAGGACGGCCGAACGATACATGGATAACCGATCTCGGCGATCGATTCATACAGCGCCGTTTCAGAGTCGACCTCTTCGCCTTTTATGCGCGCGATTTCGAGCTGGTCGAGGAAGCGGTAGAAACGGTCGCGGTCCTCCATCTCATCGACCACATCAGCTTTCGTTCCGAGCAACCGGAAACCGCGTTCCTCAAGCATATGAGCGAGCGCGATGCCCGTCTGTCCCCCGAACTGGATCAGGACGTCGCTGCAGTTCTCGGCTTCAAGGACATGGATGACCTCTTCCTTCGTCAGTGGCTCGACGTAGAGCTTGTCCGCCACCTCGAAGTCCGTCGACACGGTCTCGGGATTGTTATTGATCATGATCGCCTCGTATCCGAGTGCCTGCAACGAGCGGACTGCGTGCACCGAACAGTAGTCGAATTCGATTCCCTGGCCGATCCGGATCGGTCCCGCCCCGATGACAGCGACTTTCTTATTCTTGCTCGGAACCGTTTCAGTCCGCCCGCTCCACGTCCCGTAGAAGTACGGTGTCGTGCTTTCGAATTCACCTGCACACGTATCAATCATCTGATAGACAGGCTTTATGCCGAATTCTCCTCTTATCGCCCGGACCTCATGCTCGTCACGCCCTGTCAGCATCGCGATTTGCTCGTCTGTAAAACCGTGCCGCTTCGCAAACAGGAGGGAACTGCTCTCCAGTGTGATCGCTTGGCTGATCGAGCTGAGCTTCTTCAGGCTATTGACGAAAAGTGGACTGATTCGTGTCATCCGCTGCAGCTCGTCCTCCCCGATCATCTTTCTATCGAGCAGCGCAAGCATCGCGAGCAGACGACGGTCTGTCGGTTTGTTCACTTCCTCGAAAAGTGTGGCAATGGCGGCTTCCTTCATCCAGGCCGGGTAGAGCGGCGACTGCTCGATACCTGCTCCGCGCCATGCCTTTTGGAGCGCTTCCTCGAGTGTCTTGCCCATCGCCATGCTCTCCCCCGTCGCTTTCATCTGTGTCCCAAGCGTGCGGTCGCTTGAGTCGAAGAGATCGAACGGGAAGCAGGGGACTTTCGCCGTCACATAATCGAGGGCAGGCTCGAAACTCGCCATCGTCTCCGAAGTGACCGGATTGATGCACTCATCAAGACGTTCACCAAGTGCGAGACGGGTCGCGATTTTCGCGATCGGATAACCTGTCGCCTTCGAGGCGAGCGCCGAAGAACGGCTGACCCGTGGATTGACCTCGATCACGTAGTACGCTTCCTCGGTCGGATGAACCGCGAACTGGATGTTGCAGCCGCCGATGACCCCGAGTTCTGAGACGATCGTTCGTGATGCCGTCCGCAGGATTTGGCTCATCCGGTCTGACAGCGTCTGAGCAGGCGCGAAGACGACCGAGTCGCCGGTATGGACCCCGACCGGATCGATGTTCTCCATATTGCAGACGATGATGCTCGTCCCGTAAGCATCCCGCATGACTTCATATTCGACTTCCTTGTATCCGGCGATGCTCATTTCGATCAGGCACTGGTTGATCGGGCTTGCGGCAAGCCCGAGTTTCGTCATACGAATCGCATCTTTTCGTGTCTGCGCGATTCCTCCGCCTGTTCCGCCGAGCGTAAACGCCGGTCTGATGACGACCGGTACACCGTGGACCGAAAGAAACTCCTCAAGCTCCCCGATCGTCTCGACCGTCGTACTGATCGGGAGCGGCTCGTTCAGTTGCTTCATTTTCTGTTTGAATCGCTCACGGTCCTCTCCGTCCCGGATCGTCTCAAGTGACGTCCCGAGCATTTCAACACCATTCTTTTCGAGTACACCACTGGCATCAAGCTCGAGCGCTAGATTCAACGCTGTCTGTCCCCCGACATTCGCCAAGAGATATGTCGGTTTTTCACGTTCGATGATCGCAGCGACCTTCTCATGCGTCATCGCTTCGATATAGACGTGGTCCGCCGTCATCGGATCCGTCATGATCGTCGCCGGATTCGAATTGATCAACACGACCTCACAACCTGACTCTTTCAGCGCCTTGCACGCCTGGGTGCCTGAATAATCGAATTCGGCCGCTTGTCCGATGATGATCGGGCCGGATCCGATGACGAGTACTTTCTTCTCAGCTGACATGCTGCACCTCCTTTTTGATCATTCCTTCGAACACGTCGAAGATAGCCATCGCTTCCTTCGGTCCCGGGCTTGCTTCCGGATGGAACTGGACCGTGACGATCCGCTCGTGCGGATGACGTAACCCTTCAATCGATCCGTCGTTGACATTTTCATAGAGGACCTCAAGAGGTGACAGGTTCACACTTTCTGAATCGATGACGTATCCATGGTTCTGGGAGGTCAGCCAGATTTCGCCCGTCTTGACGTGACGCACCGGATGATTCGCTCCCCGATGCCCGTAACGCTGCTTCGAGACCGTGCAACCGAACGCGGTTGCGATGACCTGATGTCCCATGCAGATGCCAAGTGTCGGATAGCGAAGCGCAAGCTCCTTGACGTCATCGAGATGAGCAGACATTTGAGCCGGATCTCCTGGTCCGTTCGAGAACAAAAGACCGTCAGGATTCAACTGTTCGATGACGCGACGCGGTGTGTCGTACGGAACCTGGACGACAGAGAATCCGCGCGCATTAAGCGCTGCGATCATCGATGCCTTGACGCCGTAATCGATGCAGACGATGGTCCCTTTTTTATTCATCGATTCATGGACGATCATCTTATTCGTAGTCACACGGGAGATGACACCGCCAAGAGTTCCTTCAGGATTACCTTCCGCCTTCGAATCGATGACTGCCCACTGGTCGCCTCCCTGGCGGATGCTGCGAACGAGTGCGCGGGTGTCGACACCCGAAACGACCGGGACGCCAGATGATTCGAGCCAGTCTTTGAACCCGCCTTTGTCCTCTTCGACGAGTGTCTGCATCACGATACCCGACACTTGTATCTGCTTGCTTTCACTTGCATTATCTTCAATCCCGTATTGACCGATCAGAGGATAGGTGAAGACGACGATCTGTCCTTTGTAAGAAGGGTCTGTCAACACCTCCTGATAACCAGTCATCCCGGTATAGAAGACGATTTCGCCTTCTCCCGCCGACTGTCGTGTCTCGAAAGTTCCCTCATATATGGTTCCGTCCGCAAGCTTTATTTCCGCTTTCATCCTCTCACCCCCGCTTTCTGTTCGAGCACATGCTCCATCATTCTGATCGCTTGGGCGATTTCTTCTTTCGTCACGAACAGGGATGGCAAGAGCCGTATGACATTCGGTCCCGCCGGCGCGACAAGCAAGCCTTCGTGCTGGAGCGCATCGATCACTGGCGCGACCTCTTCTGTCATCTCGATCCCAACCATCAGCCCCTTACCACGCACATCGACGATGGAGGGGGTTTTCAGCTTCGACAGTCGATCCATCAGATAGCGTCCGGTTTCCTCGATGTGTTCGAGCGCCGACTGATCAAACAATAATTCAAGCGTCGCTTTCGCAGCCGCCATCGCAAGCGGATTTCCTCCGAACGTCGAACCGTGCGTCCCAGGTGTGAAAACCTCTTCTGCTCCTTGCGCAGCTAAGATCGCCCCGACTGGAAAGCCGCTTCCGAGTCCTTTCGCAAGCGTCACGACATCAGGAATGAGTGGGGTGCTTTCATACGCATAACGGGTGCCAGTCCGGCCAATTCCGGTCTGGACCTCGTCGACGACGATTTTTGCGCCGACCCGCTGCGCCCGCTCCATCAGCGCGTCGAGCCACGTATCATCTGCCAGGATCACACCGCCCTCTCCTTGGATCAACTCGATCCAGACAGCGGCAGTCTGTTCAGTGATCGCTTCGAGCGCTTCGAAGCTGTTGTAAGACACGTGATCGAATCCTTCGACCATCGGACCAAATCCTTGCTTGATTTTCTCCTGTCCCGTCGCCCCCATCATGGCGAACGTTCGTCCATGGAACGATTGGCTGAATGAGACGACACGATTCCGTCCCGTCCATTTCCTGACGAGCTTATAAGCACCTTCGTTCGCCTCCGCTCCGCTGTTGCAAAAGAAAGCTCCCTTGAAATGCGTCCCGCTGATCAGCTGCTCCGCAACCGTCTCCTGGCCGCTGATTCGGAACAGGTTCGACATATGCCACACCTTTCCGAGCTGTTCCGCTATGCTCGCCTCGACATGGGGGTGACGATGACCAGTTCCACAGACTGCGATGCCCATCATGAAGTCGAGATATTTTTTTCCTTCAGCATCCCAGACGTATGATCCGGATGCTTGCACAGCCTCCATCTCACGACGCTGATATGTTGGCAATAGATGTTCCATGATTTCCCTCCTTCACGGTCGTGCCACTGTCTCCTGCGTCTTTTCCGGAACGAATGACGACCTCTTCGGCGCCGCGGGCAAGAAGCTGCACAGCCGCCTCGCACTTTGGAATCATCCCGCCATTGATTTCTCCGTTTTCGATTCCATCGATGAGCGCTGCAGGTGTCATTTTGCTTCGGAAGCTGTCGCCGATCCGGACTCCGGGTACATCAGTGATCAGTTCGAACACGTCCGCCTCGAGCGCTTCCGCCAGAGCGACTGCGCAGGCGTCTCCGTTGCAGTTCAGCGTCCCTGTCGTCCCAAACAGGAGAGAGGTGACGACAGGTATATATCCGTTCGAAGTCAGCGTTCTAAGCAAACGGCCGTCGACCGCCTCTACATCTCCGACAGCGCCCAGCCGCTTCTCAAGCTGCCTCCCTCTCATGATTCCGGCGTCGACGCCGGATAGTCCGACTGCCAGCAGGTTCTGCTCGATGAAAGACCGGACGACCCTCGTCTGCATCTCACCGGCAAGTACCCGCTCCGCTCCCTTCAACACCTCATCGGTCGTCACGCGGATTCCACGATGGAAGGCCGGGTCTATCTTCGCGTCTTCGCAATATGCCGAAAGCGCCGGACCACCGCCGTGGACGACGATGAGTTCATTCCCTTTTGCGAGCCATCCGCGCCACTCTTCAAAGAAAGCCGGATCAAGCTCATCGAACGTGCTCCCGCCGAGTTTCACCACCTTCAGCCGGCTCATGTCCGGTAACTCGCGTTGATTTTGACGTAGTCATAGGTCAAGTCGCAGCCGTACGCCTGTCCCGCGCCTGATCCGGCTCCGAGATCGACCTCGATCCGGACCGTATCAAGGGCGAGTTCGGCCGTCGCCTTCTCCTCATCGAACAAGACCGGCTGACTGTCGCGCAGGACGACTTGAGAACCAATTTTCACCATGATGGATGAGACATCGATCGGTTCATCGACGGCGCCGATCGCAGCGACGATCCTTCCCCAGTTCGCGTCTCTTCCGAAAACCGCCGTCTTGACGAGCGAGGATCCGACGATCTGCTTTGCGATTTTCCGGGCAAGCATGTCATCGATTGCGCCGTTGACGTGCACTTCGATCAACTTCGTCGCGCCTTCGCCGTCACGGGCGATCTCCTTCGCGAGCACTTCACAGACATCGAGCATCGCTTCCTTGAGCTGTTTCGCCTCTTCCGATCCCGCCTCGATTTCCGGAGCACCAGATGCGCCGCTTGCCAGCACGAGCACCATGTCATTCGTCGAACTGTCCCCATCGACGGTGATGCTGTTGAAGGTGGCGTCGACACACTCCCTGAGCATCGACTGGAGGAGACCAGGTTCGATCGTCGCATCGGTCGTCATGAATCCCAGCATCGTCGCCATGTTCGGATGGATCATCCCCGAACCTTTCGCGACGCCGGCGACCGAGATCAGGTGTTGCTTCTGGTAATACTGGCTTCCGGCCGTCTTAGTACCGGTATCCGTCGTAAGGATCGCTTCCGCGAACGATTCTGCTTCGTCGTCTGTTCCCTGAGGAGCGAGCATTCCGATGCCGTTCAAGAGCGTATCGATCGGGAGCGGTTGACCGATCACTCCTGTCGAAGCAATGGCTACCTGTTCCGGCCGGATATCCCATTTCATGCTGACCGCCTCCTGCGATCGACGGGCATGCGCCAGGCCGACGTCCCCCGTGCAGGCGTTAGCATTCCCGCTGTTGATCAGGACGGCACGCAATTTGCCGTTCGAGTCCGCCATCGCCTCCTTCGTCACTTGAATCGGGGCAGCTTGGAAGTGGTTCGTCGTATAGACCGCAGCAGCGCTCGCTTCCGTTTCACACAGCAAAAGCGCGAGATCCTTTCTCTTTCGTTTCAGTCCGACATGTATTCCCGTCGCCGAGAACCCTTTTGGAGTCACGAGCGACATCGGCGTCTTCAGTTGAACCTCGAGCACGATTCATCCCTACTTTCTAGATATATGTTGGTTGGTGTGTCAATCCAGCCGTCTCATCGAAGCCAAGCATCAGGTTCGCATTTTGTACAGCCTGCCCCGCCGCTCCTTTGAGCATGTTGTCGATGACGGAGACGATCGTCAAGCGCCCGGTCCGTTCATCGAGATAGACGGAGAGATCACAGTAATTGCTGCCGACGACTGATTTGATTTCCGGATCGCTCAAGCGAACACGGATGAAAGGATCTTCGGCATAGGCCTCTTCCAGAACTTCGCGCCACTTCGATTCAGCCATCGAGACGGTCGGCACGACGACCATCGTCGCCATTATTCCCCTGTTGATCGGGAGGAGGTGAGTCAAGAACGTAAGTGAGACATCGAGTCCCGTCTCCTCGTTGATCACCTGCTCGATCTCCGGAATATGCTGGTGTGTGTGGATTTTATAGAGCTGGACATTCTCGTTCGCTCGCGCATGGTGCGTCTTCTCAGTCAAACTCTTTCCAGCCCCTGTAATGCCGGAGGCGGCCGAGATGATCAGTTGGTCAGGGGCGATCAGTCCCTTCTTCAAAAAAGGTAACAATCCTAGGAGGACCGCCGTGGCATAGCAGCCCGGATTCGAGATCAGCCTCGCATTCCGTATCTCACTGCGCGCCACTTCTGTGAGTCCGTAGACGGCACGTCTCTGTATCTCTTGTGCGACTGCCTTTTTCCCATACCACTTCTCATAGGACTGCTTTTCAATTCGCAAATCTCCACTCAAGTCGACGACTCTCCCTTGAAAGTCGTTCAACTGTTCCAAGTAGCCTGTCGACACCCCGCTCGGAGTCGCAAGGAACAGGAGCGTCGATTCGGAAATGCGGTCCAAAGAGAAGGAATCCAAAACAGGATACTCATAATTATTCATATGAGGGTATAATTCACCGGCGGATGCACCGGCCTTCGACTCGCTGATCAACTGAATGATTTCAAGTTCTGGGTGACCGTTAATTAGTCTCGTCAGCTCTAAAGATGTATAACCGGTCGCTCCGATGATGGCGCATTTCATATCGATACATCCCTTCAATCATTGATAGGACGATTAAAACATATGTATATTTATACTGTCAATTGTATTTTTATTAATAAAAGACAAATAAAAGACCTCTTCTCCAAAAGGAAAAGAAGTCTTTCTTCCTGTTATTGCGTTTGCTTCAATCCTGACATCAAGTAAAGATCGAAGAATTCAGCGACCTGTTCCCGCTCGAGCGCTTCATGTTGTTCCGCCCAGCGAAAGACGAGTGTTACGTATAGCTCGAGCATGACGAACGCGGTCAATTCAGGCGGACAGTTTTTGATCTCACCACTTTTGATTCCTTGCTCGATCTCCCCTTTTATGAACGAGACGATCGCATCCTCGATTTGACGTGTCGCCTCCTTCGCGGCCGGCGTCCCCATCTCACGTACTTCTTGCGTCATCTTGAGCAAAAATTGATGGTCCTGACGATAATCGAAAATCCGCAGCAAGGCGCGGTACAGTCTTTGCTCGAGCGACTCTTCTGCGGCGAGCGCTTCCTTCGCGATCGACTTCAGCTGAGTTATTTCCTGATCGAGGATCGACTGGAACAGCTCTTCTTTATTTTTGAAAAACAGATACAGCGTCCCTTTTCCCACCCCGGCGAGCCGGGTGATTTGATCGATCGTCGTCGCCTTATATCCGAAGGTCGCGAACGACTGTTTAGCCGCCTCAAGAATCCCGCGCTCCTTTTCACTGCTCATGCGAAGTTCCCCTCTTTCCCTATGACTTCTATAAGGTCATCGTACCACAAAAGTTGGAAAATCGGTCGCGTTCGCCTTAACCTTTGCTCGTCAAGAACCAGTCTTCCCCGAGAGGATGATCGAGCTCGACGTATACGTGACGCATCGGGGTTGCAGCCCGCTCGATTCGCTCCCCCTCGAGCGTCGTGATCGAACGAACGCAGAGTACCACGCTTTCCATCGCGGGACCGAAACAATGGACCTCGTCGCCGACGGAAAAAGCATTCCGCGGCTCGACTCTCACCCGTCCCGCCGTTCCGTCCGTACCGACGACCCGTCCGAGGAACGTTTTCCGTGCGCGGCGCTTTCGTTGCAGATCCGCGATCGCCGGTTCCCCGAAGTAGAAACCGGTCGACGTCTCACGCGTCATCGCATCCCGCAGTTCCGCTTCCCAAGCCGGATCAAAGCGGAATCGTTCCCCCTCTTCGAGGAAGCGGTCGATCACTTGTCTGTAGATGCGCACGACCGTTGCGACGTAGTAGGCGGACTTCATTCTCCCCTCTATCTTGAAGCTGTCGATGCCGCTCTCTATCAGCTCCGGGATGTGGCGTAGCATCATCATGTCTGCTGCTCCCATGACGAATTTCCGATTTTGCTCCTCAAGCGTGTAATCCCAGCGGCAGGACTGGGCGCAGCCACCGCGGTTCGCATCACGCTCCGCCATATGATTCGACAACGTGCATCGTCCGGAGTATGACATGCACATCGCTCCTTGGATGAACGTCTCGAGTTCGATGTCGACTTTATCCTTCATCTGCTTGATCTCTTGTAGGCTGACTTCCCTTGCGAGCACGACTCGCTCGATCCCTTCTTCCTTCCAGAAGGCGAGCGCCTCGCTGTTCGTCGTCGACGCCTGCGTCGAGAGATGAATCGGCAGGTCCGGCGCGGATTCCCTGGCGATCTCAATCAGCCCGGGATCGGAAATGATGGCTGCGGAGATACCGATTTCTTCGAGCATCCGGAAGAAGTCGGCAGCCCCTTCCGCATCACCTGGATGAGCGATCATGTTAGCCGCTACATATACCTTGGCTCCGTGCATGGCCGCAAAGGAGACCGCCTCCTCCATCTCGCTGCGCGTGAAGTTGCCGGCGCGCGAGCGCAGTCCATACTGTTGCCCTCCGATGAAGACGGCATCCGCCCCATAAGTGATAGCTACCTTCAACCTGTCGAGATCCCCGGCAGGTGCGAGCAGTTCCGGTTTCATGTTCATCGGACGGTCTCCTCTCTACCGAAGAATCCAGTGCCAAAATCCATTCCTGACGTTCGCAGGTCTTCAGCGAGCAGTTCGTGACGCAATATTTTACATATGAGATACTCGTATTCCTCCCGGTCCATCGCATTTCCGTCGAGCAGCAACTCTTCGATCCCGAGTTCTTCGAACCGACGGTCATCAAGCAGCAGGACTTCCGCTGAATATACATGCGTCCCCATGGCGTTCTCCTCTACCGGATAGGACTTGCCCGTCTTCGCTTCGCGTATTCTTTCCTTCGATTTCGTCCCATGGATCGTCAGCAGCTTTCGTTTGGAGTGATGCAGGCACGTATGGCCAAACGCCTGGACCATGATGTTCGCATCACACCCTTCTTTGATCCTGCTGATTTCTTTTTCTGTCAGCTCGCGTGACAGGATGGCTCCTTGCGCCCCGATTCGCGTAAAGAAACGACACTGCTCAGCTGAGGTGAGGACGGTTTCTCCATCGACATAGAACGGGATGCGACAACCCGATGTCCTCCAAATATGTATTGCCCCCACATCGAGCAGAAGCAACCGGTCGACACCGATCTCCTCGAGGAACGACAACTCTTTTCGAAAGAGACCGACTCCCCCCTCGTCGAGCAAAGCGTTGCATCTGACTGTCACTGTCGCTTCCGCTCCATGTGCCTGAGCAGTGATGTTTCTCATCTCTTCCCTCGAAAAATAGCCCGGGCTTCTGAGCGTCAAACGTTCAATACCGAGTACGAGATCACTCGCCCCAGCCTCCAGTAGGCGCTGAGCCTGCTTTTCATCAAACGGAGTCACCGAATATCGAACTTCCATCTTCCTCCACTCCTTGTGCTATATTTCACAATATTTCCGTCGTCCAGTGTAGCACACCGCCCGCCATGTCGGAAGAGATGTCACAGAGTGTTCAGATTACAAAAAAAGCGGCACCCGGAAATATCCGGTTACCGCTTGCTGATTTATTCGTCAGTTTTTTTCGACGCGTCCTGATACGAGCCGATCGACCCCGACCACTCCTGCTCCCATGACGGCGATGACCCCACACAGAATTGCTGTAAACACCGCTTCATTCCCCCGTTCACATTATAGACATATCTTATTTCTTATTGTGCAAGAAAAAACGAGAAAAAGAAAGCGTTTTCTTCGAAAAATCGTCACATTTCAGGAAAAGTAAGCCAAACCGACTTGACTTTACTGGAATCACCTGGCGAAATCCCCCTATGAGCTAATCGACAGGCAAAAAGAGATACCCTGGATATAACACACCCACTTCCTCTCTTTTGCCTGAACATGCTGACAGCTCTAGCCGCGACAGGATTCAGCCATTTCCGAGGAACCTCCCAAAAGGAAAGTTCTCCATAAAAAGAAAGATGATTTAGGATTGACGAGCTGATGTATTTTCGTTATGATGTCTCACATCAACACTTTTATGCATAAAAGCAAACAAGCATAAAAGCAAACACACGAAACGGAGGTGGAAGCATGCGTATGTCTTTTCGCGAATCCGCATCTCTTCTAATTGTCAGTGCACTCATCTTGCTCGCCGTCCTGTTCGGCGCAAAAGCAGAACCCCATCTTGCTATCCTTTCAAGCCTTGTGGTCGTCGCAGCTTACGCGATGCTTCGGGGAATTACATTCGAACACCTTGAGGAATCGATGATCCAAGGCATCCGCGAAGCAATAAAACCAATTTTGATCATGCTGCTCGTCGGCATGACGATCGCTGTTTGGATGATGAGCGGTGCTGTCCCGACGCTTCTCTTCTTCGGGCTCGAAACGTTATCTGCACAATGGTTCGCTCCGAGCGCGTTGCTAATTGCGATGCTCGTCTCGACTTTCACGGGCAGTTCGTTCACGACAGTCGGTACGGTCGGTGTAGCGCTGATGGGAATCTCGATCGCTCTCGGTGTCAATCCTGCCCTTGCAGCAGGTGCAATCATCAGCGGAGCATGTTTCGGTGACAAGATGTCGCCGCTTTCGGACACGACTAACTTTGCGCCAGGCATCTTGAATTTATCCGTATTCAGTCATATCCGTTTCATGATGGGAACGACAATTCCCGCCATCACCTTGACGTTCATCATCTTCTTCCTCTTCGGACAAGGAAGCGGAGACGTCGATCGCTCACTTGTCGTCAGCACGCAGAACGAGTTAGCTCGCCTGTTCTCACTTTCTCCATGGACGCTTCTGTCGCCTCTGCTCGTGATGGTTCTCGCTTTCCGTAAGACAGCCGTCATCCCGACGCTGGTCCTCGGTGTCTTGAGCGGCCTAGCGTTGACGGGAATCGTACAAGGGAACTGGAATATCGGCAACTGGATGTCTGTCATTCAAAACGGACTTTCGCTTGAGACGTCGAACGAAACAGTCGCATCGATCGTCAACCGCGGCGGTCTTCAATCGATGATGTGGTCCGTCTCACTCGTCATGCTCGCGCTCGCCTTCGGCGGCATCCTTCGGGGGCTCGGTGTGATCGATGTGCTGATCGAACGGACAGTTTCCAAGTTGCACCGGGATGGAAGTATCATCAGCTCCGCCGCCCTATCATCGATCGGAGTAAACTTCGTCGTCGGTGAGCAGTACCTTTCGATTCTGCTTCCGGGACAGGCCTTCAAGTCGATCTTCGCCGAACGGCGAATCGATCGGCGCTACCTGTCACGTGCGCTTGAGGACGGCGGTACGCTGATCAATCCACTTGTGCCTTGGGGTGTATCCGGAGCATTCTTCGCCTCGACGCTCGGCGTTCCGGTAACGTCCTACGCGCCGTTCGCCTTCTTCCTGCTCCTGTCGCCGCTCTTTACCTTCATCCTTGCCTACACGCGTCCGACGAAGGAACAGGAAGTCAAACAGGCCGCATGATCCAGCAGTATGAGAATCAAAAAGCCCGATTCCTTCATTCCTTATCCTCGGGAATGAAGGGACCGGGCTTTATAGGTATTTCGTGTCGAGATTTCCGGAACATTGCACTTGAATTTCCCTGCAAAGAGACCGATAGTGAAAAAAGGAAGTAAATCGTGACTATCGAATCATCAGCCAATTCTCTTATACGCTACAAAAGACTATGTCATATTTTTGTCACATTTCCTTCACGATTTACCTACTTTTGTACACAATTCAATCAATCATTAAGGATTTACGCTAAAATAGGCTTTGTTTTACCACACAAAAAAGTGTAAGCTGTGCTTCATGTGGGAATATACCAACCATAAGAGAGATTATTAATTAAAGGATAGACAGAGATAAAAAACGCACCTTCTTCCAGAGGATGCCTTCAATGTGATTGTAGGAGGAGTTCATATGATTAAAAGAGGTACACTTGAACGATTAGATGGCAAATACGCCGTTTTACTTTGGGAGAACGGATCGAGCTTCATACCGCGTCGTTACCTCCCAGCAGAAGCACGTCTTGGTGACGCTATTCTATTTGATGGTACAAATTACTCATTAGACGCCAATTCCGTTTCCGAAACACCTTTCAATAATTTTTCATTCCGTCAAATGGGCTAAAAAATCCGGTCACGCAAACTGATGCGACCGGATTTTTTAGTTGAATGCGCGTAATGTCCGTTCATGACAGGAAGGACAGATGATTTGACTTAAATCTCCGATTGAACGCTGAACGAGCAGCGAACCATCTTTTCTGCAGTGATGCTCGGGCTGCAGCGCCCCTTCGTCCGTCCAAATCGCGCACCAGAAACGGCTTGTCAGTCCGTCGCACGTCGGGCATTGATAGAGCTCATATTGATGAGGAACCCATCGATCGGAAATCGTATCGATATTCGCATGAAAAGCATGGATGAGCCGTGCCCGGTTCTCATCGTCCAACCGTTGCCTGCTTACAGCAGGTTCCTGAAACCGCGGGACGAACATGAATGGCAATCCAATCTCATACTGGGCCATCCCATAAGTGAGCATCGTCGGAAATTCACCCCACTCCTTTGAAGCACCCGTCTCGAAGTGTTCCTCGTATGAGCAGTTTACACACCGCAGCCGCATCGAATCCCTCCTCAGTCGATTTTCTTGACCATCTCCTCTAGCATGTCACTCGTGACCGGGCCGACATGCGCCTCGACGATTCTTCCATCACCGTCAATGACATAGGTCGCAGGCATCGCCAGCAAGCGATAGGCTTTCTCGGATGCACCTTCGATGTCGTACAAGATCGGGTAGTCTACCGGATGTTTCTTTAGAAAAGACGAGACATCCTCCTTGCCGCGACGCTCAGAGGTCGTCACGTTGATACCGTATACCGGAATATTCGACCGTTCAGAAAACACGTTCAATTCAGGAATTTCTTCAACACAAGGCGGACACCAGCTCGCCCAGAAGTTGATCACCATCCCTTTGCTTGAGAGTCCTGTCAATCGAACGTCTTGTCCGTTCTGTTCGAGCATCAAGTCGGGAGCCTTGTCCCCGACCTTCAAACCGCCTTTCGCTTGTGCTTCCATCTTTGCCTCCTGCTCTTTTTCGAGCCGGACAGCCGAATATCCTTTATAGATAATACCTGTGAGGGCAAGCGCCATCGCAAGCAACGTCAACCATCTCTTCAATTTCTTCACCTCAACCTTAGTGTACCAAAGGGACCAGAGATCGACACAGCAAAAAGGCTGTCCTCCTCTCGAAGAACAGCCTTCACATGGTCTTCTATCAATTGAAGCGCGGAAGTTGCCGTTTCACTTCCCGGTCACCCTTACCACTCATCGAAATCGGCTCCATGTCGAGCGCGTCGTTCAAGGACGTCTTCCCTTCCTTGACCTCCAGACGGCGGTTGAACAGATCTCGGTTGCCTACGGTCGCGACCAGCACGGATGCGACATCGGTTTCTGAAATCGTTGCGCCTTCCGTATCCTTCAAATCCTCATCCGCTTCGATCAATCCTCGTCCCGGACCATCCGTGATCGTCACCGGGCAAATGATCGTATAGTTAAGTCCGCTATGTTCAAGTTGTTCATCAGCGGCATTTTTCGCTGCGTAAAATGGATAAACGTCCTTCTTGAATTGTTCCGGCCGATCTGCTCCGTAGGCGCTCAGAAGTACGAAATGACGGACCCTAGCCTTCTTCGCTGCATCAATCGTCTTGAGTGCGACTGTCCGATCGAGCAATTCGATTTCCGTCGTCTCGCCATGGACACCTGCCGTAGCGGCACATATGACGGCATCCTGACCTGCGACCCCTTCATCGATTTTCTTATCGAGTTCGTGTTCGATGTCGACGAACAAAGCTTTGACGCCCATCTTCTCGAACCGTTCTACCAAATGCTCATATCGCACGATGACGGTCACATGGTTCTCTTTCGCGAGCGATTTGACGACACGCGAACCGATCGTTCCTGATGCACCGACTACTAATACTTTCATGAGTAAGGTCCCTCCTCGATATGATAGTCATCTCATGTGAACTGCGCACCACTTCTTCATTCTTAAAGCAGAAGCCTCCCGGATGACAGCCTTGCTCGGGCACCGTCAGCCGCGAACGTCGCCAGGGCGCATAGTCCCTGAAGAGCTACATGATATTAATTTCCACCTATCAAGAGGGTGCAAACCCCTTTTGTCCAATTACTGATTTTTTAAGGTACCGTAAAAGGTCGTGTCGAGATTCGCCCGTACTTCTTTAAGGGTCGGTTCGTTCGGAACATAATAGTAGACGCCGCCGATGTAGTCATCCGCACCCTTGATCTCAAGGTGCTCCCGCTCAGACAGAAGTGCAAGCGAAAGCGCAGCCGTCGCCATTTGTCGGACCGATATTTCGAGATTCATCTCTTCCTTCATGTAGCGGTGAGCCGCAGGGATGCTCGTCCAGCCGGTCGGCTTGAGCAATTCCTTCGCCGTCGCTTCGATTATCTCGGATTGGCGGTTCGCACGCGCTCCGTCCGTGTCGGTCTTTCGATGACGTGAGTAAGCGAGAGCCATCGCACCATCCATATGGTATTCCTTCCCTTTTTGGAAGGAATACTGATTCGCCTTGCCGCTTGCATCCTGTTCGCTGAATGTTCCTGTCGAAACGAGGTCAATTCCGCCGATCGTATCGATCAGTCCGATGAATGAATCGAACGAGATGACGATCTTGCTGTCGACCTCCGTATCGAGAAGCGTCTCTGCAGCCCCTTCCGAACAATCCTCGCCACCGTAGGCGAAAGAATGCGTGATCTTATCCTTCTGGCCGTCTTCACATGGAATCGGCGTGTACGTATCCCTCGGGATCGATGTCAGCTGAATCGTTCGCGAGAGCGGGACGAACTGCATCGTCGACAGCGAATCCGCACGTGATCCCCTGAGCGATTCACCAGGCCGCGCATCGCTGCCGATCATCATGAACGTAAACGGCTGTGAGGTGAACAGCACGATCGCGGCGAGCAAAAGGAGCAGCAACCCGAACATCTTACCTCTCCATTTACGTTTCGGACGTTCCGTCCCCCGCCTACCGGAGTCGCGCCCGCTCTGCTGTTTCTCTGCCTGACGCGGGCGCTGCTTGACTGAAGCCGACCGTTTCCTCAACCTGAAACTCGGCAGCGATGGAAGGGTTCTTTTTTTCGTTTTCTTTTGTTTTACTGGCCCGCTCGATTGATGGTCAATGAATCGCTCACCGGACGGGCGCGTCTCAGGTCCAGAGGCACCCATCTCATCACGTCTCCTCCAGTCCTCCAGCGGCGTAGTCTGTTCCCGTTCTGCCTGTGTCATTGCTTCCTGCCGCTTCCGTTCGAGACGGGAACGGCCATTGCGAGATTCAGTCATATTTCTTATCCTCCGTATTTCAGTCCTTCAAAAATTTTCTATCTCTCAAAAAATCGCGTAGATACTTCCGTTTCGGTTCAAGCATCGTCCGAACGATCTGCGAAACCCATCCTTCGCTCCGTTGTCCGTCCGTGCGTTCCGTATAATATGCTGCCGTTTTTTCTTCGTATTCTTGCAGAAATCTGAGCAGCTTATCATCCTCAGTATAACGATTCCGGTGAAAGACCGCCTCCATCGGAAGACGGGGCTTTTTGCCGGGAGAATGGTCCGGTAGACCGATAGCCACACCGAAGAGCGGAACGGTCTGATTCGGGAGAGCAAGCAGCTCACTCACCTTTTTTGCGTCATTTCGAAGCGATCCGATATAGACCGCACCATATCCAAGCGACTCCGCTGCTACGACCAGATTTTGCGCCGCAAGGCTCGCGTCGACTGTTCCGACGATGAGCGCTTCCGTCGATTCGATCGTCGCATCGAGATTCGACCCTTGCCAAGCAGCAGCGACAGCATGCTTATGGTAGTCGATGCAAAAGACGAAGAAATATCCGTTTTCTGCGACATAAGATTGTTGACTCGCGACTTCCATCAACGACCGCTTCAGTGCTGCGTCGTCGACTCCGATGATTGCGTAAGCTTGCTGATAGGAAGATGTCGAGGCAGCCTGCGCAGCCTCGACGAGGAGACGTACTGTCTCATCGTCTAATGGATCCGATTTGAACTTACGAATGCTCCTGTGATTCAAGATCGTCTGGATTGTTTCATTCATACATATCCCACCCCAGTTTTTTATCCATCGTAACGTTTTGGACGGAAGATTGTCATCTTTCCTCTCTCGATACGTTCTGTTTATGAATATTTCGGGAAGACTATAGTATTGAAGTTTGCGTTTTTTCAAGGAGGGATTCTTATGCGTATTCGAAAATTGAGACTGCTGCTAGAACAATACGGCGACACTACCCTCCGCGACATCATCGTCGAGATGTATCGCGAGCTTCCGAAGTCGACGATCGAAGAGAAGGATTTCGATGCGATGCTGACACAGTTCGCAAAATATAAGGAACATCAGCGTGCACAAGAACATCCGACGGTCGAACAGACGATCCAGCAGACGGAACGCTTCATCCAGCTCGCCTATGACCATGCTTTTCTTGATGTGAATGATGAGGTCCCTCTGCGTGAACAGAAGAATTGGTATGTCTCCGCAAAGCGACTCCTGAAACACCTACGTTTCTACGCCACGAAAAAGAATGAAGCACGCGTGGCGTTCGAGGAGTTTTTCTTCCTGCTCTCAGTGGCAGCAGGCGAGGAACCCCTCTTCCTGACGAACGATCCGTTCCGATTGCTGAAGGTGACTCAATCTGATATGTTCAGCGAATTGGTCGGTTTCTACAAAATGGATGAGAAGGAGCCGAAGTCGTGGATGCAAAGATCCATCTACACCGCACTGAAGGTACCGATCGATGTCGACACGGAACGGAGTGACCTGTTGCTCGCCGTATTCAAGCACTGCACGAATGCACCGCTCCGCGAAGCCTTTGTCGAGGGACTGAACGACCATGCGTCGAAACTTCGGCCACAGCTTCGGCGTGATGGGGATGCACTCGCCGACTATCAGGATATCCGCTTCGCTGAACTTCGCGCCCTGATTGAACTGCGCGAACTCGAGAAAGCAGAATCAATGTTGTTCGCAGAATATATCCCTTACTTCTCGCACCGCTCCACGCCGTTTCGTTACTACTTGAACATGCTCGATGAAGCGGGGCTTCATGAGGAACACGAAAGAATCGAACGTGTCGGCCGCAAGAAGCACATCCATTTCTAAGAAAATATAAGAAGGGCGCCTCACCCGCTGTCGTTCTCGCGGGAGAGGCGCCCTTTTCTTGTCCTGTTCAATCAGATGTATTGATGACCCCGAGTCCAAGAGTCGCGAGAAGTGCTATACCGGCAAACAGGAATGCCATGTCGTTCGGTGAATCGAATCCGTCGAAGGTAGGTTCGACGGTGTCGACGATGATTTCATCCATGGCCCCGTAGTTCCCATAGACGGTCGTCCCGTCCGTGCCAGTCCCGGGGCTCGTGTTCGTCGTTTCCGCGCCAACGGACAGTAAGAGGAGAGGGCTGAACAGTGCCAACGTTATTAGTAATGTCCACATTCGTCTTTGCAACGATTTCCCTTCTTTCTTTTCTTAAAATTCAATTCTCATCCTTCGATAAAAACAGTAGTTTCGAACAACTTAAAATGTCATATAATGGAATCAATTAAAAGTGAAAGGTAGTTGTTTCTATTGTCCATAGTTTCCTATGATCGTTTGACGCCCCACCAGCAACAGCTCGTACACCGGCTATTACCGCCTACACGATCCGTCCTGCGCGAAATCAGCGGCCCTGCCTGTCAATACGGCAGGCATCACTGGACACTTCTCGAAAATGACATTCCAGTAGCAACGATTGGACTTGCCTGTCGCAATAAGGAGAACAGGACCGAGGTGCACCTCCTCAATTCATCCTATTCTAAAATGGCAGCCTTCAAAAAACTGGCACTTCACGTCCACCGAAAAGCGCTATCTCTGCACCCCGACGCCATCCACGTTCATATTTCACCGCCGCGCGACAATGGATTCATCTCCGTCTGGGCCTCGATCGGATATACTTCCACCTCAGAAGAGTTTCGGATTATCGGAACCGTCGAGGATCGTCCACCTACCTTGACATTCAAAAGCGTCTCCGACCGTGAACGCCACCTTTTCTTGTCGCTTCGAAATGACGCGATGCGTCAAATCGACAAGTCCTATCAATTGACCTTACACGACTTCATTCGGATGAGCGAGCTCAAATCATTTCCTTGCCTGGTCTACGACGGCGCTTTGCCGATCGGTACATTGATTTGGCGCAGGGAGTTCGGATCCATCGTACTGGATGAAATCACACGCGCCCCCGCTTACGAAGGTCACGGTTACGGTCCACGTATCCTGGATTCCTTCTTCCACAAAATTCACCATCTTCAATCCAGAAGTTTCTCCACCTCGTGCTTATCAACTAACCGGAACGCACTCGCACTCTATGACCAGCAGTTCGTCTCTGACATCCAGCACACATCCAGTTGGTATACATTTCGCCCTCAGATCTCCCGCTGAACCAACCGGCTGAACACCTCACCATATTCCTCAAGCACCAGTTCCTTATCGACGATCGAGAAGTCAACTGCCAATTCGTCTTGAAGAGCTTCTCCGAAAGCGACCAGGGAATCGAAATATGCCTTCCCTTCAGACAAGGCGAGGCCAGGCAGATAGTTGTGGAAGACGAGCAGTGCATCCTTGATGATTTCCTCTTTCCGGACAGATTTTCCGGCGTGCCTCATCAGGGTCCGATACAGGCTCTCCTGTCTCCCGACGCCGGCATAAAACAGGGGATAGTGCTTTTCATATGATTCATCCACTCGATAGGCTTCCGATTGAGCGACTGCTTCCGCAAGAGCGGAAGTTCCATTCTGAAGCAACATAGTGAATCCGACGAGTGACTTACAGGAAGCGAGCTTTCCTACAATGCGCGAATCGATCGGTCTTTCCGTGTTAAGGATTAACATCAGGTCGAGTACGTCCAACTGAACGGTTTCACCGAATCGGTCCCCCCGCTGAATCTCAGTGACATATCCAAGATCAAATCCCTTTAGGAGTGCCTGTTCAAACAACTGATCTTCAACAGCTGTATATAATCCGACTGGTACGTGCATCGGCTGACGGAGCGGCGATCGGAAGCCTTCGAGGACGACGATTTCATTCAGGTCAAGTCCGCCTTCAACGAGCCTCTCAAGCGCAACCAGATTTTCCTTCCATCCTGCCAATCCTTGGATGAGCTTTTCTACGTGAACGATTGGCTGGTTCGTACTTATCGCAAGCACAAGATGTTCAAGCGATCTCTGTTCAATCGCCCGGCCGATCAAGTTCAATGCCCGCTTCTCATCGTCTGACAATCGTCCGGCAAAGTTTCCATAGGCTTCCTCATCCAGCTCGACGAACGCACGCATCAAAGGTGCTACCGCTTCATTCTTCTGAAATCTTTTCAGCATTCTCATGACCTCCTGGTCCAAATCTCTTTTTCTAGTGTATCGAAAAAAAGGAAGGAACAGAAGAAAAAATGAGCCTCTCTCTTCGCAAAGCATTACGAAGAAAGAGGCTCATTGTTCTTTTCGAAGGTCCTTACTTCTCATTTCGGACGACTCACTTTTGAGTCAATTCCACTTCGTCCGTCCTGAATCGTGCGTCATGCTTGCCGTTTTCGTTGAAGCTCACACCGTCCGCGCCAATATAGCGGATCGTCTGGTCTGGTTTGGCGAAACGGTAGGTCACCGATGGTTCTTCCCGTAAGCGCACTTCGATTTCTTCTCTGTGCGCAAGAGAGAACGCTGCCCTGACCTCCAGTACGTCCGTCTCTTCGACACCGCGTGCCTTCAGGATGCGTACCATCTCTTGCTCAGATTCGGCTTGTTTCGACTGCAACTGGGCATAGGAAATTCCGATTGAGAAAGACAAGATACCGATCACGATGAGAATGATGGACATCAAGAAACGTTTCATACGCAAACTTCCCTTCCGTCGAGACCGTTCCTTCTATCATCGGCTCGACGGACAGGAAGCTGAAGAAGGGTGTGCGTAATTCATCGCTTTGTCACAGATTTTTTAAGACGCATGTCGACGTGAGGAATTCCATCCTCGAGATAGATGTCGGACTCTTCCTTGAAACCGAAAGATCCATAGAAATCAACCAAGTGTGCCTGCGCCTGCAAATAGACTTCTTCTTCCCCCGTCTTCTCCGTATAGGAGACAGCTTCCTCCATCAGACGGCGAGCAATGCCCTTCGCCCGGTGATTTTGCCGGACGGCGACACGTCCGATGGCGACAGGTCGTTTCATGGTTTCCGGCAACACACGGAAACAGCCAATCAGTTCTCCATCAAGGATGGCCATTCCATGGACCGCGTCGAGATCTGTTCCGTCCAGCTCCGGGTAAGGACAGTGTTGTTCGACGACGAACACGTCGGTCCGCAACTTAAGCAACTCATACAACTCAAAATTAGTCAGTTCAGAAAATTTTTTCAAAACGATTTCCACACGATGACTTCCTCTCTTATGATTAATGTTCGCTTAACCTCTGCAGATGATGGATAGCCGGCAGGAGTAGATCGATACGGGGATTCCTTTGAAGACCGTCTCCTTCTCCCACTTCATCCCGTTCACGCGCGCCACGCGTTGCGACGGCATGTTATCCGGGTGAATGATTGAGATCAGTCGGTCGTTCCCTCGATCATACGCTTCGCGCATCAAGCGCCGTGCAGCTTCTCTTGCATACCCCACCTTCCAGTACGTCGGATTCAACCAATACCCGACCTCGAGTTCCTCTATTCCGTCCACTTCCTGCATGATCAGTCCTGCAAATCCGATCGGCTCTCCTGTCCCCTTAAGCTTCAATAGCAGGAAGCCGGTCTGCCGTTCATCATCATATCGATCGAATTGGCGCTCGAACCACACTTTTGCTTCATCATCCTCGAGCGGTATACCTCCATTGATGTAGCGCATGATTCGTTCGTTCTGAACGAGTGACTTATAGAACAAGAAATCCTCATCAATGAAACGTACCATCTCGAGACGTTCACTTTCAATCATTTTCATCCCCCCTTGATAACACGGCCTTTTGCTATTATTTTCCCCCTTTTTTACGATTTCATGCTCTCTCGTCCTCTTTCTTTTCAAATTCCAGATGGTCATTTCTGAACAATGTCATGAGGCGGTGCCCCTTGCAATTTCCCGGGTAACTATGTATTTTAGGAACAGCATGCACAAAACATCCCTAAATCATGTAGAATATAACTTATTGGCTTATCCATACGACACGACGTAATTTATGAAAAGGAATGAGTAGACATGACTGAACAGCTAGTGATCGGACTTTATGATGGCATCTCACGCGAAGCCGTCTTCATAGACGAACCATTGAAAAACCACACGTACACGAAGATGGGCGGAAAGGCCGACCTCTTCGTCATCCCTTCATCCTACGAGGAAACCGCTTTTGTCGTCCGTTACGCATACGAGAACGACATTCCGCTTACGCTCCTCGGGAACGGATCGAATCTCGTCGTTCGGGACGGAGGGATTCGGGGAATCGTCTTGTCTTTCGAGAAGTTGACCGACATCCACGTCGAAGGGCATGAACTCGTCGCGCAGAGCGGAGCAGCTATCATCGAGGCATCCCGCGTCGCCCTCTCGCATTCCCTAAGCGGACTCGAATTCGCTTGTGGAATCCCGGGAACAGTCGGCGGAGCGCTGATCATGAACGCCGGTGCCTATGGCGGCGAGGTGAAGGATTGCCTACACAGCGCCACTGTCTTGACGCGCAAGGGCGAACTGTTGAATATTCAGCAAAACGAGCTTGAGCTCGGATACCGTACAAGCTGTTTCCATAGCAAAGAGTACATCATCCTCGAAGGACGTTTCAGCCTGACTGAAGGGGACAACGAGACGATCAAATCCGTTATGGATGATTTGACTGACAAGCGTGAGACGAAACAGCCACTCGAATATCCTTCTTGCGGCAGCGTCTTCAAGCGTCCTGAAGGGTACTTCGCAGGTAAACTCATCCAAGACAGTGGTCTTCAAGGGACGCGGATCGGTGATGCTGAGGTCTCGATGAAGCATGCCGGTTTCATCGTCAACATCGGTGAAGCGACGGCTAGCGACTATATCTCGCTGATTCGTCACGTACAGGAGACAGTTCAGGAGAAGTTCGGTGTACTCCTCGAGACTGAAGTGAAGATCATCGGTGAAGAATTAGAAGTTTAACATGCGGACTCCGTGTCTGTATCTTTCGAATAAGAAAAGGGGCTGCATTCCACGTTCTGGAATACGGCCCCTTCAATTTTAGCGAGCAGACGAAATCGTAGCACGGAGAGTGATCAGATCGCCCAGTTTCCGTCACGCATGACGGCTTCACGCGTGCCATCCTCGAGTTCCCCGTCGATATTCATCTTTTCAGAACCAATCATGAAATCGACGTGTGTCATCGAATCGTTTGCCCCTTGTTCAGCGAGTTCTTCAGCCGAAAGCTTAGGCCCGTTCTCAAGACAAGTCGAATAGGCACGCCCGATTGCCAAGTGGCAGGATGCGTTTTCGTCGAAGAGGGTATTGTAGAACAGGATGCCCGAATCCGAGATCGGTGAGTGGTGTGGCACGAGTGCCACTTCTCCGAGGTAACGCGCCCCCTCGTCGAGCGAAATCAATTCATCCAGCGCTTTTTGGCCAGTCTTCGCCTCGGCCTTGACGATTTTTCCGTTCTCGAACCAGAGAGTGAATTCATCGATCAAGTTCCCGCTGTAGCTGAGCGGCTTCGTGCTCGAGACGTGACCGTTCACCCCGTCCTTCTTCGGCAGCGTGAATACTTCTTCCGTCGGAAGGTTGGCGATGAAATCAACACCGTCCGTGTTCGGACCGCCGCCGCCGATCCATAGATGACGCTCAGGAAGCTCAATCGTCATTTCCGTCCCTGGTGCCGAATAATGCAGCTTCTTGTATTTTTTGCTCGTCAGGAAACTGGCTTTTTCACGAAGATTCTTATCGTGTTCTACCCAAGCCGATACAGGATCGGTAAGATCGATACGGGTCGCTTTGAAAATAGCATCCCATAGCAGGTCTACCGCGTTTTCAGCACCCGGGAAAACTTTCTTCGCCCAAGATTCTGACGGTGCTGCAGTGACGCACCAGCTGACATTGTCACTCATGACATATTTCCGCCAGTTCGCCAGCGCTAGACCTGCTGATTTGTTTGAACGTGCGATGCGTGAGGAGTCTACCCCGTTCAGCAAGTCCGGATCTTCGCTGACGATCGAAAGGAAAGCCGTCTTTTCAGCCGCAAGCTGATCAAAACGCTCTCTCAACCAATCCGGGAACTTATCGAACGCCTCATCAGGAGCGTGATGAAAACGAATTTTCGTCATCTCATCATCCGACCACTGGACGTAGACGTTCGAAGCACCGGCTTCATAAGCGACTTTCGTGACCTCACGCACGAGTGGTGCGTTATCGATTCCGGCTCTGATTTCGAGTTGCTGGCCAGGTTGGAGATTTATTCCCGTACGTACGGCCAGTTCCGCGTACTTCTTCAGTTGTTCTTGTGTTGGCATTATGTAGTCCCCTTTCAGATCTTTATCTTTATTCTCACGAAATAGTTGCAATTTTGCAAGAATTAAGGCGAAACTAATGAGAGAAGGAGTGGTAAACAATCATGGATTTTACACCAGGAGATTCTAGATCAGCCTATAAGTATTTTCATCGCCAAGCTCTCGAGCTCGTCGGGCACCGGGGCGCACAAATCGATTTACTCGTCCAAGGCGAACTCGGGCTTGCCCGTCTGACTAAAGACGTCGCTTCGGAAGGAATCACGGACATCGAGCGTGAAGAGGAACTTGTCCTTTACTTCCAACTGAAACAGCTGCTCGAGATGCTGCGGGCCGTCTCACAGGACCGTTTCATCATGCAACCGGAACAGGAGCGATTGCTGTTGACAGCTATCCTTTATTTCACCTCACCTGTCGATGCACTTCCCGACGACAACGTTCTCGGTCTGTTCGACGACGCTCAGATCGTCGAAGAGGTCTATGAGTCGCTTGCAGCAGACGTAGACCGGTTCCAGCATCTTGAATGAAAAACTGCGCTCGACTCCTGATGGAATCGAGCGCAGTTTTTTCTTAGTCAGTGTGATCAGGCTTTCTGCTTTTTAAGAAAGGCGATTTTCGTCGTGCTCTTTTCTTCGCCTTCTTCAACTTCGAGCTTTCCTTTGTTGAGCCATGTATAGACCATGCCCATGAAGATTGCACCACCGATGATGTTCCCGAAGAGTGCAGGGACGAGATTATGAACCGCACCAGCGAGTGAAATCGTCTCAGGATGCGGAACGACCAGTGCGAGCGAGAAGAGTGCCATGTTCGCGATGACGTGATCGAATCCTGATGCGAAGAATACCGCTACGAGCATCATCATCGTGATGATTTGCCCGAACTCATTCTTCATATTTTTCGGGATGAAGATCGCAAGACATACCATCCAGTTACAGAAGATTGCCCGGGTAAAGATTTCCCATGTCGTGTGGTGGATTTTCGTTTCGGAAACAGCGAACAACCAGTTGTTCTGACCAAGCTCCTGGATGATTCCTGTCTGTGCGAGCAACAGTGCGAATAGCAGGCCGCCAAGCCCGTTACCGATGAAGCAGAGCGTCCATACCTTGAGCGTCTCAGCGCGTGACGTGAAACCACGCATCGTCGAGGTCGTGAAATACATCGTGTTCCCAGTAAAAAGTTCTGCCCCGCCATATACGATCAAAACGAGTGCGACCCCGAACGTCCATCCGCCGACTAGAGATGTCATCGGTGACTCATTCAAGAACAGACCGTTGATTGATTTCAAAGTGAATATGATAGCAAATCCGATGAAAACTCCAGCAAGCATAGCCCGGACCAAGTATTCCATCGGCCGGTATTTCATTGTTTTGGTAGACTTGACAGCCTTATTACGTAACCCTTCCAGTGCCTCTACTTCATTCATTGTAGAAACCTCTCTTTCCCCTTGTTCAAACATTCACATTCCTTGTTCACTTAGTATCATACTGCCATATTAGCTTAATCTCAATACTGATTTCGCATCATTTTTTTCAGAAATGGCCTTGTAAACGATATCATTGTGTCTAGTCTGTGAAAACGTATAGAACCGAGGAAAAATCGATTTTTCTACCTAGGCGTGATGACGATATTATCCTTGAATCGTTCCATGGAATCCGCTCTTTTTTCCTGATTGAAAAGAAATCCCTCGACCACGACATCATTCCATCTTCTTGAGCTTGACGTCGCTCGTTCAATCGAGCGGGGCAAATATTCTTCGAGTGTCGTCCGGTCCATCCGATAGGTAATGATCGTGTATGGATCTTCGTATCGGATCGTCAATTCCTGCAAATCAGGTATCGTCAGAAACAGAGCGAGGGTATGATGAATGATTACGTCGACAAAGCGTCCTTCCTCGAATTCAGCCGACTCCAAATTGATTTCCGAAGTATCGGCTCCAGTCCATGACACGCGCTCCTGCCCGTTCACCTCATAGGAGATATCGATCGTCGAGAGATCCGTCTCGATCGAACGGACGCTCTCCCCTTCCGGTAAGTCTCTGATGAACTCCTGGACCGCAGCTTCGTTCGAAAGCGGTGTACCGACAGCTCTGACGACTGTCGTCCCTTCATACCGTTTTTCATGTTTTCTCGTTGAATCATCAAGGGTCAGGAATAAGAACGCAAATGCCATGCCTGCCGCGAGTGCGATCGCGATCCATATCGTCTGTCTCATCCCTCATCCTCCTTTTCCCGCTCTCGTCCGAACTCATCCCTTTTCCACCTCAATGGTAACCCACTTTCCTCTACGTCCGCCATCCGCCTGCAGACGGGCTTGAATTTCCGACGATTTCAGCGTATCCTTTCAGACAGAACAGACAAAGGAGGAACGGGCTACGCTCACCTGAAAACCATGGCAACTACAATGAACGCTGCAAAAGGCAGCACGAAACGACGTACAGAAAAAATCGGCTTCCTCATCATCGGAACACTTCTTTATTCCGTCTACATCAGCCTCCTCCTCTCACCGAACGATATCGGTTCCGGTGGAATCATGGGTATCACGTTGATCACGAAAGAATTGATCGGTACGCCGATCGGGGCAACCCAACTGATCTTGAACATCCCGCTTTTCCTGCTCGGTCTTCGTTTTCTTGGGAAACGATTCATGCTCCTGTCCGGATTGATCGTCGTCTCCTCCTCTTTTCTGATCGATGTCATCCCGGAATTCGTTACGCCCGAATCGCTGAATGACCCTCTGGTCGCCTCGATTTTCGCTGGTCTCGTTTCCGGGCTCGCGATGGCACTCATTTTCTTCGGAGGTGCTTCGACCGGCGGATTCGACATCCTCGGCAAATTTCTATTCAGCCGTTTTCGTAATTGGCCACTTCCGCGTATCTTTCTGATGCAGGACATCATCGTCTATGTGCTCGTCTGGTATGTGTTTGATTTGAAACACGTCATGTACGCTCTGATCATGAGTTTCGTCAGAACGAAAACGATGCATACGGTCTACAGCTTCTATTCAGCTTCAAAACAGTGCTTCATCATCTGTGAAAAGGCGGATGAAATCAATGCCGCCATAACGGAAGAACTGGGGCGCGGTGTCACGATTCTTGACGCACGTGGCGGATTCTCGAACCGGACGAAGAAGATGGTCTACGTCGTCGTTCAGAACAACGAAATCGTCCGGCTTCAGGAACTCGTGAAATCGGTTGAACCGGGAGCGTTCGTCACCTTCTCGGAAATTCATACGGTTTTTGGGAACTATAAGGAACATTCGTATACTCTTTGAAAAGGACGGGACATTTCCCGTCCTTTTTCTTCATATTTGGCCTCGATATGCCGATAGAGAAGTGCATATGTCTATACCAAGAACGGAGGTCCACGATTGAAACGTTTTTTTCAATCACCCGTCGCCTACATCCTGATATCTATCCTCGGGATCGGAAGCGTCTTCATCACCCTGTCGCCGAATGATTTATTGTTCCAGTTGTTTCACCTTTTCACCTTCATGACAATGTTTTCCCTCGCCCTTCACACGGTCTTTTCCTTGTCGAAGCGCAAGAGCGCATCGCGAACCGTCCATGGGTTGCTCTTCTTCGTACTGAGCTGTCAGCTGCTCGTAAGCGGGGAAAGGATCGGCTGGTTTGAATGGGATACTTCCCTTTCTTACAGCGTCTTCTTGGGTCAATTGATCCTATGTCTTCTCATCGTGATCCTTGTCATCAATCCATCTTTGACCCATCCCTCGTTCAGGACGCGTGTCTACGACGTCTTTGCCGTATTGAGCCTTTTACTCGTCACCTTCTGGCACATGCTCATTTTGCCGAGGCTTGAACTGACCGGTCTCAATACGGAGTGGTTCGAGAGATTGATTGATCCGATCGGCCTTATCGGCTTGTACATTGGGTGGACACTTCTGCATATCCAGCGCCAAGCTCGAACAGGCCGTCTTTACCGGACGATGACTTTACTTAGCATCACTGGTTTTTTCGCCACTTTTTTCATCAGCATGGTTGGGGAGATGTATGGAGCAAGTGAGACGATCCTCTATTTCGTCGCACTGTTCCGTCTCGTCTTTCTTGCAAGCCTTACGCTCGCGAGCGTCTTCGAACCGAAATCGCAGCGCAAGGTCACCGTGAACAGACAGGTGACGACCGACTTCATCGTGTTCTCCTTGTTACTGATCGCCTTCATCATTGGATCGATCCAACTGCCGAATGATGTCATCGATTTCATCGCGAGGACCGCCCTTGTCCTTATCGTGATTCGCCAGTTCTTCGTCACGAAGCAGAATGCTCAGCTAAGTAGCAGCCTGCGCACTTCGAACGAAAAACTCGAGACTACAGTCAAGGCAAAGACGAGACAGCTCGAAGTAAAGGAACAACAGTATCGCTCTCTGTTCGCATATAATACGGAACCAATCTATCTTCATGACTTGAGCGGCAAGATCCTTTCCATCAATGCCGCCGGAAGTGAGCTTCTTGGCTATTCGATCCGTGATCTGATCGGACAGGATATCAAAAGTTTCTTCGATCCATCCGACCTTGAGGAATACGAGCCAATCTATCATCGGGTCGTCGCAGGGGAACCGCACCAGTATATCGCCCGTGCCATCTCTCGTTCGGGAGAGACCCATCTTTGGGACTTGATCAGCGTCCCGATGATCATCGACGGTCAAGTGACCGGTGTCTACGGAATAGTCAAGGACGTCACCCAAAACGTGCAACAAGAGCAAAAAATCAGATATCAGGCAACGCACGATGCCTTGTCTGGACTTCCGAACCGTTTTCAGTTCCATGAGCGTCTCGACTCGTTTCTACTTGAGCAAAAGCCGTTTACGCTTCTGTTCTTTGACTTCGACGGATTCAAGGAATTGAACGATCAATATGGTCATGATGTAGGTGACGAGTTGATTCATCACGTCGGCCAACGCCTTGAACGGGCTCTTGGACCAGAGGAGTTCACAGCCCGCCTTGGCGGAGATGAGTTCGTCGTACTCGCTTGTCATGATGATGCCGATCGCATCAATCAGGCGATCCTCGACCACGTGTTCCTTCCTCCTTACTATATTAATCAGTCGATTCTCCATTTGAGCGCAAGCATCGGCATCGTATCCTATCCGGAAGACGGTACGACCTCAAAAACGCTGCTCGCAAATGCAGATCTCGCGATGTACAAGGCAAAGGAAAGCGGCAAGAATCAAAGCGTCCGATTCGACCCGACACTGCGAACGAAGAAGGAAGAACGTAAACGACTGATCGACGGACTGGACAAGGCTTTGGAACGTGATGAGATCAGCCTTCACTTCCAGCCGCAAATAGATGCACATACCCAAAAGGTGATTGGTGCGGAAGCACTCATGCGTTGGAAGAAAGACGGCGAGTTCATCCCTCCGACGACCTTCATTCCTATCGCCGAAGAAACGGGGCACATCATCGACCTTGGACGCTGGACGATCGAAAAAGCTGTGATGACGCTATTTGAACTTGGCCAGCAAAATATCAGGCTGCCGAAGTTGTCCATCAACATCTCAGTCAGGCAGCTGTTTGACGACAATCTCGTATCCTTCCTTCAACAAGTCCTTAGAAAATATCCGATTTCAAAGGAACTTCTTCGGTTCGAGTTGACGGAGACCATCGCAGCGAACCGCTCGAAACACGCGCTTGAGCGTATCCTCGAGTTGAAGGAGCTCGGCATCAGCCTGTCGATTGATGATTTCGGTACAGGTTATTCTTCTCTCGCATATCTCGTCAGCTATCCGCTCGACGAGCTGAAAATCCCGCGTGAGTTCACGATGCGCCTCGAAGACTATCCGGAATACAGGACGATCACGGCGACGATCGTAGCAATGGCTAAACAGCTCAACATGACGCTCGTCGCTGAGGGCGTCGAGACCGCTTACCAGGAAAATTTCCTTCGTGAGGAAGGGTGTACACAAATGCAAGGCTTTCGGTATGCGAAACCGATGCCGCTGACCGAATTCGTCGATTTTTATATCAATCAGCCAGTTTCTTGAAAGCGAATCAACCAATCAAGCAATTATTGGTATATAATCCACTTATCATCATCAAAGGATTGATTTATTCATGAAAAGGGATTGGTTCCATCGTTCAATGCTCGTCGGATTGATTCTCGCATTCGCTTCTATCCCTTTGGTCCATTCACTTTCCGGTTATGAGGTCATGGGAAAATTGAGCGAAGACACTTATGTGAACGACATGCCGATGATCAAACGAGTCGATTTGTTGATTCAAAGGAACAGGGACCGGGCGAATGCGGTTCGTGGCCTTCTTCTCTACCACGATACATCCTATGCGCGGGAGTATTATCATGCCACAAGTGAGATTCACCGCCTTCGCAATCAATTGCAAGCATCGCCTGACACACCGGGAACACTGCTCGACCTTCTCGATAAGAACCAGGTCTGGGAACTCCAAATCGAAGCCGTCTTCAGATCCTACGAGAATGGATCCGCTGAGGAAGCGATACGGCTCGCAGAAAACTCGACGAAGACGACTCAGACGCTGCTCGAAGATTTAGAGCGGGTCAAGCAGGAGCTTTACGATCATATGGAGCGGGATATGATCAATACGCGCGAGACTGCAACCGGCTTCCGAGAGACCAGCCTGAGCCTCGCTCTTCTTTCGTCCATCCTCATCCTCGTCACGGTCGTCTTCTTTCTCAGGAGAAGCCGGTGACTGCACGAAAAGACCGTGTTCGGCGAACACGGTCTTTTCGTTTTCCATTTTCTTGTCATCGGACTGCTTTTCCTTCAGCCACGTGCTCCATCGCCATCGTGATCAACGAAGAGACATGAAAATCGTCAAGCGAATAGTAGACGACTTTTCCTTCTTTTCGGTATTTGACGAGTCCTTGTTTTAGCAAAGTCCGAAGGTGGTGGGAAGCTGTCGCGATTGAACAGTCGACGGACGCCGAGACATCACACACGCACAATTCTGTCTCGACCGTCAGTGCATAGGCAATCCTGAGTCTCGTAGGATCCGCGAGCACCTTGAACAGTGCACCGATATCCTGGGTCGGTATATCTTCGAGCTCACGTTGGATTTCGTCCGCCCTGCTCTGATTGATTGCAATCGTTTCACAACGGGGAGCATGCATCATCCTTCAGTCCTTTCCGATTGCTTCTCCCTCCATTCCACCATCTCCGCTTAAAAATTGCAAGAGAAGCGCGTCTTCACAGGAAGAGAATCAGGCTTGCAGCCATCACCATCATCCCTGCGATCAATCCATAGATTGATAAGTGGGCTTCTCCGTACTCCCGTGCTGCCGGGAGAAGCTCGTCAAGCGAGATGAACACCATGATCCCGGCCACTGAGGCGAACAGGATGCCGAAGACGGTATCACTCATGTACGGCATAAGGATGAGAAAGCCGATTGCCGCACCGACCGGTTCTGCAAGCCCTGACAAGAACGAATAGCGAAACGCCTTGATCCGGGATCCAGTCGCATAAAACAGTGGAATCGAAACAGCGATCCCTTCAGGAATGTTATGAATCGCGATCGCTACCGCGATCGGGATGCCGAGTGCAGGATCCTGCACCGCTGCGACGAACGTAGCGAGTCCTTCCGGAAAGTTGTGAATCGCGATTGCAAGAGCTGAGAATATACCTACCTTGTAAAGCCTTTCTCGCCGTTGTGTCTCGACCAAGACCTCAGCAGCGGCAGCCGCCTCCATCTCCTCAAGCTCCTCGACTCGTTTTACCTCATGCGGATTCCCGTTGCTCGGAATCAGCTTGTCAATCAAGGCAATCAGGAAAATCCCGCCGAAGAAGCCGAGTGCCGTATAGAGTGTCCCCATCTGTAGTCCGTATTCCGGTGTTAACGCATCCTTCGCTTTCTGGAAGATTTCGACCATCGAGACGTAAATCATGACCCCTGCTGAGAATCCAAGGGCGATAGACAAGAATTTCGTGTTCGTTTGTTTTGCGAATAAGGCGATCAGACTACCGATCCCCGTCGCAAGTCCGGCGAACACGGTAAGTCCAAACGCGAACCATAATGTAGATTGTTCCATGAGCTTGTCTCCTTACATCTTTTTTTCCATTATACTATTGTTTTGCTCTAGTGCAACTTTTCGAACGAAAAATTCCTGAAATCTGCTAGCCCGGTCAGGTAAAGGATGGTTCCCCCTCAGCGAAAGACAAACCATCCGCCCAATCGGCTTCCCACATCCCATACCCACCGGTTCGTATCGACCGCCTTGACACCGATGTCGACGATTCGGGTATGGACAAGTTGCTTTTTACAATGGTCCCGGACAGTCCGCGGCAAAGGAAACAGCAGGCAAGTCCGGTACCAGATGTCAAGATGCGCATGTCCCCAGATTTCAGTCGCGAATGACTCCGTCTTCACTGCGAGCGGGCGCTTGTATCGCTTTGCATATTTGTTCTTCAGCAGTTCTGCGAGTTCGATTGATCTTCTATGCGGGGAAGGAAACAACGTATGCCCGAGGTGATATGGACCGTAGTTCGCCAAACGGACGATCTGCGGCTCGATCCTGTACCGAACCATTTTCCCATTCCAGCGGATAGTTTGCCACCTCATCAAGCTTCACCTCTCTGTTTTTGTATGTTACCCGGAACGACGCCGATTCACGCCAGTCATATAAAAAAGCCCGGCTGCAAGGCAGCCGGACGTTCCTATCATAGATAAGCTAGCGGGTTGACGGTGTTCGCAGGTCCAGAGGCACTGAATTGATAACCTCCGACATGGATCTCAAAATGCAGATGCGGACCAGACGAATTTCCGGTATTACCGAGCGTACCGATCTGTTGTCCTTGGCTGACACGTTGTCCTGCACTGACGTTCAACGAATTCATATGCGCATAGACCGTCGTATAGACTTGTCCGTCAATCAAATGAGTGATCATTACATGGTTTCCGTACGGGCCGCCGCTTTGAGCCGTGATGACCGTCCCTGTCGCCGCTGCGACGATCGGCGTACCTACTGATCCCGTGAAGTCCGTCCCGTTATGGAACGTATAGCCGTACTGTCCGCTCGCAGGACCGAACCCTTGCGAGATGCCGCCGCCGACCGGACGGATGAACTTTCCGGGGTTGCTTGGGACGCTGATGGACGAGGCAACAGAATTCGCACTGTTCGCTTTCGCACGCGCTGCCGCCGCCTTGGCAGCTTTAGCCGCAGCCGCAGCCGCGGCCTTCTCCGCAGCGATGGCCCGTTCTTGCGCTTCGAGGATGGCCTGGACGTCCTTCGCCTTCATGAGTTGCGTCGTGATTTTCGTCTTGCCTTTACGAAGTTTCTTCAACTTCTCGCTCCGAAGCCTCATCTCCGACTTGAGCTCAGCTTTTTGCTGTTCGAGAACCTTCTTCTCAGACAGGCGTTCAACCTTCTTCTCGTCGAGTTCTTCCTTAGCACGTGTCAATTTTTCCTGCATCTCCCGGTATTCCGTGATCAGCTTGTCGTCTTGTTCAGTGATTTTCTTACCAGCCATGACGCGACTGATCAAATTCCCGAGATCTTTCGCTCCGAAGATGATTTCTTCCCACTTGATCGAATTTCCGTCGTTTTCCTGCAGAACGCGCAAACGATCACCGAGCTCCTGCTCCTTCGACTTCAATTCTTCTTCGTACAGTCTGATTTCCTTCTCGAGTTCCGTGATTTTCTTTTCAAGCTGCTCGATTTGTTTGTTCTTCTCTGCGACCTGGAAGATTTTTTCGTTGACCCGGGCATCGAGCTTATTGATCGTCTCTTGTTCTTTTGAAATTTTATGTTCATGGTTCTGAATCGACTTTTTCAACTTACGTTGTTCTTCCGCATTTTTCGCCTTCTTTTCCTTGATCGATGTTGCTTCCGCGAATGATGCGCCACTGATGAGCATTGTCCCCGCAATGAATGCCGAGATGATTTTTTTGATCATGTATACTACTTCCTCACTATGTAGATTCAATTGAACTGGATTATGTATGGCAGAAATCAAATCATGTTGGAAAATCATTTACATGTTGCGAGATTGATTATATCACCCTAACGGTTACGAAAAAATTTCATTTTCATTTCAAATGGAAACGGTTCAACAAAAAAAGAACCCACCGCATAGCAGTGGGTTCTTGCTGATCAAAGCATGCTGTTTGGATTGACCGAGTTCGCAGGGCCTGTTCCGCTGTAAACGTAACCGCCGACATGGATTTCGAAATGAAGGTGTGGACCTGTCGAGTTCCCTGTGCTGCCGAGTGTCCCGATTTGCTGTCCTTGGCTGACACGCTGGCCGGAGCTGACGTTCAGCGAGTTCATATGTGCATATACCGTCGTGTATGTCTGACCATTCAACTGATGAGCAATCATGACGTGGTTTCCGTAAGGACCGCCGCTTTGTGCGAGGATGACTGTCCCGGTCGCTGCAGCGACGATCGGTGACCCGACCGGTCCGCCGAAATCGAGACCGTTATGGAACGTATAGCCGTTTCCGCCGCCTGCCGCGCCATACCCTTGTGTCGTTCCGCCGCCTGTCGGACGGATGAAGAGTGAAGACGACGCTGCAGGTGCTGCCACTTTCGGAGCCGCCGGCGCCGCTTTCGGTGCACTCGGCGCACTCGGCGTGTAAGATTGCTTGGCCGATTGCTTCGCTGCTTGTTTCGCTTGTGCTGCCTGGGCCGCTTCAGCTTCCGCACGGGCTTTCGCTTCGCGGGCTGCTTGGGCCGCACGAGCCTTCGCTTCGCGCGCTTCACGTGCCTGCGCCGCTTTTTCTGCCGCGATGGCACGTTCTTGTGCAATCAGGATTTGAGACGCTTCGCGTGTCGAGACGAGCTGTGTCTCGAACTTGGCTTTACGCTTTCTAAGTTCCTTCAATTTCTCATTGCGTGCTTGAAGTTGTTTCTCGAGATCAGCTTTTTGAGCTTTGAGATTTTCTTTTTCCGTGACGAGCTTCGCTTTCTTTTGCTTCTGCTCTGCTTGCGCATTCGAAAGCTTTTCCTGGGTCGTACGGTAATCAACGATCATCTTGTTGTCTTGCTCCGCGATTGATTTACCTGCGAAAACGCGGCTGACAAGGTCACCGACATCCTTCGAACCGAAGATGACTTCTTCCCATTTGATCGAGTTTCCGTCGTTTTCCTGCATGACACGCAGACGATCGCCGAGCAATGCTTCCTGCTTCTTCAGTTTGAGCTGATAGGCCTTGATTTTGCGGTCAAGTTCAGCGATTTCACGCTCAATCGTTTTGATTTCGCGATCCTTTGCGGCAATCGCAAAGATTTTCTCGTTCAATGCGGTGTCGATCCGGTTGACCTCTTCTTGCGTTTTTGAGATTTTTTCGCCCTCTGAATGGACGTGTGATTCGAGTTGAGATTGTTTTTTCTTATTTTGACGTTGTTCTTGGGCATTGCGTGCCTCTTTTTCTTTAAGGCTTTCCGCCTCTGCACCAAATGGAGCTGATGTGATGATGAGAGCCGAGACGACGAGCGACGCGAGCGTTTTCTTCATTCTGCTATTCCCTCTTTTTCTTGTTAGAATTTATATCGATCGTTTGAATTTCTATATAAGTAGCGTAAATTAAATGTTAATCGAACGTTTTTGATTATAGCATTCATTTTCTCGATATTATGTTTCAGAGATATTTCATTCTGACAAAAAAAGGAGGGGTCTTTCGTAATAGAGCGAAAAAATTGCATCAGTTCTTCTTTCGTCGCACACTTATAGTATGAGGAATTTGAATATGAAAGGAACGTGATGGCATGATTTTAGACCACACAGGAGTCGCCGTCCGCGACATGGACGAAGCGATCGAATTCTATACGAAAGTACTCGGCGGCGTCTTGATTGATCGCTTTTCGAATGAGACGCCGGGAGTCGCCTCTAATGTTGCCGTCATCGACTTCGAGGGCGACAAGATCGAACTGTTGACGCCGACGGATGATCAAAGTCCGATCGCCCGTTTCTTGAAGCAACGCGGAAAAGGGGTTCATCATATCGCATATCGCGTACAGGACCTCGACGTGGCCATCGCAGAAGCAAGAGCAAAGGGCATCACCTTCCTCGAAGAAACATACCGGACGACTGCACACGGACGTCGCCTCATCTACATGAACCCGAGGCATTCCCACGGAGTGATCACGGAACTTTGTGACTATCCGGGAAACTGAGGATACGAACGTAAAAACACCTCCCGAACCGTCCTGGTCCGGGAGGTGTTCGTCGTTAATTTACAACTGGGCAAGCATTTCCTTATTGAAAGCCGGGATATCGTCAGGCTGCCGGCTTGTGACATAGTTGCCGTCGACGACGACTTCCTTGTCCTCAAAGCGTACGCCGGCGTTTTCCATATCGATACGGATCGATTTATATCCCGTCATGTTACGCCCCTCGACCACCTTCGCATTGATCATCAACTGAGGTCCGTGACAGATGGCGAAGACCGGTCGTTTATCTTGGTCGAACGCCTTGACGAAGTCGAGGAACCGTTCGTCTTCGCGCAGAAGGTCCGGCGAGAATCCGCCCGGTATGAGGAGGGCATCATATTCGTCCGGTTTCGCGTCAGCGATCGAGAGATCCGTCTTGATTTTTGCTTCTCCCTGTTTTCCAGTCAGTTCCTTCCCAGCCTCTACACCGATCACGACGACGTCATGCCCCGCTTCTTTCAAAGCATCGGCCGGTTTCGTGAATTCCACGTCTTCAAAATGATCTGCGAGTACTACCGCTACTTTCCTGCCCATTGTATCTTCACTCCTTGTTGATTGAAGTTTCATCTATTCTCGCCGCGGTCCCGAGGAGAGACCGGATCGTCAGGCATCTGATCCTTGCCTTCAAGGATTCGTTCCTGCTGATCTTCGGAAAGCTTACGTTCCTTCTCCGTCAGTCGCTTCCGTTCGTCCTCGAGATCACGGTTCGGTGCATCCGTCTCTTTAGGTGCCATGCGCTTCTCCTCCTCAGCTTAACGTCTCGACTGCTTTAACGCTCAGTTCGACGTCGATGTTGCCGCGCGTTGCCTTCGAATACGGACAGAACCCGTGTGCTTTTTCAAGCAACTCTTCCGCTTCTTCCTGCGTCACCCCTGTAACTTCGACGAGCAGTTTTGCTGAAATTTTGACACCGCCGTCCGAGTCATCCTCGTGGAGATGGACCTCGGCCGTCGTGTGCGACTCGACCCGTTTCTTCGCTTGACGGGCCATCAACTTGAACGCCCCGTCAAAGCAGGCCGAATAACCGGATGCGAAAAGCTGTTCCGGATTCGATGTCTTCACATCTTCCTTGCCCTTCGTGCCGGGCATCTCCAGTTCCAAATCGATGACGTTGTCATCAGAGACGACACGCCCTTCCCGTCCACCGTTCGCTCTTGCTCTTGAAGTGAGTATCGTTTTCCCCATTTTAAACTACCCCTTTTCGTCGAGATTAGCTGTTGGCGCTTAGCCACATAGTCTGTAATACCACTCTGATTTAGACGGTAAACAAAAAAACACTTGCGGCCGGAGCCGCAAGTGTTCATATAGAGCATCATCATGCTGTTTCTTCCTGCACCTGCACTTCTTCCTTCCGTCCTGTCATACCGATGAGGATGAACAGGACTGCCGGTGTCGCCCAGGCAAACCCTTGTTCAGCGAACGGCATGAACGAGAGCGGTGAATCAAGCACCTGCATCGCTTGCAGGGCATCGAACAGACCGACCGCAAGAGCGAAGCTGATTGCCCCGGCGTATGCGAGACGCTTCATGCGAAGGTAATCGTCAACGAGTCCGAGCAGGATCAGGACGATTGCTGCCGGATAGACGAACGTCAGGACCGGTACAGAGACCTGCAAGATTTTGCTCAAGCCGAGGTTCGACGTGAAAAGACTCGAAACCGTCAGTATCGTCATCCACGAACGATAGGAGACGCGCGGGAACTGTTTCGCGAAATACTGCGCACATGACGTGATCAGACCGACGGACGTCGTCAGGCAGGCCAGTGTGAAGAGAAGGCCGAGCAGGATTCCTCCCGGTTGACCGAAGAAGTGGAGCATCAGGTTCGTCAGCGTCCCCGCCCCGTTCTCAGCCGGCGCAAACAATCCAGTGCTCTTCGCACCAAGGTAACCGAGGACGAGATAGACTGCAAGCAGAACCGAACCGGCAATCGCTCCAGCATAGATCGTCTCCTTGACGAGACGTTCTTTTGGAGCCCCTTGATTCTTCAAAGCAAAGAGGACGACAATCCCGAAGGCAAGCGAAGCAAGGGCGTCCATCGTCAAGTAGCCGTCCTGGAACCCTTGAGCGATTGGTGAAGCGGCGTACGCGCCGGTCGCACTTCCCGTCTCTCCGAAATCGACGAAGAAGGAGCGCGTGATGATCGCACCGATCAACAAGAGAAGGGCCGGCGTCAAAATCGCGCCGAAGCGCTTCGCAAGCTTATCCGGATCAAGCGCAAGGAAGTAGGCGAATCCGAAGAAGAGGAGCGTGTAGATGAACAATGGCAACGCTCCGTTCCAACCCTCAGGAAGGAATGGTGCAACACCCATCTCGTAGGCGAGGCTGCCTGCGCGTGGAATGGCGAGCAACGGCCCGATTGCAAGATACACCGCGAGCGGGAACAATATCGCGAACAATGGATGGACGCGTCCCGCAAGCTGCTCGAAGCCGCCGGTCTTTGCGATAGCGGCGACTCCTAGAATCGGCAGGCCGACGGCAGAAGCGATGAAGCCGATCATCGCGAGACTTGTCGCGTCACCGGCGGATTGTCCAAGTAACGGCGGGAAAATCAAGTTCCCTGCCCCAAAAAACATAGAAAATAACATTAAACTGGTCAAAACGATACGATTTGCAGATGTCACCATGATTCCCCCTTTTTCTCTCTGTTTTGTAAAACGAAGAAGATAGGTGCAATCGTAACATGAATGACATGATAATTGTCAGATAATTCGGTTAAGTTCACAATTTAGACATATTGAAAACGCTATCATCGGTTTAATCCAAAAAAAGACCGCCCCAGGGGCGGTCTTGAAAAAATCAGCTAGTCGCTTCATCGTCTTCCGATGACCCGGAAGGATGTTCAGCGATTTGCAGATAGATCGATTTCACTTGGTGATTATCGACCTCCATCACTTTGATGGTGTAGGCATCGAAGCGGAATTCCTGACCGCTCGATACTTCCGTATCCTGGGCCATGACCCATCCGCCGATCGTGTCGATGTCCTCTTCCTCGATTCCGAGGTTGAAGCGCTCGTTCAGATCGTCGATGAGTACGCGGCCGGAGACACGATAGAGGCGTTCGTGGATTTGTTCGATGTCCGCCTTCTCATCCTTGTCGAATTCATCACGAATCTCTCCCACGATTTCCTCGAGGATGTCCTCCATCGTGATGACACCTGCCGTCCCACCGTACTCGTCGATAACGAGTGCCATCGGTGTACGCTCGACCTGCATCTTGAGCATCGCGTCTTGAAGCGGCGAGTACTCCGAGATGATCGGCAAGTTATGGATGTAATAGCTGAGGGCCTTGCCCTTCTTGGCCATGTGATCCGTGAAGAGTTGTTTCGCATTGATGAAGCCGAGGACCTTGTCCTTGTCTCCGTCCTCTGCGACAGGATAACGCGTGAACTGGTGCTCTTCGACGATACTGATGATTTCCTCAAGCGTCGCAGTCGAAGGCAACGTGACGAGGTCCGTCCGCGGCAGCATGATATCTTTCGCGACACGCTCGTCGAACGAGAAGATGTTCTGCATGTAGGACAGTTCGGTCTGGTTGATCTCACCGCTCTTGTAACTCTGAGTCATGATGATCTTGAGCTCTTCCTCGGAATGGGCTTCTTCATGCCCTGCCGGCTCCACACCGAAAGTCCGAAGGAAGACACGTGCCGACCCGTTCAAGAGCCAGATGAAAGGCTTCATGACCTTACCGAACAGGTAAAGAGCAGGGGCGAGCAATAAGGTGATGGACTCTGTCTTCTGGATCGCGAGTGATTTTGGTGCCAGTTCGCCTAAAACGACGTGCAGGAATGTCACAAGTGAGAACGCGATGACGAACGAGAGAATCGTTGAAAGCGAGCTTGGAATCTCGAAGTTCTCGAACACCGGGTGAAGAATCTTCTCCACCGTCGGCTCACCCAGCCAACCGAGACCGAGTGCTGTCACCGTGATACCGAGCTGACAAGCCGAGAGATAGTAATCCAGATTCTCGAGCAATTGCTTTGCGATTTTCGCCTTCTTGTTACCTTCCGTGATCAATTGATCGATTCGTGACATCCGCATTTTGACGACTGCGAATTCGGCTGCTACGAAGAATGCCGTCAACAAAATCAATAACGCTACCAAGAATAAGTTGAGTAAAAGTATACTGTCCAATCGTTTCCCCTTCCAGGGGATTCACCTCCATTTTTTTCGCGGCGGCGTGAAGCCGTCGCTGCCGGAAGGGCAAAAAATGCCTTCCGGTCGCCAAGAGAACGTGTCTCTTATTTTTTTGTGTATTATCCCTACTATAACGGAATTCCGGCCTAAAGTGTAGAATCCGCCTTCCTCACACGATGTAGAGGATGAAGATCGCGATCATGAGGAGCATCGCAAGACCCTTCAGCAGCGCACTCGACAAGATGCCGAGGACCGTCCCGATTCCAATCGAAACAGATGCCTGCCATGTCTTCTTGTCGATCAGCTTCTCGGCAAGGATCGCGAAGACGAACGGGAAGATCAAAAGACCGATCCCCGGAAGGATGAACGGACCAGCGATCAGTCCGATCGTCGTCGCCACCTTGGCGGCTTTCGATCCACCGCGTTTGTCGACCGTATAGGCACTGACGAGATAATCGAGTGTGAACAACAGGAAGATGAAAATCGACTGGATGACCCAGAACGTCCATGTCAACTCCGAAAAGCCGAAACCGAAACCGTAGATCAGGAACCCGATGATCAGGAGCGGTGCGCTCGGGATGACCGGATAGACCAGTCCTGCGAATGCTGCGATGAAACAAGCTACGATAAGTAGCCAAAGTACTGCTGTCATTTTTCTACCTGCTTTCTAAAAGTTGTCTACTCCGTTGTTACGTGATGAAGGACTGATAGGTTTCAAGGCTTTTTCCTCCCAGTCCCTCAAATAGCGGGCATCCCATTCATTCAGTCCCGAAAATTCGATGCCGCTGAGGATGAAAGGAATGAAGTCATCGATCGCCTTCGCATGCTCCGGAAGCGCCTGGCGCTTTGCGAGCATAAGTGCCTCGAGCATCGTCGCAATTACGGAAACGTCCTCTTTTCCGTAATGCCGCAACTGATGGAACGTCAGATAAAGCAAGCGATCGAAAGACTCGCGTCGCATCACCAACCGCTTGCCGTCTCGTTCGATTTCGAGATGCCCGTCAGGCTGGGCGGCGTGACGCCGGAACAGATCCCCGATATAGCGGATGGCGTGACGAGCCGTATTCGGATCGTTGATGCCTGGAGAAATCGCACGCAAACCGACTTCTGCCAGTTTTTGCAGGACGAACGGAAGATCCTGCTCGGCCGAACGCGAAAGACCGACGACGATTCCTTCCGTCTCGCCTCCGTTCACCGTGCCGATGATCTGTCCTTCCGTGACGAAATCGCCAATCGGCACATCGATCGAGACATTCCCCGATTCCAGTATTTCATCGTGGTCGATCAAGCGGACATACCCCGTCGCGGGACTGAGAAGCGGCTGCGCGTAGGACGGTATGTCGAACGTGACCTTATGGCGTCCTTCAGTAAAATGTTCCAGTTGTTCCTCGATCAGCGCGATGCCTTCATCGTGTAACGTATCGAGCAACCGGCCAACCTGAATCGACTGACTGACGATGTGGACGAACTGGACGAAGGCGATCACCGCGATCAGCACGACTAATACGGCGACGCCTGAAGCGACGACGGTCTCCTTGAACGACGGCTTCATGAAAAGCAGACTCGTGATGCTATAGGTCACCGCAGCGATGAAGACGCCGAAAATATGCTGAATCTTCTTGTTCTCGATGAACGTCGGCAGTGTCCGTGGCGAGAACTGTGAGGAGTAGGTCGTCAACACGACAAGGATCGTCGAGAACGTGAACGTCATCATCGTCAACAATCCGGTGAAGACGGAGCTGTGAATCGTCTGGGCAAGACTCGTCGTCGTCCGGAAACTTTTCGGGAACAGGTCGTATGTATCGACGAAGAGGACTGCCGCCGTCAACACTGCCCCTCCGATTCCATAGAGAAGCGGCCACCACCAATTCGCCTCACGCAACAGCACTTTCCATTGTTTTCGCATCGTCTCTGCTCCCCTTCAATCATTATTCTGCTAATACTTCTTTTTCCTTGTCCTGCCTTCTTTAAAACGCGTTGCGGCAATCATTCCCCTACATTGAAACGTTTCATTTTCCCTTATTAGGTGAATAGTTGATTGTTGATTTGAACAGGAAGGGAATGAAGAGAGAATGAATAAAGAAACATTCGATTTCACAAGAATCTTTATCGATGGAGAATGGCGTTTAGGGAAGAGCGAGCGCACGATGACGAATACGAACCCTTTCACAGGGGAAACGCTTTTCGACATCAAGGCAGCCAGCGAGGAGGATCTCGATGATGCCTACCAGTCGGCAAAGCGGGCGCAGAAGGACTGGGCGAAACGTCCTGCGCTCGAACGACAGGGATTGATCGAGCGTTTCATCGAGGTGATGCAGCAGGAGAAGGAATTGATCATCGACTGGCTCGTCAAGGAATCAGGCAGTACGCGAATCAAGGCGGAAGGCGAGTTCAAGGCGTCACTTCTGATCGTCAAGGAGGCTGCGACGTTCCCGCTCCGGATGCACGGCGAGATTCGCCCTTCCGTCGTCCCGGGCAAGGAAAACCGGCTCTACCGGAAAGCACTCGGTGTCATCGGCGTGATCAGCCCGTGGAACTTCCCGTTCCATTTGGCCGTTCGCTCGATTGCACCGGCCCTCGCGATCGGAAACGCGGTCGTCGTCAAGCCGGCGACCGACACGCCTGTGACAGGCGGATTGATTTTCGCTTATCTGTTCGAGAAAGCCGGGCTTCCGAAAGGACTGCTGAACATCGTCGTTGGACGCGGTTCTGAGATCGGCGACGCGATCGTCGAGCATCCCGTCCCCCGCCTGATTTCTTTCACGGGATCGACCGAGGTCGGACGCCACATCGGCGAACTTGCGGGGAAACACCTGAAGAAGACAGCGCTCGAGCTCGGTGGGAACAACGTCTTCGTCGTCCTCGACGACGCGGACATCGATCGCGCCGTCGAGTCGGCCGTCTACAGCAAGTTCTATCACCAAGGCCAGATCTGCATGGCGACTAACCGGATTCTCGTCGCTGAATCGATCCATGACACGTTCGTCGAGCGCTACGTCGAGCGCGTCAAACAACTTCAGTATGGAGATCCTTCGAACGAACGGACGCAGGTCGGCCCGCTCATCAACAAGGACCAGATCGAACGCATCATGGACGAACTTGAGAAGACGAAGCAGGAAGGCGCAAAGGTTCTGGTCGGCGGGAGCGTCGAGGGCAACGTGATCGCACCGACCGTCGTGACCGGCGTGACGAACGACATGCCGCTCGCGAAGAATGAGATTTTCGGACCGGTCGCGGTCATCATTCCGTTCAAAAGTGACGAGGAAGCGATTGAAATCTCGAACTCGCTGCCTTACGGTCTAAGCGGTGCAGTACACGGCGGATCAATCGAACGGGCGACACGATTCGCGCTCGATATCGAGACCGGCATGATCCACGTCAACGATCAGTCCGTCAACGACGAGCCGCACATCCCGTTCGGAGGCGAGAAGGATTCGGGACTCGGCCGCTTCAACGGTGAATGGGTGCTCGAAGAGTTCACGACGATCCAGTGGGTATCGGTCATGCATGAACAGCGTGCTTATAAACCATTTTTCCCTTGATACAAAAGAAGACTTGCGTTCCGACGATCGGATCGCAAGTCTTCTTCTCATTCAGTGGCATCTTCATCTTCCGTTTTCTCATTCGGATTCTCGCGTTGCAGCGGTGCCTTCCAGTCGAACGTCTCCGGCACGAAGTCAAGTCCGCCGGGGTGGAACGGTTGACAACGCAGGAGACGGCGCGTCGTCAGATAGCCGCCCTTTACTGCGCCATGCTTCTCGATCGCTTCCTTCCCGTAATGGGAACAGGAGGGATAGAAGCGGCAGGTGGCCGGTTTGACGGGAGATATGAACCGTTGATAGAAGCGGATGCCGCCAATCATCACTTGTTTCATCATTCTTTCTTCCTTCCGTATGCGTTTGAGACAAGTATAAGCCATCGTCCGCTTCATTTCCCGTCGTTTGTCTTATACTGAATGTAGATAACAGACAAAAGGAAGTGATCGCATGCACGCATTGACATTCAGTACGTTCGGAGGTTCAAACGTCCTCTCTTATCAGGAAATCCCGAAGCCATCCCTTAAGGCAGGTGAGGTGCTGATCGAGATGAAGGCGATCGGTTTGAACTTCGCCGACATCTATCGCCGCAAAGGAAACTATCACCTCGAAGGCACTCCTCCTTACGTCCTCGGCTATGAGGGAGCAGGCATCATCGTCGAGGCTGCGGCAGATTCGCCGTTTACGGCCGGCGACCGCGTCGCTTTTGCTGACGTCCCGAACGCGAACGCAGAGTTCGTCGCGGCTCCGATTGATAAGGTCATTCCGCTTCCGGACGGCATCTCTTTCGATACGGCCGCCTCCCTCCTGCTTCAAGGATTGACGGCGCATTACCTGACGCGTGACAGCTATCAGATCCGCCCGCGCGATATCGCGCTCGTCCATGCGGCAGCCGGCGGCGTCGGTCAATTGCTTACGCAGATCATCCGTCTGCAGGGCGGCATCGTGATTGGCTTGACCTCGTCGAAGGAAAAGGCAGCTGTCGCGAAGGCGAACGGCTGCACGGACGTCTATCTGTACAGCGAGGACTGGGTCGAGGAAGTCCGCTCGAAGACGAATGGACGCGGCGTCGACGTCGTCTACGAATCGATCGGCTCGACGATCCTCGACAGCTTCGCTGCTGCACGGACGGGTGGAACAGTCGTCTTCTACGGCATGGCGGGCGGTGATCCGGTCGCGATCGACCCAAGGATGCTGATGGACACATCGAAGACGCTTACCGGAGGCGATCTATGGAACGTCCTGACATCGCACGAGGAACGGATTCGCCGGAGCGGCGAGCTGTTCGATTGGGTCCTGTCCGGCCAATTGTCACTCGAGACGCCGACCATATTCAGCTTAGAGGACGGCGCGCTCGCTCATGATCTGCTAGAAAGCCGCAAGAGCACCGGTAAAATCCTCCTGCGCCCCTGAAACCAAAATCCGTCCCCACTTGAAAAGGGACGGATTTTTTGTGTTCAGCGGCGTGCTTCCAAGTCTTTCGCCGTCTTGCTCATCGGCACATCCTTCTCGTCCTTCAGCGTGCCGAAGACGAGGTCACCGAGCGGGTTCGAAACCCCATACCAGAAGTTCTCGTTCTTGAAGTGATGCAGCAGGTGCGTCTTCTTCATCCATTTCCCGAACCGGGTCCGGGGTTTCAGCTGGACGTGCGCGACGTAATGTTTCCATTCATACACGAGCAACATCGCAACGAGACCGCTTGCGAAGGCAAGCGTCAGCGGCAGCGAGCCTGTCGCGAAGTAGGCGATCACCGCGAGGACGCCGAGGTTCGGAATGCTGTACCAGACAGGGAGGAACAGCAAATGGAGCTCGTTCGGTTTCGCATGATGATCGTAATGAAGACGTTTCAGGAACTTCAGCATGAACTTGTTTTTCGGGGTCTTCAGATGGAACAGGAATCGATGGGTCAGGTATTCACTGAACGCAAAGACGAACAGACCGAGCACGAAGCTGACCGGCAGCCACCAGCTCAGCGGTGTCGTCAACACGTAGATGACCATCGCGAGCAACAGGCCTGACATGATCAGTACATCCGGGAAGAAGAAAAAATTGCGATAGACGGTTTTCAATGTATGACATCCCCTTTTTCATTTTCCTAGCTCAAAGATGAATTCTCGTTCATTCCCCTTTCTTCCTTCAACCATGAAAAAAAGAAGGAGGATTCCCTCCTCCTTCCGCTCAATGATTCGTGAACTGTTCTGCCTCCGTCGACCCTGATAAAGCCATCGTCGACGACATGCCTCCCGAGATGACGAGGGACACTTCATCGAAATACCCTGTCCCGACTTCGCGCTGGTGGCGAGTCGCCGTGTATCCTTTCACCTCGGAAGCGAACTCCGCCTCCTGCAGTTCTGAGTAGGCGGCCATCCCGCGGTCCTTGTAGGCGTGGGCGAGCTCGAACATGCTGTGGTTGAGCGCATGGAAGCCTGCGAGCGTGACGAACTGGAACTTGTAGCCCATCTTTCCGAGTTCCTGCTGGAAGCGTCCGATTGTCTCCTCGTCGAGCTTCTTTTTCCAGTTGAACGATGGAGAACAGTTGTATGCGAGCAGCTTGCCCGGGAACTCGGCGTGGATCGCGTCCGCGAACTGCCGCGCCTCGTCCAGGTTCGGCTCAGACGTCTCACACCAGACGAGGTCCGCGTACGGTGCGTAAGCGAGACCGCGGGCGATTGCCTGTTCGATGCCGGCGTTCGTCTCATAGAACCCTTCCGGCGTCCGCTCCCCGGTCAAGAACTGGTGATCGACCGGGTCGACATCGCTCGTGATCAGGTTCGCCGCGTTCGCGTCGGTCCGGGCGATGATGACGGTCGGTACACCCATGACATCAGCTGCCAAGCGTGCCGCGATCAAGTTCTTGACCGCCGTCTGCGTCGGCAGAAGGACTTTGCCGCCGAGGTGCCCACACTTCTTTTCCGACGACAGCTGGTCCTCGAGGTGGACGCCGCTCGCCCCCGCCTCGATCATCGCCTTCGTCAGCTCGAACACGTTGAGCGTCCCGCCGAACCCTGCTTCCATGTCGGCGATGATCGGGGCGTACCAATACGTGTCCCCTTTGCCTTCCGCCTGCTGGATCTGATCCGCCCGCTGGAACGCCTGGTTGATCCGTTTGACGACGGCCGGGACGCTGTTCGCCGGATAAAGGCTCTGGTCCGGGTACATCTGTCCTGACAGGTTGGCGTCTGCCGCCACTTGCCAGCCGCTCAAGTAGATCGCCTTGAGTCCCGCCTTCACCTGCTGAATCGCCTGGTTACCTGTCAATGCGCCGAGTGCAGGGACATAATCTTCCGTTTCGAGCAACTCCCACAGCCGTCTTGCTCCGAGCTGGGCGAGCGTCTGCTCGATCATGACCGAACCACGCAGGCGGATGACATCCTCCGGCGAATAGGGGCGTTCAACTCCCTCGAACCGCTCCGTTCCCCACTGCTCTTGCAACATCCCGATTTGCTCTTTTTGCATCCTCATTCTCTCCTTAGAATAGATGTATTTGGTCAATGAAAGGTAGTTCTGATCACTCGACTTCCGCGCAGCATTCCGTCGCCGCCTTCGCATGTTCATGCTCCATCCCGCAGACGAGGCATGACTTCGGGTCCTCGAATCGTTCACGGCGGGAAAGGACGACGACCTCTGTGAAACGTTCCGCGCTGACTTCAAGCTGACCGTTCGCTCCCGGAACGAGCCGGACGAGTTCATTGCCGCAGACGACGACAGTTCCAGACAGCTCATCAAGCGTCGCGCCTGCCGTCTCCTTCTTCGTGATCCATCCTTTGATCATCTCTTCTTGTTCCAGTCGGTAAGCGTTCATGTTCATTCCTCCTTAGTTGACAGGCGCCTGTTTCGCTTGACGTTTGAATTCCTTCCTGCGTCGGTGCAGGATCGGCTCGGTATAACCGTTCGGCTGACGATGCCCTTCAAATACCAGTTCGAGCGCCGCCTCGAAGGCGACCGAATCGTGGCCGGCCATCGGGCGATAGTCCGGGTCCTTTTCATTCTGTTCGTCGACGATGTCCCGCATCCGTTCCATCGCGCTCCTCACTTGTTCCTTAGTGACGACTCCGTGTTTGAGCCAGTTCGCGATATGTTGGCTGGAGATGCGCAGCGTCGCCCGGTCCTCCATCAGACCGACTCCATGGATGTCCGGCACCTTCGAACAACCGATGCCTTGTTCGACCCAGCGGACGACGTAGCCGAGGATGCTTTGGCAGTTGTTCTCGAGTTCTTCCTGGATCTCATCGTCCGAATACGAAGCCATCATCGGGACGGAAAGCATCCGGAGCCGGTCGACTGCCGGTCTCTCCCTGCGCTGAACGGATTTGACATCGACCGTATGATAATGAAGCGCATGGAGCGTCGCTGCCGTCGGCGACGGGACCCACGCCGTACTCGCGCCGCTTTCGACGTGAGCGATCTTCTGCCGCATCATCTCAAGCATCAAGTCCGGCATCGCCCACATCCCTTTTCCTACCTGTGCTCTCCCTTCGAAACCGCAGTTCAGGCCGGTCGCGACATTCGAATCTTCGTAGGTGTTCAACCACTCCGCCTGCTTCATCTCCTGTTTCCGCACGACAGGTCCTGCCTCCATCACGCTATGGATCTCGTCACCCGTCCGGTCAAGGAATCCTGTGTTGATGAAGACGATCCGCTTCTTCACGGCATGGATACAGTTTCTGAGATTGAGCGATGTCCTGCGTTCTTCGTCCATCACGCCGACCTTGATCGTATGGCGCGGGACACCGATCAGGTCCTCGACCCGGTCGAACAACTCGTTCGTAAAGGCGGCCTCCGTCGAGCCATGCATCTTCGGCTTGACGATGTAGATTGATCCGGCTCTCGAATTCCGCTCTCCTGAACGCATCAGATCATGCTTCGCGATCAAGCTCGTCAGGACGGTGTCGATGATCCCCTCCGGCATCTCCATGCCGGATTCGTCTTTGACGAGTTCCGTCGTCATCAAATGACCGACGTTTCGGATGAAGAGAAGCGATCTTCCAGGCAGGTCGAACAGCCTTCCATCCGGCCCCTCGTACTGACGGTCCTTGTTCAAACGCCGTTTGAACATGTGCCCGTTTTTCTCGAAAGTCGCTTCGAGCGTCCCGTTCATCAGCCCGAGCCAGTTGCGGTAGACACCGATCTTGTCGATGGCATCGACGGCTGCGACCGAGTCTTCACAATCGACGATCGTCGTCGTCGCCGCCTCGACGACGATGTCCTTGAGCGATGCCGGGTCCGTCATGCCGACCGGATGCTTCGGATCGAATTGCAGCTCGATATGGAGACCACTGTGTCGGAACAGTAACGCACCGTCCCGCCTCCCGACCCATTGTTCGGGCTGTTTTAATACAGTCGTCTTACCTGCGAGTTCGACCAGGAGACGACCTTCCTCTACCTTGTATCCCGTCACGTCGGTGTGACTTCCTTCCGCGAGCGGGATGGCACTGTCGAGGAACTGTTTCGCATATGCGATGACTTGCGCTCCCCGCACCGGGTCGTATCCTCCAACATTCGAGCTTTCGCCCGGTATGACGTCCGTCCCGTACAGCGCGTCGTAAAGGCTTCCCCACCTCGCGTTCGCCGCGTTGAGGGCATAACGTGCATTATCGAGCGGGACGACGAGCTGCGGACCTGCCTGCTCCTTGATTTCCCGGTCTACGCCTTCCGTCTCGATCCGGAAGGGGCCTGTCTCCTCCTCGAGGTATCCGATTTCACGCAAGAACACTTCCTCGATCTCCGCACCCTCTTTGAATTCGCGGTACCAATGATCAAGCTGCTCCTGCATGCCGTCCCGCTCCACTAAGAGCAGACGGTTCGCCGGGGCGAGTTCTGTCAACAGACCGCTCACCCTGCGCCAAAAGACGCTGCTCTCGATATCAAGGCCCGGCAATACTTCGCCTTCTACGAATTCGACAAGTGCTTCCGAAAATTGATGATCTCCAAAGTGCCGATATCCTTCCAATCGCCAAACCTCCCTTTCGATTTCCGTTCCACCCTTTTGTTATATAACAGTTTATTATTTATGATTGTATTATATAACAGCATGTATGTGTACTGTCAATCCAATTTTTTGACAAAAAAAAAAGCGAGAGTCTCCTCTCACTTTCGGTCCCCATGGAACAACCGGCGCAACAGTGCCTTCGATGGGACGTCGCGTTCCTCATATTTTTTTAGAAATTCCGTGTCGTCGTACGGGGCTTCCAGCAATTCGACGTCCCATCCGGAACTCCTCTTCTCGACGATCGCATAAGGTGCGACCGCCGTCGGCTGGCATCCGAGCGCTCCCGGATTGAGATAGGTGACGCCATCTGCTTCTATATGCTGGACGGGATGATGGTGGCCAAAACAGATCAGCGTCGCATCTTCTCCTTCAAACAGCTGCGGCAAGCTTTCTTCCGTTCCGTCGACGGCGCTTGCGAGCGGTTCGTCCCCGATCAAAGCCTCCTCGTCACGATACGCATAGTGTGTGAAGTATGCTTCTGAACCAGAGAACGACCCGCGGAGCGTACGCGGCAACGCTTCAAGCCACGCGACGTACTCGGGATCAAGCGTATCCGCTACCCACTGATGATGCTCCTTCGCATGGAGATAGCTCTCCGGGTACTTCTCGCCATGGATGAGCGCAAGCACCGCCTCATCGTGATTGCCGGATACCGTCCTCATGTCTTGCCGCTTCGTCACAAGTTCGAGCACTTCGTTGTGCTCCGGACCGATGCCGACCAAATCTCCTAGGCAGTAGATCCGCTTGACGTCCCCCATGCGGTCGATTTCCTTGAGCACCGCGGAAAGTGCTGCTGCGTTTCCATGGACGTCCGTCAAAACTGCGAATTTCATCCTGATTCCCCCCTTCCCTTTACAGTGTACAATCGTAGTTCAATCAATACCCTCGATACAACTCAAAAATTCTCGACTGATAATTTTCAGAAAATATTGATTATTCATTTCACACGTGTTACTCTTAATCACAATTCAAGGGAGGGACCAAGCGATGACTACCGTGACATTCGAACGCCGTGCGCTACTCATTATTCTAAAGAAGAGGGACTGAGACGATTCCAGCTGCTGGAATACGCTTGGGCCCTTCTTCCGATGGAACGGATGAGGCGCCTGTATCATAAAGGTCGCCTATCCGATGACGGATAGGCTTTTTTCATGGACAAAGAGAGAAACAGAGAGGATGAGGAAGAGTGAAGGAATATATGATGGACCGGATGGTCAAAGTGTCTGCCGGGATGGCGAATGCCGTACTCGTGACTTTAGGGGTTGGCTTGTTGATTGAGACGATCGGCAAGATGATTGGAAGCGAGATGCTGATGATGATTGGAGCGGTCGCGAAAGCGCTGCTCGCACCTGCTCTAGGTGCCGGCGTCGCCTATCAGCTCGGCGGGAACACACTCATCCTGTTCAGCGCGATGATTTCGGCGACGATCGGTGGTGCTGCCTTACAGGCGTCCGAAGCGGGGCTGACCCTCGTCCCCGGTCAGCCGATCAGTGCCTTGATCGCCGCAGCAGCTGCAGTCTGGATCGGAAAACGGGTGACAGGAAAGACGAAGTTCGACATGATGGCCATCCCTGTCTCTGCCGTCCTCGGAGGAGGAATCATCGGGACGGGTGCCGCAGCTGTCACGACGCCCCTCTTGACGAAAGTCAGCGCTGGCGTTACAGCGTCGGTGGCCACGTCACCAATCGCGACATCACTTTTGATCGCACTCGTCTTCAGTGCGTTGCTCATGTCTCCGGCATCATCAGCCGCCCTCGCGATCGCACTTCAGCTCGATCCCGTCGCAAGTGCCGCTGCGTTGATCGGCTGTACGGCCCAATTCGTCGGATTCACCCTGATGGCATACCGCCAAGCTGAACCGGGTGCATTGATCGCTTCGTTCTTCGTCACGCCGAAAGTCCAGTTCCCGAACATCGTCAAGAATCCGCGTCTCGTCGTCCCGCCGTTCCTCGCCGCGATGGTCTCTGCGCCGATCGCTACCCTGATCTTCTCGTTGCAAGTCCCTTACGAGCTGGCAGGTCTCGGGTTGAACTCGATGATCGCTCCCCTCAGCATCTGGGTCGACCAAGGGCTGACTGCGTTCTCCATCTTCTTTGGCGCCGGCGTCTTGCTGCCGGCTGTCATCACGTTCGTTCTCTATCGCGCAATCAAACATGCAGGATGGACGAAGAAGGGCGATCTCGCACTCGAAATCCAGTAAGTCGAACAGCCGCAGTCCCCTACGAACGTGTAGGGAATTGCGGCTGTTTTTGATCAGCGGAAACTTCTCGTGCTGACCTTCTCCATCAGTTTGCAGAAACGGTTCCACTGCTTCGGGAAGTGGTTACTCCCCTGCTTGACTTCGTGATACGCTTCCCCGTCAAGGATGACATTCCACTGCGTGCCGTCCATGATCGCAAACATCTGATAGTTGTCGGCCCAGTTCAAGACATCGCATTTGTAAAGTCCTTCTCGCAGCCAATCGAGCTCGGATTCCGTCAAAACACGCTCTTCCCGGTTTTGAAGAACATCGATCTCGTAATAGCTGTCCGGTTCAGAGTCCCACGTCAGCTCCCCCGTTCGAAAATCGATTCCGATCGTGTAACACGGTCCATGAAATCCTCCGACATACGCCTTGAAGCTTTCTAAATCCAGATAAGGCCTGCGACCGCGGAACTTTTTCCATTTATGACCGCACGCGATGCATGCGTAACAGGCGTTCCCGAGGCTGTACTCCTCAAGCCCGATCAAAAGAGATTCATCAATTTGCACATTATGATCATCTTCGAGCTCCGGGATGATATCGTACGTTTCCTTGCTTCCGCATTTCGGACATGGTGGAGCTACTCGGATTCTCTCTATCATTTTTCTCGCCTCTTTCAGAATGATTGAACCGATTATACATCAATTGGAAGTTTAACCCAGTCTAAATTTATTCATAGGCATAAAAAAAACCTCAAGCTCACGCTTGAGGCCTTTTCCATTCTTCCTGCAGAATCGAATAGTAATATTCGTCCCACCAGTCGTCTCCTGCCGGAATACATTTTTTGAAATGCCCTTCGCGTCGCATGCCGATCTTCTCCATCACGCGCCAGGAGGCGATGTTCTCCGGCTGACACGTCGCGATGATCCGGTGAAGTCCGAGTGTCTCGAAACCGTATTCAAGTACCCGGGACGCCGCTTCTGACGCATATCCTTTTCCGTGATGATCCGGATGGAACACCCAGCCGATTTCATACGTATGCTCCCCGAAATAAGGATGGAACGCGATATGGCCTATCAGCTCTTCCTGCAGCGTGACTGCATACTTTTCAGCTTTCTCGGCTTGATCCGCGATGAAGACACGTGTCGCTTCAAAGTCGAAGACGTCCTCCGGCAAATAGGTCATAACGGAAGGATTAGAGACGTAGTCATGCAATGCATCCGCATCCCTCTCATCGAAAGGACGGATCAATAGATGATTCGTTTTCAGGTTCATCCCGTCCGACTCCCCCTTTTTTTGAACGTTATTTACTTGGCCGGATTAGAGCTTCCACGCCTTTTTCAACAACCCGATCAGCTTCTGCTGACGTTCTTCGAGGACGGACGGCGTCCACTTCTTCTCGCCGATGACCTGCGTCGTCAGCGCGAACGAGGTCACGCCTGATTTCGACTGGAAGTAGGCCGACTTCTTCTTTGCGAAATCGTAGTTGCGCGCCTGCGCATTCTTCGCCCGCGTCAACAGGACGAGGTTGCCGAGCTTATGGACATAAGCTTCAGGCTCGTCGAAGTTCTTCAGCCATTCGCTGTTCGCAGCCGGACGTTGCGGCAAGACGTGTTCGACCGTGATGATCGAGTGGTCGTAGTGCGGCTGTCCGTTCGAGAGGATCGAGTCGAGTCTGAGCAGCACGTAACGCTTCGCAGAGTCCTTCAACTCCGTGTAGACGTCGCCTTCGAGCTTCGTGATCACGTCCTTCTTGTCGCTTTCCCGCACTTCGAGCGCGCTCTTTGGCGAGAAGACGTTTTGCCCAGCCTCGATCTCTTTGAGGATCTGCGGATATCTTCCCTGACGCCAGTTGTAGTTTTTGCGCAGCACCATGCTCGTTCCCGCGAGCGTCTCGAGCCGCACGAGGAACTCCTCGAGCCGCGACTCGCCGTTCTTATGGATGTAGAACATCGCGACCGGAAGCCAGTCGACGTTGTCGACCCGATTGAGCAGCGTCAGGATCTTGATCAATTCCGGCTTGTCCCCGTAGTAGGAGTAGTAGTCCGTCAGCCGAAGATAGATCTCGCTGTACGGGATCAGGACATCGTTGATGAATGTCTTGCCGGTCACCTTTTTGAAGATCTCATCGTACTCTTCCTTCAGGTTCGCGCTGCCTTTACGCATCTGCAGGATCATCCGTAGATGTTCGAACAGCTTATTGAACCGTTCGCGTCCGAGCGAAACCTCGACGTCCTCCCACTTAGCCGTGTAGTTCCCCTGTTCGCGTGTAGCGACCTCCCCGACGACGCGCGCCTTGAAGATGTCGCTCGTCAGCAGGTCGAGACCCCGGTCATTCAGGACCGTGAAGATGCGGAACGCCGAATCGAAGTTGAGCGTCGATACGATGACGATGTAGCAGAGCGTCGCCACCGTCCCCGGTAATACCTTCAATGTCGATGCGTCAAGGCTCTCGAAACGTTCCATGAAGTAGAGCGCGTTCTCCTTGATCATCTTCTGGCTGTCCGTCTTGACCGTCGCATTCTGGAGTTTCCTGATGCCATCCTTCTTTTGGATGTAGTTCTTGAAGAAGTCATTGTCCCGGTTACGCAGTTCGAGCCGGTATGTATCCTCGATTCCCCGTATACGGCTCCCCTTCTGAAGGATCAGGCTCTCGATCTCCGCCGCATAGTCTTCGTCGAGGTGATCGCGAAGAGCCGCGAGCAATATCGTCAGCGTCGTCAGACGCTGCTGTCCGTCGAGAACCTCCGCCTTCGGGCCGTCCTGTTTGACGAGGACGATGCTCCCGAGGAAGTACGGTTCGTCGATATCCCCGATGTTCGACTCCGTGATTTTATAATGATCGATGTAGTTCAACAAATCGTCGAGCAGCTCCCCGGCTTCGTCCGTCGTCCACGAATAAGGCCGCTGGACGGGCGGGATCGTGAACAGGTAATCGTCCGAGAACACCTTGTGGAGCGGTGTCTCCTGTGCCGTTAACGTGTTTTTCATCTATGTCCCCTCTTTTCCGAATGAATCTCATTGTGCCGTGTCTCTTCTTTGAGTATATCCTATTTGCGAAACATTCATTCATTTCGGTGTAAGAAGGGAACACGTCCTGCCGTTCGATCTTAGAGGGATGAACAAAAAAGAGCCCCACGGCATATGCCATGGAGCTCTTCCGGTATGATTCTGACTGGGCTCGAACCAGCGACCTCTACCCTGTCAAGGTAGCGCTCTCCCAGCTGAGCTACAGAATCACGTGATGTCTTTCTGGGATACTTTTATTATATCAACATATCGAAAAGAGTAAAGCTTTTTTTAAAATTTTTTTATTTTGTTTTTCGCCCCCGTAATCGATCTTCGTACAGTTAGAACTTGCACCCATCGCACAGGTCACCTACTATGTAATTAATCACATATAAAAATAAGGAGGGATCATCATGAATTTTTTGACGAGGTTCAGTCTGAAGAACCCGGTCGCGGTCTTCATCATCGCATTTTTGCTCGTTCTAGGAGGCGTCTATTCCTTCACTAAACTGAAGGTCGATCAGTTCCCGGAAATCGAGTTTCCGCAAATCTCTATCGAAGTCGTCTACCCTGGCGCCTCACCTGGTGACGTCGACGAGCAGGTCGTCTCGAAGCTCGAAACCAGCCTGAAAGGCATCGAAGGGTCGACGAATCTGACGAGCTCTTCATATGAGAGCATCGGTATCATCAACCTCGAGTTTCCGTTCGATACAGACATGGACAACGTCGAGCAGCAGGTCGACGCTGTCATCGCGGATGCGAACCTGCCGGAGGAAGCGGAGACGAAAATCAACCGCTTGTCTTTCGGCGCATTCCCGATCTACAACATCTCTTTCTTCAGTAAAGACGGAGAAGACATCGACACGCTGCTCAAGGAAGAGATCGAGCCGAAGCTCGAGAAGATCAATGGTGTCAACAACATCTCGGTCGGCGGTTATAAGAACGATCTCGTCCAAATCACGGTCGACAAAGAAAAAGCGACAGCAGCCGGCCTTTCGCTGTCCGCCATCAAAGAACAAGTCAATGCGAAGTACTTGTCGTTCCCTGCAGGCCAGCTGACGGAAGGTGAATCGCAAATCCCTGTCCGGGTCGAAGAAAAACTCGAGACGATCAATAAGCTCGAGAACCTTCAGCTGACACCGGCTGCAGGAGCGTCAAGCCCGCCTCAGACGAACGCCGGTCCCCCAAGCGGACAACCTGGCACGTCACCCGAACCGGCAACGCAAGCAGCACCGGTCCGCCTGAAGGACGTCGCGAAGATCGAGGCCGTCTCGAAGCAGAGCGAGAAGACACGTTTCAATACGAAGGACTCGCTCTCGATGGCCATCACGAAGAAACAGGATGCGAACACGGTCGAAATCGCGGACGAAGTCATGGCGGTCCTCGACGAGTACAAGGATCAGGTCGACTATACGATCGGGATCGATTCTGCGAAGGACATCGAGGAGTCGGTCACGACGCTCGTCAAGGAAGGCCTGCTCGGCGCGTTGTTCGCCTCGCTCGCCGTCCTGTTGTTCCTGCGCAATCTGCGTGCGACGATCATCGCCATCATCTCGATTCCGCTGTCGCTCCTGATCGCGGCCATCTTCCTGAACTGGCAGGACATCTCGCTTAACATCATGACGCTCGGTGGTATGGCTGTCGCTGTCGGCCGGGTCGTCGATGATTCCATCGTCGTCATCGAGAACATCTTCCGCCGCGTCCGAAAATCACCTGGCGGCATGACTGACGAGATCATCGAGGAGTCGACGAAGGAAATCCTGAAGGCGATCACGTCCTCGACGCTGACGACGGTCGTCGTCTTCCTGCCGATCGGCTTCGTTGGCGGCATCACAGGGAAGTTCTTCCTCCCGTTCGCCCTGACGATCATCTTCTCACTCCTCGCGTCATTGCTCGTCGCAATCACGATCGTACCGATTCTTGCTAAGTTCTCCTTCAAGAAGGTGCCGAAAGAGGAGAAGGAAGGTGCGCTTCAACGCTGGTACGGGCGTCTGATCGAGCGTTCGCTTTCCCACAAGGCGATTATCCTCGCCCTGTCGTTCCTCCTGCTTGGAGGTTCACTCGCCATCGTGCCTCAACTCGGCTTCACTTTCATCCCGAACGAGGCATCGAAGACGTTGACGGCGACCATCGAACTCCCAGCCGCTTCGTCGCTCGATACGACGAGCGATCTGTCCCTTCAGATGGAGGAGATGTTCGAAGAGGAGAACGCGATCGGCGATGTCACGACATCCGTCGGTGCCCGTGACTTCTCGACCGGGCTCCGACTCGACAACAAGGCAAGCTACTTCCTCGGTCTGAAGGATGGCGCTGACGTCGAAAAGACAATCCGCTCGCTCGAGAGCAAGATGGAGCAGATCGCAGAAGAGGACGGTGCGGACGCGAAAATCAGCATCGCCGAACTGCAGACAGGCGGTCCGCCTTCGAACAACAACGTCGACATCGACCTCTTCTCGAACGATCCGGAAGCGCTTCAGGAAGCAGCCGCTCTCGTCGAGAAATCGATGCAGCAAAACAACGATCTGAAGTATGTCACGAACAACTTCAGCGATAAACAGAAACAATACCGCGTCGTGATCGACCCGGAAAAAGCGAGTGACCGCGGCCTGTCCGGATTCCAGATCCTCGGTACGGTGAGCGATCAGACGCGTCCGGTAACGGTCGGTACGCTCGACCTCGACGGCAAGGAGCAGGAAGTCCAACTCTCCTACGACGCGTCGCTTGAATCGAAGAAGAATCTGGAGGACGTGCAGCTGTTCAGCGCGACGGGTCCTGTGTCACTGAAGGACGTCGCTGTCGTCGAAGAAGTCGACTCGTTCACATCCATCCAAAAACTCGACGGCCGCGTCTATGCACGAGTCTCCGGACAGGTGAAAGGCGACGACGTCCAGGCCGTCTCAAGTACGGTCGAGGCAGATGTCAAGAAGCTCGATCTGCCTGAAGGCGTGTCACTGACGAGCGGCGGCGGAAACGATGAGACGGTCGAAATCTTCCAGTCGCTCGGTATCGCCATCGTCGTCGCGATCGGACTCGTCTACCTGACGATGTTGATCACGTTCGGCAAGGCCCGTACCCCGTTCATCATCTTGTCTTCGCTCATCTTCGTTCCGATCGGTTCGCTCGTGACACTCTATCTCGCAAGCGAACCGCTATCGGTCAGTGTGATGATCGGCTTCCTGATGCTGATCGGAATCGTCACGACGAACGCGATCGTGCTCGTCGACCGGATCGGTCAGAATACGAAACGCGGTCTTCCGATCCGCGAATCGTTGATCGAGGCCGGAAAGACACGGCTTCGTCCAATCCTGATGACGGCTTTTGCGACGATCATGGCACTCGTGCCGCTCGCATTGACGACGTCATCCGGAACGCTCATCTCGAAGGGGCTCGCCCTGACCGTGATCGGCGGGTTGACGACGTCGACCTTGCTGACGCTGATCATCGTGCCTGTCGTCTATGAACTGTTCTTCTTCAAAAAAGCGAAGTCAGAACGAAAATCCTAAAAGAAATCGCCTCTTTCATTTTGAAAGGGGCGATTTTTTCGTGGTGTCGCAAAACGTTACTCGAATTCAATTCCGTTCCCTCACCTTCCACTCCGCCCAGCGGAAGCGGGCTGCAATCACCTTCTCGACCTCGATCAACAGGAAGATCGCAAGACCGAAGCCGATCGGGATGATCCAATCAGAAAGCGAGAGCGGAACCGTCCCGAACGCCTTGTTCATGAGCGGCAGGTAGGTGATCAGAAGCTGAAGTACGATCAACAGAAACGACATATAGAACGCGACCTTGTTATGGAAAAATGCCGCGTTGAACGCAGGAGCCGTCTCGACGCGCGTGTTGAACAGATGGAAGAGCTGACCGAACACGATCGTGTTGAGCGTCATCGTATGGATGAAGTTGCTCGATGCGCCCTGGCGATGCAAATAGGCGTTGATCAGCAGCGTGCCGACACCGATCAGGATCGAGACGAGCGTCACGCGAAACACGTAATAACGGCTGAGCAACGGTGTATGCTTCGGTCGAGGACTCCGGTGCATCGACCCCGCTTCAAGCGGCTCGAACGCATTCGCGAAGGCGAGTGTCACTGCGACGACCATATTGACCCAAAGGATTTGGAGTGCCGTAAGCGGGAGCGCGACCCCGAACAGGATGCTTGCGAGAATCAACAATCCTTGCCCGCCGTTCGTCGGCAGGATGAACAGGATCGTCTTCTTCAGGTTGTCATAGACGCGCCTGCCTTCCTTGACCGCCTCGAAAATCGTCCGGAAGTTGTCGTCGACGAGTACCATCTCAGCCGCTTCCTTCGACACTTCGGTCCCTTTTATCCCCATCGCGACGCCGATATCGGCCCGTCGGAGCGCCGGCGCATCGTTGACGCCATCCCCGGTCATCGCGACGATTTCCCCGTTCGCCTGCAACGCGCTGACAAGCCGTGTCTTGTTCGTCGGGCTCGTCCGGGCGAAGATATTGTATTTCTCAGCGGCGAGCTTCAGCTGCTCGTCGTCCATCTCATCCATCTCCGTCCCTTCGAGGGCGAGACCGTCCTTCGCGATACCGAGCTCCTGACCGATCGCGAGTGCCGTCTCCTTATGATCCCCTGTGATCATCTTGACCTGTATCCCTGCACCCCGGCAGGCTTTGACGGCCTCGTGAGCTTCCGGGCGCAACGGATCCCGGATTCCGCACAATCCGAGGAACTCGACCCCGCTTCGCAAGTCCTCCGGATCGATTTCCGTCTTTCCGTCCGGGATGACACGTTTCGCGATCCCGATCACACGCTCGCCCCTCCTGGCGAGACTGAGCAGCTTCTTCTCCCAGCGCGCAAGATCGAAGGTTGGATCGCTCGACCGGGCCATCGCGAACAACCGGTCCGGCGCACCTTTCAGATAGATGACGTGACCTCCGTCTCTTTTTGACAGTGTCGCCATATATTTATGAGCGGAGTCGAAAGGTATTTTGGCGATCACCGGCAGCTTCTCCACCGGTCGTCCCGCTTTCCTCGCGAGCGTGACGAGACACCCTTCCGTCGGGTCGCCCGTTATGCGCCATCGTCCCTTTCCTTCATCGAAATAGAGTCCAGCCTCGTTGCAGGTCACGGCAGCTTCAAGCAGCTCCGCGAGCTCATCGTCATCGCTGATTTCTCCGGCTTCCGCCTTGATGACTCCTTCCGGCGCGTATCCGGTGCCGGTCACTTGATACCTGCGGCTGACCGTCTCGATGTCGACGACGGTCATCTCGTTCTTCGTCAACGTTCCGGTCTTGTCCGAGCAGATGACCGATACCGCACCAAGCGTCTCGACGGATGGCAGATTTCGAACGATCGCTTTGCGTTTGGCCATCTCCCGCGCCCCGATCGCGAGGATGATCGTGATGATCGGCGGTAATCCTTCCGGAATGACAGCGACAGCAAGCCCGATGACGGCGAGCAAGAGCAGCCCCGGTTCGAAGTCGCGCCAGTAATAGCCGAAGAGGAACGTCGCGATCGAGACGGCGAGGATGGCGAAGGCGACCATCTTGCCGAATTGTGCCGTCTGTTCGATCAAGGGTGTCCTGATCGGTTCGACCTCCGCGATCGATGCGTTGATCTTCCCGAGCTCGGTATCACTTCCCGTCTCTACGACGATTCCGATCCCTGTTCCGGCAGCGACTGACGTACCTGAAAAAGCGAGATTCGTCCGGTCGCCGAGTCCTATTTTCTCCCGCAAGGCTTCAGTCGTCTTCTCGATCACGGCCGCTTCCCCGGTCAGCGCCGATTCCTCGACCTTCAGGTTATCAGAGACGAAAAGCCTCAGATCGGCTGGTATCCGGTCACCCGGCATGAGATAGACGACATCGCCCCTGACGAGGTGTGCGGCATCGATTTTGAGACGTTGTCCTCTCCGGAGCACGAGGGCGCGCAAAGAGAGCATCTCCTTGATTCCTTCAAGCGCACGCTCCGCCTTGCTCTCCTGGAGATATCCGACGAGCCCCATCAAGAAGACGACGAGGGCGATGATGACCGTATCCACGACATGGCCGAGCCCTCCCGTGACGACAGCCGCCCCAATCAGGACATAGATCAGCGGATCATTGAACTGCTTCAGGAATTTCCGCCAGGACGGCTCCTTTTTTCCTTCAGGCAAGACGTTCAAGCCCGACTGTTCAAGACGCCGGGTTGCCTCTTCGTCCGCCAGACCTTCCTCGCGCCTTACATCGAGTTCCTGTTCGATCATCTCCACTTCCCGGCTGTGCCAAGCGATTGGAATGTGTTTTTGTTCAATCCGTGACGAACTTTGCGCCATCAGCGCCCGCCTCCTTCGCTAGAGTCGCGTTCTCCCTTCCATTAGTATCCTTTCCCCCTTTGTCAGGAACATATCATTTCCAGCGATGAACATCTGCGCACAAAAAAACCTCTCGAAGGGAGAGGTCTTCTTGCGGTATTCAGTGGAGCGTCGGGACTACCTTGTAGTATTCCTCCATCGTCATGTCCCGAAGTTTGAGATGTGAGGCGATCGCCTTTCCGACGTACCGGTAATGCCAGCTTTCGTACGTGTACCCTGTTTCAGCTTCCTTGCCTTTTGGATAGCGCAGGTGGAATCCGTATGCATGGGCATGCTGCTCGAGCCATTTCGATTCCTTCGTCTTCGCGAAAGCCGCCTTCGCAAAGAGCGTGCTGTCCTTTCCGCCGAGATCGAACGCGAGCCCCGTCTGATGTTCACTCCGGCCGGCTCTCGCGCTATAGGTGCTTGCCTTGACGATCCCGTCCTGCTCCACATATTTCGCGAACAGATTCTTTTGGTATGCATACGATCTGTATGTACTGAATGCGACGAGATGGATGCCGTCCTTTTTCGCGTCAGCCTTCATGCGTTCGAACTCCCCGCGAGCGACGACGTTCTCTCCCGGTGCATATGTCGATTTCAATGCGTACTGCTTATTGACGAGCAGGACCGAACCGAATCGTTTCCCGCCGATTTGCGCCTCCGTCAGCAAATATTTGCTGCTCGCATATCCCGTCTTCGCTCCGTATCGGACTTTCGACCAATCCCCGAGACGTCCGAGCTCTTTGATGTAGACACCTGTCGGGATGACGTTGACAGACGTCGCTTTCGCCGTCGGCGCCGTACGCAGGTGCAGCGGGGTCTTGGCCTGACGGTACTCCGCCGCTTCAGCAGTAGGCGCGATCGCCGTACTGAGCAGGATGGCCGGCAGGATGTATCTGAGTCGTAGTTGCTTCATGATGTAAGTTCTCCTTCAAGCTGTTTTCTTTTAGCATACCATTTCCAAATGAGGTCAATGCAGACTATTACTATATTGTAATCATTTTTCCATATTTTCGGATGTATGTTTCGAGGTTCTAAATGGCTGACTGTGGGAATAGGAAAGAGATTGCCAAAAAGGGGGTGACGCATGGACATTCTCGGCTCTTTCTTCATTTTCTTCGCCGTCGTCTGGCTGTTTGAAGGGATTTTATTCCGCAGCAGAAGGGAAAAAGCGGAGGAACGCCACAGTTTTTCGTTAATATTCTGGACGATGCTGATTATCATCGGGCTGAGCCTCGTCTTTCAGGGCTCCCCTGCGCGTGATGCTATCCGCATCTCAGCACTCCTCTTGCTTTACGGAGGCGTTTTTCTCCGCTATGCCGGAATCGTTCAACTGAAACGGCAGTTCACGCGTCACGTCAGCGTCGAACCGGGCGATGAACTCGTCAGCTCAGGTCCTTACCGCTATGTGCGACATCCTCTTTATGCCGGTCTTTTGCTGATCACGGCCGGTTTCCCGCTCTACTTCGGCCTCTACGCCCTCACCTGTATCGGATTCCTGGCGATGTTCCTCGCCCTCCATCATCGAATCAAACTCGAGGAGGAGATGCTTACGGACAGCTTTGGCAGTGCTTATACGGACTGGGCAAAGGAGCGGAAGCGCTTGATTCCATTCATCTATTAAAAGGAGATGTGGTTCGTTTGAAGAAAAAAGCAGTAGTCGTTGGAGCAGGTCTCGCAGGCATGTCGGCCGCTATTCGCCTTTCAGGAGACGGTTATGATGTGACGATGCTCGAGAAGAACGGAAATATCGGAGGGAAGCTGAACCAGCGGAGCGGCAAAGGGTACACGTTCGATACCGGACCGTCGATCTTGACGATGCCGTGGGTGCTCGAGCAGTTGTTCGCAAGCGTCCACCGCCGGCTCGAGGACTATATTGAAATCGAACGCGTCGAACCCCAGTGGCGGACGTTCTTCGAGGACGGTGTCGAAATCGACGTCAGCGGCGACTTGCCGACGATGCTGTCTGAAACCAAGAAGGTTTCGAAAGACGCCGATTTTGGCGAATTACTCAGCTACTCAGAGAAGATGTACGACCTCTGCCTCAAGAGCTTCTACCGTTACAGTCTTGAGGATCTGAAGGATTTGAAGAAGTATCATACATTGTCCGAACTCATGCTGCTCGACCCGATGAACACGGTCGCTTCGAGTACGCGCAAGCGTCTCAAAAATCCACATCTCGAACAACTGTTCAACTACATGGTGATGTACGTCGGATCGAATCCCTACAGCGCGCCGGCAGTCTTCAACCAGATGATCTACGTCCAAATGGGGCTTGGCATCTATTATGTGAAGGGTGGAATGTACAACATCGCTCGCGGCATGAAGAAGCTGCTCGACGAGCTGCGCGTGACGGTCCATCTCGATTCACCGGTCGACGAGATCGTCCTCGACGGCAAGCGGGCGGTCGGCGTCAAGTCGAACGGAAACTTCTATCCTGCAGATGTCGTCGTCTCGAACCTCGAGGTCATCCCGGCCTATACGAACCTCGTGCCGGAGAAGAAGGCATCGAAACAGGCCAAACTCCTGAACAAGAGCTTCATCCCTTCAGTGTCCGGACTCGTCCTGCTCCTCGGTGTCGACCGAAAATTCGACCGCTTGAAGCATCATAATTTCTTCTTCTCGAACGATCCCGAACAGGAATTCAAACAGATGTTCAAGGATGGCGTCCCGCCTGAAAATCCGACCATCTATGTCGGCGTCTCTTCGAAATCGGACGCGACACAGGCACCTGAAGGGAAGGAAAACCTGTTCATCCTGACACACGTCCCTCCACTGTCGAAAAAGAACGGACGGATCGACTGGGACGTATACCGCGAGGTCGTCCTCGACAAGCTTGAACGGATGGGGTTGACAGGTTTGCGGGAATCGATCGAGTTCGAGTATCGATTCACTCCGGAGGACCTGCAGGAGCTGTATGGACCGAATGGCGGTTCGATCTACGGTGTCGCCGCGGATAAGAAGAAGAACGGCGGGTTCAAGATTCCGTCGAAAAGCACGCTATACGACGGACTCTACTTCGTCGGCGGATCGACGCATCCGGGAGGCGGCGTCCCGATGGTCACGTTGTCCGGCCAGCTGACGGCAGACCTGATTCAAAAACACGAGAACTAAAAACGAGGGAGAAGGACTCGCTGCTTGAGTCCTTCTCCCTCGTTCGTCATTTCACCCACAGTTTCTCGACGGTCATCCGTCCGCTTTCAAAGCTCACCTTGTGGACGTCCGGCATGTCGAGCGCCTTCCAGAAATCATGGCCATACCGGTCGTCATACTGCTGAAGCATCAGCGCAAGCAAGTTGCCGTGTGTCCCGATGACGACCGACTCGTTCGAATGAAGCGCGAGAATCCGCTCGACCACTTCCTTGCCGCGTCTCCCCGCCTCTTCGTTCGTCTCGCCGCCAAACGGATTCTCATCCGGATGTTCCCATACATGTCGAACGGCCTCGGCGAAGTTCGGTACCTCACCTGGCGCGAGAAGGCGTTCCCGCAGGTCCTCTTCGAGGATGATCTCGATGCCTCTCTCTTTTGCGAGTGGCTCCACCGTCTCGATCGCCCGAACGTACGGGCTCGAATAGATATGGTCGACATGCTCCATCTCGAGGACACGAGCTACGCGTTCGGCATCCTTTTTCCCTGAATCAGAGAGCGGACGTTCCCGCTCGTCCGGCGTATATACGGAATGGGCATGCCGCACCAAAAACATCGTCGTCATTCTCCAACTCCCCTTTCAGCCATCAGTCGAAGAAGCGCCGCCGGGACACGACTTCTGAATGCCTCATAGTCATGCGTCCCGCCTCGGACGATCTCGAACTCGGCTCTCGGCACCCTTTTTTTGATATGCCCATACATCGTTTCATTGCTTCGAAGAAATGCATTCGACAGCGTCGAATCCGCACTGACCTCCGTATCTCCGCAATCCATGAAGAAGGACTCGTCCCCAGTCAGGCGACTCGCCGCGAGTAAGGATTCCATCTCCTCGAAGTTACGGAAGAACGCCGGAGAGAAGGCCGCTCCGCGGCTGAAAATGTCCGGATACGCACACATCGCGTACAAGGAAATCAATCCACCGAGCGAGATACCCGCCATCACGTTCTCTTTCGGTATCGTCCGGTAACGTCTGTCGATTTCCGCCTTCAGGTGGGACACGAGGCCATCGATGTAGGCGATTCCTCCGCCGCCGAACGCTTCGTCCCCTGTCATCTTCTCACTCAGCGTACCGGTCCGAAACGGACAGTACTCCTCTTTTCGTCTCGCCGGATCATTTTCGATCGCGACGACGATGAAAGCTGCCTCGCCCTCATCCAGGTGTTCATCCAGTCGTAGCGACTGTTCGACATCATTTCCGAAGACATGCTGCCCGTCATGCAGATAAAGCACGGGGTACCGCCCTTCCGTCTGTCCATATCGCTTCGGCAGATAGACATGGACCATCCTATCCTTGATGTCCGCCGTCAAATTCATTGTGATCGTTTCAATCATTCCCTCAGCTCCAATCCTATACGAACTTCTTTCTGCTCCCAAAGGAAATCTCCTTCTGTAACCAAAACTTTATGCAATTCCCCATGCAATAGAGGGTAAAATCAAAAAGACAGATTCAAGGAGGTTCTTAAACGATGAAACACAAATATGTATTAAGCAGTGCACTTCTCTCGACCACGCTCCTGCTCGGAGCATGCGCAGGAGACGCGGGTCATGAAACAGCGAGCCATGAGACGGAATCGACACACGAAGGGATGGACCACAGCGGATCAAGCGACGTCCCGAGCGGATTGAAGGAAGCGAGCAATCCGACGTACCCGGTCGATTCGAAAGCGATCATCAAATCTGACCACATGGAAGGTATGGACGGCGCGGAGGCGACGATTGTCGGCGCTTACGACACGACCGTCTACAGTGTCAGCTACGAACCGGCGAACGGAGGAGAACTCGTCAAGGATCACAAGTGGGTCATCCATGAGGAATTGAAGGACGCGGGAGACTCGCCGCTCAAGAAAGGCGACGAAGCGACGATTGAAGCTGACCATATGGAAGGCATGGATGGGGCGAAGGCGACGATCGACAGCGCGGAGCAGACGACCGTCTACATGGTCGACTTTGAGCCGACTGATGGAAGCGAGAAGGTCACGAACCACAAATGGGTCACCGAGGACGAGTTGTCCGCTGAATAATCCATCCAGTCCGCCTCGCTTGCGCAGGCGGACTTTTGATGCACAAAAAAAATCCCGTTCGCCGGTTGGCGAACGGGATTTCGGTATGATTCTGACTGGGCTCGAACCAGCGACCTCTACCCTGTCAAGGTAGCGCTCTCCCAGCTGAGCTACAGAATCACGTAGTAAGTACTGCTAGGATAGTTATTAATATAGCAAGAAACTAAAGACTTGGCAACAGGTTTAGTGAAAATAATTAAAATAAATTTATCTGAATCTGTTATAAAACAATAATTGACTTTTTCTATCTGTACTAATACAATACAAGTAACACCACTAGTTGAATCGTTGTTCCCCGCAAGTGCAGTACATACGTGGGGAGTCAGGCTAACCTTAAGGAGGATGTATCTACAATGGAATCTGTCTACCAAGAAACCTCACCTGAGTTTTATCGTCAACTCCCTGTCAAAACATGCTCGCACTGCGGTAATGAGATGAGCGAACAGTGCGAATCCTACCAGACAGAATGTGATTCATGTTCGTCAACTGAACATTGATCCTCGAAGCGGCCTTCCCGGGCCGCTTCTTTCTTTAGGTCGAATTTCTCATTTTCTCTCACAGAAATCTTTTTGTAACATTTCTGTTACAATTGAAACAGTTAAAATGTTACATTTGAGATGAATGAATTTTCGAAAAAGAAGGGAAACGAACAGCATGGATCCATACAACACGGGTAACCCGATCGGCCTCGGCCCAAGAGGTCACACCTATCGAAAAAAACGAAGAATCCGAGGCCCGTTGCTGACCATATTGGCACTCCTGCTTCTTTCGTCCGGTGGATGGGTCGCCTTCCAGCGCATCGCGGCTGCAAAGGCCGACACGACATACTCTGTCACCTCCCTCGCCGAGTCGCCGGTCGTCAATATGGAGAAGAATCGGATCGAACGATGGAACGGTGTGACGAAGAAGGTCGCCTACCTGACGTTCGAAGACGGACCGACCGCCTTGACACCCGCCATCCTCGACCAGTTGAAAAAGGAACAGGTACACGCGACGTTCTTCCTTGTCGGTACGGAAATCGACCTCTATCCCGACTCCGTCAAACGCATCGTCGAAGAAGGACATTATCCCGGACTCCATAGCATGACTCACTCCCGCGAGACGCTGTACGATTCGAAAAAGGCAGACACCTACATCAAGGAGATGCATCAAGTCCAGAAACGGATCAAGCAGTTGACGGATAAGCAGCCGCTTCTTTCACGCCCGCCGTTCGGCTCATCGCCCTACTTGACGAAATCGATGGCGAAGGACATCGCAAAGGCGAACTTACGGGTTTGGGACTGGTCGATCGATTCGATGGACTGGTATTACAAAGACAGCGCGAAGGAAGTCGCAAAGACGGTCATCTCGCGGGCGACTGAGCCTTTTGAGATCATCCTGCTGCACGAACAGCCGCAGGCCGTCCGCGCCATCCCCGCCATCGTCGCAGGTCTCAAGAAGAAAGGGTATCAGTTCGCCGTCTACGACGAGGACCTCCATACTCCGTTCAATTTTGCAAAACATCCAGAATTATAAGGGGACATTCCGATATGAAACAAATCATCATGACTACCCTCGTCCTCCTGCTTGCCGGATGTGGCAGTGCTCCTGCCATGGATGTCTATGAACAGCTCGAAGCTCATGCCCGCGCGGATCAAAAGGCGGAGGAAGTCTCGCTCGAACGAAGCAGCCAGGACGAGCTCTCCGTCAACACGTATCAGGCAGTACTTGACGCAGGCAGCGACGAAATCAAACGTTCCGAGAACGAACGGGAGGAACTCGTCGCCTTGAATGAATCGCGCCAGCAACTGATGCGAAAGGAGACCGAACTTCGTAAGAATGCGATGGAGGAAGTCGATTTCGAAGAGATGCGGTCAACGATCGAGGAGCTCGACGAGAAGCCCCGGACCCTCGGCGAAGCCACCTTGCGTTCACTCGAGATTCGTCATAAGGCTTTTTTGACGTATGAGGAGAGATACGGCGCAGCGATGGAAGCGGAGGAGGAGTTGCTCCGTCTCTTGACTGAGAAACCGGACTTCGTTAAGATTGATGAAGCGACAGCAGAGCTTAATCGCCAGCTGCGTCAGACGAATAAGGCGCAACAGGAATTCAATGCTGCGACGAAACGATATAACGAACAAAAACCTGCCTTCTACAAAGCGGCAGGACTCAATATCAAATAATGAAACATACAGGTTGCTACCAAACCCTGTCCAAAAAACCTGGACATCGTTTTCGTGGCAGCCTTTTTTGTGCGTTCATTTTCATAATTAGGAGGAAAAATCATGATCCGTTCCAAAGCGACGCTACTCGTCCTGATCGGCGCCGTCAGCTACGGCGTCCTGTCGACGATCGTCAAATTCGCCTATGCGGCAGGGTTCAATCCCGCCGCGGTTTCAGGGGGCCAGTTCTTCTTCGGCTGGTTGCTTTTGTTGCTGCTCACACTGTCCACCCGTAATTTCAAATTGTCCCCTGCCCTCGCCTTCCGGCTCATGCTTGTCGGCACGTCGAGCGGTGCGACCGGCTATCTCTACTATCAAAGTCTCCAGACCGTCTCCGCGTCTGTCGCGATCATCCTGTTGTTCCAGTTCACCTGGATCGGCGTCCTCATCGAATCGCTCTTGTCGCGCAGACGACCGGAACGCATCCACCTGGTCGCCGCGCTCTTCTTGATCATGGGGGCATTACTTGCAAGCCAGGCGCTCGCTTCATACATCGACGTGCGCGGAACGCTGTTCGGCCTCGGTGCCGCGCTCAGCTTCTCAATATTCCTTCGCGCAAGTGGCAAGGCCGCGAACCATCTTCCGGTCATCCAGAAGAGCTTCTACCTGATGACGGGCGGATTGCTCTTCGTGATGGCGATGTATCCGCCCGCGACCTTCCTGACGGCGGAGAACTTCTCGAACGGATTACTGCTATATGCCATCCCGCTCGGTCTGTTCGCCCTGATCCTGCCGCCGCTATTGTTCGCTGCAGGAGCGCCTCATCTTTCACCGGCGTCCGTCTCACTGCTCGGCGCAGCCGAACTGCCGACGGCGATCGTCTGCTCGGTCCTGATCCTGCAGGAAGTGCTTACACCGCTCCAATGGTTCGGCATCCTGCTCATCCTATTCGGCATCTACCTGCCGATTCATCGAGCCAGCACAAAAACTGCCGCATCCACTTGAGATGCGGCAGTTTTTTCAGGTTTGGCGTTTCATCGCGTCAGCGACGAACTCGACATCCGTTCCGATGATGATCTGGACGTTTTTAGCTCCCATCTTCATGATGCCCTTCGCTCCGGCCGCCTTTATCGCAGCCTCGTCGATAATACTCGCATCCTTGACCTGAAGGCGCAGTCGCGTCGCACAGTTGTCGATCGACGTCACGTTGTCCGGTCCTTTGAGACCGGCAAGAATCCGTGCCGCCTGTTCTTCATACTTGTCATCCGAAACCGTGACAGGGCCTGCGTCCGTGACGAGCGCCTCGTCCTCACGCCCTGGCGTCTTCAAATCGAACTTGATGATCATGAAGTAGAAGATGATGTAGTAGAGTGCTGCGAACGCGAGACCAATCGGGATGATCAGGAGCGGCTTCGTCGCGATGTTGAAGTTGAGCGCGTAATCGATGAACCCTGCCGAGAACGAGAACCCGTGCAGTACACCGAACAGGTGAACGACAGCCATCGAGAGTCCCGTCAAGATCGCGTGCGTCACGTAGAGGACCGGCGAGAGGAACAGGAACGAAAACTCGATCGGCTCCGTGATGCCGGTCAGGAAGGACGTCAAACCGAGCCCGAACATCGCCCCCGCGATCGCTTTCCGGTTCTCCTTCTTCGCCGCCATGACCATTGCAGCTGCTGCTGCCGGAAGAGCGAACATCATGATCGGGAAGAAGCCAGCCTGATAGATTCCGGCACTCGGATCTCCTGCGAAGAAGCGTGCGATGTCTCCCGTCGCGACCGTTCCGTCCGCCTTCTCATAGGAACCGAAGACGAACCAGAAGATGTTGTTCAAGACGTGATGGAGACCGACCGGAATCAACAGACGGTTGAAGAATCCGAACAGCGCAGCTCCGGTCGCCCCGAGGCTGACCATCCATTCACCCGCGGAATTGATGCCGTCTTGGATATACGGCCATAGATAACCGAACAGGAAGGCAAGAATCAACATGACACCTGATGTGATGATCGGAACGAAACGGCGTCCGCCGAAGAACGCAAGCCATTCCGGAAGTTTGATGTTATAGAAGCGGTTGTAGAGCAGACCTGCGACGATACCGGCGATGATTCCGCCGAAGACGGCCATGTTCACTTTCGAACCGAGCGTCGCTTGTTTCGCGATCGCCCCAAGCGTCCCGGCATCGACCTTTGTCGCTGCCTCATTGACGAGGGCGGTGATCGAATCATACCTCGTCTGGATCTCGGATCCCGAGTAATCCTTGTTCATGGAGTCGACACCGTTCTTCAAGACGAGATAGCCGACGGCGCCGGATAAGGCCGCAGCCCCGCTTGCATCGATCGATAGACCGATCGCGACACCGATGGCGAAGATGAGCGGCAGGTTATCGAAGATCGCCCCGCCCGCCGCTACCATCAACGGAATATCGAGCATGTCGGCCGACCCTAGCCGCAGGACGATCCCTGCCGCCGGAAGGACAGCAATCGGGAGCATGAGCGCTTTACCGATTTTCTGTAGGAATTGCAACATATACTGTCACCCTTTCCAAAATAATGAATGATGAAGACGAATCAAACGCTTTCCTATATGTCATATTGCGCAAACCATTCAGGACACACTATTTCAGCTTTAGACGCTGTGCATAGCGCAGCCAAAGAAAATGATGAATCCGAACAGACCGAAACCAATCAAGTACGTACTGATGATTGAACGGAGCAAAAATCCTGTCTACAACCAAACGACAAGCCATCCACCGGTGCCAAGAAGCAACAGCAAGGATGGAACCCCAAACATCGTCTTTCTTGCGTCCGGACGAAGGACGTGCAGCGAATAAAGTAAGAACCAAGTCAGGAACATCCCCCCTAAGGCAAGGACCCTTCCATCCATCTTTTTCCTCCTTTCTCTTTAAGAAGTATTCGGCTTTTTTGCTTCATCTCCTGTTCGAGTGATTCGTATATCTTATTTTCTGAACAAAAAAAGATGGCGACCGGAACCCGGTGCCATCTCTATATGCTTGAATTAATAATTAGCGGCGCGTCAGGTCGTCGAGATTCTGTTGCGCATTCCCGACCGTCTTCTTCGCGTCGCCTTTCAGCTGATCTTTTTTACCTTCACGTTCGAGCGAACGGTCATCCGTCGACTTGCCGATTGCTTCCTTCGCTTTACCAGCTGCTTTATCCACTGCACCTTCAATTTTCTTACCAAGTCCGTCGTTTGGCATTTCCATCACTCCTTCGTATTGTTCAACATAGTGTAGTTGTTCCCCTGATGATTAAAACAAAACATCACATATCGTCGGACAGACAGCAAAAAAGGATGACCACGAGAGCGGTCATCCTTCGCACTGCTTATACTTCAGCCGGTGCAGACACACCGAGTACTTCCTCGATTCGTTCGAATGCCCAGTCGAGCTCTTCCTTCGTGATGACGAGCGGCGGAGCGAAGCGGATGACCGTGTCGTGCGTCTCCTTGCAGAGCAGTCCCTTCTCCTTCAACGCCTCACAATATGGGCGTGCCGCTTCTGTCAGCTCGACGCCGATGAAGAGTCCGCGACCGCGCACTTCCTTGATGAGCGGGTTGTCGATCGTCTTGAGCTTATCCATGAAATACGTCCCGAGTTCGAGTGAGCGTTCAGGAAGTCGTTCCTCCTCGAGCACCTCGAGTGCAGCGACTGAAACGGCACACGCGAGAGGGTTTCCGCCGAACGTCGATCCGTGTGAGCCGGGATTGAAGACACCGAGGATATCGCGGTTCGCTGCGACACATGAGATCGGGAATACTCCGCCGCCAAGCGCCTTGCCGAGGATATACATATCCGGAATGACACCATCCCAGTCCGAGGCGAACCATTTGCCTGAACGCCCGAGACCCGATTGGATTTCATCCGAGATCAAAAGAACGTTCTCTTCGCGGCAGATTTCTTGCGCCTCTTTCAAGAAGCCTTCACTTGGAATCAAGATGCCGGCCTCCCCTTGGATCGGCTCGAGTATGAATGCTGCGGTGTTCTCGTTGATCGCAGCGCGCAGCGCGTCGAGGTCCCCGTACGGAATCGTCCGGATTCCTGGCAGAAGTGGACCGAAACCGCGTTGATATTCCGCTTCCGTCGACATCGAGACAGCCGTCATCGTCCGACCGTGGAAGTTGCCGTCACAAACGATGATTTCAGCGTCACCTGGGACACCTTTGACTTCATAAGCCCAGCGACGGGCCGCCTTCACGGCAGTCTCGACAGCCTCGGCCCCAGTGTTCATCGGCAAGACCATCTCTTTATGCGTCAGCTTCGCGACCTTCTCATAGAAGAAACCGAGCTGATCGTTGTGGAAGGCACGGGACGTGAGCGTGATTTTGTCTGCCTGATCCTTCAGCGCCTGAATGATCTTCGGATGACGGTGCCCCTGGTTGACTGCCGAATAGGCACTGAGCATATCCATGTACTTTCTGCCTTCCGGATCTTTGACCCAGACGCCTTCCGCCTCCGAGATGACGATTGGGAGCGGATGATAGTTGTGCGCTCCATATTTCTCTGTCTGTTCGATGATGTTTTCTGTTTTGTTCATTATGTCGTCCCCCTTTTGCAAATAGAAACCGCTTTCAATGATATTATAGCAGATACATGAATTTTAGAGAGGCTAAGAAATTTTCACAGGATAGAGGAGAAGGGCGCTTGACAATTGAAATAAGTGGGAAAAGAAAAAGAAAAGTTCTTGTATCATTTTCCGTAAATTTTTTAATTCTTTCCACAGATGATTTGACCGAAGGAGCGTGCGCAACCAAATGAAACGTTCGAATCCCAGCCTATACGAATCCACCTTGACGAACTTGCCCTTGCCAACGTTCTTTCTTAGTCGTGACCTACGTGTTCGAATATGGAACGAACATGCCGAAGCGCTGTTCGGCTGGAAGTTCGAAGAGGTCGACGGACAGTTGCCGCCGCTCATCCATCCGGAAGACATCGTATTCACTGAAACGCTCTGGTTCTCTTTTCTCGAAAAGCAGGAGACGCTTCACCTGAAAAACGTTCGAATGCTCGCGAAGGACGGTACATTGTTCCGAGATATCGAGCTCTCGCCCGTCGTCGAGGACGGATTGGTCATCGGCGCCGTGTTCTGTTGTCTTCCTGAGCGGCACAGACGAGACATCACTTCGAAACCTGTCTTCCAAGAGCTGATCGATTTGAGAACGGCCTTTGACGAGACGGCAAATGTGACCGTATTCGACGCAAAAGGTACGATCACCTACGTCAACGACTTATTCAGCCGACTCTTCGAATATCGGCCGGAGGAACTGGTCTCCCAATCATGGAGAAGCCTCTTGCCGTCCGAGGCGAAGGAGCTCCCGGCGATTCGCGACTCGTTGAAGAGCGGCAATGCCTGGTCAGGGAAGGTCGACGTGTTGACACGCCGCGGCGTCGTCAAACAAATCCAGGCCACCCTCATCCCGCTTCGTGATATCTATGACGTGCCCTATCAATTCATTTTCATCGGGATTGATATCACGGAAAAAGTACGTCACGAGCGCCAATTGAACTTCGTCGCCAACCATAACGAACTGACGGGTCTGCTCAATAAACGCGGCTTCCTCGATACCGGGGAGGAGATGTTCGATTTGGCGGGCAAGGAGAATCCGATCGCCTTCCTTCTATTTGACCTCGACCGCTTCAAGGTGATCAACGATTCGTTCGGACCGCAAATCGGGGATCTTTTGCTGACGTCAGTCGCAGAGCGGATTGAAAATCATGCCGAGGATGCGATCATCTGTCATCCTGGCGGCGATCAATTCGGCCTCCTCATAAGCTCTCATGGCCACGAATCAGCCTTCCGCTTTACGCGTAAGCTTCAACAAGCGCTCCAGCGCCCGTATTATATCAATGGCCATACACTCTTTATCACTTGTACGTTCGGTATCGCGCTCTATCCGTCCGAATCAACGACATTGTTCGAACTCTACCGCCGGGCAGAACTGGCACTATTCGCCGGGAAGGCGATCGGAGCCGGTACGATCCAGTATTTGACGGAGGAGATGGACACGACATATACACGAAAGGTCCAAATCGAACGTGCGCTCTTCACGGCACTCGACGAACACTCGTTCCACCTCCATTTCCAGCCAATCGTCGATTTGAAAGACAAGAGACTGGCAGGATTCGAAGCTCTTCTCCGCTGGCGACACAAGGAGCTTGGAGATGTACCGCCGAGTGAGTTCATTCCGCTCGCAGAAGCAGCCGCACTGATCATCCCAATCAACAACTGGGTACTGCTGGAAGCATGTGATCAGCTCAAGAAGTGGCACGAGACGATCGATCCCGGACTGACGATGGCCGTCAACCTGTCTCCACAGCAGTTCCAGAGCGAAACGCTCATGCGGACGCTCCAATTGATCGTCAAGGAAGGACGCATCAAGCCTGCCAGCCTCATTCTCGAAGTGACCGAGAATGTCGCCATGCTGCGGACGAAGGAGACGGTCGAACGGATGCGTCTGATCAAGAGTCTCGGCTTCCGTCTTTCACTCGACGATTTCGGGACCGGTTATTCGTCCCTTCAATATCTTCGGGCGTTTCCGGTCGACGAGCTGAAAATCGACAAGGTGTTCATCGACGGCATCGACCAGAACGATAGTGCCTTGCTCGATTCGATCATCCATCTCGGATGCAGCCTCGGTCTCAATCTCGTCGCTGAAGGCGTAGAGACGGAAAGCGCGCTCTCCTATCTCGAACAGACGAAATGCCAGCAGATGCAAGGATTCATCTTCTCGAAACCACTGTCCGCCGAACAGGTCGAGCAGCAGTACGCATCAAAAAAAGAGTAGGATCCGTGCGGATCCCACTCTTTTTTTATAACTGGATTTCCTGTGACCAGATGCCGTAGACGGCGATGGCCGCGAGCGCGACGAGCACGAGACTCGCGATCATCTCATAACGGGACATCTGTCCGCGGGACTGTTCACGCTCGGCGATCATATAGGCGATGATCCCGGGCGTATAGACGAGCGCCGCGATGACGATGTACCAGATGCCTGACGCGTAGACGAGCCAGAGTGAATACGCCGCTGCGATGACTGAGAAAATCAGCATCTTCCGGTTACTCTCCGCCTTCGACCATCGCACGCTATAGAGTGCAGACAACAGATACGGAAGAAGCGCACAAATTCCGGCGATGCTCGATAAGACAAGATAAGTCTGTTCCGAGAACAGGGCGACTCCCGCGACGATTTGCGTCGCGATCTGCGTCACGAGCAAGGCGCCGACCGGTGCACCGTTCTTGTTCGTCTTCGCGAACAGTTTAGGGAAGGCGCCGTCCTTCGCGACGAGATAAGAAATCTCTGACGCGAGAATCGTCCAGCCAAGCAACGCGCCGCTCAGGGAGATGATGAGCCCGATCATGATGATCGTCGCGCCTGCAGGACCCATCGTCGCCTCAAGGACGTAGGCCATCGTCGGCTCCTTCAGGCCTGCAAGTTCAGCTTGCGACATGACGCCGAGCGACAGGACGGAAATGAGGATGTAGACGAGCAACACCCCGACGAGCCCAGTCACGGTCGCCTTTCCGACATCCCGGCGATTCTTCGCCCGCGAGGACAGGACGACGGCACCTTCGATACCGACGAACGCCCAAAGCGTCACGAGCATCGTCCCCTTCACTTGTTCGAAGATGCTGCCGAGCGCGTCACCCTCTCCCCAGAACGAAAGATTGAACGTCTTCAAGTTGAAGGCGATCGCGACGAGAAGAATGAAGATCAAGATCGGGACGAGTTTCGCGATCGTCGTCACGAGATTGACGAGGGCCGCTTCCCGGATTCCGCTCGAGACGAGCCAGAACAGTCCCCAGATGACGACCGCGCTCATTCCAAGTAAAAAGATGCGGTTGTCCGCAGCGAAAATCGGGAAAAAATAGCTGATTGCATTAAAGACGAGCGTGATGTTCGCTACCGTACCGATCCATGCGGATACCCAGTAGCCCCAAGCACTGTTGAATCCGACGAATCTTCCGAACCCTTCCCGGGCGTAGGCGTAGATGCCGCCTTCAAGTTCAGGCTTAGAGTTCGCCAGATGCTCGAAGACGAGCGCGAGCATGATCATGCCGATACCCGTGATCAGCCAGCCGATCAGGATCGGACCAGCACTGGCCTTCTGGGCCATCGCACCCGGCAGGTTAAAGGCTCCCCCGCCAATCATGGAGCCAACGACCATCGCAGCCAGTGCCATGAACCCGATTTTTTGTTGTTTCATCTAAAACCACTTCCTTATCGAAAATCTGTATATCTATTCATCTCCGACGTATATTCATTCGAAAGACACAAAATCCATTATAACAAATAAGCTATCAAAGTAAAGAAAGGAGTGGTGAATGTGACATGGGTCAGCGCCTTCCATCTCGATGAGCTGCTAAAACTGCTGATAGCTGCCGTGTTCGGCATCATTTTAGGATTCGAACGTGAAATCAAGAATAAGCCCGTCGGAATACGCACTAGCCTCGTTATTACCCTGATCAGCTGTCTGTTAACCATCGTCTCGATCAGAGCCGTCCTGATTTATGGGGACATCCATGAGAACGTCGTCATGGACCCGATGCGGCTCGTCGCGCAAATCGTAGCCGGCATCGGATTCATCGGAGCCGGCGTGATTCTTCGTCGTCCCCATGACATCGTCAGCGGCCTGACGACCGCAGCCATCATCTGGGGAGCGAGCGGCATCGGTATCGCGGTGGGCGCAGGGTTCATCTGGGAGTCAGCTTTCCTAGTCCTGTTCCTCTTCGTCTCACTCGAAGTCATCACGCGCGTCATGAAACGTTTCTATAATAGCCGCTTCGAGGCGAACGTCGTCGTCGCCCACTTGCTCCTGCCGGAAAATTTAAGCGGCGAGGAGGTCGTCGCGGCACTGCGGAAGAAAGGGATTCTGATCACGAACATTCGACTCCAGAACAATCCGAGACAATTGACGCTTCGGATGTATTCGCCCCACCAGTTCACGATATTCATGCTTTTTTCCTATTTAGAGAAACTTGGAATTAAGAAAATAGACCTAGACGAATGAAATTATCTGAAAATTTATCTTGCATTTTCATTCGAGACAACGTAAATTTACAATAAGTTCACATTTTTCTGACTTTTACACATTTCAGGGGGGTCATCCTAACATGAAGAAACAGACGAAAATTGCTTTTGCAGGACTTTCAAGCATCGCGCTGCTTGCAACTGCGGCTTGCGGTCAAGACGACCAAGGGTCAAAAGACACATCATCAAGCAGCAAAAAGAAGGAAGTAACACTCATCTCGACGACGGACGTCCCGCAGCTCGATCCGACGAAAACGACGGACTCGACTTCAATCATCGTCACGAACAACGTCTTCGAAGGTCTCTATCGCCTCGACGGTGAGAACAAGCCGACGCCTGGAATCGCGGAAAGCGTCGAAGTCTCGGAAGACAAGAAGACATACACATTCAAACTCCGCAAGGACGCGAAATGGTCGGACGGCTCGAACGTCACAGCTGATGACTTCATCTACTCATGGAAGCGTGCCCTCGATCCTAAGACGGCTGCTGAGTATGCATACATTCTGCAAGACTTGAAAAACGCTAACAAAATCATGGCAGGCGAAGCGTCACTCGATGACCTCGGTGTCAAGAAAATCGACGATAACACGCTCGAGGTTCAACTTGAGGCTCCAGCTCCTTATTTCCTCGGTCTGACGAGTTTCCCGACGTATCTTCCGCTCAAGCAGGAGTTCGTCGAGAAACAAGGCGACAAGTTCGCGACGAGCGTCGACACGATGCTCTTCAACGGACCATTCGTCCTTGCTGACTGGAAAGCGAACCAAGGCTGGACATATAAAAAGAACAAGGACTACTGGGACAACGCGGCAGTCAAGATGGACCAGATCAACGTCAAGGTCGTAAAAGAAATCTCGACTGGCGTCAACCTGTTCGAATCGAAGGAAGTCGATTTCGCACCGATCACGTCTGAGTTCGTCTCCCAGTTCGAAAGCTCTGAGGATTACAAGACGCGTCCTGACGCGCGCATCAACTTCCTCCGCTTCAACCAGAAGAACAAGGCTCTCAAAAACGAGAACATCCGTAAGGCGCTTGCGCTCGGATTCGAGAAACAAGGCGTAACGGACGTCATCCTGAACGATGGATCGCAACCGGCGAACTTCATCGTCGCAAAAGACTTCACGTTCACTCCAGACGGAGAAGACTTCCGTGCGAAATATCCAGACCTCCAGTCTTACAACGCTGAAGAAGCGAAAAAGGCTTGGGAAGCCGGCCTGAAGGAACTCGGCGTCAAATCGGTCGAACTCTCGATGCTCTCACGTGACGAAGATGCCTTCAAGAAGGTTTCTGAGTTCCTCAAAGGCGAACTCGAGAAGAACCTCCCTGGCCTCACGGTCAACATCAAGCAACAGCCGTTCAAAAACTTCCTCGACCTCGAATCGAAGGGCGAGTACGACATCTCAGCTGCCGGCTGGGGACCTGATTATCAGGATCCAATGACGTTCCTCGACATGTGGCTGACTGACGGCAGCTTCAACCGGATGGGCTACTCGAACCCAGAGTTCGACAAGCTGATCAAGGACGCGAAGATGGAAGCGGACGAAGCGAAACGTTGGTCTAGCCTGCAGGAGGCAGAGAAGATGCTGCTCGCAGAAGACTATGCGATCGCACCGATCTACCAAAAAGGGGAAGCATACCTCCAGCGCACGACGATCGACAAACTCTACCGCCACCCATTCGGAGCAGATATGAGCTTCAAGTGGATGGAAGTAAAATAATCAATCTGGACCTGCCATTGCGCAGGTCTTTTTTTGCCCAAAACAAAGACCCCTTCTGCCGGAGCCGATCGGGGTCTTTATTGTGCGATGCGCTTATAGAATGCGATATCTTCCGTCCTGCCTTCCTCGACGGCGCGGAAAAACGCGGCAAAGAATTCATATAAGACGGTCCGTTCCTCATACGACGGTCCTGCCTGACGGATGACGGCAAATGCGAGATTCCTCAGTTGGCGCTTCGTACGCCGGTGAACAGGCAACTCGTTGAATCGCTCCGCGAACATCCGGTAGACATCGGCAATCAGCTGCTCATGTCCATTGAAATAGTACTGGTGGTCGTGTTTCATCTCGACTCCCCCTTTCTCATGATAGTTTTTACGAAGAAAGTCGACTGGCGGTTTCATCATTCTTGAAATTGTTTTCAAAATAATAATTTCTACTATACCAGCATCACCCTTTCCTTTCAACGTAAAAATAATTTAGTTTAGGTAATGATTTCATGAAGAAACGCCTTCCTCTCACCGTCGTGAGAAAAAGGCGTACTCGATCAATCTTCGACCGGGATATGCTGGAACTTCTCAACATCGAACAGCCCGCTGTCCGTCAGCTTCAGCTTCGGAATGACCGGAAGCGCGAGGAATGACATCGTCAAATACGGGTTGAACGAACGATCAGCCTCTAGGACGTCAAGCGCATCGTTCAATGCCTCGAGCTTCTCGCCGACCTCGACGTACGGCCGGCTTGTCATCAACCCGCCGATTTCGAGCGGTAGTTCAGCGAGCACTTCCGTCCCGTTGACTGCGACGACACCTCCGCCTGACTTGACGAGTACTTCAGCCGCAAGTTGCATCTCGGCATCTGACGCACCGACGACGATCAGGTTGTGCGAGTCATGGACGACGGTCGCAGCGATTGCCCCGCGCTTGAACCCGAACCCGCGAACGATACCGACGGCCGAGAAATCAGTTGCAGCATGGCGCTCGATGACGGCGATCTTCAAAAGATCCCGCGCGGTGTCCTGAACGAATAACCCTTCCTTCGTCGGGACGTCGAGAATCAGATGGTCCGTGACGATACTCTTCGGGATGACTCCGATGACGTGCGCCTTTCCTGCGATCGGCAGCCGGAACAGTTCATCCGTGATCGGCTTCGTTTTCAGCTCCCCCTTCAGAGATGACGGGACGATCGCCTTCTTGAAGTCTCCAATCACCTTGCCGTTCCGTGCGACCTCCTCCCCCTTGGCGAAGACGGCTTCGATCTCGACCTGATCAGCGTTCGTCAGAATGAGGAAGTCGGCACGTCTCCCTGGAACGACCGCACCGCGGTCAGAGAGCCCATAGGCATTCGCAGCGTGGAGAGAGGCCATCGCGTAGGCCGTCTCCCGCTTGATGCCGGACCGGATCGCGTAGCGGACGTTGTAGTCGATCGTCCCTTCAACGAGCGTGTCGTCGAGATGTTTGTCGTCCGTACAGAACAGGAAGCGGCTCGCGTTCCCCTCGGTGACGGCAGGAAGCACTTCTTTCAGGTTGCGGGCGGCGGAGCCTTCGCGCACTTCGACGTACAAGCCGCGCCTTGCGCGTTCGATCGCGTCCTCCTTCGATACCGCCTCATGGTCCGTCCGGATCCCCGCGACGCCATAGATGTTCAACTCACGCGGTTTCAGGCCGGCTGCATGACCGTCGACGATTTTCCCTGCCGTCTCCACCATCTCGATTTTCTTCAGCATGTCGGAGTCTGCCCGTTCGACGGCGGGATAGTCCATCACTTCCCCGAGTCCATGCACGCCAGGATGGTCGACGAATGGCGCGAGCGCTTCGGCGTCGAGCGTCGCACCGGCATGCTCGAACGATGTCGCCGGGACGCAACTCGGGAGCATCATCCGGACATCGAGCGGAAGCCCTGCTGCATCATCAAGCATGAACTGAAGACCTTCAGCGCCTTTAACGTTCGCGATCTCATGCGGATCAGCGATGACCGTCGTCACCCCGAGCGGCAGGACGGCCTTGGCATACTCGGATGGCGTGACCATCGATGACTCGATATGGACGTGGCCATCGATGAAGCTCGGGGCAAGATACTTCCCTGTCCCGTCGATCGTCTCGATGCCCTCATAGCCGTATCCGGTCGCCGCGATGTACCCTGAATCGATCGCCACATCGGTCGCGTACGTCTCCCTCGTCATGACATCGATCAATTGGATGTTCTGATAGACGATCGCAGCCTTCTCTTTTTTCGCTGCGATCGCGATCAATCTTTTTCTAACGTTAGTCTCCATCTTGCTGTCCCCTTTTCGAAGGTATTTAGACTATCTTACAATCTAAGTTGAAAGCGTTGCAATTTATTTTCGGGAACGAGAAGATGGAAGGGCAAGGAAACGAACGAAAAGGAGCGGATTATCATGCAATATCGTGTAGGAGACCTCATTCCGGAAGTCGATGCTTCCGTCTATATCGCCCCCGGTGCGAAAGTCGTCGGCGAGGTGAAAATCGGAAAGGATTCGACGGTCTGGTTCAACACGGTCATCCGCGGCGATGAAGGACCGATCATCATCGGCGAGCGTGTCAACGTCCAGGACGGTTCGATGATCCACCAGTATGAAGGATCGCCGACGATCATCGAGGATGACGTCACGATCGGACATATGGCGATGATTCACGGTGCGAAAATCCGCAGAGGCGTCCTCGTCGGCATGTCGGCAACCGTACTCGATGACGCGGAAATCGGAGAAGGTGCGTTCATCGCGGCCGGCGCACTCGTCCCGCCGAACATGGTCGTCCCGCCGAACACGATGGTGATGGGTGTTCCGGCGAAGGTCGTCCGCGAACTGAATGACCACGACCGCTTCATCATGGAACGGACGATTCGCAAATACTCCGCCCGCGGCAAGCAGTATGCCGAAGGTTGCGTCCCTCTCGATTCAGACGTGACAACTTCGTGAAAACGTTTACAATGTTCACCTGTTTTTAACAGTTCCCCCCTTTTCTCTTTACATAGCGGCTCTATACTAAAGATGTAAGAGCGACGCTGTGCTATCTTGTTAAAGGGGGATTTTTGATGTTCGCTACGTATGAAGGCCATCTGATGCGCGACCTGTTTTCTTCTTCCGTCAATCCGAGTTACGGTATGCCGACTTTGCCGGACGACGAGACAGAGCACTTGACAATAGAGCTCCGAACTCGTATTCTGAATGATGCCGAGCAAAATTCCTTGAGTAACGGAACTACTCAGTATCTGAAGGAGGAACAATCAGTATGATCACGCAACAAACTGTTCGCGCTTGGCTCGCTAGTCGCATCAAAAAATAATTAACCCACGATTAATTCTTTTCCAAAACGATATAGCGCGTCGAAGCGCATAGAGAACTGGCTGAAGTCACATGACTCAGCCAGTATTTTTTTGCTTTTCTTTTTCCTTCGAACGAGGTTTCCCCTAAAAAAAGGGTAAATAATAACTAAGCTCCGTTCGTCGCTCACAAGCTTTAGCGCACTAGGCATCCAAGAAAAGAGGCGAATCCAAATGAAGTCGAAAATCGTCCGCATCCTGATGATTGCCGTGATTTTGATGCTTCCTCTCCTCTCGTATCCCCACTCGGCAGACGCAGCGGCTTCCATCTTCGTAACAAAGGGCAGCACGACGAGCAAGGTCGTCGCGCTCACATTCGACGACGGCGCAGACGGAGCGAACATCGCGAAGATTCTCAGCATCCTCTCGACGAACAGCGTCAAGGCAACTTTCTTCCTGACAGGCACCGGCATGAAAAACCATCCTCAGTCAATCAAGAACATCGCAGCGAAAGGTCACCAGATTGGCAACCACTCCTATACACACCCTGATTTCACTAAATTGACAGCGACTCAGATGAAGAGTGAACTCGACAAGACGGAGGCGCTTGCGAAATCACTCACCGGCAAGACGACGAAACCGATCTTCCGGGCACCATTCGGAGCAGTCAACAGCACGGTGCTCAATGGCGTCGGTGCAGCCGGCTATACCCGTACGATCCAGTGGAACATCGACACGATCGACTGGAAAGGCTATACGTCCACCCAGATCATCAACCGTGTCGTCCCTAACATCGTTCCCGGTTCAATCGTCCTGATGCATACAGGTGCGGGCGCGCCCGGCACTCCAGTAGCCCTTCCGACCATCATCAAGCAGCTGAAAGCGAAAGGCTACAAGTTCGTCACCATCTCGGAACTCCTCAAACTCCAGAACGTCAAGACGTATACCGTCAAATCCGGCGACACTCTCTACAGCATCGCCCGGACGTACGGTGTTACCGTCGACGCGCTGATAAAAGCGAACAACATCACGAACCCGAGTCTGATCAAAGTCGGACAAGTGCTGATCATCCCGTCATCTACACCGACCGTCATCAAATACACCGTCAAATCTGGGGATACGCTCTATAGCATCGCCCAGACGTATGGGGTCACGGTCGATGCGATCATCAAGGCGAACAACATCACGAATCCTAGTCTCATCAATGTCGGACAAGTGTTGGTCATCCCGAAATGAAGCAAGAAGAAAGCCGGCAGCTCATCGTCTTGAGCTGCCGGCCTTCTTCATGTCGTCCGTTCGATCCACTTCTCCATCAGATATTCATCGATGTATTGTCCGGATAGGCGCATCGCCCGTTCTTCCTTCGCATATATGGTGAACCCGAGGGACTCGTAGAGCCGAATCGCCGGGAGGTTCTCCGTCATGACCCCGAGCGTCAGCTTCTCTACTTTCGACTCCTTCTCGACATGTCCAAGCAATGCTTGCAGGAGGCGTTTCGCAAGCCCTTTCCCCCGTGCGCCCGGTGTCACGTAGACGCCGACGATCTGTCCTTTGAAGTCTGTCTTCTGCCGTGTCTCGGCGACGAACGTCGCGACGCCGACGAGGACGCCTTCCTTCCAAGCACCATACGTCGCATTCTCTTCGGCAGACAGATTGTTCGTGACGCCTTCGATCGGATTCTCGCGCGCGACCGCCTCCTCATAGCTCGTCAGGAAGCTCGACGGACTGTCCTTGAGCGCCTCAAGGCGCAACTGCCAACAAATCTGCGCATCGTCGGCCGTCAAACGCCGGATTTCGATACCGCGCCCCATCAATTCGGCTGGTGGATCATGAGGTCGTTCCTCACGAGATCAGCATACGATTGACGGCGAACGACTTCGCGTTCCACTCCGTCCTTGACGAAGACGACAGCCGGACGGCGGAACTGGTTATAATTGCTCGCCATCGAATAGTTGTAGGCACCGGTCGCGAAGACGGCAAGCGTGTCTCCCGTCTGCGGTTTTGCCAGATGCGCCTTCTCAGCGACGAGGTCGCCGGATTCGCAAGCCGCTCCGACGACCGTGACCTCCGTCATCGATCCGGCGAGACGGTTCGCGATGACCGTCTCATATACTGCGCCGTACAGAGCCGGTCGGATGTTGTCCGCCATCCCGCCGTCGACCGACAGATATGTCCGGACGCCTTCGACCGTCTTGATCGCACCGACCGTGTAGAGCGTCGTTCCGGCGTTCGCGACAATCCAGCGCCCCGGTTCGATCCCGACCCGCGGACGTTTGATTCCGAGCTCTGACGAGCGGCGCTCGATGATCGCCATCACCTGATCGATCGTATCGGCGAAGACGAGCGGGATGTCCGCTTCCGTATAGGCGATGCCAAAGCCTCCTCCGACGTTGACCTCAGCAGGTGTGAAGCCCGTCTGCTCCCGGATCGTCCCGACGAAGTCCATCATCGTCTCGGCCGTCTTCGTAAAGAGCGACGTGTCCTGGATCTGTGAGCCGACATGGCAGTGGATGCCCTGCAGCGAAAGGTGTCCGCAATCGAGAATGCTACGGATTGCTTCCAGGTAGGAATCGTCATGCGTCGAGAAACCGAACTTCGTATCGACGCCGCCCGTCTGGATCTTCGCGTGCGCTCCCCCGATCACTTGCGGGACGATGCGGATGAGGACATTGGCCGTCTTTCGTTCCTCCGCAGCCAAACGTTCGAGCTGAGCGATTTCTCCCGCATGATCGATGACGATCGTCCCGACGTTCTCGGAAAGCGCGTAACGCAAGTCCTCATCCGTCTTGTTCGAACCGTGGAAGTAGATCCGTTCAGCCGGTACACCTGCCGCACGAGCGACGTAGAGCTCGCCGCCCGTGACGACGTCGATGCCAAGGCCATGTTTGACTACCTGCTCGTACACGGCGCCGATCGACAGTGCCTTCGAGGCGTAGGAAGCATACGTATCCGGATATTTGGCGAGAAACGCATCCCGGACGAGCGCGAGGCGATCCGTCAGCTCACGCTCCGCCATCACGTAGAGCGGCGTTCCGTATTTCGCAGCCAGCTCGCTCGCCGCGACCCCGTCGATCATCAAGGTGTTCTCGTGTTCCGTCAAATACCTGCTTCCATACATGGTTGCATCCCCCTTAGATATAGCGATGTGCGAGGCGCCAGGAGCGCGCACACATCTGTTCCGAATTGTTCGCGGCACCCGTCCGCGTGATGTCGTCTATTTCGATCCCGTCCCCGTACAGTACGACCTCGTCTCCGACGGCGACATCATCGTCGACGGCGACGAACGTGTGGCTCATGAACAGTTTGCTGATGATCGGATACGTTTTCCCATTGATGATGACAGGAAGCGCCTTCCTCGCCCGGACGACACCGTCACCATATCCGACCGGAAGCATCGCGACCCGCGTCGCCGTCTCCGTCGTGAACGATGTCCCGTATCCGACGTGTTTCCCCGGTGCGACGTCCCGGATCATGACGACCTCGGTCGTCATCCGGAGCGACGGGACGAGCCAGTCCATCGCTTCAATCGGCGAATAGCCGAACAGGAAGATGCCGGGGCGTACATAGTTGCAGAAGGCGAGACGCGGATCCCGTTTGACCAACGTCGCACTGTTCTCGGAATGGATGTAGTCGAATACATGCCGCGCACGAAGCGCGTCCGCGATCGTTACGAAGGCATCAACCTGACTGTCGTGGTCCGCCTCCGGCTCATCAGCAAGCGGGAAGTGCGTGTAGAGCCCCGTCAGCTTCAAATCATGCTTCACGGAAAGCGCAAGCACCGCTTCCGCCTCTTCGAGCGAACTGATACCAAAACGGTTCATCCCGACGTTGACCTTCAGATGAAGCTCGATGCCAGACAATTCATCCGCATGGCGTTCGACCCATTCACTTGAAGCGATACCAAGCGCGATGCCGTACTTGCGAGCATCATCGAACGTGTCCACAGGATTCATCGCGAGACAATAGCTGTCCGGAAAATTCGTTTTGATTTCAATTGCTTCATACATCTCGGCGACAGCAAAATGCCGTACTCCAGCATCCATGAGTGTCTCGACCATCTCGCGCATCCCGAGGTTATAGGCGTTGTTTTTTACGACGGCAAAGATTTCCTTGTTCGACCGGTCGTAGACGGATGCGACATTACGACGCACCGCCTCCCGGTTGATCGTGACGAGCGTACGCATCGTCATTCCGCCACAGCTGGCGTCACATATGTCAGCCAGCCTGCATATTCTTCAAGATGGCCTGTCGCGGCTTTGCGATAGAGGCCGAGAAGTTCGTTCGCGACATCGTTGCGTCCGCCGTTGATCGAGATATGATCGATCTCTGCGACGCTCGTGATTTCAGCGGCCGTCCCTGTCAGGAAGATCTCGTCCGCGACGTAAAGCTCATCGCGTCCGATATGACGCTCGATGACTTCGTATCCTTGATCGCGGGCGATCCGCATGATCGCCTGGCGCGTGATGCCGTCGAGGACTGAGCAGTCGAGCGACGGTGTGGAGATTTTGTTTCCTTTGACGAGGAACAGGTTCGCGACGCTCGCCTCACTGACGTTCCCGTTCATATCGAGTGCGATTGCTTCGTCGAAGCCGTCACGAAGCGCCTCCCCCTTCAACAGCTGGGAGTTCATATAGTTGGCTGCCGCCTTCGCCTGCATCGGCATCATCGTCGAGGAGACGCGGCGGTAGGACGCGACTTTCGCCCGGATGCCCGTTCCTTTTTCGAAATACTCACCGAGTTGCCAGCAGGAGATGCCGACGTGTACTTCCGTATCTTTCGCCATCAGCGCCTGCCATGGCGTGCCAAGGAAGACGAACGGACGGATGTAGCACGCTTCGAATCCGTTCCGATCGACCAAATCGATCGTCGCTTGGACGAGTTCATCCACAGTGTAAGGAATCGTGACATGGTAATAGGCACAACTTCGGAAGAGTCGTTCAATGTGTTCCTTCAGTTGAAAAATCGCCGGACCGTCCGGCGTCGCATACGCCCGGATCCCTTCAAAGAATCCGCTTCCGTAGTGGATAGCGTGCGACATGACGCTCGTGTTCGCGTCCTTCGGATCATGAAAGACCCCATCAAGCCAGATTGCTTCTCCGTATTGTTCCATTGCCATGTGTGTTTCCTCCTCGTCAATCAGAGTGAACGAAGATCGTCCACCAGTTGAGTTTTCTCTTCTGTTTTCGCATCTTTCTGTTTGATGACACGTGCTGGAGTACCGGCGACGACAGTGCCTGCAGGGACGTCTTCTGTGACGACGCTGCCTGCTGCGACGACCGCTCCTTTCCCTACGCGGACACCTTCGAGAATGACGGCGTTCGCTCCGATCAACACTTCATCCTCGATGATGACCGGCGTCTTCGAAGGCGGTTCGAGAACTCCTGCGACCACTGCGCCTGCGCCGACGTGTACGTTCTTTCCGATCGTTCCGCGCGCACCGACGACAGCGTTCATGTCGATCATCGTCCCGTCACCGATCACGGCACCGATGTTGATGATCGCACCCATCATGATAACGGCGTTGTCACCGATCTGGACGTGGTCCCGAATCCATGAGCCCGGCTCGATCCGCGCGTTGATGTTGCGTGTGTCGAGCATCGGCACGGCACTGTTGCGACGGTCATATTCGACGTGTACATCCGTGATGCGATCTGAATACTTTTCTAAGAACTCTGCCGCAAGTCCTGCATCAGCGAAGAAAATCTTCGAAGAATCTGTTCCAAAAGCTGTCGCGCCCTCGATCGAGAGGCCTGCAAGATCACCATTGACATAGAGTTTGACCGGAGTCTGTTTTTTTGCGTCCTTGATGAATTTCGCGATTTCATAAGCATCAGTTAGTAGCATGGGAATCCTCCTGTGTGTACAGCGTCTCCAACGTGTAGAGACCGGCTGGTTTTTGAATGAGTGCTGCCGCCGCCTTGATGGCGCCCGCTGCGAATACCTTCTTCGATAGTGCCGTATGCTTCAGTTCGATCAGCTCGTCCGTTCCGGCAAACAACACTTCGTGTTCGCCGAAAATCGTCCCGCCACGAACGGAGTGCATCCCGATTTCATCCGTTCCGCGTTTCTCGCGCGTCGACTCGCGTTCATAGACGGGGTGGACGGTACGGAGCTCCTGAATCGTCCGAAGGAGCAATTCAGCTGTCCCGCTCGGAGCGTCAACCTTCTTGTTATGATGCTTCTCGATCATCTCGATGTCGTAGTTCGTAGCGAGCGGTACGATCAGCTTGAGCAGTTGCTGCATCAGTGCGATGCCGTATGACATGTTGTACGACTGGAAGATCGGAATCTGTTCTGCCGCCTTCTTTATCCGTCCGAGCTCCGCTTCCGAGTAACCGGTCGTCGCGATGACGAGCGGCGTCCCGTTTTCGATGCCGTACGCAAGCAGGTTCGTCAGCTGACTCGGATGTGAGAAATCGATCACTGCGTCGACCGTCTCCTTCATCTCGCCGAGAGTCCGGTACGTCGGGACTTCTGTTTCCCGTGAGCGATCGACGACCGCGACGACCTCGTCGCGGGCAAGCTCGAGGATATGTTGTCCCGTCGCACCGAATCCGTGGATCGCGAGCCTCATTGCGCCACGCCCTTGTATGCCTTCATCGTCTCGAGCAAGTGAGCAAGACCTTCTTCCGACTGCCGGACGAGCGGCAGGCGAGGGGCACCGACCGGGATCCCGATCTCCTCGAGCGCCGCCTTGACCGGAATCGGATTGACGTCGTTGAATAGAGCAGCGATGACCGGCATCAGATCTCCCTGAATCTTCCGGGCCGTCTTGTAGTCGTCCTCAAGCAAGGCCGTCGCAAGCGCCTGCGTCTCTTTCGGGTAAGGGTTCGACAAGACCGAGATGACACCTTGTGCGCCCCATGCCATGTACGGCAGGATCTGATCGTCGTTCCCGCAGAAGACGGCGAAGTCGACCGGGATCCGGCTCATCAGTTCCCCCATGTAGCTGACGTCACCGCTCGCCTCCTTGAACGCCTGGATGTTCGGATGGGCAGCGAGCGTCACGGCCGTATCGACCGAGATGGCTACGCCGGTCCGTGAAGGGACGTTGTAGAGCATGATCGGGAGATCGACCGCATCCGCGACAGCCGTGAAGTGTGCGACGAGTCCGGCTTGAGACGTCTTATTGTAGTAAGGCGTCACGAGCATCGCCGCGTCCGCGCCGAGTTCTGACGCTTTTTTCGTCTTTTCGATCGTCTGGGCTGTATTGTTCGTCCCTGTACCCGCGATGACCGGCACCCGGCCGGCAGTGATACGGACCGCTTCCTTGAGAAGCGTCTCGAATTCTTCCGCGGTGAGCGTCGAACCTTCCCCGGTCGTCCCGCCGACGACGAGCGCTTGGATCCCGGCTTCGATTTGTTGTTCGATCAATTGTTCCCACACTTTAAGGTCGATGTTTCCTTCTTCATTGAAAGGTGTCGCGAGTGCTGTCCCTGCTCCTGTAAACATATCATTCTCCTCCTTCTGTATTCATCTTCCGTGTTTGTCAGCGGATCGTCGTCCCAGCCGCTTGGAGGGCGACTTGGACTGCGTTCGTCGCTGCGCCTTTTCGGATGTTGTCGGCGACGCACCAGAGATGGAATGTGTTCTTCATGCTGTCATCCCGGCGAATCCGTCCGACGTAGACGTCGTCAGTACCGCTCGCGTCGAGCGGCATCGGATAGGCGTTGTTTCGAACGTCGTCGATGAGCACGACGCCCGGGGCACCGCTGAGAAGACTGCGGATCGCCTCGACCGTCGTCTCCTGCTCGAACGTGACGTTGATCGCGACCGAATGGGCATTCTTGACCGGGACGCGGACACATGTCGCTGAGACCGGTAATTCCGGCATCTGCAGAATTTTTCGCGTCTCGTCGATCATCTTCTGCTCTTCCTTCGTATACCCGTTCTCAAGGAACACGTCGATGTGCGGCAGAATGTTGTCGTAGATCGGATGCGGATAGTTGACCGGCTCCTCACCGCGTTCGCCGCGCGCGAGGTCCTCGATTCCTTTTTGTCCTGAGCCCGACACGGCCTGATACGTCGTATAGTTGACGCGCGTGATGCCGAGCGGCGTCAGCGGCGCGAGCGCGACGACCGACTGGATCGTCGAGCAGTTCGGATTCGCGATCAGGCGGCTCTCAGCCGTGATCACTTCCGGATTGACTTCCGGTACGACGAGCGGGATGTCATCCCGCATCCGGAACGCGCTCGAGTTGTCGACGACGAGTGTACCGCTCTCTGCGAGCAGCGGCGCGTACTGTTCACTGACCGTTCCGCCCGCCGCGAACAAGGCGACATCGATGCCGTCTTCCGTGATCGAAGGTGAGAGTGCCTTGATCGTGACGTCCTGTCCTTTGAAGGAGACCGTCCCCCCGGCAGAACGTTCCGAAGCGTAGGCCGAAAGCGTGCTGACCGGGAAGTCCAACTCTTCGAGTACTTGCAACATTTTTTGACCGACGGCGCCTGTCGCGCCGATGACTGCTACGTGATACATCTTGTTTCCTCCTTACAGTTCGAATGCGTGCGCGATCGCAGCGACCGTCCGCTCGACATCGGACTGGGCAATCGTGTACGAGATGCTGATTTCAGAAGTCGTGACTTGATAGAACGGGATCGCCTCGGCGCGGAAGATCGCGAACAGTCGCGATGCGACTCCTGTCGCGTCCCGCATCCCGATGCCGACGACAGACAGCTTCGCGTGCTGATCGTGCCGGTCGACCTTGACCGTCGTGAAGCGGTTCATGATGTCTCCGAGCGCTTCCTCAAGGAACTCCTCCTCATCGAGCGGGCAAGTGAAGGAAAGGAAGACATCCCCGTCGAACGTCGTCTGACTGATCATATCGATGTTGACATGGCGATTCGACAAGAGTTCGAAGATATCTGCGACAGCCGAATCCGTCTGGGGCACGTGCTTGATCGAGACGCTGAGCACGTTCTTCGTGACGCTGACGCTCGAGACGACCTTCTGTTCCATCGTTTCCGTTGCTTCCATGATCCATGTCCCCTTTTGTGAGTCGAGTGTCTTCCCGACGAAAATGTGTACTCCGTATTTTTTCCCGAGCTCGACGCTGCGCATCTCCATCACTTTCGACCCGAGGGCGCTCATCTCCATCATCTCATCGTATGAGATGCGGTCGATCGCCTTCGCCGTCTTATGGACGCGCGGATCGGCTGTATAGACGCCGTCGACATCCGTGTAGATTTCACACCGCTTGTCGAGGACCGCAGCGAGCGCGACAGCCGTCGTGTCCGAACCGCCACGCCCGAGCGTCGTGACGTCTCCGTGTTCATTGACGCCTTGGAAACCGGCGACGATGATGACGTCGTTTACGACGAGCTTCTCGCGGAGCAGCTCCCCGTTGATTTGCTTGATCTTACTCTTCGTGTGAAGTCCCATCGTGCTGATGCCGGCCTGTGCGCCGGTCAGCGACAGCGCCTTCGTCCCGAGCGAATTGAGCGCGATGCTCAGGAGCGAGATCGTCTGCTCCTCTCCGATCGCAAGAAGCCGGTCGAGTTCACGCCGTTCCGGCCGATCCGTGATCGTCCTTGCCTGCGCGATCAGAGAATCCGTCATCTTACCCATCGCGGATACGACGACGACGAGTTTCTCGCCCGCATCCGCCCGCCCTTTCAAGTAACTTGCGATTGCTTGGATCTGCTCGACCGTCGCGACCGAGCTCCCCCCGAATTTGAGTACAGTTGTCACAATCCTAGTCTCCTTTTTGTCCCGAAACAGAAAAAAACGACGGGCCGGTAGGAGCGTTCCTACGGCCCGTCGCTTACACGTCCGGACAAACGGAGACATCGTCTTCCGTTCTTTTACGTAAGATAGCGCTCCGAAACATGTGTTTCGGCAGTACGACGGCTCTTAACCGGTGTACCAGCAAGCGAAGAAAAGCATTTCTTCGTTCACTTCGGCGGATTTCCCCTTTCACTCCGTTCGGCATGCTTGCCTGTCTGAACGAGCTACTGATGTCATCCGCGCCTCTATCTGTCGGTTGTTAGTTACAGTTATAGCAAACAAATTCATGAAAATCCAGTGCTTTAACCGATTTTTCTGATTTTCAGTCAATTCGCGATTTTTGCCTTGGCTTCACTGAGCTGTGTGCGCACCGCATCGAACCCCGTACCGCCGTAGCTCGCGCGGCGGGCGACTGCCTGCTCTGGGGTGAGCAGGTCGTAGACTTCTTCCGTGATGTCCGGGTGGAAGGACTGATAGGTCGAAAGCGGCAGATCCTTCAGGTAGCATCCTTGTCCCACACAGTGAAGGACAGCCTTCCCGACGATCTCATGCGCGTTTCGGAATGGTACGCCCTTCGTCACGAGATAATCCGCCAGTTCCGTTGCATTCGAGAAGTCTTGCGTCGTCGCCTTCTCAAGCGCTTCGGTCTTGAACCGTGCGGATTCAAGCATTCCTGTGAAAATCTGGACGGATTGCAACACCGTGTCTGCCGTGTCGAAAACACCTTCCTTGTCCTCTTGCATGTCCTTGTTATAGGCAAGGGGCAAGCCCTTCATTGTCGTAAGCAACCCCATCAGGTTTCCATATACCCGTCCCGTCTTTCCGCGAATCAATTCAGCGAAGTCGGGATTCTTCTTTTGCGGCATCATGCTCGATCCGGTCGAGAAGGCATCCGACAACTCGATGAACGAGAATTCCTGTGTCGCATATAAGATGATTTCCTCACAAAAGCGCGACAGATGCATCATGATGGTCGAAGCGATGGCGAGGTACTCGATGACGAAGTCTCGGTCCGAGACGGCATCGAGGCTGTTCGGGTAGACCGCTTCAAAGCCGAGCAGTTCTGCTGAGCGGAACCGGTCGATCGGGAACGTCGTCCCGGCGAGCGCACCGGCTCCGAGCGGCGAGACACGGACACGCTTCAAGTTGTCCTTCAGGCGTTCCTTGTCCCGCTCGAGCATCCAGAAGTAGGCGAGCAGATGATGCGCGAGCGAAATCGGTTGTGCCCGCTGCAGGTGCGTATAACCCGGCATGATCGTCTCGACATGCGTCTCTGCCTGGACCGTCATCACAGACTGGAGTCCCTCGATCGCCTCGATCAGTGCATTGATGTGCTCCTCCATCCAAAGATGGAGGTCGGTCGCGACCTGGTCGTTCCGGCTACGCGCCGTGTGGAGCTTGCCTGCGACCGGTCCGATTTCTTCGGTCAGAAGGCGCTCGAGATTCATATGGATGTCCTCATCCTGAATCGTATAAACATGCGTATCGAGCGTCTCGGTCAGCTTATTCAGCCCCTGCTCGATCTGCTCCCATTCCTCCTTCGCGAGGATGCCCTGTTCATAGAGCATCCGGGCGTGGGCGAGGCTGCCGCGCAGATCGACGCTGGCCAGTTTTTGGTCGAAGCCAATCGAGGCTCCGAACTGTTCCGCCTGTGCCGAAGCCTGTTCCGTGAAGCGTCCTCCCCAAAGTTTCGTCATTTCGTCACGCCTTCCTTCCGGTGAACGGAGGCATGTGTCTCGATCGCGAGACCATGCAGCTTGATGAATCCTTTCGCTGCATCGTGATCGAATGCGTCCTCTTTCGTGTACGTCGCAAGCTTCTCATCATAGAGTGAGACAGGCGACTTGCGTCCTGTGACCGTGACGCTGCCCTTGTACAGTTTGATACGCACTTCACCGGTGACGTCTGCTTGCGTCGCTTCGAGGAAGGCAAGCAGCCCTTTCGTCAGCGGCGCATGGAAGTAGCCGTTATAGATCGTCTCTGCATATTGTTTGCTGAGGAGCGGTTTGAAGTGTGCGACGTCCTTCGTCAGCGTGATCGTCTCGAGCGCTGCATGGGCCTTGAGCAGGACCGTCGCTCCCGGGCATTCGTAGACTTCACGCGACTTGATGCCGACGAGGCGGTTCTCGACGTGGTCGATCCGACCGACACCGTGTGCTCCTGCGATTTCGTTCAGCTCGGAAATCAGTTCAGCGAGCGGATACCCCTTGCCGTTGACTGAGACCGGAACACCCTGCTCGAAACCGATGATCAGCTCTTCCGGTGTATCCGGCGCTTCCTCCGGTGCGACCGTCAGCGCATACGCGTCGTAAGGCGGTTCCGTCCACGGGTTCTCGAGCAGACCGCATTCGTTGCTGCGTCCCCAGAGGTTCATGTCGATCGAATACGGGCTGTCGAGGTCGATCGGAATCGGAATCTCGTTCGCCTTCGCATATTCGATTTCCTCCTCACGTGACCATTTCCATTCCCGGACCGGTGCGATGACCTCGAGTGATGGGTCGAGCGCAGCGACCGACACCTCGAAGCGGACCTGGTCGTTCCCTTTTCCCGTGCAGCCGTGGGCGACTGCGGATGCACCGTGTTCGTGCGCCACCTGGACGAGCTTCTCTGCGATCAACGGGCGGGAAAGCGCAGAGATCAGCGGGTAGGCGCCTTCGTAATGCGCACCGTATTGTAGCGCCGGGAGGACGAATCCTTTCGCGAACTCGTCTTTGACGTCGAGGACGATCGATTCGACAGCTCCGACCTGGATCGCCTTCTCCTTGATCTTCGCAAGGTCCTTCCCTTCTCCGACATCGAGACAAAGTGCGATGACGTCATGGGTGCTGCTCAGCCATTTGATGGCGACGGATGTATCGAGACCGCCGGAATACGCTAGGATCAATTTTGGTTTCATGTTCATTTTCCTCCCTGGATGCGAATGCATGTATCTGTATAAAAATTCATTATGAATTATATATATACATAGATTTCAAAAAAAAGAAACCCTTTTTCAAGGATTTCTTTCGAAAATCAATTCTCCTCGATCCGTTTCTCCATCGTCCGATGCGGGATGCCGGCATCTTCGAATTCTTCCGAGACGATTGAGTAACCGAGTCGTTCGTAGAAAGGAATCGCCTGAACTTGCGCCCCTAACGTCAGGATCATCCGTCCTTCACGGCGTGCGACACGCTCCATCGCGGACATCAACTCGTATCCGAATCCTTTTCCGCGCAGCGCCGCGATCGTCGCAACACGCTCGACTTTCATCTTATCCTCATCATATGGGCGGGTGCGCCCGGTCGCGACCGGACGTCCATTCTCATCGAGGACGAGCAGATGGATCGCCGTCGCATCGTGCTCATCGTACTCGAGCTCGCGTGGTACCCCCTGTTCCTCGACGAATACTCTCTCACGAATCCAGCGTACTGCCCGCCGTTGCTCTGCCGTGTTTACTTGAATGACTGTCATTTGACCAATTCCTCTCTCCACGTACTTGCACATGACCATCCCTGCTCCTTGCTCGGGAACACGGCTTGTGCCATCCGTTCATTTCCTCCGCCTCTGCCATCGAAGGCCGACAGGTTCGCTTTCGCCCATTTACCGAGATGAAGCTGCGAATCACCTGCGACGAACAACTTCAAAGCCGCCTCGTTCCAGACGAGTGCGATTTTTCCGGCGTCGGCGAGCCGTTTCGCGAGCCGTTCCGAATAAGCAACGTCCTCGTTCGCGTGATGAAGTTGAATGACCGATTCTTCGTTCATCAACCTGCTGACATCCTGTTCGACCCGCTGTTCGCGCAGAATATCGACTTGTCCTTCGAGTGTGGCGACCTCCTGCTTCAGCGCCAGGATCGCATCCGGAACTTCTTCCTTCTTCGAGGAGAGCAGCCGGCTCGCCGCCACGAGTGCTGAGCGCTCGCGGTCAAGTAGCGTATAGGCACGCTCTCCAGCGACGTAGCTCAGACGGACGTTACCCCTGACTTTCTCCACTCCGGTCAACAGGACGAGCCCAAGCGCAGCGGTCGACTTCAGGTGGCTGCCGCCGCAAGCGCTGTAATCCAGTTCACCGATTTGAACGACACGGATGGTCCCGGTCACTTGCGGTGCCTTTCTGAGCGGCAGGGCGAGTGCTTCTTCTTCCGGATAGTCGCGCGTCGTGACGGGAAGATTCTCCCGGATGACCTCCCGGAGACGTCGCATCAGTCGTACTTCGAGCTCCTCTGTCCAATGAGGACAATCGATGTCGAGCGTCGACTCCGCGCTGCCTGTCCGGAAACTGACGGTCGGAATCGAGAACTCGTCTTGTAAAATCGCAGAAATGACGTGCTGGGCCGTATGTTGCGCAGCATGATCGACCCTTGTCGTCCGGTCGATTTCCCCTTTGACCTTTCCGGACAGCGCTTTTTCGAGCTTGTGCCAGACGATTCCCCCGTCCTGTTGCACGTCGAGCACCTGTTGACCGTTCAGCGTGCCGCGGTCCGCAGGCTGCCCGCCGCTCTCAGGATAGAAATAAGTTTCGTCGAGCGCGACCCAGTAGCCGGCCTGCTCTTTTTCTCCTGCGACGGTCGTCTCGAATGAGCTTACGTCAGGATGCAGTTGATCTAATCGCATGTGATGATTTCCTCCTCTTGAAACTATACGTATGATTATGCCACATTTTTTCTGTTCCGTGCCCGTCCTTTTAGTGGTGAGTCTTTCCATTTCTTAGTACACTGTCATTAGAAAAGCATACGTGGGAAGGGATGAATAAACAGTGATCCAGCCAATCGACAAAAATTCACCGCTTCCCATCTATCATCAAATCGAGATGCAGTTGAAGCAGCGAATCGAAGAAGGGACATTGCGACCGGGAGACCTTCTCCCGTCGGAGCGGGAATTCGCCGAAATCCATCAAATCAGCCGGATGACCGTCAGACAGGCGATTTCGAATCTCGTCCATTCCGGGCTGCTCATTCGTCAAAAAGGGCGCGGGACGTTCGTCGCGGACAGTCACGCTTCTGCTCCGCTCACCTTTTCAGGGAGTGACGCTGCCTCTGAAACGGAAGTGTACGAATTGCTTTCGGATGAGGTCGTGACGGCAAATCCGCTTCTCGCCCGGAAACTTGCGGTACCTGTCGGCGCTAACATCCAGGAGGTGCGACGCCTTTGTTCCAAGAGCGGACGCCCTCAAGCGATCGAGTCGGTCTTCGTCTCGCTTCACCTCCTGCAGCTCGACAGAACGATGAAAGCACGTCCGCTTCTTGCGATTGCGGAAGCCGGGGGACTGCCGATCAGTCGATCGCTGCAAACCATTTCCGCGCGTCTCGCTAACACGGAGGAAGCGCGTCTGCTGTCCCTCTCGAAGGCGGCACCTGTCCTGTCCGTCGCACAGGAGGCGTTCCTTGATTCGGGCCAGCCGTTCGCCTATGTCCTCACTGTCTTTGAAGGTGGCGATCCGGGACTGGCGTTTGAAACGGTTCACCGCTGACGATGAAAAAGAGGCTTCAGGTCTATTCGGACCTGAAGCCTCTTTCAGTTATTCATTCATTGAATCGTCTCTTCTACTGGCGCATCCTCTGTCGGTACCTGTTCCGTCCCGTCCTCGTTCGCAGGAACAGCTTCCTCGATTGGCGCGACCTCCTGACCGTTCATTGCCTTTGAAAGGTTAGCCTTCACCTGTTCCAGCTGGTTGGCGTCGAGATGGTATTCCCACTTCCCTGTGACTCCACGGTAACCTTCACCGCTCAACTGATACTGCATCGTATTGCGGAGCGCTGATCCGTAATCGATCAGACGCGTGTAATCGTTCGACCCGAGGTTCGTCTCGACGTTGTCGCCGACCGCATCGAGAACTTGACGGTACTTGCCGAGTGAACTGAAGCTTGCCGCTTCCTTCGCGACAGCCTGGATGACCTGCATCTGTTTCTGTCCGCGGCCGATATCACCGAGCGGATCATCGTGCCGGTTCCGGACATAGGCGAGTGCCTGTTCGCCCGTCAGATGCTGCATCCCCTTCTCGACGGTCACCGTACCTGCTTTTCGATTGGAATCTTGTTCCTTGAACGCATAGCGGACATCGATATCGACCCCGCCCATCGCATCGATTAGCTGGACGAAGCCTTGGAAGTTGATCTTGACGACGTGGTTGATCGGAATACCGAGAAGGTTCTCCGTCGTCTCACGGGCCAGTTTGATCCCGTTGTATGAGTTCGACGTATCCATCGAACCGAAGTAATGCGCATGCGTGATTTTGTCCTGTTCGAGACCCGTCTTGCCGTAAGGTACATCGTAGTTCGTATAGTCGATGTCGACGAGCGAATCGCGCGGGATGCTCGTCAGGACGAGCTGGTTCGTCTTCTTGTTCAAAATCGCGACGACCATGACATCCGATCGTGCCGGTTCGTTCCGTGCCTTGCTCGCCTTCGTCTCATCCGTCCCAAGGATAAGGAAAGATTCGGCAGGTGTGCCATCGAAGGCTGAACTTTCCTTTGCACCCGGGAATTTGATTTGTGTCTTCGCCATCGTCTCTTGCGCTTTATAAAAGACCGCCCCAGCGTAGCCGGAGGCAGCAATCGTCAGCATGAGCAGGAGAGCCGCAAGCATCTTCAGGAAAATCTTCCCTCCGCTCGGCTGCCTTCGTCTGGTGGATCTCGTCTGCATAGTGTCATCCTCATTTTCTGATTGATTTTCGTGTTTAATCGCTAGTATTCATTATCCGTACATTCCTTGAAAAGTCAATTTACGTTTGATTCCCGTCTGTAACAAACACGAAACATTGAAACACTTCAATAAGAAAAGGCTGCGTCCGTCAAGAACGCAACCTCTTCGAAATAAGCCTTCAGCACTCGAACGCTTCGAACGCCACTCTTCCTCTTCGCTTCGTTTCTTCCGAAAGAGAGGCGGCAGACGCCTCATCGAGAATGACGAGCGTGTCCTCGTGATGCTTCAGAATCGTCGCCGGACATTCCGTCGTCTCTTCTCCTTCGAGCATCTGGCGGACTGCTTCAGCTTTTCTTTCACCCGAGGCGACGAGGACGATTTTCTTCGCCCGCATGATCGTCCCGATTCCCATCGTGATCGCCTCGACCGGCACGTCCTCGATCCGTTCGAAAAATCGCTGGTTCGCCCTGCGCGTCGATTCGGTCAGTCTCGTCACGTGCGTCTTCGTATCGAACGGCGTTCCCGGCTCATTGAAGGCGATATGCCCGTTCGAACCGATGCCGAGAAGTTGCAGATCGACTCCGAGCTTGCGGACCAGATCCTCATAGCGTGCACTCTCCTCAACCGGATCGGCGGTCCCGTCCGGAATATAGGATTCCTTGAACTTCACATAATCGAACAGATACTCCTGCATGAAGGAGTGGTAGCTGTTCGGATGATCGAGCGGCAATCCCACATACTCGTCGAGGTTCACTGTCGTCACATGGCTGCAGTCGATGTCATCCTTTCGCCATTCCTCGTAGACGCCCATCGGAGAGCTGCCGGTCGCGAGCCCGATCGTCATTCCTTCCGGATGCGCCATCATCTCGTTCCTGATTACTTTATACGCGACACATGCCAGGTCCTCGTCGTTCCTTACGATCATCCATCTCATCATGCTTCTCCCCCTTCTGTGAAACGGTGAATCATTCCGCGGTGAATCGTGTATTCGACATACCCTTGATTGAGCAGGACGAGATCGGCATCCTTCCCGGCAGCGATACCACCTTTTTGCGCAAGACCGAATTCCTTGGCCTGATTGACGGACGTCATCATGACAGCCTCTTCGAGCGTACATCCCGTATAATCGATGATGTTGCGGAGCGCTGTATCCATCCGCAGCACGCTTCCCGCGAGATTCCCTTCCGCCAGGCGCGCGGCACCGTTCTCTACCATGACGGCTTGTCCGCCGAGCTCATATGAACCGTCAGTGAGTCCTTTCGCCCGCATCGCATCCGTGATGACGAGCAGGTGTTCAGCGCCCTTCATCCGGTAAGCGAGATCGACCATCTCCCTGACACTGTGGACTCCGTCCGGGATGATTTCGACGTTGACGTCGCGCTCAAGCAGGCAATAGCCGACCGTCCCGGGTTCCCGGTGATGCATCGCCCGCATCTGGTTGTAGAGATGTGTGCCGTGTTTCACACCGGCAGCCCGGTTCTCAGCAAGCGTCGCAGCCGTGTGGCCGGCCGATCCGATCGCACCGGACTTGCGCATCTCCGCTTCAAGCAATCGGGCACCTTCCTGCTCCGGTGCATATGTGACGAGTCTGATCGTATACCCAGACGCTTCCTGGAAACGTCTGAACAGCTCGGCGTCCGGCGGTATGATATGTTCTTTCGGTTGTGCTCCCGCGTAGTCCGGATTGACGAATGGTCCCTCAAGATGAATCCCTTCTACCGTCGTCGACGGATCTGCGACGAGTGGACCAGCTTCTTCAAGCGCACGCATGATTTCTTCCGTCCCTTGGGTGATCGTCGTCGCGAAGAACGACGTGACGCCTTCCTTGAGCATCTCCCGTCCAAGCCGCCGCAATCCATCCGCATCCGCATCCATCGCATCGACATCGTAGCCGCCATGTACATGGATGTCGATCATGCCGGGGATGACGTCGCGACCGGCCGCATCGATGACTTCTCCCTCCCGTCCGGCATACTGGTCCATCGAACCGACTTCCTCGATCGTCTCATTGAAATGGATGAAACCGTTTCGTATCACGCTTTCCCCCGTGTAGATTCGCGCATTGATGATAACTGGCATAGCACTCTTCCTCTCTGTCCAGGCATATTCCCCCAACGTTTCAGAAAACCGTTAGTATACATTACCCGCATTCATGGAAAAATGATTTTGTCCGACTTTCTGCTGATCAGCCGGGTCACTTTCCAGATGGCCATCGCAAGGGACTGATTCTTCCGGTAGGCCAGGTAACGTCCTTCCCACTTCGGATCGTACTTCTCCTTATAGCGGCGCAGGCCGGTGAAGCTGTACATGTAACGGATATTGTTGAAGACGTCGCCTGCGATCCGTTCCTGCCAGAATGACGTCTCGTCCTCGCCGACCGACGAAAGCGGGGCCATCCCCATGTTGAACGTCGTATATCCCTCTTCTTTCGCCCACTCGAACAGACGAATGAACATCGCGTCCATGATTCCGTTCGGACCGTCCGGCAAGAAACGCATCAGATCAATCGAAAGCACACCTTCCTGATAGGCAGGCATGAGACTCATGAAGCCAAGCAATTTTCCATCAGCATCGCGCATCACACCGAGCGGGGCATGCGCCAGATAGGAGGGACAGAAGAAACCGAGCGAGAATCCCTTCTCCCTCTTTCCGTCGAGCCATGCTTTCGAGACCCCTTCAAGTTCCGCGACCAATTCATCCGAATAGGGCGGAGCGAGAACTTCGAACGTCATCCCTTCCCGCTCGAACCGGTTCTTGATCGACCGAAGACCCGCCTTCTTTCTCCCTGTGACATGGAAAGTGGTCAAATCGACGATCGCCTCCTCGCCGAGCTTGAAGAAATTGAATCCGAAATCGTGATAGAGCGGCATGTTCTGCGCCTGTATCTGATAGATGTTCGGGATATAACCAAGATCCTCGACGCGTCTGAGGAAGGCCGCGATGATCTGATGGTTCTCCGACGGATCGCCGTTCGGATCACCGAGCACCATCACGCGTTTTCCCGTCTGGCTGAACTGGATGAACGAACGGCCGCTTTCCGAGAAGAAAAACCGCTTGTCGCCAAGGAACGCGAGATGGCTCAAGTAGTTGCCGCCATACTCCTCGAGACAACTCCGGATTCGCTCCGGATCGTACGGCTCGCCGAGCACCGGGTGCGTGAAGGCGTTGAACAGTCGAATGAAGAGAAGCAGGTAGACGAGCGTAAAAATCGCCGAACTTGCGGCGAACAGGAAAATCTCTTCCGCCGGATAGACGGCTGCTCCTTCTGTCGGACCAATCGACCAAAAGGCGTAGCCGAAAAAGGAGAAACTGCCGAGATAGAGCATCACGACGAACAGCGCACGAAGCAAACGTCCGAACGTGATCAACGTTCGCTCCCGGTGAAATGATTTACGTGAGAGGAACAGCAGCAGGAAGACGAAGATGAGTGTCGCTCCTGAAATCACGTTCAGCCCGCGCGCGAGCACCCCGAGCAATCCGAATGCCGCTGCACCGTATGACATGTAGAGCGAACGTTTCGAGTGGCGGTAGATGCCCGGAGCAAGCAATACGAGCAACAGTCCGCTCATGAGAAAGAAGCTGTTCCCGAGAAGAAGCATCTCATGCGGAAAAAGTTCTTCAAGGTAGACGGCCTGCGATGAAACGGGCGGCAGCAGCGCAATCCCCCAGATGAACATGCCCGCCAAGAGGTGGATGAGCGCTAGGGCAAAGTGGCGAATCCTGCTCAGGAAGCGAAGCTGCAGACGCCAGATGATTCCGCCGACTTCGACCGTCGGACCGACGACCGGCTTATCCTCGATCATCTTGACGACGGGACCGCTGAACTCCCGGGCCGCGAAGACGACGCCGAGCAGAAACGGCAGCAAGTAGTAGACGAGGCGGTAGATCAACAGTCCTGTCAGAACGATCCCTTCCCCTACACCGATCCGCTGCATCCCGATCAAGAAGACGAGGTCGAACGAACCGAAACCGCCAGGGACCATCGAAATCAAACCTGCGGTCGCAGCGATGATGAAGACGCCCATCAGCTGTGCGAAACTGACGTCCGTCCCAAGCGCTGAAAGGATGAAGTAGACGACGACACCCGCGCTGAACCACTCGACGAGCGAGACGAGCGAGTAGAGGGCGATTTGCTTCGGATGGATGCTCCGTCCCCTCCGGAAGGAGAACAGTAGATAACCCGGAAAGAACAGCGCCACGCCGACGATCACCGGCCAAAGCCAGCGCTTCATCTCAAGCACCTCGAACGCCGGGAACACGTTCAGCAGCGACAGTCCGGAGAGAATCGACAAGCCGCTGACGAGCGTCGGCGCCATCCATCCGATCGCCTTGAGCAGCGCCCCTCCTTCGACGTACGGGCGATAGAGCGCCGTGCGGACACCGATTCCGGCAAGTCCGCCGAACCCGATGATTCCGTTGAACGAGTTCGCGATCCACGATGTCCGAAAAATCCTGTCGCGCGGTACATCCGCCTTCAGGGAACGGAGCAGCAGGACATCGTAAAAATACATCGTCGCGACAGCGAGCAGACCGGAGACGACGAGCAAGGCGAACTGCCATGACGGGACATGCTGGATCGCCTGGATCGATTTTTGGAGCGAGAGGTTACGCAGCTCATTCTGTCCCTGATAGAAGATGAACAGAATCAGGAAGACGGGAAGGACGATCTTAGCGACGCGCAGGATTCGATTCTTCACACTCCTCATTCCGTCACCTCCTCCTTCGTTTTCTTGACGATCTGGATCAAGCGCCCGAGCAACAATGTCGCCCCGACGGCCAGTCCGCCGATCAATCCCCACCAATATCCGTCCGGTCCGAGCGCCGTCTCCCGTTCGAGATAGAAGCCAAGCGGCAATCCGATGACCCAGTATGCGGTGATCGTCAACAGGAACGTCACGTTGACGTCCTTGAACCCGCGGAGCGCGCCTTGCGTCGGTGCCGCGATCGCGTCCGAAAGCTGGAAGAAAATCGCAAGAATCATGAAATGCGCCGCTGTACGAATGACATCAGGATCATTGCTGTAGAGGGCGGCGACGGCCTCGTTCTGCCAAAAAAGCAAACCACCGGAAAAGAGCGAGACCGCAAGACAGAGACCAAGCCCGATCCAAATATACTGGACCGCGTCCTTGACCCGCTTCGCTCCGACCTCGAAGCCGACGGTGATCGTCAAAGCGGAGGCCGCGGACAGCGGGATCATGTAGACGAACGAGGCGAAGTTGATGGCCGCCTGATAAGCACCGATGACGACATCGCCATACGCCCCGAGCAGAAGCGTCACGGCCGAGAAGATGCTCACCTCGGAAAAGATGGCGAGGCCAATCGGCGCGCCGAGCCGAACGATCTCCCTGATCCGCTTCCCGTCCGGGCGGTAGAGATGGCGGAGTACGCCGAGCCGCTGGAACAACTCCCCCTTGAGGACGATGAAGACTACCGCGGCGCAGAGGATCCAGTACGTGATCGCAGTCGCGATTCCGGCACCTACACCGCCGTATGCCGGAATCCCGAGTTTCCCGAAGATGAAGAGATAGTTTAAGCCGACATTTAAGGGTAAAGAGAATAATAGCAGAATCATCGTCACGTTCGACTTCCCAAGCGCGTCGATCAGCGTCCGCAAGACGAAGAAGACGAACATCGGCACGATTCCAAACGCGAGCGAGACGAGATAGAATCGCGCTACGCGGCGCCCTTCATCCGAGAGGTCCATTCGGGAAAGGACCGGATCGACGAGGAAGTACCCGAGCACGAATGTGATTCCGCTGACAGCAAGCGCCACATAGAGCGCCTGCATGACGATATGCTTCACATCCCGCTCCTTGCGCGCCCCCATCGACTGCGAGACGAGCGGCGCGACGGCAAGCAATATACCGGTCAAACCTGTATAGACAGGCGCCCAAAGGCTCGCTCCGACCCCGACCCCGGCGAGATCCGCCGAGCCGTATCTGCCGGCCATGATCGTATCGAAGAAGCTGATCAAATAGAACGCCACCTGAGTGACGAGAATCGGAAAGAAAATCCTGAAGAACTGTTTCATTTTTTCTTGAAGCGTAAACGTTTCGAACATTGTCCATTTCACCACATTCCGAGGCTTCACGCCTTCATTCATTTTCTACAAAAAGGGGGTTTTCGGATGAAACATCGCGACTCAGAAAAGCTCGTCTTCGAGCTGCTCGAGACATGGTCCACCTTCACCCATTACGCAGGTGAGTCTGTTAAATTCAAAGATTCCGAGGACGTCCACCAGGCGCGTGTCCGTCTCCGGAAACTGTTGACGTTCGGAAAACTGCTCTCCTTCGAGGAGACGGAAGTCTATCAGACATGGAGACGTCTCATGCATGTGTTAGGCGAAGTTCGGGATCTTGATGTACTGCTTGAGTCGAGCGGAACCGATACGCCGGTCGAACAAGCGTTCAAAGACCACGTCGCGCTCCAGTTGCAAGGAAAGCGCCTGACCCTGACCGAAACGTTCCAGCTCATCCTGACTCCCGAATTCGAAGCGACCGTCAGACGTTTCCTTGCCGGTCTGTTTGCACGAAAACTGCGCCGTACGGATCCGGAGGAGTTGATCGACGCAGTCGCAAAGCCTTTTCGCAAGCGTAAAAAACGCTATGCTGATGTCCCCCGCACGAAAGAGCATATCAAGGAGATGCATAAACTGCGCTTGTCGACAAAGATGTACCGCTATACGACGGAATACCTGAAGCCGTATGCAGACATACCAAACGAAGCGTCCTCGCTGAAAAGTCTCCAGACCGCACTCGGCGAAGCGAATGATTCCTACAATCTGCTCGAGCGCTGGCAATCCTTCTCGCCGCCGCGCGGCATGGAAGGCAGCCGGTCTAACCGTATAGAATTGCTCGAGGAAGAGCTCCGTGCGAAGCTCGAGATGTTGCCCATCTAAGGATGACGCTGGACGAGCAACTCGAGCATCTTCGTTCCGGCGATCGAGTTCCCTTTCATGTCGAGTGCCGGGCCGAAGACGCCGATCCCGATCTCTCCCATGTCGTAGTCACTGCGCCCGCACGCGACGATCGCGCCTGACACCCCGCTCTTGCCGGGCAATCCGACCTGGACCGCGAACTCGCCGGACGCATCGTACATGCCGCAGGTCGTCATGATCGCCCGGATGATTCTCGCGTTCCGCCTCGAGATCACTTGTCGTCCTGCCGGCGTCTTTCCGGATTGACTGAGAATTTTCCCCATCATCGCAAGACCACGGCAATTCGTCAGGATGGCACATTGTTTCGTGTAGACGTCGATGATTTCTTCGACGTCCCCTTCGATGACACCGTGATGCCGCATGAAGTATAGCAACGCCCTGTTCAAGTCGGTCGTCTCATACTCCGACCGTGCCACTTCCGGATCGAAGCGCACCATCTCCACTTCGATGTCGAGCAAATCTGCGATGAAACCGCGCAGCCGGTCGAACTTGTCTTCCGCCCCGTCACCCGGCAGCATGCTTGTCACGGCCAGCGCTCCGGCGTTAATCATCGGATTGAGGGGCTTCGTCGGTACCGTCTCCTCAAGCTTCGCGATCGAGTTGAACGCGTCGCCGGTCGGTTCCATCCCGACCCGTGAGAAAACATAGTCCTCTCCAAACGTCTCAAGCACGAAAGCCAAGGTGATGATTTTCGACACGCTCTGCACGGTGAACAACGTCTCCGCATCCCCTGCCGAGACGAAGGTCCCGTCGGAGTTACACACGGCGATGCCGAGCAACCCGCCATCGACTTTCGCGAGTTCAGGGATGTATGTCGCGACTTGTCCCTGAACCGTGTAAGGCCCGCACTCTGCGACGAGCGCTTCGAGCTCCTCTTGTGTGACGTTCACGGTCTCTCCTCCTCTTGAATCTGCTTATGACTCAAGCTTACCATGCCTGCCGACCGGTGGAATATGCCTCTTCTGAAAAAGCGGCTGTCCCTACTCACCGTCCGGACGCGACATGAGGCCCCTCTTCCGTCATCTTATCCGGAAACAGGGGCCTCATCTCATATTTCTCCGCTACAGCCATCCGGCACTCAGCGGATGACCAGTTCCGAACCGTCCGCATCGATTTCAACGTGAGCCCCGTCCGACACCTGTCCGGCAACGATCGCACGGGCAAGCTTCGTCTCGACGGTCCGTTGAATATACCGATTGATCGGGCGTGCCCCGAACTGCGGCTCGAACGCTTCATTGAAAATCAAGTCCTTCGCGGCATCAGTCGCGGCAATCGTAATGCCGCGACCGGCCAGCCGTTCACCCATCTTGCGGACGGCTTTGTCGATGATATGCTCGATCTCCTTCCGCTGAAGCGGATGGAACAGGATCGTATCATCGATCCGGTTCAGGAACTCCGGACGGAAACGGTGCTTCAACTCTTCGCGTACCGCTTCTTCCTCCGCCTCGTCGATGACACCGTCCTTCGCCGCCTCAAGCAGAATCTGCGCACCGAGGTTCGACGTCATGATGACGATCGTGTTCTTGAAGTCGACGACCCGTCCTTGCGAGTCCGTCAAACGCCCGTCATCTAACAGTTGGAGAAGGATGTTGAATACGTCGGGGTGCGCCTTCTCGATCTCGTCGAGAAGCAGGACCGAATACGGACTCCGCCGGACAGCCTCCGTCAATTGGCCGCCCTCCTCATAGCCTACGTAACCGGGAGGGGCCCCGACGAGCCGCGAGACGTTGTGCTTCTCCATATACTCGGACATGTCGACACGGACGATGTGCTCCTCGCTGTCGAAGATGGCCGACGCGAGTGCTTTCGCAAGCTCCGTCTTCCCGACTCCGGTCGGGCCGAGGAAGAGGAAGGAACCGATCGGACGGTTCGGATCCTTGATGCCGGCACGCGCCCGAATGACGGCGTCCGAAACGAGGCGGACTGCTTCGTCCTGTCCGAATACACGCTTGTGCAGCGTATCCTCGAGATGCAGCAGCTTTTCGCGCTCTCCTTGCGCGAGGCGTGTCACCGGAATTCCCGTCCACTTCGAGACGACTTCAGCGATTTCCTCTTCCGTCACCGCTTCACGGACGAGTTCATGAGAGACCGTCTCTGCCGTCTCCTCCGCCGCTTTGAGTTTTACCTCGAGTGCCGGAATCTGACCATATTTGATTTCAGAAGCGGCATTCAGATCATAGCGTCCTTCCGCCTCCTGCAAAGCAAGCCGCGCCTTCTCGAGCTCTGCTCGAAGCAGGTGGACGCTTTGCGAACTTTCCTTCTCATGTTCCCAGCGCGACCGGAGCGCGCTCTCGTCTTCACGTGCCGATCCCAGTTCCTGCTGGAGAGCGGACAATCGCTTCCGCGACGCTTCGTCCGTCTCCTTCTTCAAAGCTGCTTCCTCGATTTCAAGCTGCATGACCCGCCGGACGAGCGTGTCGAGCTCGGTCGGCATCGATTCCATATCGGTCCGGATCATCGCACATGCCTCATCGATCAGATCGATCGCCTTGTCCGGCATGAAGCGGTCCGTGATGTACCGTTCAGATAATGTTGCCGCGGCGACGAGCGCGCTGTCATGAATCCGCACGCCGTGGTGGATCTCGAATCGTTCCTTCAATCCGCGCAATATCGAAATCGTATCCTCGACGTCAGGCTCCGCGACGAGCACCTGCTGGAAGCGGCGTTCGAGCGCCGGATCCTTCTCGATGTACTTTCGGTACTCATCGAGCGTCGTCGCTCCGATGCAGTGCAGCTCGCCTCGCGCGAGCATCGGCTTCAACATGTTTCCGGCGTCCATCGCACCTTCCGTCTTCCCTGCACCGACGATCGTGTGCAGCTCGTCGATGAAGAGCAGAATTTGTCCTTCAGCTTCCTTGATCTCAGCGAGGACCGCCTGCAGACGCTCCTCGAACTCACCGCGGTACTTCGCCCCGGCGACGAGCGTGCTCATGTCGAGACTGAACAGCTGTTTGTTCTTCAGGCTTTCCGGCACGTCCCCGCGCACGATTCGCTGGGCGAGCCCTTCGACGATCGCCGTCTTCCCGACACCCGGTTCTCCGATCAACACGGGATTGTTCTTCGTCTTCCGGCTGAGTATGCGGATGACGCGCCGGATCTCACTGTCGCGCCCGATGACCGGATCCGTCTTGCCGGCACGGAATTCCGCGACGAGGTCTCGGCCGTACTTTCGCAGGACGTCGAACGTCGCTTCCGGATTTTTCGTCGTCACTTTCCGGTTGCCGCGCATCGTCTTGACCGCTTCGCGCAGCGACTCTTCCGTGATCCCTTTACGCCGCAGGAACTCGCTCGCCGGACTGCTGAGTTTGCTGAGTGCAAGCAGGAGATGTTCGACCGATACATAGTCGTCCTGCATGACCTGAGCTTCCGCCTCCGCCTCGTTGAACACTTGGAGGAGTGAGTTGCTGATTCGCGGGGTCGTCGCCTGCCCGAGCGCAGGAAGGCGCTCAAGCGCTTCGTTTACACCCTGTTCGAGATCACGCGGGACCTGATTCATCTTCTCGAAAACGATTTTTGCTATGCCTTCGTCCTGCGAGAGCAGTGCGATCAATAAGTGCCATTCCGTGATTTCACTGTGCCGGCGCTGCTTTGCGATCGCCTGTGCCGAGACGATCGCCTCGTGCGCCCGGTCCGTCAATCGTTCAAAGTCCATGTTCATCGCTCCTTAACAGATAATCGTTGTTCCCATTCCTCATAAAACGAACGCTCCATCTCAGGCAGCTTCACCTCGAGCTGGACGAGCAGCGCACCCTTGTGGCCCTCTTTGTTGCTGAGCCCGCGATGCGGCACGCGCAGGCGCGCCCCCGGTTTCGTACCCGGTTTGACCTTCAGCTTGATCTTCTTGCCGTCGAGCGTCGAGGCGAGGACGTCTCCGCCGAGAACGAGCGTCGTCGGGTAGACCCGGACGGTCGAGATGACATCGTCACCATCACGCCGGAACTGCTCGTCATCCTTCAAATGGATCGTCACGTAGACGTCCCCGTGCACACCCTGCCTGTTGCGCTGCGAACTCTTTCCGCGCAGGCGCATCTTCTTGCCGTCATACAGATCCTTCGGCAAGTTCATGTGGACGGTCCCGGTCGGAAGACGGATCGCGATTTTTTCTCCGCTGCTGACCCGGCCGAGCGTGACGGTCACATCAAGCGACTCGTCAATCTCCTCCTCGAACGGCGCCTGGTTGAAGAACGAGCCGAACATGTCCTCGAATCCGAAGGACTGGGATTGCGTGCGGCTGCGGCCGCCTCCGAACTGCCGGAACAGGTCCTCGTAGTCTGTTTGCTGCTCGTATCCGCCACCTGCTCCCATCCGTTCGAAGTCTGCACCGTACCGGTCATATTGAGCCCGCTTCTCCTCATCGCCGAGCACGTCGAATGCATGCTGGATTTCCTTGAAGCGTGCGTCAGCCCCCTTGTCCTTGTTGACGTCCGGATGATATTGCTTGGCGAGCTTCCGATACGCCCGCTTGATATCCTGGGTGCTCGCCTCTTTGCTCAGACCGAGCGCTTGATAATAATCTTTCGCCATCTCACTTCAGTCCTTCCATCATTTCTATTAAGGTAAGTATAAAGTGCAGGTCACCCTTTGGTCAAATATGGTCAAACTATATTTTGACGATTCATCCTCATCCCTCTTTACCCTTGAATCACCGTAAATCCACTATGTTCTACGTCGTCCGGACGAAACAAGTTCCATCGACCGGATCGGATGCTATACTGTTGATATGAAGCAACACGAAGGGACTGAACGAAATGGATGGAAAGAAAAGAACCGACGTCAAAATCGGACAGCGGGTCAGCATCGTCCTGAAGCAGGATCAGCGGACGGGCAAGCGCACGGAAGGCATCGTCAAGGATCTCTTGACGAAGTCGCCGAACCACCCCCACGGCATCAAGGTCCGCTTGGAAGACGGTCAAGTCGGGCGCGTCCAGGAAATACTCGGTTGAAACTGAAAATGGCGTCCCCGAAGGAGACGCCATCAACGGACCACAGACATCGTCTGTGGTCCTTTTTAACTTTCCAGGTAGTCGAGCGTCGCAAGAAGAAGCGTCTTCGCAGCGATCAGCATCGCGCCTTCCTCGATGTCGAACTTCGGATGATGATGGGGATAAGCTTCCGCGTGACCCGCACCTGTAAAGAAGAAGGTCCCCGGAACCTGCTCGAGATAGTAGGCGAAGTCCTCTCCCCCCATACTCGGCGTCACCTCGAACACGTTCTCCGCCCCTACGACCTGCTCCGCAGCTTTGCGGACGAGTTCCGTCTCATCCGCGTGATTGACGACGGCCGGATATCCCTTCTCGAAATGGAACGTATACGTCGCCCCTGCCGACTCGCACATCGCCTTGATGATCCGCTCCATCTCCATCGCGATTTGGTCCGCGACAGCCCGCTCGAACGAGCGAACGGTCCCGGAGAGTTCCGCCTTGTCGGCGATCACATTGAACGTGTTCCCGGAATGGAACGAGCCGATCGTCAAGACAGCCTGTTTCAGGGGATCGACACGCCGGCTGACGATTTGCTGGAGCTCCTTGACGATCGTCGCGCCGAGTACGACGGCATCGATCGTCTCGTGCGGTTTCGCGCCGTGCCCGCCTCTTCCATGAACCGTCAGCGTGAACTTATCCGCCGCAGCCATCACCGGGCCGGTGCGGCATCCGACTTTCCCGAAATCGGTCTTCGACCAAAGGTGTGTACCGAATATCGCATCGACGCCGTCGAGGCATCCATCCGCGATCATCTCGCGCGCCCCTCCGGGAACGACCTCCTCGGCGTGCTGATGGATGAAGACGACGTTTCCCTTCAAGTCCTGTCGATGCCGCGAGAGAATCATCGCGACCGCGAGCAGCGTCGCCGTATGACCGTCGTGTCCGCAGGCATGCATGACACCTGGCACCGTCGACCGGTAGATCACATCCTTTTCGTCTTCGATCGGCAAGGCATCAAAATCCGCACGCAGTGCGACAGTCTTGCCCGGCTTGCCATGAAGACGTCCGACGACTCCCCTTTTTCCGACGCCCGTCTGCACTTCGATTCCGAGTTCCTTCAATTGCCCTGCGATGAACTTCGGCGTCTCGACCTCCTCGAAGGACAGTTCAGGATGCTGGTGCAGATAGCGCCTCGTCCCGACCATCTCCGGATAGAGCGCCTCCAGTTCTTCAAGCAGACTGTTTCGATCCATGATGAAATCCCCCCTATTTTCTCCGGTTCAGGCTCTTGACGGCGTCCCGTGTATTTTGCAGCCGTTCGATCGTATCGCTGTATCGTCTTGAGGCGTAGGACAGGAACAGGACGTCGATTGCGAATAGCTGCGCAAGCCGCGAGCTGAGTGCCGCACTTCTGAGCGGCGCTTCCGGAGCCCGTGACGTCCAAATCGCTACGTCGGCCAAGCTGCTGATCCGATTGTCCCCGAATCTGGTCAGGCTGATGATCTTCAGTCCGCGTTCCTGCGCAAGGCGCATCAGTTCAATCACTTCTTCCGTCTCGCCGCTGTAGGAGATCGCAAACAGGACGTCCTCCGTACTTGCGTTCGCGAGCGCCGTCGCAAGCAGATGCTGATCGGACTCCTGAACACTCACCTTCCCAAGCCGCGTCCACTTTTGTGCGGCATCTATCGCGACGACGTATGAGCCGCCAATGCCATAGAAGTAGAGCACGCGTGCTTCTTCGATAAGTTCCACTGCTTCAGTGATTCTCCGCTCATTCATCAGATCGGCCGTATCCTGAAGCGCTTGAACGCTGTTGCTGAGCGTCTTTTGCAGAATATCCTTCGTTTTTTCATCTTCCTCGATGTCATGATACCCATAAAAATCCGTGCGAGCCGTATCGGCGGAGATTCGCATACGAAGCTCCGGGTACCCTTTCAGACCGAGCGCACGGCAAAAACGGACGACTGCCGCCGCGCTTGCGCCGGACTTCAAGGCAAGTTCATGTATCGTCATTCCCGCAATCTCTTGTGTGTGATCCAATACATACTGCGCCACCTTGCGGGAAGAGAGTGGCAATTCGGCCTCGACCGTCTCGATCTGCGAAAAAATTCCACCAGTCATTTCATCAATTCCTCTCATTTTTGCGAAAATCATCAAGCACCATTATGCCAAGTGTCATCTTCCCGGGTATTATGGATTGAAAGCATCGCTTTCGTAAAACCGAACAGATATGTCAGAATAAAGCCCGCAACGTAGGCAATCAAAAGTCCGGTGATGTACAAGAGTGCGGACGTGTACGATCCGAGCGGTCCCGTAACAAGCGGAATCAACGTCAATCCGGACGGACCGATCGCGAGCGATCCGATATGATCCCCCTGCATCGCGAAGAAGCCGATGAATGCCCCGCCAAATCCTCCGCCAAGGCAAGCTGTCACGAACGGACGGCCGAGCGGCAAGGAGATACCGTAGATGAGCGGCTCGCCGATTCCGAGCAGACCGACTGGCAGGATTCCGCGTATTCTTTTACGGATACCATCGTTATGTTTCAGCTTCAGATAGACAGCTATTACAGCGCCGACCTGCCCGGCGCCCGCCATCGCGAGAATCGGAAAGAGAGGCGTCGAACCATACTGGTTGATCAGCTCGAAGTGAAGAGGGATGAGCGCCTGATGCAGTCCGAGCATGACGACCGGCAAGAATGTCGCCGCCAGCACGAACCCTGTCAGCACCCCGCCGTGGGCAAGCAACGAAACCGTCATCTCGCCAATCAGCTCTGAAAGCTTTCCTGCAACAGGCATCAGAACGAACAGGGTCACGATTCCTGCAATCAGCAACGCAAGCGTTGGCGTCACGAGCAGATCGAGCGTCTCCGGCACTTTTCGCCGGATTCGTTGTTCGAGCAACGAGACCAGGACTGCAGCAAGGACGGCTCCAATCATCCCTCCTTGTCCCGGACTGAGTACGATCGTCCCAAACATCGGAAGACTGTAGGAGATGTCTGAGACGCCCGGATAGACGATGATGGCAGCAACCGCACCACCGAGAGCCGGCGTCCCTCCGAACTCCTTCGCCGCAAAGACCCCTGCGAATATCGTCAGGAAGGCGAAGAAAGCTGATCCGATGACGGACACGACCGACGCAAGCGCAGACAGGAATGGCCCGCCTCCACTGACGGCAAGGACGTTCTTCAAGATGCCTGCGAGTCCCGTGATCAGGCCAGCCCCGATCAGCGGAAGGATGAGCGGAATGAAGATGTTGCCTATCCTTCGCAAAAAATGGCTCGTTGCCGTATCGCCCCGTTTCGAAAAGATCCCGGCAACACCGCCTTCCCGTCTCCCTTCGAGCAGTGATCGGATTTCTTCCGCTACGCGCTGAGCCGTCTTTGGTCCAAGTATGATTTGATACTGTTCATCCTTGACGACTCCGAGTACTTCCGATTCCTCTGCGATTGCTCTTTCGTCGATTTTTCCCAAGTCGTGCGTCTCGACCCGCAAACGCGTCATACAGTGAGTGACCTCCTTGACGTTCCCTGCCCCTCCGAGGGCATGGAGCAATCGTTCGGCCAACTGAAGATGATCCACCATCGCCTACTCCTTTCCGGACAACGCAGAGCGGACCGATCCCCCCGCAAGTCTCAAGCGCTCGCCCGCTTCTTCCGCATCGATATCCCCAAGCAGCATGACGATCGCCTGCTTCGGTACACCGTTCGTTTTCGTCAATGCAGCGACTGCCGTCGGGGCGTCACAGCCCGTCGCCTCCATGACGATTGCTCTCGAGCGTTCAACGAGTTTGAGGTTCGTCGGTCGAACATCCACCATCAAATTCCCGTACACCTTTCCGGTCCCGACCATCGAGGCCGTCGACAACATGTTGCAGATCATCTTTTGGGCAGTCCCTGCCTTCAGCCGAGTCGACCCCGTCAAAATTTCCGGACCTGTCTCGACCTCGATCGCCACTTGTGCCTCCCTGCTGATCAAGGCGTCCCGATTGCAGGAGACGGCAATCGTCTCTGCCCCGACCGCCTTCGCGTGAATCAGTCCGGCCAGCACGTAAGGCGTCCTGCCGCTTGCTGCGATTCCGATCACGACGTCATCACGGGTCAGTCCGATATCCGTCAAATCAACGCTCGCTGCATCCGTGTCATCTTCCGCTCCTTCGACCGTTTCAAACAAGGCGGCATCTCCTCCGGCTACCAGGGCGACTACTTCCCCGCTTCCGACACCGAACGTCGGCGGACATTCTGCAGCGTCGAGCGTGGCGATCCGTCCGCTCGTTCCTGCACCGATATAGATGATTCTTCCACCGATCCTTAAACGGGCGATGATGCGTTCCACTGCTGCTTCAATATCAGGAAACACCCGTCTGACCGCTTTCGCTACGCTCGCATCCTCCTCGTTCATGACCTCGATCAGCTCCTTCGTCGACATCAGATCGAGCTCGGCCGTCCGGGTGTTCGGCCCTTCCGTCGTCAATCTGTTTCGCATCCTGAATGCCCCCGATCAGATTTTTCTGAAAAATCTGTATGTTTCCTCCAGTCTACGCTTCATAAAACTAAATTTCAAATTTCAGGCTGTATGTTTCACCAAAGGAACAAAAAAGGAGGCACCCATGATTTCTCACGGATACCTCCTTATCTTCGTAGATCAGCGAATATGAACTTGTGCCTTACTTTCGTCCGGATCGAGGAACAGCATCGCTTCCGTATCACCATTCAAGTTCGTCACGGTGATCGTCGTCGGGACTTCACGGCTGTATTCCCATCGCTTCTCAAGCAGATAGGTCATGTACTGAATGAAGGCGACGAGCTCTGCCTTACCGTAGAACTGCACGGGTACTTTGATTTCAAGCTTCTTCAGCTCGCCTTCCTGATAGAAACCTTCGCCGATCATCCCTGTGTAGTTCGGGAAGTAATCCTCGAGGCGGTCCTTGAACAGATCGAACTTCGCGGCATCATCACGGACCTTGTCCGTCGCTTCTGCCGACGGGTAATAGTAATACTTTTCATCGTAGTTCTTCCAGTCGTTGTCACTGATCTTGTTGCCCCGTCCGATGAAGGCGGAAGACAGATAATGACCAGAGACCGGGGAACCCTGCGCCTCTTGAAGATAGAGTGCGATATGGAGCGGCGCCGTCTTCAATCCGTCCGTCTTTCGCATCTTCTTGACGAGTTCGTTCGCGATCGCCTTCCCTTGTTCGACTACCTTCTTCTGGTCGAGCTTCACCGTATACGTCGGACCGTAGTTCACGTCCTGGAAGACGTACTCACTGTTCAGGACGAGCGCTACCGAGACGCCGCCAAGCTCAAGTTTCTTGTCCTCCTCGAGCATGTAGTCCTGCTCGAGGATATGCGAAAGGACCATCGGAGTCTTCTGGTTCTTCTCTTTGTAGTCCTTGCCCCCGGCATAGGCCGGATTCAGGCCTTCCGGATCGCTCGCGCCTTCAGCGTCTGTCTTTCCTTTACGGAGAAGCCATTTTGCGATCTGTTCCGCTTCAAGCAGCTGACCTTCCTGATAATAGTACTTATCCGGTGCGAAGACATCTGTCGAGTGACGCATCAATCCCGTCTCGATCTCGTCCAGCTCAAGCCTTGAACTGACCCGTTTCTGCATCATCCCTCGCGCGACGCTCGGACGAAACGGGAGAACCGTACGGTAATAGGAATCCGTCGTATCGATCGCCGGACTGACGACCGCCTGGACTTCCTTGCCCTGCTCACTCTCGGTGATGACTTCTTTCGTATCGTCTTGAGATAGATCAAACGAACACGCGCCTAGCAACAGTGTGCTCATCATCGTGATGGCCACCCATTTCTTATGTCTCATTTCCTCGCACCTCTAGTTTCAAAATCGTTGCCTCTATCATAACAGAACCCTTTTCCCTCGGGGAAGGAAGACTTTCCCCCTTTTTTCAAAAAACGTTCCAGCGTATCATAATGGTAAGGACTATACGAAAGTGAGAGGATACGAAATGAAAAGATGGACACGCCCCCGCATAGTCGGAGCGGCACTTCTCCTGATCGGCATCGCTCTGCTGCTCACCCCTGCCGTCTCACGCCATTTCGCGCAAGAGAAGCAGCAGAAACTCGAGCGGCAGTGGGAAGAGAGCCTCGCGAACGTCGAGGCGAAGGAAACGAAGAAAAAGACAGCATCGAAGGGTGATGCACTGCTCACCATCCCTTCGATCGATTTCGAACAGGTCATCCTCGAAGGGGCCGACGTCGCGACGCTCGACAAGAGTATCGGGCACGTCGAACAGGCAGGGAAGCCGGGCCAGGCCAACTATGCGCTCGCAGGACATCGCAGCTACACGGAAGGACTCCATTTCAATCGTTTGCCTGAGGTCAAGGCAGGCGATGAGGTCATCGTCACGACGAAGAAGGCGCGTCATACATACAGGATCTCCCGCTCGTTCCTCGTCAAGCCGACCGCGATCGAAGTGCTGGATCAGGAAGTCGCAAAACCGATGATCACCCTCATCACCTGCGACCCGCCCGACACGGCGGCGAACCGTCTGATCAAACAGGGGACGCTGGTCAAAACGGAACGTCTCGATTGAACACGGGTTTCGAAGCGGGACCGTACCGGGAATACCGTACCTAGTATCTGTAAAGGAGACGATTCCCAATGAAACTGACGATCATCCAGCAAAATGATACGCACGGAGCGCTGCAAAGCCATCCGGAATTCTTCTGGCGGACCGGTCAACCTGAGTACCGCGAGACGGGAGGACTCGCCCGCATCGCGGCTTATGTCAAAGAGGCCCGCGAAGAGTCGGAGCACCTGCTCTATGTCGACGGAGGGGATGTCTTCCATGGGTCGGGGCCTCTCCTCCTCACAAGAGGCAGTGTCATGGTCGAGCTGCTGAACCGGCTCGGTCTCGACGCGATGGTGCCTGGAAACTGGGATTTCGCCTACGGGGCGGGGCGGTTAGCTGAACTCGCGAAGGGGCTGCAGTTCCCTGTCCTTGCGGCGAATGTCGCTCCTTCGCCCGATTATCTTTCTCCTTACGTCATCAAGGAATTCTCAGGACTTCGCGTCGCGCTCGTCGGATTGACCTACCCTCATACCGCAGCAACGATGCCTCCTTCTTTTTCGGAAGGGCTCTCATTCTCGCTCGGGACGGAAGAGCTTGCTGGTCTCCTGCCGAAACTGAGGATTGAGGAGAAGGCCGATATCATCGTTCTGATCAGTCATATGGGATTTCCTCTTGATGCGAAGCTCGCTTCGCTCGTTCCCGGCATCGACATCGTCCTGAGCGGTCACAGTCATGACCGGATCGAACGGCCGGTCCAAGTCGGTGAGACCTGGATCGTCCAGGCGGGATCGAGTGCCTCCTTCCTCGGACGTCTCGACCTTTCGATCGAATCAAGAAAGATCACCGACCTCTCCTATAAGTTGATTCCGCTGTATGCGGAGGCCCATCCGCCCGATCCGGAGATGGATGAGTTGATCAGCTTCCTTCGCCGACCGTTCGAAGCGAGTCTGCAGGAGGAGGTCGGGTCAATTAAGACACCTCTCCACCGGATGACGCTTACGGAGGCACCGATGGATCGGCTGATCACGGACTCCTATCTGCATGCGACAGGAGCCGATGTCACCTTCTCCCACGGCTGGCGATACGGTGTGCCCGTCCTTCCCGGAACGTTGACGACCGGTGATTTGTATAACATCATCCCGACCAACCCAAAGCTTTTTCAAATGGAACTTGAAGGGCGTGACATCCTGCGAGCCCTCGAGAACAACCTGGAGCAGATCTTTTCAGCGGATGCCTTCGAACAAAAAGGCGGCTACGTCCTCCGGTCGTCAAACTTGTCGATGGCCTTCAAACCATACAATCCAGCCGGAGCGAGGATTCAATTCCTCGAAATCGGAGGATCTCCGATCGATTTGAAAAAGCGCTATACGGTCGCAGGTGGCGGCGAACAGGTGTTGAAGAAGTTCCAGGAAGACCGGCATGTCCTCGGCGTCGATGCCCATACAGCAATCCGTAACTATTTGGCTGAACATCCAAGCGGACTGGAACTCGATTCGACGAAACAGATCCATACGATATGATAAAAACCGCTCGAGACGATAGAGATGGGAATCAGGCCCTCTGTATCTGTGCACGAGCGGTTTTTGATGTCGTTTTCGTTATTCGTACTTCGCAAGCTCTGACAACAGTCGCGTCTCATCCCATATCTCGATGCCGAGCGTCTCTGCCTTCGTCAGCTTCGAACCCGCCTTCTCACCGGCGACGAGGATGTCCGTCTTCTTGCTGACGCTGCCCGTGACGTCCGCTCCGAGCGCCTGGAGCCGTTTCCCGGCCTCGGAACGTTTGAGCGATTCAAGCGTTCCGGTCAGGACGATCGTCTTGCCGGCGAGCGGTGCGTTCGCATGGTCCACTTTCTGACCAAGGAAACGTTGGTTGAGACCGAGCCCGGCGAGGTCCGCGACGAGATGTTGCGCCTCCGGATGGTCGAAGTACTGCTTGACCGAGTCGGCGATTTTACTTCCTACGCCTTCGATCGCGAGGATATCATCATATGTCGCTTGTGCGATGCCTTCCATCGTCTCGAACCGTTCCGCGAGCAGATAGGCCGCCTTCTGGCCGACGAGCCGGATGCCGAGACCGAACAGAAGACGCTCGAGCGAGTTGCCTTTTGAGGCATCGACGGCAGCGAGCAACTTGTCGACCGACGTCTCACCCATCCGTTCGTACGTCAAGAGTTCCTCCCGGTCGAGGCGGTAAAGGTCAGCGACCGTATGGATCGCTCCCTTATCATAAAGTTGACGGACGACCTTCTCGCCCAGTCCATCGATGTTCATCGCTGTACGCGAGACGAAATGGATCATTCCTTCGACGAGCTGTGCCGGACATTCCGGGCTGACACAGCGGATATCCGCCTCGCCCTCGAGCCGGACGAGTTCCGACGAACAGGCCGGACACCGTTCAGGGAACTCGATTTCCGCTTCCGTTCCAGAACGTTCCGACGTCACGACGCTGACGACGGCAGGAATCACATCTCCTGCCTTCTTGATGATGACCTTGTCGTGCAGGCGGATGTCCTTCTCCTTGATGAAGTCGGCATTGTGGAGCGTCGCGTATGTCACGGTCGACCCGGCGACGACGACCGGCGAGAAGCGCGCCCGCGGCGTCACTTTCCCCGTCCGTCCGACGCTGAAGTCGACGTCTTCGACCGTCGTCATCACTTCTTCAGCCGGAAACTTGTACGCTGTCGCGAATCGGGGACTCTTCGCCGTGAAACCGAGCTCCTCCTGATCGTCGTAGCGGTCGACTTTGAGGACGACTCCGTCGATCTCATACGGCAAGTTCGGCCGTTCCGTCGTCCAGTGATGGATGAAATCGAGAATCTCCTCGACCGTCTCACACGTCCGCATTTCCTGGTTGACCGGGAAGCCGAGCCGGGAGAGCTCCTTCATCGCCTCACTGTGCGAACGGGCGGCGAGCGTATTGATTCCTACTCCGTAAGCGAACAGCGACAGGTTGCGTGAAGCGGTGATCGAGGAATCGAGCTGTCGGAGACTTCCGGCAGCTGCGTTGCGCGGGTTCGCGAAAAGCGGTTCCTCATTTGCCTCCCGCTCCTCGTTCAAAGCTTCGAACGAACGTTTCGGCATGTAGGCCTCGCCTCTGACCTCGACCGTCTCCGCGTCGCGCAGGCGAAGCGGAAGAGCCTTGATCGTCCGCAGGTTCTGCGTGATGTCCTCGCCGACCGTCCCGTCCCCGCGCGTCGCGCCGCGGACGAATCGCCCTTCCTCATATTTCAATGAGATGGCCAGACCGTCGAACTTCAGTTCCGCCACATACGTCGTCGAACGGCCGAGCGACCGCTCGATCCGTTCGACCCATTCCCGGATTTCTTCCTCATCGAAGACGTTCCCGAGCGACAGCATCGGCAAGTCGTGCGTCACCTTATTAAAGGCGTCGAGCGGCGCCGCACCGACACGCTGCGTCGGTGAATCCGGCGTGATCCATTCAGGGTTCTCAGCCTCGAGCTCCGTCAGTTCCCGGAGCAAACGGTCATACTCGCTGTCCGGTACCGTCGGACGGTCAAGAACGTAGTATTCATAGCCGTACTGTTCGAGCAGCCGGCGCAGTTCCTCTATCCGGTCCTTCACTTCCATCCTGAACACCCCTTCCACTTCACACTTTTTTGATCGGCGCGAATTTCGCGAGCAGACGTTTGACGCCTACCGCAGGGAAGGCGATGTCGATTTCAAGCTGATCACCTGTGCCGCGCGTCTGCACGACCGTTCCGATTCCCCATTTTCCATGCTCCGCCTTGTCGCCGACGTTCCAGGCAAGTCCTTCCGCACCCGACGATTGCATGGTGCGTGACTTCGTCGCCGTCCGCCCGACGATCGCCTTCGCTTGCGGAAGCGGTTTGTCCTCCCACGGGAGCGGCTTCGGTTTCGATCCGGTCCGCTCGAGCACCTCTTCCGGAAGTTCAGCGAGGAAGCGGGATTCGCGGTTCGCGTTCGTCTTTCCGTAAAGTGAGCGCATGCGGGCGTGCGTCAAGTAAAGACGTTTTTCCGCCCGTGTGATCCCGACATAGGCGAGGCGGCGTTCCTCTTCCATCTCGTCCTCTTCCTGAAGCGCACGGCTGTGCGGGAAGAGTCCCTCTTCCATCCCGATCAGGAAGACGACCGGGAACTCAAGACCTTTCGCCGAGTGGAGTGTCATCAATGTCACCTGCTCACCCGGGTCCGACTCGTCAAGCGAATCGACGTCCGCGACGAGCGTCAAGTCCGTCAGGAAGGCGATGATCGACTTATCATCCGATTCCTTCTCGAAGTTCTGAGCGACCGTGATGAACTCGTTGATGTTCTCGAGCCGACTCTGCGCCTCGAGCGTCTTTTCTTCCTTGAGGACCGCACGGTAACCTGTCTTCTCGAGCACTTCCTCGACGAGTTCCGACAGGCTGAGGAATTCCTGCATCTGGCGCAATCCGTTGATCATGTCACGGAAGTCGGTCAGCTTGGCTGCCGTCTTAGGCGCGATGCTCGAGAGCTCGATGTCACGGATCGCCTCCATCAGCGACACGCCTTGGAGGTCCGCGAAATCGCGCAGTTTATCGATCGTCGTCGCCCCGATGCCGCGCTTCGGCTCGTTGACGATCCGAGCGAACGACAGATCCTCGTTCGGGTTCGAGATGAGCCGAAGGTACGCAAGGACGTCCTTGATCTCTTTACGGTCGTAGAACTTCGTCCCGCCGATCATCTTGTACGGGACGTTCGATTTGAGGAGCGTCTCCTCGATCGCACGCGACTGGGCGTTCGTCCGGTAAAGGATCGCGATTTCGTTCAGTCGCATCCCGTAGCGCATCGCGTTCCGGATCTGCTGGACGATGTAGAATGCTTCGTCCCGTTCGTTCTCGGCCGTATGGACGACAAGCTTCTCTCCTTCGAGATTGTCCGTCCAGAGCTTCTTGTCCTTACGCGTACTGTTGTTCTTGATGACGTGGTTCGCCGCATCAAGAATCCGTTTCGTCGAGCGATAGTTCTGCTCGAGCAGGATGACTTCCGTCTCCGGATAGTCTTCTTCGAACGAGAGGATGTTCCCGATATCCGCACCGCGCCAGCGGTAGATCGACTGGTCGGAGTCACCGACGACGCACAGGTTATGGTGCGCGGCAGCGAGCTGGTTGACGAGGTCATACTGTGCCTTGTTCGTATCCTGGTACTCGTCGACGTGGATGTAGCGGAACTTCTTCTGATAGAAGGCGAGCGTCTCAGGGCTTGCCTTGAACAGTTCCGTCGTCTTGCCGATCAGGTCGTCGAAGTCGAGCGCATTGTTGCGGCGGAGAACCGCTTCATACCCTTTGTAGACATCAGCGACGACCTTCTCATAAGGTCCTGTAGCGATTGCTGCATACGCCTCAGGTCCGCGCAGTTCGTTCTTCTGGCTCGAGATGATGGCGAGCATCGACCGTGGCTCCCATTTTTTCGGATCGAGGTTCTGCTCCTTGAGCACGAGCTTGATCGCGGACTGCTGATCACTCGAGTCGAGGATCGTGAAGTTCCGGTCGTACCCGAGCTGATCGATATCACGTCGCAGCATCCGTACGCACATCGAGTGGAACGTCGAGACCCAGATGTCGTCAGCGACACCGCCGACGAGACGGCTGATCCGGTCCTTCATCTCGCGGGCAGCCTTGTTCGTGAACGTGATCGCGAGGATGTTCCACGGCGCGACCTGTTTCGCCGCCATCAAGTAGGCGACGCGGTGCGTCAGGACACGGGTCTTCCCTGACCCTGCTCCTGCCATGATCAACAGCGGTCCTTCCGTATGTTTGACGGCTGCTGCCTGTTCGGGGTTCAACCCCTTGACGAGTTCTTCACTCAAGTTATACATAGGATATCCTCATTTCTTGTTTACGAACTTTTGTTCTTATTTTATCGTGCCGCTGCCACCGTGGCAAGAGCGGCTTCGAGATCATCATAGATGACGTTGCCGACGACGATCGTGTCCGCGTATTTTCCCATCTCGCGAGCACGCTCCGCGGAATCGATTCCGCCCCCATAGAAGAGGCGCGCCTGTCTCAGGACACCCTTCACCTGACGGACGACTTCCGGATCACCGTACACACCGCTGTATTCGAGATAGACGACCGGAAGACGGAAGACGGAATCCGCGAGTTGCGCGTAAGCCGTGATTTGATCCGTCTCCGTCAACACCTTCGCTTCGGTCAGACGTGCGACCTTGGCCTCCGGATTGAGCACGATGTATCCTTCGCCGACGAGGTCCGCGTGGGCGAGCATGTGCCCGACCTCTTCGAGCGCCTCGACCTGCTTTCCGACGACGTACTCAAGCTTTCCGCTATTGAGGACGCTAGGAGCGAGATAGGCGTCGAACCCCATCGTCGCCGCCTTCAGTTCCGACACCTCGAGTGCGACGGCAACGGCGTAACGGCGCAAGCGCATCAAAAGATCAAGCGTCGCGTCGAGCGTGATGTCGTCCGTACCGCCGACGATGATCGCATCCGTCCCTGACGTCGCGATCCGCTTCAGCGCGTCCTCATCGATCTCCTTGGCGGGATCGAGCTTAAACACATGGCGCCATTCGTTATATGGTAACAGCAAATCATTCACCCTTCCTTGAAGTTTCCTGTCTCGATTATAAAACAAAAACCTATCCTGCGCCGGCAGGATAGGTCACTTTCTCAGTCCGTCTCCGCCCGTCTCGTGAACATCGACGCGAGCGACAATGCGAACAGCGCATAGAGCGGGACGAACGCCCATGGGTTCGCAAGGAAGAATCCTAGCACCGGGACGTCGAGCAACGGCGAATCCGGTGAACAGAGGGCTCTTCCGTTGACGAGTGCAAGGAACGGCAGCGCCGGGACGAAGAAGATGTAGGCGAAATTGATCCAAAATTTGCGGTGCATGGAAATCCTCCTTAACCGATGATGACGGATTCCTTCGGATAGTTATAGTTACGTTTCGGCTGGTTCGCCTTCAGCAGGAGGACGAACGAGATGACGCCGATCCGTCCGATGAACATGAGGACGATGAGCGTCCACTTGCTGACGTTCGACAATTCGCTCGTGATCCCGAGGGAAAGTCCTGTCGTCCCGAACGCGGAACACGCTTCGAAGAACAGCGTCAGGAACGGCGCATCCTCTGCGACGAGCAGGATGACGACGCCGACGAACGTCACGGCGACCGAGACGACGATGACGACGAAAGCTTTCCAAATGTCGGACAGACCGATTTCGCGGCCGAACACCTTGATGCCGAGCTCCCCGCGGATGAAGGCGACGACACTCAGCACGGCGACGGCGAACGTCGTCGTCCGAATCCCCCCGCCGACCGAGGACGGCGATGCCCCGATGAACATGAGCAACGACAACAGGAAGATCGATGCTTGCGAGAACGTCGTGATGTCGACCGTCGTAAGACCACCGTTCCGTGTCGTCACGGACTGGAAGAGCGCATCGACCAGTTGTTCGCCGATCGGAAGTCCCTTGAAGGCGTTGTTCCACTCGAACAGCATCAAAAAGACGGTCCCGATCAGGATCAGGATGAAGAACGTCGAAGCCGTCAGCTTCGTGAACAGCGAGAAGTGATACGGCTGTTTCGTCGCCTGGCGCGTCAAGTGGTACGAGATGTAGCGCCGCACCTCGACGAGGACAGGGAAGCCGATCGCTCCAAGCGTCAGCAGGACGATCTGCATGAAGACGACGAACAGGTCACCACGGAACGGAAGGAGCGACTCGCCCGTGATGTCGAATCCGGCGTTCGTCGTCGCGCTGACGGATCCGAACAGTCCTTGCAGCATCGCTTCCCCGACCGTCGGAAAATATTTCGTGTAGTAGAGCCCGAGGATGATTGCTCCGACCGCCTCAATCGCGAGGATGATCAAAATGACCTCACGGATGTATTTGACGACCCCCTGCATCGTCGTCTGATTTTGGTCCCTTACGACGAGTTGCCGCTCGCGGAATCCAATCCGCTTCCCGAGCAGGACCCACATCCCGATATGTAGCGACATGAGCCCGATACCGCTCACTTGGACGAGGAGCATGATCATGAAGTAGCCGAACGTCGTGAACGTGTCCGCGACCGGGACCGTCGTCAGTCCCGTGACGCTGACACAGCTGACTGCCATGAACACGAGATCCGTGAACTCCCACTCGTATCCTTCCTTGACCGACCACGGGAGACCGAGCAGTATGACCCCGATGACGACTGCGACGCTGTATAGAATGACGAGCGACTGAATCGGCGTCAGCCGCCTGATGAAATGCTGAATGCGATGTTGCAGCGCATAATCCACTTTGCGCCTCCCCCTTCAAACAAAGAGCGGATAACCTCAGTTATCCGCCGCTTCTTCTTGTTTTACGCCGAGACGTGTCAAGGCGAGGTCATATCCGCCGGAACCGTAGTTCAAGCAGCGTTTGACGCGCGAAATCGTCGCAGTCGACGCTCCGGTCGCCTTCTCGATCTTATGATACGTGCTGCCTTCCCGTAGTTGGCGCGCGACTTCTAAACGCTGGGCAAGCGCCTGGATCTCGTTGACCGTCGCCAGGTCATCGAACAGCGTATAACATTCTTCGACAGAATCCATCTTCATGATGGCCGTGAACAGTTGGTCAAGCTCTTTTCCGCGCAATTTATCAAGCTGCATATTGTAACTCCCTTTCCCACTTGAATCGCTCTTTAATAGTTTAAAGCGCGACGATATAAAATTCAAGCATCAGCGCAGAATCGCGGGGAAGAGAACCTTCTTGCGCAATACTTCATAGATGCCTTGCGGTGTGATCCGGACGTACGGGAGGTGGGTCGATGCGAGGAAGAGCAATGTATAGATCGGATCATCGAACGCATATCCCCGGTCGAACAGAGCTGTCCGAAGCACGGATTCTTCCCGAATCAAGTCCTCGAGTGCGAGATCCGATGTCTGCCCCATCAGCGTCAACGGAATCTCAGATATGATTTCGCCGTCTTCGACGAGAACGATGCCACCCCCGAACTCCTTCATCCGCTCGAAGGCAATCTGCATGTCACGCTTCGACTTCCCGATCATCAGGACGTCTCCGCTGATCGAGTAGGAGCTGACGAGCCCTCCGACGCCTTTCGCGAAGTTTTTGAGGACGGTATTCAAGCGCCACTTTCCTTCGCGGTCGAGCAGCATCAGGAACGATTCATCACAATTCGATGGAAGTGTCTCCATGCTCGTATCATGATGAACCTGGTACAGCTTCATGATGACGGAGTTGACCATCTCAAGACCGACCGGCATGCTGAACGAGAAGTCACCTTCCGTCAACGTGACGCCGATCGACGACGCCGGCATCTCTTCCATTGCCTGCTCGACTTTGTCGTATGGGTAACACGGCACGTTCTCGCGCCGCACCCACGTCCCGCGCGCGAGCACATCGACAGGCAACGGTTCTTCCTTCGAGGACAGGAAGTTCAAATGGGCGATACGTCCAGGCGCGATGCTGCCGAGCAGATGGTCCAGATTGAAATGTCGCGCCGCGTTGAATGAAGCGATCCGGTAAGCATCTTCAGCAGGGACGCCTGCCTCGAGCATGAGGCGGATCACTTCATCGATCACGCCCGACGAATAGAAAGTCGGCGTCGAACCGTCCGTCGTCACCATCAGCTGATCGAAATTCGACAGACCGGCTTCAAGCATGCCACGGAAGATGTCCGGCAAGTCCGGACGAATCGAGGAATAGCGGATCGTCGTCATGTAGCCGAGTTCAAGCCGCGTCATCGCCTCTTCGGCCGTCATCGCCTCATGGTCGCTCGCGACACCGTAGAGCGCCATCTTCGTCAACGTCTTCGCAGAGGCTCCCGGGAAATGGCCTTCGATCGGCTTTCCGAGTTTGACGGTGTCCTGCATCCATTGAAGCAGCTCGTCGTCGCCTTGAGAAAGCCGCGGCCATCCCGTCAGTTCCCCTGCCTGGACGACTTGAGGATGCTTCAGCCATGCCTGTACCCGTTTGTTGTCGATCTGGATCGCATCCCGGTCAAGCTCGGTCTGGGCGTCAAGCCGTGCCCACCAATACATCGATGTCGGCAAGTCCGCCAGCCGTTCCAGTTGAGCAAACGCTTGCTCGATCGGCTCAAGCAAAAGCAGCATGTTATCGTTGACGAGAGTCGTCGTTCCGCGCTCAGCCGCATATTTCGCGAGCGTCGCCGGATTATAGAGCTGGAACGGGTGCGCATGCGGTTCGATATAACCCGGCACGACATATTTGCCTGCCGCATCATACCACTCGTCTGCCTGCTCAGGCAATTCCGGTCCGACATAGGCGATCCGGTCGCCAGAAACCCAGATGTTCGCCGTTCTCCATGCCTTCAAGCCGTGATTCAGGTAGGTCGCATTTTCAATCACGAGCGTCGGCGCAAGCTTTCCATCGATCACATCCAGGTGCGACCGTACTTCAGATTTCGTCCACGGGGAACGACCACAATTCTTTTTCACGAAAGCAAAGCCTCCTTCATGTAAATTGAAAACGCTTTCTTATAGTTCTTATACTAAAATGTCCAGCTTGAAGTTTCAAGCCTTCCAGACGCATTTCGAGGTTATCTTGCAAAAATAACACAAAAACGACAAGGACTCCACCGCATGATGGGAAATCCTTGTCGTCGATGAATCAAACCGTTCGTATCGCTTTTTGCGCGATATCTTTCCGGTAGAACAATCCGGATTGTTCCGGGATGTTCGCATAGACCTTTTCTGCCGCTTCCCGGGGTGAATCCCCGAGTCCGACACAAACGAAGACACGCCCGCCAGCCGACTTGAGCAAGCCGTCTGCCTTTTTCGTACCTGCGTGGAAGACGAGCAGGTCTTTCGGGAACGCAAGCGTCAGCTCTCTTCCTGTCTCCGGCGATTCAGGATATCCATCCGCCGCGAGGACGACACCTACAGCAGCCTGTAAAGACCAGGAAAGTCGTGGTACGCGCCCTTCCATCAACGTCTCGATCACGCTGAGCAGCGGCGTCTCGAGACGAGGCAGGATGACCTCCGTCTCCGGATCGCCGAAGCGCGCGTTGAACTCGATGACGGACGGACCGTTCGCCGTCAGCATCAGACCGGCGTAGAGGAAGCCCGTGAACGGAATCCCCTCCTGTGCCATCTGGTCGACGAGCGGCTGCAGGATACGTTCTACAGCTTCCTGTGTCAAGCGCTCCTCATTGAATTGCGGAAGCGGCGAATAAGCACCCATACCGCCTGTGTTCGGTCCTTTGTCGCCGTCAAAGGCGCGCTTATGGTCCTGTGACAGCACCATCGGCACGACGATGTCTTCATGGACGAACGCCATGAGTGAGCATTCCTCACCGACGAGACACTCCTCGATGACGACGGAACTCTGCTCTCCGTATTCACCGGAGAAGACGTGCCGGATCGCCTCGCGCGCTGACTCGATCGTCTCCGCGACCGTGACGCCCTTTCCTGCTGCGAGGCCGTCCGCCTTGATGACGATCGGTGCCCCTTGCCGCTCGACATAAGCGATTGCAGCGTTCTCGTCTGTAAAGACCGCATAATCCGCTGTCGGGATGCCCGCCCGGTCCATCAACTGTTTCGCGAACTGCTTGCTTCCTTCGATCGCGGCCGCTTCCCGCGTCGGTCCGAAAATGTTCAGACCTGCCGCCTGAAAGGCATTGACGACACCTTCGACGAGCGGGGCTTCTGGGCCGACGATCGTCCAGTCGATTGCTTCCTCTTTCGCGAACGCGACGAGCTCAGCAATCTCTGTCTCGCCGACCGGGACACAGGTCGCGAGCTCTCCGATCCCCGGGTTGCCCGGTGCCGCGAAAATCGCCTCGATCCGTTCATCTTGCGCGAGCTTCCAGACGAGTGCGTGTTCGCGTCCGCCTTTTCCGATCACGAGTACCTTCATCGTCACAGTCCTCCCATCAGTGTTTGAAATGACGAACGTGCGTGAACACCATCGTGATGCCGTGTTCATCACAGGCATCGATCGACTCCTGGTCACGGATCGACCCGCCCGGCTGGATGATTGCCGTGATACCCGCCGCCGCTGCTGCCTCGACCGTATCCTTCATCGGGAAGAACGCATCTGACGCAAGCGACGCGCCTTGTGCCTTCTCTCCCGCCTGTTCGATCGCGATCTTCGCTGCACCGACACGGTTCATCTGTCCCGCGCCGACGCCGACCGTCGTCTCCTCCTTCGCAAGGACGATCGCATTCGATTTGACGTGCTTGACGGCGCGCCACGCGAGTTTCAGGTCCTCCCATTCACTTGCAGACGGTTTCCGCTTCGTGACGACCTTCGCCTGTGCATCGTCGAGCGTCTCCTCGTCCCCGTCCTGAACGAGCATCCCGCCGGCGACCGCCGTGTAGCGGACCGATTGGACGTGCTTCACTTCGAGTTCAAGCAGGCGGATATTCTTCTTCGCCGACAGGAGCGCGAACGCTTCTTCCGTGAAGCTAGGCGCGATGATGATCTCAAGGAAGATTCCGCTCAGCTGCTCAGCCGTTTCGCTGTCGACTTCCCGGTTCAGGGCGACGATGCCGCCGAATATCGAGACCGGATCGGCTTCATGGGCTCGGCGGAATGCTTCAGCGATCGTGCTGCCTACCGCGACACCGCACGGGTTCATATGTTTGACGACTACCGCAGCAGGCTCACGGAACTCGTCGAGAATCTCGAGCGCCGCGTTCGCGTCCTGGATGTTGTTGTAGGAAAGCTCTTTTCCGTGCAATTGTTTCGCGGACGCGAGCGACGCTCCCTTGTAGATCGGTGCCTTGTAGAAGGCCGCTTCCTGATGCGGGTTCTCCCCGTAGCGCAGATTCTGGACCTTCTCGAGCGTGATCGTCAGCTGTTCCGGGAACTTCTCGTTCGTCTGTCCCATGAAATAATCCGCAATCAGCGCGTCGTAGGCTGCCGTATGCCGGAACGCCTTCGCCGCGAGACGTTTCCGTGTCTCGAGCGTCGTCCCGTCAGCAAGTTCCCGGATGATTTCCGGATAATCGGCCGGATCGACGAGGACGGTGACGCTCGCATGATTTTTCGCCGCTGAGCGCAACATGCTCGGTCCGCCGATATCGATGTTTTCGACAGCATCCTCATACGTCACATCATCCTTCATGACCGTCTCCTTGAACGGATAGAGGTTGACGACGACGAAATCGATCGGCGCAATGTCATGCTCCTCCATCTGATCGACGTGCGACTGCAGGTCACGCCGTCCGAGCAGGCCGCCGTGGACCATCGGATGGAGTGTCTTGACACGTCCGTCGAGCATCTCCGGGAATTCAGTCACTTCACTGATCGCGATCACTGGAATACCCGCTTCCTCCAGTGTCCGGTGTGTGCCGCCTGTCGAGATGATCTCGATTCCAGCCGCGTGAAATGCCTTGGCGAGTTCTGTGATGCCTGTCTTATCTGATACACTGATCAACGCTCTCATACGTTTGCCCCCTCTTTGATCCACTCTTCGATGACGCGCGGGTACAACTCGTGTTCCACTCGCTGTATCGCTTTCTGTAGCTCCTCGTGCGTCATATCATTATCTAGTCTTACGGACTCCTGGGCGATGATCGGTCCTGTGTCCATCCCCTCGTCCACTACATGAATTGTAACACCTGTGATTTTGACGCCGGCATGAAATGCTTGCGCGATTGCGTCCTTCCCCGGGAATGACGGCAGGAGCGACGGATGGATGTTGACGATCCGACCTTGATACGCCTCGAGCAACACTTGACCGATCAAGCGCATATACCCGGCGAGGATGATTCGTTCGACCCCTCTCCGCTCAAGTTCAGCGACGATTTCGCGTTCGAATGCCTCCTTGTCGGGGTACTCCTTCGCTGCAAAGACGAAGACGTCGCACCCTCTCCGCACGGCCCGCTCGATGACCGGAGCGCCGGGTCGATCACAGACGAGCAGGACGCAGCGCGCTGACATCCGTCCATCTTCGATCGCTTCGAAAATCGCCTCGACATTGCTACCGCTGCCGGATGCGAAACAGGCGATCCTCATGCGTCGACACCGAAGACGCGCACTTCACCTTTCGCCGTCACTTCACCGATCCGGTAGGCCGTCTCGTTCTCACGCGCAAGACGTTTGATGACCTTGTCCGCTTCTTCCGGCGAGACGATCAGCATGTAGCCGATGCCCATGTTGAAGACGTTGAACATCTCGTCCCGCGGAATCCGTCCCTCCTGTTCAAGCCAGTCGAAGACCGGCAGACGCGGCCACTTCGACGGATTGAAATCGGCGCCGCAGCCTTCCGGAAGGACACGCGGCACGTTTTCATAGAAGCCGCCTCCCGTCACGTGCACCATCGCCTTGACCGCTCCCGTCTCAAGCGCCGCCTTGACCGGTTCGACATAGATCCGGGTCGGCATGAGGAGGGCACTTCCGAGCGTATTGCCAAGCATCATCAGTTCATCTTCGTAAGAAAGACCGCTCTCCCCGACGATTTTCCGGACGAGCGAGAAGCCGTTCGAGTGGACACCGGAAGACGCCAACCCGAGAATGACATCTCCTTCACGCACGTCTTCTCCGGTGACGAGTTCCTTCTTCTCGACGGCACCGACGGCGAAACCGGCGATGTCGTACTCGCCATCGGCGTACATTCCGGGCATCTCGGCCGTCTCGCCGCCAATCAGCGTACATCCTGCCTGGACACATCCTTCCGCGACACCTGCGACGATCCGTTCGATCTTCGCCGGTTCCGCCTTTCCGAGTGCGATGTAATCAAGGAAGTAGAGCGGTTCCGCCCCTTGGACGATGATGTCGTTGACGCACATGGCGACGCAGTCGACACCGATCGTATCATGCTGGTCGAGCTGGAAGGCGAGCTTTAGCTTCGTCCCGACGCCGTCCGTCCCGCTGACGAGGACAGGCTCCTTCAATCCGAGCTGACTCAAATCGAACATCGCCCCGAAGCTTCCGAGCCCGGTCATCACTTCCCTGCGCATCGTCCGCGCGACGTGCTTCTTCATCCGGGATACGGCTTCATACCCGGCTGTCAGGCTGACGCCCGCTGCTTCGTATTGTTTACTCACGTTCTCTCCCCCAGTTTCAGAAATTCGCCATCTTGTTCCTGCTCATGAAGCGGCGTCGGATAGTTTCCAGTGAAGCACGCGGCACACTGTCCGCGGAGCTCCCCTTCGAACGGCCGGTCGATGGCTGTGACCATCCCTTCGACCGTCAGGAACTCGAGAGAATCCGCACCGATCTCCGCGCAGATCTCGCCTGGCGTCATCCGTGCTGAAATCAACTCGTCCTTCGACGACGTATCGATCCCGTAGAAACACGGGTTCGTGATCGGCGGTGCCGTGATCCGGACGTGGACTTCGGTCGCTCCGGCTTCGCGAAGGAGCTTGACGATACGACGGCTCGTCGTTCCCCTTACAATCGAGTCGTCGACCATGATGACCCGTTTCCCATTGACGACACCGCGCAGGGCAGACAGCTTCATTTTGACTCCACGTTCTCTCATCTCTTGTGAAGGCTGGATGAACGTCCGACCGACGTATCGGTTCTTGATCAATCCCATCTCGTACGGAATCCCGCTCGCTTCGGCGTAGCCGATCGCAGCCGAGATGCTCGAATCCGGGACGCCGGTCACGACATCCGCCTCGACCGGTGCCTCCTCGAACATCTTCTTTCCGAGGTTCTTCCGGGCGGTATGGACGTTCACACCGTCGATCATCGAATCCGGGCGGGAGAAGTAGATGTACTCCATCGAGCACATCGCCCGTTCCCGCGGCTCCATGTACTGGCGTGATTGGATGCCGGCCTCAGTCACGGTGAGAAGTTCTCCCGGCAGGACGTCACGGACATATTCCGCCCCGACGATGTCGAAGGCGCACGTCTCCGATGTGAAGACGATGCCGCCGTCCGGTGTCCGTCCAAGTGAAAGCGGGCGAAGACCATGCGGGTCGACCGCGACGAACAGCGTATCCTCCGTCAGGAACAGGAAGGCGAATGCGCCGACGAGGCGCGCGAGACTGTCTGCGATCCGGTCCTCGAGCGATTCGTATCGGCTCCGCTTGATCAGATGGGCGACGACTTCCGTGTCACTCGTCGTCTGGAAGATGGCTCCTTCCGCCTCGAGCAGGTGTTTCAGAGAATCTGCGTTGACGAGGTTCCCATTGTGCGCGAGTGCGAGGTCGCCCGTCTTGGATTTGAAGTGAAGCGGTTGTGTATTCTCGAGTGTGTTGCCGCCTGCCGTCGAGTAGCGGACATGCCCGATTGCATGGTGTCCGCTGAGGGTCGCAAGTTTTTCAGCTGAAAAAACTTCCGTGACGAGCCCTTGCCCGCGGTGTGGACGAAGCATCGTACTGTCACTCGTGACGATCCCGGCTCCCTCCTGCCCCCGGTGCTGCAAGCTGTGCAGTCCGTAATAGGCGAGTTGTGCCGCTTCCGGCTGTCCGAAGATCCCGAAGACGCCACACTCCTCATTCAACCCTTTCATTTCATATAGCACGCGATCGCTCCTTCCCAGTCTCTTTCGAGTACTGAACGTTCCAATTCGATCAGCTCGTCCGCCGTTTTGACGCGGATTTTGTCCTCCTCCGTCACGCGACCGATTTCGGTCGCACCCGTCAATGCCTTGAAGGCGTCCGCATGTTCCGCGGGCACTGCCGCAAGGAAACGCGACTGCGTTTCACTGAACAGAAGGACCGAAGGCAGGTCGATTTCCGCCTCGAGTCCGAAGCGTGTACCGAACGTCATTTCAGCCAGTGCGACGGCGATTCCGCCTTCCGACACGTCGTGGATCGTGTTGACATATCCGGACTGGATCGCGTCCCGCAGGTTCGTCAGTCTCTCCTGTTCGAGCGACAGATCGATCCGCGGCGCTTTGCCGAATGATTTCTCGTGCAACATATACTGCAGTTCACTGCCGCCGAACTCGCTCATCGTCTCACCGAGCAGGAAGATCCGGTCTCCCGCCTGTTTGAAGCTTTGCGTCGTGATCCATTCGGTCCGTTCGATCAGACCGACCATCCCGACGACCGGCGTCGGATTGATCGCCTGACCGGATTCATTGTAGAGAGAGACGTTTCCGCTGATGACCGGTGTCTCGAGGATGCGACACGCTTCAGCCATCCCTGCCGTCGCCTCTTTCAATTGCCAGAATCCTTCCGGCTTGTCCGGGTTGCCGAAGTTCAGGCAATCCGTGATCGCGAGTGGCAAGCCGCCGCTCGCGACGATGTTCCGCGCCGCCTCTGCGACGGCGATCTGACCGCCGACATAAGGATCGAGGTAGACGTAACGGCTGTTGCAGTCCGTCGTCATCGCAAGCGCCTTGTCCGTTCCGCGCACGCGGATGACCGCTGCGTCCGAGCCCGGAGCGATGACGGTCGATGTCTGGACCATGTGATCATACTGATCGTAGACCCAGCGTTTCGATGCGATCGTCGGCTGACGGAGCAGCTTTCGCCACGTGTCGAGCGTATCCTCGACGACCGGCGTCTCCTCTTTCATCGACTGGAACTCTTCATAATATGCAGGCACACGGGCCGGCTTGTTATAGACCGGCGCCTCTTCCGCAAGAGCATCGACCGGGACTTCCGCGACGACGTCACCGTGATGAATCAGGCGCAATACCTTCTCTTCGATGACTTCTCCGATATGGACGGCATGCAGTCCCCATTTGCTGACGATCTGCTCGATTTCCGCTTCCCGTCCCCGTTCGACGACGAGCAACATCCGCTCTTGGGATTCAGAAAGCATCATCTCGTACGGTGTCATTTCCGTCTCCCGTTGCGGGACGTCATCCAGGTGCATCTCGATGCCCGTTCCCGCCTTAGATGCCATCTCGGACGAGGACGACGTCAGGCCGGCCGCCCCCATGTCCTGCATGCCGACGAGCGCCGGATGTCCGACGATCTCAAGGCATGCCTCGATCAGCAGTTTCTCCATGAACGGATCACCGACCTGAACGGCCGGACGTTTCGCTTCCGTATCCTCACCTAGATCCTCAGATGCGAATGTCGCGCCGTGGATCCCATCCCGTCCTGTCGCTGCCCCGACGTACATGACCGAGTTGCCGATTCCTTTCGCGAGCCCCTTCTGGATGTCCTCATGCTTGATCAATCCGACGCACATCGCGTTGACGAGCGGATTTCCTGTGTACGAGTGATCGAATGCGATTTCTCCTCCGACCGTAGGAATGCCGACACAGTTCCCGTATCCCGCGATGCCCGCGACGACACGTTCGAACAAGCGGTCGACGTTCGCTGTCCCGAGATGTCCGAACCGAAGCGAGTTGAGCAGTGCGACCGGACGCGCGCCCATCGAGAAGATGTCACGGATGATTCCGCCGACGCCTGTCGCTGCCCCTTGGTACGGCTCGACCGCGGACGGATGATTGTGGCTCTCGATCTTGAAGACGACCGCCTGGCCGTCCCCGATGTCGACGACACCGGCCCCTTCGCCCGGACCTTGCAAGACGCGCGGTCCGGTCGTCGGAAATTGGCGCAGCACCGGTTTCGACGTCTTATAGGAGCAGTGCTCCGACCACATGACGGAGAAGAGCCCGATTTCCGTATAGTTCGGTTCGCGACCGAGCAAGTCGACGACGAGGCCGTATTCCGCGTCGCTCAATCCCATCTCCGCATAAAGCCGTTGTTCCTTGATCATCTCTGTAGTCGGTTCAGACTGTCGTTTTAACATGATTGGCCCCCTGTTTGACGAGTGAAGTGAAGAGTCGAAGTCCGTCCGTGCTTCCAAGAAGCGCCTCGACGGCCCGTTCCGGATGCGGCATCATCCCAAGGACGTTGCCCGTCCGGTTCGTGATGCCTGCGATGTCGCCGCGTGACCCGTTCGGATTGTCGACGTACGTGAAGGCGATCTGACCATGTGTCTTCAGCATCGCGTATGTCGCATCGTCACAGTAGTAATTGCCTTCCCCGTGGGCGATCGGGATGTCGATGACTTCCCCGTCCGCGTAGTCCGACGTGAAGCATGTCGAGGCATTCGCTACCTTGAGCCGCGTCGTGCGGCACATGAACTTCAGTTCCTTGTTGCGGAGCAGCACGCCCGGCAGCAGACCCGCTTCGACGAGTACCTGGAATCCATTGCAGACGCCAAGGACAGGCTTTCCTTCCGTAGCGAAACGCTTGACCTCCTCCATGATCGGGGAGAACTGGGCGATCGCACCGCACCGCAGGTAGTCACCGTAAGAGAAGCCGCCCGGCAACAGAACCGCATCGAATCCGTCAAGCGACGTCTCCGTGTGGAAGACATAGCTCGCTTCTTCACCGAGGGCGTCCGTCACGGCATGATACATGTCGAGGTCGCAATTCGACCCTGGGAAGACGATGACCGCGAACTTCATACGGACGCCACCTCTTCGATCGAAAATTCATAGTCCTCCATCACCGGATTGACGAGCAAACGTTCACACATCTCCCGCACCATCATGTCCGTCGTCTCGTCGGTGACGAGCAACTCGATTCGCTTGCCGATCCGAACTTCTTCTACGCCTGTGAAACCGAGCTGTGCGAGTCCTCCTTTGACTGCGACCCCTTGCGGATCCAGGATGCTTTCCCGAAGTGTTGCGAATACGATGACCTTCTTCATGATAATTTTCCCCCTAAACGATCAAAAAGTGATTGGTATGTGTCAATGAGTGAACCGATGCCCCGGCGGAAGACGTCCTTGTCGAGATGCTGTCCGGTCTCAGCGTCCCAGAGCCTGCAAGTATCGGGCGAAATCTCGTCCGCGAGAAGGATGTCTCCGCCCGACGTCTTACCGAATTCAAGCTTGAAGTCGACGAGCGTGATGCCATTCGCCTTGAAGTAGGCTATGAGTACTTCATTCACCCGTTTTGCGTATGCGGCGAGTTGTGCAACCTCCTCACTTGTCGCAATCTTCAGTAAATTGATATGGTCGAGCGTCAACAGCGGGTCGCCTAAGGCGTCATCTTTGTAATAGTATTCGACGATCGGCGTCTCGAGGGGTGTTCCCTCCGCGATGCCAAGTCGCTTGCTCATGCTTCCTGCTGCGATGTTTCGCACGACGACCTCGAGCGGGATGATCGTCACACGACGTACGAGCTGTTCGCGCTCCGACGTCTTCTCGATGAAATGTGTCGGTATGCCTGCCTCGTGGAGTACCTTGAAGAAATGACTCGTCAGTTCGTTGTTCAGGATGCCCTTCCCTTCGAACTCGGCCTTCTTCTCTCCGTTGAACGCAGTCGCTTCGTCCTTATAGACGATACGGAGCACGTCCTGATCCTGCGTCGCGTAAAGTTGTTTCGCCTTGCCCTCGTACAGTGGTTGCATGAATTCGTCCCCCATTATCCTAAGATGAGATGGGAGAGGGTCCTTCCCCCTCACCATCCGTGTTGGTCGTCAGTTCAATCCACAACGCTCGAATATCTCATCGACCCGGCTCGTATGATACGTCGGATCGAAGCAGGCATCGAGTTCCTCTTCCGTGAAGAGCTTCTTGATTTCCTCTTCCTGCGCGAGCAGGTCGCGGAACATGATCTGTTCTTCCCATGCCTCCATCGCACGAGGTTGGACGAAGTCGTATGCCTCTTCACGTGACCAGCCCTTCTCGATCAAAGCGAGCAGGACGTGACCCGAGAAGATGACCCCGAACGTCCGGTCCATGTTGCGCTTCATATTCTCCGGGAAGACCGTCAAGTTCTTGATGATGTTGCCGAAACGATTGAGCATGTAGTTGAGCAGCGCCGTCGAATCCGGCAAGATGATCCGCTCAGCCGAAGAATGTGAAATGTCACGTTCATGCCAAAGCGTGACGTTCTCGAATGCCGTCACCATATGCCCGCGGATGACGCGTGCAAGACCGGTCATGTTCTCCGAGCCGATCGGATTCCGTTTATGCGGCATCGCGGATGATCCTTTTTGACCTTTTGCGAAGAATTCCTCGACTTCACGCGTCTCCGTCTTCTGCAGACCGCGAATCTCAGTCGCCATCTTCTCGATCGACGTCGCGATCAGGGCGAGGGTCGAGACGTAATGGGCATGGCGGTCGCGCTGAAGCGTCTGCGTCGAGACTGGCGCCGGCTTCGTGCCGAGCTTCTCACAGACGAACTTTTCGATGAACGGATCGATGTTCGCGAACGTCCCGACTGCTCCGGACATCTTGCCATATTCGACCGTCTCGCGCGCTGCCTCGAAGCGGACCTTGTTACGCTTCATCTCCTCGTACCAAAGTGCGAGCTTGAGACCGAACGTCGTCGGTTCCGCATGGACACCGTGCGTCCGTCCCATCATCACCGTATATTTATGTTCGTTCGCCTTCACCTTCAGAATCTCGATGAAGCGATCCAAGTCGGCCGCGAGGATGTCGTTCGCCTGCTTCAGCAGGTACGACAGCGCCGTATCGACGACATCCGTCGAGGTAAGGCCGTAATGTACCCATTTCCGCTCTTCACCGAGCGTCTCGGAGACGGCACGGGTGAACGCGATCACGTCGTGGCGCGTCTCCTGCTCGATTTCGTTGATGCGATTCACATCGAACGTCGCGTTCTCGAACAAAAGAGCGACATCCTCCTTCGGAATGACTCCGAGTTCACTCCATGCCTCGCATGCGAGGAGCTCTACTTTCAACCAAGCTTCGAATTTATTCTGTTCCGTCCAGATGGCTTTCATCTCCGGTCGTGTATACCGTTCGATCATTTGACCTTCTCCTTCCATATTCCGAGGCGCTCGATTTCCTTGAGCGCTTCCGGTATCGAGTCGGCGAGGATGTTCAAGTGCCCCATCTTTCGCCCTCGTTTTGCGTCTTTCTTTCCATAGAGATGGACTTTCGTCCGGGGAGAGAGTGTCGACCATTCCTCCTCGAGCGCTGTGACGTGTTCTCCAAGGATGTTCACCATGACGACTGGCGTCAGGAGCGTCGTTTTTCCGAGCGGCAAACCGATCAGTGCCCGCACGTGTTGTTCGAATTGCGACGTCTCGCATGCGTCAAGCGTGTAATGGCCGGAGTTGTGCGGCCTTGGCGCCAGTTCATTGACGATCAATCCATCTTGCGTCAGGAACAGCTCGATCGCGAGCGTGCCGATCAGGTTGATCGCTTCCGCGAACTTCTTCGCCAATGCGACGGCTTCGTCCGCTGTCGCGTCCTCGACCCTTGCCGGAACGATCGAGAGGTGAAGGATGTTGTTCTCATGGACGTTCTCGCTGACGGGGAAGACGCTGACTTCCTTCTCACTGCGGACGACGATGACGGAGAGCTCTTTTTCGAACGTCAGCCATTTCTCTGCAACATACTCGTCGACTTCGAACGTCTCGAGCAGCTTAGCGAAATCAGACTCCGACTTGACGACGTGTTGTCCTTTCCCGTCATATCCGAAGCGTGCCGTCTTCAAGACGAATGGAATACCGAGTTTTTCTTTCGCCTCATGTAATTCTTCCATTGAACGTACGCTTCGATAAGGGGCGACAGGAAGACCATGTGTGGACAAGAGTGCTTTCTCACGCAGCCGGTGTTGCGTTTGAAACAGCAATTCCGTCCCTTGCGGAAGCTTCTCGTCGATGGCCTCCGCCGTCTCTGCTGAGATGTTCTCGAATTCGAACGTCACGACATCTGACTCACTGGCGAGTAGCCGTGCCGACTCGACATCCGAGAACTCCGCCTCGATGTGCCGGTCCGCCACCTGCGCGCATGGTGCATCCGGCGTCGGGTCAAGAGTCGCGACGGTGCAACCCATCTGCTTCGCCGACAGTGCCATCATCCGTCCGAGTTGCCCGCCCCCGAGTATTCCGATATGCTTCACGTCAACGTCTCCTCCGACTCGATGACCTGACCCTCGAGTTCGACACGTGCGTGGTCAAGTTTACGAGCGATTTGATTGTCGACTGTCCCGAGGATTTGAGCCGCGAACAGTGCCGCATTCTTCGCCCCGGCTTCTCCGATCGCGACCGTCGCGACCGGTACACCTGCAGGCATCTGGACGATCGACAACAGAGAATCGAGCCCTTTGAGCACCTTGCTCTCGATCGGTACGCCGATGACAGGAAGCGTCGTCTTGGCTGCGACCATTCCTGGTAAATGAGCCGCTCCGCCGGCGCCTGCGATGATTACCTTCAAGCCGCGATCACGTGCCGTCTCAGCATAACGGAACATCAAGTCCGGTGTACGGTGAGCTGAAACGACTTTTTTCTCATAACCGATTTCCAGTTTATCAAGAACTTCGCACGTTGCTTTCATCGTCACCCAATCCGATTTGCTCCCCATGATGATGCCTACTTGAATGGTACTCATGCGTTTCTCCTCCTTTTTTCACATAAAAAAAACCCAAACCACATCTAAAAGGGTGGCTTAGGGTATAAAAAGGTGCGCCAAATAACGCCTGGCGAACATCCATATACCCCATAGTCCAACGATTTAGGGTCGTCGGGTAGAAACTTGCAAGCCATATCCCTGCTATTATACGAGGTGTGAAATTGTCCACTTGTCACGCCTTCATCTTAACAAGAGAAAACAGCTCAAGTCAATCAAAGGCGAACAATTTAATTATCTGAAAATTTAACGTTCGGTTTTCAAATGATTTTTGAAAATAAAAAAGCGCCCTCTTTCGGAGTGCGCTTGAACTAGCTCAAAATCATTCAGTTGCTTTAGGTACACAATCAAAGACGATCTGTTGCTTTACCGGATAAGGTTCGCCGTTCGCATCAAGACCAAACAACGGTTCTTCGCGGCGCGCCGTGGGTCTGTAACCCATTGCCTCGATTCTGTCCAAGCATTCGCTAATCGTCTCCTGTTCTTCAACAGCAATCCGTAGCTTCTTTTTCTTCGACATATCTCACAATCCTTCCCGGTGCAAAAAAGTGTACAAAAAAGCGGCGGCCCTTGAGCGTATGCTCCAGAACCACCGTTTGCCTGGCAACGTCCTATCCTCACAGGGGGAAACCCCCAACTACTTTCGGCGCTCAGGTGCTTAACTTCCGTGTTCGGCATGGGAACGGGTGTGGCCACCTGGCCATCGCCACCAGACGATCGGGCTCGCGCCCTCAAAACTGAAGCCATCAACAACAACATCGATTAGATCAAAGCCTCGACCGATTAGTATCACTCAGCTCCGCATGTCGCCATGCTTCCACCCGTGACCTATCTACCTCATCGTCTCTGAGGGGTCTTTCTTGATTGCTCAAAGGGAAATCTCATCTCGGAGGGGGCTTCATGCTTAGATGCTTTCAGCACTTATCCCGTCCGCACGTAGCTACCCAGCGATGCTCCTGGCGGAACAACTGGTACACCAGCGGTGCGTCCATCCCGGTCCTCTCGTACTAAGGACAGCTCTCCTCAAATTTCCTGCGCCCACGACGGATAGGGACCGAACTGTCTCACGACGTTCTGAACCCAGCTCGCGTACCGCTTTAATGGGCGAACAGCCCAACCCTTGGGACCTACTCCAGCCCCAGGATGCGATGAGCCGACATCGAGGTGCCAAACCTCCCCGTCGATGTGGACTCTTGGGGGAGATCAGCCTGTTATCCCCAGGGTAGCTTTTATCCGTTGAGCGATGGCCCTTCCATGCGGAACCACCGGATCACTAAGCCCGACTTTCGTCCCTGCTCGACTTGTAGGTCTCGCAGTCAAGCTCCCTTCTGCCTTTGCGCTCTTCGAATGATTTCCAACCATTCTGAGGGAACCTTTGGGCGCCTCCGTTACTGTTTAGGAGGCGACCGCCCCAGTCAAACTACCCGCCTGACACGGTCCTCCAGCCGGATCACGGCTGCGAGTTAGAGACTCTATGCATGAAGGGCGGTATCCCAAGGGTGACTCCTCCGAAGCTGGCGCTCCGGGCTCGACGTCTCCCGCCTATCCTGTACATCATGCACAAAGCCCCAATATCAGGCTGTAGTAAAGCTCCATGGGGTCTTTCCGTCCTGTCGCGGGTAACCTGCATCTTCACAGGTACTATGATTTCACCGGGTCTCTCGTTGAGACAGTGCCCAAATCGTTACGCCTTTCGTGCGGGTCGGAACTTACCCGACAAGGAATTTCGCTACCTTAGGACCGTTATAGTTACGGCCGCCGTTTACTGGGGCTTCGGTTCAGAGCTTCGCTTGCGCTGACCCATCCCCTTAACCTTCCAGCACCGGGCAGGCGTCAGCCCCTATACGTCATCTTGCGATTTAGCAGAGACCTGTGTTTTTGCTAAACAGTCGTTTGGGCCTATTCACTGCGGCTCCGCCTGAGGCGGAGCGTCCCTTCTCCCGAAGTTACGGGACCATTTTGCCGAGTTCCTTAACGAGAGTTATCCCGCGCGTCTTAGAATTCTCATCTCGCCTACCTGTGTCGGTTTACGGTACTGGCGCCTTCCACCTCGCTAGAGGCTTTTCTTGGCAGTGTGAAATCGTGACCTTCGTCCC
>NZ_QPKS01000003.1 GCF_003344535.1 Exiguobacterium flavidum | reverse complement strand
AACGCGGCGGACTGTAAATCCGCTCCCTCGGGTTCGGCGGTTCGAATCCGCCCCCCCCCACCACTTAGGGGCATAGTTTAGCGGTAGAACTACGGTCTCCAAAACCGTCAGCGCGGGTTCGATTCCTGCTGCCCCTGTTTTTTTATTTTAATCTGGCGATTGTGGCGAAGTGGTTAACGCACCGGATTGTGATTCCGGCATTCGTGGGTTCAATTCCCATCAGTCGCCCCTTTATTGGGCTGTAGCCAAGTGGTAAGGCATCGGATTTTGATTCCGACACGCGAAGGTTCGATCCCTTCCAGCCCAGCTTTTCATGCGGAAGTAGTTCAGTGGTAGAATACGACCTTGCCAAGGTCGGGGTCGCGGGTTCGAATCCCGTCTTCCGCTCCAATATGGCGCCATAGCCAAGTGGTAAGGCAGAGGACTGCAACTCCTCTATCGTCAGTTCGATTCTGACTGGCGCCTCCATTCTTAATTGAATAGGATTTGCAAGAGATTGTGCCGGTGTGGCGGAACTGGTAGACGCGCACGACTCAAAATCGTGTTCCTCTGGAGTGTCGGTTCGATTCCGACCACCGGTATCTTGCGGGTGTAGTTTAATGGTAAAACCTCAGCCTTCCAAGCTGATGACGAGGGTTCGATTCCCTTCACCCGCTTTATACTTTCACAATTCGTTTCATCCCATGCGGGTGTAGTTTAATGGTAAAACCTCAGCCTTCCAAGCTGATGACGAGGGTTCGATTCCCTTCACCCGCTTACGAGAATAGCAGAGAGCAACGTGTCGTTTACGGATGACAGGTTGCTCTTTTTGTCTTGAGCGAGGACGAGGAGGAGTTACAGATGGATGCAGTAGAGTTCAAACAGAAACTAATCGAATACGCTGCTGAAATCGGGATCGACGAGTTGCGGGTGACGACAGCGGATCCGTTTCTGATGTTGAAGAAACGACTCGAGATGCAACAGGAGAAAGGGTTCGCTTCAGGATTCGAGGAGCCGGACCTCGAGAAACGGACCAACCCGAAGCTGCTCGTCGAGGACGCCGTCTCGATCATCGCAATCGCAGTCGCCTATCCGAGCCGGCTGAGCGGGGCACCGAGAGGCCAGATGGGAGACCGGAGAGGAATTTTCTGCCGCTCTTCATGGGGGTTAGATTATCACCAGGCGCTTCGGGGAAGACTTGAGAAACTGGAAGCGTTCATCCTTGCGCATCATCCGGCTGCGCAGACACGCTCGATGGCCGATACTGGGGAACTTGTCGATCGGGCTGTCGCTGAACGTGCCGGAATCGGGTTCAGTGGAAAGAACTGTTCAATCATCAGCGTAGAACATGGCTCCTATCTTTATCTTGGGGAGCTGATCACAGATATCTATCTGCCTCCTGATGAACCGGTAGAAGAACTTTGCGGAACATGTAATGCCTGCATCGAAGCTTGTCCGACGGATGCGCTAGTAGAACCTGGAGTGATCGATGCGAAACGTTGCATCTCCTTCATCACTCAAACGAAGACGCTTATTCCGGAAGAGTTCCGCTACGCCCTTGGAAATCGTCTGTATGGGTGTGACACGTGCCAGCAGGTATGTCCGTTCAACCGGAAAAAGAACGCCATGCATCATACGGAATTGCGACCTGACCCGGAGCAGGTCAAACCGCGTTTGATTCCTTTGCTCTCCTTGAGCAACCGGGAGTTCAAGGAACAGTACGGATCGTTGTCCGGTGCGTGGAGAGGGAAGAAGCCGATTCAGCGAAACGCTATTTGTGCCCTTGTCCATTACCGGGAGCGCGCTGCCATCGAACCGCTTCGCAAACTCGCGGAGAAAGATGACCGTGCTGACATGAGAGCTCTTGCTATCTGGGCAGTCGGGCGTATCGCCGGACTGGAGGAAGCCGACTGGGTTCGCTCACGATTGGAAGCAGATGAGTCGCCGGATGTCCAGACGGAAGGAAGAAGACTGATCTCCGAATGGGATGAGACGGTGACCGCCTGAAAAAATACGAACGCAGTTCCTGCGTATGGAAATAGGGGAGAAGCAAATGGCAATTCACGTCGTCATGTATCAACCAGAAATACCCGCTAATACAGGGAATGTCTCACGGACATGTGCTGCTACGCATTCCGTGCTCCACTTGATCCGTCCGCTTGGTTTTTCGACGGACGACAAACAACTGAAACGTGCGGGACTCGATTATTGGCAATTCGTAGATGTCCGCTATCACGACTCCCTCGAGGAACTGTGGGCGAAACATCCGGACGGTCAATTCTATTACATCACGAAGTACGGCGAGTACTATCCGAGCCAGATGGATTTCTCGAATCCGGAAGAGGATTATTTCTTCGTCTTCGGGCGCGAGACGAAGGGGCTGCCTCTTGAAGTGGTCGATGACAACGCTGAGCGATGCATTCGCTTACCGCAGTCGAACCTCGTTCGTTCATTGAATGTATCGAACACGGCGGCGATCATCGTCTACGAAGCACTCAGACAACAGGGGTATGCGGGTCTATTATGAACGAAAAGGCGAAGGCCGCATGTGCGGACCTTCGCCTTTTGATTGCTCAGACGGGCCGTTCAGGCGACGTCTGCTTTCATGCTATTACTCGTTTCCTTCAGGTTTCTTGTTGTAACCTGCAGTGAAGATCGCAGTCAAAAATGCGAGGCTGACGAACATCATTAGAATAAATGCCATATTAGCTTCCCCCTTCAGTCTCTTAAACCGATATAATCTATTATAGTATACATGTATCTTTTTTTGTGAGCTACATATGAATTTTTTATGAAATGGAGCCATATTCATGCGGACGAACGTCTATCTACTCAGTTATGCCCCGCTCATCAGTATCCTTCTCTTCAGTACATCTCTCGCAATCGCGACTTCTGAAATCGCATTGCGCTGGCTCAGACAGGTCGGCGTCTACAGCGAACTTCTGCAAATATTAAGCGCAAGGGATACGAAGTTGCTGGTTTGGCTCGGCTTTCTCGTCATATACTTCATGGTTTTCAGTACATTGAAGCTCGTTTCTGATACGATCAATCAGCTCGGCTTCGCTTTCTTCCTGAAGGAACAGATCGGAACGACGCTCGGCATGCTCAGACCGGGAGCGATTCTCCTGCTCGTCGGCGGATGTGCAAGCTTTGCTTTCATGACGTCATTCCCTCTCGTCTGTGGCGTTCTTGGAATATCGTTCCTCATCTATTTCATCTTCTACACTATACAGATCAGCAAGATGACGTCGACTGCCGGCGCGGTCGGATTGATCCTCTTCCTTTGCCTCATGTGGGGCATCCTGATCGCAGGGCTCGTCTGGCTCATCCTGACGCTGCTCAACTCATTCGGTCAAGCCATCCTCTTCGAAACCTGATCAGCGCACGATCCGTGCCCATGTCCTGACCTGTAGCGTGGAGTTCGCTTCGGTCGGGAACGGGCGAGGGGTATCCGCTCCAAGCCAGATACCGCCCACCTTCTGATTTTTCAGCCCAACGAACCACATATCCTTGTTGTCATTGGTCGTCCCCGTCTTCCCGCCGATATATCCGGCATCTGCATATCCGAGGCGTCCTGTGCCGTAGGTCATGACGGCGTGGAGGGCGTCTTTGAGGGTGTCATTCGTTTGTTTAGACCAGATCCGGGTCGATTTGCGCCCGTGGCGGTAAATCAGCTTGTCCTGTAGTTTGATCGATTTGATCATCGAGGATGGGCTGTAGATCCCGTCGTTCGCGATCGTCGTATAGGCATCCGTCAGCTCGAGGACGGATACACCATATTTCAATCCGCCAAGTGCGCTGTTGTAGGAATCGTCCTCCTTCGACCATTTCGAGAAATGGAACGGTCGAATCGTTTCGAGCCCCTCATCAAATACCGTTTCGAACGCGTGCAGGGCAGGTGTGTTATAGGAGAACGCTACTGCGTCGACGAGACGGACGTCACCGAGCGTCTGTCCGCCACTGTTTCGTGGACAGTGACCACCGTAGCAGATTGGCCGGCCGTCGATCAGACTTCTAAGTCCAGCATCTGTTTTTTCGATATACGGCCCATAGACGAGCAAGGGTTTGATGGCGGATCCTGGCTGACGATATGTCTGGACGGCGCGGTTCAACTGACCGGGTACGTCACTTTTATTGCCAACGAGAGCAGTGACGCCGAGTGTCCGGGCGTCGATTTCGACGAAAGCGCCCTCGATCGGTTGAGGAAGTACACGAATCGCTTGCTTCGCGCGCTCCTGGACTTCCGGGTCGAGATAAAGATCGATCTGGGCGTCAGACCGGTGCAGGTAAGACCGCGACTCCTCGAACGATATTCCTTGACGCTCGCTCGTCAACTGGACGGCTTGCCGGATGGCCGCGTCGATGTAGTCCGGGTACCTCACAGGTGGACGGTGGAGCGATACATTGATTTTAGTATCCGTCTTTTTGCTCGGCATGATCCCGCTCAGCTTCTCGAGAATCCGCTTCTGACGTTTGACCGTGTTTTCAGGAAAACGGATTGGATCGTACAGGCTCGGATTGTTCGGAATGGAAGCGAGGTATGCCGCCTCCTCCCAGCTAAGTGAACGAGCTGTTTTGTCAAAATAGGTTCGAGAGGCCGCTTCGATGCCGTACGCATTGTTTGCGAAATAGGCATGATTTACATAGGAGGCAAGCAATTCCTCCTTCGAATACGAGCGCTCGAGAGCGACGGACAGGAGCAGCTCTTTTATTTTCCTTGTATAGGTTTTTTCATTTGATAAATAGACCATCCGGGCGAGCTGCTGGGTGATCGTGCTCCCGCCCTGACTCTTATCGCCGTCATTCTGATTTTGAGTGAATGCTCTCAATATGCCTGAGATGTCATAACCCTCGTGCTGATAGAAGCGGTGATCCTCGACGGCGACGAAGGTCTTTGCTATTTTGTTTGGCAACTGCTTAGGCGTCAAATCGTCCCGTAACATCCCATCATATATGTATTCGCGTTCATCTCCGTAACGAACGGTGATCGGGTCATAGGTCGGGAGCGGTTTTCTGGCCACTTGATTCGTCGCCCAGTCGACGATTTTTTTCGTCTCATCGATGCGTTCCGTGAGAGAGACGAGCGTGAATCCTAAAAATATCACCAAACCTGCAAGGATCAAATATCCGGATGTGATGCGCATATAAGTCTCCTTTCAAGAGGTTTCATCTCTATTATCGGTCAATCGTGACCGGAAAACGTCAATTTCCAACTTTTTTTATCGTAAAAAAATTATTTTTGCAGGAATGTTATATTAGAATGCGGAAAAGATGGGTATATACCGAGTATCTGACTTAAAAATAGAGGAACACCATGGAGGGGAACGAGATGGCCAAGAAAGAAGTAGTAGCAATGTTGCTTGCGGGCGGCGAAGGGAAACGGCTTGGTGCATTGACGAAACACACTGCGAAACCGGCAGTCGCATTTGGAGGGAAATATCGCATCATCGATTTTCCGCTTTCGAACTGCACGAACTCAGGTATCGACACGGTAGGTGTATTGACTCAATATGAACCGCTTGAATTGAACCGATACCTCGGAATCGGCAGCGCGTGGGATCTCGATCGCCGGAACGGGGGATTGACGATTCTTCCGCCGTATCAAGCGCAGACAGGAAAGAACTGGTATGAAGGGACTGCGAACGCCATCTACCGCAACCTGAGCTACCTGAACCAATTTGATCCTGAATACGTACTCGTACTCTCCGGAGATCATATCTACAAGATGGACTATGAGAAAATGCTCGAGGCCCACAAACAGTCGGGTGCCGACGTGACGATTTCAGTACGGGAAGTACCATGGGAGGAAGCGCCGCGTTTCGGGATTCTCAACACGGACTCAGAACTTCGTATCAACGAATTCGAAGAAAAGCCGGAGAATCCGAAATCGAACCTTGCATCGATGGGGATCTACATCTTCAATTGGGAAGTGTTGAAACGCCATTTGATCCAAGATGCCGGAGACGCGGAATCGAGCTTCGACTTCGGGAAGAACATCATCCCGAACATGCTGTTTGAGAACTTGAACATTCGCGCCTACAAGTTCAAAGGCTACTGGAAGGACGTAGGGACGATCCAGTCGCTCTGGGAAGCCAACATGGACTTGCTCGAGCTCGAGCCGGAATTCGATCTTTACGATCCGGCCTGGAAGGTCTATTCGGTCAACCCGAACCAGCAACCGCAATACATCGGCAATCAGGCGGTCATCGAGACGTCGATCATCAACGAAGGATGCCGAATCGACGGTGAGATCAACCACTCCGTCTTGTTCTACGGTGTAACAGTCGGCGACGGAACACTGATCAAGGATTCAGTCATCTTCCCGAACGTGACGATTGGCAAGGATGTCACGATCCACCGAGCTATTCTTGCAGACGGTGTCGTCGTAGAGGATGGAGCGACGATCGGCGAGCCGAACGGCGAGATTCTAGTCGTAGAGGCGAATAGCCGCGTATCAAAGAACGACATCGTTAAACAATCGATTCAATGAGGGGGATGAAGCTATGAAGACGGATTTATTAGGAGTCATCAATCTAAGCGGAGAAGCAGGCTTCTTCAAGGAGTTGACGGAACATCGTAATTTAGCGGCTGTCCCATTCGCAGGACGATATCGTCTGATCGATTTCACGCTGACGAACATGGTGCAAAACGATGTCGCGAACGTAGGCATCTTCACACTCGACAATTACCGGGCATTGCTCGATCATCTCGGGTCAGGCAAGGAGTGGGATCTCGATCGCTCGAACGGCGGGCTCTACATCTTCCCTCCGGCGCTCTCAGCCGATTCACACGGCTACCAAGGCGATCTAGCGAACTTCCATCTCCACCGTGATTTTTTCCTTCGGAGCAAGGAAAACTATGTCCTGATCTCAGGGTCGAACATTCTAGCGGCAGTCGACTACCGCGATGTCCTTCGTGAACATAAGGAATCGAACGCTGACATCACGGTCGTCTATACGAAACGCGAACTTTCATGCAAATATTGCCGCCCGGTCCGTTTCAGTGAAAAGAGCCGTGTGACGGCAATCGGTTCACGCGGTTTCGAGCCATCTGACGAAACGTTCTACATGGAGACGGTCGTCCTTTCGAAAAACTTGTTCGTCCGACTCGTCGATGAAGCGATTGCCCGCGGTGAATACGACATGCTCCAAAGCATCCTTCGTTCGCAGCTGAATCGCCTCCACGTCCACGGATACGAGTACAAAGGAACGGCACAAGTCATTCACTCTCTGCGTTCCTACTATCGCGAAAGCATGTTGCTTCTCGAGGACTGGGGAGCGATCAACGACTTCCAGCACGTCTATACGAAAATCAAGCATGAGCCGCCGACGCGTTATCTTCCCGGATCGAAGATCAACAACTCGCTCGTCGCGAATGGCTGTAAACTTGAAGGGGTCGCGAAGGACAGCATCCTCTTCCGGGGAGTCAAGGTCGGCAAGCATGCCCGGATCAAGAGTTCGATCATCATGCAGAAGTCGGTCATCGAGGAGGGGGCGGTCGTCGAGTACGCCATCCTTGATAAGGAAGTGACCGTGAAGAAGGGGCAAGTGATTCGCGGTACCGCCGAAGAACCGGTCGTCATCAAGAAAAAAACAATCGTCTAAAGGAGACACAATTATGAAGATATGGTTTGCTGCAACGGAAGCGACACCATTCATCAAGACCGGGGGGCTTGCCGACGTCGTCGGCTCGCTCCCTTTGGCGCTTGCTGAGGAAGGTGCCGAAGTATCGGTCGTTTTGCCTAATTACAGTCAGGTCAAACAGGAGTACAAGGACGAGATGGAGTTCCTGTTCGATTTCATCGTGCCGGTCGGCTGGCGTCAGCAATTTGGAGCGGTACTCCGTCTGAAGCGTCAGGGCGTCACCTTCTACTTCATCGATAACGAATACTACTTCAAACGTGATGGTGTCCTTTATGGTCACTACGATGACGCGGAGCGATTCTCGTACTTCTCGCGTGCCGTGCTCGAGATGATTCAACACCTCAAGGCGGAAGACACGCCAGACGTCATTCACTGCCATGACTGGCAGACCGGGGTCTTGCCTGCATTCCTCCGAATCCATTACCGGCATCTGCCGCGTTATCAGGACATACGGACCGTGTTTACCATCCATAATCTCCAGTATCAAGGTGTATTTCCGGAAGAGGTGCTCGGCGATGTCCTCGGACTAGGTCATGAGCATTTCACGATAGATGGAATCGCCCATAACGGTTTCGTCAATTACATGAAAGCCGGTCTCGTCCACTCGGATCAGATCACGACGGTCAGTCCGTCCTACCGTGATGAAATCATGGACCCGTATTACGGCGAGACGCTCGAACCGGTGATCAGGCATCGTGCGGTAGACGTCCGCGGCATTTTGAACGGAATCGACTACCGTCATTTCAGCCCGGACATCGATCCCCATCTCGTGCGCAACTACGGCGTGAAGGATTTCAAGGATGGCAAAGCTGAGAACAAAGCTGCTCTGCAGGAAGAGCTGGGTCTTCCGGTCCGTCCTGAAGTCCTGCTTTTCGGATTCGTCTCACGTCTGGTCGACCAGAAGGGAATCGACCTGCTCGCACATATTCTGCCGGAACTGTTCGAGCTCGATGCGCAGTTCATCATCCTCGGTACGGGAGAAGCAGAATATGAGGGGCTCTTCCATCACGCGAACACGGTCCGGCCGGATAAGTTCGCGTCCTATATCGGATTCGACCCGGGTCTCGCTCAACGCATCTATGCGGGCTGTGACGGCTTCCTGATGCCTTCTCGTTTCGAGCCGTGCGGATTGAGCCAGTTGATTTCGATGCGGTACGGCACGTTGCCGATCGTTCGTGAAACAGGGGGACTGCGTGACACGGTGAAGCCTTTCAACCAGTTCACTTTGGAAGGGAACGGTTTTTCGTTCTCGAACTATAATGCCCATGAATTCTTGCATGCGATCGAACGGGCGATCCACACGTATCACGACCAGCCGGTTTGGGATCATCTCGTCGAGACGGCGATGAAGGAGGACTTCAGCTGGATCCGTTCCGCAGATGAGTACTTAGCGCTTTACCATATGTTCAAATAAGTAGAGAGATGGACAAAAGGGAGAGGGTTTGGCGATGTTCAAAGACAAAGAGCAGTTCAAGAAGACCTTTAACGACCGTTTCGTCACCATGCACGGCAAAGGAATCGGAGAGGCTACAGAGAACGATGTCTATCAGACACTCGCCTCGATGATTCGGGAACATGTCACTTCCGACTGGATGCACACGAGAGAGACTTATGTCCATAAGCGAAGCAAACAAGTCTATTACTTCTCGCTCGAGTTCCTGCTCGGCCGCTTCCTCTACAACAACCTGCTCAGCCTCGATGTGCTCGGGCTCGTGCAGGAGTCCCTCCGCGAGCTTGGGCACGAGTTGGCCGACTTGGCAGAAGAAGAGCCGGAACCCGGACTTGGGAACGGGGGGCTCGGACGCCTTGCTGCCTGCTTCCTCGATTCGCTCGCAGCGCTCGGGTTGCCAGGGCATGGGAACGGCATTCGCTACCAGTTCGGTCTGTTCAAGCAGAAAATCGTTGATGGGTATCAGGTCGAGGTCCCGGATAATTGGCTGAAGAACGGAAACATGTGGGAAGTCAGACGTGCCGATAAAGCGGTAGACGTCCCGTTCGGCGGGCATGTCTGGCTCGAGCAACATGGTGAAGGCTACCGAATCCATCACGAACCGGCAGAAATCGTCCGTGCCGTCCCGTATGACATGCCGATCGTCGGCTATCAGAACGGCGTCGTCAACAATCTCAGATTGTGGAGCGCAGAATCGCCTTTTGATGACGACGAGTTCCTCGACCGGAACAAAGGAAACTACAAGGATCTCCTTGCACATAAGCAATCGATCCAGACGATATCCGAGTTCCTCTACCCGGACGACACGACCTACGAAGGAAAAGTGCTTCGTTTGAAACAACAGTACTTTTTCGTCTCGGCCGGTTTGAAGAGTATTTTGCAATCGCACAAGAAGCGGAACGCTTCCCTGAAGCATCTCGGCAACATCATCGCCATCCATATCAACGATACGCATCCGGTCGTCTCGATTCCTGAGCTGATGCGCATCCTGATTGACGAGGAGGGGTTCGAGTGGGAAGAGGCATGGCGCGTGACGAAGAGCGTCATGTCGTTTACGAACCATACGTTGCTTGCCGAAGCGCTCGAACGCTGGCCGGTCGATATGTTCCGTTCGTTGCTTCCCCGGATCTATATGATCGTCGAAGAAATCAACCGCCGTTTCTGTAAGGATGTTCTAGAGAACTATCCGCACCTCGAAAAACATATGCGCGACATCGCCATCATCTCGGACGGGATGATCAACATGGCGAATCTGGCCGTCGTCGGTACACATTCGACGAACGGCGTCGCCCAAATCCATACTGAAATATTGAAGCAACGGGAGATGCGCTACTTTTATGAAATGTTCCCGCTTCGTTTCAATAATAAGACGAACGGCATCACACACCGGCGCTGGTTGATGCTGTCGAACCCGTTGCTGTCCGAACGGATCAGCGAGGCGATTGGTGAGAGTTGGAAGCAGCATCCTTCCGACTTGCAGAAACTAGTGAAGCTTGCGAAGGACCGTCAATTGCAACAGGATATGGCATCCATCAAGCGGGAGAACAAATTGCGGCTCGCTGAATTGATCAAGGAAGAGAACGGAATCGAAGTCGATCCGGACTCGATCTTCGATGTGCAGGTCAAACGTCTCCATGCCTATAAGCGACAATTGCTGAACGCGCTGCACATCCATTCCTTGTACTACAGACTGAAAGAGGATAAGTCGTTCAAGATGGTGCCGCGTACGTTCATCTTCGGTGCGAAGGCGGCACCGGGATATCATTACGCGAAGGAAGTCATCCGCTACCTGAATGCGCTTGCGACCCTCATCAACAATGACCCAGACGTAAACAAGTTCATCAAGATCGTCTTCCTTGAAAACTATCGCGTGTCGCTCGCTGAGAAGATATTCCCGGCAAGCGATGTCAGCGAACAGATTTCTACGGCGAGTTATGAAGCGTCCGGAACAGGGAATATGAAGTTCATGATGAACGGTGCGCTTACGATTGGGACGCTTGATGGAGCGAACATCGAAATCAGGGACGAGGTCGAGGACAAGAACATCTTCATCTTCGGTCTGACGCCGCAGGAAGTGATGAACTATAAAAAATATGGCGGGTATAGTGCGTATGACCAATATAGTTCACAACCCGAGCTGAGACGGCTCATCGATAGCCTTGTCGACGGCAGTTTGTTCGGAGTAGGCGAGTTCCGGATGATCTACGATTCCCTCCTGACCTACAACGATGAGTTTCTCATCCTGAAGGACTTCATGTCCTATCAGCAGGCACAGGAACGAATCGACCGGGTGTACCGTAATCCGGAACTGTGGTATGAGATGGTCATCTGCAACATCGGGAAGTCTGGAGTATTCTCGAGTGACCGGACGATCAAGGAGTACGCGAACGCAATCTGGAACATCAAACCGGTCCAAGTCTGATTGGAATGGAAAAAGGCTGCAGACGAAGTCTGCAGCCTGCTTCTAAAACAGGAGTCACTCCACGGAATGTTCCGGGGAGGTGATCCATTCACTGTAGGATCCCGGATAGAGGCGAACGTCCGTCTTTCCGAGCGAGTGAAGAGCAAGGATGTTGACGCAAGCGGTCACACCGCTGCCACAGTAAAGGATAGGTGAAGCGGCGTCCAGTATTCCGGCGTACATCTCCTTCAAGTCATCCGCGTCCTTCAGTCGCCCGTCTGGTGAGATGGCATTCTTGAAAGGACAGTTGACTGCTCCTGGTATGTGCCCTGCAATCGAATCGATCGTCTCGTTTTTTCCAGCGTATCGGTCGGCATCACGGGAATCGACTAACAGGTTACCTGATTCTCGTACGGAAGCAACGTCCGAGACCGTCGCAATCATCTGGTCCTGATAATCGTCCTTGTAATTGGAGCGTGGATAGGACGGAATGACTTCCGTTACAGGCAGGTCGAACTGCTGATAGGCGGAAAAGCCGCCTTCGAGTACGACGACCCGCTCATGTCCGATCCATTTGAAGAGCCACCATGCCCGCGGAGCGAACGTGAAGTCGTCATCATAGATGACGATGAAGTCTTCAGGATGGATTCCGCATCTCTGGACTGTTCTTAGCCACTCCTCCTTCAAGGGAAGGGGATGACGTCCTCCGCGGGGACTAGTCGGACCGGAGAGGTCTTCTGCGAGGTCGAGGCGTACGGCGCCGGGAACATGGGATGCAAGGTAGGCAGCCTGACCATAAGAAGGGTCTTTCAAATCAGAACGGCAGTCAATCCATCGCAGTTCGTCGACATGGACGAGCTGCATCAAATCGGTCATTTGGATCGTGGGAAACATTAAATCACCTCAGTCCTTTCTTAAGGATAATGATAAGAAAGCTATCGCTGCTACGCAAGCAGGACAATGATATTGAACAGGGAGTGGTCTTTTATGGCATGGAAAACTACATTCGAAAAATGGAACGAAGCAAACCTCGATCCACAATTGAAAGAAGAGATGGCAGCACTGGCTCAGGATGAAAAGGCAGCCGAAGAAGCCTTCTATAAGGAACTCGAATTCGGTACAGGCGGCATGCGTGGGGAAATAGGCGCCGGGACGAACCGGATGAACGTCTACACGGTCCGGAAAGCATCACAAGGCTTCGCCGACTTCATCAAGGCGGCTGGAGAGGAGGCAATGTCGCGCGGGGTCGTCATCGCACACGACTCCCGTCATTTCTCACCAGAGTTCGCTCTCGAAGCAGCTAAGACGCTCGCCACGAACGGTATCAAGGCTTATCTATTCGACGGGCTGCGCCCGACACCGGAATTGTCATTTGCCGTCCGTTACCTGAAAGCTTATGGAGGAATCGTCGTCACTGCGAGTCATAATCCGCCTGAATATAATGGTTATAAAGTATACGGTGAGGATGGCGGACAGCTTCCACCGAAGGAAGCCGACGACCTCGTATCTTACGTCGCGAAGGTAGAGGACGAACTCTCGATCAAACTCGATGCAGAAGAGACGCTGCGTGCGAGCGGCATGATCGTCCGGGTCGGTGAGGAGATCGATCGTGCTTACCAAGAGAAGCTCTTGACGATCCGTGTCTTGCCGAACATCCAGGACGAACTGAAAGATCCGCTCAAAATCATCTTCACACCGCTTCACGGGACAGGACTCGTTCCTGTGACCGAAGGGTTGAAGAATTACGGCTTCGAACATGTGACTGTCGTCAAAGAGCAGGAGCAGCCGGATGGCGGATTCCCGACGGTTTCTTCCCCTAACCCGGAAGAACATGCGGCCTTCAAGCTCGCGATCGAATACGGAGACCGTGAAGGCGCGGATATCCTGATTGCGACCGATCCTGATGCGGACCGCGTCGGTGTCGCAACGCGGGATGCTTCTGGCGAATGGGTCGTCCTGACTGGGAATCAGACCGGTGCCCTGCTCCTCGACTACATCCTCTCACAACGCGCTGCACAGGGGACGTTGCCTGAGAATGGTTTCGTCGCAAAGACGATCGTCACTTCGGAACTCGGTGCCGTCATTGCACGTCATTACGGCATGCATGTAGAGAATACATTGACAGGCTTCAAGTTCATCGGGGAGAAGATCAAGGAGTATGAAGAGAGCGGCGAGTACAAGTACATCTTCGGATATGAGGAGAGCTACGGCTATCTGATTGGCGACTTCTGCCGGGACAAGGATGCGGTGCAGGCGTGCCTCCTTGCTGCCGAGATGGCTGCTTATCATAAGAAGGAAGGGCGTACCCTCTATGAGGCGCTCGAACTCGTCTACGAACGATTCGGTCACTATGAGGAGTCTCTTCGTTCACTGACGCTGAAAGGAAAGGATGGGGTCGAACAGATCGGCCGGATCATGGATGCGTTCCGGGAGCATCCGCCGACGGAAGTCGCCGGGGAACGGATTGTTTTGTTTGAGGATTATAGTGCGAGCATTTCGCATGATCTCGTCAATCACAAGCCGTCACCGATCGATTTGCCGAAATCAAACGTCCTGAAGTTCACGCTTGATGACGGCTCTTGGTTCTGCCTCCGCCCGTCCGGTACTGAACCGAAAATCAAATTCTATTTCAGTGTCACGTCGAATGACGCGAAGGCGACGACGACGAAACGTCAAGCGATTGAGGACGAAGTGATGAAAGCAGTCGAACAAATCCAGTAATCGTGCAAGAGGGTGACTCAAAAGCCGATTTGTACACGAGATACGGGGGCGGACTTCAAATCCGCTCCCGTATTCTCGTCCAGACGATATTGCTCGCTTCATTCGACGCATGTGGGAATAGCGTATGAAGGAATCGTGATCGCTTTTGAGCCAACCTCTTTTTGCTATGCAAGGGGAATCTGGTGCGTATTCGAAGTGAATAAGCTAAAGTAAGGTAGTAGATATTTTAGAAACGGGGCGATTTGAATGGAACGAATTCAACTGACGGAAGACCTATCTTTTTCCCGCATCATCCACGGGCTGTGGCGGCTCGGTGAATGGGAACTGACGCCTGCTGAACGGCTTGACCTGATCGAACAATGCTTGGAACTCGGCATCACGACGTTCGACCATGCAGACATCTATGGGGGATACACATGCGAAGGACTGTTCGGTGAGGCACTCGCGCTAAAGCCGGAGTTGCGTGAACGGATGCAAATCATCACGAAGACTGGAATCAAACTGACAGGCGATTTTCATCCCGGTCAAAAACTGAACTACTATGATACATCGAAGGAACATATCCTTGAGAGCGTCGATCGTTCGCTCAAAGAGCTCGGCACAGACTACATCGATACGTTGTTGATTCACCGTCCAGATCCGCTGATGGATCCAAATGAGGTGGCGGAAGCATTCGTCGAACTCAAAGAATCAGGCAAGGTTCGGACGTTTGGCGTCTCGAACCATACGCCGGCGCAACAAAGCCTGCTTCAATCAAGGCTGCCGTTCATGCTCGTGACGAATCAGCTCGAGCTGTCACCGGTCGAACTGAAACATTTCGAGGATGGTTCGGTCGACCTCTGTCACGAGAACGAGATGCCGCTCATGGCCTGGAGCCCGCTCGCCGGAGGTGCTCTCTTCAAAGACGCGGAGCTTTCTCCGCTTCGGGATAAGCTGGAAGAAGTAGGAAAAGAAATCGGCGCGCGTGATATCGACGAAGTCGCATACGCATGGCTTCTCAAACATCCGGCCCGTATCATGCCAATCGTCGGTTCAGGGAAAATCGAGCGGATCGAGTCAGCTGTCCGTTCGACGAAGCTCGAGTTGTCTCGCGAGCAGTGGTTCGAAATTCTCAAGGCATCGCGTGGACGAGACGTCGATTGATGATCATGAAGCAGAAGAAAAGACAGGCGGACACTCTTAACGGAGGATCCGCCTGTCTTTTCTTCCATCTTCGAAATAGAATCCGGTTTCGTTCCGACAACGAAAAAATTCCGACTCGGAGGGGGGCCGAGTCGGAAATGTATAGGGTCACGCTTCGAGTCGAAGCATCTCCTGCCGGTACTTGTCGAGACGATCCTTGCAAGCATGAATCATATCCTCATCACTTGACTGGATTGCATCGTAGAGCGTGCTGAGCTCGTAATCGATTTCGAGACGTAGCACGGGAATACGCTGCTCTGCATCTTGTCTACGGAAAGCTTCAATTACTTGTTTCATCTCGGCCACGCTCCTTTTTAAGTTATCAGATAATTCTGATTATTGTTAGTATACTTGTTTATTCCCGAGCTGGCTAGTCATAAACCTTCAAAAATTCAAAAAGTAATGCCCCGAAATATGTGAAATTTCGGGGCATACTTTATTCCGGAATCCGGTAACGCGCCTCAAGACGATGCTGCATGCCTTGGATCGCAGTAGAGATGAGCCAATAGACGAGAGCGGAGAACAACAGAAGCGGCATGACGAGATACGTCGTAGCGGCAATCTGATCCGAGACATAAGTCAGCTCCTCCACGGCGATGACCGTACCAAGTGATGTCGACTTGATGATGTCGATGACGGAGTTCGACAATGGCGGGATAGCGCGTGAAAGTGCCTGCGGCAAGATGATATCCTTGAACGTCCGGCGACGCGGAATACCGAGTGATTCAGCTGCCTCCCACTGGCCGCGGTCGACTGAGGAAATCGCCGCCCGGAATGATTCCGAGATGTAGGCGGCGAAATGGAGTGAAAGGCCGAACGCGAGTGCTTGAAACCCGCTCAACTGAAAGACGACGAGACCGTTGTAGAGAATCAGGATTTGAAGCAGAAGCGGAGTGCCGCGGAAGAAGGAGACGTACAGTCTCGCGAAGCCGCTAAAGACGGAAAAGCGGCTGTCGCGCATCAGGGCGAGCAGAAGACCGAGAAAAAGCGCAAAGACGATGGCAAGCCCACTCGCAAGGAGTGTGATGCCAATCGCCTTTCCGTAAACGCTCGCGTTTCCTTGAACGATTTCAAAGAGCTCCATCACTTACTGATGTCCTCATTGAAATATTTCTTTCCGATCTCAGCGAGTGTTCCGTCTTCCTTCATCTCTGCGATCGCTTCATTGAAGTCTTTCTGATATGGGCTCTTCTTCGCCATCATCAGGCCAGAGGAGTTCTTGTCGAACGTCTCACCGACAGCCTTGACTTTATAACCGGCTTTTTTCAGCTCAGTCAGGACGAACAGGCGATCGTTCAACGCTGCATCGACGCGGTCAGCCTCGAGGTCTTGCAGCACTTGGTTCGCGCCTTTGTAGTACTTCACTTTCGCGCCGGCTTCTTCAGCCGTTTTCGCGTAGAGTGAACCTTGTGTCGAACCGACGACCTTGCCTTTCAAATCATCGAGTGAGTCGATATCGGTCGTCTTCTCGTTTACGATGATCGTCGATCCGGATACGGCATATGGGTCAGAGAAGCTGTACTTCTCTTCGCGTTCCGGCGTGATACCCATCTGGTTCGCGATGACGTCGATCCGCTTCGAATCGAGTGCCGGGATGAGACCTTTGAAATCCATCGCCTTGTACTCGACCTTATAGCCGGCGCGTTTCGCGACTTCGTTCATGACCTCGATGTCGTAACCCGTCAGTTTGCCTTTTTCTTTATACGTGAATGGCGGGTACGTCGCTTCCGTACCGACCGTGACGACTTTTTCCTTACTTGCTTCTTCGTTCGAAGCGCCGCACGCTGCTAACACCCCCGCTGTCGATAGTGCAGCTACAGTTAGCTTCAGTCCGTGTTTCATAGCGCTCACTCCTTCATGATAGATGATGTTCATTAATCCCTAGTTTTCGAATGGGAATTAAAAGACTACATGCTGTATCATACAAACTGCGCCACGTTCTGTCAACATTAAAAGACTGGCAAGCGCCTGCTTGCCAGTCTTTTGATGAATTAACGAATAGTAGCTTCCGTAGCAGCGTCGAAGAAGTGTGCTTTCGTCATATCGAAGAAGAGGTCGATTGATGATCCCATCTCGACATGTGAACGAGAATCGACACGTGCCGTGAAGGCTTGGTCACCGATTTTCGAGTAGAGGTACGATTCTGCCCCCATCAACTCAGAAACTTCGATATGTGAGTTGAAACGGTGAGCTGTCTTCGTATCTTGATAGATGAGTTCAGCATGGATGTCTTCAGGACGGATGCCGAGGACGAGGTCCTTGCCGGTATAGCCGCGCTCACGAAGAACCTTCATCTTGCCTTCAGGAATCTCGAACTTCTCTTCGCTGCTGAGGACGTGGAAGAAACCATCCTCTTCGAGACGTCCGTTGACGAAGTTCATTGACGGCGAACCGATGAAGCCTGCGACGAACATGTTATCTGGGTGGTCATATACTTCTTTTGGTGTACCGACTTGCTGGATGAGACCAGCTTTCATGATGACGATACGTGTAGCGAGCGTCATCGCTTCCGTTTGATCGTGCGTGACGTAGATCGTCGTCGTCTCGAGACGCTTGTGGAGCTGGATGATCTCCTTACGCATTTGGACACGGAGTTTCGCGTCGAGGTTCGAGAGCGGCTCGTCCATCAGGAAGACCTTCGCATCACGGACGATGGCGCGACCGATTGCGACACGCTGGCGCTGACCGCCTGAGAGTGCCTTCGGTTTGCGTTCGAGGTATTCCTCGAGACCGAGAATACGGGCAGCGTTGTCGACACGCTGCTTGATTTCCTCTTTCGGGAACTTGCGCAGTTTCAGACCGAATGCCATGTTGTCGAAGACATTCATGTGCGGATAGAGAGCGTAGTTTTGGAAGACCATCGCGATGTCGCGGTCTTTCGGGGCAACGTCGTTCATGCGTTTTCCATCGATGACGAAGTCTCCGCTCGAGATCTCCTCGAGACCTGCGATCATGCGGAGCGTCGTCGACTTACCGCAGCCTGACGGGCCAACGAAGACGATAAATTCCTTATCTTTGATATGAAGGTTGAAGTCGTCAACCGCTTTCGCTGTACCTGAGTATACTTTATCGATATGTTCGAGCCGGATGTCTGCCATGAGTGTGAATTCCTCCCGCGAATGTACTGGATAATAACGCTTACATGAATAGTATAGAAAAAACCAATCGATTCGCATATGGGCATGATGCACGAATGAAACCGTTTGCATTCGTGCATCATGCCGAAAGGAGGAGGTGGAGGAAGGCAGCACCCTCGAAAGTCCGGACATCGATACCCGTCTGTTCGATCAACCGGTCAAGGCGGTACTGCAGACTGTTCCGGTGAAGGAAGAGTTGTTTCGCGGTAAGCGAGGCATTAAGATTGGCACGGAAAAAGACATGGAGCATTCTCTTCGCCTCTTCGTCGAGAGAAGAGAGATAGAGGGATGTAAGCTCGTCCCGGGCAGTATCCGATTGGACTGCAAGGCGTGTATAGGCTGTGAGATGAGAGGTCGTCTCGCCGTCTCTTAAGCAGTCGAGGGCATGTTGTTCGAGCCGGTATCTCTTTGCGATATCCCCTCTGTGGACTGCTTGGCCGACAAGCACCTTAGCTTCCATATAAAAGTCCGTTTTAAGGGCGCTGATCATCTCCTCGATGTCCTCGAAGGGGATGAGATGAGCGATATCTTGCTCGATGACCGTAAAGCGGCTGTCGGACATCGGGACGACCACGGACTCGTCAGGAAAGAAGGACGCGAGGACATCCGATACATCATCTGTAGAAGTGAAGTCGAGTCCTGTGAAATTCAGGTGGGTCATACGATGCCCGTTTTCCTCGATGCAAGATTCATGATCGAGTTTGCTTTTCCAGGCAGCGATTCGGGGGGAGGTCGTCAATACGACCCGGTCAGCGAGCAGACCGAGCAGCTCGATTTCACGATTGCTGAGAGAAACCGCCTTTAAACCGAAACGCAGACCGTCAGGAAGTTGATATACTAGATAAGAAGAGTCGGAATAGACGAAAGGGTCGGTCGTCACTTGTTCACCGAACAGGGACATGATTCGTTTGAACATAAGTTCACCTCGTTGCATTGGTTTCTGTTTTGACTTTACCATAATCGAGTACATATGAAAGGGAGATAAAACCAGATGAATTCATTTTTATTAGTTCTTTCGATGGTCGTGATCGGTGCTTTGATCGGGACCGTCACGAACCATGTCGCCATCAAGATGTTATTTCGTCCGCTCGAAGCGAAGTATATCGGCAAGTACCGCATTCCATTCACGCCTGGTCTCATACCGAAGCGACGGGATGACTTAGCCGCGAATCTCGGCCGGACGGTCGTCAAGCATTTGCTTACGCCTGAAGGAATCGGAAAACGGTTGCGGGAAGAGAGCATGCGGGAGTCGATGATCATTTTCGCTCAGGAAGAGACGAGACGGTTGATGCGCTCAGAAGTAACTGTGCGAGAACTCCTTGCGAAGGTTGCACCGCTACCGGCGGAGAAGATCAGACGGTTCGTCGGGGAGCGTCTTGATCGTGAACTGGACCAGTTCATTGCCGGAATCGTGAGGAAATCGGCGATCGAAGTCATCGGCGAGGAAGGCACGGATAGGATTCGGAAGGCAGTACCGCGCTTCCTCGAGACTATGCTCGAGAAGGCCGAGGCATATTTCGAAAGCGAGGAAGGGACGGCTCAGATCCAGTACATGGCGGACCGCTTTATCCAAGGGAAGTTCGGCGGAGGGATGTTCGGCATGCTGCTCGCGAACATCAATCTCGTCGAAATGATTCGCCCTGAGATCAAACGGGTATTACAGGGAGAGTCGACCAAGGAACTGCTTGGTTCGATGATCATGCAAGAACTCGACAAGACGCTTGAGCAGCCGATCGAACGCCTCGTTGATCAGCAGACGATCGACCGGGCGAAGTGCGTCGCCAAGACGGCAATCATCGAACGGATGAACATCGAAGGATTGCTCGACCGGCCGCTTTCGGCATACTTGTCTTCTTTCGAGACACGAATCGTCGAGGAACTCGTTCCGGGTGCAGTTGATATCCTGACGGAGCGCCTGTCCTCAAAAGTGGGGGACGTGATGAAAAAGCTCGACGTCGAGAAAATCGTCCGTGAAGAAGTGAGTCGTCTCGATACGGCCTACCTCGAGGAAATCGTCCTCTCGATCTCGCGACGCGAATTCAGAGCAATTACTTGGCTCGGCGGGCTGCTAGGTGGTTTAATTGGATTGATACAAGGAGCCATTGCGCTCCTCAGCTAATTGGAGGGAATTTTAATGACACAAACTAATCTCTATGACCATGCTTACACGCTCGAACGCGCATTGCGCGAGACAGCGGAATATACGACGCTGAAAGACTTGTATGCGCAAGTCAATGCCGACCCGGGCGCGAACGAATTGTTCGCATCGTTCCGCAATGTCCAGCTCGAGCTTCAACAAAAGCAGATGCAGGGTGAAGAAATCACGCAAGAAGACATGATCTCTGCTCAGACGAAGATGATGGAAGTGCAGAATAATCCGCTCATCAACCAATTGATGCAAGAAGAGCAGCGGATGCACATGATGCTGACGGAAGTAACGAAAATCATCATGAAGCCGCTCGAAGAACTGTACGCGCCGATGGTTGAAGACGAGGACGTTCAGTAATCCCATTCGACGGGCAAAGGAAGCAAGCCGTTCGTCCTTTGGCAGTGATCCACCTGCAAGTAAATCAGGCACGAAAAACGCTCAGGGGCAATGAACTGAGCGTTTTTTTCGTTTCGGCCAAAGGAGTTCTTATATATGGAACCAATCACCGTTTCACCTTCCAATCCTGAAGTAGACCTTCCTCTACATCGAGTTCGCCGCGACCCAGCCAATCGAAAGCTTTGAGTACGAGCGGCGAGGCGTTCTCGACGGATACCTCATCTTCCGTCACCCATGCCGTCCCGAGGGAATCCTGCCCTTCGAACTGTTCCGGTCTCGTCAGTTGGCCGCCGATTTTCTTCACCAGGAAATAGACACACACATGATGAACTTGAGTGTCATCTCGCCAGTCCGACGAAAGCATGAAGTCGACCACACCGAGTTTCTCGACTATTTCGATCTCCAGACCTGTTTCTTCAAGGAATTCTCGTTTCATGGCGTCCGTCAAGCTTTCATAGTCCTCGAGACTGCCGCCTGGAAGATCATATCGATTGATATAGGGACCGCCATTCTTTTGAATCACCAACAGTTTTTCACCTTCTGCGTACAAGCCATACACTCCGAATGCACGATGGAAGTTCAGTCGTCCTTCCTTCACTTGCTGCTCCTCCTTCGTTCACTGCTTCATTATATGCAACCCCGGCAGTTCGATTCTTTGGCACGTCCTGCAATGAAAAAGGCATTCTTCCGCGACAATCATGCGGAACGAACACCATTTCCTCACTGCGATATCCAAGACGGCGGTTTCTCGGCCCGGCCGCTGGAAATACGTATTATTTCTCGACGGTGTCTACGATTTTCGGCAAGTAGGCCCGTTCGAAGTGAATCAGCTGTCCAGCGCGCGTGACGCGGGCGCCATTGTGCTCAAGCCCCCGTTCCTTCAGCAGACGGATCCCGTCCTCGCGTGCGGTCGAATCATCCGCAGCCTGAAACGTCTCGTCGAGCAGTGTCTTTCCCCGATCCGAAAATGCTGTGATCGTATACTCCATGACAATTCCCCCTTTGTTATCATAAGTGTAATGAATGGTCATTCACTTTACAAGGGGGAGTCGATATCTTGCCAGGAAAGTTGCCGGGCCGATGGCGGCTCCTCGAGATGGCTCACACTCATTCCGATCAAGCGGATCGGAGCATCGAGAGCAATGTCGTTGAACAGCTTCGTCGTGTAATCGAGCAGCGTCTCCTCGTCCGAAGTCGCGTCAGCAAAGGACATCCGCTTCGACCTCGACTGAAAATCCTCCGTCTTCCATTTGACGGTCACGGTGCGGCAGGACATTTTTTTGGCATTCAAGCTTTTGACGACGGATTTTGCTTCCAGGATGAGTGTTTGGAAAATGGTGTCGATATCCTCGGTATCCTCGGGGAATGTCGTCTCGGAACCAATCGACTTCCGTTCGCGATGGGGACGGACTTGCCGTTCATCGATGCCGTGCGCCATCTGATGGAGCTCATTCCCGCGTTCCCTGCCGAACAGCCCGCGCAGTCCTTCTGCACCTGCCGCCTGAAGATCACCGACCGTCAGAAAACCGGCTTTCTCGAGTGAGGCGCGTGTCACCTTACCGACGCCGTGCAGGTCGCCGATCGAGAGCGGGGCGAGGAAAGCGACCACATCTTCAGGAGGGACGACCGTCAGACCGTTCGGCTTCTTGTAGCCGGACGCGATTTTTGCGACGAGCTTCGAGTCGGAGACACCGGCAGAAGCCGTCAGACCGGTACGGCGTTTGATTTCTGACAGGATATATTCCGCGATCCAAGTCGCGCTCGGCAGGTTCAGTTGATTTTCCGTCACGTCGAGATACGCCTCATCAAGTGAGAGCGGTTCGACAAGGGGAGTGATCTCCCGGAACAGCTCCATGATCTGGCTGCTGACGGCGCGATAGACGTCGAACCTCGGGCGGATGAAGACGGCCCGCGGGCAAAGCTGGAAGGCACGGCGTGAAGGCATGGCACTGTGAATGCCATACTTGCGCGCCTCGTAGGAACAGGTGGCGACCACGCCCCGTGCATGCGGAGGTCCGCCGACGACGACCGGGACACCGCGGAGACGGGGACGATCCCGCTGCTCGACCGAAGCATAGAATGCGTCCATATCGATATGAATGATTTTTCGCAATCGCCTTCGCCTCCTTTCGTCAAAAACAGGTATACTGATAGCATAGTGAACAAATGTTCTCTTTTCTAGTTTTTATGTTTTTTCTCCTTCGGCATCCGGACAAGTGAGCCGAGCCATCCTTTCGTCTTCATCCACCAGAAGATCGCTGCGGTCGACAGGAAGATGACGGAGAGAGAGGCGGCATAGCCGTATTTCCAGTCGAGCTCCGGCATGTTCTTGAAGTTCATCCCCCAGATCGCGCCGAGAGCCATCATCGGTGTCGCGACGGCTGTGAAAATCGTCAGTGCCTTCATGATTTCATTTCCTCTGAAGTTCGAGACGGTCGTCGCGAGGTCGAGCAGCACTTCGATGTCTTTCTGATAGTGCTCGATCAGCATGAGGAGTCGTCTGACACGATGCTTCGCGAGACGGAAGGAGTCGCTCTCCGGATAGTCCTCCTCGCTGATGAATGACTCCTGACCGGCAAAGATCAGTTCCTGGAACGGGATGATGATGTCCGACCAGTTCTCGATCGTGCTTCGGAGCGCGAAGATGCTGTCGAGTGAACGTTCGCTGATTCGCCCGCGCAACTCTTCCTGCTTCGCGAGCAAGTCCGCCTCGAAATCATCGATCCCTTCGAAGTAGGTGTTCATCTGAAGCGCAAGGATCGCATAGAAGGCGGCGAACGGCGTGGTTGGTGAGAACTGTGACACGAGGGATGTCACGTGTTCAGGAAACCCTATCGTGATGAGCTCCGAACGTGTCAGGTAGTAGTAGATGACGACCCGGTCCCCTTTGTTCGCCGGGTTTTGCCATGTGATCAAGGAACCGTACAGCGTGTTCAGTCCCGAGTAGGTGTAGTTCGTCTGACGTTTCCGAATCAGGTTGAACCAGTGGAACTTTGCGTTATCCTGATCCTTGTTCTCGTAAAGAGACTGGTCGAACTCATTGATATTGGCGTAACGTCTCCAGGTGAATCGTGTCTCCATATCCATAATGTCTGTCTGCTACTAAAAACATATACGAACGTGCTCGCCCGTGCGAGAGTGTATCCCCAACCGACAGGCCTCGCGGCTCTTTGCACCGTATTCTGCATATGTTGTGTCGTATTATCTAGCAGTTACGCTCCCTTTCTCACACCAACACAGTGTATGTTTTAGCATTTTTCGAATCAATTGCTGTAAACTTTCGGTTCAGCACCTTGCCTGTGGCGTTCAAGTGTTCGATCGAATCGAGTCGTCTCCTGACGGTCAAGAAGACGGACTAGCCTGATCCATTTCTGTTCGTCAGACCGGATGGTTGAGGATTCCCCCGCGTACAAGTTTCAGCGTGGGGAGTAGTACATTTTTCAATTTTCCATTCATATTTGTCAGCTGCGCTGATTGCTATTAACGTACTCCCATGAACGTAGTGTAAAATGGATACTGTCATGATTAGTGTAAGTGAAAGAACGAAAAAATGGTATTGAACTCGTACGGTCCGTTGCCGACCGTCAAAATAAAGCAGAGGAAGTGTTGTGTATGAAAGGTATCGGACAGCTCAGCATCGGAGAGATGCTCGATCAGCGCGTGATGATCAAACAAGCAGTGAAGGGAATCGCGGCGAACGGGAAGCCTTACTTGACGCTCATCTTGAGCGATAAGACGGGGGAGATCGAGACGAAAATGTGGGATACGAGCGACATCGATAAATATGCGCCGCGGAGCATCGTGCATGCGGCAGGAGAAGTGATGGATTATCGAGGACGCACGCAGCTCAAGCTGAAGCAGATCACCGTGCTCGAGGAAAAGAACGTCGAGGACTATCTTCAAGCCGCACCGATTCCGCGAGAGGAACTTGAAACGGAGGTGCTTGCATACATCGAGTCGATCAAGAATCCGGATATGAAGAAACTCGTCAAACATTTAGTGACCCGTGAGTTCGATGCGTATTTCACGCATCCTGCCGCAGTGAAGAACCACCATGCCTTCTATTCAGGACTCGCCTATCATGTCGTTTCGATGTTGAAGCTTGCGGATTCGATCGCCTCGCTCTATCCGACATTGAATCGGGATTTGTTAGTCTCAGGCGTCATCTTGCATGACTATGCGAAGATCAAGGAACTGTCTGATCCGATCACACCGGAGTATACGCTCTCCGGCAAACTCGTCGGCCATATCTCGATGATGGTAGCAGAACTAGAGAAGGTCGGTTCGGAACTGAAGACCGATAAGGAAGTGCTGACGGTCCTTCAGCATCTCGTATTGAGTCACCATGGACGACCGGAATGGGGGTCGGCCGTCGCGCCGCAGATGCGAGAAGCTGAGGTGCTGTTCCTGATCGACAACTTGGATGCCCGTATGACGATGATGGACCGGTTGCTTGAATATGTCGAACCAGGCGGCTTCTCGGAGCGTTCGTTCGCACTCGACAACCGTGCATTCTACCGTCCGAAACTGTGAAGGCGGGATGAAACGTGCGAATCCGGGAATATGACCGTAATTTAAAAATCCGCCTTGGCGGGGAATTTCTGATCAACATTCTTTATTGGTGTTTCTTCCCGTTCATCGCCATCTATCTGGCCGATGAACTCGGAAAGGTGATGGCTGGGACGTTACTGATCGTCTCGCAGGCGCTGAGCGTCGTCGTCAACCTGATGGCAGGGTATTTCGCGGACCGTTACGGGCGGAAGCTGGTAATGGTGTTGTCTGCGTATGGGTATGTCGGGGGATTCCTCCTGTTCGCCTTCGCGAACTCCGTCTGGTATGAGAGCGCCGTTCTCTCGTTCATCGCTTTCACAATGATCGGTGTGTTCAGTTCCATCTATTGGCCGGCGTCCCATGCGATGATCGCCGATATCGTTCCTGAAAAGGATCGTCCTGAGGTGTTCGCCGTCTTTTACTCTGCGGTGAACCTTGCCGTCGTCATCGGACCGGTCCTTGGGAGCGTGCTGTTCTTTGAATACAGGTTCGCGCTCTTGGTCGCATCGAGTATTGCGAGTCTGCTCCTGGCCGTCGTTTTGCAACGTTATTTGCGTGAGACGGTGCCGAACAAGGCGGTCGAGGCGATGACGGCGTCGATGGTGTTCCTGAATCAGATTAAAAGTTATCGTTTGATTTTGAAGGACAGGGTATTTCTTCTGTTCGTGCTTGGAGGGGTCTGTGTCGCGACGGTGTTCATGCAGCTTGACCTGATCATCGCCCTGCACATGCGCGAAGCAGCAGAAACGATCAGCATATTCGGTCTCGAGATTGACGGGATCAAGGCATACGGCATGGTGATGGCTGAAAACGGGTTGCTCGTCGTACTGATGACGGTCATGATGGCCAGGTGGATGGGGCGTTTGTCCGCGAAATGGGTGTTCGTCGCATCGTCGCTGTTGTATGCGATCGGTATATTGATTTTCGGTCTTGCGACCTTCATTCCGCTCTACTTTTTCGCGATGCTGCTGTTTACGGTCGGTGAGCTGATGGTCGTCGGTCTGCAGGACAGCTTCATCGGACAAATCGCTCCGGAAGACCAGCGCGGTCAGTATTATGCTGCGGCGGGTCTCCGCTATACATTCAGCCGTATGATCGCACCGCTCGCCCTGACACTTGCCGCCTTCACGTCGAATGCGGTTGCGATTGGAGTCGTTTCATTTCTTGCCGTGCTTGGTGCTGGCATATACTTAATGATGTTCACGATCATGGAAAGGGAAGGTGTTTCGCGTGAAGACGAAGCTGTTTGAATCAATCGAAATTGGTAAATTGACGTTCAAGAATCGTGTCGTGATGGCGCCGATGTGTATGTATAGCGCGCAAGAAGACGGAATCGCCACGGATTGGCATGTGACCCATTATGCGAGCCGGGCGGTCGGCGGCGTAGGTGGTGTGATTCTCGAGGCGACAGCAGTCGTACCGGACGGGCGCATCTCAGCCGGGGATCTCGGTATTTGGTCCGACGGCCATGTCGCCGGTCTTCGCCGCATTACAGAGCAAGTGAAGGCGGCGGGAGCGAAGGCGGGTATCCAACTTGCCCACGCCGGCCGTAAGAGCACGACGGCGAAACCGCCCGTTGCGCCAAGTGCCGTTCCGTTCAGTGCAGAGTACGAATCACCATCGGCACTGTCGATCAGCGAAATCGAGGAATTGCAACAGGCGTTCGTCGAAGGGGCGAAGCGGGCGAAAGCTGCAGGTTTCGATTTCATCGAACTGCACGGAGCCCATGGTTACCTCATCAATACGTTCCTGTCACCGCTCTCGAACGAACGGACGGACCAATACGGTGGAGCGATCGAGAACAGGATGCGATTCCTTCTCGAGACGATCGATTTGATCAAGACGGAAGTCGATATTCCGATCTGGGTCCGCATCTCTGCTGCTGATCATGCACCGGGCGGAATGACGCCGGACGACTATGTCCCACTCGCCGAAGCGCTTCTCGCCAAGGGAATCGATATGCTCGACTGCAGTTCTGGTGCGGTCGTCGCTGACGCCGTTCCTGCCGTCTATCCTGGTTACCAGGTACCGTACGCTGAACGTCTAAGACAGACTGGAATCCGGACGGGTGCAGTCGGTTTGATCACGTCAGCGGCACTAGCTGAAGAAGTCATTCGCAGCGGACGGGCAGACATCATCCTGCTCGGGCGCGAACTGCTTCGTCAGCCATATTGGGTCTATCATGCTTCTGCTGAGCTCGGTGACGCAGTCCCGATGCCGAAGCAGTATGAACGAGCTCCGGTGCGCCGCTGAGTACTCCTTTTAATTAATGAAAGAAATGCAAAAGGCCGGGAGCATCCGCTCCCGGCCTTAGTCGTACTTATTGTTGTTGTTGCATCATTTGTTGTTGCATTTGCTGTTGTTCTTGTTTATCGAGGTCGAATGCATCTTTGAAATCTTTTTCCTTGATCTCGACGTCGTACTTCTTGATCAACGAACGGTAGATGTCGTTCGGATTGACTTGTGAAGATTTCTCTTCAGAAAGTTCTTTCTTGATGCGTGCCTTCTCTTTTTCGAGCGTGAAGTTTTCCTTCTCTTTACGATCCGTTACTTTGATGATGTGGTAACCGAATTGTGTCTTGATCGGATCAGAAACTTTACCTTCTACGCCGTCCTTGAACGAATAAGTTTCGAACTCTTCGACCATTTTACCTTTTGTGAAATAGCCGAGGTCGCCGCCGTTAGCAGCACTGCCTGTATCTTTTGATTTTGCTTTCGCGATTTTGGCGAAATCGCCGCCCGCGTCGAGTTCTTTCTTGATCGCGTTCGCTTCTTTTTCAGTATCGACGAGAATGTGGCTCGCCTTCACTTCTACCTTCTCTTGGTCGAAGCGCGCTTCGATCTCTTTGTCCGTCACTTTCGATTTTGCAGATTTAGCTTCCGTCAAAAGCATCTGAGTGCGAAGAACTTTCTCGAATTCCTTCTCGTCCTTCACGCCAGCCATTTGGAGAGTCTGCTTGAACTGCTCTTCGTCAGGGAAAGTCTCTTTCGTCTTTTTGACTTCCGCGTCGACTTCCTTTTCAGTGACTTTCTTCCCGTATTCCTTCTCGAGAAGCGCGTTCATAGTTTGTTGGAAAGCGATTTGTGACCCGGCCTTCTCGTAAGCTTCAGCTTGGATATCAGCCTTGTTCACTTCGCCGCCTTTGTAATTGATGACTGCCTCATCGTTCGATCCACACGCTGCCAGCGTGAACACACTTGCGACTGCTGCCGCGCCTAAAAATTTCTTTTTCATACATACACCCCTAGTTTGCCATTTATTTCAACCATCTTATCATATCATATTTCTAACACCTTAACAGCAAGAGCGGTCATGCGCAACCTTGTTCGTTCTGTGTCCATGCTATCATACAGAAAACGAGAATTGGCGAGTTTTTTTATGGGAAATCATGAGTGAAGTTACGGTGACATTGCGATGGAGCGTTCAAGCACGAAAAAAAGCGCTCGATAGCCCGTGGCATGGAGCGCTAAGTCGTTCATTCCTCTGCGAGGCTCAAGCTTTCTTCAGGGAATCCGAGGTAACGTCTTCCGGACGCCGGTCAGCCTCTTCCGTGATCATCTTCGAAGTCTCTGCAAAGATATCCATGAAGCTGTCTCCGTAGAGTCTGCGGACGATAGCTGAGATGTCCGTTAATTCTGGAAATTTACCGTACAGTTCCTGGAGCGGAAGTGAGGCGCGGAACACACCGTTTTCCTCAGGGCGGAATGCCTGTATCGTCTCAAGGAGGAGAGCTTCCCCGGCAGGCGTTAGCTGGACGTATGTGTTTCGTTTATCCGTCTCTTTTTTCGAGAACGTCAAAAGTCCCCGGTCTTCAAGTTTCTTTGAGAAATTGAAGGCGGTCGAGACGTGCATGACACCGTATTTGGCGATCTCAGAAATCGATGCGCCGCCCAGTGCATGGGCGATCCAAAGAATATGATGTTCATTGATGTTCAAGTCGAAAGGTTTGATCCAGTTCTGCCAATCCTTTTCGACGGTCTTCCAAAGCGCTTTGCTCAACTGCACGATTTTATGGCTGTAGAGAAGTGCTTCTTGACCCGGGTATACTTTTTCGTGTTCCATATCTGACTCATCCTTTCGAAAGGTGACAATGGTTCAACGCACAGAAATATCTAATGCACGAGGTCGTGCCTGGTACAGGAGATTACTAGTTGCTAGGGGGAGAGGGTGAAAGTTCCGCGCTCTCCTTTTTTGCCTCGTCAGCAAGCTGTTGGATCTTCGCCAGGGAAGGCTGGATGTCCGCCTGGTAGGTCTTTACTTCCTCTTGGACTACGTCCTTGAAGGCAAGACCGGATAGCTTAGCGGTTTCTACTAGTTTCTTTCCTTGCTCCGTTAATTCCTGCATGTTCGTTACGATTGTAGAATAAGAGTTTCTACGTCGCTTACCATTCGATGAGTCGTTCTTAGTGCCTTGACGAAGCGCGTTCAGACCAGAAACGGTCACGAGTCCGAGCACAGCACCAAAAGCGACCCAGTTTCTGTGGGGGCGCTTCGACATGATTCTCCTCCTTTAGATATTAAAATATTTGTTTTATATTATTTTACCAAAAAGGAGATATTGAAAACCTATTTCGGGAATATTTTTAAATGAGGTGAACGATGACAGAAAAAAGACCGCCTCGAGTTGGGACGGCCTTGCGATTTCAGAGGTGGGATTGAATCGACTTGGCGATTGCTGCCAACGCTTCTGGTGTGTATTCATCGTTATGGACTTCCCATTTCGCTCCGAATCCGTCATGTTTGTCATGACGGGGAAGAAGGTGAAGATGGAAGTGTGAGACGGACTGACCGGCGACCTTCCCTGTATTTGATAGGATATTGATTCCAGCCGCGTCCGTCTCTTTCTGTAAGGCGCGGCTGATTTGCGGCACGGCAGCAAACGTAGCTGCTGCGACTTCTGCCTCGAGTTCGTAGACGTTGTCTGCATGATGCTTCGGGATGACGAGTGTGTGCCCCTTCGTCACCTGGGAAAGGTCGAGGAAGGCGAGGACGTCATCGTTTTCGAATACTTTATGGCTTGGAACTTCGCCGCGTGCGATTTTGCAGAAGATACAGGAATCTTTTTGCATGTTCATTGCCCCTTTCGAGTTGTCTTACTTCATTATACAGAATACAGAACGGCAGGTACCCTTGGAAGAGTACAAAATTTGAAGAGAGGAGTGAAGAAATGGCTTCGAGGAGACAGGAGAGAAAGCGTACGGAAAAGAAGGGGAAGGCGATTTCGATGGCCATTGGTGCAACGGCCATCGCTTTGACTATGTTCGGCGTGTATTTCGCCGTCGTCGAACCCGCGGCGAAGGCTGAACGGACCGACATGATATTTCGTGACGCCGTCAAGTCGAAGGACATTGAGCGTTTCTCTGACATCGTCACGTTGGCGGGGGACCGTCCTGCAAAGGCGGAGGCGGTCCGCCTGCTCCAATGGTTTGGTCTGCAGGATCACTTAGACAAGGCCATCGATGAAATAGCGGGCGATCAAAGGGAATTCAGGAAAGGGAAGCCGTCAAACAGCAAAACTGATTTGTTCGACGTCGTAGAGCAGGACGGTACACTATGGTTCGAGACTTATCAGCTTGACCTGAAGAAACAGAACCTTATCATCGAAAGTGACGTTCCGGCGACGGTCTGGGTCGATGGGGAGCGCAACGGGACCATCGATGAAGAGCCGCTCGAGCTTGAATTGTACCCTGGTGAATATAGCGTCTTGGTTCGTGCCGAAAAGGACGGGAAGACTGGAGAAGTCAGGGAAGCCGTCCAGGTTGGGGAAAAGCCTTCATCAAAAATGACGGTTTCGCTCGAAGCGCAGCTCGCTCCGGACCTCGTAGGGCAGTATGATGTGGATATCAGGAAGGTGTTCGAGATGGAAGTGAAGGCGCAGACTGGCCGCTCACTTGACGAGATGGAGGATTTCGTCGGTGAGAAGAGAGGGGATCTTGAAAAGGCGTTCGGCAAGAGTGAACGGAAGTTGGAAGGGTATTCTCAATACGAGGGGATGCAGGTCCGGTATCGGAAGGGACGAATTCAGGAGATTCGTATCGATCTGCGGAAGTCTGAATCAGATCTTCTGGCCCTAACGGGAGAACCTGAGCGCAGAGTAGAACGCGGGGGAGCTGTCGTGTGGGAATATCCGTCATCATTCTTCGAGGAGGTATTCGACTGGTTCGGCTTTGGTGTGAAAAAAGAAGTGCTCGAGGTTGATGGCCGGATGTGGTTGTCGCTTTCGTAAGGTTTGAACCACCTCCACCCACGCCCGCGATTGGAGGTGGATGATTCCTGGGTTGTCTAGCGTTCATGTCCCGGTCGTGGCGGCTCCCGAATCCGAGGATCAGCACTGTCTGCTCGGAGGCGGGCGTATTCTCGCTTAACTATGTTAAAGGATCTTTCCGGTAATACCTGCAGTACGAAAGGTAATATTGAGCAACTTTAAAAATGCTCGGAATGCCGAGCATTTTTAAAGTTGCTGTCTTCTTTACAACGCTTTTTTGTAAGAGATAAGAGTTGTTCTTTCATTCAAAGTCTTAGATTCGCCTGTCTTTACATATCCCATCTTTTCGTATAAGTAGCAATTGCGTTCTTCCTCTAAAATCGTGCGCAGTTCCCAACTTGTTGCTTGAGGATACATCTCTTCCGCCAATTTCATGGCCGTTTGAGCAATCCCTCTTCCTTGATATTCGGGAAGGATGAACATTGGACTTATGCTGAAACATGTGGTTTCATCCTTGCAGAGAACTCTAATTGCACCAATCAGCTTATCATCGCATAAGATTTGATAGAATCCGCCATTATGATGGTTTATTCGAATTATTATCCGTTCAATGTCCTCGTTGGCCGGATTCGTGTCGAAGTCTTGATATTTTTTGAGTAAAGGCATGAATGATTTTACTTGGATATCATGTAGTTCATTTGCGTCAGATGAAGTCGCCTTCTTCAATTCGATTTTCACTTCCATCACCTCGATGTTCATTTGTTTGAGTATACATTATTTTACAAACACGTGATTCTTTTTACTGCAATTGGTTCTTTACTTTGCCTATCGTGATGAGAAAATCTGGTATGATCTTGGTGAAATCGTATTTTCCCATCGAATGCCGATTCGGGTAGACGCTCCTGATGATTATCGGGACGAAAACAAAAGATAGCCATCTGATCCCTAAAAGAATCAGATGGCTATCTTCATTGCTTGTTAATATTTTCAAGTCTGAAAGGGAGTACGTTGAATGCAACAGCCTTGTTTCGACTTCCGATTATCGTTTGTTCACTGCACGAAGAATGAACGAGACGATAAGGATCAAGATGATCGCACCGAGAAGAGCGGGTACGATAGCGAACCCAGCGAGGTCAGGACCCCATGTGCCGAACAGCGCTTGACCAATCAATGCACCTACGAAACCTGCGATGATGTTACCAATGATGCCGCCTGGTACGTCTTTACCTAGAATCAAGCTTGCAAGCCACCCAATAATACCGCCGACGATCAATGCCCATAAGAATCCCATTTAAAACACTCCTTTTTATTGTTGTATTAGAACGTTGCTGTGCTTCTTCTTAGCGTTTCTTGCTCAGTGCACGCAGGATGATTGAAACGATAAAGATCAAGATAATTGCGCCGAGAATGGCTGGAATGATAGCGAAACCGGCCAAGTCCGGCCCCCACGTACCAAACAGCGATTGACCAATCATCGCACCGATGAAACCAGCAACAATGTTCCCGATAACTCCGCCAGGTACGTCGCGTCCGATCAATAGACTAGCGACCCACCCAATCAAACCTCCAACAATCAATGCCCATAAGAATCCCATCAATAACACTCCTTTAGTTGTAATAATAATTTACCTTTTTTCCTTCTCCGTTAAACACCGGTGAAGGGCTAGATGGAAAATAAGACCGATTACATGTTAACCTCTTTCTGAACCATTTCATAATGTATTGGTATATACAACTAGAAGTGTAGACCAATTGTCCGATTATGAAATAAGCAAGCGATTCCTTCGCCTCCTTACGTCTCGATTTTTTTATATTGATGTAACGATTACACTACTAATGATTGCCGAAAATGAAAACATTCAAACCTTTTTCATCTAAAAAAATATTACGCAGTGGAAAAAAAACTCCTGATTGACTAGGATGAAGTAGAAGAAGGGGGAATGAAGGATGTTACTTGAAATCAACAATTTGTCAGGCGGGTATGGTGCCAAACAAGTTATACATGATATTGATATAAAGGTTAACGCAGGTGAGCTTGTCGGTCTGATCGGTCTGAACGGAGCAGGGAAATCGACGACGATCAAGCATGTTCTCGGCTTGTTGCCCGTCAAATCGGGACAGGTGAAGGTGAACGGGTATGAATTAGAACAGGACGAGCAATCCTATAGAAGACAGGTCGCCTACATCCCGGAACAGCCGATGCTGTACGAGCAGCTGACGTTGCAGGAACACCTTCGTCTGATCGCCCAAGGCTATGGTGTCGATGAGGGGACAGCAAAAGAACGGTCGGACTTCTATGCGGAAAGGATGCGGATGAAGAAGCAGCTTGCCTGGTTTCCGAGCGTCTTTTCTAAAGGGATGAAGCAAAAGGCGATGATTCTCTGCGCCCTCGTCACAGGAAGCGAACTGCTGGTCGTCGACGAACCGTTCGTCGGACTTGATCCGCTGGCGATTCGTGAGCTCCTGCTCATCTTCTCGGAACTGAAGAAAGAGGGGAAGGGGATTTTGATGTCTACGCATATCCTCGAGACGGCAGAACGACACTGTGACCGCTTCGTCTTGCTCCATGAAGGGCGTGTAGCGGCAGAGGGGACGACAGAGGAATTGCGCAGACGGTACGGTCTTGAGAACGGAACGCTCGACGACCTGTACGTCCGTGCGATCGAGGAGGCGGAACGATGAACGGATCGACCCTCTGGCGCGACCGTCTGTCGTCCTCGATGGTCGAGACGATGAAGTATATGCGCTACATGGCGAACGGTGGTTTACTCTTTACCGTCTACTTCGTCCTGCTTTACGGCTTGGTCGTCTACGGCCGTTTTCTGGACGAGGTGGACGTATCTTTTCCAAGTCGTTGGCTGATGGCCGCTTGCTTCTTGCTCGCTGCTGCCTACCGTTCATCAAGAACGTTCCTCGTAGAAGCCGATCAGGTTTTCCTGCTGCCCACGCTATCGCGACTTCAGCCGTTCATGAACAGGGTGCGTCTTTACAACGCGCTATTCGGGATGGCCAGAGCGGTCGTTCCGTTCCTGTTCGTCAGCGCACTCTATGTCCGCACAGAAAGTATCGGCGCGCTCGAACTTTTAGTCCTCTTCGCGAGTATCGCAGTTTTCGGGGCCGCCGCGAACTTATCGAAGCTTGAGCACGTTCCGCATCGAATTGTCATATTATATGCATGCGGTGCCAGCATTCTGGTCCTTGTGGATATGGAGATGATGGTCGGTGTCGTGGCTTTCTTCTTGATGATCGTGTTGCACCTGAAACGTAACGAACGCCTGCCTCTGCTTGAATGGACGATGCTTGAGCGAGAATCGCGTGAACGTTTCTATAGAGTCGCCAACTGGTTCGTCGATGTGCCGAGAATGCCGCAGAGCTACCGTCCGCGCCGTCTGCTCAGTAGTTTGGTCGAGCGGACGGCCAATGCCGAGGGGAGATCGTTCGACTACCTTTATCGAAAACAGTTCATTCGCAGTACGGACGGCCTGGGTCTGATTCTCCGTCTGACGATGGTCGCAACGGTCTTCATGTGGCTCGGGCAAGGAAATGACTGGATGGTCGCGCTTGCGATCCCGGCCTTTGTCGGAGTCACGGTCTTCCAGCTCGCGCCGTTCACTCGGGCGATAAATGAACATTTGTTGACACGCCTGCTACCGCTCCCGGAAACAGGCCGACAGGCGGCGAAACGACGGTTGATTCGCTTCGCTTACGGTGTGCAAACCGTCATCTTGTCGCTGGCTGGGCTGGTGTTCGGAGGAGGAACTGCGATCCTGCCTGCTGCTGTGGTTACAGTCCTGATCGGTGAGTATTACGCACGGAAATGAGCTTTTATGCATCAAAAAGTCCCTTATTCCTTACCGGAAAAGGGACTTTCGTCATGCAGAGGGGAAGGTCTCAGGTGAATCAGTTCGCACTTTCGCGCTCGTCCACCTCATACGCGACATCCTGCGAACGGGAAGGAGGTAGATCGTAAGACGGCTGGCCGTGTTCTGCGACATCGAGTCCGCGGAGCTCGTCTTCGCGGCCGATCCGGAGACCGATCGTCATGTCGAGCACTTTCAGGAATGCATAGCTGAGGACGCTGACGATGGCGATCGCGAGGACGACACCGAGCGCCTGGACACCGAGCTGCGAGAATCCGCCTCCATAGAAGAGTCCTGCGCTGCCGATGCCAGTCGTCTCGACGAGCCGTGGTGAGGCGAACAGGCCAGTCGCGAGCGTACCGAATATTCCGGCTACGCCGTGGACGGAGAAGGCGCAAAGCGGATCGTCGACGTGCCGTGCGAGAGCGATGCTCGTGCCGTAGGTCAACATACCGGAAAGGAATCCGATCAGTGCGGCAGCCCAAGGCTCAACGAAAGCGCAGGCGGCTGTGATCGCGACGAGTGCCGCCAAGACACCGTTGATGATCGAAGGAATGTCAGCGACGCGGCGGTGCCAGAAGGAGACGGCCAGCGCGCCGAGCGCGCCTGCAGCCGTCGCGAGGAGCGTCGTCAAAGCGACGTAGCTGAAGAATCCGTCAGCGATCGTCAACGTCGAACCGGCGTTGAAGCCAAACCAGCAGAGCCAGAGGATGAACGTGCCGACGACGGAGTAGATGACGTTGTGCCCGAGGAGCGGACTCTTCTCGGCTCCGATTCGTTTCTTCAATATAAGGGCAGCGACGAGTGCCGCGATTCCACCTTGGAGATGGACGACGGTCGAGCCTGCGAAATCCTGCATGCCGAGCGAACCGAGAAATCCGCCGGCCCAGACGGAGCGTGCGATGATCGGGTAGATGATCGCGATGAAGAATGTGCCGAACAGCAGATAGACGGAAAGCTTGGCGCGTTCTGCGAATCCGCCCCACGCGATAGCTAGGGAGACTGCGGCGAAAGAGAGCTGGAACAGGAACTTGACATCGATCGTCACGTGCGACCAGTCGAGCGAGGCGAAGTTGCCGGCAAGGAAGAATCCTTCCGTGCCGAAGACCGAGTTGCCGTCCCCGAAGGTAAGACCGAACCCGACCGCCCAGAACGCGAGGGCTGCGACCGAGAAGCTGATCAGCTGTTTGACAGCTACGTGACCAGCGTTCTTCGCTCGAAGCATTCCCGTCTCGAGAAGCAAGAATCCGATTTGCATCGTAAAGACGAGCAGGGCTGCGAATAAGACGTAAAACGTGTCGATGGAGACGAATAAATCCGCTGTACTCATGGTGATTCCTCCTTTTTGTCAGTTGAGATGTGATAACTTTAATCGCAAAAGGGTAAAGAGTAACGACTTGTGTCAGATAATCTGACATGGTATTTTTCTGTAAAGGGAGGAAGTGCCATGGGAGAGGGTTACCGGGAGAAAAAAGTGATGACGATCGGCATCGTCTGCGAACTGACGGGATTGTCAGAGCGGCAAATCCGTTACTATGAGAAGAGGAAACTGATCCATCCTGAACGATCTGCCGGCAACACAAGGAAATATTCCTTTACGGATGTCGAACGGCTCGTCGCCGTGGCAGAAAAAATCGAGGAGGGATGGAGTACGCACGACATCAAGGAGAAGGAAAGAAAGATCACCCAGGAACAGCGGACGGATCTGATTCGCGGTCAGCTAAACGCGGCGTTCGGCATGTACCGCAAATAAGCGGAAGAATGGACACATTTGTAAACGATTTAATGGGACAGTCGTCTTGATTTCAAGTATAATGTTTCTGTATTCACAAACTTATTGGGATCATTTTTTGGGGCGAAAGAATCAGATATAAAGGGGTAGTTTCATGATGAATAAATTCAATGATACGTTCTTGCGGGCGATCCGCGGCGAGGAGACGAGCCATGTGCCGGTCTGGTATATGCGTCAAGCTGGGCGTTACCAGGCGGAATATCGCGAAATCAAGAAGACACGGACACTGTTCGAAATCACACACGATTCGGAACTCGGCGCTTATGTGACGGAGCTTCCGGTCAAGCAGCTCGGTGTCGACGCTGCCATCCTCTACAAGGACATCATGACTCCGCTCCCTTCGATGGGTGTCGATGTCGAAATCAAGAGCGGAATCGGTCCGGTCATCGCCAATCCGATTCGGACGATGGAAGATGTCGAGGCGCTGAAACCTTTCAATAAAGAGGACATCCCTTACATCTACGAGACGATCAAGATTCTCCGAGGACGGCTTGAAGTGCCGCTCATCGGATTCTCGGGTGCGCCATTTACGCTCGCGAGCTACATGATCGAGGGCGGCCCGTCAAAAGGTTATCATAAGACGAAGGCTTTGATGTATGGACAGCCGGATGTTTGGCATGCGTTGATGGAGAAGCTCGGTGACATGGTCATCGATTACATCCGTTCACAGGTCGATGCAGGAATCCAGGCGTTCCAGATCTTCGATTCATGGGTAGGGACGACGAGCCGGAAGGATTACGTCCGGTACATCAAACCGACGATGGAGCGAATCTTCACGGAATTGAAGGATACGGGTGTGCCGATGATCATGTTCGGCGTCGGTGCGAGTCATCTCGCTGAAGAGTGGCACAGTCTTCCGCTCGACGTCGTCGGACTCGACTGGCGTCTGTCGATCGACGAGGCGCGTGAGCGCGGCATCACGAAGACGGTCCAGGGCAACCTCGACCCGTCTTATCTGCTCGCACCATGGGATATCCTCGAGGCAAAGGCGAAGGAGATTCTCGACATGGGGATGAAGCAGCCAGGATTCGTCTTCAACCTCGGGCACGGGATCTTCCCGGAAGTCGATCCGGAAGTGCTGAAGCGATTGACTGCATTCATCCATGACTATTCTCGCGAAAAAATGGGGGTAACGAAATGAAGACGATCGGCCTACTAGTAATGGCTTACGGAACACCATATAAACCTGAGGACATCGAGCGTTACTACACGCATATCCGTCACGGACGGGCACCTTCACAGGAAGCACTTCAGGACCTGACGGAACGTTATGAAGCAATCGGTGGCGTCTCGCCGCTTGCGCAAATCACGATCAATCAGGCGGAAGAGCTGAAACGTCAGCTCAATGAGAGATACGCCGGAGAACTCGAGTTCAAACTCTATATCGGTCTGAAGCATATCGAACCGTTCGTCGAGGACGCAGTCGAGCAGATGGCGAAGGACGGCATCACGGAAGCCGTGTCCGTCGTCCTCGCGCCTCATTATTCGACGTTTAGCATCCGTTCTTACAATGGACGTGCGAAGGAAGTCGCAGATAAGCACGGCATCGCGCTCGCTTCGGTCGAATCCTGGTACGCGGAAGAAGCATTCATCGACTGGTGGGGCAAGGCGATCCGCTCGACGTTCGATGCGCTTCCTGTCGCGGAAGACAAGGCGGTCCTCGTCGTCTCTGCGCACAGCTTGCCTGAGAAAATCATCGCAAACGGCGATCCGTATCCGGAGCAGCTCGAAGAGACGGCTCGTCTGATTGCGGAGCGTGCCGGTGTCAAGAACATGGTGACGGGCTGGCAATCTGCTGGTCAGACGCCTGAACCTTGGCTCGGACCGGACGTACAGGACCTGACGCGCGACATTCACGCGAAGGAAGGGTACGAAGCATTCATCTACGTCCCTGTGGGCTTCGTCGCGGATCATCTCGAAGTACTGTTTGACAACGACTATGAATGTAAAGTGGTTTGTGAAGAGATTGGCGTCCATTATGCGCGCCCTGCGATGCCGAATGCAGAGCCGGCATTCATGCGGGCCGTGGCTGACGCAGTCTCGAAGCAGGTCGTCAGCTATGCCAAGTAAGCGACTCGTCATCGTCGGCGGCGGGATCACCGGTCTCGCCGCCGCTTACTATGCAGAGCAGGTACTTCCGCATATGAACATCACTTTGATCGAAGCAGGTGAACGTCTCGGCGGTAAAATCGCTACTTTCCGCGAGGAAGAATTCACGATCGAGCGCGGTCCGGATTCCTACGTTGCGCGCAAACATGTGTTCACGGATTTGATCGAGTCGATCGGACTCGGCGACAAGCTCGTCCGCAACAACACCTCTCAGTCTTACATCCTTGCACCGGACGGCCTCCATCCGATACCGAAAGGAACGGTCATGGGGATTCCGACTGATCTCACTCTGTTTAGTGAGACGGCACTTCTGACGGATGAGGAGAAACAGGAGACGGCTGAGCGTCTGCTCCATCCGGGAGAACTCGAATTCCCGACCGTGGATATTCCGCTCGGAAGCTACCTGCGCCCGCGTGTCGGAGATGCGCTCGTCGAGAAGTTGATCGAGCCGCTCTTGTCCGGCATCTATGCCGGTGACATCGACCGGATGAGCACGTTCGCGACCTATCCGCAATTTCTTGCCGGTGAACAGAAGACGGGATCCTTGTTCGAAGGGATGCGCCTGATGCGCCCCGAGAGCAGAATGGGTGCGGTCGGCGGTGAGAAATCGGGACAGTTCCTGTCGCTTACGACCGGGCTTGAATCCGTCATCGAACGGCTCGAGGAAGTACTCGAAAGGACAGAAATCCGACTCGAGACGCCGCTGCTCGAAATCCGGGAGGAGGACGGTCGATATCGGCTGAAGACGGATCATGGACCTGAATACGCTGACGTCGTCCTCCTGACGGTGCCGCATCAGCAAGTTTGCTCACTCCTGCCGGGTGCTGATCTTTCGATTCTTGAAGAATTGCATGCCCACTCGACAGCGACGGTGACGCTGATTTGCGAAAAGGGGACTGAGGCGCTTCCGTTCGAAGGGACGGGGTTCGTCGTCAATCGTCACGCGCCATATACGATCACGGCATGTACGGTGATTGATCAAAAGTGGAGCCACTCAGCTCCGGAAGACTATTTCGTGCTTCGTGCCTTCGTAGGTCGCCCTGGCGAGGACGTCCTCGTCGGTGCGACGGACGAAGAACTCGTCCGAATCGTGACGCGTGATCTGGAGTCGATCTACGGCATGGAACTGAAGCCTGAACGGACGGTCGTCAGTCGTCTGTTCGACGGCCTTCCCGCCTACACGGTCGGGCACGCTGAACGGATGAAGCTAGTAAGGGAGAACGTCGCCAAGGCGTATCCGCACGTCTATCTGGCCGGTCTTGCCTACGATGGTGTCGGGATCCCGGATTGTGTACTCGGGGCAAGGTCGATCATCGAACAAATCGAACAACTTCATATCACTTGTTGAGATAATGTGCTGAAGAAGGACCTGTTTCCCGTATCATTCGGGGAGCAGGTCCTTTGGCGTATCGTCGGATCGACAGGCTTTCTTTGGAGAGTCTATCTGCGGTCATGGTATATTAGCAGGGAATAGAAAAGGAGAGTGATTGTCATGGCAAACATCAAACTACTCGTTTCAGACATGGATGGTACGATTCTCTCGAGCAAACAGGAAATCGCGCCGGAGGCCGTCGAAGCAATCCGCTACGCGAAGGAGCGTGGCGTCGAGTTTGCGATCGCGACCGGACGCAATTATGTGAACGCCAAGGAACTGCTCGAGAAGGCGGGGCTCGACTGTCCGGTCGTCGCTTCTAATGGTGCGCGCGTACTGACGCGAGAAGGCAAGGAGTTAAGTAAGACGACGCTGACGAAGGGACAGGCAGAACAAATCTATCAGATCATCTCCCAGTACGAAGTCTTCTTCGAGATGTTTTGCGACTATGGCCTCGTCTCGGCCCAGGGCGCGACGATCGATGCCGCCTATGAATCGCTGCGCGAGATGAGCAAGCAAAGCGAGCGGGCGAAGAACGTCTTTGACTTCTTCCACAATCGTTATTACGTCAATGAGGACGTCAAGCTGATCGACGGATTCCGCTCGTTCATTCATCAGGACGCAGGCGATATCTATAAATACATCTCGTTCTCTTTACATGATCAATTGATGCAGCATATATGGCGCGAAGTCGAAGAACAAGTCGAAGGCGTATATGTAACATCGAGCGGTCATGACAACATCGAGGTGATGGCGATCGGCGCAGATAAAGGCGCAGGAGTCACGATACTCGCGGAGCATCTCGGACTCTCACTCGAAGAAGTCGCCGTTATCGGTGACAATTTGAATGATACACCGATGTTCGAGGTGGCTGGTGTAGCAATCGCAATGGATAACGGTCATGCGGACGCTAAGGAAATCGCGCACTACGTCACGAAGACGAATGACGATCATGGGGTGGCACACGCGATCCGGATGCTGGCCGATCAAAAATGGACGAATAACCGCAAAAAATGATTGGAGTGTAGGCAATGTTCAAGGAGTTCAAGGAGTTCGCCTTCCGGGGAAACGTCGTCGATCTAGCGATCGGGGTCATCCTCGGGGCAGCGTTCAGTTCAATCATCAAATCGCTTGTCGACAACGTGTTCATGCCGTTGATCGGTATCCTCATCGGAGGGATCGACGTCAAAGGGCTGACAGCTAAAGTCGGGGAGGTCGATCTTCAGTACGGCATGTTCCTGCAGGCAGTGATCGAGTTTCTGCTGATTGCTTTCGTGCTGTTCCTGTTCGTCAAGGCGATCAACATCTTCCGGCGCAAAGAGGAAGAGAAGACAGAGCCTACTGCGCCGACGACTGAGGAAAAGCTTCTCACTGAAATTCGCGACTTGCTCGCACGCAAAGACTGAACGATTCATTCATCACATGAAAAGCTCGCCTCCGGCAAAAGGGGCGAGCTTTTCATGTGAGCTTCAAGTTTTTGGACGAAGGACATCGTTCTCGATACAGGCCTCGACGGAGAACATCTTTTCTACGCCGTCGTCGAACTGCAGGCGGACCACGTCTCCTGAGAGCTCGGACACGACACCTGGGCCGAACAAGCGATGGGTGAGCTCAAGACCGACAGTCAGCTCGAAAGGTGAGTCAGGCTTAGGTTGTTCCGTTCTCGTCCCCGGATACATCCGGTTAAGTATGCGTTTGATGTCGAGCAGGAAGAGGGACTCTGTCGTCTTCGCTCCGCCCTTCTGACGATAGGAGAGCAGATGGAGCTTTCTTCTGGCCCGTGTCATTCCCACATAGAATAAACGGACAGCCTCCTCCATGCCCTCGCCTTTTTGGCTGATATTATCATCCGACGGAAGTACGCCGTTGACCAGGTCGACCATATAGACACTGTCGAACTCGAGACCTTTGGAACTGTGCAGAGTCGAAAGGGTCAAGTGGTCCTGGTTGAAACGCGACTTCTTGACAAGGGACTCGAGGTGGAGAATCCGTTCTTCGAATGCAGAGACGGTATCGACACCTGCGGCGACGGTTTCGATCTGATCCAGAAGGTCGCGGAGGTTCTCGAAGTTGAAACCGAGGCTGTCGCTCATTTTCTTGATCGTCTTCTCGTAATCGAGTTCGGTTCGGATGACGCGAATCATCTGTTGCGGGGGTAGCGTTCGAATCGACCGGAAGCTCGCGCGTGCTGCCCGCAGTACTTTCTTCTGATAGAATTTCAGATCGAGCTCGAGCAGGCGGTCGATGACATCCCGTGTCGGGTCGGCTGAAATCATCGCCAGCTGGCGTTTCGAGATATATCCGGTGAACTTCGTATGGATCCGCTCGAGCAGCCCCTCGTTCGTCGGCTCCTCCGCGAAACGCATGAAATTGATGATATCCTTGAGCACCCAGTGACTGAAGAACCGGTGATCCATGTCACGCATGTAGAACGGGATTCCTGCCAGGTCGAGTGCATTGATGAACGGGATCGAGGAGGCATTGTTCCGGTAAAGGATAGCAGTCTCCTTCAAATCAGGCTCTTTCTTCAGTGAATCGATGACGAAATCGATTTGGCTCGCATGTGTCGGACATGACCGGATCAATGGCGGCTGATCGGAAGGATTCGACGTGTACATGTTCTTCTTATAGCGATTTTTGTTGCGCCCGACGAAGATGTTCGCGACCTCGACGATTTCCTTGGACGACCGGTAGTTCTCTTCCATGTACAAGAGTTTCGCATCCGGGTAGGTCTCCTTGAAGTGAAGGATCTTGTTGATCTCAGCCCCGCGCCAGCTGTAAAGCGTCTGGTCATCATCAGCGACGACGCATATGTTGTTGTTCGGCCGGGCGAGTTTCTCGATCAGCTCGTGCTGGATGAGCGAACTGTCCTGACTCTCGTCGGTCAGGATGTATGAAAACTGCCGCTGGTAGTTTGAGAGCAGGCCGGCGTCGCTGTCGAGCAGCATGTTCGCGTAGGTCAGCATGTCATCATAGTCCATGAGCGGATGGTTCATGTCGCGAGTTTTCCACGCTTCATAATCCCTGAAGATTTCAGGGAACTTTTTGATGTCTGTTTCAATCGAGGAGACAGCCTCGATTGAAATCATCCTGTTCTTCGAGAAACTAATCAAGCGAGTCAGTTCCTCCATCTGGTCTTCTGTGATTGCTGTCCCTTGATGCTCCTCGAATAAACGCCGGAGCATGGCTTTTTTGTTCAGATGAGGGGAGGAACCGGTGTCCCCTTCGATGACCGTGTAGCCGAGATGGTGTCTCGACGCATAGTCGCGCACCACTTTGAAAGCGAAACTGTGAATCGTCGAAAACGCAGCCATCCCGCCTGTCAAATGACTGAAAGTGGCTTGGAATCGTTCTGCCATCTCGCGGGCAGATGCCTTGCTGAAGGTAAGTCCGAGAATCGTCCGGGGATCAACGCCTTTTTCGATGATCAGATAAGCGACCTTGAACAGAAGTGTCGTCGTCTTCCCGGAACCCGGCGTCGCGAGCAAGAGCAGTGGTCCGTCCGTATGTAGGACGGCTTTGCGCTGAACGTCACTCAGGACCTTGCCCGTTTCCCGGGCCATTCTTTCGAAAAAATCTTGTTCCATATCAATCTCCCTTGATCCTTCTGTCGTGCAGTTTGCTTTGCTTATTCTAGCATATCGCGGCGATGGATGTTCTTTCGATCCTTCGTTGATTTCAGATTAGCTTGCCTCAAGAAAAGGAATAAGGGAAATAGAAGGCAAGCACCGATAGTCCACAACGGAAAGGAGTGAGCACGATGGACCGGAAAGCATTGAAAAGCAGGGCGAAGGAAGGACTGCGCGGCAACTGGTTGTTTGCGATCATCGCCTTCATCATCTATCAAGTCCTGTCAGGGAACGCTCCGAGTTTGTTCAGCTCAAGGGGGGACGGCGATCGTCAAGGACGTCCTGCTGAAGGGATGAATGAGGCTGAGCAATGGTTTGAATCGCTCTCGACCGGCGAAGTCTGGTTGTTTGCTGCAGGCGCGACCCTTATCATGGTGATCATCTTCGCGATTGCATTGTTGTTGTTGCCGATTCATGTCGGGTATGCGAATTTCAATCTCCAGTTGATTCGTGGACATGAGGCGAACCTGAACAGGCTCTTCCGGCCGTTCAAGGAGATGTACGCAAAGGCGTTCGTGACGATGTTTTTGAAATTCCTCTTCATCTTCCTCTGGTCTTTACTCCTGATCATTCCAGGCATCATCAAATGGTTTTCCTATTCTATGACCGAATACCTTTTGAACGATCATCCCGAGCTTTCGAGAACTGAAGCGATCACTGCATCTCGACGGATGATGGATGGACACAAAGGAGAACTCTTCCTGCTTTGGCTGTCCTTCCTCGGTTGGTTCCTGCTCGGGATCGTGACTCTTGGCATCGGCTATCTCTGGATCATGCCGTATTGGTATGCAAGTGTCGCCGCTTTCTATGATCAGCTGAAGGATGGTGCAGCACATGCCGCGCCCGAGCGGTACTATGACACATTCTGACTCAGGTGTTAGAATGAGGAAGGGTAATTAGGAAAGGGCGGAGAAACGACATGTCAGATGTAAAGTTGGCGATGTACGCGAATGAGCACTATGACCAGTGTGACGCGTTCATCCTGCCGGAAGAGCAACTTCAATACAGCGCGTATCCGACACAGGTAGTCTCCGATGCGCTCGAGGATCCGGACAAGTTCCCGGTCGTCATCAAAAATGGCGAGGATGTCGTCGGATTCTTCATCTTGCATAAGAATCCACCGAAGACGCACCGGACCGATGATAAAAGTATTCTGCTTCGTGCCTTTTCGATCGATGCGCGACATCAGAAGCAGGGATATGCCAAGGAAGCGATGTTGCAGCTTCCGGACTTCGTCAGGGCCAACTTCCCGGAGATGACAGCCATCACACTCGCTGTCAACAAGAAGAACATCGCTGCGAAATCGCTCTACTTCAAGACCGGTTTCTTCGATACGCTTCAGTCCGTCTCTGGACCAATCGGAGAACAGCACATTCTGGCCTATGATATGAAGAAAGAGCCGTGACTCATTAAGTCGCGGCTCTTTCTTATAGTTCATAGATGGAAACATTCCCTTCGAATTCTCCCTCGATCTTGAGGGCGGTACTTGTGTGTTTAGGGAAAATCCGAGCCGTCGCGACAGCTTCGCCTAAGTTCGCGAACAATTCGATCGAGGAGGAATCGACGAACAGGCGCAGGTGATGAAGCGGTTCTGATAGGGTGGTCCGCCGCACAGTGCCGAACGACTCCGAAGCGACCTCCTGACCTGAACGTGTCCGGTCAAGAGTCAGGGTGCGTGTAGCCGCATCGTACTTGATGAAGGTTTCTTCTGCCTCGCTGGCACGAACGATGAGGGTCAGACCTTCTTCAAGGGGGACACTCAATGTCAGAACAAGTTCGAAAGTCTCAGCATCTGCGATTTTTGACATACCGGAATGGACGAGTTCGCTGTCGAAAATCGTTTCCTTCCTCAAGGCTTCAAGCTCTACTGCCGGATTTTGAAGAAGTTTACCGCCAATCACCTTCAACTCGCGCGGTAAGGTCAGGGCATTCGCCCAGTTGTAGCGGTCGCTCGGATATGTCGTATCGGGCAACCCGATCCATCCGACGAGCAGACGTCTGCCGTCCGGGGAAAGAGTCGTCTGCGGCGCATAGAAGTCGAAGCCGAAATCCAGTTCTTGGAATGGGCCGTGTCGGAAATCGGTATGCGGAAGGACGATCGGGAGCCCCTGGATGTAACCCGACTGATGGACATTTCGGAATCGGTCGCCGTCAGCAGCAAGCCCCTGCGGACAGAATAGGAGAAACCCTATGCCGTCGAGGACGAAGTAGTCGGGGCACTCCCACATATATCCGAAATCCGGCAAAGTCGTCTTGATTTCCCCGACCATCGTCCACACATATGCGTCCGGCGAACTGAAGAGGACGACACATCCAGTCAGATCGGACCGTTGTGCACCGATGACACAGTACCATACGTCATCTTCCCGCCATACCTTCGGGTCACGGAAATGTTCGGTGTAACCGTCAGGAACATCGGGGATGGCTGGTGGGAGAAATTTCTCGATCCTGCCGTCGCCACGGAGGCGCCCGACGATTTGGCTCGTGTGCCGTTTCCAGTCGGCATCTCTCTTATTTCCTGTATACATGATATACACCTGATCGTCTTTAACGAACCCACTGCCGGAAAAAGCACCGTGTGAATCCGGATCATCGTTCGGGATGAGGGCTGCACCCTCATCGAACCAGTCGACGAGATTTTTCGACGTCAAATGATACCAGTACTTCAGACCGTGGACCGGACCGAGCGGGAACCACTGGTAAAAGAGATGATATGACCCGTCGTGATGAACGAATCCGTTCGGATCGTTCAAGAGGCCGGTCGGAGGTTGGATGTGAAAGCGGAAACGCCATGGCGAATTCCGCACCTCTTCCTTCATCTGGCGGTATGATTCGGGATCGACGTCCGAAAGCGGACGATACCGGGCTTCGCGTGACCATATACTCATTGTCGTACCTCCTTGGTCGTATGTAGCTCAGGAAAACACTTGACGTTTGGCGAAGGTGATGCGATTTTTGCCTGCCGCCTTCGATAGATAGAGAGCTGCATCTGCTTCTCGGATGAGTTTTTCGGGTTGGTCGGGTGGAGTCCAGAAAGCAGCGCCGATGCTGACTCCAATCGTTAAATCCTCTCCGTTGATTCTGTACGGTGCGGACAAGATCTGGATCAGCCGCTCACCGGAACGGTTGAGCTCTTCTTCCGAATCGTGCCGTTCGGCCAGCAAAAGGAATTCATCCCCGCCGAGTCGTGCGACGAAGCAGTCAGATGGAATCTGGTCACGGAGCCGGTCTGCTACTTCTGTTAGAAGAAGGTCGCCGGTGTGGTGTCCGTATCTGTCGTTGACCTGCTTGAAACCGTCAAGGTCAAGATAGAAAATGACGTACGGGACTGTTTTGCCGGATGAAATCTGATCCAAGTGACGAACGAGCGAGGCCCGATTTGCGAGTCCGGTCAGCGGGTCGTGCAGAGCTAGCGATTCAAGTGCATCTCGCTCCGTCTCCGTCCGAGTCAATGAGCGAACGAGAGCGCGCAGTGCCAGTGACAGGATGTTCACTTCATAGATACCGGTATGTCGCGGAATTTCTGTCGAGATTCCTTCGCGAAGCTTGTGTGCCGCCTCCGTCATCTCCTTGAGCGGACGAGTCAACAAGCGCGAAAGCAGCCAGCCGAGGACGGCGGTCAGAACGGATGCCGTAAGACCCGTGACTAGGATGTAGCGTTGCAACTGGTTCGACGAGGCGAACGCCACGGTGGTCGGCTGACGGACGAGAACCTTCCATCCCAGCCCTTCATAGTCGGCGTAACCGTCGGATTTTGCATATCCGGTCAAATATTCCTTCCCGTCCGGCCACGTGACGACTTGCCATCCGGAGGTGGTTTCTGATGACGCAAGATTGAGTGGTTCACCGATCAGATCATCCGGTCCGAGTAGCACGGTATCTTCCCGGGCGCTCAAAATCAAGAAATCGAGATCCTTCATATCGGAGCGGATGGAACTGCGAAAATTCCGCTCCATCTCTTTCGCCCACTCCCAGCTGAGGTGGGTCGCAATGACGCCTTTGAATCGACCGTCGACTTTTAACGGTATACTTATGTCGACGAATTGGAGCGGTTCTCCTGACGGGTTCGGTAGAAGTTTAGCGAGAAGGATCGCATCATGGACGTCACCGATGAAGGAAGTCTCTTGTGCGTTCATGAAGACGGGACGTTCCGCGATGGATGCGCCTTCGAGGATGCCGTCGGTCGCGACGACGACATTGCCTCTCTCGTCCGTTACGCCGATCCAGGAGAAGGTCGGGATCGTCTCTTGAAGGCGATCGATCAATTGGCGGGCAGAGTCCTTCTCTTGCTCATCCTGAAGGGCAGGCAGATTCGCAAGAAGGTCGACTTCCGCTTTCCTCGCCCACATCGAATAGTCCATCTTGTCGGCGAGCTGATATGCGCTCGCTGCGAGGCTCGCACCTGCCTCGTTCTCGATGTCGCGCGTCGAGCGGCTTCCGATCGTGTAGGTGAGGACGAGGGTCAAGATGAAGACGAGTAAGGCGATCGACAGAGCGACGAGTGTACCAAAACGAATTGAAACTTGTTTCATTTAGAAAAACTCCAGTCTAAAAATATGAAGATAACGCCTTCATTTTATCATGATTTTCCATTTTTAATCAGTGTGGATTTGAAAGGTAAGGATCGTTTTCCAGATTCTGAGTCGATGCGTAGACCTGAACGCTATGCCCCTTTGAAGAAGTTCCCGTTCGCTCGAACCGAAAACCGAGCGATTCCCAAAAACGTTTTGCTTTCGAGTTCTGTTCGAGAACAGCGAGACGAATGATTCGTGCGCCGGACAGGTATTCCGATTCAAGGGTCCGGTAAATCCGCTTGCCAATTCCGCGATTCGCAAGGTCGGCGTGGACCATTAGCAGACCAATCCAGAGTGAACCATCTGGGTGCTCGGGCAGGAAGTCGATGACGGAGATTGCCCTTCCGTCCAAGCGGACAAGCAGACTAGTCGTACGGTCGTTGATCAACTCTTCCTGGATCTCATCAACGGGAGGCGGGCCTTCATGGCCTTCGAGAAGGTTGTATTCCGTATTGGAGTGGATGATCGAGACGGCTTCCTTGAGATTCCCGGTGTCGACTGGGATGAATTCGAATAGCATAGGGGTTCTCTCCTTTCAAGTCGTGTTGAATGATGCTTCAGCAGGACAGACGTATGATCTTTCAGAAAAGTCATGTTATTTGGCTGACCCTCATAGTATACTAAAAAAATCTTAGGGGACTCTAAGACTACAGAGAGAGATTTGGAAAGGGGATGCAAGTACAATGGTCAATGAAAAAATGGTGGTTCATGAAACGGAGTTGAAACGCACGATCGGATTCTGGGTCGCGCTGACGCTCGTCATCGGGACGATCATCGGTTCAGGCGTCTTCATCAAACCGGCGAGCGTGCTCGGTTACGCCGGGAACTCCTCGCTCGCCCTGTGGGCATGGCTCTTCGGTGGAATCATGACACTGGCCGCAGGTTTGACGATCGCAGAAATCGGTGCGCAGATCCCGAAGACTGGTGGATTGTTTACGTACATGGAAGAACTGTATGGCCGTATGTGGGGCTTCTTGTCCGGTTGGATGCAGACGCTGATCTATGGTCCGGCGATCGTCGCTACGCTCGGTCTGTTCTTCGGAGCACTCGTCGCGAACTTCTTCCAGCTCGATCAGGGACTCGTCATCTGGATCGGTGTAGCTTCCGTTGTCTTCCTGACGGTCGTCAATATGATTGGGACTGCCTACGGCGGTTTCGTACAGGTCATCACGACGATCTCAAAATTGCTTCCTGTCGCATTCATCATCGTTTTTGGAATCATTCAAGGAGATGCTTCAGTCAGCAACGTGGTCGTACCACAAACGGAAGGTGGGAACTTCGGCGTCGCGGTGCTGGCGACGCTGTTCGCCTATGACGGATGGATTTTGCTCGCGAACATGAGCGGGGAGATCAAGAATCCGCAGAAGAACCTGCCGCGTGCGATGATCATCGGTCTGCTCGTCGTGACGTTCGCCTATTGCTTCGTCAACTTCGCTATCATGAAGGTCATCCCGGCTGAGACGCTCGTCGGTCTCGGAGATACGTCTTCTGCCGAAGCTGCCCGGATTCTCTTCGGCGATATCGGCGGGAAATTGATCAACCTCGGTGTCATCATCTCGATTTTCGGTTGCCTCAACGGAAAAATCATGACGTTTCCGCGTGTGCCATACGCGATGGCAGAGCGGAACATGTTGCCTTTCTCACGCCATTTCCGTTATGTCCATCCGACGCTCAATACACCGATTGGTTCGCTTGGACTCGTGCTTGTACTTTCATTGATCATGATGGCGTTCTTTGATGCTGAATTCCTGTCTGAAATCTGTATCTTCGTCATCTACTGCTTCTACATCTTCACTTTCTACGGGCTTTTCAAGTTGCGTCGGCAGAACAAGGAACGTTCTTACAGTGTGCCGCTCTTCCCGCTCGTCCCGATCATCGCGATCGGCGGTGGCCTGTTCGTCATCGTCAGCAAGATGATCAGCACGCCTGATGAAGCGTTCTATTCGCTTCTGTGTGTCGCGCTTGGACTTCCTGTCTATTACCTGTTGCGCCACAAGATGGACTGATTTAGAGTCTGCTTGCAGTTCGGAGTTCAAAAACACCTCAGTTTATCCATTCCTTGAAAGGAAGGGAGAGACGCTGAGGTGTTTTTTCGTTCGAATTGAAACTTTCATCCATTATTTCCGTATATTAGGTCGGAAAAGAAAAAGGAGGAAAACCCTATGCTTAAAATCGAACGGGTATCGAAACGGCTCGGGAAGGAACAAATCCTGAAGGATGTCAGCTTCGAGGTGTCGCCTGGTGAGGTATTCGGATTCCTCGGTCCGAACGGTGCCGGGAAGACGACGACGATCCGCATCATCACGGGCCTGCTCGAACAGGACTCTGGAACGGTCACGGTGAACGGATATGATGTCGTGGCAGAACGTTCGAAAGCGCTGACCCAAATCGGGGCGATCGTTGAAAACCCCGCTTTTTATCCTTATCTGACGGGCAGACAGAACCTCGTTCACGCGAAGAATCTGATACCTGGCATGGTAGAGCCGGATTATGATGCGCTCGCACGTCTGGTCGGACTTGAAGGGAAACTTGGCAAGAAGGTCGGCGAATATTCTCTCGGGATGAAGCAGCGTCTAGGGATTGCCCGCGCACTGCTTCACGAGCCGAAGGTGCTGATTCTCGACGAGCCGACGAATGGACTGGATCCTGCCGGAATCGCGGAGCTTCGTGAATACTTACGGAGCATGGCGAGCGAACAAGGAATCGCCATTCTGATATCAAGTCATATGCTCAGTGAGATGGAACAGATCAGTGACCGGTATGCAATCATCGATCATGGTGTCATCAAGTCGGTCGAGTCGGTCCGAAACGACGCCGGTGCGCGAATTTCGATTCGTGTCGCGCCGGATGCGGCCGCTGAAGTGCTCGAGATGCTTCTGCGTGCGAACTATCAGGCGCAGACGGTGGCAAACAACATCCTGATCGATGCGCCGGAAGAGTCTTGTCCGGACATCGCAAGACGCGTCACGGCCATTGCGGATCTCTTTGAGCTCGGTATCAAGCGGATGACGCTTGAGGAACAATTCATGCAAGTGACGAAAAAGGAGGGGGAATCACATGCTTTCGCTCATTCAAAATGAATGGATCAAATGGTGGTCGATGAAAAAGTCGAAAATCGTCTTCGGGCTATATATCGTGGTCGCGCTTGCCGTCCTTGCCATCGGGAAATACAATGACCTGTTTGCGCGTGACTCCTATTTCTCGGATACGACCCTCATCTTGAGCGGCTTGCTGGGCATCATCACGATCGTCTTCACGGCGGAATTGATCGGCAATGAGCTGCGATATGACACGATGAAGCACCTGCTGATGAGTCCGTACACACGGATGTCGATCTATTTCGCGAAGTTGTCGTTCGCGATCATCGTGACGCTCCTGCAATTCTTCTTCATCGTCGTGCTCGTCTTCGCTTTGTCGTTCGCGTTCAGTGGTCAGTTCGGGGACCACATCATGCGCGATACGTTGATGCAACTCGTCGGTCCAGTCTTTACGATCATCATGACGCTCTTCTTCTCGCTCCTGTTCCGCTCTGTCGGCATGATCATCGGCTTTACGGTGCTCGCGCAATTCTTCACGTCGATCGTCGGTGGTATCCTGATCGGATTCAAGCCGGAGATCGCGAAATGGATCGTGTTCATGCATCTCGACTGGAGCATGTATTTCGATGACCAGGCAACGTTCATCGCTGACCGGATGGGGACGAATCTGACATTCTCCGCCATCTTCGTCTTTGCCCACATGATCGTTCTACTTGGAGGGTCTTTACTGATTTTCCAGAAAAAATCATACATTTGATTTAATGTAATTATTTTACATCAATAATTTTTTCGTGTTATAGTGGTTGCACCGAAATAATGGAAAGAGGCGAAAGCATGTAACGTTCAATCGGAATCCTGTGAAAATTGAATACTCCTCAGGAGGGAATCCGTATGAAACGTTTTTACATCCTTTTGGTTAGCCAATGGCTGGCGAATGTAGGGGACGTCCTCTACATCATCGCCTTGATCGCCATGTTGTTTGAACAGACGGGGTCCGCACTCGGTGCGGCGAGTTTCCCCGTCGCCGTCACGCTCGGAATGACGCTCAGCGGGTTCTTCTTCGCAAGGGTGGCGCGGACGCTACCGCATCGTCATACGCTGATGGTGACGCAAGTGTTGAAGACGTTGCTGCTTGCAGTAATCATGATGCGAGATATGGGTGAAGCGGCATTGGTTCTCGTCGCCCTCATCGCTTTTCTGGACGGTTTCGCCCGTCCGATCCAAGGGGCGCTCGTACCTGTCCTTCATCCGGATCAGCTTAAAGCGAACAGCCTCGTTCAAGGTTCGAATCAATTGATTCAACTGATCATGTGGCCGCTCGGCGCCATCCTGGTCAGTCTGTTTACGACGGGGCAAGTCCTGCTCATCTCCTTTGCGTTCTTCGGATTGGCTACGTTTGGCACGTATCTCTTCATGAGGGCGATGCGCGACACGAAGGTTCCGGCAGAGGAAGAATCCGCTCATCTGACGCTTCGTTCGAGTATATCGTATGTGAAGAGGGATGCCATGGCACGTTCGAGCAGTCTGCTCGTCGGTGCTGATGCGTTCGCCGGAACGGTGTGGATCTCCGCGCTCTTTCTTTTGTATATCGAGTTCCATCTGGAGGCGGACAAATATTGGTGGGGAATTTTGAACGCTGTTTACATGCTGAGCATGATCCTTTCGAGCGTCTATCTGTTCCGTAAAGGGACGAAGAGAAGTTTTCTTGTCTTGAGTGCCGTCTGCTCGGTTGCCGCGGCTCTTTTGTTCGGGTGGGCGCCACATGTGCTGCTTGCCCTCGTTGCGTGCGGCATCCAAGGTGCTGCCAGTCAGGTGCGTGTCATTCAAACGAACACGCTACTCCAGGAAAAGCTGCCGAACGAGAAGTTGCCTTACGTCTACAGTATTCAGCAGACCTCATATACGCTTGCTTTCTGTCTAGGGAGTCTCACCTTCGGACTGCTTGCCGACCATCTTGCCATCGAATTGGTCTACATGATCGGCGGAGGCGCAGGACTTGCGATCGTATGGTATGCTGCGAAGCTTCACCGGTTGGCACAGATGCATCAGAATGAAGAAAATCATGTAATGGAGCACGCGTTGTAAAGAAGGAGGGGGAAATCCCTTCTTTTCTTTTGTCTTAAAAAAAGGAAATCACGTCATCAAGAAGTTAAGATAGTAAAGAAATGACAGGAGCATTCCCAATGGGGGCACTGAAGGAAAGGAATGATCAGCATGTGGCATCCATGCGCGGACTGCGGCATCGCCCCTCCAATGCTTGAGAAGGGCTTTTTACTGACGAAAGAGGGAGAGACATTTTCGTATGACTCTCTATATACGCTCGAAGGAATACTTGAACGATTGTCCGAGCGGGAAGGATGCGAAGTCGCATGTGTGGCTTCAACGGATCGACGGTACGTGCAGTTCACCGGTGTCCGGTCGTTTCACGAGCGGCTGAAGAACCGGGATGTGGTCGAATTCATCCAACGCGGTGAGATGATCAGCTTCCTTCAACCGATTTTGACACTTGAGGATGTAACTCCTTTTGGATATGAAGCGTTGCTCCGGGCAGGGGAAGGGGCAAAGACGTTCTCCCCGGGGGAGCTGTTCTCGGTGGCTTCCAAAACAGGCTTCCACTCGAGGCTCGATCAGCGGGCGCGTGAGGAAGCGATCCGGGCGACGCATCTATACGTACCGGAGGGGCAAAAAACATTCATCAACTTCCTTCCGTCGACGATCTATAATCCGGACTTTTGCCTGAAGCATACTTTCGAGACGATCGAGCGATACGGGGTCGATCCAAACAACCTCGTCTTCGAAGTCGTCGAGACGGAGCGAATCGAGGACGTCGATCACTTGAAACGGGTACTTGCCCAGTACAAGCAGGAAGGCATCAAAGTCGCACTCGACGACGTCGGGGCAGGCTTCTCGACGCTCGAGATGCTACAGATGCTGCAGCCTGATTTCGTCAAGATCGATCGGTCTTATATCGACCGCTGCGACGAGTCGGAAGAGAAGGAACGTTTCCTGCGGCAGGCACACAGCCTGACGACTTCGATGGGAATCAAGAGTCTCGCGGAAGGGATCGAGCGACAAGAGGAGTACGAACTTTGCCGAGAAATCGGATTCGATTATGGTCAAGGGTATCTGTTCGGGAAGCCGAGAGCCGGAAAAGAACTTCTTGTCATCAATTAAGCAAAGAGGATGACTCAAAAATCGATCGGTAAACGAAAAACGGGAGTGGATTCGAATCCACTCCCGTTTTCTCGTTCAGTCGACATCACTCGTCCCACTCGACTCCTGCAGGAAAAAGCGCGATATATCGCGCTGTCAGAGACAGACAAGACCCGGATTTCCTTTTCGCTTCGGAAAGGGATCTAGCTGCTTGTGTCTCGCCTGAGGAAAGCGAGTGAAGGACGAGTGATGACTTTTGAGTCACCCTCTTTGTCGTTTCAGCGGATCACGAACAAGCGCTGGAATTGCTCGATCAGCAGACCGTTGAAAAAAAGAAAGACGAACGTGCCGAAGCCGATTCCGAGCAGCTGCTGCTCAAGCAACGACAGTACGGCCGCCATCGAGAACGGGATCGCAAGGCTGATCGTCGCGCCGCGCGACGTGCTCTTGACGCGTGTGATCAATGTCTTCATGAAATAATCCGGCGGCATGAGCACGTAACCGATCTGAAGATAGAGTGAGATACCGAGTGAAATCAGAGGCATCCCGATGACCATGTAGAGCATCCGTTCCGGAAGCGTACTTGGAAGGAAAATCTGTGACTGGATGGACAGGAAGAAATCGATTGCTGTCCCGAACAGGACGACGAGCGAGAAGCTCGCGACGACTGTCCACCAGCTGAAACGTCCGCCAAGCAAGACGGTCGCGAGAAGAGCAATCGAGTGAAGGGCGACGATCGCAAGCCCGACGGTCAGGGGAGAGATGTGTGCGAGGGCTTCGCTCGCCGAAGTCCATGGAGCGCTGCCGATATGAGCTGCGATCATGAAGCTGTTGCCGAGAGCATTGAGCAGGATGGCGAATAAGTACAGAAAAAGTCGTTTCGGCTGCATAGGATGGGACGAGTCTCGTCAAAAAAAGAAGATGGCTCGCTTGACACCTCTCTTTCAACAATGGATGTACCCATCGTAGCGCTATTCCTGCAAAAATGCAGAGATTTGGATTGCGCGCAAAGGAAGGAGAAGCGATACTAAGACGAGAACAGGAGGGATTCGCGTGACATATTTTGGTCAAAAGATACTGCCCTCGGTCCGAAGAATCGAGGATTTCGAAAAGATGCTCAAGAGCCCGTACGAATACGGGGTGTTGCTCGAGATGCATGTCTCCCGCTTGAAATCGATCTATGAACTCGCTCATCGGTATGACAAGAAGATGTTCCTCCATATGGATCTCGTACAAGGATTGAAGAACGACGAGTACGCGACGGAGTATGTCTGTCAGGAGATGAAACCGTATGGCGTCATCTCGACGAAGGCGAGTGTCATCCTGAAGGCGAGGCAGAAGAAGGTCAAGACGATGCAACGGATTTTTCTGCTCGATTCGAGTTCGCTTGAAAAGAGCTATCACCTCATCGAGCGCACACAGCCTGACTACATCGAGGTGCTGCCCGGCCTGATGCCGAAGTATATCGAGGAGGTCAAGGCGAAGACGGGGCGCCTTGTCTTCGCGGGAGGTCTGATCGAGACGGTCGAGGAGGTCGACCAAGCGATTGCCGCCGGTGCATCGAGCATCACGACATCGAACAAGATGCTTTGGAAACACTTTGAGCCGAAATCGTGAAAACTGCCCGGGAAAAAATCACTCGATTCGTTGACAGCGTTTTCATATGTTGCTATAGTAGTCGATAAGTTGATACGAAGTGACGGAGAATTCGGAGATTCACGCTTTGCTTTCCTAATAAGGGGAGGGGCGTGGGTCTCTTTTTTTGTGACTTCTTTCACGAAAAAGGGGGAATACATAATGACACCGTTTTTAGCGGAACTAGTCGGGACGGCGATGCTCGTCGCCCTTGGCACGGGCGTAGGGGCCGGCGTCTCGCTCCGGAAATCATATGCGAAGGATGCCGGATGGATCGTCATCACGTTCGCATGGGGATTCGCGGTCGCATTCGCAGTGTACGCGGTCGGACAATATAGCGGGGCGCACTTGAATCCGGCCGTGACGCTTGGACTGGCATTCACCGGGTCCTTCGCATGGCAGGACGTACCGGGTTACATGCTTGCACAGTTGCTCGGCGGTATCATCGGTGCGACGATCGTCTACCTTCATTATTTGCCACATTGGGCAGAGACGGAAGACGCAGGTGTGAAGCTCGGCGTATTCGCCACGAGTCCAGCAATTCCGCACACGTTCGCGAATATCTTGAGCGAGATGATCGCGACGTTTCTGCTCGTGATCGGTCTGCTGTCAATCGGAGCGAACACGTTCAGTGACGGATTGAATCCGCTGATCGTCGGCTTCCTGATCGTCAGCCTCGGCATGTCATTCGGTGGGACGACGGGTTACGCGATGAACCCGGCCCGTGATCTCGGGCCGCGGATCGCCCACTTCATCTTGCCGATCGCAGGAAAGGGCAGTTCGAACTTCCGCTACGCACTGGTGCCGATCATCGGTCCATTGCTTGGGGGGAGTCTCGGCGGATTGTTGTATAATGCAGTGTTCTTGGGTAAAGTCTCACCGATGCTGTATGTCGCATGTGCCGTCGCGGCGCTCGTGCTTGCAGCGAGTTACCGATTCGGCGTGCGGCCGGGAAAAATGGAGCGAAAAGCAGCTTAATTGATTTGAAAAGGATGGGGTAGACAGATGGAAAAGTACATTTTATCACTTGATCAGGGAACGACGAGCTCACGTGCGATGCTGTTCGATAAACAAGGTAACGTCGTTCAAAAGGCACAGCGTGAATTCAAACAGTACTTCCCAAAGGCAGGGTGGGTCGAACATGATGCGAATGAAATCTGGGGAAGCATCCTCGCCGTCATGGCTGCTTGTTTGACGGAAGCGAACGTCAAGGCCGAGCAGGTCGAAGCGATCGGAATCACGAACCAGCGTGAGACGACGGTCATCTGGGACAAGGAAACCGGGCACCCGGTCTATCATGCGGTCGTCTGGCAATCCCGCCAGACAGCGGATATCTGCGAAGAGCTGAAGAAGGCAGGGCACGAGCAGACGTTCCGAGACAAGACAGGGCTTCTCGTCGACGCCTATTTCTCCGGTACGAAGGTCAAGTGGATCCTCGATAACGTCGAAGGAGTACGGGAACGTGCCGAGAAGGGGGAGCTCCTGTTCGGGACGATCGACACATGGCTGATTTGGAAGCTCTCAGGCGGTAAGGCACATGTGACGGATTATTCGAACGCGAGCCGGACGCTCCTCTTCAACATCCATGACTTGAAGTGGGATGAAGAACTGCTCGAGATCCTCGATATTCCGAAGTCGATGTTGCCCGAAGTGCGTCCTTCGTCTGAAGTGTACGGCAAGACGATCGGCTATCACTTCTTCGGGCACGAGGTTCCGATCGCGGGAGCAGCGGGAGACCAGCAGGCGGCACTCTTCGGTCAAGCCTGCTTCGAGGAAGGGATGGCGAAGAACACGTATGGGACGGGCTGCTTCATGCTCCTAAACACGGGGGAGAAGGCTGTCGCGTCGGAACATGGTCTGCTGACGACGATTGCCTGGGGTGTCGACGGAAAGGTCGAGTATGCCCTTGAAGGCTCGATTTTCATCGCCGGCGCTGCCATTCAGTGGCTTCGTGACGGTCTGCGGATGATCAAGAACGCAGAGGAGACGGAAGGATATGCGACACGCGTGACCTCTTCTGATGGAGTCTACGTCGTACCGGCATTCGTCGGGCTCGGCACACCTTACTGGGATAGCGACGTTCGCGGGGCTGTGTTCGGATTGACGCGCGGCACGCAAAAAGAGCACTTCATCCGGGCGACGCTCGAATCACTTGCCTATCAAGCGCGTGACGTCCTGACAGCGATGGAACAGGATTCCGGTCTCGATATCTCGAAAATCCGTGTCGACGGCGGCGTCGTCCACAACAATTTCCTGATGCAGTTCCAGAGCGACATGCTCGAGACACCGATCGAACGTCCGCGCATCAATGAGACGACGGCCCTCGGTGCCGCCTATCTCGCGGGTCTCGCGACCGGGTTCTGGAAGGACAAGGCGGATATCGCGAGTCAGTGGCAGATGGACCATCGTTTCGAACCGAAGATGGACGAAAAAGAACGCGATGCTTTATATGCAGGCTGGAACAAGGCGGTTCAAGCGGCAATGTTGTTCAAATGATGTGACACATGTTATACTGAACACAAGTTAATCAAACCGGTCGGAGAATACGGAGAGACCACAACACGCGTTGGCGATTGCCAACGGTTTGTTGTGGTCTCTTTTTTCGTTCCCGAACCTTCAAACAGGGGGAAATCAACATGGCAAACCAATCATTTTCAAGCAGAAAACGTAGTGAGATGCTAACTCGTCTGACAACCGAGGAGCTCGACATCCTCGTCGTCGGAGGAGGCATCACCGGGGCTGGAATCGCGCTCGACGCCGCTTCGCGCGGAATGAAGATCGGACTCGTCGAGATGCAGGACTTCGCTGCCGGGACGTCAAGTCGCTCGACGAAGCTCGTTCATGGCGGACTCCGTTACCTGAAACAATTCGAGGTGAAGATGGTCGCTGAGGTTGGAAAAGAGCGTGCGATCGTTTATGAGAACGGACCACACGTCACGACGCCGGAATGGATGTTGCTGCCTATGCATAAGGGGGGGACGTTCGGACCGTTCAGTACGTCGATCGGCCTCCGAGTCTACGACTTCCTTGCCGGCGTCAAGCGCGGGGAGCGCCGCTCGATGCTTTCAGGAGCGGAGACGCTCGCGAAGGAGCCCCTCGTCAAGAAGGACGGGCTTAAGGGTGGCGGTTATTACGTCGAGTATCGGACGGATGACGCCCGCCTGACGATCGAGGTCATGAAGGAAGCGATCGATCACGGGGCGCAGGCAATCAACTATACGAAGGCGGAAGAGCTTCTCTACGCCGATGGACAGGTCATCGGTGTCCGCGTCAAGGACCTGCTGACAGGCGGCATGCATGAAATCCGTGCGAAGAAGGTCGTCAATGCGACAGGACCATGGGTCGATGAACTGCGTGAGAAGGACGGTTCGAAGAAAGGCAAACAACTGCGGATGACGAAGGGTGTCCATCTCGTGATCGACCAGTCGAAGTTCCCGCTGAAACAAGCGGTCTACTTCGATACGCCGGACGGCCGGATGATCTTCGCGATTCCTCGTGACGGCAAGGCCTATGTCGGGACGACGGATACGTTCTTCGACAAGGATGCGGCGCATCCGAAATGCACGGTCGAGGACCGCGACTATATCCTCGGTGCGATCCACTACATGTTCCCGGAAGTCACGCTGAGTCCGGATGACGTCGAATCGAGTTGGGCTGGGGTACGTCCGCTCATCTACGAAGAAGGAAAGGACCCTTCCGAAATTTCACGTAAGGACGAGATTTGGCAGTCGGAGTCCGGGCTGATCACGATCGCCGGTGGAAAGCTGACAGGTTACCGCAAGATGGCGGAGCTTGTCGTCAACCTCGTCGCAAAACTCTTGAAGGAACAACAAGGGCGCGTCTACTTGCGCTGTGAGACGAAGGACATGCCGATCTCTGGCGGTCACGTCGACGGATCGAACGGCTTCGGGCGATTCCTCGCGGGACTGAAGGCGCAAGCAGGACTTACGGAGCAACAAGTACGTCTGCTCGCAGGCCGCTACGGCTCGAACGCAGACCGCGTATTCGCCTTTGCTGCGGAGAAACAGGATGGTTTGCCGGCTGACGTCTATGCCCAGCTGATGTATGCGATGGAGTACGAGATGGCAGCTAAACCGGTCGATTTCTTCATTCGCCGTACTGGCGCTCTCTTCTTCGACATCGCTTGGGTCGAGACGCACAAGACTGCAGTCATCGACGTGATGGCGCGTCATCTTGGCTGGAGTGATGAGCAAAGAGCAACCTACACCGCTGAACTCAATCAGGAACTGCAGGACGCGAAATATCCGGTCGAAGTTTGACCTGACGAGAGGTGCGCTAAAAAGGCGCATCTCTTTTTGTTTTAGCGCTCGGCGAGCACATCTGTTGCCGATTGAAAGCTTCGCTCGCTATTCTATAGATAGAAACGATGGAGAGGGAGATAATGATGAAAATTGAAATCTGGTCTGACTACGCATGCCCGTTCTGCTTCATCGGAAAACGCCGACTTGAGTCAGCGCTCGCCGAGCTCGATATGAAAAATCAGGTCGACATCGAATGGAAGAGTTTCGAACTCGACCCGAACGCACCAGCGAAAATCGAGGAATCGATGGATGAGTTGCTCGCCTCTAAATATGGAATGACGGTCGAACAGGCGAAAGGGATGTCCGCACAGGTCGCACAGACGGCTGCGACGGACGGGCTGAATTACCGGATGGACGCGATCAAACCGGCGAATACGTTCAACGCGCACCGCTTGACGCACCACGCCCTCACGGAAGGAGTGGAACTCTCTGAAACACTGTTCCGCGCCTATTTCGAACAAGGCGAGAACTTGAATGATTCAGAAACACTTTTGCGCCTCGCGAAGGAGGCTGGACTTTCCCCTGAAAAGACGGCAGAAGTGCTTGCCGGTGACGCATTCGCGGAAGCAGTCCGCAAAGACGAGTCGGAAGCGAGCGAAATCGGAGTCCAGGGCGTGCCATTCTTCGTCTTTGACCGGAAGTATGCCGTTTCCGGCGCCCAGCCGGTCGAAGCCTTCGTTCAGGTCATCGAGAAACGTCTCGCCGAGCAAGAAACCGACAAGCCGCAACTCCTGTCTTCAGCGGATGCTTGCGGAACGGACGGCTGCACGTTTTAATAGAGGTATACGTGTTTGAGAGGAGAACTATCATGAAATTCATTTTTCATCCGGATATCCGTGACGCGCGAATCAATCTCGCGGTCGAGGAATTCATCCTGAAACATCTGAACGTCGATGAGGAGGATTACTTCCTCTTCTATATCAATGCGCCGTCGATCATCGTCGGCAAGAACCAGAACACGAACGAAGAGGTCAACTTGAAGTACGTCGAAGACAACGGGATCCATGTCGTTCGCCGTCTGTCCGGCGGCGGTGCCGTCTATCATGACGAAGGGAATCTCAACTTCAGCTTCCTGACGCGCGACGACGGGGACTCGTTCAACAACTACAAGAAGTTCACGGAACCTGTCGTCGCAGCGCTCCACAAGCTCGGTGTCGAGGCGCAATTGTCAGGACGTAACGACATCCACGTCGGCGAACGGAAAATCAGCGGCAACGCCCAGTTCACGACGCGCGGCCGGATGTTCAGTCACGGGACGCTCATGCTCGATTCGAACATCGAAGAGGTCGTCAACGCGCTCGTCGTCAGCGAGGAGAAGATGCGTTCAAAAGGGATCAAATCGGTTCGGAGCCGCGTCGCGAACATCACGGAGTTCCTCGAAACACCGATGACGATGGAGCAGTTCGTCGACCACTTGCTTGATTCGATCTATGCCGGCAAGGAGATCGAACGCTACACGCTGACGGATTCAGACTGGGAAAAGGTCCACGCCATCTCGGCAGAGCGTTACGGCAACTGGGACTGGAATTTCGGGAAATCACCGAAATTCGACGTCGTCCAGAAACGTCGCTTTCCGATCGGGACGATCGACTTCCGCCTGAACGTCAAGAACGGTGTCATCGGCGAGGCGAAAATATACGGTGACTTCTTCGGCGTCGAGGATGCGAACGAGATCGCAGCTGCACTCGTCGGTGTAAGATACGATCGGTCCTCGCTCCGTGATGCCTTGGAACAATACGAGCTGAAGCGTTACTTCGGGGCCGTCGAACTCGAGGAATTGCTCGACGTTTTAGCATAAGGCGATTTGGGGAAAACTCTCACTATCATGACGATAGGGGGAGTTTTTTTCGATGGCATACAACAAGGACAATTTCTTGAAGGGTTCGCTTGATGATTTCATACATTATGAGGAGCGCTCGAAGACGCTTCCAAAGACCGAAGAAAACCAACCGCTCCCATACTATGAGCGAGAAGATTACTTAGCAGCAGGAAAGCTGAAGGATAAAGTCGCCATCATCACCGGTGGAAATTCAGGCATCGGCCGGGCTGCCGCCATTGCATTCGTTCTGGAAGGCGCAAAGGTCGTCATCGCCTATCACAGCGATACGAAAGGTGCGGAAGAGACACAGGCGCGCCTCGAAGAACTGGGCGGGGACGTGATGGTCTCGAAGGGAAACATCGGCGATGCTGCTTACTGTGAAGAGCTCGTCAAGAAGACGATCGACCGGTTCGGCAAGCTCGACATCGTCGTCAACAACGCGAGCATGCAAAAGCCGGAGAAGTCACTGCTCGACATCACGGATGAATCGCTGGAGAAGACGTTCCAGACGAATATCTTTGGCATGATGCGCCTCGCCCGTGCGGCACTCAAGCACCTGAAGCCGGGCAGCGCGATCATCAACACGACCTCCTCGACCGCTTACGAAGGTAACGATCAGCTGATCGACTATTCTTCGACGAAAGGCGCGATCGTCAGTTTCACACGCAGTTTATCGATGAACCTGGCGAAAGAGGGGATCCGGGTCAATGGAGTCGCTCCTGGACCGATCTGGACACCGCTCATCACGGAGACGTTCCCTGATGAATCGGTCAAGACGTTCGGGAAGAACACCCCGATGGACCGGCCGGGGCAACCGGCTGAACTCGCGGCGGCGTTCGTGTTCCTCGCCTGCAATGACTCGAGCTACATGACAGGTCAGGTTCTGCATCTGAACGGAGGCGTCATCATCAACGGATGATTGATGAAACCGTTTTCAATTCTTTCTGGAAATGATACACTAACCATACATGCAACTACGCCATGTATGGTTTTTTTTGCGTAAAAAATGAATAGTCATTCATTCACAAGGGGGAGTTTTGATGATCGGCTTGATCCATTCCGTCGAGGAGACAGCACGTAAGTTTCCGAACAAGACGGCATACGTATTCGAAGGGGAGCGCGTCACTTACGGCGAATTCGTCGGCAAATTCCATAGAGCTGCCGGGGCGCTCGAAGCGAACGGCATCCGGAAAGGAGATCATGTCGCCCTGATCCTCGGGAACAGTCCGGCGTTCCTCGTCGGGTATTACGCCGTCATGAAGCAGGGGGCAGTCGCCATTCCGATCAACCCGACCTACACACCGGACGAAATCGGATATATCCTCCTGAACGGCGATGTCAAAGGCATACTCAGCCTCGCACCGCTCGTCGAAGCTGCGAAGGAACGTCTCGCGATGCTGCCACACTTGTCGACTGTCGTCTCCGTCCCGTACGGCGGTTCGAACGGACCGGAAGAACAGGTGGGCAACGTCACGTTTACGACACTCGAGAACTGGCTTTCAATCGATCATCCGGTCTCGGAGACAGAGACGGATCTCGATGACACGGCAGTCATCCTCTATACGAGCGGAACGACGGGAAAACCGAAGGGGGCGATGCTGTCGCAGAGAAACCTGGCGTCGAACGCACTTTCGATCGGGCGTTATCTGAAGATGACGGAAGAGGACCGGACGCTTGCCGTATTGCCGATGTTCCATGTCTTCTGCCTGACGGTCGTCGTCAACGCCTCGCTCGCTCATGGTGCCTCGATCATCATCGCGCCGCGTTTCTCACCGCAGGAGACGTTCGCTCTCGCACGAAAAGAGCAGGTGACGATCTTCGCGGGTGTACCTACGATGTACAACTTCCTTCTCCAGGCGGCGAAGAGCGCACCGGACTTCGTCGACAGCTTCAAGTCGATTCGCTTGTTCGTCTCCGGCGGTGCCAGTCTGCCGGTGCCGTTGCTGAAGGCGTTCGAGGAGACGTTCTCCTGCCGGATTCTCGAGGGATACGGACTGTCGGAAGCCTCACCTGTCACGTGCTTCAATCCGCTCGAAGGCGTTCAGAAACCCGGATCGATCGGACCGTCGATCGTCGATGTCGAGAACAAGGTCGTCGATGAACAAGGCGAGGAAGTTCCAACCGGCGAAGTCGGGGAGCTGGTCGTTCGCGGCCCGAACGTCATGAAGGGCTACTATAAGATGCCGGAGGAGACGGAAATCGCGCTTCGGGGCGGCTGGCTCTATACAGGGGATCTCGCCCGGATGGACGAGGACGGATATTTCCACATCGTCGACCGGAAAAAGGATATGATCATCGTCGGCGGATACAACGTCTATCCTCGTGAAGTCGAGGAAGTGCTCTATCTCCATCCGAACATCGTCGAGGCGGCAGTCATCGGCGTGCCGGATGAAGCGATGGGTGAGGCGGTCAAGGCGTTCATCGTCGCGAAGGAAGAGATGACGGCGGAAGAAGTGCAGGAATTCTGCGCGCAATCACTCGCGAAGTACAAATGGCCGACGAAAATCGAGTTCATTGATCAATTGCCGCGCAATACGACAGGTAAGATTCTCCGGACGGTATTGAAGCAACAAACGGCGACGTCTTGATAAAGCAAAGGACTTCAGTGTTTCTGAAGTCCTTTTTTCGTGCATAGTGTAGGGAAGGGGGAATGGAATATGATGAATATCGCATTGATCGCACACGACCAGAAGAAGGACGAGATGATGTTGTTTACGAAGGCGTATGAGCCGATTTTCGCTGAGCATACGTTATATGCGACGGGAACGACGGGGAAACGGATCATGGAGGCGACGAATTTGACTGTCCATCGATGTAAATCAGGTCCGCTCGGCGGCGATCAGGAGATCGGGGCGATGGTCGCGCGCGGGGAAATCGATGTCGTCATCTTCCTGCGGGATCCACTGACGGCGCAACCGCACGAACCGGACGTCTCGGCACTGATTCGCCTCTGCGACGTCTATGACCTGCCGCTCGCGACGAATCTCGGGACGGCAGAGGTGCTGTTGCACGGACTTGAACGCGGTGATTTCAAATGGCGGGATATCATCCAGGCAAGGAGAACTGCAGAAAATTGATTTTTTTCTGTGAGAAGGCTTCTCATTTCGATTTCATCGTGCTATAGTCGTATTGAAGATGATATTGATTATCAATTGCGATGAAAGGATGGCGGAAGCAATGGAACTGATCGTAATCACAGGAGTCTCGGTCCTCTTTGGAGGCGGTGTAAGCTTCTTGACGTATATCGTGAAAAAAGAGCGTGCCCACCTTTCGGACTCGCCGAAGACGGAAGCTGTGCGGGCGGCATATCCTGCGCTGCGCCTCATCAAGTGAATCGCTAAAGTCTCAAGTACGCTTGAGACTTTTTTTGTTTTCGGCGCTTTTCTCACATATTTCTGCGGAAGTCTTCTGCTACACTTGTTGGTAAGAACTTAACTTTAGAGGTGAATTGACGTGCATACGATCTATCTTGTAGATGATGAAGTGAATTTGAATCGGGTACTTGTGAAATATTTGGAGCAAGAAGGTTGGAATGTCCGTTCTTTCACGGACGGAGAAAGCGCGGCGAAGGCGATTTCGGAGCAACCGGATCTCTGGGTGCTCGATATCATGTTGCCGGACATGGACGGTTTTCAGCTGATCAAACGAATCAAGGCGCATAATGAGGCGACCCCGGTCATCTTCATCTCCGCGCGGGACGAGGATATCGACAAGATCATCGGGCTCGAGATGGGGTCTGACGATTACATCGCAAAACCGTTCCTGCCGCGTGAGCTCGTCATCCGTGTAAGGAAGATACTCGCACGTACCTACGCTGCCCCGAAGAAGGAGGCGATCAGGTACGGCGATTACGTGATCTATCCCGAAAAGCGTGTCATCGAGGAGGATGGAGTCGAAATCGACATGACTTCGAAGGAGTATGACCTTCTATTGCTGTTCGCGACTCAAATCGGAACGCCGATGTCGCGGGAGCAGATTCTCGTCAGCGTCTGGGGGGACGATTATTTCGGGTCGGACCGCGTCGTCGATGACCTTGTAAGGCGTGTCCGCAAGAAATTGCCGAAGCTTGAACTCGAGACGATTTACGGAATCGGTTACCGGTTGGTGGCCGCATGAAGAATCGGAGCCTGCTGTGGCAGATTTGGAGTCTATTCCTCCTCGTCATCGCCACGCTACTCATCGTCATGCTGATCGTCATCCGTTCCTCCATCAGTGATTTCATAGATGAGCAGGTGTATGAGACTCTTCAAAATCGTGAGATGTTTTTGTCAGATGATCCATCGGTCATTGCGATGCTGAAGGAGAATCCGATCGAGTTCGATCGGCGCAAGCAGGAATCCCGGTCCGTCAATGAACTGTTCTTCTCAAGGAACGGGAAGCTCTACTACGGAGGTGCACCGGAACAGCTGGTCGACCGGATGTACCAACAGGCCATCGAACAGGATGAGACGGTTGCGAAGTATACGACACGCCTCGGGGAAGAGGATGTCTATTACATCATCCGGAAAATCGAGCAGCAGGACGAGACGTACTATCAAGTCTCATACGTCTGGGATGCTTACCGGAAGCAATTGATCTCGAAACTGTTCTATCAAGTCGGTTGGCTCGTCGCAGCAGTCAGTGTAGGGACGCTATTCGCTGCCTTCTGGCTGTCGCGTCGCTTGACGAAACCGCTCGTCGAAATCGAAGGTGCCGTCGGTAAGATCGCGGCGCGTCAATGGGACACGCCGCTGCCGCTCGAACGCGGGGACGAGATTGGACAGCTTGCGCGATCAATCGATGCGATGCGTTCGGAACTCGCGAAGCAGGATAAGGCTCAAAAGTCGCTCCTGCAAAACATATCGCACGATTTGAAGACGCCGATCATGGTCATCCGGAGCTACGCGCAGTCCATTTCGGACGGCCTCTATCCGTCAGGTGATCTGACGGGATCGGTATCCGTCATCGATGAGGAGGCGGCGCGTCTTGAGAAGAAAGTGGCCGATCTGCTTTATGTGACGAAGCTCGATTACTTCGAAGGAGACAGATCGAAATGGGCGACTGTCGATCTCGATCGCCTGATCCGGATGCTCGTCGAGCGTTTCAAAACCGCGAAGAACATCGAATGGAAGGTCGAAGGAGAGGCCGGTCTCGTTAACGGGGAAGGGGAGCAGCTCCGTGTCGCGATCGAGAACGTCCTTGATAACGCGATCCGGTATGCCGAGGGGAATATTTGGATCCGTCTTGCTAAAACGAAGGATTCCTCGATCATCAAGATCGAAAACGACGGGCCTCCCCTCGATGAGAGCTCACCGCTGTTCCATCAGTTCTCCCGCGGCAAGGAAGGAAAGTTCGGTCTTGGGCTCTATATCGTCAAACGCATCGTCGAGATGCATGGCGGGAAGGTGAAAATCGAGAATCTGGACGTGGGCAATAACAAAAAGAATGTTTGTGTGGAATTCGAAATCCCGCGCGATGCAGGAATCTGATTTTCATATTCATCTGTTGATTTCTTAGAAACGGCACGATTTCGTGCCGTTTTTTCGTTTGGGCAATAACGGCCATCCGGAAACAGGCGAACGATGAATCTGGTATAAAGAAAACAAGATGAAGAGAGGAGAAAGATCAATGCCACTTAAAATCAACGCTCAAACGCTCGCGCTCGTGCCGTGTTACGGGAAATATGGTGAACCTCAGACTCTTGTCATCAAGGAAGGATCCGAGACGCTTGAAGAAGGACATCCGATGAAGCTGATTGAAGAGACTTGCCTGTATTACGGGTCATCGATGCGCGGTCGAATCGAGGCGGCACGCCACATACTTGGTCCGCACCGGAAGACGCCGGTCCTGATCGACTGGGAGGCGCAGACGATCTTTTTCCCGACGGGCGCGAAAGAGAAGGCGGAATGTATCTGGATCAACTTCAAGCAGATGAAGTCCGTTCAGAAAAATGGCAAACAGGTCAGGGTGGAATTCCAGACGGGACAGGCAGTCGAAACGGATGTCTCTGCCTACAGTATCGAACGCCAGCGGATCAAGACGCTTGAGCTCGCTTATGAGATGCAGCGACGTTTCAAGTCCGTCTGACGTTTAATATGCCTCCACATGTGGAACATAGACAAAGGACTAGCAATACTTATACGGATAGCAAATGAGGGAGGTGAGTGACGGCATCAAGCCGTCACACGCGATGAATGAAAGTCATGAATGGTTGAATCGCAGAAAACTGCAGCCGGGATTCGGAGCGACAGGTGGGCGCCGTTTCATCAGTTCCCGTATCGTACGCCCTGAAAATACACCGGGTAAGCGGGTGCGCGGAATCAAACGGGTTCGCCAGCCGATCGTCGATGAGGCAGGCAATCGCCGCTGGGTGACCCAGCGTATCGTCGTCACCGATGCGAGCAAGCATGCCTCGATGAACCGTCGCACAGGCGCTGAACGGGCGCAAGTGAAGATGACGAAACTTCAGGCGGTCAAAAAGGTGGTCACGTCGCGCAAGGTCGTCATACCGGTCCTTGCAGCCGCCGGTCTCGCCGTCGCTGGCGGTGTGCTTGCCTACATCCTCCGGCGCAAAAAGAAATAAGGACGACAAAAGGAAGGCCAGCCCTCGCACGAGGACTGGCCTTCCTTTTCTATTACAAGAAACGTTTTTGTTTCCGGTCCGAAAGAGCCTTCGTCAATGCCTTTTCGGCAAGTTGCTCCATCTCGGACAAATTCGTCGCATCAAAACTGTCATCATGGAAACGTCCGACGAAATCGACTCGGTCATAATCGAGCTCCTTGAAAATCAGGTGCTTGTTGTCATCATAGAAGACGACGCGGTAATAATCAGCGCCACGTTCGAATGTGAACAAGCCTTTGATATGCTCCAGCTTCTTCTCTTCCTCTTGGACTGATTCTAGGTTCTCATTTTCTTCGCTCATCATAAATCCCCTCCACCTATTAGTTTACCCTGAAATGGTCTCGCCATAAAGAAAAAGCAATCAATCGACGCGATGAGCCTCACAGACACGAAGCACGTTCATGGCAGCGAGGGTCAGTCGTTCCTTCAGAATATCACGAGCTTCCCCGGTGAGCGTCTCGTCGATCGTCTCTCGCATCAACTCGATCCAGCGGCGTGCATGCCATTCTCTGATCGGCAAGAGACGATGGATCATCGCCAAGTTCATCATCCCGTAGGCTTCCTCATAGAGTCGAGGCCCCCCGGTCAACTGAGTCAAGAATGCGTATTGTGCCTCTTCCACGCGTTGCCTGTCTTCAGGAAAAAGCGGGTGCAGGACGTCATCCGAGTAGACGGCCTGATAAAAATGGCGAACGAGCCTCCTGATAGCCTCTTCCCCGCCTAACTGATCATAAAGCGTCAACTCACATCACCCCTCTCCAAGTCTCGAATATCAAGTATATCAGCAAGTGGATCAAGCTGGGTAAAAAAAGGAATGGGTGACAAAAAGAAACGGACGTCTGTTCGTCTTTGTGAGATAATGAATCCATATCGCGAACCAAAAGGAGTGAGGCAAATGAACTTTTTACATGTCGGAAGAGCAGGAACGGGTAAGACGACTGCATTGATCGAAAAGGTCGTAGCGGAGCTCGTCGAGCGTCCGCTTGGAAGTCCCATCTACTTCCTCGTCCCGGATCAGATGGCGTTCGAGATGGAGCGGCGAATCGCCACGGATGAACGTCTTAGCGGGCTCGTCAGAATGGAAGTCATGAGCATACGCCGTCTCGCGTTCCACATCATGCGGGACTATGGAGAGAAGACGCAACAGTTCCTTGACGAGACAGGGACGCAATTGTTGCTGAGACAGGTGGTCGAGCAGTCAGAGGAAGATTTGATGATTTTCAAGCGGACGAAGAACATGCCTGGATTCTTTCACGGACTCGATGAGTTGATTGCCGGATTCAAACGCTCACTCGTCGATCCTTCGATGTTGCGGGAGGCAGGTTCGAGATCTCCGGATCGTTCGCCGAAGCTCAATGACCTCGCGTTGATCTATGAACGGTTCAGTGACGTGACGAAGGGCAAGGCGCTTCATGCCGACGATTATTATGACGTCCTGCTCGAGTTGTTGCCGAAGGCAGGATTGTCGGAGACGCTCATCCTCGTCGACGGCTTTTACGAGTTTTCGTTGCAGGAGCAGCAGGTGCTGCTCGCATTGATGGAAGAGGCGAAAGAGATGCACATCAGCTTCACGCTGGATGTCACCGACCCTTACGCGGTCCAGGCAGATTTCGGCCCTTCCCAGCGAACGTTCATGCAATTGAAGGAACAGATGAATGAACGTGGACTCGCCCATGAGGAAGTTCTCTACGACACAACGGTAAAATTCAAGACAGAAGCTTTGAGGCACTTGGAGAAGGCATTTACGAATCCCGGAATGAAACCGCTCGATGTCAGGGAGCAGGGTGTGATGCTCAGCGCTGCCGTCGACCGGCATGTCGAGGCTGCAGCTGCAGTCCGCGAGATGGTACGACTCATCCGGAACGGCTATCGCTACAATGAGATCGCGTTCGTCGTCAGGACGCTCGACGCATATGCTGATCCGCTCGAACAGGCATTTCGTTCCTATGGTATTCCTTACTTCATTGACCGAAGGGAGACGATGGTCCATCATCCGATCGTCGAACTAATCAAGGCGGTGCTCGATATCATCGCCCATGGTTACAGGGAAGAGTCGATTTTCAGGATGTTGAAAACTGAATTGATCCGCCTGCCAGGGAATCAGCCGCGTCTTTCGCTCGACCGGCTGGAGACGTTCGTGCTCGAGCGCGGAATCAAAGGGACGATGTGGGAAGAGGAGTGGCAACTCAAACGACGTTTAGCGGATGAGGTCCGTCTGACGGAGGACGAACTGAGGGAAGAGAAAGAGTTGAACGCGTCCCGTGAGTTCTTCGTCGAAGCACTGCGCCCGTTCAAGACACGCCTGGGAAAGGCCCGGACGATGAGCGAATATACCCGGGCGCTCTATCAGTTCCTCGAGGAGCATCAGCTTGCTGAGACGCTTGCTTCATGGCGTCAGGAAGCGACGGAAGCGGATGAATTGCTCGTCGCACGGGAGCATGATCAAGTGTGGGAGGCGGTCCTTCATCTGCTCGAACAACTCGAAGCAGCGGCGCCAGAGACGCGTCTGTCGACAGAACTGTTCACGCAGATGGTCGAGACCGGTCTTGACAGTTTGCGTTTCGCACTCTTCCCGCCGTCACTCGACCAGGTCATCGCGACGGATTACGTCCGCGGCCGACTGCAACGAGTCAAGGTCGTCTTCCTGCTCGGTGCGAACGAAGGACTGATTCCGCTCGTCTCTGATCAATCGAAGTTGCTCTCGGAGGGCGACCACGACTTCCTGCATGAGCAGGGCGTCAAAGTCGGAAAGGCGTCGCTCCATCTGTTCGATGATGAACAGTTCTATCTGTACAAGGCGCTGACAGCCCCGTCTGAATACCTTTACGTCAGCTACGCGCTCGTCGATGAGGAAGGGAAGGCAATGCAACCCGCCTCGTTCGTCAAGCAGCTGAAGGCTCAGGTGTTGCAGGACCGGCCAGTCAAGACGCGTTTCGCCGAAGCGGGCGAGCACTTGCCGAACGACCAATTCGATTTCGTGACGGATCCTGACCGGGCGGCGGCCGCGACGGCGATCGAACTGCGAAGGTTGCAGCGTCGATATCCGATCCAGCCAGCCTGGTTCCATGTCTACAATGAGCTGCTGACGAGTCAGCAGGGACGTGAACGGATGGGGCTGTTCGCGAAAGCACTGTTCTTCGAGAACAAGACAGAGCCGCTGCCGAAGGACTTGGCGAGAACGCTCTACGGGGAGACGTTGAAGGCGAGCGTATCACGCTTCGAGACTTATAACGCCTGTTCGTTCAAGCACTTCTCCCGCTACGGTCTCCGCCTGAAGGAACGGAAGCTGTATAAATTCGAGGCGCCTGACATCGGGAACCTTTTCCACGGCGCGCTCAGCGATATGTCGATTTCATTGAAGGCCCAAGGAAAACGTTGGCGCGACCTGGATCAGGAGACATGCCAGACGCTCGCCACCGAAGCGGTCGACAAGGTGACGCCAGCCATCCAGAATGCGATTTTGATGAGTTCGAACCGCTTCGGCTACATCAAGAAGAAATTGACGGATGTGGTCGAACAGACGGCTCAGATGCTCGTCAAACAGGCGGCGCGATCCGACTTCGAACCGGATCAGTTCGAGATCAGTTTCGGGACGTCGACGTTCCCGCCGCTCCGCTTTGAATTGCCGAACGGTGTCGTCATCGAGTTCACGGGACGGATCGACCGGATCGACCAGGCGACGATCGGGGATGAGCTGTATGTCAGGGTGATCGACTATAAATCGAGTGCACGCGGCCTTGACTTCGCGGAAATCTATTATGGACTCGCGATTCAGATGTTGCTCTACCTGAAGACGGTCGTCGAACAGTCGGAACACCTATTCGCAAGGCAGGCGAAGCCTGCCGGAGCGCTTTACTTCCATGTCAAGAACCCGTTGCTCAAAGGCGACCTGTCTGCGTCCGACGAGGTGCGGGAGCGGCTCCTGCTCGAGTCGTACCAGATGCAGGGAGTGATCGTCGAGAACGACGGTGTACTCGAAGCGACGGACGGAATCGCCTTTGCGGAGCGGACGAAGTCCCCGCTCGTCAAAGTCACGTTCACGAAGGACGGCCTGCATAAGACCCAGACGAGAGGTGTCTTGCCGGAACAGGACCTTGAACGGTTGATGGATCATGCCTGGGAAGAGTTGAAGGAGAGCAGCTCCGAAATCTACGAAGGGGAGATCGCGATCGATCCGTTCAATTACCAGGATCGGAAACCCTGTACGTTCTGTGAATACCGGGCCGTCTGTCAGTTCGACGAGGCGCTCGGGAACGAATATCGTGAACTCGCACCGCTGTCGGAGAAAGACGTGCTCGAGCGCCTGAAGGAGGAAGAGGAATGAGTGTGAAATGGACAGATGAGCAACAACTCGCAATCGAGGCGCGCGGAGGGCATATCCTCGTCTCTGCGGCGGCCGGATCCGGAAAGACGGCCGTCCTCGTCGAGCGGTTGACGAAACGCGTGATCGATCAAGAGGATCCGTTGACGGCCGATCGCATGCTGGTCGCGACGTTTACGAATGCTGCTGCAAAGGAGATGAAGACGCGGGTCATCGAGGCAATCGAGAAGAAGCTCGAGGAGGATCCGACGAACGAATATTTGCGCAGGCAAAGACAATTGATGAACCGGGCGCAGATCACGACGATCCATTCGTTTTGTCTCAACATCATCCGTGAAAACTACTATCGAATCGGACTCGATCCGGCTTTCCGGATCGCCGACGACGCCGAATTGCTCCTGCTTCAGGACGATGTGCTCGAAGAAGTGCTCGAATCGTTCTACGCGAGTGAGGATGCTGCTTTCTATGCGCTCGTCGACAGCTATACGTCAGACAGGGATGATAATGCGCTAATGGCTCTGATCGCGAATCTCTATCGCTTCGCGCGCTCACTGCCGAATCCGGAAGCGTATTACGACAGTCTGGTCGATCAATACGATCAGCCGGTCGATCCGGACGAATCGCCTTTGCTGAAGCGTCTGATCGAGCTTGAATGGCCGAGATTTGCCACGTTGCTCAGACGATATCAGGATCTCGGTCATCGCCTGAATCAGGCGGGGTATGAGAAGACGGGTGAACTCCTCCTTGGTGATGTCGTGCCGCTAGCAGGACTTACGCGGGAAAGTGCCTGGACAGAGTTCGCACTCGCATTTCGGGCACTTGACTTCAAACGTTGGAACGGACCTCGCGGGGATGAAGGGATCAAGATCTTTCAAGAGGAACGAAAACGGATGCAAACAGAGTTCAAAGGAATCAAAGGACTGTTTACGGATAAGGAAGGTGTCGATTATCTCGAGGATCTGCGCTCCCAGATCGACCATGTAAAATCGATCGTATCACTCGTCCGGGCGTTTGACGAAGCTTACCGTCAGGCGAAAATCGAGCGGGGAATCGTCGATTTTTCAGACCTTGAGCATTATGCGCTCGCGATTCTTGAACAAGACGGAGCACCGTCGGAAGTTGCGCGGCTTCTTCAGGACCGCTTCATCGAGGTGTTGATCGATGAGTATCAGGATACGAACGAGGTCCAAGAGAAGATACTGCGCCTCGTCGCGAAAGCAGACGAGGCGAACGGTAACCTGTTCATGGTCGGCGACGTCAAACAATCGATCTATAAGTTCCGCCATGCGGAGCCGGGCTTGTTCATCGATAAGTTCAAGCGCTTCAAGAACGACGGAAGTGGCAAGAGGATCGACCTGACCCGAAACTTCAGAAGCCGCCTCGAGGTACTTGAGGGGACGAACCAGATTTTCAGACAAGTGATGGACGAGGCGGTCGGAGAGATCGATTACGACGAAGCAGCCTATCTCCGTCTCGGAAATCTCTCCTACATGGAATCGGACCAGGTCTCACCTGAACTTTTACTCGTCGACCAGGCGAGCGACGAGCTGAAGAAGGAGGAGCTGGAAGCGAGAATGATCGCGACCCGGGTGATTGAACTCGTCGACACGACGAATCCGTACTTGATCTATGATGCGAAGAAAAAACACTTCCGAAAATGCGAGTACCGGGACATCGTCATCCTCGTCCGTTCACGCGGGCAACGTGTTCAATCTCTCGTCGACACGTTCCAGCAATATGAGATCCCCGTGTACGCTGATACGAGCGGAGGGTACTTCCAGACGACTGAAATTCAAATCATGATGTCTCTGCTCAAGACGCTCGATAATCCGCTTCAGGATATTCCGCTCGCCGGACTACTTCGGTCCCCGATTTTCGGAATGAGTGACAAGGATTTGGCCCGCATCCGTGCGAAGTGGGAAGAAGGGACGTTCTATGAAGCGTTGATTGCGGCCGCTGAGGACGAGACACCACTTGGACTGCGTGCGCAGGAAGCACTCGATCGAATCGACCGGTGGCGTACGGAGGCGCGCGGGAAATCGTTGCCCGGTCTGATACGGTCCCTGTTCGATCAGACAGGCTTCTTCGAGTACGTCGGCTGTCTCGCCGGCGGTAAAGGCAGACAGGCGAATCTGAATGCACTCTATGAAAGAGCCAAGCAATACGAAGCGACCGGCTATAGGGGTCTGTATCGTTTCTTGCGCCTGATCAATCGTCTGATCGATCGGGGAGAGGACTTTGCAGAGGCGCGTTCACTCGGAGAGGACGAGGACGTCGTTCGCATCATGACGATCCATCAATCGAAGGGGCTCGAGTTCCCCGTGACGATCGTCAGTCAGATCGGTAAACAGTTCAACAAACAGGACCAGAATCAAGCGATTCAATTGCATAAGAATTACGGGATCGCGCTCGACGCGGTCGACCCGGTTAAGCGACTGAGAAGCACCACTCTCTTGAAGGAAATCATCAAACGGGAGATGGACCGTGAGATGAAGGCGGAAGAAATGCGTGTCCTGTACGTCGCGATGACCCGTGCGAAGGAAAAGCTGATTCTTGCGGGGTCCGTCAAAGATCTCGATGATCAGTTCGTGAAATGGAGCGGACTTACGGACGATTCAGTGCTTCTTCCGGAAGAGGAACGGCGTTCTGCGCGAAGTTACGCGGACTGGGTGGCGCCTGCTGTCCTTCGGAACTCCCTCTTGCAAGGCACAGGGACAGACATCGAATGGACGGTCCGGAAGATGAAGGAATCGGAGTTCGCTCCTTATCAGGAGATCACTGCGATGATAGATCAGCTGGAACACGTCAAGGTGCTTGAGCGTATCGATGTCGAACCGGACGAAGACGTCATCCGGCGGATCGAGGAATCGTTCGCGTTCTCATATGCCCACAAAAGCGCGGTGGATACGTCGGCCAAGCAGACGGTAACGGAATTGAAGCGTCGCGAGCAATTGGAACGTGCGGCTTTTGAAACGACGTACCGAATCGAGGCGAACGATCAGTACCGGTCTCCTCATTTCCTCGGAAAGACGCTTACCGGAGCAGAGCGCGGAACCGTCCTTCACCTGGCGATGCAGCTCTACGCATTAGGGAAACCACTTCATCAGCAAATCGACGAATGGGAAACAGAAAGCCGCATAATCGATGAAGAGGCGGTGACGATGCGTGCCGCTCTGCCGCAACTCGAAGCTTTTCTTGCATCCGATATCGGTCAGGTGTTCGAGCGTAGCCTGAAAGAGAACCGTGTCTATCGTGAGCTTCCGTTCACCTACAAAATCGACGCGAGACGATTCAGGGACGACTGGACGGGTCCTTCTGAATATGCGGTCATGCAAGGTATCGTCGACTGCTTGATCGAGGATGACGGTAGCTATATCCTGCTCGATTATAAATCGGATCGTGTTTTTCAGACGCCTGAAGGAAGTACGGCTGAGGACGTGCTCAAAGAAAGGTATCGGACCCAGCTCGTGTTATATCAGGAGGCACTCGAATCGATTCTTGGTATTAAAATCGATAGACGTGTCATCTACGCCTTCGAGCTGAATGCGACAATCGAGATTTGATTTCAAAGATCAATGAGAGCCCCACCCTTCGCTGGGTGTGGCTCTTTCTGTATGACGTAGCCGGATTTCACGAATTCAGGTATTGTTATTTTCATATGGTGAACAAAGTGTGTAAAATAAGAGTTGGATGAAAAAAGATTGTTCATAAGAATTTAGGAGGCTGCGTGATATGGCACGGATTTTACTTGCGGAAGACGAGGATGTACTGCGAATGCTCGTCCTCGATACCCTTGAAGATGAAGGATACACGATTGACGAAGCGACAGATGGGGATGAAGCCTATCAAAAAATCATGAGTGAGACATATGATCTCGTCCTGCTCGATTATATGATGCCCGGGATGACCGGCCTTGAAGTCATCGAAAAAGTTCGTCAACATCCGGAGAAACAAGAGCTCAAAATCATGATGCTGACGGCTAAGAGCCAGCAGTCAGACCGAGAGCGTGCCGAAGAAATCGGAGCGAACTACTTTTTCTCGAAACCGTTCAGCCCACTTGAGTTGATCGATGTCGTGGGAGGAATTCTGAGTGACAATCAAATGGATCAATGAAAAAGTCGGCCGTCAATTGATGGCCGCCTTTTACGTCGTACTCGTAACATTATCGATGTCCTCCCTGATCGTCTACGACTATACGGAAGAACGTCTGGACGTCACACGTGAGAAACTCGATGAATTGAGCGAAAATCGTTTCCGGACGAGCGGTTTGTGGGAAGAATGGCAGGACCTTCAATTCAATGTCAGAGGATATACCCTATTCGGGGACCCGGACGTGCTTGCCCGGATCAAGAAGCAGGAAGAATCGCTCGATCAACAGACCGAGTGGTTCGAGAGGAACTCCTCTTATGAAGAAGGGAAGACCTTTGCGAAACGTTCACGCGAATTGCACGACTATTACTTCGACGCGATCATCCCGGCAATCGAGGAGTACGTTGCCGCGAAAGAGAGCGGTGAGGTGAAGGAAGTGTTCCTCGATGGCCGGACGCTGGTCTCTCTTCCGATCGGGAAGCGTTTGTTCGATGAAGGGAAAATAAAGCTCGACAGTGAAGGAAATATCGATGTACTGACTCAAATCGGTCAAATCGAATCCATCATGGGGGACTATCGCGAACTTCTTCGGGATGAAGGAGCGAAGGCGAGCGAACAGCTAGAGCGAGAGATCCAGAATTCACAGCTGATTTGGCTTTCGAATATTCTCGTCCTCGTTCTCGTCCTTTTCCTGTTCGTCTACCCCTTCATCCGTCGCATCACGGCCGAGTTGCTTTCGCTCGTCAAAAACAGCCAGCGGCTTGCGAACGGGGAGGATGTTTCACACGTGGAAGTTCTGAACCGGAAAGACGAAATCGGGATCCTGGCGCTGTCGTTCAATCAGATGGCAGCTTCAATTTTAGAGAACAAGCAACATCTTCTTGCGAAGAACGAGGAGCTGCAGGCTCAGCAAGAAGAGCTCGTCGCTCAACAGGAAGAACTTCAAGCTCAGCAACAGGAACTTGAAGAGGCGCTTGAACTGACGATGCGTAACGAAAAGCATCTTGCGTACCGGAATGAATTGACCGAGACGCTGGCTGCGCGTGAATCGTTGACTGCATATCCTGAAATCATCGAGAAGCTCGTCGCGATCACCGAATCGGAGATCGGCGCGCTCGTCTTCACCGATGAGAACGGGGAGCATCATGTCTCGACCTACGGAATGAGCGAGAGTCTCGCGGACCAGCTCATCGGAAACGACTTTTCTTTGTTGAGCCGTGCCCGTTCGCTGAAGCGGCCGGTCCATTCTTCGAAGCAGGTATCGAGTGACCATCCGCTGCCTTACCCATACTACATGTATGAGACAGCCGTCCCGATTCTCGATCCGGCGACGGAGCAGGTCATCGCCTGCATCTACCTCGTGCGTTATCGCGACCAGTTCACTTCGAAACAGCTGCGGGAGATCATGTCATTCGCGAGACAGCTGTCGCTTTCGATCCTTCGCATGCAAATGTTCGACGAGATGGAGCGTGAGAAGTCGAAGACGGAGCGGATTCTCGATTCGATTCGTGAAGCAGTCATCTATGTTGAACAAGACACGGAAGAAGTGTTCGTCAACGGGCCGCTCTATGAACTGTTCCCGGAAATCCAAAGCCAGGGCAGGAACGGATTCGAATCGATCGCTGCGTGTCTCGCGATGCTGTCACCTCTCGTCGATCAGCCTGAACTTCTCGAACGTCATGTCAATGACGCGCTGTCAGGCAAGTTCCCGGAGGAGGCGCTCCAATTCTCGATTCGTGAAAAATGCGCCTTCATTCAATTGTATGTCGAGCCGATCGACATAGGTTCAGTGCGAAAAGGGTTGTTGCTCGTCCTGCGTGACGTGACGAAGGAGACGGAGGCGGACCGCCTCAAGACGGAGTTCGTCTCGACCGTCTCGCATGAGCTGCGTACGCCTCTCTCATCGATTTATGGATACACGGAATTGATGCTGAACCGCGACATCGAGACGCCGAAACAACATAAATACCTGAAGACGATCCATTCCGAGACCGAACGGCTTGCGAATCTCGTCAATGATTTCCTTGATGTCCAGCGGATGGAGTCAGGTAAGCTGTCATACAAGAAGACAGTTGTTGACATTCTGCCGCTCTTTGAAGAGATGACGAGCTTCTATGCGGCCTCGACGGACCGCCATGTCATCTCGTTCGAAGTGAAGGACCAGGTACCGCACCTGATCGAAGCGGATGAGGAAAAGCTGAAGCAGTTGCTCAGCAATCTTCTGTCGAATGCTGTCAAATATTCGCCTGACGGAGGCAATATCCGTGTCGAACTGCGCAGCAGTACTGATGAAGTCCATATCAGTGTCAGTGATGAAGGAATCGGCATCCCGAAAGATGCTGTCCCCAAGTTGTTCGAAAAATTCTACCGCGTCGATAACTCGGACAGCCGAAAGATCGGGGGGACCGGACTTGGCCTTGCGATTTGCAAAGAGATCGTGACCGGACACGGCGGAAGAATCACCGTCGAGTCGGTGGAGCGTTCGGGAACGATTTTCCACATCCACCTGCCGCTGCTCGTCGGGCAAACGGTCTCGATATAAAAAAGATTTGGGATTTCTGAGAAAATCAGCTAGGATTAAGAAGATAATGACAAGGAGGAATCATCATGCCAATCACAGCTTTCGTTCACACCCACGTTCTGATGTGGGTCCTGTTGCTCGTGACGTTCTTCGTCGCGTTCTCGATGTACAAGAAAGGCAAGAATGGCAAAGGGGCACATATGGCATACCGCCTGTTCATGCTTCTGACGCTCGGTACGGGCCTCTATCTCTATTTGACTGTAGGGGACGGAGTGAAGTCTTCAGTCTCGCCATTCTATGACATCAAGATGACAGCGGGTCTGCTCGTCTTGATTCTTGGAGAAATGACACTCATCCGCCTGAAGAAAGGGAAGTCGTACACAGGTCTGTTCGGCGGGTTCGCCGTATTCGCGCTTGCAGCGGTCTTCCTCGGGTACGCGCTGCCGCTCGGACTCTCCTTCTTCAACAGCATCATCTTCGGATGAAGACAAGCCGAACGGAGCGATATGCTCCGGTTCGGCTTTTTTTGTTTTCAGAAACTCTTCAATTGGGAAAAGGATGTTATCACGATTTGGAGAGGGGAACACACGTGGCTCAATTGAAGGAGTGGACGAAAGTATTGCGCGCAAGAAGATGGATGAAGAGAGCAGAGCCTGTATTGCCTCTTTGGCATGGATATATCGGTTATAAGTATGGCTTGTTCGATGCGCTGTGCGGCGGTGCGACACAGGCTGAGGCGCATCTCAGACTGAAACAGCCCCTGACGAAGGCAGCACTTGCCAGATGGTTCGAGGTAGGAGTGGCGGTCGGCCACTTGAAGAAAAAGGAGCTCCGCTACGAGCCGACACGGCGCGTATTGCCCCAGTTGTTGAAGAACGATGAGCGAAGCGTCGGATTCATGTTGTCTGAACTGATGGAACTGCATCTTCCCGCCCTCTTCTCCTATCCGCAATTCCTTGAGGAAGGAAAACAACGCAAGTTCGATGGTGAGACTCACGGCGATCTCGTCGCAGAAACATCCGCCCTCGTCGAAACGGTCGCCTTCCCTCCGGTCAAACACATCATTCGTTCGCGGGAAATCAAATCGTTGCTCGATATCGGATGTGCATATGGAGGATATCTGCGAAAGCTACATGAAGCGATGCCCGACCTTCGGCTTGCCGGAATCGATATCGAAGAGAGTGTCATCGAAGAGGCGAAGAGACGGGACAAGAGCGGGAAAATCGACTTCGCGGTCGGGGATATCAAGACATTCGACGTCGATGAGACGTATGACGGAGTCATGATGAACAATATCCTCTATTATTTCCCGGAAGACGAACGAATTGACCTCCTCAAAGGGGTAAGGCGTTTCGTGAAGGATGGAGGTACAGCCATTCTCGTCACACCGTTGCAAGGAAGTGATCATGGAGCACCTTTCTCTGCTGCGTTCAACACGTTCATGACGCTTCATGAGAATCTTCATCCTCTCCCAGGAAAGGAAAGACTGACCGATGACCTTCACCGTGCAGGTTTTGAGAACGTCTCCATCACGCCTTTCCTAAAAGAAGGAGCTTGGTATATCGTCACTGCAGAAGCCACATCCTGACATCGGATGTGGTTTTTTGAACAGGTGAAAAAATCTGAGCACCGGCCATGCAAAGGTGATTTCTCCAAAAATCACGCAAAAGGAACTGCTTTTTCAGTCTGAACAGTTCAAAACAGTTAAAATTTGTTTGCGCTCATATGTGAAAAGTATAATAGGTGCAAACAGTGTCAATGAAGGAGAGATGGATTGTGAAGCGTCGGGTAGCAGTGATTGGAGCAGGACCGGGAGGACTCGCTTGTGCGATGCTTTTGGCGGGAAGGGGGCTTGATGTCACCGTCTATGAAAAACAAAACCGCGTTGGAGGACGAACTTCAAGGCTAGAAGTGGGTGAGTATCGATTCGACCGCGGCCCGACTTTTTTGAACATGCCTCATATTCTCGAAAACCTGTTCGAGCGTGTAGACCGAAAACTCGAGGACTATGTCGAGATGAAGACGCTCGATCCGATGTATACGTTGTACTTCGATGGAGGGCGCTCAAGTTTTACGATGACGACAGATCGTGACCGGATGCGGGAGACGATAGAGCAGCACTTTCCGGGGGACGGAGAAGGGTATGACCGTTTCATGGCGGATCAGGCGCTCAAGTTGTCGAAGATGCTGCCGATTCTTCAGACGAAGCACGACCGCTGGCGGGACTACCTGTCACCAAGGGTGATCTCAGCACTCCCGTTCTTATCGATTGGAAGGTCCCTCTACGACGTTTTGTCTGATTACTTTACGAGCGAAGAGTTGAAATATGCGTTTACGTTCCAAGCGAAATATCTCGGAATGTCCGCATGGGAATGTCCAGGCGGGTTCTCGATCCTCTCCTACATGGAGCATGCATTCGGTGTCCATCATCCGATTGGGGGAATCAATCGCCTGCCGGAAGCGATGAAGCAGGTCGTCGAGGAATATGGCGGGAAAGTAAAGCTCGGGACAGGTGTCAGACAGGTCATCCTCGACGGCAAGAGCGCGAAGGGAGTCATCTTGGAGAACGGCGAACACCAACTATTCGATGACATCGTACTCGGGGCAGATTTCGCGCATGCGATGAACCACCTTCTGCCTGAAGGGGTATTGAAGAGATGGTCTCCGAGACGGATCGGCAAGAAAAAATTCTCCTGCTCGACGTACATGCTGTATCTTGGTGTCGACAAGTCATTTGACGCAGAGCACCACACGATCTACTTCGCAAACGATTATGAGAAGAATGTCCGGGAGATGACGAAGGAACTGATTTTGTCGGAAGATTTCTCATTCTACATCCAGAACCCGTCACTCCTTGATCCGACACTCGCTCCTGAAGGGAAATCAGCTCTTTACGTACTCGTCCCGGTCCCAAACAACGCATCCGGAATCGATTGGGAGAAGGAGGGGGCGCGGCTGAGGGAAGCGGTTCTCGATGCCCTTGAAAGTCGCTCGCCTTACAAGGGAGTCCGTGAGGCGATAGAAGTCGAAGAGATGTATACGCCTGCAGACTGGGAAAAGCTCGGCATTCACATCGGGGCGACTTTCAACCTGGGCCATCAGCTTGATCAAATGATGTATTTCCGTCCGCACAATCAGTTCGAGGAAATCGACAGTCTGTATCTCGTCGGAGGCGGAACGCATCCGGGAAGCGGTCTTCCGACAATCTTCGAATCCGCCCGCATCACGGCAGAGTTGATCGAACAGAAGGCAGGTGTGCTGACATGAAGATCGCATTCGTTGGAGGCGGAATCGGTACGTTATATGCCGCACTCATGATCAAGAGGAAGTACCCCTCGGCTGAGGTGACGATTTTTGAAAAAGAAGAGCGTGTCGGCGGCCGGCTTGCCGCGGTTGAATTTTCTGATGGGAGCAAGATTGACGAAGGTCCGACTATCGTATTGATGCCGTCGAAACTAAAGCAACAATTGCAGGAGGTAGGCATCAATGACCTCGAGATCCTTCCGATCGAACCACTTTACGATTTGCATTTTTCGGACGGAACGATCTTTGAGAAAAAGGCGGATGTCGTCGATCAAACCATCGCAATCGAACGGCAATTCGGAGAAGGAGCAGCATTTCAGCGATATATGCATGAAAAGTCGAAGGAATATGACTACAGCGTCTCGAAGTTGCTAGAACGGAGCTATAAAGGAAAAGCGGAGATGCTCCAGCCAGAACTGCTCACTGCTCTCCTTCGCATGCGGGCTTTCGAATCCGCGTATGATCAGATGGGACGTTATTTCGAAAGCGAACATTTGAAGGTCGCCTACAGTTTTCCGACGTTCTATATAGGAGGCAATCCCTACACCACTCCATCACTTTATGGATTGATTCCTTACCGGGAACAGGCAGAGGGCGTTTGGTATGTCAGAGGGGGCTATTTCACCCTGGCTGAGCGGATTGAACAGGAGTTGCGTAAGGAAGGTGTGGACATCCGTCTCGGAAGTCGTGTCGAGCGGATACCAGTAGAAGATGGTAGGGCGGATTCGTTAGTCGTAAATGGCGAGACACTTCATTATGATGCGATCGTCCTGAACGGGGACTTTCCACTCATGGAACATCTGGTAGAAGGAGTACGACCAAAAAGTTACGTTCCCTCAGGAGGAACAATGCTCCTTTATTTCCTGGTTGACGGTCAGATCGAACTGCCCGTCCATCGCTTTTTGATGCCGAACGAACTGAAGCCGTTGATGCATTCGATTTTTGAGAAAAAGGAAGTACCCGAGCAACCGGCAGTGTATCTGTTCCACCCGAGTGCGATCGATGATACCCTTGCGGCAGAAGGCAAAAGCGTCCTGTACGCACTGGCGCCAGCGCCGATTGGCATGGGGAAAGAGGACTATGAGCAAAACGGATTCATGGAACGGGTGATGGACAGAATCACGAATCATTTGCCGGGGTTTGACGAGCAGGTCATCGAGATGAAGATTCGTACCCCTAAAGACGCGGAACAGTTTGGTTTATACGCCGGAGGCAGCTTCGGCATCGCACCGACGATGACACAGTCAGCAGCATTCAAGACGCAAGCGAAACCCTATCCGGACATCGAGGGGCTTTACGCCGTAGGAGCATCAGTCCACCCATGTGGAGGAGTGCCGATCGTCATGATGGGGGCGACATTGCTCGTTGAACGGATGGAACAAGAGATGGGGTGGAAAGATGTATACGACCGAGAAGGCGTACGATTATTGTGAAGGAGTGATTCAGCAGGGATCGAAGACATTCTATAAGGCATTCTCGCTGCTTCCGAAAGCGGACCGCCAGGCAGTCAACGCGATCTATACATTCTGCCGTTGTCTGGATGATACGGTCGACGAATCATCAAACCCGAAAGAGAGTTTGACGGCGTTCCTAAGTGAGTTCGAACGTTTCCGTTCGGGCGAACGGATCGAGCAGCCGCTATGGCTTGCCCTCCGTGATGTCTTTGACAGATATGAGATGGAAGAGATGCCGTTCCTCGAGCTTGCGGAAGGAATGAGATGGGACATTACGAAATCACGGTATCGTACACTCGAGGAAACCGAGCGTTACAGCTATCTCGTCGCAAGCACGGTCGGACTCATGCTGTTGCCGATTCTTGCTCCGGGACGAAAGGATTTGAAGGAAGGCGCCATTCAACTCGGTATCGCGATGCAGTTGACCAACATCTTGCGCGATGTCGGGGAGGATGCCCGACGCAACAGGATCTACCTTCCAGGAGAGTTGCTTGAGCGATACGGCGTTTCGGAAGAATCGGTGCTTAGAGGAGAGCCGACAGGCGATTTCTCAGGTCTGTGGGAAGCCATCGCCTTGCGTGCCGAGGGATTATATGACTTGGCATCGACGACGTTCCCCGCATATCCTTCAGAAAGCCGGAAATCCTTGCGGGCAGCCGCATTGCTTTATCGAGGTATTTTGGATGCGGTACGCCTCAATCGCTATGACGTCTTTACGAAACGGGCCTACGTCTCGAACCTCCAGAAAATCAAGTTACTGACGAAAATCTGATGTTTAGGCATAGAAAAAAGACCTCGCGGGGACGAGGTCTTTTTTCTATGCGGAAAGCGGACCGGGGAGTCCGACTTTCCAATTGAACAACTCGTTGAACACATTAAGAAACGGAACGATGTCCACGGGGGATGGACGAATTGTGTGCCGTTTGGACCGGACAGGATGTTGACGATCTAAGGGGGAACGTCGTTGCTACATGCTGCCTGATCCGCTCTATTCCGAGTGGGGCTCGTCGGTTCATTGAGATTGTTTTGAAGTTCGAAAACGCCGACTGACTCGGGGAAGCCAGATATGCGCTTGCCGAGGATGTGGGGTCAATCACTACCTCTTGAACTCGAACCAATCGTAACAAATCTAAGAGGTCCGTACAAGTGATTGATTTGTTTTTCACATAACGTTCACACGCCTTGTGCAGCGGCACGAATGATTCGCTCGCTCGCCAGTCCTCCTGAAAGCGTAACCATTGGGCTTCCACCGCCAGGGTGCGTAGAACCTCCGGCAAAATACAAATTGTGAACATTGTTTGAACGGTTAGAGGGACGTAAAAACGCATGCTGGATATCATTCGAGGCGAATCCGTAGATCGCACCGTGATAAGCGGAAAACTTGCGCTCCATATCACTCGGCGTCATCCGCAAATCCGTCGCGGCTTTGGAAAGGTCGACTCCGAACCTGCGCAGGCGCCGGTCAATCAGCGCATCATACGCATCAAAATCGATCTCACTTCCGCTTGATGTCGCGGGTGCATTGACGAGAAGGAACAAGTTATCTCCGGCATCTCCCATCGATCTATCCGTCACAGATGAATTCGAGATATAGATGGTCGGTTCGCCTGCATAACGATGCTCCTTGAAGAGCGCACGTGATTCCGCCTCGTAGTCAGAAGAAAAATAGACATTGTGGTGGGCGAGACCTTCGATTCTTTGATTCAATCCGATACAACGAACATAGGCGGAAATCGAAGGCGGAGTCTGTGATGCGACCGGATTTTTGAAGTCGGGCCGGTCAGCCTCAGCGACGAGTCGCGGGTATTGCGTCAACAGGTCACCGTTCATGACGATGTAATCGACAGGGAGGAACTCGGAATGGTTCAACTCTACGTGGGTCGCAAGACCGTCCGATACCTCGATTTGCGTCGCTTCCTCCTGTAACCTGAATTCAACCCCGAGCTCGCGCGCGCGCTTTGCGAATCCGTCGGCAATCGTCGTGTTCCCGCCTTTTGCGAAGTAGACACCGTCGTTCAATTCAAGATGGGCGATCAACGCGAACGTCGCGGGTGCTTCATACGGATTAGATCCGATGTAGGTCGCATAACGGTCGAACGCCTGTATTAAAGCCGGGTCCTTGAAATACTTCTGATGGAGCTTGTGCATGCTCTTCAAGGGGTGGACTTTCAACATGTCGCGCCACAGCTTCGGATCGAGATAGGAATCGAGGTTCGTGAAGAAACGGCTGTTCGCGATGTCGTACAGTTTTTGCGCTTCCTCCATGTAGCCGGTGATATCGTTTTTCTTCAGCTGACCGCCCGTGAAGCGGTCAACCTCGGTCCGCATCGCCTCACGGCCGGGACGGAACGTCAGCTTCCTGCCATCCTCGAAATGATTGACGGTATGGGCCTCGAGTTTTTCGAACTGGAAATAATCGTCCGGATCGGCACCGGACTTTGCGATCACTGACTGAAAGACCTCAGGCATCGTGATCGTATTCGGACCGAAGTCGAAGCGATGCCCTTCCGTCATGATCGGCATCATCTTTCCTCCGATGTGCTTATTCTTTTCGATTACAGTAACTTTAAAACCTTTTGAAGCGAGAGAAATGGCGGCACTCAAGCCGCCAAGTCCTGCTCCGATCACAGCGACATGTTTCATTTTAGGACCCCCTTAAGTATACGTGCGCCCCTTCCATTCGATCGTTCCCTTCCGCAGGCTTCGCGTCATGGCTGTCAAAAGCAGAAGACAGTAGACGAGGCACGCAAGCGGATGGAGCAACCATGCTCCCTTCATTCGAGCGACGCGGTCAATCCGCAGCCTGGCAAGAAGAACGAAGGAAAGTGCCCCAAGCGACCAGGCGGAGGGAAAGAGGATTGCGAAGGGGAGCGTCATTGCTTGATACCCGTAGTAGAGTAAAAAGTAACTTCCGAGCAGATAGGAATCGTTCATTCCCCGAAAGATATTCTTGTTGAATCCGAGCCAGACTTCCCGGTTCGTCGCATACATATCGCAACTGACGAAAGGAGCGACGTGGACCAGTGTCGTGATGTATCGGTTTTGTTTGAACAGTCTGCAAAGCGCGAGATCATCGACGATGGCGTCCCGTATCGCCTTGTGGCCGCCTATGTTTTCATATGCTTCCCGTTCGACGAGGACGACCATCCCGTTAGCGGCAGCGAATGCGGGATGTCGTACCTTTCGAAAAAAGAGAGGGAGATGTTGGGCAATCAGCACGTGTTGCATCGGAATCAATAATTTCCCGAGAAATGTCTCGACGGGAAAGGACGGGAATCCCGAAAGGAAGACTGCTTTTTCCTCCTGCATCTTCGCGAACAGGCGGGAAATCGTATCTTGAGAAAGCGTGACGTCGGCGTCGAGGAACAAGAGATAAGGCTCGGTCGTTTGGCGTGAAAGCTGATGGCAGGCGTGAACCTTTCCCGCCCAACCGGCAGGCAGAGGCAGCCCGTCGATGATTCTGAAGCGTGTGTCTGTCCGGGTAAGCGCCTGAAGCAACTCGCGTGTTCGGTCTGTCGACCGGTCCTCATATAAATAGACGGTCGCACCTTCAGGAAGGGCAGCACGTAGTGAAGAAATCAACTTTTCGACATGGCGTTCCTCGTTGCGGAGCGGAATACAGACAGCAAGCTGCGGCACTTCGCCGATACGTTTCAGCCGCGGAAGAAAGAAGAGGTTCACTACCGAGAACATCAAAAGTGACAGAGCTGCGAAAAAGGAGACGATCATCCTCTCACCTTCTTCGTCAAGCGTTCCGTCCAATCGGACACTGTTCGTTTAGGTTCGTAAAGCGGGATGTAGTGCGCCTCAGCATCTGCGATGGCGTCTGCCCGGACGTCATCGTATAGCGTCGTCAGGGCTTCGGTTAGCCGTTCTGTCCGCTCCCTCAGAGTCCCGCTGACGGAAAGACGTCTTGTCCGTATCCATAGATCCGGTCGCTGGTGATGAGAAAATGAATAGTAGAAGGAGAATATGGAGACTTTCCGTCCTTTCGCGAGGTGAGAGGCACCTTGAGCAAGCTTCAGCGGGCGGGCCTCTTGATGGACCTCGCCACCCTGTGGGAAAAGCCAGACCGTCTGTCCGGCATCAAGCAATTTCTCGGCGTACCGCAAGCTCTCCCGTACCTCGGAGAAGGAGGTGGGATCGACTGAGAAGCCACCCAGATAGGTGAAAAAGGGAAAACGTTCGAGACCGTGACGGTCGATCATGACATAAGGATCATGATGCAACATCGCATCGTTCAGCGCGAGGAGGACCATCCCGTCCCACCAGGATGCATGCGTCGCGAGCATCAGCCCTTTCAGCGGAATATCGTCTGCGCGGTAGAGGACGCGATGAAACGAACGGCTGATCAGCCTTCTTTTAACATAGGATGAGAAAAGGGCGTCAAAAACGGGTTTTTTGTTGGCGTAAATCACTCTCAACGACTCCTCTCGTCATGATGTAGAGCGGGAAGGCAGCTAAACTCACCAGAAAAACGCCCATCAGACCGCCTGCGAGGGATGTCATCCCGAACAGGAGATGGAGCATCAGATAGAGCCATGTCGTTCTGCGCTTAAGAGTCTCTTCGACCGGCTGCTCGAAACGTCTCAGAAGTAGACTGAAAACCAGCGCCGTACCGTACCAGCCTATGAAGTTCTGGGTCGGGATATCGTAATAGAATCCTGACTCAAGCCAAACCCAATACGACTTCAGATTGGCTGAGACCGGGTCGATCGCAAGGTCGAGCCAGACCGCAAAGAGAGGTGTCAAAACGAGCGTACGGTGCTGCATGCTGAATCGCTGGGCGAAGGCATGGCTCGCGCCCATGACGGACAACCAAGCTGCTCCAATCGTCACGGGAACACCAAGCAACATCGGGCCGAAGTCCTGTTCATAGCGATATTCCCCGAACGGCCAACCTGTATGTACACCGATCGACTCGATCGCGATGGAACCGAAAAAAATGACGGCGATCACGAAGCGGGCACGCGGAAGTGCGAACCAGAAGTAGACGGACGCATAGAGTCCGGACAGAAGTAGAAAGACGGCGTTCGCCCATTCAAGCCAGGGCGGAAGCAGCGAAAGGCTGACGAGAACAATACCCACGGTGTACCAGACGGCAAATACAAACCACAGGCGTGTTGAAAATCGAATCATCGGATCACCTCACGTTCAGATTGACTTCAGTATAACGAGCGGTTCAGATGTACGCCATTCCCAGCTGTACCTGAAAATAATGACCATACGCAAATACGAAGGAGTGAAAAAGAAAACGCACCGCCTGTCCTTCCATTGTATAGGAACAGGTGATGCGTCTTGTCGGCCAAAGACCTATGGGTGTTCAGCTCTCTTTTACGTGGTTGTTCCGCCGCTTCTTGATGAAAGAGAAGAGCAGAAAAGCGATGTAGAGCGGGACGGCGACGAACCAGAACGTCGACCACTCCTTAGACCGGGCGATCATCACGTACGTGACATAGAGAAGTGTGAACGTGATGACGAACGTATGGCGTGGCACCGGAATGTCCTTGAAGCTCGGGATTTTTACACGGCTGACCATCAAAAAGGCGAGCGCCGTAAAGACGAGCGGGACCATCAGGTCGTTCATCCGTCCGCTGAACAGGGTGACGACGGCGAGCAGGCCACCGGCAGCAGTTATCGGGACTCCTGAAAAGTAGGTAGACGCGACGTTCGTCGCAGTCAGGTTGAAGCGGGCGAGACGAAACGCACCGAAGAGCGGGAATAACGCCGCGATCAAAAGCCCGATTTCACCGAACTCGAAGAAGTATGTATAGTAGGCCATCATCGCTGGAGCGACCCCGAACGTGACGACGTCCGCCAAGGAATCGAGTTCCTTTCCGAAATCACCTGCTACACCAAGCATTCGAGCAATTCTGCCATCGAGGCTGTCGAGCATCATGGCGATGACGATGAGCAACGTGGCATTTTGAAAGTCGCCTTTCGCTGCCATGACGATTGCTAAAAATCCGCAGTATAGATTTCCGAACGTAAAGAGGTTCGGAATCGTATTACGTATGCGTTCTTTCCACAAAATGAATTCCTCCTGCCGCATATTCGATACTATCAATCATACCATATTTTGAGAGGGATTCAGCAGTTCGAAAAGACTTTTCCTTTCGTGAACGCAAGCAGGTCCTCTGGTGCGAGAACGAGTTGACAGCCCCGCTTGCCTGCTGAAATGATGATCGTTTGCTTCGCTTCTGCCGTGTCGGACAAATAGACGGGGAACGCTTTTTTTGCGCCGATCGGAGAGACGCCTCCACGAATATAACCTGTCAGTTTCTCGAGATCCTTCATCGGAACGAGTTGAACCTTTTTAGCCCCGATTGCCTTTGCGATCGCTTTTAGTGAAAGTTCCTCGGCACCCGAAAGGACGACGAAGGCATGATGGCCTTTGTCGTCCACGAGTACGAGCGTCTTGTAGATGTCCTCCGGCGGACGTCCGATTTTATGTGCGACAGCACCGGCGGAAAGGTCGTTCAAGTCGACATCGTAATTTAGTAGATCAAAAGTGACATTAGACTGCTTCAGAAGTCTCGCGGCGTTCGTTATCATGCGTATCTCCTTTTGTTGTCAGAGTATAGGCAACCCACTTCCGGTCGTTCCAACGTTTCAGCGCAAAGACTCCGCGGAACCATTCGTCAGCCGAGAACGCGATCCAAATACCGAGTAGACCGAGGCCGAATTCGAGACCGAGCGTATAGCTGAGCACGACTGCGACTCCCCACATCGACAAGATGCCGATCGTAACAGGGAAACGGACATCGCCGGCTGATTTGAGCGTACCCATCAAGACGATGTTCATGGCACGGCCGGGCTCGAGCAAAACGCTCGCCCACAACAGTGGAAGACCGATTGCTATGATTTCAGGATTCGACGTAAAGAGCGAGAGCACCTGCCCGCCTGCCGAAGCGATGGCGACAGCGGAAGCGAAACTCGCGACGACGGCGATTTTCAATGTCTTGATCGTCCGCTGATGTGCGGCTTCATAATCACCGGCACCGACCTGTTGCGCGACAAGGAGCTGCGTTCCTTGAGCAAGCGCAAGGGTGAACAAGAAACAGAGCATCGTGATGTTCGAGACATAGACGCGGGCAGACAACGCCGCTTCTCCGACAGTCGCAATGAATCCTGTGATGACGAGTTGTGAAAACTGATAACTGATGCCTTCACCTGCCGAAGGAATCCCGATGTTCATGATCGTCTTCAAATCCCCGCGGTCGATCGCGAACAGGTCCTTGATACGGAAACGAAGCGACAGCTTACGGTATACGACATACAGCAGGACGACGACGGCGAATGCACGGGCGACGACGATCGACCAGGCGACCCCGGCAACTCCGAAGACTGGAAGGCCGAACAGTCCGAGAACTGCAATGATGTTTCCGGCTGCACTGACGAAGTTCGTCATCAGCGTGACGTACATGGCATTCTTCGTATAGCCGTGGCTTCGGAGAATAGCTCCGAGCGTCAGGGAGATAGCCTCTAGAAACAGGAACAAACCTACGATTTTAAGGAACGTCTCACCGAACGCCAGTGTCGCGCCTTCGAGTGAGAAGAAGCCTAACAGCTGCGTACCGGACAATGCGACGACGACGGAGATCAAGATGCCGGCCCACAGGTTGAGTGAAAATGCGGAACGTGCTGTCTGTCTTGCGTCGAGATTCCTGCGTGCACCGAGATATTGACCGATGATGATCGTCGCCCCGACGGACGTGATGTTGAACAAGATGATGAAGATGTTCAGGACCTGGTTCGCGACCCCGACTGCCGCTGCTGCGCTGTCAGAATAAAAGCTCAGGATCAGCGTGGCGACGATACCGAGACTCATATGGAGAGCGATTTCTATGAAGAGAGGCCAGCTGATTTGAAAGAGTGATTGTTGTTTTGCTTTTGTCATGGTTAAATTCCCCTTTGTTCCGGTTCAAACGTTTTTTTATCTTTGCTGAACTATACGCCTCTGTTTTCCAGAATGAAAGAGGAAATTTGAAGCTTGCATAAAAAAGAATCCCTTTTAAAAGGATTTTCATAAAATATCACGAATACATCATAATGAATTGTCGTTCAAAGTGGAAAAGGGGGATTTTCATGTGGAATGAGATTGAATATCGAGTCGAAAACGAAGTGGCCTATGTATTGATGAAACGCCCGGAGCGCTTGAACGCGCTGACTTCCGTGATGCTTACCGAACTTACGGAGGCGATGGAGGAGGCGTCACAGGACGACTCAGTGAGAGCGATTTTGTTGAAGGGGGACGGCAGAGGGTTCTGTGCGGGACAGGACCTGAAGACGGTTGATCCGACACTCGTTCATGGTGAGTATTTGGAGTCCTACTATCATCCGCTCATCCGTTCGATGGCGAACCTCAAGAAACCGATCGTTGCCGCACTGAACGGTGTGGCGGCCGGCGCGGGCCTGTCTCTCGCCCTTGCCTGCGACTTCCGTCTGATGAAGGAATCTGCGACAGCTTCGCTCGCGTTCGTTCATATCGGACTCGTTCCGGACGCCGGGAGTCCGTATTATCTCCCTCGGCTGGTAGGTTCGGCGAAGGCTCTCGAACTTGCGCTGCTAGGTGAGACGCTTTCCGCAGAGGAAGCGGCCCGTATCGGTCTTGTGACGCGTGTGTACGAAGACGAACAGTTCGATAGTGAAGTTGAGGCCTTCGTACAACGCCTCGCTAAGCAGCCGACGAAGGTGATCGGATATATCAAGCGTCTGCACGCGTCGAGCTATGAATCGACACTCGAAGAGATGCTCGCGCAAGAAGTGATCTATCAGACACGTGCTGGCAAGACAGACGATCATCGTGCCGCACTTGAAGCTTTCATCGGGAAGAAACGTCCGACATTCAGCGGACGGTGATCAGAAACATCGATTTGGATGATTACCGGAATGAGGGTGACTCAAAAGTCATCACTCGTCCTTCACTCGCTTTCCTCAGGCGAGACACAAGCCGCGGATTCCTTTCCGAAGCGGAAAGGGAATCCGGGTCTTGTCTGTCTCTGACAGCGCGAACTATCGCGCTTTTTCCTGCAGGAGTCGAGTGGAACGAGTGATGTCGGCTGAACGAGAAACCGGGAGTGGATTCGAAGTCCACTCCCGGTTTTCGTTTACTGATCGACTTTTGAGTCATCCTCATTTTTCAATCCAGCGTATGCTTGACCTTTTTTGCGGTCCGGTGAGCCTTATCAGCGAGCGAACTCGAGATTCGGAAGAACAGGATCCCAAGGAAAGCTGAGACGAAGATGTAGATACCAGTCAGCGTGACGAACCCGCCGCTTGCCATCGTGATGAACAGGATCGAGAATTCCCCGCGCGGTCCGAGACAGAAGCCCGACTCAATCGCGTGATAGTTCGACAGGCCGAAGGCACGACCGCCGAGGAAGCCGACGAGCCATTTTGACAACAGTCCCCAGACGACGAGGGCGAGGAAGAACCAATCAAGCGGCAAACCTTCAGTCAACTCGAACGACATCCCGAAATAAATGAAGAAGAATGGAAGCAACAAGTCCTGAAAAGGTGTGACGAGTCGTCTCAAGTAGCGTGTCTCCTTCACCTCAGTGAGCAGGATGCCGATGATGAAGGCGCCAAGGACTTCCGAGAGCCCGAACAGGATACCGATACCTGAGAACGTCAGGATCAAACCGATGATTCCGATACCGGCATCCGGGTGACGATAAAGGGAGTCGACGATCCGCCGATTTCTTCGCATCCAGACTGTCGCGATGAGGAGCGCGGCAAACATGAAGAAGAATCCGAGACCGAGCATCCCGATCTTTTCAGGGGTGAACTCGGCTTTACCTAGGACGAATGGAGCCATCGTAAGTAGCAGTGGCGCGAACAGGTCCTCGAAGATGAGCAGTGAGAGGACGAATTTATTGACGTCAGCGTGTTTATCTTTCTCCCGCTCAAGCAGTCTGGCTGAAATCGATGAACTCGTCGCATAAAGGACGCAGCCGATCAAAAAAGCTTCAGGTACCGAAAATCCGAAGGCGAGCGTAAGAAGAAAAGTTCCGCCAAAGGAGAGGAGGACGTCGATCAATCCAGCCTGCCATACGTTGCGCATATGTCCAATCAGTTCAGATACGGAAAATTTCAAGCCGAGCAGGAAAAAGAGGACGATGATCCCAACTTCCCCGGCAATTTTTAATTCATGGGTGCCATCCCGGTACAGGCCGATGATGACGCCGATCAAAATGAACGCAAGAATGCTCGGCAGGTGAAGTCGCTCGCTTACATAGCTGACGATGAAAAGCAAGACGAGGACGAGCCCGACCCATAAGATGATTTCCATCGAACAATTCCCCCCTTTCACTCGCTCTTTACCCTAAAAGGACATGCTCGAAAAGGGGGACAGGAAAAGTCGCGCAGTGCGGAATAAAAAAACACTGCCCTGTCCGCGCTTCGATAATGGGCACGATCAGGGCAGTGTGTAATTGTTTAGCGCATCAACTGGACGATGGTCCCCGTGAAGGCAGGAAGCGTCACTTCGAGTGTTTGGCGAAGGGTGTTCGAGAAGAGATCCATTCCATGGCCATCCACGGGTGCCGGAATCGTCACTTCCTTGTTCGAGTTATTGAAATAGACGAAATAAGTGCCTTCATGGCTGACACGTTTCATGACGACCGTGTTCGTCTCATCATCCGCGTGGACGAATGACGTCAATCCGAGGTTTGCGAGTGTCCGGTGTTCTTTTCTGAGTAAAAGCAGATGCTGGGTATATCGGAAGAGTGAACGGTCTTGCAGTTCTGTCTCCCATGGCATGCACTTGCGGCACCCCGGGTCTTGTTCACCATCAAGTCCTATTTCATCGCCGTAATAGATGACCGGACTGCCGGAGAAGGTCAGTAATGATAGGAGAAGCAGGCGCATCTTGTTCTTGTTGTTGCCTGCGCGCGTCAATGCTCGTGGTGTATCGTGTGAACCGATCAGGTTGAACGTTACCTCATTGACGTTTTCCGTGTTCGAGAACAGGACGTGCGACATCTCGTTCGCGTAAGAGACGGCACGCGTCTTGTCGAGGGCGAAGTAGTTGAGCGCAGCACTGGTGAATGGGTAGTTCATGACCGCATCGAATTGGTCTCCCGTCAGCCAGTCTTGAGCATCGTGCCAAATTTCCCCGAGAATATAGGCTTCCGGATTCGCTTCCTTGACGACGGAACGGAATTCCCGCCAGAATGCGTGGTCGACCTCGTTCGCGACATCGAGACGCCAGCCGTCTATGCCGAATTCCTCGACCCAATACTTTGCGACGTGCAGGAGATAAGCCTTCACTTCAGGATGCTCGGTGTTGAACTTCGGCATCTCCGGTACGAAGGCGAACGTGTCATAGTTCGGCATCGGTTCCGTCACGAGCGGGAAGTCCCGGAGGTGGAACCAGTCGCGGTAGACGGACGCATCACCGTTCTCACGGACATCGACGAACGCCTTGTGGTGGAATCCTGCATGATTGAATACTGCATCAAGCATGACACGAATGCCGTTCGCATGGAGGATATCGACCATTTCCTTGAATTTTTCCTTTGTCCCGAACTGGGGATCGATTTCAAGATAATCGATCGTGTCATACTTGTGATTCGATTTTGCTTCGAAAATTGGACAGAAGTAGATACCGGTGATTCCAAGTTCGACGAGGTAGTCGACTTGGTCGATCACTCCTTGGAAGTCACCGCCGAACAGATTAGTCGTCGTAGGGGGGGCGCTGTTCCATGGAAGAGTTCCTTCAGGATCATTGGCAGGATCACCGTTCGCAAAACGATCCGGGAAGATCTGATACCAAACCGTATCCTTGACCCAGTCAGGCGCTTTGAAGACGTCGACCTTGTTCAGGAAGGGGACACAGAAATAGTAACCTGTGTCGTCAAGCGGTTTCGTCTCGAACCAGCCACGTTCCGTATAGACGAGCGTCTCGTTTCCGTCACTGAGCTTAAAACCGTAGCGAAGGCGGCGATACGGGGGCTCGACCGCGATGAACCAGTAATCATATAGATCATCAGAACCGCTTCGTGCCATCGGTGTCTCGCGCGTGTTCCAATAGTTTGATTTGGTAGGATCGAAGTTCCAGTCATTGTCGTCTGGATGCTCCGTATGCCAGTCATACGGATCGCCCCAAATCAAGATTGCCTCATCAATGTCGCCTTTTTTAGTCTGGAGACGAATATGAATCGTCTTTTCGTCATATTTATAGACGAAAGGGGACATCGCCCTGTGGAATACTGCTTCTCTGAACATTCCTTTCACTCCTCAATATGCAATCGATTGCGCTTATGTATAAGCATCCTCGACATAAGAATAGTGAAGCGCTTTCTTAAAGTCAATGTGCACCCGATGGAAAATACGGATTAAGGATGTAAGAACAGTTGATTGTGCAATCGATTGCGCCCTTTTGTGCAACTAAATAGAATGTAACCGTTTTCTTTTTGTAGAAGATTTTATTAGTCGAAGAAATTCCTTAGCCAAAGCGAGGAGTGATGCCTTTTTGAAATCTAGGAAAATAATTGTACAAAACTACTTGTCAAAAGGATTTTAGATTGTATAATAAAAATGTAAAGGTGATGCAAACGTTTTCATAAACCGCTTACAAAATCGCGGATCATCCGGTCAGCAAAACGTTTTCGGGTTATGCAAACGATAGGCATTGTTTCATATCATTGCAAGCCAAATTGGGGAGGTTCTTTCAATCATGGAAATGAAAAAGTTTGTAGCTGGTCTTTCTGTATCTGTAATGGCTATCGGTGCTCTTGCAGCATGTGGCGGTGGAACGGACTCTGATTCTTCATCGAAGACATCGGAAAAGGGTTCAGACAAACCGGAGAAAATCGTCATCTGGGAAGATACTGAAAAAGCTGAGACTACTAAAGCAGTAGCGAAGGCTTTCGAAGAAAAAGAAGGCGTGAAGGTCGAAGTCAAAGAAGTCAAAATGACTGACCAACAGAAAAAAGTAGCACTCGACGGTCCGGCTGGTAAAGGTCCTGACATCATGCTTCTCCCACATGACCAAATCGGTACTGTCGTCGATCAAGGTCTCATCGCTGAACTCAAAGAGGGCGAGAAAGCACTCGAGCCGTTCATCGATACGGCGAAGTCAGCTGTGACGTTCGACGGAAAAGTATACGGCTACCCGAAAGCGGTAGAGACACCGGTTCTCCTCTTCAACAAAGACATGCTCAAAGAAGCTCCTGCTTCTATGGATGATCTCTATAAATTGTCTACAGACCTCAAAAAAGACAGCAAATATGGTTTCCTCGCACTTTGGGATAACTTCTACTTCGCACACGGTCCGATCGCTGGATACGGCGGCTACGTCTTCAAAGACAACGGCGGCAAACTCGATCCTTCTGATATCGGCCTCAACAACGAAGGCGCTGTCGAAGGCTTCGACTACATCGGCAAATGGTACAAAGAAGGTCTCTTCCCGAAAGGTCTCATCGGCGGCGGCGGCGGTCAAGCGATGGATCAGCTCTTCGGAGAGAAGAAGGCAGCTTCTGTCATGAACGGTCCTTGGGCTGTCGCAGGCTACAAGGAAAAAGGAATCAACCTCGGAGCAGCAGCACTTCCGACACTTCCAAACGGCGAGCCGATCAAAACGTTCGTAGGTGTTAAAACTTATGCTGTATCTGCATTCTCTGAAAACCAAGAGTGGGCTGAGAAGTTCCTCGCGACACTTACGAACGCTGAAAACGCACAAGCGATGTTCGAGAAGTACAACGAGATCCCACCTGTCACTGCTCTTCAAGAAGAAGCAGCGATCAAAGACAACGAAGTCGCAGCAGCAGTATTCGCACAAGCGAAAAACGGCGTGCCAATGCCGAACATCGCTGAGATGGGTCAAGTTTGGGAGCCTATGGCAGCAGCACTCCAGCTCGTCGCTACTGGCAAACAAGATGGCCAAAAATCAGCTGACGACGCTGTCAAGCAAATCAAGCAACAAATCGAAGCTAACAATCAATAAGAGAAGGTCTTTTCAAGTGGCCTAAAGAATTGAAGAGAGGGGGATCGGATTCCCGATTCCCCCTCATCTTTTATGGATGGAAGAGAAGCCTGAGGTCAGACATGACCTTTGGAAAGGAGAACGGACGATGGCTGCAATCAACAACATGCATGATCCGAAGCCGGAGAAACAGACGAACCACCGCACAAGAGCGGCGCTTCTGTCGATCCTCCCGGGACTCGGCCAATTCTACAACAAGCAGTTTCTTAAAGGGGCGACCTTTTTTGTCGTTGTAGTTTCTTATTTTCTTGTGAACTATGATCTATTCTTCAAAGGCGCAGGCGCAGGTCCAGGAGACCGCGGCGGCATTTGGGGACTCATTACACTCGGTGAAGTGCCAGGCGTAAGAGGGGACCATTCGATCTTCCTGATGGTCGAAGGCATCATTGCCCTGATTTTGTTATTCTTCGGTATCGCCATTTACGTCTGGAACTTTATCGATGCGTATCGCGTCGGTAAGCTTCGTGACATGCAGCTCGATGTACCGTCACTAAAGATGCAGCTTCGTAACTTCAAGGACAACGGTTTTCCTTATGCGATGCTCGTGCCTGCGATGGTGCTTGCTGTCTTCACTGTCATTTTGCCACTTATCTTCACGTTCTTGATCGCTTTCACGAACTATAAGTTCAACAACTCGCCACCTGCGAAGCTTGTCGAATGGATTGGCATCCAAAACTTCTTGAACATCTTCCAAGTCGATATTTTCCGTGACACTTTCTTCGCCGTACTCGTTTGGACTCTCGTCTGGACGATCGCATCGACGACAGGTGTCATCGCGATCGGTATCGGTCTTGCGGTCATCTTGAACCAAAAAGGATTGCGCGGAAAGCGTATCTTCCGTTCGATATTGATCTTGTCTTGGGCAGTACCTGCATTCATCACGATTTTGATCTTCCGTTCGATGTTCAACGAATCGTTCGGTGTGTTCAATACGACACTCCTGCCGGCACTCGGTCTTGACCAAGGGTTCGAGTGGATGACGGATCCGACCTATACGCGACTCGCGTTGATTGGCATCCAGTGGTGGCTCGGATTCCCGTACATCATGACGATGACGACAGGGATCCTGCAGTCGATTCCTGAAGATCTCTACGAAGCTGCGACGATCGACGGAGCTACAGCGGGCGAGAAGTTCCGCCTGATCACGCTCCCGATGATCCTGTTCGCTACTGCTCCGATTCTGATTACGCAGTATACGTTCAACTTCAACAACTTCAATATCATCTATCTGTTCAATAATGGTGGACCGGCCGTACCGGCACAATCTGCCGGAGGTACGGATATCCTGATCTCTTGGATCTACAAGCTGTCGCTCGGTTCGAACCCGCAATACGCGTTCGCCGCTGCGATCACGCTCGTACTGTCCTTCTTCATCATGACGCTCGCGGTCGTTCAGTTCCGCCGCTCGAAATCTTTCAAAGACGAGGATATGATCTAATATGAGAAAACAAAATCGCATCAACATGGCGCTCTCGTATCTCATTTTGACGATTGCGTCCATCGTCATCCTGTATCCGCTTCTCTGGGTTGTCGGCACGTCGCTCAACCCTGGGAAAAGCATCACATCGGACATGATTCCGAGCAATCCGACACTCAGCCACTACTTCGACCTGTTCGACCCGTCGAAGACCGACTACAGCCTCTGGTACATGAACACGCTCAAGATCGCCATCATCACGATGGTCGTCTCAGTCGCGCTCATCACGCTGACGGGCTACATCTTCTCCCGCTACCGCTTCGTCGGACGAAAGAACTCGCTCATCCTGTTCCTCGTCCTGCAAATGGTGCCGCAGTTCGTCGCGATCATCGCGATCTATGTCCTGCTGAACATGCTCGACCTGTTCGATACGCATCTCGCCTTGATTCTGCTCTATGCAGGCGGAGCGATTCCAATGAACACGTATCTCGCGAAAGGTTATTTCGATACGATCCCGAAAGAGCTCGATGAAGCCGCCCGGATGGACGGAGCGGGGCACCTTCGAATCTTCTGGCAGATCATTTTGCCGCTCGCGAAGCCGATGGTCGCCGTCATCGCCCTGTTCAACTTCATGGCGCCATTCAACGACTTCATCCTCGCATCGCTCGTCCTCCGTTCACCGGAGAAGCAGACGCTCGCGGTCGGGCTCTACAACATGGTTTCTGAGCAATTCGATAATAACTTCACGCTGTTCGCGGCAGGTGCCGTGCTATCGGCAGTACCAATCGTCCTCTTGTTCTTCATGTTCCAGCGTTACTTCGTTTCTGGACTGACTGCAGGCGGTACGAAAGGATAATGGAAAAGGGAGGAATTGGCGGCATGAGACGAGGCGTGATGCTTCTCCTCTTGCCGCTTCTCCTGTTTTCGGGAATGTTCCCGGATACGGCAGATGCGGCAAGTTGGACGGACGAAAGAATGTACTTCATCATGGTCGATCGGTTCGAGAACGGGGACCCGACGAATGACATGGATAAAAACATCGAAGACCCAAAAGCTTATCATGGCGGTGACATCGCCGGGATTCGCAAGCGGCTCGACTACATCGAGAAACAGGGCTTCACGGCAATCTGGTTGACACCGATCTTCAAGAACATGCCGAACGGATATCACGGCTACTGGACCGAGGACTTCTATGAAATCGATCCGCACTTCGGGACGAAGGAGGAGTTCAAGGCCCTCGTCAAGGAAGCGCATGAGCGGGACATCAAGGTCGTGCTCGACCTCGTCGTCAACCACGTCGGACCGAAGCATCCGTGGGTGAAGGAAAAGCCGGACTGGTTCCACCCGGAAGAGACGATCATGAACTGGAATGATCCGAAGGAAGTGGAACAAAACTGGCTTTTTGACTTGCCGGACTTCAACACGGAGAAACCGGAAGTGGTAAACTATTTGGTAGATGTAGCGACTTATTGGGTGAAAGAAACAGGCATTGACGGCTATCGGCTCGATACGGTCCGTCACGTTCCGGCCGAGTTCTGGGAGAAGTTCATACCGGAGGTCAAAAAGGAGAAGGAAGATCTGTTCCTGCTCGCTGAAGTGTTCGACGGGGATCCGCGAAAGATCGCCTCGTATTCCGAGCTCGGCTTCGATTCGGTGACGAACTTCCCGTTCTATTACGGTATCAAGGAACAGTTCGCGCGAAAGAATGGATCGGCAGAAGAACTTGAAGCGGTCCATGCGCGCGACGTCGCATTCAATGAAGACCCATTCAAGCTCAGCAACTTCATCGATAATCACGACGTGAAACGATTCATCACGGAAGCGCAGATGAACGGAGCGAAGACACCGGAACGTCAGCTCCGTCTTGCTTTGTTCGCACTCTACGCGGCTCCCGGTATGCCGATCGTCTATCAGGGGACGGAAGTGGCGATGCGTGGCGGAGAGGATCCAGGTAACCGGATGATGATGGAGTTCAAGAAGAATCCGGATATGCAGAAATATATCCGCACGTTGAACGACATGCGGGAGAAGTATCCTGCTTTCGTCGAGGGGAAACAGGAACTGATCGCCTCGACGGATCACATGGCCGTCTATAAGCGGACCGCAAAAGGCGAGACGCCGGTCGTCTATGCGATCAATCTCGGGGAGAAGAAGACGACGCTACGCGTCGGGGCGAGCGAAATCGGAGACGAGCGCAGCCTGAGAGGATTATTGTTCTCGGATCTCGTGCGTCAGGATGGTGACAGCTACGAAATCACGCTGGACGGAACGAGCGCAAACAGCTATGTTGTCGAGAATTCTAAAGTCAATCCTCTTCTCGCGGTCGCAATCGGTTCGATCGCGCCAATCGGAGCCTTCATGATCCTGATGTGGCACCGTCGCAAGAAAGCACGTGAAATGGGCAACTAAAAGCTCCTACAAAGATAAAGAGGTGAAGGGGATGCAAGTTACGATCAAGGATGTCGCGAAACAAGCGAACGTCGCGCCATCGACTGTTTCGCGTGTCATCGCGAACAGTCCGCGCATCAGTCAGAAAACGAAGGAGCGTGTCAAGCAGGCGATGGAAGATCTCGGATATTATCCGAACGTCCACGCCAGAAGCCTTGCCAACCGTTCGACGCAAGCAATCGGTCTCGTCATGCCGAGTGCGGCGACGAAGACGCTGCAAAATCCGTTCTTTTCTGAAGTGATACGGGGTATCAGCACGAAGGCACACCAAAACGGGTATTCACTCTACATGACGACAGGCGTGACAGAGGATGAGGTATACGAAGGAGTCATCTCGATGGTGCAGGGACGTCGCGTCGATGGCGTCGTCGTACTCTATTCCCGGACGGATGATCCGGTCGTCCGCTTCCTCCAAGAATCGAAGTTTCCGTTCGTCGTCGTCGGAAAGCCTTTCAGCGATTCCTCACAAGTCACCTATGTCGATACTGACAATTACTTGGCAGGTCGGGAAGTGACGAAATATCTTCATGAACTTGGACACGAATGTATCGCCTTCGTCGGTGGATCGCAGGATCTCGCGGTGACGCAGGAGCGGGTAGGAGGCTACAAGACCGCATTGATGGAGGCGGGGATTCCGATCAATGAAGACTACATCACAAGCGCGCCCTTCATGACGACAGGAGGGGCTGACGCAGTCAAGCGTCTCATGTCTCTTGAACACCCGCCGACAGCCATCGTCGTCAGCGATGACATGATGGCACTCGGCGTGATGAGTACGCTCAACGAGATGGGGATCAGCGTCCCGGACGAGATGTCGGTCGTCAGCTTCAACAACCTGTTCATCGCTGAATTCTCAAGTCCTCCTCTGACCTCGGTCGAAATCAACATCTTCGGTCTCGGTTTCGAAGCGACGAATTGTCTGATCGAGCAGATGAACGAAGAGACGCCTCCTTACGGGAAGCGTGTCATCGTCCCTCATTACCTCGTCGTCCGTCAATCATGCGGCGGGAGTGGAAAGAAAGCGAAATGACCGTCTGTGATCAGACTAGGAAAATCGAAAAAGATCGTTGCATTCTGGATTGAAAGCAACGATCTTTTTTTTACTGATTTAAGGGGTCTTGATCCGTGCCGACAGCCTCGGAACAGAACTTTCGCAAGGTTGAGGAAGCGTTTTCGAAAAAAGAAATTTATTTTAGTGCAAACGGTTGCATCACTTCTGAATATGTGTAGAATATATAATGTAGAAAGAAATAAAAACGCTTACAAAAGGCTCGTTTCAAGGGCCATACATCGGACGAAGGAGCGACTTGAGATGAAACGATTATTTGATGTAAACGAATGGAAAATCACCGAAAATGGCTTCCATCCTGAAGACAACCGCTTGGCCGAATCGATGACGTCGATCGGGAACGGACACATGGGCATGCGGGGGAACTTCGAAGAGGATTATTCTGGAGACTCTCACCAGGGCATGTACGTAGCAGGCGTCTATTACCCGGATAAGACGCGCGTCGGCTGGTGGAAGAACGGGTACCCGGAATACTTCGCTAAAGTATTGAACGCAGTCAACATCATGGGACTCCGTGTGTCGATCAATGGAAAAAACGTCGATTTGAACGAATGGCAAGTAGTCGACTTCGTCCGCGAGCTCGATATGCAGCATGGCGTGCTGACTCGTACGTTCCTTCTCAAGAACGGGGAAGAGGAGACGAAGGTCGAATCGAAGCGTTTCTTCTCGATCGTCGACAAGGAGATCGCGGCGCTCCGCTATACGGTGACCCCGGTCAACTTCGAGGCAGATATCGTCATCGAATCGTACCTTGACGCGGATGTCGAGAACGAGGACTCGAACTATGACGAGAAGTTCTGGCTTCCGGTCGAGCATGGAATCGAAGAACGTTTCGGGTATGTGACGTCGAAGACGAAAAAGCTTGACTGGCACGTGACGGCTTCGATGATCACGGATGTAGAAGGTGCGCGTTGCGAAGTGCTCGAAGGTACGAATCAGTACGTCGCGAACCGGTTCTCGAAGCGGGTCTCAGCTGGAGAGAGTGCAGTCGCAGAGAAACTCGTGTCGCTCGTCACCAACCGTGATTATGCAGTCGAAGACCTGCTAGCCGAAGGGATGAAAAAAGTCAACGCGGCTTTCGATAAGGGATATGATACCCTGCTTGAAGAACATACAGCAGCATGGCTGAAGCACTGGGAAGAGGCAGACGTCAAGATTGAAGGTGACGTCGAGGCGCAGCAAGGCATCCGGTTCAACATCTTCCACATGTTCCAGACGTACACAGGGGAAGACTCACGTCTGAACATCGGACCGAAAGGGTTCACAGGCGAGAAGTACGGCGGTGCGACGTATTGGGATACGGAAGCATACTGTTTGAACTTCTACCTCGCGACGTCGAAGCCGGAAGTCGCGTGGAACTTGCTGAAGTACCGTCACAACCAGCTGCCGCAGGCCAAAGAGAATGCGGAAAAGAACGTCGGCATGAAGGGTGCCCTCTACCCGATGGTGACGATGAACGGCGAGGAATGCCATAACGAGTGGGAAATCACGCACGAGGAGATCCACAGGAACGGCGCGATCGCCCATGCGATCTATAACTACACGAACTACACGGGGGACAAGACCTACCTCGGACAATACGGTTTCGAAGTGCTCGTCGAAATCGCGCGCTACTGGGCGAGCCGTGTCAACTACGTCCCGCATAAGGATGTCTACATGATCCTCGGCGTCACAGGACCGAACGAATATGAGAACAACGTCAACAACAACTGGTACACGAACTTGATCGCTGCATGGTGTCTCGAATACGCGCAGACGGTTCACCGCTATCTTGCAGAAGCAGAACCGAAGCGTCTTGAGGAACTTATGCATCAGCTCGCACTGTCGGAAGAAGAGCTTGCGAAGTGGGCAGACATTGACGCGAAGATGTACTATCCGAAGGACGAGACGGCTCCAAATGTCTTCATGCAGCAGGACGGCTTCATGGATAAGGAACAGATCATGGTCGCAGACCTTGACCCGGTCCATCTGCCGCTCAACCAGAACTGGTCGTGGGACCGCATCCTGCGTTCGGTCTTCATCAAGCAGGCGGACGTCCTGCAAGGACTCTACTTCCTGACGGACCGCTTCTCGCTCGAACAGAAGAAGGCGAACTTCGATTTCTACGAGCCGCGTACGGTGCATGAGTCTTCACTTTCTCCTTGCATCTACTCGATCATCGCGGCTGAGGTCGGATACGAGGAAAAGGCGGTCGAACTCTATCGGCGTTCTGCACGTCTCGACCTCGATAACTATAACAATGACACGGAAGACGGACTTCATATCACGTCGATGGTCGGATCATGGATGTCGATCGTTCACGGATTTGCAGGACTGCGCGTCACTGACGATGAACTCGTGTTCCGTCCGATGCTTCCGAAAGGCTGGTCGGGTTACTCGTTCCGCATGCAGTGGCGCGGGCACCATCTGCTGATCGAAGTGAAGCAGAACGAAGTCCGCATCAAGCAACTCTCAGGAGAAGCATTCAGCCTTCGTTTGTTCGATGAGACGGTCGAGATTCCGGCAGATGCGGAAGTCAGCGTTCCGTCTACTCAAATCGTATAAGTGTATCTCCAATCACGTTCCGATTTCTTCGGAGCGTGATTTCTCTTTGGAAGCGATATCATTAGAAGATTTCTCTTTTTCGCGAATTCTTTACTTTTTTACTTGTGGAACCTGTGCTAAAGTGTTTCAAGATATAGTTCAAGTACGAGAGGAGAACCGCGTGTGACATCGGTAGTGAAGGAAAATATTATGAAGGTCGTCGTTGCGGCGATCGGCGGGGTGCTCATCGCACTCGCGATGAACTGGTTTTTGATTCCGAGCGGGGTCTACTCGACCGGTTTCACGGGTCTTGCCCAAATCTTAACGAAGGTGCTTGACGGTACGGCCCTCGCTTTCGGTGAGAACGTCTGGTTCCTTGCGCTCAACCTGCCGTTGATCGTCCTTGCGTGGATCATGCTCGGACGGAGCTTTACGATCATCACGCTCATTTCCGTTCTTGCGACGACGATTTTCATCGGTCTCATCCCGCAGGTGGCGATCATCAATGAGGATCAGACGCTGAATGCCGTGTTCGGAGGCGTATTGCTTGCCGTCGGGACAGGCATCACGATCAAGTTCGGTGCATCGACCGGTGGATTCGACATCGTCGCGCTCATCTTCGCCCGATTCTCTGACCGCAGCGTCGGTGTCTACCTGTTCGTGCTCAATTTCCTGATCGCGATCCTCGCAGGTGCATTGTTCGGCTGGCCGACTGCGCTCTATACGATCGTCTTCATCTATGTCACGTCCAAGGTCGTCGACGAGATCCATACGAGCAACCAGCGCCTGACGATCTTCATCGTCACGAATCACGCCGGCGACATCACACAGGCTCTCCATCAGCACATCATTCGTGGTATCACGCAGATGCCTGCGATCGGAACGTATTCACGTGCCGAGAAGGCGACGCTCATGATGGTCATCGAACGCCACGAGCTGCGCGAAATCGAACGGATCTGCCGGGATACGGATGAAGCCGTCTTCATCAACGTCGTCCCGACTGATTCAGTCGTCGGTTACTTCCGCAAAGGCTGAAACGAAAACGCATCGTCCCCGGAAATCAGGGACGATGCGTTTTTTGATGTCTTAAAAAGGCGGCAAGTCGTGCTCGTTCGTCCAGCTGACCTGTTCCGACGCGAGGGCGTCGAGCAGCTGCTGCTGGATTCGTGGATGGAGCGGCACATCGGTCAGCTCATCGAGCGGGACCCAGCGGACACCGACCTGATGTTCGTCAGGTATGGCAGGCATCCGGGCGATCGAGCCTTCCTTCAAGTGGCAGTGGAAAATGAAGTTGATGCTCGGCGTCTTGCTCGCGTAATTATCGCTGAGGTGTGGCATGTATTGATACAGCGCAGCCAGCGGTCCGACTTCGACTTCGACCCCTGCCTCCTCAAACGCTTCCCGGGCGACAGCCTCTTCGATCGACTCCCCGGCTTCGACGCCGCCGGCAGGTAAATTGTAGTGCAGTCCGTATTCACTCATCATCTCGATGAGCAGGATCTTCTCGTCCTCGACGATCAGCGCACAGGCGCGATTGCGAATAGGGTACATGATGACCTCCTGTTGCTCAGCGGATGATGCCGAGTACGTTTTTCAGATAATAGGCGATGCCGTCATCCTCATTCGACTTCGTGATGCCTGATGCGAGCTGCTTGAGTGCCGGGATGGCGTTATCCATCGCCACGCCGTGGCCGACATAATCGAGCATCTCGAGATCGTTCTCCTCGTCTCCGAACGCGATGATCCGTTCACGGGGGATGCCGAGATGAGCAGAGACACGTTTCAGTCCTTCAGCCTTGCTCGTTCCTTTGCGCATGACTTCGACCATGTATTCCGGTTTGACCCACTGCCGGTTCAATACGGTTTCCGCATGGACACCGGACAATTCCTTCCGGATCTCCTTTACGTGTTCACCTTTGGCATGGATCAACAATGACGTCGGTTCCGTCTGCAACAGTTTGCGAAGGTCACCGGTCGTGACCGATAAGGCGCGGTCAGTGTAGAATTCATAAATGCCTACCGGATCCTTATGGAAATAGACATGATCGGTCACTTCGCAGACGATGTTCTGAGTTTTCGTATCTGCGACGGACTCGAGGATCGTCTGGACGGTTTTTAGCGGAATCGGGTTATGGGTCGCTTCGAAGCTCGGGTCGAGCGGATGATGGACGAGTCCGCCGTTGAAGTTGACGATCGGGGTCGTCAGACCGAGTTGCTCATAATAAAGCTTCGCGTGGCGGAAGGGACGTCCGGTCGCGATGACGACCTCATGGCCGTTCTCGCGCGCCTGTCCGATTGCATCGATGTTCCTTTGGCTGATCGTCTTGTCGTCCCGTAAAAGCGTGCCATCGAGATCGATGGCGATCAAATGACGTTGTTGCATGATCGTTCCCTCCGTTCTGTATAGTATCTACTGTAGCAGAACAAACGAAAAAATGGCGAATTTGTGTCGGAACGACGTGTGGCGGCAAGGAGGAAATGGAGAAAAAACATTCGGAATTGCTGTGACGACATCTGAAAAATGATATACTACGAAACGTAGGACATTTTTAAGTACGTATGGAAATGGAGGGGGAAGGATGCGTTTTCTCGTAACATTCTTCTGGTCGTTCTTGCTCGTGAACACGGCTGTGTTCATCGTATCAGCAGTTGACGCCGTTGCGTATGATTTCGGATTCGCGACAGCGATGTCTGTCGTCACAGCACTCGTCGTCTTCGCACTCGACGCAGTGAACGAAGACATGGGCCTCGGCCAAGGCACGAAAGCAGAATAAGGGGAAGCGGGGGTGCTGATTTTCGGCATGCTCGCTTTTATCGTTTACGTGTAAATGAAGACGGGAGGGACCATGATGTTCATCGTCAAAGGAGCAGTCCTCAATGGGAAGCGGGTCGACCTCCTGACAGGCGGAGGAGAAATTTTGAGAATCGGCGATCTCGAGACGCCAGAATCCTTCGGGATGAAGACGATCGACGGGAGGGGGCTTAGGCTCGTACCCGGGCTGATCGACGGACACGTCCATCCGATCGGCGGAGGAGGGGAAGGCGGATTTGCGACACGTACGCCTGCCCTCGACGCCTTCGACTTTCTTGAAGGAGGCATCACGACCGTCGTCGGTCTGCTCGGGACAGACGGTCTGACGCGGACAGGAATCGATCTTCTCGCCCACTTGAGGGGGTATACGGAAACCGGCATGCGGACGTTCATGCTGACCGGCAGCTATGCCGTGCCTCCAGTTTCGATCACGGGGAGTACAGCGAAGGACATCGTCTTGATACCGGAAGTGATCGGGGTCGGCGAGATTGCGATCAACGACCACCGCTCGACCGAGCCGACCGACAGGGAAATCGCACGCATCGCCTCCGAGGCGCGGGTGGCCGGTATGCTGTCCGGTATAAGTGGTGCGATGAACGTCCACATCGGAGACGGCAAGCGGCGTCTTTCATTGCTCGAACAGGTCGTCGAGGAGACGGACGTACCGGTCGGACAGTTTCTGCCGACCCATATCAATCGGAGCGAACGCATTTTTGAGGCAGGTCTCGCCTGGGCCCAAAAAGGTGGACGAATCGATTTCACGACGTGCACGATTCCTCAGTTCATCGAAGAAGGAGAAATACCAGCTGGACAGGCGCTGAAAAGGGCGCTGGACGAAGGGATTGCGATCGGGCAGATCACGATGTCGACGGATGCCGGGGCAAGTCTTCCGGCCTTCGATGCGGATGGCCGATTGACGGGGCTCTCGACAGGCAAACCGTCGTCGCTTTGGAAGGCGGTCAAGGCAGCCGTTGACGCGGGTGTCGATTTTGATGAAGTGATCAAGACCGTGACAGACAACGTCGCGGAGGCGTATGGGATAAGTGGCGGGCGTATCGTTGAAGGCGAGCGCGCAGATTTCCTTCTCGTCGATGAACAGCTCGACATCAAGATGGTCGTCGTTGGCGGGAATATCGTATTCGAGCACGGCGACTGGCTGATTGAACGAAGATTTTTGGAGGGATGAAGATGTCTAAGAAAACGAAAAAACAGGCTGCTGTCAAAAAGAAGGCACAGTCGAAAGCGAACTGGATCACTGCCGGCATCATCGCGATCATCGTCCTGATCGGTGCAGCTTTGCTGCTGCTTCAGGATGGTGAGCAGAACGCGGCGAAAAAGGGCGATTTCACAGCTTCGCAAGTGTCAGAAAAACTTGCGTCAGGCGATGAGTTCTACATGTACTTCTATCAGACGGGATGTGTTCACTGCGAGAAGGTGAAGCCGTACCTCGTCCCGCTCGGAGAGAAGCAGGACGTACCGTTCCATCAGATCGACCTTGCCGTCGAGCAGTCTGCCTGGGAGACGTTCAAGATCGAGGGGACGCCGACAGTCGTCCATTACAAGGACGGAAAAGAAGTGAAGCGTATCGCCGGTGAGCAGACGGAAGCGAGCTATGAGGACTTCTTCGCCGGCGAAGATGCAGGAGAGGACGGAAAGAAGTCGGGTGATCTGAAATGATGCGCAGTGCGTTCTATAAGACCTTATTCGAATTGAACGGCCGTCCGGCAGTCGCGAACCTGCTTAAAAAGTTCGCGACCTCGTCCGCGAGCAGCCGGCTCATTCCGTCATTTGCGAAGCTGTACGGAATCAATACAGAAGAAGCGGCATTGCCGCTTTCTTCCTATAAGAGTCTCCACGAGTTCTTCATCCGTGAACTGAAGGAAGGGGCACGTCCGGTCGCTCAAGGATCAGGCGCGTTCGTCAGTCCGTGCGACGGCGAACTCTCGGTGATCGAGGACTTGACGGAAGACAGCCGCTTCGTGGTCAAAGGCCAGTCCTACACGGTTTCGGAGCTGCTCGGTTCTCATCATGATGCGAGCCAATATGCCGGGGGCAAGGTCATGATCTTCTATTTGAGCCCGACGGACTATCATCGCGTGCACGTTCCGCTCGACAGCGAGGTGCTCTCGAGCTACACGCTCGGACGTGACGCTGCGCCGGTCAATGAGATCGGCTTGAAGTATGGGTTGCGTCCCTTGACTCGAAACTACCGGCTCATCACGACGCTGCGCTCGAAAGGGATCAAATATGCCCACGTGATGGTCGGAGCACTTAACGTCAACACGATCGTCCGGACGAACGAAGAGCGCGAAGTCGGCCGCGGTGAGGCATTCGGTTACTTCTCATTCGGTTCGACCGTCGTGGTCTGTGTTCCGAAGGGAGCTCTTTCGATAGACGCACCGAAGGGCAAGATCCGCATGGGACAACGGCTCGGGACTTGGCATAGTTGAAGTGATGACGCCTCCGATTGATTTCGCGGGCGTCATCGACGTTTCTAGGAGGAGAGATCATGGAATCATCGTTCACGGAAAGTTTACAAGTGTATTTCGCGCTCGCCGTCTTTTTGATCACGTACGGCTTCATCGTCAGCGAGAAGGTGAGCAGGGCGATCGTCGCGCTTCTTGGCGCGATCGTGATGATCGCAGCCGGTGTGATGGACGTCGAGACGGCATTGTTCGAATATGTCGAGTGGGGGACGATCGTCCTCTTGATCGGTATGATGATTCTCGTCACGATTGCCAATCAGTCGGGCGTCTTTGAATTCATCGCCATCAAAGCTGCCAAAAAGACGGGCGGCGACCCGCTCAAGATCTTGATCATGCTGTCGCTGTTGACCGCATTCGGTTCAGCCTTCCTCGACAACGTGACGACGGTCCTTCTGATCGTGCCGATCACGTTCTCGATCACGAAGGTACTGAACGTATCAGCCTTCCCGTATCTGCTTGCTGAGGTGCTGTTCGCGAACATCGGCGGAACGGCGACGCTGATCGGTGATCCGCCGAACATCATGATCGGTGCCGCGAATGAGCACCTGACGTTCAACACGTTCCTGTTCCACTTGGCGCCGATCGTCGTCATCATCACCATCGTCACCATCATCATCCTTTATTTCGTATTCAGGAAGACGCTCGACGTCCATCCGGAGCATCGGGAGAAGTTGCTTGAGATCGACGAATCATCCTACATCGTCAGCCGAAAGCTCGTTCGGCGTTCATCGATCGTTTTGGTCGGGACGATTCTATTGTTCGTTCTCCATCCGATTCTTGAACGAATCGGGATCCATCTGCAGGCGCCGACGATTGCCGTGCTCGGAGCGACGCTGCTGATGCTCATCACGATCGAGAACGACCACCAGCTTGAAGAGGTTTTCGCGCGAATCGAATGGACGACGATTTTCTTCTTCGGTGGACTTTTCATCCTCGTCGGTGGAATCCAGGAAGTGGGAATCATCAAATTTCTCGCCGAGAAGACGATCGATTTGACAGGCGGCGACATCGAAACGACGGCGACGGCGGTCCTCTGGCTATCCGGGATCGCATCGGCGACGATCGACAACATCCCGTTCGTCGCGACGATGATTCCGTTGATCAACGATGTCTCGACGGGAATCGGTCTCGCTCCGGACAGCGACGAGGTGCAGGTGCTCTGGTGGGCTCTGTCGCTCGGGGCTTGCCTCGGGGGCAACGGGACGCTGATCGGTGCTTCCGCGAACGTCATCGTCGCAGGGCTCGCGACACGGCAGGGCGAGCGCTTCAACTATATGCGTTTCCTCATTTACGGTGCGCCGATCACTCTCGTGACACTGTTATTGTCGCAGCTGTATTTGTGGATTCGATACTATCATTGAAACAAAACGGGACGGAAGCACTTCTTCCGCCCCGTTTTCTTGCGTCTGCCGTCGCCCTCTCCATCCGTTTATGCTATAATCGGACGATAAGAACAAAATTGTTTCTTTAACTTAACTATAGAGCTAGACCATGATCTGGAGGTTTTTATCTTGTTCAAACGACTTTATCCTAAACATTTCGTAGCATCGATCTATGATATCGACCTTGAAGCGTTGAAGCGAAACGGCGTCAAAGCGATTTTGACGGACCTCGATAACACGCTTGTCGCATGGAACATTGCCGATGCCCCGGATGACTTGGTCGCATGGCTCGACATGGTGAATAATCAATACGGTTTCGATGTCATCATCGTCTCGAATAACAATGGGGATCGTGTGCGGAAATTCGCGGAACCTCTCGGGCTTCACTATATCGCGCCAGCGCGAAAACCTCTTCCGATCGGCTTCAAACGGGCACTGACGCAGTTTGGCTATCATGCAAAGGAAGTGGTTTTTTTAGGGGACCAATTGTTCACCGACGTACTTGGGGCGAACTCGGTCGGTATCGAAGTCATCCATGTTCAGCCGGTCGTCAAGACAGATGGCGTCGTCACCCGCTTCAATCGCATGATGGAACGCTTGGTGTTCCATCGCATGAAACAAAAAGGAATCTATAAGCTGACGAAAAAGGTCGTCGAAGAACCCTCCGTCCTCAAGCATCCGACGGAACTGCGGCAGACCTTGCAGCAAGAGAAGGAATGACCCTGTCATACTGGTACACGAAAGGGAAGGCAGCAGTCGCAAATCGTACGGCCACAGGTCGGAAGTTACGCTCCGGGAGTAGGGTGCAGGGCGCTACGTAGAATGGAGAAGAGGGAAGCCTCACGCGGCTCAAACATTTATGAACCATGAGGAAATCCACTGCGCAGGCTGTGGTGTCGAGATCCAAACGGAGGATCCGAAAGCACCAGGTTATGCGCCTAAATCGGCACTTGATCGGGAAATGATCATCTGCCAACGTTGCTTCAAACTCAAGCATTACAATCAAATCCAAGATGTCGCCCTTACTGATGACGACTTCGTCAAGATTCTTGACGGCATCGGGCAGAAGGATGCGCTCGTCGTCAAAATCGTCGATATCTTCGACTTCAATGGAAGCTGGTTGCCTGGTCTTCACCGTTTCGTCGGGAAGAACGACGTATTGCTCGTCGGGAACAAGGCTGACCTGTTACCGAAATCGCTCAATCCGAATCGTCTGATGAACTGGATGCGTCAAGCGTCGAAGGAACTTGGTCTTCGTCCGGTCGACGTCCATCTGATCAGTGCGAAGAAGGGGCATGGCGTCGACGAGCTCGCAGAGAAAATCGATTACTATCGCAAAGGACGCGACGTGTATGTCGTCGGCTGTACGAACGTCGGAAAGTCGACGTTGATCAACCAGGTCATCAAGCGTTTCGGTGAGGAGGAAGAGGCGGTCATCACCGTCAGTCACTTCCCAGGGACGACGCTCGACTTGATCGACATCCCGCTCGACGACAACTGCAACCTGTATGATACGCCAGGAATCATCAATCACCACCAGATGGCTCACTACGTAGACGCGCGAGATCTCAAGCTCATCACACCGAAAAAAGAAATCAAGCCACAAGTCTTCCAGATCCATCCGCAACAGACACTTTTCTTTGGCGGTCTTGCGCGTCTTGATTACTTGGAAGGCAACAAACGCTCGTTCGTCGTCTACATGTCGAATGAGCTGAAGGTACACCGGACGAAGCTCGATAAAGCAGATGATCTGTACGCGAACCATAACGGTGAGCTGCTCTCACCGCCAAACGAGAAGACGCTCGAAATCCTTCCTCCGCTCGTTCGTCACGAGTTCAGCATTCGTGAAAACATGAAGACGGATATCGTCTTCAGCGGACTCGGCTGGGTAGCGGTTCACGGAAAAGGCGGTCGTGTCGCGGCCTATGCACCAAAGGGCGTAGCCGTCTCCTTGCGTGAGGCGCTCGTCTGATGCGACTTGCCGTCATCGGTCATCCGATTGCCCATTCGCTTTCACCCATGCTGCACTCGGCATGGTTGGAAGCGGCTGGGCTTTTCGGCTGTTATACTGCGCTCGATGTCGAGCCGGGACGACTGGACACGGTCATCAGGCGACTGCGTGATGGAGAGCTCGATGGTCTCAACGTGACGATTCCGCACAAGGAAGCAATCATCCCGTACCTCGATCGCCTCGAAGAAAGTGCGAGCCGGGCGGGGGCAGTGAATACTGTCTACCGAATCGGGAATGAACTAATAGGGGCGAACACGGACGGTACAGGGTTCGTCAAATCGCTTGAGCGAACAGGCCATGTCTCTAAAGACATCCTTATCATCGGAGCAGGCGGTGCCGCTCGCGGCATCATTTCTGCACTCAAGACGAAAGTGACGGTCGCGAACAGAACGTATGAGCATGCGTTGCGTCTCGCTGCCGAATTCGACTGCGAAGCACTTCCGCTCGACGCCGTCGACTTAAAATCGTTCGATACGATCATCAACACGACTCCGGTCGGGATGAGTCCGAACACCCTGCAGTCGCCGCTCGTACTTGACGGGGCGACTGCGCTTGTCTGCGACATCATCTATCGGCCGACGCCGACACTCCTGCTCAAGGAAGCAGCCCGTCTTGGGTTGCCGACGCTTGACGGAGTAGGGATGTTCGTCGGACAAGCTGCCGAAGCGTTCACGCGCTTCACTGGAAACACGCCTGATTTCGCATACGGCGAACAGGTGATTCGAAAGCAACTGGAGGAACAATGATATGTTGACAGGTAAACAGAAACGCCATTTACGCGCAGCAGCGCATGATTTGAATCCGATTTTCCAAGTCGGGAAGAACGGTGTCGGTGAAGCGATGTGCGCTGACATCATGGACGCGCTCGAGAAACGCGAACTCTTGAAGGTGCAGGTGCTTCAGAACTGCGCAGATCATCCGAAGGAAGTCGCTGAAGAACTGGTGGCGGGCACTCGCGCTGAACTCGTCCAAGTCATCGGAAAAGTGATCGTACTGTACAAGGAATCGAAAGAAAACAAGACGATCCAACTTCCGCGATGAGAGTAGGGTTGCTGGGTGGAACATTCGATCCGCCGCACCTCGGCCATCTGCTGATCGCAGAACAGTCGCGTGAGCAACTCGAACTCGATGAAGTCTGGTTCTTGCCGGCACCGAACCCACCTCATAAAGATGGGGTCGCGACCTCGCCTGAACAGAGGCTTCGTCTTGTCGAGGCCGCGATCGCGGACCATGATTCGTTTCGCATCTCGGGAATCGAGTTCGAACGGAATGCGAAGTCGTACACGGTCGATACGATGAAGGAGTTGAAGCGGCGCTATCCGGGACACGAGTTCTTCTTCCTGCTCGGAGCGGATTCACTGTCGAACCTCGACGCGTGGCATGATCCGGAGGAGCTTTACCGGCTCGTCCGCTTCGGAGCGGTGGCGCGTCCGGGAAGTCGTTATCTCATCCCGGAAGGCGCACGTGTGACGGCGGTCGATATGCCACAGCTTGAGTTGTCATCGACCGACATTCGAAAGCGGATTGAACGCGGCCGCAGCATTCGCTATATGGTGCCCGAGGCAGTGAGACGATTGATTGAGGAGTGGAGGCTTTATGCAACTGGAAGAAGCTAGACGAATCATCGAAGGGACGCTGCCGACGAAACGCTACGTCCACACACTCGGCGTCGTCGAGACGGCGAGGCACCTCGCTGAGCTGTATGGAGAACCAATTGATCAGGTAGTGCTTGCAGCGATGCTTCACGACTATGCGAAGTACCGTGATTCAGGCGAGATGAAGAAAATTGCGATCGAACTCGGGAAAAGAGAGCTCCTCGATTATGATGACGAACTGTTGCATGCGCCGATCGGGGCTGAACTCGTCAAACGGGAACTACATGTCGCTGATCCTGTCGTCCTGCGAGCGATCGCAAACCACACTACAGGAGAACCCGGCATGTCTCGCATCGATCAGATCATCTTCGTCGCGGATGCGATCGAACCGAACCGGACTTACCCGGGCGTCGAGCAACTGCGGGAAGTCGCGAACAAGGACTTGACCCATGCGGTCGTCCGGACGCTCGCTCATACGATCCGCTACCTGATCGGGAAGGAAGAACGAATCTTCCCGCTGACGATCGAAACCTATAATGATTTCATTTTTCAACTACGAAAGGGGACCGTCATATGACAGTCGAACAAGAATTAAAATTAATCGTAAACGCAATCGATGACAAACGTGCAGAGGACATCGTCGTCCTCGATATGAAGAACATCTCTCCAGTCGCGGATTATTTCGTCATCTGTGAAGGGAACTCAGAGAAGCAAGTTCAGGCGATCGCACGTGAAGTAAAAGAACTCGCGCACGAACATGAGCTTCCGATCAAGCGCCTCGAAGGCTTCGACGCAGCGCGCTGGGTGCTTGCAGACCTTGAGAACGTCGTCGTTCACGTCTTCCACCGGGATGACCGTGACTACTACAACCTTGAGAAGTTGTGGTCGGATGCTCCGAAAGTCGAAGTGGAGATCGACTGACATGGCTTACGAACAGTTTGCGTATGTCTACGATGAACTGATGCAGGATGTCCCATATGAGGACTGGGCGGCTTGGGTGGAGCGCCATGTCGAAACCGGCAGCAGCATCGCTGATGTCGGTTGCGGCACGGGGACTGCGACCCTGCTGCTTGCGGAGAACTACCGGGTGACCGGAATCGATCTGTCCGAGGAAATGCTTGAAGTCGCGCAGGAAAAAGCGATGGAAGAGGACATGAAGATCGATTTTTGGGTTCAGGACATGCGCGAGCTCGAGCTTCCGCAACAGGTGGACGCGGTGACGATCCTCTGCGATTCGCTGAATTACCTGAAGACGGAAATCGATGTCAAACAGACGTTCGAGCGGGTGCATGCGCAACTGAATGATGGCGGCAAGATTCTATTCGACGTCCATTCGCCGTATAAAATGGAGACGCTGTTCAACGGGAAGACGTATGCGAGCCACGGTGAGGGATGCTCCTACATCTGGTTCGCTGATCCTGGTGAAGAGCAACTGTCCGTCGTCCATGAGTTGAGCTTTTTCGTCGAAGGGGAGGATGGACGTTATGACCGGGTCGATGAGACTCATGAACAACGGACCTATCCTCCTGAACGGTATATCGCCTGGTTGAGAGAGGCAGGATTCCGTATCCTGTCCGTCACGGGTGACTTCACGGAGGACGCTCCGCGAGAAAACGCAGAGCGAATTTTCTTCGTCGCGGAAAAAATATAAGTATTAACTCCTGTTCCGGTTGGAATGGGAGTTTTTCGTGCTCCATGACATCGTTCAAATGTTGGGACCGAAAACGCTGTAAGGGGCGGGATGTGTTTCGCATGCTGGTGCTGGACGGAGAAAAGAGCGGGGAGCGAACGGCATTAATTGACGGAACGTGAAATGACGTGAGCTGGGGACGATGATAGTCTGATCGGAAAGGGGGTGTTCGGGATGTCGATGCCGGGCATACAGCGGATCGCGACGTTCGCAGTCATCGGCTTGCTGCTCATCGTATTGTTCGTACCGCTGCCATCCTGCTCGAGAGAACCGCTGATCGAGGAGGAGATGATCGTCTCGAAAGAACAGCATGCCGCGGCCGATGTCGAGGAGAAGTCAGTGAAAAAGGAGATCATGGTCGACATTAAGGGCGCAGTGCTAAGGCCAGGACCGTATACGTTCAAGCTCGGTGACAGGATCAAGGATGCTATCGAGAAGGCGGGCAAGACGAAGCAATCGGATACCGGAAGCATGAATCTTGCCGCCCGCCTCATCGATGGCGAGGAGGTCATCGTACCGAAAAAAGGGGCGGACACGAAGCCGGTTCCTGAACCTGAGAAAAGTCCGGCGGTCCCTGCGCTCGTCGATTTGAACGGAGCTACGAGCGAAGAGCTTCAGACCGTGCCGGGCATAGGTCCGTCCAAAGCGGAGGCCATCATCGCATATCGGGATGAAAAGGGAGGATTTTCATCATTCGAGGAACTCGGTGAGGTGAAGGGGTTCGGTGAGAAGACCCTTGAATCGCTAAAAAACTACCTGGTCGTATACTGATGCCGATTTTTCCGTTGTTCGTCGTCGCACTTGCTATCGCCTTGAAAGAATCGCTATGGGTACTCGCGTTCGTCTCGACTATCTTGGTGCTGAAGTCTTTCGAGGCGCGTCTGTTTCCGCTCGCAGGCGCGTTTTTTCTTGCCTGGTCCGCCCTGATGAACAGTGACGTGCCGCGAATCGGTTTGCCGGCAGAAGTCGAGCTGCTTGAAGCGAAGGTGAATGGGGACCGGGTTCGTTACGTCGCAAAGGCATCCGGTGAGAAGTTCATCCTCGCCGCGACGGTCGCGGACGGGGAACGTCCCTATGATCGAATCGGTCAAATCTGCTCCGTTCGGCTGAAAGAGCTCGAGGTGAACGCACGGCGGAACGAAGGCGGATTCGATGAAGCGCGCTGGATGCGTTCGGAGCGGCTGCTTCGAAAATGGGAGGTGCAGTCGTTTACAAGCTGTCGTCCTGCTGAAGGCTTTGAGGCGGAAGGGAGGCGCAACCGGGAAGAATGGCTATGGAACATCGAACGGTTGCCGGCACGAGAAGCATTCTATGTGCAGGCGCTCGTCTTCGGTGAGGATCGTTTGATGGACACGGAGACGCTCGATCGCTTCAAGGCATTCGGACTCTTGCACGCGCTCGTCATCTCAGGGTCCCACATCGCTTTTCTGATCTTCGGTATGCTTTACTTGCTGAAGCGTCTTCGGATGACAAGAGAGAACAGGATCGAGGTCGTCTTGTTCCTGTTGCCGATCTATGGCTGGTTGACGGAATGGAGTCCTCCTGTGACGAGAGCGATCATGGTCGCCTTCATCCTCCTGCTTGCCAGCCGTTTCAAAAAACTCGATCCCGTCGCTACGGTCGCTTGGGTCGGGGCATCACAGCTGGCGCTCTCTCCGCTCCTGATTTATGACCTCGGATTTCAATTGACCGTGGCATTGACGCTGTTCCTTCTGATTTCGATCGATATATGGAAGCCGATCGCTTTTCCATGGAATCTGCTTCTCGTCAGTATATGGGCACAGGCATTGACGCTGTTCTTGCTGCAGCGAAGCCAACAGACGGAAGGGTCGATCTGGTCGCCGCTGCTCAACATCCTTGTAGGGAGCTGGATCGAATGGATCATTCTGCCGCTGGCGTTCCTGACCGCTGTGAGCGTACTGTTCAAGCCGGAACCTGAGACGGCCGCCCTCCTTCGCTTCGCACTCGACTTGAGCGATGGCGTCCTAAGTAAAGCTGAGGCGTTGCCGTGTGCGGTCAGTGCTCTCCATCTCTTGCCGCTCGGAGTTTGGATAGGGGCGATATCAATCGTCATACTCTCACTGTGGCACGTCGCGAAGCACCGGATACTGCACGCAGCTCCGGTCCTGGTCCTCCTGTTGTCAAGTGCGATAGTCGAAAAGATAGAGCCGGACAGGGTCGTCTTTCTGGACGTCGGACAAGGTGACAGTACGGTGCTTGAGAAGGACGGGGAGACGTTCGTCATCGATGCTGGCGGTACCATATCATTCGCGAAGAGAAAGCCGCTCAGGCCGTTCGATCCTGGAGCCCAAATCGTCGTGCCGTACCTCCATACGAGAGGAGAAAAGCGGATCGACGGGCTGGTTTTGACGCATGCCGATCATGATCATATCGGAGGTGTGGCAGGGATGCTTCGGAAAATAGAGATCGATACGGTCTACTTCGGTGCGTATGACAACCGGGATGAAAAACGTTCTGCACTGCTGCGGGAGCTTGAGAAGGAAGGTGTAAACATCAAGTTTCTTAAAGCAGGAGACCAGGTGCGCCCCTGGCTTCGCGTGCTTGCCCCTGATGGACCTGAGAGTGAAGAGAACGACCGGTCGATCGTCCTTCTCGCAGACATCGCAAAGAAGCGTTTTCTGCTGACTGGTGACGCGGGAGTCAAGACGGAGGAGGAGTGGGGTGCAGGTGATATCGACGTTCTGAAAGCAGGACATCACGGCTCCTCGAGTTCGACGGGGGAGGATTTGATCCGTAAAACTGCTCCTGAGGTGATCATCTTCTCTGTCGGACGCAACAACCGGTACGGACACCCGGACAAGGACGTTCTTGAGCGGGTGGAGAAGGTAGGACGAATCTACCGAACCGATGAGGACGGGATGATAACTTGTACTGCCGATGGGTGCGTCCCTATGCTAAAATAAAAAGCAGCAACCCCCCAAGGTTGCTGCTTTTATTTTAGTCAAAGACTGAGGAACTTGATGAGTACTCCGATGACGAACAATGTCGCGAAGAAACCGAATGAAGCGATGAAACCGACAGCTGAGTCGATTGCGTCATTGCGTTTCGATTGGATATCATTTTCAAAAGCGTTTTCGCTTGGTGGGCGTACTGAATGTGCCATTGTGCATTCCCCCTTATTAGTTTCCGCTTCTAGTATAGCGGAATAATCGCGTATTATCTATGAGTAAGTTAAGAAGAAATTGTGAAATGTGGTGGAAGAATGAATACTCCTTGGCTCGTCAACGGGAAAGTGGCGAATCTGTACCTTCTCTTCGGGACAGAGCGGCACCTTCTCGAGAAGTGGGAGAATGAGATCGTCAAGGCAGCTCTGCCGGACGGAGAACGATTCGATTACATGAAGATCGATTTGAATGAACAGGTGCTCGACGCCGTGCTCGACGAGGCGGAGACGGTGCCTTTCCTGAGTGATAAGCGGGTCGTCGTAGCGAAGCCGGCTTCTTTTTTGACCGGCGCAAAGGAAAAGAAGGCACAAAACCTCGAACGGCTTGCTGAATACATCGTCAAGCCGGCCGATTACGCCGTCGTCGTCTTCATCGTCGAGGCGGAGAAGCTCGATGAGCGAAAGACGGTCGTCAAACGTCTGAAGGAACGGGCGGTCGTACTCGAGGCGAAGAAGCCGACGACTGAGGAGTTGTTCCGATTCGTCCTTGATGCAGTCAACGCATCCGGGCACAAAATGGAACGACCGGCGATCGAACGACTGCTCTTCCTGACTGGAGAAGCGTGGGGAGGGCTTGCGCGTGAGCTCGACAAGCTGATTCTGTATGCCGGGGACCGTAGTGAGATCACGAGAGAGGATGTCGATGCGCTCGTCCCGCGAACGCTCGAGGATAACGTCTTCCAACTGACGGATCATCTGATCAAGAGACAGGTCGAACCGGCGATTCGTCTCGTCCGGGACCTTGAGAAGCAAGGACAGGAAGTTCTCGCCTTGCTCGGGCTGATGGCCCGACAGTATCGGATGATGAACCTGTCGAAGCGTTTGTCTGAACAAGGATACGGTGAGAAGCAGATTGCCGGAAAAATCGGGGCACATCCGTATGCGGTGAAACTCGCGATCCAGTCTAGCCGCCGTTTCTCTTTCGCACAGCTCGAGACAGCGCTCGTCGCCATCACGGAGACGGATGAGAACATGAAGACCGGCCGCGGAGATAAGCGGGTCCTGTTCGACACGCTGATCGTGCGCCTCGCGACACTTTAAGGGAGGGAAGCATCTTGGAAATCCGTTTCATCGACCCGAGTGAGACGAGACCGCTGCGTCATGCGGTACTTCGTCCGAAGCAGACGCTCGAGGACTGTATCTATCCGGCTGACGACCATCCGGACGCTTTTCATATCGGAGGATTCAAGGACGGGAAGCTTGTGGCCGTCTCGTCGTTCGCGCCGAACGCGCACGCAGGTCTCGATATGGACTTTGCCTATCAGTTGCGGGGGATGGCGACTGCCGGCGATGTCCGGGGTGAAGGCTTCGGAAAGGCGATGGTCGAGCGGGCAAGAAGCGAGTTGAGAAGGCGGGGAGTCCGGGGATGGTGGTGTAACGCTCGTGAGAGTGCTCTCCCGTTCTACTTGCGCCTCGGACTTTCCGTGACAGGGAATCGCTTCGAGATTGAAGAGATTGGACCGCATTTCATCATGTACGAAAAACTATGAGCAGACATGAAAAATCGCCATCGGACGATGTCCAGATGGCGATGTGTCGCTCTTTTCCTTCGGAAAGGATTAAAGCGCGTTTACGAGTTTAGCGAGACGCGATTTGTCACGACCAGCTTTGTTGCCGTGGATGAGACCTTTAGCAGCAGCTTTGTCGATTTTTTTCGAAGCAGTTTGGTAAGCTACGAGAGCTTGTTCCTTGTTGCCTTCAGCAGCGAAAGTTTCAACCGCTTTGATCGCTGTACGCATTGCCGATTTTTTCTGAACGTTCGCTACGCGACGTTTTTCAGCAGTCTTCACGCGTTTGATAGCCGATTTGATGTTTGCCATGGATAATTCACCTCCAAGAAACTCATTCGAGATTTATATTCGCATATCTGCATTTATCGTTCAACAGAACAAACACAATTGTAGCAAACGTTATGATGAAATGCAATATCCGCTCGGGCCTTTATTCTCTTTTTTTGTTTTGGCAGGAAAACAAAACGCGATGGCGCAAGGAAGCGGATTTTTGGTATAATGAAAGACATGTACGTTCTAAGATAAGGTAAGGTGACTAATTATATGACTAATGAAGAACGCTTGAAGCGGCAGGCGCGAATTCGGAACTTCTCGATCATCGCCCATATCGACCACGGGAAGTCGACGCTCGCTGACCGCATATTAGAGAAGACCGGTGCACTGACGGCGCGGGAAATGAAGGACCAGACGCTTGATGCGATGGACCTCGAGCGCGAACGCGGCATCACGATCAAATTGAATGCTGTCCAGCTTAAATATACGGCGAAGGATGGGGAAGAGTATATCCTTCACTTGATCGACACGCCTGGACACGTCGACTTCACGTACGAAGTCTCACGGTCGCTCGCGGCTTGTGAAGGTGCGATTCTCGTCGTCGACGCAGCACAGGGTATCGAGGCACAGACACTCGCGAACGTCTATCTCGCCCTCGACAACGATCTTGAGATTCTGCCGATCATCAATAAGATCGACCTTCCTTCTGCGGATGTCGAACGCGTCCGCCAGGAAATCGAGGACGTCATCGGACTCGACGCGTCAGAAGCCGTTCCTACCTCGGCGAAGGCTGGCATCGGGATCGAGGAAATCCTCGAGCAGATCGTCGAAAAGGTTCCAGCTCCGACAGGAAACCCTGAAGCTCCGCTCGAAGCTCTCATCTTCGACTCCTACTATGACGCATACCGGGGTGTCGTCGCATCGATCCGGATCGTCAACGGGACGGTCAAGGTCGGCGATAAGATCCGGATGATGTCGACAGGTAAGGACTTCGAAGTGCTCGAACTGGCAGTTTCGACACCGAAGCCTTCCCCGCAGAAGGAATTGACTGTCGGTGACGTAGGAACGTTGTCTGCGTCGATCAAGACTGTCGGCGACGTCCGCGTCGGTGATACGATCACCCTTGCGAAGAATCCTGCGACCGAAGCGCTTCCGGGATACCGAAAGATGAATCCGATGGTTTACTGCGGTCTTTACCCGATTGATTCGGCACGCTATAACGACTTGCGTGAAGCGCTGGAGAGACTTCAACTCAGTGACGCTGCGCTCGAGTTCGAGCCGGAGACATCACAAGCACTCGGTTTCGGTTTCCGTTGTGGATTCCTCGGAATGCTGCACATGGAGATCATCCAGGAACGGATCGAACGCGAGTTCAACATCGACATGATCACGACGGCGCCGTCCGTCATCTATCACGTGACGACGACGGCAGGCGAGATGGTATCAGTCGACAATCCGTCGAAAATGCCGGATCAGCAGAAGGTCGAATATATCGAGGAGCCGTTCGTCAAGGCGTCCGTCATGACGCCTAACGATTACGTCGGAGCGATCATGGAACTCTGCCAGAAGAAACGCGGTACGTTCGTCGATATGCAGTATATCGATACGGCCCGGGTCAAAATCACGTACGAAATCCCGCTCTCGGAGATCGTCTATGACTTCTTCGACCAATTGAAGTCGAGCACGAAGGGATATGCTTCGCTTGATTACGAATTGATCGGCTACCAGCGCTCGCGCCTCGTCAAGATGGACATCCTCCTCAATAACGAGCAGGTCGATGCACTCAGCTTCATCGTCCACCGTGACTTCGCATATGAGCGGGGGAAGGTGATCGTCGACAAGCTGAAGGCGCTGATCCCACGGATGCAGTTCGAAGTTCCGATCCAGGCAGCAGTCGGCACGAAGATCGTCGCTCGTTCGACGATCAAGGCGTTGCGCAAAAACGTTCTCGCCAAGTGTTACGGCGGGGATATCTCACGGAAGCGGAAGCTCCTCGAGAAGCAAAAAGAAGGTAAAAAACGTATGAAGATGGTAGGCTCGGTAGAGGTACCACAAGAGGCATTCATGTCCGTCCTTTCGATGGACGAGGATTGAACGTGTAACGAGGGGGTGGTGCGAAAGCAGCACCCCCTTGTCTTTTTATAGAGGAAAGGATGAGGCGAATGGCACCACGCGCCGCATATGTGCACATCCCGTTTTGTGAACATATTTGTTATTACTGTGATTTCAATAAGGTGTTCCTGAAGAACCAACCGGTGGCTGAATATTTGGACGCGCTCGAACGTGAAATCGAATTGACGCTCGAACGTTTCCCGACGGACCGACTGGACACGATTTTCATCGGAGGGGGGACACCGACTGCGTTGAATGAAGAACAGATGGCTCGCCTGATGGGCATCATCAAGAAGCACCTTTTGCCGCTGACGAATGAGGGTCTTGAATATACGGTCGAATCGAATCCGGACGGCGTCTCGCCGGAGAAGCTCGACATCATGAAGGCGGGCGGCGTGAACCGCGTCAGCTTCGGCGTCCAGTCGTTCGATGACGGCCTGCTCGAGCGAATCGGCCGGACGCACCGTGAAGCGAAAGTCGCACAGACATTGAGTGAGGCGGCTGAGCGTTTCGATAACATTTCAGTCGACCTGATGTTCGGACTTCCGAACCAGACGCTCGAGCAGGTCGAATATGACGTCGAGCGGGCACTCAAGCTGCCGATCACGCATATCTCTTCCTATTCTTTGATCCTTGAGCCGCACACCGTCTTCGCCATCCAGGAGCGAAAAGGAAAACTGCCGCTTCCGAGCCAGGATCTCGAGGCGGACATGTACCGCCTCATGATCGAGCGGATCGAGGCGGGAGGTCTTGCCCAATATGAAATTTCGAACTTCTCGTTGCCGGGCAAGGAGAGCCGGCATAACCGGGTCTACTGGGAGAACGACGAATACTATGGTTTCGGTGCCGGATCGCACGGCTACATCGATAAGACACGCCGGGCGAACATCGCGCCGATCCCGCATTATATCAAGGCGGAAGGGCTGCCTGTCCGTAATGAGACGCCTCTGACGGAAATCGAACGGATGGAAGAGGAGATGTTCCTTGGGCTTCGGATGCGCGAAGGCGTGTCGCTCGAACGGTTCGAGGCGAAGTTCGGCCATGCGTTCGATGACGTTTTCGGCAAGGTGATCCGCGAGCTGTTGCCGCAAGGGTTGATCGAGCGGACGGCGACGCATGTGCACCTGACGGATAAGGGATTGCCGCTTGCGAACGAGGTGTTCGCTGCTTTCATCGGAGAAGCAGAACTTGAAGGATGATCCAAGACGATGAAAAGGGAAGCAGCCGGTTTTTAAGACCGGTTGCTTCCCTTATTTTTTGCCTCTTCTGGAAAAGAAGGCGGTCGTCGCAAGGACCGCGATCGTCAGCCAGACGATGATGCCGGCATAGGCAAGAATCTCGAGCACATGGAACATCCTCTCTAGGCTTTGTTTCACTGTACCGCACAATGGGAAAACCTTCAAAGGGTTCGCGGCAATTCTGTTGACATGCTTTTGCTGATTCATTATAGTTATACATGTAATTAGCACTCAATAAACATGAGTGCTAACAAGCAAAGGGGTGAAGAAGATGCTGACGGATCGTCAATTGTTGATTTTACGTGCCATCGTGGACGATTATATCAAGACGGCGCAACCCGTCGGTTCACGGACGCTCTCGAAACGAGACGATGTGACATTCAGCTCCGCGACGATTCGCAACGAAATGGCGGATCTAGAGGAGATGGGACTGATCGAAAAACCGCATACATCAGCTGGGCGTGTACCTTCGGAGTCAGGCTACCGATTCTACGTCGACCATCTGATTCAACCGGGTACGTTGACGGCGCGTGAGACGAGAGCGCTCCGTTCGCTCTTCGCCCATTCAGCGAACGAGAACGACAGGCTGATCAAGCACACGGCAGACCTGCTTGGTGAGCTGACTCATTATACGGCGCTCGTTCTCGGACCGAAGCAAGAGCAACATCGGCTCCATCATCTCGAGCTAATCCCTCTTGCGGACGGAAAGGTCGTCATCGTTCTGGTCACGGAGACGGGACATGTCGAACACAAGACATTGACACTGCCGGAGGCACTTTCGAAAGAAGCGACGGATCGTTTGATGGAGCGTCTCAACCACACGCTCCAGGGAACACCATTGTCGCTTTTAGGAAAACGGATCGCCGAAGAGATGCAACGTTACCGCTCGGAGCATTCGGAACAGACAGCGCTCTTGTCGAATGCCCTGGAGATCGTCTTGTCCGATCAGCGGCGTGAAAGTCCGTCGATATACCTCGGCGGTAAGGCATACATGTTCGACCAGCCGGAGTTTCAGGATGTCGCGAAGCTTCGCCCCGTCCTCGAGCTGATCGAGAAGCAAGAGGCGCTGCTCGACTTCATGACACCGGAACTCGACAATCAGATCTTGATCACGATCGGCAGTGAGAACAACGTCGATGCGCTCAAGGACTGCAGTGTCATTCGTGCCCACTACTCCGTCGACGGCGTTTCCCTTGGGACACTCGCCGTCATCGGACCGAAACGGATGGATTACAATCGGGGGATAAACTCGATCATCCATCTGCTGCAAGCTTTCCAGACCGAGCTGCGTAAGAACGGCTTGGATTGATAGATATTAGAAAGGGGCCAGGTTCACGATGGAAGAAAAAGAAATGAATCAAAACCTCGGAGAACAAGAAGAAAAAGAAGAGAACGCCGGGGAGAACAGCGAAGAAGCGGCTGTCGAAGCCGAGGTCGTCGAAGAAGGACCTGACCTGCAAGCGCAGCTCGAGGAAGCGAAAGCGAGCGAACTCCGCTTACGGGCAGACTTCGAGAACTTCAAGCGCCGGACACGACAAGAGGCGGAGAATCGTGCGAAGTACGCTTCTCAAACGATCGTCGAGAAGTTGCTTCCCCTGATTGATAACCTCGAGCGCGCTCTGCAGGTCGAATCGCACAGCGAAGAGACGAAGCAGGTGCTTGCGGGAGTCGAGATGGTGAAGCGTCAGCTTGACGAGACGCTCCACCACGAAGGTGTCCAGCCGATTCTCGCGCTTGGCGAACCGTTCGACCCGAACCTGCACCAGGCAGTCGTTCAGGAAGTTAGCGACGAGCATGAATCCGGAACGGTCACGGCCGAGTTCCAAAAAGGATACAAACTGCACGACCGCGTCATCCGTCCGAGCATGGTCAAGGTCGCGGAATAATTTCTCCTTTGCATCAAACTACAAAAATCAACTACATGAAAGTGAGGAAATCATCATGGCAAAAATCATCGGGATTGACTTAGGAACAACGAACTCATGTGTGGCAGTGATGGAAGGCGGCGAGCCTGTCGTCATCGCGAACGCAGAAGGGAACCGTACGACGCCATCCGTCGTCGCATTCAAGAACGGGGAGCGTCAGGTAGGTGAGGTCGCGAAGCGCCAGGCGATCACGAACCCGAACACGATCATGTCGATCAAGCGCCACATGGGTACGGACTATAAAGTACATGTAGAAGGGAAAGACTACACGCCGCAGGAAGTATCGGCGATCATCCTTCAAAAATTGAAAGCACAGGCAGAGGACTATCTCGGTGAAAAAGTGACGGAAGCGGTCATCACGGTTCCTGCCTACTTCAACGACGCAGAACGCCAAGCGACGAAGGACGCGGGAACAATTGCCGGCCTCGACGTCAAACGGATCATCAACGAGCCGACGGCTGCTGCGCTCGCATACGGTCTCGACAAAGGTGAAGACCACACGATCCTCATCTATGACCTTGGGGGCGGTACGTTCGACGTCTCGATCCTTGAGCTCGGCGACGGCGTATTCGAAGTCGTCTCGACTGCCGGTGACAGCCGTCTCGGTGGAGATGATTTCGACCAAAAGATCATCGACTTCCTCGTCTCTGAGTTCAAGAAGGAGAACGGAATCGACCTTGCGCAAGACAAGATGGCGCTTCAGCGCTTGAAAGACGCAGCTGAGAAAGCGAAAAAAGACCTTTCTGGCGTATCGTCGACGCAAATCAGCCTTCCGTTCATCACGGCAGGAGCGGCAGGCCCGCTTCACCTCGAGATGACGCTGTCGCGCGCTAAATTCGACGACCTCACTGCTGACCTTGTCGAACGTACGATGGAGCCGACACGCCGTGCACTTAAAGATGCAGGCTTGACTCCGGACAAGCTCGATAAGATCATCCTCGTCGGTGGTTCGACACGTATCCCTGCAGTCCAAAAAGCAGTTCAAGACTTCACTGGAAAAGAGCCGTTCAAAGGCGTCAACCCTGATGAAGTCGTAGCACTCGGGGCAGCTGTCCAAGGCGGTGTCCTCACAGGAGACGTCAAGGACGTCGTACTCCTCGACGTCACGCCGCTTTCGCTCGGTATCGAGACGATGGGTGGCGTCATGACGAAGTTGATCGATCGCAACACGACGATCCCGACTTCTAAGTCACAAGTCTTCTCGACTGCGGCTGACAGCCAGCCAGCGGTAGACATCCACGTCCTTCAAGGAGAACGTCCGATGGCGACGGATAACAAGACGCTCGGCCGTTTCCAACTGACGGACATCCCGCCGGCACCACGCGGAGTACCGCAAATCGAAGTCAAATTCGACATCGATGCGAACGGTATCGTTCACGTATCGGCGAAGGACCTCGGTACGAATAAGGAACAGTCGATCACGATCCAATCGTCTAGCGGCTTGACTGAAGCGGATATCGAGAAGATGGTCAAAGACGCTGAAGCGAACGCCGAGGCGGATAACAAGCGTAAGGAAGAAGTCGACCTTCGCAACGAAGCAGATCAGCTCGTCTTCGCTACGGACAAGGCGCTGAAAGATCTCGGCGAACAGGTTGACGCACAAGACAAAGAGAAGGCAGAGGCTGCGAAGGAGAAAGTGACAGCGGCACTCGCTGGAACTGACGTCGACGCGATCCGTGCTGCGAAGGATGAACTTTCGAACGTCGTTCAGGAATTGACGCAAAAAGTCTATGCGAAAGCAGCTGAACAAAATCAAGGTGCAGATGCTTCACAGGCAGGTCCAAAGGACGATGACGTCATGGATGCTGAGTTCGAGGAAGTCGACGACAACAAGTAATCGACTATCGTCAGGCACGAGAGAGCCAAAGCGTGATTCCCGCGCTTTGGCTCTTTCCTTGTCGGATGAAGTTCGGTAAAATCAATAAGTATGATTTGAATCGGAGAGAGAGGGCGACTGAACGTGGAAAAACGCGACTATTACGAAGTGCTAGGTGTCTCACGTGACGCCTCGGCAGCTGAAATCAAACGGGCTTATCGAAAACTCGCTCGGACGTATCACCCGGACGTCAACAAGGAAGAAGACGCGGATAAAAAATTCAAGGAGCTGTCTGAAGCTTACGAAGTGCTGTCGGACGATAACAAACGCGCCCATTACGACCGTTTTGGTCATCAGGACCCAAGCATGGGCGGGGGCGGTTTCGGTGGAGCAGAAGGCTTCGGCGACATCTTCGACATGTTCTTCGGAGGCGGAGGACGCCGCCAGGACCCGAATGCGCCGCGCAAAGGACAGGATCTACAATATGTAGAAGAAATCGACTTCATGGAGTCGGTCACAGGCATCGAGAAGGTCATCACGATTCCGGTCGAAGAGGACTGCGGAACATGTCATGGTTCCGGTGCGAAGCCCGGGACACATCCGGAGACGTGTAAGCGATGCGGCGGATCCGGTCAGATCAACATCGAGCAGAATACGATGTTCGGTCGTGTCGTCAACCGTACGACTTGTACGACGTGCCACGGCAGAGGCCAAGTCGTCAAGGAGCCTTGTGTGACGTGCCACGGTGCGGGACGTGTCCGGAAGAACAAGGACGTCAAGGTGAAGATTCCAGCCGGGATCGACAACGGGCAACAGATCCGTCTTGCCGGCAAAGGTGAAGCAGGCGTCAATGGCGGACCGTACGGCGACTTGTACGTCGTCGTCCGTGTACGCGAACATGAATTGTTCGAGCGTGTCGACGATCACATCGTCATGGACATGCCGCTGACGTTCGCGCAAGCAGCGCTCGGTGACGAAATCGAGGTGCCGACCGTTCATGGCCGAGTCAGCTTGAAGATTCCGTCGGGAACGCAGACGAATGCACGCTTCCGCCTGCGCGGGAAAGGGATGCCGAACGTCCGGACCGGACACCACGGTGATCAGTACGTCAACGTCGTCGTCGTGACGCCGAAGAATCTGACGGACCGCCAGAAGGAACTCTTGCGCGAGTTCAATGAAATCAGTGATGAGAAGGGCGTCGAGGAGCAACACGAAGGCGTCTTCAGTAAAATCAAGACCTTCTTCAAAGGTTGAGAAAGAGGAGCGTGACGAAAGTGAAATGGTCAGAAGTGTGTGTCCATACGACACAGCAGGCAGTCGAGGCTGTCTCGAACATCTTGCACGAAGCAGGAGCGAGCGGAGTCGTGATCGAGGACGTCGAGGATCTCGAAGTGATGTCACACCGCGAGGATAACTTCGGTGAGATTTGGGAAGGGATGGACCGTGCGGATTATCCGGAGACGGGAGTTCTCGTCAAGGCGTATCTCGCGGAGAGCAGCGACCTGTCGGATACGATCAAAGGAATCGAACGCGAAATCCAGTTGCTCACACGCTACGGACTCTCGATTGGTTCCGGTGCTGTCACGCTCTCTGAAGTCGATGAAGAAGACTGGGCTCATTCGTGGAAACAGTTCTACAAGCCGGTCAAGATCAGTAAACATTTGACGATCGTCCCGATGTGGGAAGAATATGTCCCGCATGAAGGCGAGAAGATCATCGAGCTCGACCCGGGTATGGCGTTCGGAACAGGGACGCACCCGACGACGGTGCTGTGCATCCAGGCGATCGAGAACTACTTGAAGCAGGATGACCGCGTCATCGACGTCGGGACGGGTTCGGGTGTCCTGTCGATCGCTGCCGCGAAGCTCGGTGCGAAGGATGTACTCGGTCTCGATCTCGATGAGGTCGCGGTCCGTTCAGCGAACGAGAACGTCACGCTCAACAAGGTCGGTGACCGCGTCACGATCCGTCAAGGCGACCTCATGAAGGGGATCGAAGAAGGCGTCGAGCTCGTCGTCGCGAACATCCTAGCCGAAGTCATCCTGTTGTTCGTCGAAGACGCCTACAAGCTGACGCTCCCGGGCGGTCACTTCATCGCTTCAGGCATCATCTCCCAGAAGAAGGACATGGTGGCGGACGCCATGACGGCTGCGGGCTTCGAGATCATCGAGACGACGAAGCTCGAGGACTGGGTCGCGATCATCGCGAAGCGGGGCGAGTGAGATGCAACGTTATTTCGTCGATGCTTCAGCACGTGACGGACAGCGGTTCCGCCTTGGCAAGGAAGAGGCGCATCATATCATGAACGTCATGCGGATGGAGGCAGGGGACGAAATACTCGTCCTTGATGGCAGCGGTCTGTTCCGTTGCCGTCTCGTATCGCTTTCGAAGAGCGAGGCCATCGCTGAGATCGAGGAGTCGCTTGAAAGTGATACCGAGCTTCCGGTTCGGGTGACGATCGCGCACGGGCTTCCTAAAGGAGATAAGATCGAGCTCGTCGCCCAGAAGGGGACCGAACTCGGGATGAGCAGTCTGCTCATCTTCGAAGCGGCCCGTTCGGTCTCGAAATGGGACGCGAAGAAGGTCCCGAAGAAGCTCGAACGCGTTCAAAAAATCGTCAAGGAAGCAGCCGAGCAATCGTACCGGGTACAGTTGCCAGAAGTTGACTATGTGACGTATGATGAAGTACTGAAGGCGGCATCAGACTATACTGCTTGTCTGATCGCCTATGAAGAGACAGCGAAGGCCGGAGAACGTTCCGTGTTCGCTGAGACACTCGAGACATTGAAACCGGGAGACTCACTCCTCGTCGTCATCGGCCCTGAAGGGGGATTGACGGAAGGTGAGGTCGAGCGGCTCATGCAGGCTGGATTCAGGGCTGCCGCGCTCGGTCGCCGAATCCTCCGGACGGAGACGGCTCCATTCTATGTCTTGTCAGCAGTGTCGTATCAGTTTGAATTGAAAGGGTGAACGAAATGGCAACTGTAGCCTTTCAAACGCTTGGCTGTAAAGTCAATCATTATGAGACGGAAGCCGTCTGGCAGCTGTTCAAGGACGCGGGTTATGACCGTGTCGATTTTTCGGCGAACGCGGACGTCTACGTCGTCAATACATGTACCGTCACCAACACTGGTGACAAGAAGAGCCGTCAGGTCATCCGCCGTGCGATTCGCCAAAATCCGGACAGCGTCATCTGTGTGACAGGATGTTACGCACAGACGTCGCCGGCTGAAATCATGGCGATTCCGGGCGTCGATGTCGTCGTCGGTACGCAGGATCGACATAAGATGATCGGCTACATCGAGCAGTTCCGCACGGAGCGGATGCCGATCAACGCCGTCGGGAACATCATGAAGGCGAAAGTCTACGAGGAGCTCGACGTCCCTGCCTTCACGGACCGGACACGGGCTTCTCTCAAGATCCAGGAAGGCTGCAACAACTTCTGTACGTTCTGCATCATCCCATGGGCGCGTGGACTCATGCGCTCACGCCAGCCGGAAGATGTCCTGAAGCAGGCGCAACAGCTCGTTGACGCCGGGTACAAGGAAATCGTCCTGACCGGTATCCATACAGGCGGTTACGGAGAGGACTTGAAGGACTACAATCTCGCGAAGCTGCTCAAGGCGCTCGAATCGGTCGAAGGGCTCGAACGTCTGCGGATTTCGTCGATCGAAGCGAGCCAGATCACGGATGAGGTACTCGACGTCCTGAAGGACTCGAACATCGTCGTCCGCCATCTGCACGTCCCGATCCAGTCGGCGTCCGATACGGTCTTGCGCCGGATGCGCCGCAAGTACACGATGGCCGAGTTCGGCGAACGGATCACGCGCCTGAAGGAAGTGCTGCCTGACTGCGCGATCACATCAGATGTCATCGTCGGCTTCCCGGGCGAGACGGAAGAAGAGTTCATGGAGACGTTCAACTTCATCAACGACCATAAGTTCAGCGAACTGCACGTCTTCCCGTACTCGAAACGGACCGGGACACCGGCCGCGATGATGGAGGACCAGGTCGAAGAGAGTGTGAAAGAGGAGCGTGTCGCCCGTCTGATCGCGCTCTCGGATCAGCTCGCGAAGGAGTATGCGTCGAAGTACGAAGGCGAACTGCTCGAAATCATTCCGGAAGAGTTCTCGGAAGAGGCAGGCGGCAAGCTCGTCGGCTATACGGACAACTACTTGCGTGTCGCGATCGAGGGCGATGAGTCCTTGATCGGTCAACTCGTCCGCGTCAAAGTGACGAAGGCTGGCTATCCGCTCAACGAGGGACAGTTCGTCCGCGTCATGGAGACGCTCAAAGCTTCTGCCATCTGACCTGAAAAAGAAATGCCATGATTCCCGCGCTAGCAGCTGGGAATCATGGCATTTTTCATATGGTTCCTTGCAAAGGTGACGTTTCGGAGTGAACGAACGTGCTAAGCGTTGCTCGGCCGTGTCGCCTCGAGCGGGTTCGTCACCTTGTAGGAGACGATCGTCGTGCTGTCTCTGACACCGTTAGCCTGGATCTTCTTCAGCATGGTCTGAATCCCTTCCTCGTCTGTCAATCCGCGAAACGCGTCGGCGATATCCATCGGTGTCGAATAAGGGTCGTTCGGACACTCCGTCAAGCCGTCCGTCGTCAACAGGATATGGTTTTCACCCGTCCGGAGCTCCCTTACGCCGGTGCTGTAACAGGGGACGTTTCGTTCGAACGTATTGACTTGCCCGACCCATTCGAAGAATTGCCGTTGATTGAGCTGGAACTGGCCGAGCGCCGCGAGTTCGGGATGGAAGAGATAGAGCATACAATCGCCGACCGAGAACCACCAGAGGTAATTCTCTTTTCGAACTGCGATCAGACAAGCGGTCTCGCCCGTGACGTTGCGGCAAGCGGCGAGGAAATCCTCCGATTGGAACATCCGGAGCATCTCTTCCTCTAAAAGTTTGAACGTTGATTGCGTCGCTGGCGACTCGAGCCGCGTTCTGATCCGGGATTCGTTTCGCTCGATCAGCTCGATGACCTGTTCGGCGCTTTCTGCCGTATTGTGTGCGTCGAGCAGTACGGCGAATTCCCAGTCCTTCCGAACATCGGACCAGACGAGACAGCCGTCCTCGTTCTTATATTGGCCGGCGCTCGAGTTGCCGCCATACCGTCCGACGGCGATATGTTCGAGACGCTGGACATCGATGGCGTCGACGAAATGTTCGCGGCTGCCGACCCAGCTGAACTGTCGAGCGGTCTCATTCATGGTCATCCTCCTCCAAGTACGTTTTCAGACGCAGGCATAGTCGGACGACATCCTCTTCGGTGCCCATCGGTGCATCCTCCCAGCCATAGACATCCATCGGGCCCCAGTGCTCTTTCGGTGTACCCGGGTAGCGGGCGATCAGGTGCATGTGGAGGTGCGGGACGGAATTCCCGGAGACGAGGGCGTAGATATGTTCTGCCGATTCAGACTCCTTGAGCGCTTTACTGACGCGTGCCATGATGATCCCGAACACGGTCGCTTCGTCGGTCGTCAATTCGGCAAGCGTCGGTACGTGCCGTTTCAAGTCGATCATGATGTGCCCAAGATAGTTCGGTGCACCGGCCCGGTCGATATGACCGACATAGACGTATTCGTCCTCGTGGATCGTGATCCCGGCGGTCTCGATGACTTCGGCATGTTTGTCGCAAATGAAGCAATCGTTCATGCTGATCCTCCCCCTCATAAGTTCTAAAAAGTATAATATCGCCAAGATTGGATTTGCACTTTTTTCAAAAAAATACTGATTATTTCAGAATCATCTCGAATAATCGACATCTGGTGAAAAATTCGGCTTTCGAGGCAACGCGTTACCATGGAGACGGATATTTTTGTACAAATGCACGGGATGAGATACACTGAGAACAGATTTTCTGAAACGGAGCGTGGAAAGAATGCGAATCAACAAATTCATCAGTGAGACGGGCTTTTGCTCGAGACGGGCCGCGGACAAGCTCGTCGATGCGGGACGTGTCACGATCAACGGAAAGTTGGCCGAACTCGGGAGCCAGGCAGAAGCGGGCGACGACGTCCAAATCGACGGGAAGCCGCTCCAGGCGAAACCGGAATCGATCTACATCGTGCTCAATAAGCCGGTCGGGATCACGTGTACGACGGAGCTCGACGTCGAAGGGAACATCGTCGATTTCGTCGGACATCCGGAACGGATTTTCCCGATCGGGCGTCTCGACAAGGACTCGGACGGATTGATCCTGCTTACGAACGACGGGGATATCGTCAACCGGATCTTGAGAGCTGAGAACAATCACGATAAAGAGTACATCGTCACGGTCGATCAGCCGGTCACCGACGAATTCCTGAAAGGGATGGCAAGCGGGGTCGAGATCCTCGGCACGACGACGAAGCCGTGCGTGACGGAACGCGTCGACCGGCGGACGTTCAAGATCATCCTGACGCAAGGGCTCAACCGCCAGATTCGCCGGATGTGTAAAGAATTCGGCTATCAAGTGAAGCGGCTGCAACGCGTCCGGATCATGAACATCGATCTCGGAGATCTGCCGATCGGACAGTGGCGCGACATCACGGAAGAGGAGCGGAAGACGCTCTTCGAGATACTCGATGCACAATGACGATTCAGGGGCCGTTGCCTGGCGGCGGTCCTATATTTTGGAGGTGTCTCGTGGATAAGAAAGGTATGGGCGCGACGTTCGCCGGCTATACGATCGGAGGATTGCTGCCGATCTACAAACTGTTCGCAGACGGCGTTCCGGCATGGACCGTCGTATCGATCCGCATCATCAGTGCGTTTTTATTTGTCTTCCTTTTACTTAACCTGATGAACAAAATGAGGAACGTTCGTACACTCTGGCAGAATCCTCGTCAGCGTCACACGGTCATCCTGGCTGGTATCGTCCTTGGGCTGAACTGGACGCTGTATCTCTATGCGATCGGGGAAGGGTATATCGTCGAGTCGTCGCTCGGTTATTACATCAATCCGCTCGTCAGCGTCCTGTTCGGATTGATATTCTTCAGGGAACGTCTGACGCGTGCACAGATCGTCGCGATCTGCTTCGCCGTCGTAGGCGTCTCTGTCCTGACATTCGGCTATGGGCAATTCCCGTTCATCGCCTTCCTCCTCGCCATCTCCTTCGCGTTCTATGGGGTGTTGAAGAAGAAAGCGGCGGCAGAACCGTTGTCCGGTCTGTTCCTTGAGACGCTCGTGACGATGCCGTTCGCCGTTTTTGCGCTCGCGATGACGCCTGAAGACATGACAGCGCTGTCTGCGGGTCCATTGATCGCGATCACGATGCTCGGCGTCGCGACGGCATTTCAATTGATGCTGTTCGGTTACGGGATGCCGCGGATCCCGTTCGTCTACGTCGGCATCCTGCAATACATCGCCCCGACACTTACGCTGTTCCTCGGAATCTTCCTGTTCAATGATGTGTTCACGGAAGTTCACCTCATCGCCTTCCTGTTCATCTGGGCAGGCGTCGCCGTCTTTACGGTCAGCGGTATTCGTGGTGCAAGGATGGTGACGGGCAAGGTTTCCTGAAAATAATCGACAGACTTGAAAGAAGAGAGAAGATAATCATGGACAAAAAAGGCTTTATTGCGACCTTGTCGGCATATGTTATCTGGGGATTGCTTCCGATCTACTGGAAATTGCTCGGCGACGTGTCGAGCGAGGAGATCCTCGCGAACCGGATCGTCTGGTCGTTCCTGTTTCTGATGGGATTGCTCTACTACCAAAAAGCGTTGCCGAAATTCAAGGAGGCACTCTCGAACTCCTTTACAAGACGCCTTTTCTTTTTGAATGGCGTGATCATCAGCATGAACTGGTTCATTTATATCTGGGCAGTCAACCATGCGTTCATCGTCGAGGCATCACTCGGCTACTACATCAATCCGCTCGTCAGCATCTTGTTTGGCGTCGTCTTTTTCCGGGAATCTCTTTCTCGAGTCGAATGGATCGCGATCCTGCTAGCCGGTACAGGTGTCCTGATCCTTGCAATCGGATACGGAGATTTCCCGTGGATCGCGATTGCGCTCGCCTTCAGCTTCGGCATATACGGCGTCGTCAAGAAACGCCGGCCGCTCGAATCGACTGTCAGCTTGAGCCTCGAGACGCTTGCACCGTTGCCGATCGTCCTGATCTATATGATCTGGCTCGGCGCAAAAGGGGAGGCATCGCTCGGCGCAGGTGCTGGTCTGACGGTCGGTCTGATCGCGACGGGAATCATCACGGCCGTTCCGCTTCTCCTGTTCGGATACGGGGCACAACGTATCCCTTACACGCTCGTCGGCTTTCTCCAGTTCGTCGCGCCGACGCTTTCGCTCGCGATTGGTGTCCTGCTGTATGGTGAACCGTTCACGCGTGCTCATTTGATTGCGTTTTCATTCATCTGGTCGGCCGCACTCGTCTTTACGGCCAACGGATTATGGCTTCGCAAAAAACAGCAGAAAAAAGTCGCTTGAAATGATAGAAGTCTGACCTCTTGCGTGGTAGAATGTAAAAGGTTACAATGTGAAAATTTAAGGAGGAACAAACATGAATCTGGCAGCAATGATCGACCACACGGCGCTCAAGCCTGAGACGTCACGTGCCCAAATCGAAACGCTTTGCAAAGAAGCACTTGAATACAAATTCGCTAGTGTCTGTGTCAACCCGACACACGTCGCACTCGCGGCAGAACTCTTGAAATCGGACGACGACGTCAAGGTCTGTACAGTCATCGGCTTCCCGCTCGGAGCGAACACTCCGGAAGTGAAGGCTTTCGAAACGACGGACGCAATCAAGAACGGTGCGACGGAGATCGACATGGTTCTCAACATCGGCGCTTTGAAAGAAGGAAACCTTGAGCTCGTAGAACGTGACATCCGTGCAGTCGTCGAAGCGGCAAACGGCACACTCGTCAAAGTCATCTTCGAGAACTGCCTTCTTACGAAGGAAGAAATCAAGACGGCATGCGAACTCTCGGTCAAAGCCGGAGCTGACTTCGTCAAGACGTCGACAGGCTTCTCGACAGGCGGCGCGACAGTTGAAGACATCCGTCTCATGCGTGAGACTGTCGGTCCTGACATCGGTGTCAAAGCTTCAGGCGGCGTACGCGACTTCGAAGGTGCAAAAGCGATGATCGATGCGGGTGCGAACCGTATCGGTGCATCTGCAGGCATCGCCATCGTCACTGGCGGATCATCTGACAGCGACTACTGAGTCATCTGAACCATCCCTTTCTTTGAGGGATGGTTTTTTTGTGTACATATATTGAGAATTCAATTTTCTGATATTTTCAATGTATGTTAAGAGGTCTGACCGCTTTGCCGATAAGGAGGGAGCAAAGAAGAAAAGGAGTGAATACCGTGAAAAATAAATATAGATCCATGGTGCTCGGGATGACGATCGTTTTGGCAGGCTGTACAAGCGTTCTTGATGATCCGGCTTCCGCAGTCAAGGAACGAAAGGAAATCGGGGTCGTTCTGTCCGATGTCGGACTTGGTGATCAATCGTTCAGCGACGCGGCGATGGGCGGCATGTTGCTGCTGCGGGAAAAAGACGACTGGTTCGTCGACTACCGCGAACTTTCTGAGACGAAGACATATGAAGGCGGTTTCGAGGCGCTCGCGAAGGAGAAGCCGAACGTCGTCGTCGGTCTTGGATTCATGGGGCAGCAGGACCTTGAGAAGGTGGCGAAAAAATATCCGAAGCAGCAATTCGCGATCGTCGACGCGGTATCGGATCTTCCGAACGTTCTCTCGCTGACGTTCAGTGAGGACGAGGGGAGCTACCTCGCCGGTGCGGTCGCTGCTCTCGAGTCGGAAACGAAGACGATCGGATTCGTTGGAGGGATGCGTTCTCCATTGATCGAGAAATTCGAGAATGGCTATCGTGCAGGGGCGAAAGCGATCGATCCGGAAATCGAGGTCCTCGTCGACTACGCGGAGGATTTCGCAGCACCTGAAAAAGGAAATCAGCTGGCGAACGCGCAGATGAAAAGAAAGGCAGACGTCCTGTACGCCGCTGCCGGATTGACGGGAAGCGGCGTCTTGCAAGCTGCCGAGAAGAAGGGACACAAGGCGATCGGGGTCGATACGGATCAGACGGCGATCGCACCCGACGCCGTCATGACGTCAATGCTCAAGCAGGTCGATCTCGCAATCACGGAGATCGCACATCAGGTTGAACAGGAAGGGCTTCAAGGAGGGCACGTCACACTCGGCATCAAGGAAGGCGGGATCGCGCTCGCACCGATCCGCAATGCCGAATGGACTGCAGACGAGAACACGCGGATCGAGGAACTGAAGAAAGACCTGCTTAATGGAAAGGCGGTGATCAGATGACGCTCAGAAAAAGATTTATTTTGTCTACGCTCATCACGATGCTCGCTGTATTCGGTTTGATGGGATGGACGCTGATCGAGTTGAGACAGATCCAGTCATACAACGAAGACTATGGCAAACAGCTCGTCGAGGTGTCGGAACTTGAGACGAAGCTGTTGTATGAACAAGCGGCATGGCTCCGCCTCGCGGAACAGCCGTCGAAGAATCAGATGGATCAGGCTTCTTCACTTTCGAAAAAGAATGCAGTACGGATCAAGGCATTGAAGGATGATTACCTGATTGATGACTTCCGGGTCCATGTCGACCGCGCGGCCGAGAAGTATTCGCTGCTGAACGAAGCTGTGCCGAGCCTGCTCGCGGAGCAGGAACCGATCTCGATCCGCTCGCACGCGGCCCGGATCGAGGGGGTGCTCAGCGACTTGAACACGCTCCACGCGAAGAACGGTGAGTTCTATGGCGCTCTTCAGGCGGAAGCGAAGGATAAGACGAACGCTCTGACGCAAAATACCCTGTTCGTCTCGATCTTGCTGCTACTTGCTCTTGCAATTTACAACTGGCTGTTCGCCCGGAGCATCGTCCGGCCGATCGACCGGATCGTCCGGATTGCCGAGAAAATCTCGGACGGCGATTTGTCGGAGGATTTCGAGGCAGCTGAACGCAATGATGAGATTGGACGCCTGGAGCGCTCGATTTCACGGATGAACGGTACGCTTCGTGATGTCATCATCTCGATCAGCTCGACATCGAACCGGATCTATCAGATGAGCGAGAAGGCGAGTGCGGAAAACGAGAACGTCGTCGAAGTGTCCGGAAACATGACGCAGGCGATCCATGACATGGCTGGCGGAACGCAGACGGTGTCTGACGACCTCCAATCGGCGGTCGGAACGATCACGGAGCTGCGTAACTTGTTTGCAGAAAGCGAGAAACGGACGAACGCCGCCTTTGCTGACGGGAAAAGAGCCGATGCGACGATGCGCGATAGTGTCGAGGTGATGGAGCAACAGGCAGGTGCACTTGCGAAGGCAGCCGTCCAAGGAAGGTCGCTCTCGGATCAAATGGCACGCTTCCTCGAGCAGACGGAACAGATCGAGCGGATGGCTGAACTCGTCGAAGGCGTTGCGGCACAGACGAATCTATTGTCGCTCAATGCGGCGATCGAAGCGGCCCGAGCAGGAGACGCGGGACGCGGATTCGGGGTCGTCGCGAGCGAGGTGAAGAAGCTTGCCGAGGAGACGAACCAGGCGACACGTTCGATTTTCAGTCTCGTCCGGACGATTCGAGGCGACGGCGAGAGACTGCAGCAGCTGCTTGCAGCCTCCGTCGATGAGCAACGCGCACAAATCTCGAACTTCAACGAGATGAAGCAGTCGTTCCTGAAGACGCGGGAGGACGTGTCGCGCATTTCTGAGACGCTTTCCTACGTCTCAAGCCAGATGGTCCGTTCAAAAGGCGAGGCGGAATCCGTCGTCGCGCAGGTGGGCACGGTCAGCGGAGTGATGGAAGAAATCGCTGCCGGCAACGAGGAAGTGGCCGCATCGATGCGGGATCAGCAAGCATCGTTTGAGAACATCTACGGACTCATGCGCGATCTTGAGAAGACGGCCTCCGTGCTTGAACAGGAAACGAATCATTTTCAAACTTGAATACAAAAAAATCCTCCATTGTCTTCAATGGAGGATTTTTTGTATTAATACTCTTTTTCATTTCTATCAGAAGAAGCTTTGCGGGTCGATCTCGTTCGTACGTCCGCTCGCGCTATATTGGTATCCTCCATCATGGATCTCGAAGTGGAGGTGAGGACCAGTCGAGTTGCCCGTACTGCCGAGCGTACCGATCTGTTGACCTTGCTTCACTTGCTGTCCTGAGGAGACCGTCAGCGAGTTCATGTGGGCATAGACAGTCGTATACGTCTTCCCGCCGATGTTATGCGAGATATAGACGTGATTGCCGTAAGGGCCGCCGCTGCTCGCCTGGATGACCGTACCTGACGCCGAGGCGACGATTGGCGAGTTGACCGGACCAGCGATGTCCGTCCCGTTGTGATAACTGTATCCGTTCGAGCCGCTCGCTGCACCCATCCCTTGTGAGATGCGTCCTTCAGCTGGGCGGATGAACTTGCCTTTTGCTGACGAGAGGATCTTGCCGCTGCCTGACGATGGTGTCGACTGTTTTGCGGCAGCCGCTGCTCGCTTCGCTGCTGCTTCCTGTGCTCTGATCAAGCTCGATGCTTCTTTCAGGCCAAGAATTTTCGTCTCGATTCGTTGCTTGTCAACATTGAGACGGTTGAGGATGGCTGAGCGTTTCGCCTTTTCGCTCGCAAGCTCGCCTTGTTTCTGCTTCAGAGTCGCACGACGTTCGACGAGTTCTTTTCTCGCTTCGTCGAGCCGTTTCTTCGCTGCGGCGAGTTGTTGCTTGTTCGCTTCGTAGTCCTTGAGAAGCGATGCATCGCTCTCCGCGATCGTATTGAAGGCGTTGAAGCGGCTGATGATGTCGCCAACGTCCTTCGCCCCGAAGACCGCTTCGAGAATCGGTGCCGTATCGGCAGATGATTGACGGACGGCGAGGCGCTCCCCGAGCATCTTCTCCTGCTCAGCGATCTGAGCCTGAAGTTTGCGAATCTTGAGTGCGAGGCGCTGTTGTTCTTTTTTGTTTTTCGCGATTTCACGCGTGTTCTCGACGACCTGGAGCGTCAGACCGTTGATCTGTTGGTCGAGCGCGTAGATTTGTTTTTGAACGGCAGCGAGCTGACGTTCTTTTGCAGAGAGCGCCGAGCGCTGCTTCTTCTGCTCCGTCTGGTTTTGATGTTGTCTTTCCGTATATGGGCTTGCAGCATCCGCTTTGTTTGCATGAAACGGGCTGATAAGAAGTGCGCTTGTCATGAGGGTAATCGTTAGAGGCTTCAATGTATTTATAGATAAGAATTTCATCGGTTCAGTCCTTCCTGACGAGTCGTATCTGCGTCACAAGGACTACTGTAACAAGAAAATACGGGGAGCTCCGTTACAATTTCTTTAAATACATTCGATGAAAAAAACGTTTGTTTTATGAAAATATAAGAGGTATGGAGGGAATGAGCTCTCAATCATTTCATAAAATCAGCGGTCTATCAACATCTTTAACAGTTAATTTATATTCACGTTGGTAACTCGATTGGAAGAGGTATGCTGGATTGGCATGTCATAATTCTGTAATATGTTCTCTGGAAATTATATTTTCAGGTTTCAAGAAAGCAGTATCAGGGGTAAATCACCGGTTTGGCGGTGGAAGGGAACAAAGAAGGATCAGCAACTGCCGGACGACAGTATGGCTGATCCTGAAGGATTGCATATCAAAAGAGGCATATCGAACTACTTTCAGTATCCTCAGTCCTCCTCTTCCTCATAAATCATCTTCCGGGTCATGCCGCCATCGATGACGACATTCTCTCCCGTGATGAAATCGTTATCGGGATGAGTGAGGAAAAGTACGGCACGTGCGATGTCGGACGGTTTGCCGACGCGTCCTGAAGGGTGTTGGGCATGGTCGTCAGGTGACAACTCATGATAATTACCAGTCTCGATCCAGCCGGGTGAGACGGCATTGACCGTGATCTGCTCTGGACCGAGCGAGATGGCAAGCGCGTGTGTCAGGGCATTGATGCCGCCTTTCGTCGCGGCATAGGACTCCGTGTCCGGTTCCGACATGAGGGAGCGCGTAGAGGAGATGTTGACGATCGAGCCGCCCTTTTCGTTTTTCTTCATCTCGCGAACTGCTTCTTTGCTGCAGAGGAAGACGCTTCTCAAATTCGTATGATTGACCCGGTCCCACTCTTCGAGGGACAGCTCTGACAACGGTTTTCGGATCATGATCCCGGCGTTATTGACGAGAATGTCGACCCTGCCGGTATGTTCGACGGCCTTTCTGATCAAGCGCTTGACGTCTTCTTCCTCTTGTACGTCCGTTTTGTAGAAGTAGGCCATGCCACCGTCCTCCTCGATCGCCGAGACGACGTCATCGCCAGACATCTGATCGATGTCCCCGAGGACGACCGTCGCGCCTTTTGAGCCGAAAGCGCGGGCGATCTCTTCGCCGATCCCGTTCGCAGCACCGGTTATGATGACTGTTTTGTTCATGAAGTCCATGTTCATTCCTCCTGCTCCTGTTTCAGAAATTCTTCCTATACTCTCATAGCCGACTCTCGCCACAATCAAACACGAAGAGCGGAAGAAGGTCAGGATTAGAACGAAGGATTATCGGGGAATAGAAAAACAGAAAGCTGAGGAGGGATGATTCGATGGATTTCAAAGATGAGCGAATCGAGCGGGAACTGCAATCCTATGAGCAGGAGGCAGATGAGTACGTGGGGAATCCGAAGAAGACGAACCCGTTGATCAAGAACACGTGGCAAAAGGTCGCGAACAACAAAGGGGCTTTGTCGACGGCGTTATCGCCAATCACATTGTTCACCGAAATGATACGGGCCTATCAAAAAGGAGAATACCGGCAAATCGAACGGAAGACGATGTTGAAAGTCGTCGGTGCCCTGATCTATCTCGTCTCGCCGATCGACCTGATTCCGGACTTCATTTTCGGGTTCGGTCTCGCGGATGACATCGCGATCATCACATTCGTCGCGAAGACGGTATTTGAAGAACTTTCACGCTTCAGCGACTGGAAAGACGAACAAGAGCGTTTGCGGACGCAACCGTTCCAAAGCGAAGACGCCTATTGACCGGTCATGCGACCGGTTTTTTCATTGCGGAAAGGTCATACGCCACAGGAACATCCTAATTGCCGTATAATGGTGAAAAGGAGGTGGGCGGAATGGATTGGCAAGGAATGATGGAGACGTATGGATATCTCGGGGTGGTAGTCGCGATCATCATGCCTTTTCTGCCGAGTGAAGTTCCGCTTGCCTACGCAGGGTATCTCGTCCATAAGACGGAGCTCAGTCTCGTCCTGATGGTGATGCTTGCGCTCTTGACATTCATCGTGACCCAGAACATCTTCTTTTCGATTGGGCGGTTCGGAAGCGATCGCGCGCTCCACTGGATTTTCCGGACGTTCCGGATTTCTGAGACGCGCATGAATCAGTTCAAGGCGAACATGGACAGCAGAGGGAAATACATCCTGCTGTTCTCGCCGCTGTGGCGGATGGGTTTTGCGATCGGGGCAGGACTGACCGGCGTCTCGAGAGCTGCCTTCACGATTGCGACCGCCCTGTCCTTTTTCGCCTGGTCGCTCTTCTTCATCTGGACAGGAAAGTTGTTGGGGGCCAGATGGCATGTGATCGTCGAGGGGCCATCGAAAGAATGGATTGCCGTCTTCTTGACAGGAGTCGTACTTGCCTTCGTATGGATTCGGTGGAGACGGAAAAAGATGAGAAACAACTGAGGAGTGAAAGGTATGGCAATTTTGATGTTTGATATCGACGGGACGCTTGTAGACACGACAGAACAGATGACCGTATCGATTCATCGATCGATGGACGGTTTGGAGCATCTCGGTCTTCCTTCCGAGGAACTTGTCCGCTCGAGTTATGGCCTGGCAGGGAATGCATTCTGGGAGAACATATTCCCGGGGGCAAATCTCGAGGAAATCCGGCAGATACGTCGGACGCGCCATGCTCATCTCGAAGAGGCGATGGAAGGGAAGGATGTTCTGTTCGAGGGCATGCGGGAAACACTCGAACGGCTGCGGGAAGAGGGACATATCCTTTCGACGGCGAGCAATTGCGGCGTCCATTATTTGAACCTCATACTCGATTCGCAGGGGATTCGGGAGTTCTTCACGAACCCGAAATGCCTCGAGTCCGTCTCTGGCAAAAAGAAGGCGGACATACTCGCTGCCCATAAGGCTGAGTTCGGAGAAGCGGCTTATGTCATGATTGGTGACCGCATGTCGGACGTCGAGGCAGCACGGGCCCACAATATGACGTCGGTCATCTGTCGATACGGGTTCGGTACAAGGCAGGAGTGGGAAGCGGCGGATGTAAGGATCGACAGCCCGCAGGACCTCATTGGCTTATATTGAAAAATATGAAAGGGCTGATTTCCATGAGTAAGTGGAAATCAGCCCTTTTTGTCATGATTCACCGGGGTTAGGGTCCGGGTGCTGGGTCTCGGCCGGTTTTCCTGCCGGATTCGACGTCTCTGAAGGTTCAGGGTCGGGGTGAAGGCCCGGACTGTCCTGTTGCTGTTCCTGTTCCTGTTTGCGTTGATCGTCTCGCTCCTTATCCAATATGATCACTGCCTTCCATGTTTTCTTCGTTGTTCCTACTATCGATATATCATTATTCCCGTCCTGCCGTTAAGGAAACATTGCTGTTAGCGAGAGGGGTTATTTGGGAATGAGAGTTATATTAAGACATCAATTTATATTTTGTGATTCGTTAACGTAAAAAACGGATACGTATTTTTACTTAAACGTTAAGAATTGTTCATTTCACCTTCAACATCCGCGACTAGACTTGGGTGGAGATAAGAAAGAGGAAGGGATGTACCAGCTATGACGAATCAGCGTTTGGAACGGCAACTAGATAGACATCTGGCTTGGGTGCGTGAAGAACGGCGTCGCATCGAACGGGAAGAAGCTGCGAATAAAGACTCCTACGAGTCGTTGCGCGCACTACCTGTGCTGACCTTGCCGAAACAATTGGCGACGAAAAGGGGAGCAGATACGAAAACATACCAGGCGAACAGCAACCGGCATTACTTGGATCACGTTGCCTACGCAGGCATTCCGCTGCGAAGCGGGACACGATATTTCAAGAAGCGCCAGCTTGACGTGGCGATCGTCTGTTCAGAGTTCATGTATGCCTACTATGAGGACGCGTGGAATCTGCATTACTTGAATCCGGAGAACGAGGAGGAGGTATTCGCGAGGCATCTCGACCTGTTGCTCGTCGTGACATCATGGAAGGGCCTTAAAGGAGACGACTGGAGAGGGATCGCGTCACCGGAATCGAAGAAACGGCGAAAGCTGCTTGACATGATGGGGCGTGCGAAACAGGCGGGGGTTCCTGTCGTCTTCCAGTCGACGGAAGATCCGAGTAACTTCGAACGTTTCATCGACGTCGCAAAGGCGGCTGATTTCATCTTCACGTCCGATGAAGCGATGATTCCGGTCTACCGTGAGACTTGCGGGCATCGGAACATCGAAGCGATGTCGTTCGGCGTCAACCCGTTGATCCACAATCCGATTGGTGCGACGCGGAGCATGGAAAGACGCGTCCTGTTTGCCGGGAGCTGGATGGCGAAGTATCCGGAGCGGGTCAAGGATACGACGATTCTGTTCGACGGCGTACTTGGCTCGAATCATGGCCTTGACATCGTGGACCGGAATTATCATCTCGATCTGCCGGACTATCACTTCCCGGCCGCTTACGTGCAACACGTGGCGCCAGCCATTCAATACGATGCCCTGCAGCAGGTCAGCAAGTGCTATGACTGGGTCTTGAACCTGAACAGCATCAAATACAGTCCGACGATGTGCGCCCGGCGTATCTTCGAGTCGCAGGCGCTCGGCAACCTGATCATCTCGAATTACAGCATCGCGGTGAACAATTTGTTCCCGAACGTATTCACCGTGCATGATCAAACGGAAATCGGGTCGATTCTCGAACGGACGACACCGGAGGACATCGAGAGACTGAGGGCCGAAGGAATACGGCAAGTGATGGGGGGGCACACCGTCTATCATCGAATCGATCAACTCGTCCGAATGGTGAGCGGAGACTCGGCGAAGGAGAAACGGCGGCTGCTCGTCGTCATCGAAGATGAGGAGATGTCAGAGATGGTCGGGGAGCAAACCTTGCGCCCGGATCAGGTCATCGCCGTATCTGGTTTGACACCTGAACTCTATGATTCTGCCGATATCGTCGCGTACATGACGAACGCGACATACGGTGAATATTATCTGGAAGACCTCGTTTCGGGCTTCAAATACAGCGAAGCTGACGTCGTCCGAAAGGCCGGTCCGGGCGAGGACTCCTACCGGATCTCGGTGTCCACCGTAAAAAGGGATGGGGCTGCGGTCTGGCGAGAGTCTGTCCCCTATGAGGATTTCCTGGCAGGCGAATTCAATGGGGTCGTCCTGACGATCGATCATCTCGAATGGAACGAGACGAGATCGGAAGCAGACCCGGCGAAAAAAGAGTTGTCCGTCATCGTGCCGATCTACAACAACGGTGCGTATTTGACATACAAATGTTTTGCCAGCTTGAAACGGATGGATGGGTTCGAAAGTTCGGAAATCATTCTCGTCGATGATGGCTCGACGGAAGCCGAGACGCTCATGGCAATCCGCCGCTTGGCTCGACGGGAGCCGAATGTCCGCACGTTCTTCTTCGAGACCGGAGGGAGCGGCAGTGCGTCGCGTCCGCGCAACAAAGGGCTCGAGCTTGCGACGGCGCCGTTCGTGACCTATCTCGATCCCGACAATGAGGTGCTCAACGATCGCTATGCCCTGCTTTTACGAGAGATGAAGGAAGATGCGCAACTCGACTTCGCGGCTGGACACATGAAGAAGCTTGCGGAAAAGACGAGTATCATCGCACTGCCGACCGTTCGCGCTGCGAAGCGGGTCGTCCTTGACGATCCGAAACGTTTCCTGCTCGAGCACCACTTCGCGGTCCAAAGCATCCAGGCACTCGTAGCACGCCGGGAGTTCCTGCTCGAGCATAAACTCGAGATGGTCGTCGGAGCAGTCGGTCAGGATTCCCTGTTCTTCCAGGAGATGATGCTTGCCGCGAAACGAGTCCTGTTGATCAACAAGGTCATCCACTATTATTATGCAGCCGTCGCAGGATCGACGGTAAATTCCGTGACCCCGCGCTTTTTTGAACGCAGTGTCGTCAGGGAGAAGGCGAGAGCGGAGAAGTTCGCGAAGGCGGGCGTGCTCGATGCCTATAAGACACAGCGGTTCGAACATTTTTTCGAGCACTGGTATTTGGTGAAGCTCGAGAACAGCCAGAAGGAGGATCTCGAAGAGAACGTCGGATTGCTCCGGTCGATCATCGGTTTCTATGAACCGATCAAGTTGAGCCGGCCGAAGGTGAAGCGATTCAGGGATTATGCCGAGAGCGGTAACTTCCGTGCGATCGAAAAAATGGTGATGGAGGCTGATAAGCGATGAGTGAAGGGAAGACGGGCATGAAGCGGCCGCGTGATCAGATACGTGCAGCCTATTACAATGAGCTCGGTGCCGCGTTCGGGAAGAAGGTCAGGTCCCGCGTGCACTGGATCATCCGTGAGGCGAAGGGACGACAGATACTCGATATAGGCTGTTCGGGCGGAATCATACCGATCCTGCTCGGCAGGGAAGGTAAGGAGGTGCTCGGACTCGATATCTCGCCCGAAGCGATCGAAGAAGCGAATCAGACACTCGGTCACGAGGCGGAGTCCGTCCGCGAGCTCGTCGCGTTCGTCGAAGCGAACTTCATGACATATGAAATCGGGCAGCGCTTCGACTCCGTCCTCATGACGGAGGTCCTCGAGCATATCGGAGAGCCGGAGCGATTCATCGAACGGGCGCATTCGCTAACGAAGGCAGGGGGACGGATGATCGTCACCGTCCCGTTCGGCGTGAACGATTACCAGGATCACAAGCGGACCTACTATTTGCGCGAACTGATCGAGCAGTTGACGCCATACGGTGAAATCCAGAAAGTGGAACGGATAGATAAATGGCTCGGGATCGCGCTCGAGACATTCGAGGAAAAGATGCTCCCGCGTCAGATGACGGAAGAAGAAATCGCCTGGCTCGAGGATGCGTTCGAGGCGACAGAGCGGCGATATCTGGAGGAGATCATCTCCCTTAAGACTGAAGTGAAGAAGATGAGCAGCCATGAAGAAGAGGCGAAGAGAGTGCATGTGGATTCGAAGCGGAAGACTGATCTGATTGAATCGCTCGAACATGACCTGAAGATCCGGGAAGAACGGAACATCCAGCTGACAGAGCAGTACAAAGAACTTCTTGAGCGGTACGAGTCAGCGTTGACGCTCAACCAAGGACTGATGGAGGCGACTGAACGATGGAAAACGAGGTATCAAGCGCTGGCGAATTCGAAACTGGGGAAACTCGCGAAGGCGTACTGGAAAATCAGGCGGACAGGTTTCAGACGCGATCGGAAGAAGGGATGAACATCCTGCTCGTCTCACAAAACTTCTATCCGGAAATCGGCAGTGCGGCGAATCGGATGAAGAACGTGTTCAAACGCCTCGAACGCAGAGGCAACAGCGTCCATGTCCTGACGTCCGAGCCGATCTATCCGAATGCAGAAATCTACACGGACTCGATATTCTGGGATGAACCCTCGCTCGACGAATCACGGATCACGCGAATCCGGCCGCGTCGCCGCAATTCGACTGCGAACTTATGGAGAAGGCTTCGCGTGTTCATCGATCAATTCCTGCTCGCCGTCAAGGAAGTGCGAAACGATGACAGGTCGTACGACTGCATCTATGCAACGACCCCCTCCATATTCATGGGCTTCGTCGGAGTCATCGCGAAGCGGATCAAGAAGGCCCCACTCGTCCTTGACGTACGTGACCTTTGGCCGGAATCGCTGATCGGTGTAGGCATCACGAAATCACGTTTCCTGCTGACACCGCTCTATTTCCTCGAACGCCTGCTCTACCGTGAGGCGGACCAAATCATCATCAACAGCGAAGGGTTCGCCGGCTACATCGAGAAGAGCGGCGTATCGCCTGAGAAGATCCATTACGTTCCGAATTCGATCGAGGAGAACGAATGGTTGATCAAGAGGAGAAAGAAATCGGACCGGGTCCGCGTCATCTATACGGGAAACATCGGGCTCGCACAAGATCTGTTCCTGCTGCTCGATGTCGCGAAGCAATTCGTCGGCGAGGAGGGAATCGAATTCCGCGTCGTCGGATATGGCTATCATAAGCAGCAATTCGAGAAGATGATCGCTGAACGCGGACTGAAGAACGTCCAGTTCCTCGAGGCCATGCCTCGTTGGGATGCGCTCAAGGAGCTCGCGGCGAGCGACATCGCCTTCGCGACCCTCGTGCCGAGCACTGCGTTCGACACGGTCACGCCAGGAAAGCTGATCGATTACATGGCGATGGGATGCGCACTTGTCGGTTCAGTGTCTGGCCATGCGGCGCATGTGATCGAGGAGTCGGGAGCGGGTGTCGTGTCGCGGGATCGTGATGCGGAGCAGATTGCCCGCTATATCAGGGAACTTGCGCAAGACCCTGAACGGCGTAAACGGATGGGTGAGGCAGGCGTGAAGTATGTGACGGAACATTTCGATTGGGAACAGAACGAGGAGAAGCTGTTCACGGCACTTTCCTCGGTCAGACGGGAGGTGCGTGCATGAAGAAGCAAGTAGCGATGTTCGTCTGGAACACGTTCACGAACGACGCGCGGGTGTTAAGGGAATGTACGGCGCTCGTCGAGGCGGGGTATGAAGTGGAATTGTTCTGTCTGACAGATGGGAAATTGCCGAAACAAGAGTGGAACGAAGCAGGTTTCAAAGTTGTCAGGATCAATCGTGCTCCGATCGGCTCGGCATTCCTGAAGAAGTTTAGCAGGCGAAAACGAATTCTCTTAGCCACGCTCGGACTTGCCGTCTTGCTCCCTTTCCCTCCGCTCCTCATCCTCGGGGTCGGGACAGCTGTCTCGATGAAGAGCCGGTTCGTCAGGTATGCCCTCTACAACAGCTTTGGAATCATCCGGATGACGCGACAGGCGATGAAGAAGGAATACGACATCTACCATGCGAACGACCTCAATACGCTGCCTCAGGCCGTCATCGCAAGCAGTGGGAAACCGGTCATCTATGATTCGCATGAAGTACAGACGGACCGGACAGGTTACGGGCCAGCGCAAGGCATTCTCGAGCGTCTGCTCCTTCGTCATGTGACGGAGACGATGGTCGAAAACGATACGCGGGCAGCCTACCATGAGCATCGCTATGGTGTTTTGCCTCGAGTGTTGCACAATTACCCCTTCTATCAGGCAGAAGTACCTGTCGCACGTCCGCTCAGGCTTGAACTCGGGCTTCCTGCAGATGAGGCGATTTTGCTTTATCAAGGCGGCATCCAGGAAGGCAGAGGGCTCGAGAAGCTGATCGAGGCGATGCCGTTCATCGAGAAAGGGACGCTTGTCTTCATCGGGGACGGAAAGATCAAGCAGAAGCTCATACGCATGGCGAAAGAGCAAGGGACGGGAAGAATCCATTTCATCGATAAGGTGCCGCTCGCCGACCTGCCGGGCTACACGGCTGCAGCCACTGTCGGCTTTCAAGTCCTGCAGAACATCTGCTTCAATCATTATTCGGCCTCCTCGAACAAGCTGTTCGAATACATGGCTGCCGGCGTGCCTGTCGTTGCGGCTGACTTGCCTGAAATCCGTCGAGTCGTTGAAAAGGAGGGGACCGGAATCGTCGTCGATGCCGAAAATCCGAAAGCGATCGCTGATGCGGTGAACGAAATCGTCAAGGACGAAAGGCTGCGGTTGACGATGAAGCAGAATGCGCTCAAGGCGCGCGATGTCTATCACTGGGACGCCGAGAAGAAGTACCTGCTTGCGTGTTACGCGTCGGCTGTCGAAAAAGGAAGAGGAAATTGAAAATATGGTTTCTTATTCGTCAAACAAAGGGAATTCCATGTATATACAACTTCATATAAGTTCAGGCGCGGATATTTCATCTGGATTGTTCAGGTTTTTCGCAGAAACTTTACGTTATTTATAAAAATCGTCCCGTTTGTAAGTAACGTCAAGAGTAGTTTAAGAGATGGTAAGAACCCTTGGATTTCCATTGGAATCCCGATAACCTCAAGACGTCAGGTCATGAAAGGACAGTAGCTTGCGTGACCCATCATTCAACTAGACGGAGGAATCTACCATGAAACTTTGTACGATCGGACTTGGCTATATCGGTCTCCCATCATCCGCGATGTTCGCTGCCCACGGCGTCGATGTAGTCGGTGTAGACATCGACCCGGCAATCGTCGAGACGTTGAACTCAGGAGAAATCCATATCGAAGAACCTGGACTGGAGGACGTGATCAAACGTGTCGTAGCAGATGGAAAGTTCCGTGCCTCTCTCGTTCCCGAAAAGTCGGATGTGTTTTTGATTGCCGTCCCGACGCCGAACCGGGACGACGCTGAGAAATCATGCGACCTCACATACGTGCTATCTGCCGTTCGGAATACATTGCCTTATCTCGAAGCAGGGAATGTCCTGATCGTCGAGTCGACGATCGCACCGCGAACGATGGATGATCACGTCTTGCCGCTCATCGAAGCGGCAGGGTTCAAGGTCGGTCGAGACCTCTTCCTCGTTCATTGTCCGGAACGCGTCTTGCCTGGTCAAATCCTGCACGAACTCATCTACAATAACCGGATCGTCGGCGGCATCACGCCGGCATGCGCGGAAGCAGGGGCGAAAGTGTACGGGACATTCGTCCAAGGGGAGGTCGTCAAGACGGACGCGAAGACGGCCGAGATGTCGAAGTTGATGGAGAACACGTTCCGGGATGTCAACATCGCACTTGCGAACGAACTCGCTAAAATCTGTCATCATCTCGAAATCGACGTCCTCGATGTCATCAAGATGGCGAACATGCATCCACGGGTGAACTTGCATCATCCGGGACCGGGTGTCGGAGGACACTGCCTTGCGGTCGATCCGTATTTCATCGTCGCGAAGGCTCCGGAGCAGGCACGCATCATCCGGACCGCCCGCGAGACGAACGCCTCGATGCCGCGATTCGTTTCAGAGCGATCGAGAGACCTCCTTTCGAACATCAAGAATCCGAAAGTCGCCGTGTTCGGTGTCACCTATAAGGGGAACGTCGACGACATGCGTGAAAGTCCTGCCGTCGAGGTCATCCATCAGTTGCTCGATTCGGGCATCGACGTCTCGGTCTGTGATCCGCACGTCGAGCGTTCGATCTCTCCGCGCTTCGAACTGACTGACGAGACGAGCGCATTACAAGGTGCGGACCTCGCACTCGTCCTCGTCGACCACGATGAGTTCAAGCAGTTCAGCGCCGTACGGTTGAAAAGTCTGATGCGTCAGACGCTTCTATTCGATACGAAGGCAATCGTAGCCCCTATGGCCGGCGTGACGGTACTCAATTACGGCAACCTGCATACGTACCGTCCTGAGCAAGCGGATGTGCATACGGCATGAACGCCATCCAGACCGTTCTAAAAGAGCTGAAAGATCATCTATATTTGATCTTTCGGCTTTCACTTTATGAGATGAAGAGCCAGTACAGCATGCAGTATCTCGGGTGGTTCTGGGAAATCATGACCCCGCTTCTGCAGATTGCGGTCTATTGGGTCGTTTTCGGGTTCGGGATCAGGGGAGGCAGCCCGGTCGACGGCATCCCGTTCGTACTCTGGCTCGTCAGCGGCTTGATTGCCTGGTTCTTCGTCGGCAGCGGTATTCCTGGAGGGACGCGTTCGATCTACGGCAGGGTCGCCCTCGTCTCGAAGATGCATTTCCCGCTCAGTACGATACCGGCTTACGTCATCCTGGCACAATTCTATCGCCACGTCGCGATGATTTTCCTGACGGTCATCCTTGCTGCGGCATTCGGCTATCTGCCGGGCTGGCATACGCTGCAGCTGTTCTATATCGTGCCGGCAGGCGTCATCTTCCTCTATGCATTGTCCCTGCTGCTTTCTGCGCTTGCGACGATGATCCGGGACGTCCAGAACGTCGTCACATCGAGCATCCGGATGCTGATGTATTTGACACCGATCATGTGGGTGCCGCCGGACCACGAGCTGTTCCGGATGCTGTTGATGATCAATCCGCTCGTCTACATCGTCGAAGGTTACCGATCGGCCATCATCGGCACAGGGTTTCTGATGGAACATGTCTGGTACGGCGTCTACTTCTGGAGTGTCGTCGGATTGATCCTGTTCGTCGGGGCGGCCGTCCATGTCAGGTTCCGCCGGTATTTCATCGACTATGTGTAAGGAGGGGCAAGATGGAGCACGTCGTGTTTGAAAATGTGTCGAAACGCTATGTCCTGTATGACAAGCCGATCGACAAGCTGAAGGAAGTCCTCTTCGGAAAAATCAATGGAAAAGCATTCTATGCGCTCAAGAATATTTCATTCTCCGTCGAGGAAGGCGAGATCGTCGGCATCGTCGGCATCAACGGCAGCGGCAAGTCGACGCTTTCGCAGCTGCTCGCGAACGTCACCCCACCGACATACGGACGGGTGACGCTACGCGGGAAATCAGCGCTGATCGCCATCTCGAGCGGATTGAACAACCAGTTGACGGGCAGGGACAACATCGAACTAAAAGGGTTGATGATGGGGTTGACGAAGAAACAGATCGATGTTATCACGCCGGATATCCTCGAATTCGCGGATATCGGCGACTTCATCGATCAGCCGGTCAAGACGTACTCGAGCGGGATGAGGGCGAGGCTCGGATTCGCGATCTCGATCAACATCGACCCGGACATCCTCGTCATCGACGAGGCGTTGTCGGTCGGGGATCAGACGTTCACGGAGAAGTGCCTCGATAAGATGCGTGAGTTCCGTGACCGAGGAAAGACGATCTTCTTCATCAGTCATTCCCTCAGTCAGGTGCGCCAATTCTGTTCGAAGGTGATGTGGCTCGAGTACGGGGAAATCCGTGAGTTCGGTCCGACCGAGGAGGTCATGGCGGAGTACAACAAATACCTCCACTGGCACAAACAGATGCCAAAACGGCAAATCACAGATTATGTGACACGCAAGCGACAGGAGCGAGGGAATGAAGCGGTCGAATCGATCCGTGGTGAAACCGTCGTCGAAAGCGAGTCAGACAGGAGAATCTCTTCATGAAAAAAGTCATGCTAGTATTCGGAACACGACCAGAAGCAATCAAGATGGCACCGCTTTGCGAAGCACTGAAAAAAAGAGAGGGAGTGAAGCCAGTCGTCGTCGTCACGGCGCAACACCGTGAAATGCTCGATCAGGTACTCGATCTGTTTCAAATCGTGCCCGACCATGACCTCGACTTGATGGCTCCTCGCCAGACGCTCGAGGAATTGACGGCTCGAATCCTCAGTGGGATGAAGGCAGTGCTCGAGACGGAAAAGCCTGATCTCGTCCTCGTCCATGGAGACACGACGACGACGTTCGCTACGTCGCTCGCCGCCTTCTATCAGCAGATTCCGATCGGGCATGTCGAGGCCGGTCTAAGGACATATGAGAAATATTCGCCGTTCCCGGAGGAAATGAACCGTCAGCTGACCGGCGTTCTCGCGGACATTCATTTCGCTCCGACGGAACAGGCGGCAGAAAATCTCCGGCGCGAAGGTAAGGTTACGAATGTCCACGTCACGGGAAACACGGTGATCGATGCGCTCAAGACGACGGTGAAGGACTCCTATGTACATCCGGTGCTCGAGCGAATCGGGGAGAGGCGCCTTGTGCTGCTGACGGTCCATCGGCGGGAAAATCACGAGCGTCTTTCAGTCATTTTCGACGCGATCATCCGGTTGCATGCCGCACACCCCGACATCGAAATCGTCTTCCCCGTCCATCCGAATCCGGTCGTGCTGGAGGCTTCGCGGAAACTTGAGGGGATTGAGCGAATCCATTTGATTGAGCCGCTCGATGTGTTCGACTTCCATAACTTCGCGGCGCGCTCGACGCTGATTTTGACGGATTCTGGCGGAATACAGGAAGAAGCGCCGTCGCTCGGTGTGCCGGTGCTCGTCCTGCGGGATACGACGGAGCGGGGAGAAGGAGTGGCGGCCGGGACACTTCGCCTCGTCGGGACGAATCCGCGTTCCATCTTCGAATCGGGAGATGAACTCCTGAGCGATCCAGCGGCATGTGCCAAGATGGCGCAAGCGAGTAACCCATACGGAGACGGGCATGCTTCCGAACGAATCGTCGATGCCATCATGTTGGAAGAGGTCACGGTATGAATGAAATCCGTCCTTTGCGGCTCGCATGCTACCAGTTCTATCCGCAAGGGACGAAAGAGAAGGCGACGATCCTCGAGACAGAGGCCGGAATCAAGTTCGAGTTCAACGGCGCGGAAGAGGAGGACAAGCTGTATGTCCAGCTGTTCGACCAATCCTTTCAATACCCGCCGTCGAAGGTGTATCGCAAGGATGCGAGCTTCAACGACTCAGACCGGATAAGGTTCATCTTCACCTTCGAAGTGGAGTCGCCCCTCGAAGTCCAGCTGTTCAAAATGCAATACGGGAACACGAAGAGGATGCGATCCGAGACGGAGACGGTCGTCCTCTCGGGGCACGAATCACTACCGGTCGAAATCGAACGGGTCGAAGGTGCCGTCTATTTCAAAATTGCGTTCAAGTTCATAGGGACAGGCGATTTCGCGGTGCGATTGACGAACCTGTCCTGCGAGTTGATATCCTTTGCTGAAAGGGGGCAGGATCATGTTATTTAGCTCGACAGTCTTTTTGTTCCTGTTCCTGCCGCTCGTCTTGATCGTCTATCACACGTTGCCCCGCCGGTTCCGAAACCTGTGGCTCTTGCTTGCAAGTCTGTTCTTCTATGCCTGGGGGGAGCCGAAGTTCGTGACGATCATGTTGCTCAGCATCTGCGTGAACTACTTGTTCGCGCTGTTCGTTCACCGCTACCGGGAGCATGTCTCGGTCAAATGGATCATGGCGGCGATGATCGTCGTCAACCTTTCGATCCTCGGCTGGTTCAAGTACAGCGGCTTCTTCATGACGACAGTCAATCAGTCATTCGGTCTCGAGTTGTTCGTCCCGAACGTCGTCTTGCCGATCGGGATCTCCTTCTTTACGTTCCAGGCAATGAGCTACGTCATCGATGTCTATCGCGAGAAGGGACAGGTGCAAAAGAATCCGCTTGATCTTGCGCTTTATATCGCCCTGTTCCCCCAGTTGATCGCGGGTCCGATCGTGCGCTATGAGACGGTCGCGACCGAAATCAATGACCGGCATGAGACGGTGCCGGAATTCGCACACGGGGTAAGGCGTTTCATCGTCGGTCTGTCGAAGAAGCTGATTCTCGCGAACGGTTGCGGGCAGGTGGCAGACACGATCTTCAATATGAATGATTTGTCGATGGGCCTCGCCTGGATCGGGGTCATCGCATATGCGTTACAAATCTATTTCGACTTCTCCGGATACAGCGATATGGCAATCGGCCTCGGTCTCATGTTCGGCTTCCATTTCCTCGAGAACTTCAACTATCCGTATATCTCGCGTTCGGTGACTGAATTTTGGAGACGTTGGCATATCTCGCTCGGGACGTGGTTTCGTGACTACGTCTACATCCCGCTTGGAGGTAACCGGAAGGGGCCATTCAATCAGTACAGAAACCTGGCGATCGTCTGGCTCTTGACCGGGCTATGGCACGGGGCGAGCTGGACATTCGTCGCATGGGGTGCCTATTACGGCATCTGGATCATGATCGAGAAGGCGTTCCTCGGGAAATGGCTGAAAAAAGTGCCGGCGCTCGCGCACGTCACGACATTGATTCTCGTGCTCGTCGGCTGGGTGTTCTTCCGGGCGGAGACCTTCCCGGACGCCATCGCGTATCTGCAAGCGATGTTCCTGCCGCAAGAAGTATGGGATGCGAGGGCGACCTATCAGCTCGTCCAAAACGGTGTATTGCTGGTCATCGCCTGCATCGCAGCCACCCCGATTCCGCTCTACTTCGGGACGATCATCGTCAAGAAACTCGGACCGGTCGGACTTTCCGTGCAATACGGATATGCGATGCTTCTATTTTTCCTCGCGACTGCCGCACTTGTCGCGAGCACGTTCAATCCGTTCATTTATTTCAGATTTTAAGGAGGTGCAATCATGCAACGGATAGTGCGACCTGGTCAAAACGAAGAGCGTAAGTCGTTGCCCGTGAAGCGGAAATTCAACTTCGAAGACTGGATGATGCGTTTGACGATCGCCTCCTTCCTCATCGTCCTGCTGGCCGTCGGGACGTGGACGATCATCAAGGAGGACCGTGTCGCTTCCCAGCTCGAGAACCGAAAGCTCGCGACGCTCCAGTCACCGACCGTCGACAGTGTCGTCAGCGGAGAATATGCACAATCGTTCGAGAAATACTTCACTGATCAGCTCGCGCTCAGAGGGACGCTCGTCGAAGCACAGGCGCTCGTCGCGCGGGAATTCCTCAGACAGCCGTTCCGAAACGGAATCTATACCGCACGCAACGGTTACATGATTGAACCTGCCGACACGAAGACTCGACCGGTGCCGGAAGCATTCAAGAAATTCGCGAGTGACGTCGGCGTACCTGTTTATTTCGCCTTGGCTCCGTCGAAGACCGTCATAGCGGAGAAGCAGGGGATTTTACCGTCCTATGTCGCCTCGAACGCGACCGAGCGGCACGATGCCATGATCGACCAGGTCGAGGCGAAAGGGATAGAGTCGATCTCACTTGATGATCTGCGGATCGAGAACTACTTCAAGACCGACCACCACTGGAACATCGACGGGGCATATATCGCCTATGCGGAAATCACAGGAGCGCTCAAACAGAAGTTTCCTGAGATCGAGTTATCTGAAATGAATCCGGCAGACAAGAAGCGGAGCGGGGAAAGCTATTACGGCTCACTCGCCCGCAAGACGACTCTCGCCTATGTGCAGAGCGCTGATACGATCGAGTATTACGGACCAGAACAATTCAAGGGGCTCGACGTCTGTTACGACGGTAAATGTGGAAACAAGGTCATCGATGAGTCCTTCATGCGGAAGAAGGGAGATTATGTCGACCGGTACGAGGCTTTTCTCAACGGAAACCATGGATTGATGTCGATCAGCTCGAAAGAGGATGGTCCGAGGATTCTCGTCGTCAAGGACTCCTTCGCAAATCCTGTCTTGCCTTTCCTTGCGCGCAGCATGGATATCGAGGTCGTCGACATTCGCTACACGAAGAAGTCGTTCGATGTGTCGGACTATGCGAAGGAAAAGCAGGTCGATGCCGTCCTGTTCCTCCACAACTCGAACATCTCAGGTATGATGCCGATGTACGAACGGACTCTGTAAGGAGGTGCTCCCATTGCAATCACGAACGAACCGGAAAGGAAAGAGGAATGTCTGGCGCATCATCAGCACAGTCCTGCTGCTGCTGGTCCTCGTACTCAGTGCGACGTCCGGTTTTGCCTTCTTGAAAATTCAAGAGACGACGAGCACTTTGCTGAAACCGATGAGCGGCGAGAAGAAACAGCCGCTTCGCGCGATGCGACCGTTCCATATCCTTCTGATTGGAGTCGACGAACGGGAAAACGACAAGGGGCGGGCGGATGCGCTTCTCCTCCTCTCGTTCAATCCGAAGACGGAAAAGGCGAAATCGCTTTCGATTCCGCGTGATCTGCATGTCGAGCTCGAAAGCGGGGAGAAGACGAAAATCAACCACACATATGCCTACGGAGGAGTGGATGAGACTGTCAGCGCCGTCGAACGGCTGCTTGAGATCGACATCCCTTATTACGCCAAAATCAACATGGAAGGTCTGATCGATCTCGTCGACGCGGTCGGAGGGATAACCGTCGATAATCCGTCTGCTTTCAGCTGGAATGACCGGCGTCTCCAAAAGGATTACCCGAAAGGCAATATCGAGTTGAACGGATTGGAAGCGAGCGGCTACGCGCGGATGCGAAAAGATGATCCACTCGGGGATACGGGCCGGCAAATCAGACAGCGTCAAGTGCTGCAGGCCGTCGTCAAAAAACTGAAGCGTACTGACACGCTGTTCCGTTACGATAAGCTTGCGAAAGTGATGGAGAAAAACATCCAGACGAACGTGACCTTCGAGGAAGCGACGCAGCTGGCGGAAGAGAACAGGAAAGGATTTGATCAGCTGCGTCCTCTGACTCTCGAAGGGGAAGGGTACATCGCGAAGGACGGTGTCTGGTATTTCTTCGCGGACGAAAGTTCTCTCTCGTCAGTCAAGCAGAAGCTCGATCGTCTGATCGAGGAGCGCTGAAAAAACAACAGGAGACCGGCTTCCGCACAATCGGAAGCCGGTCTTTTTGGTCTGGAACGAATCGCTTGAACAGGAGGGATTGTTTATCCTCCGTCCAGTGGTCTGACAAAAGAGGAGAAAGTCCTATTTTTTTCATGTGGTGAAATATCTTTTGACAGGAATGTTTTTTATAGGCAAACTATTCGTGAAAGCGATTTCACCGAATGGGAGGAACGACATTGGATATTTTGAGACGCGCATGTGCAGTTGTGCTAACGTTTGCACTGATATTGACGCTGTTCCCGAACATGGGACTTGCAGCCGACGACAAGACACTCGTCATCATCCATTACAAGGAGGATGCAGCGAACCCGCATGACTGGAACCTGTGGCTTTGGACGAACGGGCCGGACCATTTCCCGAACAAGGCCCATCCTTTCAACGCGGAGGATGAATACGGGAAGATTGCTATCTACGAATTGCCGGTCGACCAGCCGGAAAAAATCGGATTCATCGTCCGCGATGACAACTGGTCGAAGGATGCAGGATCGGAAAATGATCGTTTCATCACGCAAGACATGATCAAGGACGGCGTGGCTGAAGTGTGGATCGAGTCCGGCAAGACGGGGATCAACACGTCAAATCCTACTCAAGGTACAGACGTCGAACACGTGAAGACGAACGTCCACTACTATCGATACAATGGCGACTACGCGCAATTCGGCGCATGGTCGTGGCCGAAGAACGGCGACGGTAGACGTTTCGAATTCAATCAGACGGATGCGTTCGGTGCAGTCGCGACAGTCGAACTCGACAATGCGACGAAGCAACGTCTCGCCGGCATCATCCCTCATAAGGAGGGCTGGTCGGAGAAGGACGGAGAAGATCGATTTTTCTATGCAGGAGCGAAGGACATCTGGCTGATCCAGGGCGATTCGACGATTTATTACAGTGAGCCTGAAATCGACCGGACGCCGCGAATCTCGAGTTTCGTTGCGGACTCATTCCGCGAGATGACGCTCAAGACGAATACGCCTTTGACGGAGGCGCAGTTGAAGGAGTTCAGCTTTACGAACCTCGAGATGCCGGGCTTGACGCTCATCGATTCGAAGACGGTTCAGGTGAAGGTCGAAAGAGACATCGATCTCGCGAAGACGATCACAGCGACGCACCCTGCGTTCGAAGGAGCGACGCTCGAAGCGGGGAAAGTGCTCCGTTCAGAAGAATTCGATGCGAAATACGCTTACGACGGCAAACTCGGCACGTCGTACAAGAAATCGAAGACGTCTTTCCGTCTGTGGGCGCCGACTGCGCAGACGGTCGAGCTCGAGCTGTACCGTCTACAAAAGAAGTCGCCGACGACCGCGAAGGACATCTATAGCGAAATCGAGATGAAGCGCGAGGCGAAGGGGACGTGGGTCGCGACAGTCAAAGGCGACCTCGATGAGATCGGATATACGTTCGAGGTGAAACACGCGAAGGACACTGTCCGTGCGGTCGACCCTTACGCGACGGCCGTATCGGTCAACGGCGATCAAGGTGTGATCGTCGATATGAAAGAGACCAATCCGAAGCGCTGGTCGTCTGACAAACCGAAGTTGAGACGAGCGACGGACGCCATCATCTATGAGACGCATGTCCGTGATCTCTCGATGTATGACGTGACAGACAGCGGTTATGATTCAGGCATCAAGAACAAAGGGAAGTATCTCGGCGTCATCGAACAAGATACACGATTGACGAAGGGCGGTAAGAAGCTCGCGACGAAGACAGGGCTAGACCATCTGAAAGAGCTTGGGATCACACACGTCCAGTTCATCCCGGTCTACGATTTCAATACGGCTTCAGTCGATGAGACGAATCCGCTCAAGACCTACAATTGGGGATACGATCCGAAGAACTACAATGCGCCGGAAGGCTCGTACTCGACGAACCCATATGCGCCGAAAGTCCGGATCATGGAGATGAAGCAGATGATCCAGGGACTTCACGATAATGGATTGCGCGCCGTGATGGACGTCGTCTACAATCATATGTTCGATGCGAAAGCGTCGAACCTCGATAAAATCGTACCTGGTTATTATTACCGCTACACGGAATCGGGTGATCTCGCGAACGGGACGGGTGTCGGCAACGATACCGCTTCTGAGCGTAAGATGATGCAGAAGCTGATCGTCGACTCGGTCGCATACTGGGCTTCTGAATATCACTGGGATGGGTTCCGCTTCGACTTGATGGGTATCCATGACGTCGAAACGATGAATAAAGTCCGAAAAACGGTCGACAGCATCAATCCGACGATTCTCGTCTTCGGGGAGGGCTGGGATCTCGGCACGCCGCTCGCCGCCGAGCAAAAGGCAAACCAGAACAATGCCGCTAAGATGCCGCATATCGGACATTTCAATGATAACTTGCGCGACGCCCTGAAAGGCAGCGTCTTCCTCGATACCGATGCCGGCTTCGTCAACGGCAAGGATGGGATGGAGGCACGGATCAAGCGCGGGATCGTCGGTGAAATCCAGTACGACGAGAACATCAAAGGGTTCACGACGGAACCGGACCAGGCGATCACTTACGTCGAGGCGCATGACAACCATACGCTTTGGGATAAGCTGAACCTGACGAACCCCGCTGAATCGGATGCGACGAGAACGAAGATGCACCGTCTCGCCTCGAGCATCGTTCTGACGTCACAAGGCACGACGTTCATCCATGCCGGCCAGGACTTCATGCGGACGAAGAACGGGGACCACAACTCGTACAAGTCTCCCGACAGCGTCAACCAGCTCGACTGGAAACGGAAGATGGACCGTCAGGCAGACGTCGATTACATGAAAGGCTTGATCGCGATCCGGAAGGACAACCCGGGTCTGCGCCTGGCGACAGCGAAGGAAATCAAGGCTGCCCTTTCATTCATGGAGGCGCCTGCGAAGGTAGTCGCCTATAAGGTTGAGCAGGAGAAGGGTGACCTCTATGTCATCCATAACGCGAACAAGGGCAGCGTCAGCATCAAGCTGCCTGAAGGCACCTGGTCTCTCGTCGCAGACGGGACGAGATCCGGAACGAAGACGTTGAAGCACGTCAGCGGAATCGTCGAAGTGTCAGGCCTCTCATCGTTCGTCTTAAAAAAATAAGGAAATCTTCCCCGCTTGTCTTAGACTGATGAAGACAAGGGGGGAATTTTCATGAATCCGATATTGATTGAAGTGCCGGAATCGTTCGAGACGGACCGTCTCCTGATCCGGATGCCGCGAAAAGGAGACGGTGAGGCAGTCCATGCTGCCATCGAGGCTTCGCTCGAGGAGCTGAAGCCATGGATGGAGTTCGCCCATCTCGATCAGACGGTCGATGATGTCGAGGTCAACCTCAGGCAAGCGATCGCCGACTTCATTCTCCGGACCAATCTTCGCTACCTCGTCTTCGAGAAGGAAAGCGGTCGTTTCATCGCCTCGAGTGGTCTGCAGCGCATAAACTGGTCGATCCCGAAGTTCGAAATCGGTTACTGGGCAGTTACGAACGAGACGGGAAAGGGGTACGTCACGGAAGCGGTCGAGGGACTGAGCAGGGTGGCGTTTTCTCAGCTCGGCGCGAAGCGAATCGAGATTCGCTGCGACTCGGATAACCATGCGAGCCGGCGCGTCGCTGAGAAGGCCGGTTTTCGTCTTGAGGCAGTCCTCGAGCAGGAAGGTCTCCGGGTCGACGGCGGTGGAACGAAGGATACATGCGTCTTCGTCCGACTCACTTGAACGGAGAACTGAAAAAGCTGCACCTGTCTGAGGCTTCGAGGCCTCGGGGACAGGTGCAGCTTTTTTAAAGGTGATTTTCTTCTTAGGCGTACTGTTCTTCTTCGTCCTCGTCCTCTTCGGCAGAGAGGTTCTTCTCTTCCGATTTAGAGACGACGACGGCGCATGCCGCGTCACCCGTGATGTTGACGGCCGTCCGCATCATGTCGAGCAGACGGTCGACGCCGAGGATGAGGGCGATTCCTTCGACGGGAAGGTTGACGGACTGGAGGACCATCGTCAACATGACGAGGCCGACCCCTGGTACACCGGCCGTTCCGACCGAAGCGAGCACTGCCGTCAGGACGACAGTCGCGAGCTGAGCGACGGTAAGCTCCTGGCTATAGACTTGCGCGATGAAGACGGTCGCGACACCCTGCATGATTGCCGTACCGTCCATGTTGATCGTCGCACCGAGGGGCTGGACGAAGCTAGAGACGGAGCGCGGCACCTTCAATTCCTTCTGCGCAGTCTGCATGGCGACAGGGAGCGTCGCATTCGACGATGACGTCGAGAAGGCGAACAACATGACCGGTGCGAACTTCCTGAAGAAGAAGAACGGGTTCATCTTGCCGATCAATGCGACGGTCGAGCCATAAGTGATGACTGAATGGAGGATGAGCGCACCGATGACGACGATCATGTACCAGAACATCGCTTTCAATGAATCGAATCCTTGTGATCCGACAGCGGAAGCGATCAATGCGAACGCGCCGATTGGTGCGAACTTCATGACGAGACCGATCAGGTAGGTCATCAGATCGTTGCCTTGCTCGATGAACTGGCGAAGGACAGGGACCTTGTTTCCGAGGAACGTGATCCCGAACCCGATGAAGACGCTGAAGACGATGATCTGCAACATGTTGCCTTCCGCCATCGAAGCGATCGGGTTCGTCGGGAACATCCCGGTGATCGTGCCGATGAGGCTCGTGTCAGGAATTTCTCCCACTTCATTCTTCAGTCCTTCCGTGACGAAGATACCGCGCTCACCCGGTTTGACGATCAAGGCGAGTGCGAGTGCGATGACGATGGCGACTGCCGTCGTCGTCAGGAAGTATCCGATCGCCTTGCCGCCGACACGTCCGAGCTCCCTCGGATTGCCGAGACCCATGACACCGAGTGCGATCGAGAAGAAGACGATCGGCACGACGAGCATCTTGATCAAGTTCAGGAAAATCGTCCCAAGCGGTTTCAATGCGTATAGATCGATTTTCGTATAAATCGATTTATCCGGCAGGGCAGCGAGGACGAGACCGACGACGATTCCGAGCGCTAGACCCCAAAGGATGCGTTTTGCTTCTTTCATAGTTCCACTCCTTGCAAACGTAATGTCTCCATTCTTACACAATGTTCACCGAATTGACAAAACATTTCAATTCCATTACGAAAGCGGTTACATCGATATTTCAATTGAAATGAATTTCAGCTGTGAGAAATGGTTGTCAAACGAGGAAGGACATGAGACGATAAGGGAATATAAAAGGCATATGACCGGTCAGGAAGAACAGGTCAATCAACTATTGACCATTCTGTATATTCCTACTATAATGTTGTATGACGTGTCTGACACGTTTCCTTTAGTCGGTAATATCGGAGGGAGGGAAAACTAGTGGAAACTCGTGTACGTAAAAATGAATCACTTGAAGATGCTCTTCGCCGCTTCAAACGTGGTGTTTCAAAAGATGGTACGCTTGCAGAGGTTCGTAAACGCAAACACTACGAAAAACCAAGTGTAAAACGTAAGCTTAAATCGGAGGCTGCGCGTAAGCGTAAGAAGTTCTAACGTTAGAGAGGGTGTATCCTCATGAGTCTTCAAGAGCGTTTGACAGTGGATATGAAGGAAGCCATGCGTGCGAAAGCAAAGGACCGTCTGACGACGATCCGCATGGTGAAATCGTCCCTGCAAAATGAAGCGATTAAACTCGGGAAGCAAGAATTATCTGATGAGGAGGAACTCACCGTGCTCGCACGTGAGATGAAGCAGCGCAACGACTCCCTCCGAGAATTCGAAAGCGCTGGTCGTCCTGACCTCGTCGAGAAAATTCAAGCAGAGATAATCGTGCTCGAAGCTTATATGCCAGAACAGCTTTCTGAAGAAGAAGTCAAAGAGGTCGTCGACGCAGCAATTGCGAAGACGGGTGCTTCGGCTCCTTCCGACATGGGAAAAGTGATGGGTGTCGTCATTGGCCAGCTGAAAGGCAAGGCGGACGGCGCATTGATCAATCGTCTCGTCAAGGAACGATTGAAACAAGCATGATGAACAGGTGCCAATCCGGCACCTGTTTTTTTGTGTGTGAAATTATCTGAAAATTAACGCATCGTGAAACCTTTTCCCGTCGCTTTGCGTATATAATGGATGTAACAGTCGAACCATAATGATTCGTGCGTCTACTTTCTGGAAAAAGGGGTGAATGAGCTGATGTCATTCGGCTTAGGAACGATCCTTGCTGTATTTTTAATCGGGATCATCATGCTGCTCATCGAGATATTCGTGACAGGTTTCGGATTGTTCGGTGTCATTGGAATCGGTGCTGTCATCGCGAGCCTCGTCATGGCAGGGGCGACAGTCGGACAGCTTGGACTTGCGATCGGACTCGCCGTCTTCTTGACGCTTGCGATCGGGTACTGGGCATATCGAAGACTCCAATCGAATCAGTCACTGTTGTGGAAGGGATTGATTTTGACGGATTCCACTTCTAGAGAGAAAGGTTATTCTTCGCACCAGCCGCGCGAATTGCTTACGAACCAGACAGGCGTGGCGCTGACTCCTCTCCGGCCTGCCGGAATCATCGAGATCAACGGGGAACGGGTCGATGCGGTGACTGAAGGAAGCTTCATCGGTGCGGGTGAAGAGGTCGTCGTCAAGGAAGTGACGCACGGCCGAGTCATCGTAAGGATCGCAAAAACGAAGGAGGAATCACTCACATGACAACTGAATTGCTGACAGTATTGCTCGTCGCGGGCGGAATCTTGATTTTCCTGACTCTGTTCTTCACGCTCGTCCCGATCCCGCTTTGGATCAGTTCCCTTGCGGCCGGTGTGCGCGTGTCGATCTTCACGCTCGTCGGGATGCGTCTTCGCCGGGTCACACCGTCGAAAATCGTCAATCCATTGATCAAAGCCGTCAAAGCGGGGATCAACCTCAACACGAACCAGCTCGAAAGCCACTATCTTGCTGGTGGTAACGTCGACCGCGTCGTCAATGCATTGATCGCAGCACACCGTGCCGACATCGACCTCAGTTTCGAGCGTGCGGCTGCAATCGACCTTGCCGGACGGAATGTCCTCGAGGCCGTTCAAATGTCTGTTAACCCGAAAGTAATCGAGACGCCGTTCATCGCAGGTGTCGCCATGAACGGGATCGAAGTGAAGGCGAAAGCGCGAATCACGGTCCGTGCGAACATCGAACGTCTCGTCGGCGGTGCCGGCGAAGAGACGGTCATCGCCCGGGTAGGTGAAGGTGTCGTCTCGACGATCGGTTCGTGTCAGGATCAGAAACAAGTCCTCGAGAACCCGGACATGATCTCCCGGACCGTCCTTGCGAAGGGACTCGACTCCGGTACGGCTTTTGAGATTTTGTCGATCGACATCGCCGATATCGATGTCGGAAAGAACATCGGGGCGGTCTTGCAGGCTGACCAGGCGGAAGCGGATAAGAAAATCGCACAGGCGAAGGCGGAAGAACGCCGTGCGATGGCGATCGCGAGCGAACAGGAAATGAAGTCACGCGTAGAAGAGATGCGCGCGAAGGTCGTTGCGGCGGAAGCGGAAGTGCCGCTTGCGATCGCAGAAGCGCTTCGTGACGGGAATTTCGGTGTCATGGACTATGCGAACTATCTGAACGTCACGGCAGACACGAAAATGCGTCAGTCGATCGGTGGTCAAGCTTCTCCGAACGACACGCAGTGAGAGAGTGGTGAGCGTCGATGGGTGAATTTCTATGGGTCGGTCTCTTGATCGTCTTCGGGATCATCTCTGCCGTCTCGAAACTCGCGGACAAGAAGGGTTCGGAAGAAAAAAGAACCCCTTCGAAGGAGTTCGGTGAGTATGTGAAGCGTATGGTGAACGAGGCTGAGGAGAAAATCGAGCAGCAAGCGTCACCACCACCTGTCCGGAGGAGAAGCGAACGGAAGGTGGAACAGGTCGAGAATCGTATGCCTGAACGGATGCCGGAGCGCGTCCGCGTCCGCTCCGTACCGGATCCCAAGACGGACATCGGCAGCATACCGGATGTCTTTTCGGACGAAGCAGCAGAGATGCGGGCAAATGAAAGACGTCCGGTCAAAATGTCGAAGGAACAAATCCGTCAAGCGATCATCTGGAACGAGATACTCGAAGGGCCCGTGTCGAGGCGCAAAGGAAGAAAGTAGATCGGCTCCTGCCCGGTCCAAGGGGCTGCTCCGAAGCGATTGACAGGGAAGTGAGACAGTGGAAAAGGTGATGCCGAGTGAATTCGGCATCACCTTTTCCTGTTCAGTGACATATATACTGGGAACGGCTGAGAGTCCTCCTCCGTTGAAGGAACGTGTGTTCATAATCCTTCAAGTCTCGGGTCTGAAATGGTAAAGTGAAGAAGACAAATATACGAGTTGATTCTAAACGACGACTACTCTTATTAGGGGGCACACTTTAAAGTGACATTTAATGAACGAATTCCATTTCTTTTCTCGAACGCGGATCAAATCCAAGCGTTCGTTGGTCCGAATGATGCCGTATTGAAGACGATCGAGGCGGAACTTGATGTCCTGCTGACGCACCGTGGGGACGAGTTGATCGTTCAAGCGCCGGTTGAAGAAGCTGTCGTCCTCGCGCGTGACGTCATTCGTGTGCTGAAGCAACTGGTCGGCCGGGGGGCCGTCCTCAGTGAAAGAGACGCAACGAGTGCGATTCAGCTCGCGCGACAGGACCGTGTCGATGAATTGCTTGAACTGTACGAGACGGTCGTCCATACGAACCACAAAGGGAAGCCGCTCCGCCCGAAGACGCTCGGTCAGGCACGTTATGTTCGGGGGATCGAACGATGCGACCTGTCGTTTGGGATTGGTCCAGCCGGTACAGGGAAGACATATCTCGCGGTCGTGATGGCTGCGAAAGCGCTCAAGGAAGGCACCGTCAAACGTCTTGTCCTGACGCGTCCCGCTGTCGAGGCGGGAGAGAGTCTAGGTTTCTTGCCAGGTGATTTGAAGGAAAAGGTCGATCCGTACTTGCGACCTCTTTACGACGCATTGCATGACATTCTCGGTGTGGAACATACGAACCGCCTGATCGAAAGAGGCGTCATTGAGATCGCGCCGCTTGCTTACATGCGTGGACGGACGCTTGAACATGCTTTCGTCATCCTGGATGAAGCGCAGAATACGACACGCGAACAAATGAAGATGTTTCTGACGCGTCTTGGTTTTCATTCGAAGATGATCGTCACGGGTGACTTGACCCAAGTCGACCTGCCGAAAGGAAAGGCTTCCGGCTTGCAAGAGGCGCTCCATCTTTTGTCCGGAGTTCGCGGAATTCATTTCGAACACTTCACTTCAGGCGACGTCGTACGGCATCCGCTCGTGCGAAAGATCATCGACGCCTACAGTCAAGAAATCAAATAAGTGCACGAAAATCAGGGAGGGCGAAAGATGCGTAAGCTGAATGTCCGAGTCACGCTCTTGACGCTCGGTCTTTATCTAATAGTGACAAGCTTGATGTACGTCAGCGTGCGTCCGGCAACGATCCAATCAGAAATGTTCTCGATTGCGAACGAGGACATCCGTTCCCCGCTGACCGTCGAGGACAAGGCGGCGACCTCGGAACTGCGGGACGAGATGGTCTCATCCGTAGTCGGCCAGTATACAGTGAAGAAGGAGTTCGCTTCGCAGCAGATCGCGAAGGCGGAACAGTTATTCGCAGCGTTCGATGGGGTCGAGAAGGGGAGCGACTTCGCGAAAGTGAAGCAACGACTACGTGGCACGGAAGCCGAAAGCCTGCTGAAGGACGAGGAACTTCGTCTGCTCGCAAGGTCCGCCAAGGGCTCGAGGGATGCAGTCAAGGATGTGACGGTCACAGCGATCGAGGAGACGATGAAAGAGCGGATCGCTTCAGGCGGCGGTGAAGTCGCGAAAGCGCGTGAAGACGCGAGAGCTGTCGTCGACCGTTCCCTGCTGTCGTTCTCGTTTGAAGCGATCGCGAAGTCATTGACGGATCAACTGATCGTGACGAACTATGTCTACGACTCCGAGAGAACGGAACTGTTGAAAAGGCAGGCGAGCGACCAGGTCGAGCCGATCATCATCTCTGAAGGCGAAGTTCTCGTCAAACGTGGCGAGGTGATCAGTCAGGATGCTTACCGGCAACTCGAACTGACGGGCCTCGTCAGTGAGCAGCAAAAGATCAAGCCGCTGATTGGCACGCTCCTGTTCAGCGCCATGATGACGTTGCTCCTCGTCCTGTTCATAAATCGTTCAGAACCTCGTTATTCGAAGATGGGGCAAGTGAAGATATTCAGTCTCGTATATATCGTCATCACGGCTCAGCTGCTGATCACTTACGCGATCGCTTATTTGACGGATGACGTGTCGACCTATCTGTTCCTTGCGACACCGACCGCATTCTCTGCTCTCGTACTGCGTAACTTGATGAATGAGCGGGTGGCACTCGCGAGCGTATTCTTCACTGCGCTTGCCGGCACGTTCTTCTTCAGCACGAATCAGAATTTCAGTTTCATCGTCTCGCTGTATCTCGTCGTCGGCGGGCTGGTCGCGACATTCTTCCTGCGATCGAGCTTGTCACGGCGACGTGTGTTCATAAGCAGTCTCTACATCGGACTGACGAATTTCCTCTTGTATGGAGCGTTTCAATTGATCCGGAACTGGCAGGCGGATTGGCGTGAATTCCTATTCGTCTTCGCCCTTGCCGCCGCTAGTGGTGTCTTCAGCGCGATCCTCGCGATCGGCATCTTGCCGTTCCTTGAGATGACATTCGGGATTCTCGCACCGACCCGGTTGCTTGAGCTGTTGAATCCGACGCATCCGCTCCTGAAGAAGCTGCTCGTCGAAGCGCCCGGTACGTACCATCACAGCATGATGGTCGCGAACCTGGCTGAGACGGCTTGTGAAACGATCGGTGCGGACGGACTGCTGGCACGGGTCGGAGCCTACTACCATGACCTCGGAAAGACGAGACGGCCGCTTTACTTCATCGAGAACCAGCATGGCATCAACCCGCATGACAGGCTAGAGCCGATCGAATCGGCGCGTGTCATCCTGGCGCATACGACCGATGGTGCTGATCTTCTGACCCAGTACAAGCTTCCGCGAGCGATCATCGATATTTGCCGGGAACATCACGGGACTTCCCTTCTCCGCTATTTCTATGTCAAAGCGGAGGAAAAGGGAGAAGTGGCAGAAGGCGATTTCCGTTATCCGGGACCCAAGCCGCGGACACGCGAGGCCGCCGTCATCATGATCGTCGATTCGATCGAGGCCGCGGTCCGCTCGATGAAGGCGCCTACAGAAGAGGGCATCCGGAAGCTCGTCGCCCATATCATCCGTGAGAAGGTCATGGATGGACAGTTCGACGAGTGTCCGATCACGACGCAGGACATCAACCGGGTCGGTGAAAGTGCATGCACGACGTTATCCGGCCTGTTCCATCAACGCATCGAATATCCTGAACTCAAGAAAGAGGCTACTTTATGAATATCTACATGACAGACGAACAAACTTTGCTGACATCTGACCAAATCGAACTCGTCGAGGCGATTCTCGGTTATGCGGCTGATCAGGAGGGAATCGACAAGAACAGCGAAGTGTCCGTGACTTTCGTGACGAACGAGGAAATCCGTGAAATCAACCGCGACTGGCGTGGGAAGGATCAGGCAACCGACGTCATCTCGTTCGCCATGGAGGAGCTCGGCGAAGATGAGATCGACTTCGAACTGGGGGAGGATGAACCGATCCTGCTCGGGGACTTGATCATTTCCGTCGAACGATGCAAGGAGCAGGCGGCTGACTACGGTCATCGCTTCGAACGGGAACTCGGGTTCCTGGCCGTCCACGGATTCATGCACCTGCTCGGATACGACCACATCGAACCGGCGGATGAAGCAGTCATGACGAAGCGGCAAGAGGAAATCCTTCGTCACTTCGAGCTCCGGCGTGGTGAGCTGTGAGAAAGTGGTTCTTGCCATTTCGGCACGCCTGGTCAGGAATCAGGCAGGCGGTCAAGGAAGAGCGACATATGAAAGTCCATTTCGCGATCGCACTCCTCGTCACCTTAGCGACCTTCGTCTTTCCGCTGACCGGCGCTGAGCGGGCTATCATCCTCCTGATGAATGGACTTGTCATCACGGCTGAGTTGTTCAATACGGCGTTCGAGCGGACGGTCGATCTCGTCACGGAGGAATGGCATCCGCTCGCGAAGGCGGCAAAGGATATCGCAAGCGGAGCTGTGCTCGTGATGGCGTTTACATCTGTGCTGATTGCTATATGCATATTCGTTCCGCATTTGGTACAATAGGAATCCGGCCTTTTTAGCCGACCACAAGTAAAAGGGGAAATTAAAATGAATCGTGAACAATTGATCGAACAAGCGAAGGTCGCTCGTCAAAAAGCATACGTCCCATATTCGAAATTCCAAGTCGGAGCAGCACTTCTTACAAAAGAAGGTGAAGTCTTCCAAGGATGTAACATCGAGAACGCTGCATACGGACTTTGCAACTGTGCCGAGCGCACGGCGATGTTCTCAGCATGGGCGCAAGACGCGCGCGAATACGTGGCGATGGCGGTCGTCGCCGATACGGAAGGCCCGGTCGCACCTTGCGGCATGTGCCGTCAGGTGATGGTCGAGCTCTGCCCGCCTGAAATGCCAGTATATCTTGCGAACTTGACGGGTGACGTCCTTGAGACGACTGTCGGAGAACTTCTTCCTGGAGCATTCTCGAAAGGGGATCTACATGTTTAAGGATGGATTCAAATCCGGTTTCGTCTCGATCATCGGACGACCGAATGTCGGGAAGTCGACGTTCCTCAACCATGTGATCGGGCAGAAGATCGCTATCATGTCCGATAAGCCCCAGACGACGCGCAATAAGGTTCAAGGCGTCTACACGACGGAGGACACGCAAGTGGTCTTCATCGATACGCCGGGCATCCACAAGCCGAAGCACAAGCTCGGCGACTTCATGATGAAGGTGGCGACGAACGCTCTCCGCGAGGTGGATGCGATCCTCTTCATGGTCAATGCGACGGAGCCGAAAGGGAAGGGCGACGAGTTCATCATCGAGAAGCTGCAAGGTCTCGAGACGCCGGTCATCCTCGTCATCAACAAGATCGACAAGATTCACCCGAACGACCTCCCGCCGATCATCGAGTCGTATATGAATGAACTCGAGTTCGCTGCCGTCGTTCCGATTTCCGCTCTGCAAGGAAACAACGTCGAGCCGCTGCTCGGTGAGATCAAGAAGGTGTTGCCGGAAGGTCCGATGTACTATCCGGCGGATCAGGTGACCGATCATCCGGAACGTTTCATCATCTCGGAGATGATCCGGGAGAAGGTGCTCCAAAAGACCCGGGATGAAGTCCCGCACTCGATCGCGGTCGCGATCGATCAGATCAAACAGCGGGAAGAGGGGGACATGGTCGATATTCATGCTACGATTCTCGTCGAACGCGATTCCCAAAAAGGGATCATCATCGGGAAGCGCGGATCGCTGCTCAAGGAAATCGGATCAGAGGCGCGGACGGACATCGAGATGCTGCTCGGTTCGAAAGTGTACTTGAACCTGTGGGTGAAGGTGCAAAAGGACTGGCGCAACAAATCGACACAGCTTCGCGACCTCGGATTCCGTGACGACGAGTACTAAGCGATGATCGATAAAGCGGAAGGACTCGTCTTGCGAACGGTCGCTTACGGCGAATCGAATAAAATCGTCACGGTGTTCACGCGGGACTTCGGGAAGGTCGGCCTGATGGCCCGCGGTGCGAAAAAGCCCGGAAGTCGATTCAATGCGGCGAGCCAGCCGTTCGTCCAAGGCGTCTTCGTCTACCCGCGCGCACGTGGGCTCGGGCAGTTGAAATCAGCGGACATCATCACGGGATTCTCACATATACGCCGAGATGTCCTTCTGATGTCATACGCGATGTACCTCCTTGAGCTGGCAGACCGTGCGCTCGACGAACGCGTGCCTCACCCTGCGCTGTACGACCTTTTCATCGAGGGGCTGAATGCGATGGACGAAGGACTTGACCCGGACGTCGTCGCATTGATCATCGAGCTTCGCCTGCTCAGGCATCTCGGCATCGCTCCTCATTTGAACGGTTGTACGATTTGCGGCGGTACGGAACCTCCTTTCGCTTTTTCGCTCGCCCACGGCGGCCTGCTTTGCCGAAGACATCGGCACGAGGACGATCAGTCGGTCTTCTTGAGCGAATCAGTCGCGAAGATGCTTTACGTATTTTCGGTCTACGATTTCTCCCGACTCGGAACGGTGACGATCAAACCGGAAACGAAGCGTCTGCTTCGCCAGCTGATGGATGCCTATATGGAACGATACAGCGGTCTTCGTCTTCGTTCAAAACGTGTGCTCGACCAGATGCGCGATCTCGGGACGGATTGACAATCCATTCCGACGTTCGGTAGAATTGTAGACGATAGTATAAATGTATAGTGAACGCGTTGAGAAAAAGGAGTACCATCTGAAGTTTCTTCAAGCGATCCCGGGACAGTGTGAGCCGGGAAGGGACAGGATGGGAAAGGCATTTTTGAGCGTTCCGCAAAGAAAGAGTGGCATGCGTTGCATGCAAGTAGGGTGGAACCGCGGGCTAGTCTCGTCCCTATGTACAACGGAGTTGTGCATAGGGGCGTTTTTGCGTTCCGCGAAAAAAATGGAGGTGGACCCTTTGAAGATGACTGTCCAAGAGATGATCTTGACACTGCAAAAATTTTGGGCCGAACAAGGCTGTTTGACGATGCAAGCGTATGACGTAGAGAAGGGCGCCGGGACGATGAATCCGATGACATTCCTTCGAAGCCTTGGACCGGAGCCATGGAACGTCTGCTACACGGAGCCGTCGCGCCGTCCGGCCGATGGTCGATACGGAGAAAACCCGAACCGTCTTTATCAACACCACCAATTCCAGGTGATCATGAAGCCGTCACCTGACAACATCCAGGAACTCTACCTGAAAAGTCTTGAGCTGCTCGGCATCAATCCGCTTGAGCACGACATCCGCTTCGTCGAGGACAACTGGGAGAATCCGACGTTCGGGGCAGCCGGCCTCGGATGGGAAGTCTGGTTGAACGGGATGGAAATCACGCAATTCACATACTTCCAGCAAGTCGGAGGAATCGAGTGCAGCCCGATCGCCGTCGAGATCACATACGGCATCGAGCGCCTCGCCTCGTACATCCAGGACGTCGAGAGCGTCTTCGACCTCGTCTGGACGGACGGATTCAAATACGGTGATATCTTCTATCAGCCGGAGTATGAACATTCGAAGTATACGTTCGAGACATCTGACGTCGATTTGCTGTTTACGCTGTTCGATCAGTACGAGAAGGAAGCGAACCGTGCGCTCGAAGAGAATCTCGTCTTCCCGGCTTACGACTATATCCTCAAATGCTCGCATACATTCAACCTCCTCGATGCGAAGGGGGCGATCTCGGTGACGGAACGGACAGGATTCATTCATCGTGTCCGCAACATGTCGCGCCGCTGTGCGCAAGCCTTCATCGAAGAACGGGAACGCCTCGGCTTCCCACTCATCAAATCGGAAGCAGGTGAATCACATGCATGAATTGCTACTTGAAATCGGTTTGGAGGAAATGCCTGCCCGGTTCGTCCTCCAGTCAGAAGCACAATTGAAGGACCGTGTCGAGAACTACCTGAACGATGCACGTATCACGTTCGAAAACGTTGAGACGTTCTCGACGCCTCGCCGCCTTGCGGTTCTCGTCAACGGAATGTCGGAGCGGCAGTCGGACCTCGAGGAGACACTCAAAGGACCGGCTAAGAAAATCGCTGTCGACGCGGAAGGCAACTGGACGAAGGCGGCAGAAGGCTTTGCGCGCGGCAAGGGTCTTACGGCCGATGACCTCTTCTTCGCTGAAGAGAAAGGTGTCGAATACGTCTACGCGACACGCAAGGAAGAAGGGAAAGAGACGGCGTCGCTGCTCGGCGGACTCAAGCAGGTCGTCGAAGGGATGACATTCCCGAAAAACATGCGCTGGAGCACAGGAGCGCTTCGTTACATGCGTCCGATCCGCTGGTTGATCGCCTTGCTTGATGATCAGGTCATCCCGTTTTCTGTCGCCGGCGTCGAGACGGGCCGGACGACGCGCGGACACCGCTTCCTCGGTCAGGAAATCACGATTCTTCGCCCGAACGCATACGCTGAAGCACTCGCGGGCGAGCACGTCATCGCGAGCTACAGCGAGCGCCGCGAGTTGATCGAGCGCCAAATCGGTGAGCTTGCTGAAAAAGAAGGATTCACGGTCCCGATCGACGCTGAGTTGCTCGAAGAAGTCACGAATCTCGTCGAATATCCGACAGCCCTGTTCGGCGGATTCGATCCTGCATATCTTGAGTTGCCGGAAGAAGTCCTCATCACGACGATGAAGGAACACCAGCGTTACTTCCCTGTCAAAAAGGATGGAAAGCTGCTCCAGTACTTCGTCACGGTCCGGAACGGGAATGCTGACCATCTCGACAACGTAGCGCGTGGTAACGAGAAGGTGATTCGCGCACGCCTCGCTGACGCCCAGTTCTTCTATGAAGAAGACAAGAAGGCGGACATCGATGCGCAGGCGAAGCGCCTCGATAAAATCGTCTTCCATGAAAAGCTCGGGACGACAGGGGAGAAAGTACGACGCGTCCGTAAGATGGCGCTCTCGCTCTCGGACCGATTCGGCGCAGATCAGTCGAAGGTCGACCGGGCAGGCGCGATCTATAAGTTCGACCTCGTCAGTCAGATGGTGTACGAGTTCACGGAACTGCAAGGTTTGATGGGGGAACGTTACGCGATGATGAAACAGGAGGATCCGGAAGTCGCTGCTGCGATCCGTGAGCACTACATGCCGCGCTTCGCCGGCGACGAAAGTCCAAGAACGGCGACAGGGACACTCCTGGCCGTCCTCGACAAACTGGATTCTGTGGCTGGGTTCTTCGGCGTCGGAATGGTGCCGAGCGGATCGGCGGATCCATACGCCCTTCGTCGCCAGGCGCAAGGAATCGTACAGATCCTGTCGGAACGGAATGTTGCGATGACGCTCGACGAGTTGATTCGTTTCGTCGTTGAGACACAGCTTGAAGAAGGGCTTTACAGCGCGGATGCTGAAACGCTGATCGACTCGCTCCGTGAATTCTTCGGGACGCGTCTGAAGTTCCGTCTTTCTGAAGCTGGACACCGACATGACATCGTCGAGGCAGCACTCTCGACGAACCTGCCAGTCGGAGCGGTCGAGGACCGGGCTTCGATGCTCGAGGAGTCGGCTAAGGAGTCTACTTTCAAAACCACGGTCGAACAGCTAAGCCGTGTTCTGAATATCTCGAAGAAGGCGGACAAGGTCGAGGCGATCGATGCCAGCCTGTTCGAGAACGAGGCGGAGCGTTCGCTCCACTCGGAAATCGAACGTGCCATCCCGCTGGTCGAGGCTGCGATCGAGAAGGCGGATTATCGTGCTGCGATGGCAGCGCTCGAAGCGACAGTCCCGCATATCACTGCTTACTTCGACGGGACGATGGTCATGGCTGAGGACGAGGAAATTCGTTCGAACCGCTTGAGCGAAATGAAACGATTCGCGGACGCTATCCAGCAAGTCGCTCGATTCAATGCACTGACCCTAGTGTGAAAAAAGGACTGATGAGCCGATGAAGTTAAATGAACGGCAAAAAAAGATACTTCAGATCGTCAAGGAAAATGGACCGATCACGGGTGAGCAGATAGCTCACCTGCTGTCCTTGACGCGTGCTACGCTCCGCCCGGATTTGTCGATTTTGACGATGACCGGAATGCTCGAAGCACGACCGCGCGTCGGATATATGTATGTCGGCAAGAAAAATGCATCCATGCTGCATGAAAAACTGGATTCGCTTACCGTCGGGGAGTTCATGTCCTCGGCGAAGGTGATCCATGAAGGCATGACAGTCTATGACGCCATCGTCCATCTTTTTTTGGAGGATGTCGGCTCACTGTTCGTAGTCGGAGACAATCAGGAACTGGTCGGTGTGTTGTCACGCAAAGATTTTCTTCGTGCCGCAATCGGCAACCAGGAACTCGATACGCTTCCGGTGAATATCATCATGACACGGATGCCGAACCTCACGGTATGTGAGAAATCGGAGACTTTGATTGGTGCCGGGATGAAGCTGATCGAGAAACAAATCGATTCGATGCCCGTCGTCGAACGAGTCGACGGCGTATTGAAGGTAGTCGGCCGGATGACGAAGACGAACATGACGAAAGTCCTTGTCGCCTTGGCGCGAGACGAAGAGATCTAAGGGGGATTTGTCGATGAAACAACGAATATACGTGGTCAGTGATTCAGTCGGAGAAACGTGCGAACTCGTCGTCCGTGCAGCGGCCATCCAGTTTCCTGAACAGGCGTTCGAGACCGTCCGGATCCCGTTCGTCGATGATGAACAGGTCATCTTCGATCTCGTCCTCCATGCGAAGGAGGAGCGTGCGACGATCGTCTATACGATCGTTCACGCCGTCCATCGCAAAGTACTCGAGGAGACGGCACGGGCACACCATGTCGAGGCGATCGATGTCCTCGGTCCGTTGCTCGATTCGATGGAGACACGTCTTGGACTCCAGCCGAAAGAGGAACCGGGTCTCATCTACCGGCTTGACGAAGAGTACTTCCGCAAAATCGAGGCTGTCGAGTTCGCTGTCAAGTACGATGACGGTCGGGACCCGCGCGGCATAAAACGTGCAGACATCGTCCTGATCGGCGTGTCGCGGACGTCTAAGACCCCTCTTTCGCAGTACCTTGCGTTGAAGCGGTACAAGGTGGCGAACGTTCCGCTCGTGCCGGAATCGATTCCACCTCAGGAGCTGTTCGAGATTCCGCCGGAGAAATGCTTCGGTCTCCTTATTTCCCCGGAAAAATTGATCGATATCCGAATGGAACGTTTGCGTTCGCTCGGACTGAAGCCGGAAGCGGCTTATGCTCAGATGGACAGGATCAATCGCGAACTGGAATATGCGAGAAATCTGTATGAACGCATCGGATGCCAGGTCATCGACGTCACGAATAAGGCGGTCGAAGAGACGGCCAACTTGATTTTGACAGGAATCTCAGGCAGAACACATGAGTAGTCAGTGATTGTGTAGTATACTATTGTAGCGAAAGAATGCCATCAGATGTTTTTCTTCGAAACGGAACGAGTATTCGTTCCGTTTCGTTGCGGGTATAAAGATAAGAAAGTGATGATAACGAGGGGGTGAAATGGATGAAGCGATTGCCGGACGAACTCGTCGATCAGGTCAGGACGTCGACTGATATCGTCGAATTGATATCGGAACGAGTAGAACTGAAGAAACAGGGGAATCGGTATTCAGGGCTTTGTCCGTTCCACTCCGAAAAATCTCCTTCCTTCTCCGTCTCGCCGGATAAGGGGATGTATTACTGTTTCGGTTGTGGGGCAGGTGGAAACGCGATCACCTTCGTCATGGAGACGGAGGGCATGAGCTTTCCAGAAGCCGTCTCGAAACTTGCCGACCGTTCAGGCGTCACGCTGCCTGAGCTCGAACAGTCTGATCAGACGGAATCGACGCCGGAACAGGAGAAGAAACGCCGCATGCGGGAGGCGCACCGGATCGTCTCGGACCTCTATCATGAAGTGCTGATTCAAACGGCTGCCGGCGAGGCCGGACGCCTCTATCTCGAGGGACGGGGCATCGAGGAGGCTTCGATGAAGGCATTCAAACTCGGCTATGCACCGGATCTTGAGCGATTCACTGTCGACTCCCTCGAGAGGAGGGGGTTCGACCTCGAAGAGATGGTCGAAGGCGGCCTGATCACGAAGGGCAGGGAAGGAGATTACCGCGACCGCTTCCACGGGCGCGTCGTCTTCCCGATTGCCGATCGTGACGGGACGGTCGTCGGTTTCTCCGGCCGTTCGATCGATGGCCGTGATCCAAAATACGTCAACACATCCGAAAGTCCGCTCTTCAACAAAAGTGACCTGCTATTTGGATTCTCACAAGCGCGCGGCGCGATGAGAAAGGCGAAGCAGGTCGTGCTCGTCGAAGGGAACTTAGACGTTGTTCGCGTCGCACAAGCGGGTATACCCTATACGGTAGCTTCCCTCGGTACGGCATTGACGGCCCGGCACGCGGACAATCTGGCCCGCATCGTCGATGAAGTCATCATCTGCTATGACGGAGACAAGGCTGGGCAGGCCGCAACCGTCAAGGCGCTTCGGCTCCTTGAGGAAGCGGCCGTGGATTGTTCGGTCGTCCGGCTAGGTGAGGGGGATGATCCTGATTCCCTGATTGGACGAGAAGGCGCTGAAGTCTTTCTTCGGATGCTCGAAGAAGAGCGTATTTCAGGTCTCGAATTTAAATCTTTCTATTTTCGTCAAGGAAAAAATTTGCGAATAGAAGGAGAACGGCTCCGATATATTGAAACTATGCTTGAGGAAGTCGGGCGTACGGCGAATCCATTGCTCCAAGAGATGTATCTTGGCAAACTTGCGGAAGAATTCCGTTTATCAAAGGACGCCCTGACGGCACAAGTCAAGACCGTTCGAAAGCCGGTGAAGGAGAGACCTTCCTTCACACCCGCTGTTGAACCGGAGACACGTTCCTTCCCGAACTGGAAGAGGGCGGAACGCTTCTTGCTCGCTTATATGATTCGATCAGAAGAAGTAGGGCTTGAGGTCCGGGATGCACTCGGTGTGGCATTCAACGATCCGGCGCATCAGATGATCGCCGCAAAATTATATGAATATTACGGCAGTGGGGCTGAGGCAGATCCAGACCGGTTTCTGACTGTCCTTCATGATCCTGGATTACAACGAATCGTTGCTGATCTCGAGTTCATGCTGATGCCTGAGTACGATCCTGAGCTGCTTGATCATTACATTCAAGCGATTCTAAACGAAGAACGAAGAAAGCAGCTCGACGAGGAAAAAGTCCAGCTGCGTCAGCAAACAGATATCCGCGCACAGGCGGAATTGATGCAGGCGATCATCGAGCGGAAACGGCGCTTGAAGGGTCGATGACCTGCGGCACGATGTGGAAGGAGTGTATGGTTCGATGGCAGAAAAAGCAAATCAAGAAGAAGCATTACGGCAAGCGCTGGACGAACTTCTCGCGTTAGGGAAGAAAAATGATGGGGAAATCACGGAAAGTGCCTTCAATGATAAACTGCACATGTTCGAGATAGAACCGGATGCAATCGAAGACTACCAGGACTGGCTCAAGGAGAATGGCGTCGAGATCGTCAAAGAAATCTCCAAGGACGAAATCGATATCAATGATCTATCGGTCCCCCCTGGCGTCAAGATCAACGACCCGGTACGGATGTACCTGAAGGAAATCGGACGCGTCGATCTTTTGAGTGCGGAAGACGAAGTCGAGCTCGCGAAACGGATCGAACAAAACGATGAAGAGGCCAAAAAGCGGCTTGCGGAAGCAAACTTGCGTCTCGTTGTTTCGATCGCGAAACGTTACGTCGGACGCGGCATGCTGTTCCTTGATTTGATTCAAGAAGGAAACATGGGGCTCATCAAGGCAGTTGAGAAGTTTGACTATACGAAGGGCTACAAGTTCTCGACATATGCGACGTGGTGGATTCGTCAAGCGATCACGCGTGCGATCGCTGACCAGGCTCGTACGATCCGTATCCCGGTCCACATGGTCGAGACGATCAACAAGCTGATTCGTGTCCAGCGTCAACTCCTGCAAGACCTCGGACGTGAACCTACTCCTGAAGAAATCTCGAAGGAGATGGAACTCACGCCTGAAAAGGTCCGTGAAATTCTGAAGATCGCACAAGAGCCGGTGTCGCTCGAGACGCCGATCGGGGAAGAAGACGATTCGCACCTCGGTGATTTCATCGAGGACCAGGATGCTACGGCACCGCAAGACGCCGCTGCTTACGAGCTTTTGAAGGAACAACTCGAAGATGTGCTCGATACGCTAACGGATCGCGAAGAGAACGTGCTTCGTCTCCGCTTCGGTCTTGATGACGGACGGACGCGCACACTTGAAGAAGTCGGTAAGGTGTTTGGCGTGACGCGCGAGCGGATTCGCCAGATCGAGGCGAAGGCGCTGCGTAAACTCCGTCATCCAAGCCGTTCGAAACGCCTGAAGGATTTCCTCGACTAAGATAAAAGTGTGAAGAAAATATGAAAAGTGAGGGAGAAGGAAGAAAAAATTCGATGTTTTTTCTTCCTTCTCTGTTTTTTTTACAGTAGAATAGTAACGGGGAATACCATTCAGTAACCTAATGATTGGGTAAAGAATATGGGGGGAAACCAAAAATGCGCAATCCACTAGTACCGTTCGCGACGATTGCAATCATCGCGATCATCGCGATGGTCTCATTGTCTTACTTTGGGGTCAATCAAGTCGAACAAGCGAAAAACAAACCGGCTACAGAGCAGTTGAATCCCGAGGAATTGCTTGCAGCAAAAGGCTGCACAGGCTGCCACGGTGGTAAACTCGAAGGCGGAGCTGGCCCGAACTTGACAAAAGTCGGCGCTAAGCTGAAAGAAGAAGACATCAAAAACATCATCGTCAACGGTAAAGGCGCGATGCCAGCAGGTCTCGCGAACGAAGATGAAGCAGGCGTTCTCGCGAAATGGCTCGCTGAAAAGAAATGATCTAACTCGACACTCGTCCTGAGACTTGGACGGGTGTTTCTTTTTTTCTGATTTTCCGCTATTTTTAGTAAGTAGAGCTATTATGAAAGGTTGGATGGAAATGCAATTACACGTCACGTTAGACACACGGCTGGAGAAGGTCGTCTCCTATATTCCGCAAGGGGCGGTCCTGGCCGATATCGGTTCCGACCACGCGTTCGTCCCGTGCTATTGCATACAACAGGGCTTGATCAAGCGGGCGATCGCAGGAGAGGTCAATCAAGGTCCGAAGGAGGCGGCGGATGGACAAGTCCGGCTCGTCGGCCTCGAAGAAGAAATCGACGTCCGGCTTGGAAGCGGACTTTCCGTCCTCGAACGCGGAGAGGCTGACGCGATCACGATCGCAGGGATGGGCGGGACGTTGATCGCCACGATCCTCGAAGAAGGGAAGGAAAAGCTCGACGGACATGAACGGCTGATCCTTCAGCCGAACGTCGATGCCGTCGATGTCCGGGTATGGCTGCTTTCGAACGGCTATCAGTTACTGTCAGAGGCGATCGTCGAAGAAAATGCGAAAATCTATGAGGTGCTCGTTGCGGAAAAGGGCGAGGAAATCCTGTACTCGGAAGAAGAGCGTGTGCGCCAAAAGGAGCTCCGCTACGGTCCGCAGCTGATGCGGGAGAAATCACCGACATTCATCAAGAAATGGACGGAGGAGCTGCACAAGCGTGAGTACATCCTTGCCCAGATGCGTGCGGGTACTGACAGCGAGGAACTGAAGCGGAAGATACAGGCGATGCAGGCTGTGATCGACGAGATGATGGAGGTGATTTCCTGATGGCGAACGGGCAACGGGTCATCGAACTGTTCGAATCATTCGCGCCTAAGCGGCTTGCACTCGAGGGAGATCCGGTCGGGCTGCAAATCGGGTCGCTGAACAAGGAAGTAAAGCGCATCATGATCACATTGGATGTTCTTGAGACGGTCGTAGATGAGGCGATCGAGAAAGAAATCGACTTGATCATCGCCCATCATCCGCCGATATTCAGCAGGCTCGGGCATGTCACGGATACGACGGCATCGGGCAGGATCGTCATGAAATGCATCAAACACGACATCGCAGTCTACGCCGCCCACACGAATCTTGACGTATGTGAAGGCGGAGTGAATGACTTGATGGCGGAAGCGCTTGGTCTTCACGAGGTGAAGGTGCTGACGCCGACATTCAAGAATACACTGTACAAACTCATCGTATTCGTTCCGGCCACACATGCAGAACAAGTAGCGGAAGCGCTTGGACGTGCAGGAGCCGGCTCGATCGGTGACTACAGTGAATGCCAGTTCCACACGAGCGGAATCGGTCAGTTCAGACCGGGAACGGGAACATCCCCTGCAATCGGGACGATCGGCGAGCTCGAGCGGGTCGATGAGGTCCGGATCGAGACGATCGTGACGGAGCTTGAGAAGGCATCCGTCATCCGTGCGATGAAAAAGGCCCATCCTTACGAGGAGGTCGCTTATGATCTGTTCGAGGAGAAGCTTCAAGCACCGGCACTCGGTCTCGGGCGCGTCGGAAAGTTGCGGGAGCCGATGCAGATGCGGGCCTTTGCTGACTATGTGAAGACTACTTTCGGCGTCGAAGGGGTACGTTTCGTCGGGAACCCGGACGAACTCGTTGAAAAGGTCGCGGTGCTTGGCGGTGATGGCAACAAGTACATCAATGCAGCCAAGTTCGCCGGAGCCGACGTTCTCGTAACGGGAGACCTCTATTTCCATGTCGCCCACGATGCGATGGCACTTGCTTTGAACGTCGTCGACCCTGGACATCATGTTGAATCCATCATGAAGGACGGAGTCAAGCGGGAGATGGAAAGACGCCTATCGGAAGCGAGAATCAAGGATGTAGAGCTGCTGACCTCCTCGGCGAACACGAATCCTTTCCGCTTCGCATGAAAAAAACGACCCGAAACCTTACAGGCCGGGTCGTTTCGTTCTGTCTGTTCATAACACTTTCACTTTAGGGAGGATGCGGCGCAGCTCGAGGAACGGCGTCTTATCATGTGTGCTGATGTCTGCCGGATCATACTGCTGCAGGAAGTCGATGACTTTCTTCGTGATTGGTGTAGGGGTCGATGCGCCGGAAGTGACGCCGACGTGCCCGACGCCTTCGAGCCAAGACATTTCGAGTTCGGTCAGGTCACCGATCCGGTAAGCTGGCGTTCCGGCGATGTCGAACGAGACTTGAGCAAGACGGTTCGAGTTGTTCGAACGCGGGTCGCCGACGACGATGACGAGGTCGCACTCGCCAGCCTGTTCGGCGACAGCTTCTTGTCGTACTTGGGTCGCATTGCAGATCTCGTTATGGACCTCTACGTGAGGGAAACGCAGACGGACGTGTTCCATCAAAGCCTGGACGTCCCACTGGCTCATCGTCGTCTGGTTCGTGACGATGATTTTCTTATCGTTCAATCGATCTGGAAGTTTCGGGACATCGTCTACGTTCTCGATCAAATGGACATGCTCCGGCGCGACGCCGACGGCACCCTCAGGTTCCGGATGACCATGTTTCCCGACGTAGATGACTTCGTAATCCTTCGCGACGACTTCACGGATCAAGTCGTGTGTGCGCGTGACATCCGGGCAAGTCGCGTCGACTACCGTCAGTCCCTTTTCTTCGGCGCGTCGGTAGACGGCAGGAGAGATGCCGTGCGCTGTGAAGATGACCGTTCCGCCTTCGATGCGTTCGAGCGCTTCGAGGCGATCGGGACCGTCGACCGTGATGACCCCTAGATTTTCGAACTCACGTGTGACGTGAGCGTTATGGACGATCATACCAAGTATATGGATCGGGCGCGGAAGTTCCGGATTAAGGGCCGCTTGCTGAGCGAGCTTCATCGCATCGACGACGCCGTAACAGTAGCCGCGTGGGCTGATTTTTTTGACTAACATGATATCGCTTCTCCTTCTTGAAAAGAGTGAATTATTTTTAGTGTACCATTGATCTTCGAGGAATGAAAACATGCCGGGCGCAACTGGAGCCGTGGTATACTAGAAAGGTTGCCAAAATCGGGATGGAATATCGGGAAAAGGAGGTGGGTGGATGGAAACGAAAAAAGTGATGAGGTCGTACTTCTTCCAAATTACGGGGGTGCTGTTCATTCTGATCTGTTTGGTCATTTCGGCCCTCGCCTTCACAGCAGACCGGGTGACCATCTCACGGGTCGAAAGTCAGACAGAACGCCAAAGTGCGAAAAGCGTCGAGGTGTCAAGCAACGCCTTGCGAAAAAATGTAGGGAAGCTCCATGAGAACCTGATGAATCTTCAACTCTACGTGAACAATCCGGCAGAGCTGCAACGGCGCGTCGATCAGTTCGGCTACTTGAATGATGTGGACGGGTTCAAGAGTCTGTTCTATTATGACCTCGATAAGAACACGTTCACCTGGTTGACAGGAGAGGACCGCCAAGTCAGCGAGAAGGCGATCCGCCAGGACGATGCATTCGCTCGGGCGTTCGGCGGCGGTGAGTTCTATATGAGTCCGCGCTACCGGATCGATGCGGACTATGTGACATATATGTATGTCGCGGTCCAGGAAGGAAAGGACCAGGTCGGCATATTCGGCGGAGGTATCAGCTTGATGAACTCTTCCCTGTTCCGCAACTCCCTCGAATCGTTCGACGATGAAACGATCGCCTATCTGTTCAACAGCCAAGGGGAGCCGCTCGCCACTTCGCGGAACCTCGTCACGGACAGCGAACGTGTCCTCTCAAGAAGCATCGTCGAGCGCGCGTTCAAGACATCGGAGTCCTTCGATATATTCAGCTCGAACAAGGACATGTATTACTTCGCGAATGATTTGAAGGTGACGGATTGGAAGATCCTCGTCCGCACACCGAGAAGCAATTTTTACGAACCGGTCTACACGACACGTCAACAGTATCTGATCATCGCGACGTTGACGCTCGTTCTCAGCCTGATCGTCGGATACCTGATGTCGCGTCAATTGACGGCACCGCTCCTTGAACTCGTCCAAAAAATCGAGACGAACACGACCCCGCAGCCGATTGAACTCGAACGTTCCGGTTCGAACGAGGTGAAGACGCTCGTCTCGGCATATAACGATTACGCCAGACGGATGGAGAGCTCGCGTCTCGAGCAGCTCAGCCAGCAACAGCTGATTCTCCAGCAAGAGAAGCTGGCATCACTCGGGCAACTCGCCGCAGGAATTGCGCACGAAATCCGTAATCCGCTTACGCCTGTGCAAATCACGCTCCAGATGATAGCTGAACGAAGCGAGGAAGACGCGGAAATGACGAAGGTCGCCCTGTCAGAGCTCAGAAGGGCAAATGACCTGATCCAGACGATGCTTGATTTATCGAAGGGCGATCAGCGCAGATATGAGAAGAAGTGGATCGACATGAAGCAGTTCATGAACCAATTCCGCTTCATCGTCGAAGCGGAGGCTTACAATCAGCCCGTCGTATGCAAAATCTATACACCGAGCGCAATCCCGTCACTCTATGCGGCAGAGGACGCATTGCTGCAGATACTCTCGAATTGTGTCAGAAATGCAATCGATGCCGTCGAAGGGAAAGGTTCTGACGGGGTTTGCCATATTCATCTCCAAGTCTACCCGGAGGAATTCCTCTTCACTGTCCAGGACAACGGCGTTGGGATGACGAAGGAACAACTTGAATCACTCGGGCATAAATTCGCGACGACGAAGGCTGACGGGAACGGCTTCGGTATCTATATGTCGAAGGAAATCATCAAACAACAAGGCGGAAGAATCGAGTTTGAAAGTGAAGTCGGTGTCGGGACGAAGGTGCTGATCCACTTCCCTCGCGCAGAGGAGGACGAAGCGTGACGGTAAAACGGATATTGATCATCCTCCTGATGGCCTGGGTGGCGGGAGTGCTGTTGATTTCGAACGCGTTCGTCGGGCAGGAGGAAACGGGAGAGAAGAAGGTCATCGCCTTTTCGATGGTCAGCGCGAAGCACGAGTTCGCCCAGAAAATCCTCGAAGCCTTCCGGAGCGAAGCGGAGAGGAACGGATATGAGACGATCGTCGTCACTACACAGGACTCGAGGATCAATGAGAAGGAACAGATATTGGAGTTCGTCGAAGCCGGTGTGGATGCGATTTTCGTGACCACGCTTGACGAATCATATATAGAAAGTTCGGTGATGAAGGCGAAGCAGGCGGGGATTCCTGTGTTCGCGATCGACCGGGAAATTCAGATGGATGGTGTGGTCAGTTCGGTCACCTCCAATAATCGTTTGATTGGCCGGCAGCTTGCGAATTACATCAAATCTGAACTGACGAAGCGGACCGGTCAGCCGAAAGGCCGCATCATCGAGCTGAGTGGAACGCCGAACGTCTACACGACGATCGAGCGCCACAACGGGTTCAAAAGTGCCATCAGCTCATCCCCGGCGCTTGAAGTCGTGATGACGGCGAATGGGAACTATGATTCCTTCACGTCGGAAAGGGTTCTGAGCGAGATCATCGCGTCAGGTGTCGAGTTCGATGCAATCTACTGTCACAATGACGATATTGCGCGCGGTGCACTCGACGCCTTGAGAAAAGCCGGCCTGTCCGGAAAAATAGTTGTCGGCATCGACGGGAATCGTGCTATATTAAAAGCTGTTGACATGAACGAGATGGATGCGACAGTCGTCCAGTCGGCTGAGGAAATGATCGAAGTCGCCTTCAGCGCGCTGCGGCTGCACTTGCAAAATAAAAAGATTCCAGAGCATTTCTATACGTATTCCTATCTATACGATGGAAGCCGACCGATACCCATGTTGAACCGTTGATAAGGTCAAGATACAAAGAAAGGATGGTGTCAAACATGAATGGATTCAGCCATTTCGATTTGCACCCGTTCGTCGTCGAAGCACTCGATGACGCACGCATTAAAAAACCTACGGATATCCAGTCACGGATCATCCCTGCTGCCCTTAAAGGGCGCGACATCATTGGACAATCTCAGACAGGTACAGGGAAGACGCTTGCGTTTCTCTTGCCGATCGTCCAGAACATCGACCCGACGCTTCAGGAACTTCAAGCGATCATCGTCGCACCGACGCGCGAGCTCGCGTGGCAGATCCATGAAGAATTGAAGTCGATCCTCGTCAAGAAGCCCGACTTCATCAAGACGAGCCTCATCACGGGCGGAATGGATCGTGAACGTCAGATGGACCGCGTAAAGGTCTCGCCGCAAATCGTCGTCGGGACGCCGGGACGAATCCTCGACTTGTTCAAGGAACAGGCATTGAAACCCCACTACGTCAAGCAGTACGTCATCGATGAAGCGGATCAGATGCTCGACATGGGTTTCCTGCCTGAAGTCGACCGTATCGCACAGTCGCTGCCTGAGAAGCTTCAAATGATGGTCTTCTCGGCAACGATTCCTGAGAAGCTTCAGCCGTTCCTGAAAAAATATTTGACGGACCCGCGCTTCGCACAAGTGGATCCGAAGCAGCAGACGGCGAAGAAGATCGTCCACCATACGGTACCGGTCAAGCACCGCGACCGGACGGCGCTCGCGCTCAAGCTTGCGAAGGCGCTCAATCCTTACGTCTGTCTCGTCTTTACGAATACGAAGCAGGAAGCGAACGACGTCGAGGCGGCGTTCCTCGAAGCCGGTCTTAACGTAGGGGCGCTCCATGGCGATTTGCCCGCACGCCGCCGTAAGCAGGCGATCAAGGAAATCAACGAAGCGAAGTATCAATATGTCATCGTGACGGATCTTGCGGCACGCGGAATCGATATTTCAGGCGTGACACATGTCATCAACCACGGTATCCCGAAAGATCTCGATTTCTATGTCCACCGTGTCGGACGGACGGGACGCGTCGATCAGGACGGTCTTGCCTACACGCTGTTCGAGGATCATGAGAACGGGATGATCAACCGACTTGAGGATCGCGGCATCGTATTCACGAACGTCGACGTCAAGAGCGGACAGGTCGTCGAAATCAAGGAACGCCGCCGTGCGAAGCCGCACATGAAGACGGCCGTATCGAAGACGGCACACAGCCGCCTGTCCGGTGAAGCGGCGAAAGCGAAGAAACGCGTCAAACCAGGCTATAAAAAGAAGCATCAGTACAAGTTGAAAGAGACAGCGAAACGTGAACGGATCAAAGGCCAACGTGCAGAAGGCCGTGCAGAACGGAAAGCGAACAAACGCTGATTGATGTCGCCTGAACCTCCACCTGTGAGGCTCAGGCTTTTTTTGTGTGGCGGATTTGGTACACTGAGAATAGCAGAAAGGTGGAATTTCATTATGAAAATCGGTTCACATGTTTCCGTTTCAGGAAAGAAGATGTTGCTCGGAGCGAGCGAGGAGGCGGTATCGTACGGTGCGACGACGATGATGGTCTACACGGGCGCCCCTCAAAACACGCGACGTAAGCCAATCGAAGACTTGCGTATCCCGGAGGCGCTTGACCATATGGCACAGAACGGGATCGAGGAGATCGTCGTCCATGCTCCGTATATCATCAACCTCGGGAATACGACGAAACCGGAGACGTTCGAACTTGCCGTCTCATTCCTCGGGGAAGAGATTCGCCGGGCGGAGGCACTCGAGAAGGCGCGTCAGATCGTCCTTCATCCTGGAGCGCACGTCGGTGCCGGAGAAGAGGTCGGGATCAATCGGATCATCGAAGGACTGAACGAAGTGCTGACGGGGGACGAGACGGTCAAGATCGCTCTTGAGACGATGGCTGGAAAAGGGTCTGAAATCGGGAAGACGTTCGAAGAGCTCGCTGCGATCATCTCCGGCGTGACGCACAACGACCGTCTCTCGGTCTGTCTCGATACATGCCACGTCCATGACGCGGGATACGACATCGTCCATGACCTTGACGGCGTACTCGCCGAATTCGACCGAATCGTCGGTCTCGACCGTCTCGGCGTCATCCACGTCAATGATTCGAAGAACGTCCGCGGCGCTCGCAAAGACCGGCATGAGAACATTGGGTTCGGTGAAATCGGCTTCGATGCGCTCCACCGCATCGTCCATCACAAGGACCTTGCTCATTTGCCGAAAATTCTCGAGACACCATACATCGGAATTGATGCCAAGAACAAGGTCGCACCGTATAAAGAAGAAATCGCCATGCTTCGTTCCGGCAATTTCGATGCAGAGTGGCGCCTGCCACTGTTGACGACAGTCTGATCAGGAGGGGTTTCCTTGACTTACGTGCTGATGATCGATGAACAGGATTACCGGCTGCGCGAAGCGGTCGTAGCCTATCATGAGACGAAGGAACCGTTTTATTTGCCTTGCTCCCTTTCGGAGGGGGAGGATGTGTTCCTGGCGACGTCCGATGGAATCGTCGCCTACGCCGAGGTGCTGTTCCAGGAACGGACGAAGCGTCCTGAGGATCCGTTTTGGGTGGCGGAAACCGATGAGACGGAAGGGGACTACGTCTGCCTCGATCTGATTGGCGTCGATCTCCGGCATCCGTTGCTGAAGAAGGAACTGTTATCCTTCGAGGAGGGCAAGGTGACGAGTGATCAGCGTTGCTTGTTGCTGCAGGCATGGAGGGAAGGGTACGGTCAGAACCATGTCCAGACTATCGCTGAAGCGAAAAAGCGAAGACGCGAGAACTTCTTGGAACGCAATCACTTCAAGCCGTTGGATGAGAACTGTTCGAAATGTGGATTGACGGACCATGCGATCCTCGAATGGCATCTGAATGGAGAAGCATTCGAGACGGTCTGCCCGAACTGCCATGCGAAAATTCACCGGGAGGAAGTGGCTTATGCTGACGAACATGCAACGTGAACGTGCAATCGAACAATTGATGGAGACGCTAGAACTCGACCATGACGTCGAAATCGGACACCTCGGTGCGAGTGAATTGATTCGAGTACTCGAACCGCTCCTCGTCATTCCGTCCTATAACCAAGGGATTGAAGATGCAAGACAACGAATCGGTCTCGAGATGGACCGAATCGATGAGGAACTCGATGCGATGAAGAAAATGATGCCTCGCGATTGACGCGCAAAGGCAGCTGTTCCCTCAAGACGGGGCAGCTGCCTTTTTGCGGACTGGTCGATAATCGGACAAAAACGATAGTTCTCTTTGTTAGCTAATCATGCTATAATCGCTAACGAGAATCATTATCAGTGTAGAAATGAATTGGGGGATTTCGAAATGAAGCATTTAGCGGGCGTGCCGATCGGACAGGATGTCGTCCTCGTCGATTTGAGCAAAATCGAAGAAAGACTCAGAAGACGATTGATCGCATTAGGATTCTATGAAGGTTGTCCCGTCGCCGTTCGCAGACGTGCAATCTTCGGCGGTCCGCTGACGATCGAGCAACGCGAACATCGGCAGACGATCGCGATTCGCCGTAGCGACGCGAGACGAATCGAGGTGTTTTCGGCATGAGCAGCAGAATCGCATTGCTAGGAAATCCGAATACCGGCAAAACGTCGCTCTTCAACCGCTTGACCGGCTCCTATGCCCATGTCGGCAACTGGTCCGGCGTGACGGTCGAGAAGAAAATCGGTCAGCTCCGCGGGGATACAGGACAACTGATCGACTTGCCTGGTATTTATGATCTTGATCCGCTGTCAGCGGACGAAGCGGTCGTCGCGCGTTTCCTGATGGAAGAAGAGTATGACGGCATGATCAACATCGTCGACGCCTCCCAGCTCGAGCGGAACCTTCAGCTGACGGCACAGTTGCTTGAAATCGGAAAACCGCTCCAAATCGGCCTAAACATGATCGATGTCGCTGAAGGTCGCGGCACGGAAATCGATCTAGAGAAACTGCAACGGCTGCTTGGCGTCGACGTATTCCCGATCGTCGCCCGGACCGGAGAAGGTTGTGAGGTGTTGTTGACGTCGATCGCGACGAAGGAGACCGAACCGCTCCATATCGATTACGGGGAAGAGACGGAGCGGTCGATCCGGCAGATCATGACTCAAGCGTCACTGCGACCAAACGAGCGCTGGATGGCAGTCCAGTATCTTTCCGGCAACCGGGTGTTCGTCGAGGCGCTCGAGAAAAAAACGCCAGACGTCAGCCTGACGAAAAAAGCGCTCGAGCAGGAGATTGGGCGTTTCATCCATGCCCACATCTCGGAATGCAGACGCAACTGGGCGATCGCGATCCGCTCGAACGCGACCGTAAGCGAAGTCTCTAATCGACTCAACTGGACGGACCGGATCGATGCCGTCGTGACGCACCCGATTCTCGGACTTCCGATTTTCTTTGCGGTCCTTTACTCACTGTTCCATGTCACGTTCGACTGGATCGGTGCACCGATGTCTGACTTGCTCGACGGATTTTTCGCAGGACCGCTCTCAAGCGGATTGGAATCCGCATTGCAGGCGCTCGGTGCATCAAGTTTCATCCAGGCGCTCATCCTGGATGGAATCATCGCAGGGGTCGGCGGGGTGCTCGTATTCGTCCCGCAGATTTTCGTCCTGTTCTTCTTCATCTCGTTCCTCGAGGATTCGGGTTACATGGCACGCGTCGCCATCGTGATGGACCGCTTCATGCAAATGGTCGGGTTGAACGGAAAGAGTTTCATCCCGATGATCATCGGATTCGGATGCAACGTACCGGGGGTCATGGCTGCGCGCTCCGTCGAGGAGGAGCGGGAACGTCTCGTGACGATCTTCATCTCGCCATTCATGTCGTGTTCGGCGCGTCTGCCAATCTATGCCGTTTTCGCGGGAAGTTTCTTTGCGAGCAACCAGGCGCTGATCGTCCTTTCGCTCTATGTTCTCGGAATCATCCTCGCCTTGATCGCGGCAAAAGTGTTCACACGAATACTCGCGAAGGAAGACGCGACGAGCCTCTTCGTCGTCGAGCAGCCACCATATCGTTTCCCGCAATGGCTGACGCTCTGGCGCAGCACATGGGAGAAGGGGAAAGGGTTCGTTCGTAAGGCTGGGACGTTCATCTTTGGCGGGTCTGTAGTCATCTGGATGCTCGCATACGCCGGGCCGACCGGATTCGGCATCGACATGGATACGAGTTTCCTCGCGATCATCGGGGGCGTGCTCGCGCCGCTCCTGCTTCCGCTCGGATTCGGGACATGGCAGGCGGGGGCAGCCCTGATCACGGGGTTCCTCGCAAAAGAGGTCGTCGTCGCGACGATGGCGATCATCTATGCGGTCAACGAATCGGAGCTTGGGCGCCATCTTGCGTTGCAGTTCACGCCGCTGAGTGCATACAGTTTCATGGCCTTCGTGTTGCTTTACGTTCCATGTCTCGCTACCGTCGCTGTCATCCGGCGTGAGGTCGGAAGCGCGAAGTGGACCTGGATTGCGAGCCTCTATGGCCTTGGTGTCGCCTATGCCGTCTCGTTCTTGATCTATCAAGGTGGGAAGTTACTCGGATTTTCGTAAGAGAGGGGAATACAAATGCATTTGATCGACGTGATCCTCGGTGCCTTGATTTTCGGATATGGAGGGTATTCGCTTTATCGCTACATGAACAAGGCGAAGAAGGGAAAATGCGCGACATGTGAGATCGAGCCGACGTGTAAAACTGCTTGTGAAGATGTCAATTGGGATAAGGTGATCCAGGAAGCATTGAAAAAATGAAATGAAAAAGCGAGCGGGGACGATGATGTCCACGCTCGCTTTTTCGATTTAGAATGGCCAGTGTTCCGTTTAGAATGGCCAGTGTTCCGTCGCATAAAGGAAAATCTTCATGCCGAGGAAGACGCCGAAAATTCCGACGATCGCAGGGAATACGGGCGGAGCCGGGATCGGCAGCTTAAGTGCCGTGAAGACGACGCCACAGATGACGCCAGCCAGTAACGATAATAAAATTTGTTGAACCATGAGTTCCAGTCCTTTCTTCATGAAAAAAACGCTTACAGCATCTATTATATGAAGAAGTCTGACGTTAAACAACGATTATTTTCCGCTATTTCCGTTCTTTGAGATCAAATGCTCGGTCGAAGCGACGGAAGTCCACTTCTTATCGAGCGGATCATCGAAGGAAGGAACCATCCGAAGGCGTCCGTTCGTGTAGTGCTGGATGGCGATTTGTGACTCGCACGTCCGCTTTCCTTTTTCGACGTACCGGTATGTTCCATCCTCGAGCTGCTCACGGGCCTTGACGTTATCGGCGAGCATGAGTGCGAGACAATTCTTCAGATATGCCTTGTGGGATTCATCAGTGATCGGGAAGAGGATCTCAATTCGTTTACGCATGTTGCGTGTCATCCAGTCGGCGCTTGAACAGTAGATGAGTTCATCCCCTCCATGGTGGAAGTAGAAGACCCGTGAGTGCTCGAGATAGCGGTCGATGATCGAGATGACGCGGATGTTCTCCGAGACGTCTTTGATGCCGGAGCGAAGACAGCAGACGCCACGGACGATCAAGTCGATTTTCACACCGGCCCGAGAGGCCTCATACAGCTTGAGCATGATTTCCTTCTCGGTCAGGCTGTTCATCTTGGCGACGATCCTGCCGTCCCCATTTTTCTTATGAAACTTGATCTCTTCGTCGATGAGCGCGAGGAAGCGGGTCAGCATCGAGTTCGGCGAGGTATGGATGACGTTCCAGTCCGGCTGTTCCCCGTAACCGGACAGCCAGTTGAAGAAGTTCGTCGCATCCTCAGCGATCTCTTCCTTAGCTGTCAGCAAACCGATGTCGGTGTAAAGTTTCGCCGTCGAGTCATTGTAGTTCCCGGTGCCGAGATGGACGAACCGCTGGATCCTTCCTTCGTTCATGCGGACGATCAAGGTGATCTTCGAGTGGGTCTTCAGGTCGCTGTAACCATAGATCACGTGGGCGCCTGCCTTCTCGAGCTGCTTCGCCCATTCGATGTTCTTCTCCTCATCGAAGCGAGCCTTCAATTCGACGAGCACCGTCACCTGCTTGCCGTTCTCGGCTGCCGTCTTGAGCGCCTTGATGATCGGGGAGTCGCCTGATACACGATAGAGCGTCTGTTTGATCGCGAGGACGCTCGGATCGTTCGAGGCCTGCGCGATCAGGCGGACGACCGGGTCGAAGGATTGGTACGGGTGGTGGAGCAGGTGGTCCTTCTTCAAGATTTCGTTGAACAGGTTCTTCGTCTGGTCGAGGTCCGGTGGGTCGAACGAGATGATCGATTGATAGATCAGATGATCATATTCGACGCCGATCTGCGAGTAGAACGAGAAGGCGAAGGTCAGATCGATCGGTCCGTCGACAGTGAAGATGTCGCGCTCCTGCAGGTCGAGCACGTCTCGCAGCATGCTGAGCAGCTCTTCATTGACGGTGTTCTCCTGTACCTCGAGACGGATCGCGACGCCCCAGCGACGTTTCTTCAATTCCTTTTCAATCAGTTTCAACAGATCGTGCGTCCCCTCCTCATGGAAAGGAAGATCGGCGTTGCGAGTGATCCGGAACGGCATCGAGGAGACGACTCTGAACCCCTTGAACAGGGCGTCGATGAAAAGACTGATCACATCCTCTAGCAGGATGACGGAGGTCGTTTCCTCATCGTCGACAGGCAGGTCGACGAAGCGCGGAAGAACGCTTGGTACCTGGACGAGGGCGAGATGCCGCCGAGCGCCGTCTTCCGCCTCGACGATCGTCGCGATGTTGAGGGACTTCGAGGATAGCATCGGGAAAGGGCGGTAGGCATCGATCGCGACGGGCGTCAGGACAGGGAAGACCTTCTCGCGGAAGAAGCTGCTTACATACGAGAGTTGATCCGGATTCAGCTGTCGCGGCTGAAGGAAACGAATCCCTTCCTGTTCCAAGGCGATTCTCACTTCCTTGAACGCCTCGTACTCGCTTGCGACAAGCTCTTTCGTCTTGGCGGAAATCGCCTTCAACTGTTGCTTTGGTGTCATTTGTTGCTTGTTCTCCGGTTTATTGAATCCTGCGAGGACGTCATCCTTCAAGCCACCGACGCGCACCATGAAGAATTCATCAAGGTTCGAACTGAAGATGGCGAGAAACTTGAGCCGTTCCATCAGCGGGTTTCTCGTATCGCGGACTTCCTCGAGGACGCGTTCATTGAATTTGAGCCAGCTGAGTTCCCGGTTATTAAAGTGTTCCGGTTGATCCAGTATCATTAAGTATCGTCTCCTTTTTCCAGCCTGATGCGTGTGTCGAGTATACGTTCGAGATGTTTTTTCTGCTTTTCGCCGCGCTCGATCTCGAAGCGGCAATCGTGTCCGTCGGCATGAAGTGCAATCCGCAATTCCTTTCCATCATGGGAGACGTCGACGTGTTCGATCGCGCTCCGTTCCGTTACGTCGAGCCCGTCGGCAAATTTCAGGATCGCACCAAGCAGATTGAACCTTAGCACCGATTTCGCGGTGAACCAGTCCTTATAGGGCGAAAGGAATCGCTCCGTCCGGCGGGTCGAAGAAAAGGAACTGACGACTGCAAGGGCGATTCGGTCCTTATGCGTCAGCCCTTTCAATCCTGTATTCGTCAACAGATGGAATGTCTGATCCGATCTTGTGTCCGGATTGATATAACGCCCGCAATATAATAGTCGGGAGGCGGAGGAAAGAAGACGCTCATCCGCTTCGCGGAATGGGATGATGCCCGTATCGACAAGCCCTGCATAAACGGAGTGGGCAAGCCGACCGACATAACCGTTTCGCTCGCGGATCACGTGATAGTCCGTCTCGAGCTGAAGGATGCTCTCCTCCTTGACGTTCTGGACCCGCGTCTCGCCTTTCTCCTCGAGAGCGTGCTCGTAGAGCAGTCCTTCGCGAAGACCGTAATTGCTCATCACGAACTGCTCGGCGCCGATATAGAGGGCAAGTTCATGGATGGCGAGAAGGGCGGGGGTGATGATGTCGATCCGGTCCTTCGACAATCCGTCGACTTTCGCGAGCTGTTTTTGCGACAGACCGAACAAATCATCGATCACCTTCTCGAGTTCCTTCTCCTTGACCTGATATTGATGGACGTCAGGAAGCGGGTAGTCGGTCTTCGCCTGATGGACCTTGACGAAGTTACGGGCAGACCCCCCGACCCCGATCAGCGGAAGCTTCTTGCCCTTTAGCCAGGGCAGCTTCGCGAATTCGCTCCTTAAAAATTTCGTCAGTTGTTTCCGTTCCGTCTCAGTCATCGTCTCACCGGAGACGAAGCGCTTCGTCAGCGTCACGGCACCAAACGGAAAACTGTGATAAGCGACCATTTCGCGATCCTCGATCCACGTCACTTCCATGGACCCGCCGCCGATGTCGACGGAAAATCCGTCACGGAGGAACGTCGAGTTGATGATGGCGAAATAGCCGTAGTAGGCCTCCTGTTCGTCCGACAGGATGCGCATCGCATAGGGAGTGCCTGTCTCTACGGCAGCAGAGATCTCTTCCTGATTGCTCGCATTCCGGATTGCTGCCGTCGCGACGACTAGCGTCTCCTCGACGGCATGGGACTCACCGAGCGCGTGGAAGCGGTTCAGCGTATCGATCAGCAGTTCGATTCCTTCAATGCTTAGAGCACCCTTCTTGTCGATATGCGCCGACAGCCGGGCGACCACTTTGACGTTGATTTTTTCTTCAAGCCGACGGGAGGCCGTCGCGTGGAAGATGACATATCGAATCGAGTTCGATCCGATATCGATGACAGCAAGTTCGTTCTTCACGATCGTTCGACCCCTTTCAGTTCACTAGACTCTCACTTCCATGCTTTCCCTCATAACCCCTCTTGAAAACGGGAGAAACATGGGGAAGAAGTGTGGACGAATCCCTGTGATTGCGCTCTTTCAAGCTTGGCGCTATAATGAGTGGGCTATGTAAGACGTAATTATTCCGTTTTGTCACAAGCGAACGGAAGGAGGAACGACATGTCAGAACCAATCATCGAAATCAATCATCTGTCCTATGACTATCCAGACCGCCGTGTTCTGAGCGACATCTCGCTTGCCGTCCGGCAAGGCGAGTTCCTGGCGATCGTCGGAGAGAACGGTTCGGGAAAATCGACACTCATCAAATGTATACTCGGCCTGCTGAAGCCTGAAGGGTCGATCAGGTTGTTCGGTCGCGAACTCGACCAGTTCGACGAGTGGTGGCGGATCAGCTATGTCTCACAGAAGGCGGCCTCGTTCAATTCAGGTTTTCCAGTAACCGTCGAAGAGGTAGTCGAGATGGGATTATATGCAAAGAAAGGGCTGTTCAAGCGGCTGAAGAAGGGGGATCGCACTAAGGTCCGCCAGGCGCTCGAGACGGTTGGGATGTGGGACCGGAGGAGCTCGAAGGTGGGAGACCTGTCCGGAGGCCAACAACAACGGGTCTTCATCGCGCGTGCGCTCGTCAATGACCCCGAGCTGATGATCCTCGACGAACCGACTGTCGGAGTCGACCAGCGTTACGTCAAGGAGTTCTACGAGATACTCGAAGAACTGCGGGCGGATAAGAAGCGGACTTTCGTCCTCGTCACTCACGATATCCACTTCGTCAGCCGGCTCGTCACCGACGTCGTCCACTTGATCGACGGTAAGCTCGGCTGCAATTGCGGCATCAAGGAATACTGGGAGCTCGACGAGAAGGAGATACGGTCACTCTATCCTGTTCCGGGACGCGTCCTCGTCCACGAAGGTGAACGCGTATGATCGAAGCGTTCATGACCTTCAAATTTCTGCAATATGCACTCGTCGCAGCGCTCTTGATCGGATTCACGGCACCGTTCATCGGATCATTCGTCGTCGTCCGCCGGATGAGTCTGATCGCGGATGCCCTGTCACATGTGACGCTTGCCGGAATCGCACTCAGCTTGCTCATCTCCGGGATGGTGTCGAGCCTTGCCGGTCTCAATCCGCTCTATCTCGGCATCGTCACGGCGGTCATCGCGGCGCTTTTGATCGACTGGCTACGCTCGAAGTATCGTCATTTCCAGGAGCTCGCCATCCCGATCATGATGGCGACCGGTATGGGACTCGGCGCGATTTTCATCAGCATGGCGAACGGGTTCTCGATGGACCTCGTCTCCTTCCTGTTCGGGACGGTGTCGGCTGTGACGTTGACCGACGTCTATACGATTTTGATCGTAGCGGTCATCGTCATCGTCTTCGTCTCCCTGTTCTATAAGGAGCTCCTCTTCCTGTCGTTCGATGAGGAGCAGGCACGGGTGTCCGGTATCCGGCTTCAGCTCGTCCATGTCGTCTTCATGATTGTCGTCGCTCTCGTCATCGCGATCAGCATGCGGATCGTCGGTATTCTGCTCGTGTCGAGCCTGATCACCTTACCGGTCGCAGCGGCTCTCCGCTTCGCGAAGAGCTTCAAGGCGACCATCTTCTGGTCGATCGTGTTCGGGGAGGTCGCGACCATCGCCGGACTCATCCTCGCCTACCAGTTCGATCTCGCGCCGGGCGGGATGATCGTCATGCTCGCCGTACTTGAACTTATCATCGTCATGTCCGCTGAACGATTCGTAGGAGGGAAGCACCATGGGAAAACAACTCGAAAGAGCGCGTGAACGCATGAAGACGTCCGGGTTCAAGATGACGCCGAAGCGGCTAGACCTCCTCGGCTACCTGTTCGAAGCGAACCGTTACGTCAGCGCGCGGGAGGTCGCTGAGGAACTGCGCCTCTCTCACCCGTCGCTCAGTTATGATACGATCTATCGCAATTTGAACGATTTCGCTGCGATCGACATACTCGAGACGACCGAACTTGACGGAGAGATGAAATACCGGGCTGCCTGCGTCTCCGGCACCCATCACCATCATCTGATCTGCCGCTCATGCGGGAAGACGGAGACGCTCGACGTCTGTCCGATGGAGTGGCTCGGCCCGGTCAATGAATCGGGCTTCGAGATCGAGGACCACAAGTTCGAAATCTACGGCCGCTGCGCGGCATGCCTGAAGAATTGATGTACGATTCGCCCATCCTTGCGAGAGGAAGGGCGTTTTTCATTTCTGGTGAAGGGGAATATCCGAGTGGAGGTGAGGTTCGTGATATGCAGTTCTGAACAAATCAGACGAATCGACGCGTGGTCGGAACAGAAGGGGCTTCCTCCGGCCGTGTTGATGGAGAGGGCCGGCGCGGGGATAGCCGGCGAGATGAAAAAGCGGATAAACGGTAAGAATAGCATCCTCGTCCTCTGCGGTACAGGCAATAATGGGGGGGACGGCTACGTCGTCGCTCGCGAACTTGCACGGGACGGCCATGCCGTCACGGTCGTCGCACCCGCCGGCAAGCCGAAAACGGAACATGCACGGATCCACGCGGAATATGCGGCGAACTTCGGGATCGATCGCGAGGAAAAAGACCACTACGATGTCATCGTCGACGCCATGTATGGTATCGGTTATGATCCAAGCCGGGAGAACCCGGTGCTCGCGGAATGGATCGAACGGACTGGACGGATGCGGGAGAATGGTGCGGTACTATACGCGATCGACGTCCCGAGCGGTGTACCGGCGGACGATGCGAACGGATTCACAGGTAAGGCGATCATGGCGGATGTCACCTGTTCTCTCCATGCCTACAAATTCTCAGCCTTCCTGAAAAAGACATCCCCTTATTATGGTGAGCTCGTCCGAATCGACATCGGTCTTCCTGATCAGTCGGATTGGCGCTTGGTGGAAGCGCAGGAAATCGAACCGTTGCTCGCGCGTGACAAGTTCGGTCACAAAGGGACGTACGGGACGGCTCTGCTCGTCGGCGGAAGCAGGAAGATGCCAGGATCGATTCAGATGGCCGCGAGAGCCTGTCTGCGCGCAGGTGCGGGAAAACTGCAGGTGGCTTGTCCGGAGGCATCGCGTCTTGCGATCACAGTGAATTTGCCGGAGGCGATGCTGATCGAGCAGGAGACGCAGGCGATTAGCGAGATGTTGGACCAAGCGACCGCGGCAGGAATCGGTCCCGGGCTCGATGATCAACGAAAGGTCGGCGAATGGCTCGGCGTGTTGTTCGAGTCGGAAATCCCGCTCGTCCTCGACGCGGGGGCACTCTTGCACGCAGATTATCCGAAACGTTCGGCACCGCTCGTCATCACGCCTCATCTTGGCGAGTTCGCGAAACTGAACGGCATACATGCGAGTGACGTCGCCGATGATCCGATCGGTCATGCAAGCGGGTACGCGGCGAAACACGGTGTCTACGTCGTCTTGAAGACAGAGAGCGTCTTCATCGCGGAACCTGACGGTAATGGGTATGTCGTCGCAGGCGGATCGAGTGGCCTCGCGAAAGGCGGGACGGGCGATGCGCTGTTCGGTCTGTTGACTGCTCTCCTTGCACAAAGCAGGAGCCATTACAGTGACTGGGAGACGGGACGGTTGCTCGCTGCGGGCGTCGCCTGGTACGCGGCGGCCTCGACCGCCGTCCGGAAGGCGCCCTCGACGATGCTCGCGACGGATGTGATTGATGCACTCGGGATGGAATCGTGAATCACCTTTTACAAAAAAGGTGGTTTTTTTGTTGACGAAAAAGTGTATTATGCATATCATACAGTTAACAGGTGTATTACTCACTTAATACAGTAAGGAAGGATGATGCCCGGATGTCCTACGAATTCGACCAACGGATTCCCGTCTATCTTCAAGTCATCGCGCTGTTCAAGCAACGCATCGCGACGAGGGAACTCGCGCCCGGTCAGGAGATTCCGTCCCGGCGTGAACTGGCGGCACAGCTCGGGATCAACCCGAACACTGCGCAGCGCGCATATAAGGAAATGGAGGAACAACAATTGATCACGACCGAACGAAACGTACCGAGCCGAATCACGATGGATGAACGAATCGTCGAGAAAATCCGGAGCGAGCTTCTGGAGGCGGCAGTCACTGAATTCATTCAGTCCGTCCAGGCGATCGGCGCACCGCTTCCGGAAGTGGTAGGTAAGATCGAACAAGCTTACGCGAACAGGGGGAAACAGCATGCTTGAGGTACACGGATTAAAGAAACGTTACGGAAGAAAAAACGTGCTTGATAATGTCTCGTTCACCGTCCAACCGAATACGCTGACGTGCCTGATCGGATTGAACGGTGCAGGGAAATCGACGATTTTGAAAGGTATCATGGGGCTGATCCCGCTCGACTCTGGAACAGTCCTCATCGACGGCACAGGCAGTAAGGATGCCGTCGCCTACATACCAGACCTCCAGACGATGCCCGGTCATATGACGGTCGGAGATGCTCTCGACTATATGAACGACCACTATGCGGACTGGAACGGTGAGACGGCTGAAAGTCTGCTCCGGACGTTCCAATTGATGCGGACCGACGTGATCACCGACCTGTCGAAAGGAAACCAGGCGAAGTTCAACCTGATTCTCGGATTCGCGCTCGACCGTCCCTATTTGATTCTCGACGAGCCGCTCGCAGGCATCGATATCTTCACGAAGGAGCAAATCGCCTGGATCTTCACGAGCGAATTCATGGAAGGACGGGGCATTCTGATGACGACGCACGAGATCGACGAGATCGAGCACTTGATCGACCGCGTCATCTTTCTGCAGGACGGCCGGGTCATCGACGAACACGACGCGGAAGAGATGCGGGAACTGCACGGAAAATCGGTCCAGGACCGGATGCGGGAGGTGTACGCGCGATGAAGAAGTATCTGTTGCTTACGAACGAGGAACTGAAGCGGACTGCGAAACCATATTTGATCGTAGTCGCCGTCCTCATGTTGCTTGAGTTCATCTTGACGGCAGCCATCACAAAAATGCACGAGGGGAAAATCGAAACCTTCATGCGGGAGAATGGCGTGTCGATGCAGGAGGCGATTGACGCTTACGGGAAGTCGTCCTTCGCGCAAGTCGTCGCGTCCGGACCGTTCCTGCTCATTCTCGGAGCAGGGATGATGGTCATTTTGATCAGCGCGTTCGTCATCTGGTATCGGGACTGGTTCGGCAAGACAAACTACATATATCGTCTGCTGTTGCTCCCGGGAAGCCGTTCGTCGATCTACTTCGCTAAATTGACGACGATCGTCCTGCTGATGTTCGGATTCGTCGCAATCCAGTGGCTGATGTTCTTCGTTCTTGCCCCGTTGCATGATTTGCTGCTTCCGCCTGAGCTGTTCGAGCGGGTGTCGATCGCGGCGGTGCTCGAACGCTCAGGTCTGATGTATCTGTACGACTTCTACTTACCGAATTTTGCTCTCATCTACCTGTTTGCGTTATTGTTGATCGTCTTCATCTTCACTCTCGTCTTGATTGAACGGTCTTACCGCAAAGGAAAAAAAGTCATCCGTATTTTTCTTCAATTTGTGATCCTTGGGGCGGTATATGGGGCGACGCTGTTAGTGATCAACAGTGATCATCTATTCGCGAACGAGAAGGGGATGCTCTTCCTCGCGTTCACCTTCCTCTATCTGGCGTTCCTCGTCATCATCGGTTTACGGACAGTCTCGAAAAAAATAACGGTATAAGGAGAAATCTATGCGAAAATACATGCACTTGACAGCAATGCTCGCCGTCATCACGATCGGGATCGGGTCGTTCTTCGGCTATGCTGCGGCTCAGCCGGATCTTAGATTCCGCCTCGTAGAGCAACAGGGAGACATTTCTTGGAAAGATCGCCTCGAACTGACGGGGGTCATTAATGATGAAGACTGGTTCACTGTCCGGGGGAACGGAAAGGTGGAGACATCATCGAGATTCTTCCTCGCAGACCAGACACTCGGGAATGATATGTACGAGATGGACGCGGCTTATCCTGAACTGATGCGCGGGCAACCGTATGTGAACGTCGTCTCGGAATCGGAGGAACGAGTCTCGCTTTACGGACTGAATGAAAAGACGATCGAAGTGAGAGTATGGGAGAAAAAGAAATCGAAGCTGACGACGACAGTCATTCCGAAACAGGACATCGCTGAAGATGCGACACTGCACCGGCTGATCTCAGCGGACGGGAATACCGCCGACCTGCTGCTCGAGGAATTCGATTATCAGAACGAGGAGGTGACGAGCAAGTTCTCGATCGTGACCGTCGATTTGAAGGGGAAACGGATGTCGAAGCGCATGATCGAGGAAGGTACGTCTCACAACGGGGATTTGACCGTCATCTTCGACCAGGAACGGACAACTCGGGAGAATGCGATCTTCGTGCGAACCATCAGTGACGGGGAAGAAGTGGAATCGCAGAGCCATTTCGTGCTCGAAGCTGGGAAACTCGTCCCGTTCCCTGAACTGGACCGTCTCGTCAGGAAGGACTCATACGGTCTTTCGCAATATGGCGATCTGCTCGTCCAGCTGCCGAACGAAGAGGAGAATGAACCGAGACATGAGGTGACGATTTTCGATCTGAGAACGATGAAAGGAAAAGAATTAAAGCTTCCTGCCCGTTCGACGGCGAAGGAGGGTGACCGGATGATCGATGTGGTCGACGGCAAGCTCGTCCTGGCACAGCAAAAGCAGGATGCGAAGGAGGGGATCGTCTTCGTCCAGATCCACGACATCGAAAAGGACGAGACCGTCTTCGAGGCGAAGCTGAAAGGGAACGAGGACGTCCAGTTCCGTCTCCTGCACGCGAATCTCGCAGAGCGTTGATTCGGTGAATTCGACCGTTTCGATAGAGCAAAAGAATGGCCCTCGTTCCAGTGGCGGAACGAGGGCCATTCTTTTGCTTAACGGGTCGGTGCGAACTTATGGATTTCTTGCACGGCCTCGTCCCATGTGTTGACACGGACGATACCGCTCGGCAGGGACTTCCTGTTGTATGGAGCGTCGAACAGGATGACCGGAATCGACGTCTCCTCGGCAATCTGCAGCGCGTTCTCGAGCCGGTCCTCCATGAACAGGTCGAGCGAGAGGTCCCGGACGACTTGCACCTTGTCGTGGCTGCCGGTCATGATGAGCGAATCGAGCGGCAACTCATGCTGCTTGATCCACTCCTCCGTGACTGGACGGACAGCTTCGGAGCGAGCCGTCACGTAATGGAGCGAGTAGTGTTTCCGTAGTTGCCACAGATGTTCCTTGACGAGGTCTTGCGGGAGGGACTCCCGGTAGATGCCGGATTCATGCCCGGACTTGACCATGAACTCCCAAAACTCGATCTGCTCCATGTCCGTATACGTGTGGAGTTCGTACTCGGCAGCGTTCGCGAAGTCGATCGTCGTACCGAGATATTTGTTCATATAGTTGAAGCACGATGACGGATGTGTGATCGTGCCGTCGATATCGATTCCGATTTTCATCTGACTCACCTGCGTCCTTTTAGAATTCTGCAAACAGTATAGCATAGAACCCGTTGCAGGTGAGCAAAGAGGATTATACGCGAATCAAGTCCTCTTGTTGAAGACGAGGTCGAGCACTTTGCTGCCGATGTCCCGTTCACGCCCGATGTGAGGGAAGCAGTGGATGTGGATCGCCGGATTGAAGTTGAGCTCGATGATGCCGTATTCCCCTTCGCTCGTCAAGTCAGGAATCATCATATCGACTCCGCATACCTTCGCACCGACGGCCTTCGCCGCCTTGACGGCAATCTGTTTATAGTAGTCGGGAACACTGTCCGTATAATCGACGCTGTCGCCGCCCGTGCTGATGTTCGAATTCTCGCGCAGAAAAACGGTCTCGCCCGGCACGGGAATCGAATCGACCGACTTGCCTTGCTGCTGCAGGAAGTGAAGAGCGATCGCATCAAGCTCGATCTTCTCGAGCGGCGTCTTGTAGCCCTTGCCGCGGAGCGGATCCTCATTCTTGCGGTTGACGAGTTCTTTGATCGTCGAGTGACCGTCGCCTTCGACGTTTGCCGGGACGCGGTGGAGGACGCCTTCGACCGCATCATCAATCACGAGGAAGCGGTATTCCTTGCCCCGCAGAAACGTCTCGAGCAGGACGGTGTCGTCGAACGTCCTCGCGAATCGAAAGGCAGCAAGCGCGTCCTCGAGTGTCGCCCGACCCGGGAAGATCGTGACGCCGAGTCCGAAGTTGGTCGATTTCGGTTTCAGGACGATACCGGACGAATAGTCGGCATGAATGGCCGTCAATTCGTCCTCGTTCCGGAGTTCGACGCCTGTCGGCACACGGATGCCTGCTTCAGCGAGCACCTGTTTCGTCACCGTCTTGTTCTCCATCATCAGGACGCTGATGTAGGAATCGCGCGACGTCTTCGTCGCCTGCTTGAGATATTCGGTTCGCTTCCTGCCGTGGATGCGGATGAACTGATCGGCCCGATCGATCACCTCCGTCCGAAGACCGCGTTTCATGGCCGACTTCATGACGATCTGGGTCGAGAGTTCCATGTCGGTGTATCCCTTCAGGGAGAAGCGCTTTTCGAAAGCTTGTCGCTGGTAGTCCCGGGCGAGCTCGAGCGACCATTCGATGAAACCGGATGTACGGACTGCTTCCTTTGCAAGGTGTGAGTAGGTGTTGTGCGTGTCCGACAGGCGAGAGCGGACGGACGCAAGGACATCACTGCCTCCGAGCTCATAATGCTTCGCGAACGCCATGAGCTGATCGAGCAGGTCCTCCCGCATCTCCTTGAAGTCGACCTCCCTGCCGGAAGAGAGAAGTTTTAATTCAGGCAGTAGACCATGTTTCGCGACGAGCTGCTGATTATGGAACGCTTCACGCTGCCAATCGTCCGAATCGGCTTCCTCCTTCAGCGCCATGTAGAGGAGGAACAGGTGGAGGAATCGGAGATCGTCGAGGGCGATGCCGGCCTTCTCGAACGGGTTGAGGTCGATGTTGCGGATCTCGATGTACTCGATTCCGTGATCCGCGAGCGCAGACAGGTCGTTGCGTCCGTTCGAGGTCTTGATCCGGATCGGCGAGTAGAGCTCGCTCGGCTGAGCGATCCGGCCGTCGTCGATGAACGCCTGCACACTGTCGATGTAACGTGAAAGCGACGAGTAGTCCGGGAAAAGCGGTTCCGCGTTCGTATAGCCGCAATCACTATTTCGGTAGGACAAAGCGACTTCGTTCGAAAAGGCATCGGAAGACAAGGCCTGCATCTGACTGACGCAGCGTTGCTCATAGGTCGAGTGGACGAGCGGCGTACTGCCGAAGAGATAGACGATGAGCCAGCGATAGCGCAGGAAGTTACGTGTCAGCTTCAGATAGAGATCCGACCTGAACTGCTCGATTCTTTCGGGAGAACCGGCATGGAGCGCTGCGACGAATTCGTCAGGGAACGAGAAATTGAAATGGATGCCTGAGATGAGTTGCTTCTTGGCACCGTATTTTTCAAGCAGATGACGGCGATAATCTGTGGCTGCGAGACCGGCATCCCCGAAGTCGGCAAGCGGGATCACCCCGTCATCGGGCAGGCGGCAAGGCATCGATTGCGGCCAGAGGAGTTCATCGGTCAATTCGTTCGAGACGATATCATACAAGGCATCGAGAAAGTCATGGGCATCCTCTACCCGTGTGAATGGCGGTGTGATCAGTTCGACTTGGCTCTCCGCGAAATCGGTCGTGATGTACGGATGAACCGCTTTATCACCGAGACCTTCCGGATGGTTCGTCAAGGCGAGTCCTCCGGAAGGGTCGACGCGTAGCATCTCGCGTTCGAGCGCGAAGAGGCCGCTCATTCTGAGCGCTGCAGGTACATGGTCAAATGATGTGGACAAGGTCGTCCACCTCCTTCTTCGTTAGTCGGACCATCCAGGCAGAGATGAGTCCCTTGATGATGCTCGTCAGCGCGATGCTCCACCAAATCGCGTCAATGCCGAGATATGGTTCAAGCAACATGGCGACCGGAAGCCTGCCAATCGTGAAGATGATGCTGATCGCGGCCGGGATCTTGGGCAGTCCGACGCCCGAGAAATAACCATTCCCGACCATCTCGAGTGAGGCGAACGCAAGCGAGATCCCGATGATGCGCAAATAGTTTGCACCGATCTCGATCGTACCGGCATCGTCGACGAACAGTCCGATCAGCTGCTGCGGCATCGACAGGAAGATCAGGGTGATCAGAGACGTGTAGAGAATCCCGAAGCGGACTGCGCTCCTGTATCCTTCATGGATCCGTTCGCGCTTGCCTGCTCCGAGGTTCTGCCCGGTGAAGCTTGCGATCGCCCCGTTCAAGCCGCCGATCATCATGTAGGCGACCGATTCGATTTGAAGCCCGATCCGCTGGGCAGCGATGGCGTCAGTCCCGTATGAACCGATCATTCGCCCGAGCAGGATGCCGACGGCCGTGAACAGGACGCGCTGGGCAGCCATCGGGAAGCCGAGCCGAAAGATCTCGCGAAAGTCTGAACGGAGCGGCTTGACAGGTACTGACGTTTTGAAAAGTGCGAGACCTCGCCGGTAAAAAGCGAAGAACATGATGAGCTGGGCGATGAGAGTCGCGAGAGCCGCACCGACGACGCCGAACCCGAGCGGGTAGATCAGAATCGGAGAGAGAATCATGTTGATGATGACGCCGGCAGCGTTGATACGCAAGGCGGCAGTCGTGTTGCCATAGCTCGAGAAGAGGCGTGCATGCAACAGGTTGTAAAAGGAGAACAGCAACATCGGTGCGCTGACTGACAGATATTGATAGGCGAGTGCCTCGACATTATCCGAGTCCATGTTCAAAAAGCCGATCAGGTAGCGTCCGGCAAAGAGCAGGACGACCATATACGACAGGCCGAAGACGAGATTCGCAAGCATCGCCGCCTTCACTTGACGGATGGCCAATGCCTCATCCTTCTTCCCGACGGCTTGAGCGACTTTGATGCCCGCGCCGACGACGATGATTGCCTGAATCGACTGGCCGAGCAGAATATAGAAGCTTGCGGCCCCGATGCTCGCGACGGCGTCGCTGCCGAGCGCTCCGACGAAAAACATGTCGACGAGGCTGTAGGTGAATTGAAGGAGCGAACTGCCGACGAGCGGCAGAGCAAGTGCGAGAAGGACGTTCCGGACGGGACCGGCAGTCAGATCGGTCTGCTTCATGTGTGAACCTCCACTATATAACGTATTGGTTATATGATAACCTGAGACGATCCATTACACAATCCTCGAGGACTGAATGTCAATAAATCGCCATGAATGGAAGAGACGCAAAAATGGAAGTGAAGCAAACATCGGCGCAAAAAAAGACGATGCCGAGGCACCGTCTTCGAAATAGTGGATTCAATTCGAGCGTCAAGCCTTGAGATTCGCCTTCTCAGCAGCCTGTGCAGCCTGCTTCTCGAGCACGATCGCGTCGATTTCCTTCTTCAGTTCCTCGACCATCGTCGCTTCAGGTACCTTACGGATGATTTCTCCGTGACGGAAGAGGAGTCCTTCGCTTCGTGCACCGGCGATGCCGATATCCGCCTCACGTGCTTCGCCTGGTCCGTTGACGGCGCATCCGAGGACGGCGACCTTGATGTTCGCCTGGATGTTCTCGATGTAGTCCTCGATCTCGGCTGCGATCGACATGAGGTCGATCTCGATCCGGCCGCATGTCGGGCATGAGATGAGCGTCGCCGCGTTCGCTGCGAGACCGAACGATTTCAGGACTTCCTTCGCGACCTTGACTTCCTCGACCGGGTCAGCTGAGAGTGAGACGCGGACCGTGTTGCCGATGCCGCGGGACAAAATCGCACCGAGACCGGCCGCCGACTTGAGGGAACCGGAGCGAAGCGGGCCTGACTCCGTGATGCCGACGTGGAGCGGGTAGTCGAAGTGCTCTGACGCAAGTTGGTAAGCTTCGAGGGCGAGCTGGACGTCCGATGCCTTCAGCGAGACGATGATGTCATGGAAGTCGAGATCCTCGAGGATCTTGATGTGATGAAGCGCACTCTCGACCATTCCACGGGCTGTCGGATAGCCGTACTTCTCGAGGATGTGCTTCTCGAGGGAACCAGCGTTGACGCCGATCCGGATCGGGATGTTTTTAGCCTTCGCGGCTGTTACTACCGCCTCGACCTTCTCGCGACGACCGATGTTGCCCGGGTTGATCCGGATTTTATCGACGCCTGCTTCGATCGCCATCAGGGCGAGCTTGTAGTTGAAGTGGATGTCTACGACGAGCGGGATGTTGATGCGCGACTTGATCTCAGCAAGCGCGAGTGCGTCGCGCTCCTCAGGACAAGCGACACGGACGACCTGGCACCCTGCTTCCTCTAAACGTAAGATCTCAGCGACAGTCGCTTCGACATCATGTGTTTTCGTAGTGGTCATACTTTGGATGATGACTTCGTTGCTTCCACCAATGACGAGGTCCCCAACACGGATGGGACGAGTCTTTGAACGATGGACCATTTTCGGCATATCGAAAATCTCCTTTTTGAGGCATAACGCCGGTATTGTGTAGTGATTATCTCTCTCATCATAGCGGAGTCCCGCGAAAAAATCGAGAAACAAGAATGAATCGTGAACATTCCCATCGTCGTCGACAGAGCGGGATCTGTCAATCCGGCGCAAGGCGGAGCAAGAGGGCTATATTTCATTTACCGTATTAAGTGGACCAGAAAGACCGAACAACGACCATCCAGCCGTTCATGATCAGGTTCTTTTTTTTCTGCGGGCCAGTACTAGCGGAACGACCGCATAGAGACCATTCAATAGGAAGAGCGTCAAAGCGGCGGTCTCCGTCCCATAAAGCTGGAACGATAAGATCGTGACGGGGATGGCGACGACGCTCGCGGCGACGGCATAGGGGAAGGCATGGCGATACGTCCATGGCTTCGGCAAGATCATACGGACCAGTACTTGGACGATCAACGCAAAAAGCGCGAACCAGAGCAGCAACGTGATCATCAAGCCGATGAAATGGAGAATCAGCCAAGGGACGTAGGCAATCTGCCGCACGACGAAGAAACTGTCGATGGCCGAGGCGAGTATGGCGAGGAAGACCGTCGTGCCCATGTAGGCAGAAAGCGGCGCGAGGCGCGCCTTTAAGAAGTTGCGGTTCGGGAAGGCGGACAGGGTGATGAAACGGCGGATCAGTTCGAACATTGACGGCAGTCCTTTCCAAATAAGCATTAGTCTCAGGGAAAGTATACTTGAAAACGGGGAAGGCATGAGAAAAAATCGTTTGTTTTTTTGCTTTCTTAGCATAGCTTATTGACAATTCGTTTCTTTTTTCGTATCGTAAGAGTTGTTCTTATCATGGCGGTGTAGCTCAGCTGGCTAGAGCGTACGGTTCATACCCGTGAGGTCGTGGGTTCGACTCCCTCCGCCGCTATATACGTTAAGGACCCTTAGCTCAGCTGGTCAGAGCAGACGGCTCATAACCGTCCGGTCGCAGGTTCGAGTCCTGCAGGGTCCATACAGACGCGCGCCTGATTTCAGGCGCGCGTTTAGTTTTGTCTCCGTTGGGAAATAGTAAGATATTCCTATACTATTCACAAATACAGCTTTAAAGGGAGAGCGAAACAGGATGGAACGCAATCATACGATGATGCAGTTTTTCGAATGGCACGTAGAGAACGATGGCAAGCACTGGCAACGACTGAAGGAACGGGCACCTGAACTGCGCGAGGCAGGAATCACGTCCATCTGGATTCCACCCGCATCAAAAGGGCAGTCCGACGAAGATACAGGTTATGGCGTATACGACCTGTATGACCTCGGCGAGTTCGACCAGAAGGGAACGGTTCGGACGAAATATGGCACGAAGGACGAACTGCTCGACGCCATCCATGAGGCGAACGAGAACGGGATCGCCGTCTATGCGGATGTCGTCATGAACCATAAAGCGGCAGCGGACGAACTCGAGACGGTCAATGTCGTCGAGGTACATCCGGAAGATCGCTCGCAGGAAATTTCAGAAGAGTTCGAAATCGAAGCCTGGACGAAGTTCAACTTCGAAGGACGCGACAATAAGTATTCGGATTTCAAATGGAACCATTCACATTTCAATGGAACGGATTTCGACGCGCGTGAAGAGAAGACGGGCGTCTTTAAGATATCAGGAAAGAACAAGGACTGGAACGAGCAGGTCGACAGCGAATTCGGGAACTACGACTATCTGATGTTCGCGAACATCGACTACAACCACCCGGAAGTCCGGGAGGAGATGATTCGCTGGGGCCATTGGTTCAAGGAGACGATCAATTGCCAAGGCTTCCGTCTCGACGCAATCAAACATATCAACTACGAGTTCGTCAACGAGTTCGCAAAATCGATGATCGGAGACGATCCGAAAGGGTTCTACATCTTCGGTGAGTTTTGGAAATCCGATCTCGACGACTGCCGTGCCTTCCTCGACAGCGTCGACTACATGATCGATCTGTTCGACGTCCCGCTCCACTATAAATTCCATGAGGCTTCGAACCAGGGCGCGGAGTTCGACCTGACGACACTGTTCGCGGATACGCTCGTCGAGTCGCATCCGACGCATGCCGTGACGTTCGTCGACAACCACGATTCCCAACCTGAGGAATCGCTCGAATCCTGGATCGACGATTGGTTCAAACAGCACGCATATGCCTCGATTCTGTTGCGCAAGGATGGTTACCCATGCGTATTCTATGGCGACTATTATGGCATTCAAGGACCGGTTCCTGTCGAAGGGAAGAAAGAGATGATCGACGCCCTGCTGTATGCGCGTTACCACAAGGCATACGGAAATCAGGAAGACTACTTCGATGACCCGCACTGTATCGGATGGGTACGCCGCGGCGTCGAGGAAATCGAGGGTTCAGGCTGTGCCGTCGTCCTCTCGAACAGCGACATGTGCGAAAAACGGATGTTCGTCGGTGAACAGTTCGCAGGTCATGAGTGGTACGATTATACGAACCATCAGGAGGAACCGGTCGTGATTGACGAGGAAGGTTTCGGGGTATTCCCAGTACCAGGAGGCGGAGTCTCTGTCTTCGCTCCACGTGACCTCTGATTTTCGGACGCACAGGTGGAGCGGAACGTTTGCACGGAAGGCTCCATCTTTGATAGGATGGAAGTGCAGTGAGATTACCGAAAAAAAGGTTAAGGGGGACATGAAAATGTCAAAATTTGAATTGCCACAACTCGGCTACGCATATGATGCGCTCGAGCCGCACATCGACGCTCGTACGATGGAGATCCACCATTCGAAGCACCATAACGCGTACGTGACGAACTTGAACGCAGCGCTCGAGGGACGCGGTCTCGAAGACAAGTCACTTGAAGAACTCCTTCAAGGTCTCGATGCACTTCCGGCAGACATCCAGGCAGCGGTCCGCAACAATGGTGGCGGTCACTGGAACCACACGTTCTTCTGGAAGCTTCTCAAGAAGAATGATGGCGGCAAGCCGACAGGGGAACTCGCTTCAGCAATCGATGAAGCGTTCGGCTCGTTCGACGCGTTCAAGGATACTTTCTCGAAAGCGGCTACGACTCGTTTTGGTTCAGGTTGGGCTTGGCTCATCGTCGAAGGCGGAAAGCTTGAAGTCGTCTCGACACCTAACCAGGATACGCCGGTCATGGAAGGCAAGGCGCCTATCCTTGGAATCGATGTATGGGAGCATGCTTACTACCTCAACTATCAAAACCGTCGTCCTGACTACATCGAGGCGTTCTATAACGTCATCGATTGGGATCACGTCGCGAAGCTCTACGCAGACGCGAAGTAATCAAGCGCCCGACCGGTCTCCCGTGAGACCGGTTTTTTTGTGTGAAATGGAATGATTTGTTGTGAGAGCCGGACTCCTTCTATATAATGAAACGAGATGACTTTTGAACGATAGGGGAGTAACTACATATGCCAAAACGGATCACCGTTCAGGGGAGAAGGCGGAATCATTTACCGCTCCGCCTGAATCTCATGTTTTTCATCGTCTTTTTATTGTTCGCCATCCTGATCTTTCGGCTTGGCGTCGTTCAGATCGTCAACGGCGAGCAGATTGCCCGCGAGGTCCAAAAGACGGAGCTGATCGCCTCGAAGTATGAGGTGCCGCGCGGGAAGATCTATGACCGTGACGGACGCCTTCTCGTCGATACGATCTCGAAATACTCGATCGTCTACCGTCGTTCTCAGACGACGAAACTCGAGGAACGGCTCGAGGTCGCAAGCCGACTCGCGAAGATCATCGAGTTGCCGAAGGACGACTGGAAGGTCACGGAGCGGGACAAGAAGGATTATTGGATCGCCGTCAACAAGGATGAGTCGGATGAACGGTACCGCAAAGCGGCCGATGCGAAATATTCGTTAGAGCAGCAGGCGGAACTGACGACATCGGAAGAGGATCAGATCCGTCTTGATACGATCACGGAGGAGGACATCGACTTCGACGATGAGACGCTGGAGCTTATCGCGATCAAGCATAACATGGAAGTCGGTTACGCTCTTGATCCCCAGCTCGTCAAGGTCGGCGCATCTCCGGAGGAGATGGCGATCATCGACGAGAACCTTGAGGACCTCCCGGGTGTGACGGTCGAACCGTTCTATGAACGTTCTTATCCATACAAGGAGACGTTGCGCGGATTGTTCGGTAAGTATGCCCAGATCCCAGCCGAACAACAGGCGGAATTCAAGGCGAAAGGATACAGCATGAATGATCGCGTCGGAAACTCGTTCCTCGAGCAGCAGTATGAGCAGCTGCTCCGCGGTAAACCGGCATACGACGTCTACACGACGTTCAACGGACAGCCGATCGGAGAGCCTACGCGTGAAGAAGGCGAAGCCGGAAAGGACCTCGTCCTTACTGTCGACGCGAAATATCAACAGCAGGTCGATCAGATCCTGCGTCAAGCGATCAAGATGGGCCGCGGAATGGGAAGCCGCTACTTGAAGGAAGGCTATGCCGTCGTCATGAATCCGAAGACGGGTGAGATTCTGGCCATGTCCGGACAGAAGCTCGATACGTCGACGAACAAGTTCAGCGATGTCGCCATCAACAACGTCCTGACGTCACTCCAGATCGGTTCGACGATCAAGGGAGCGACCGTCGCAGCAGGTCTTCAGACCGGTGTGATCGAGCAGAACGAAGTCATCATGGACGCACCCGTGACGATTGGCGGGATGACGAAGAAGTCTTACGTCAACATGGGGGCGATCACCGACCTAAAGGCGCTCGAGCGTTCGTCGAACGTCTACATGTTCCAGATCGCCCTGCGCCTGTCGAAATACAGCCAGACGGGACCGATCAGCCCGAACGTCGACAAGGCGGCCGCGCTCATGCAGAACTACTACAGCCAGTTCGGTCTTGGAGTGACGACCGGAGTCGACCTTCCATATGAAGCAAAAGGGGTTCAAGGTATTCCCGATCGCGTCACGCTCCTGATGGACCGCGTGATCGGACAGTATGACGCCTTCACGCCGCTTCAGGTCGCGCAGTATATCTCGACGCTCGCGAACGGAGGATATCGTGTCCAGCCTCATTTCCTCAAGGAGGTGCGGACGGCGAACTCGACCGAGGAGTCGATGAAGAAGGTCGAATACAGCTTCGAGACGAATTACCTGAACCGCGTCAATATCGATCAGGATCATATCGATCATGTCCGCGAAGGACTCCATCGCGTCGTCAAGGGCGACCAGGGGACGGCGCGCATCATCGCGCAGACGGGGATCGATGCCGCCGCGAAGACCGGTACGGCACAGGTCAGCGTCTACGGTGAGGACGGTCTTGCGCTCCGTAACGGCAAGGAACCGGTCCGATCCCTCAACTCGAACCTCGTCGGCTGGGCGCCGTATGACAATCCGGAGATGGCATGGGCCGTGTTCCTTCCTTATATGGAACAAGAGGCGGTCAACTCACGGATCGGCCACGATCTGATCAAAGCCTACTTCGACGTCAAGGACATCCCTTGGCAGACGAAAGGTCAATGACAATACTGGAACGATGAAGCGGAGCCGCCTTGGCTCCGCTTTTTTTCATATGGATTGACCTTTTTTTCTACAATAATCCGCCGTGTAAACGCAGAAACACACACCTTTACATTTCTTTTACGTTTGATTCATTTCTTTTTAATAGTTCCTCGGTAGTATAAAGCTTGTAAGAACAAACGGACCTAATGTCGCATCGAAACGAGCGGCACACTCAAGGAGGAAATTCAGAGATGACTTGGATGAAAAAAACGGCACTCGTCACTACGATTGCATCGGTAGCGGTTGTAGGTGCAGCTTGTGGAAATGATTCTGGATCTTCTAGCAGTTCAGAGGAATTGAAAGGGAAGGTCGCAATCGACGGATCTTCTACAGTGTTCCCGATCATGGAAGCAATCGGTGAAGAGTACTCGATGGAGCAGCCCGACGTCGACGTGACAGTAGGTGTATCCGGTACGGGCGGTGGATTCAAACGTTTCGTCAAAGGTGAGACAGACTTGTCGAACGCATCGCGTGAAATCAAGGATGAGGAAGTAGCGGAAGCTGAAAAGAACGGTGTGGCATTCACGAAGGTCACGCTCGCATACGACGGGATGACGATCGCAGTCAGCAAGGACAACACATGGGTCAAAGAGATGACGCTCGAGCAACTCTCGAAGATCTGGCTCGACCCGAACGTCAAGACATGGAAAGATGTCGACCCATCGTACCCTGCTGAACCGCTCAAGTTCTTCAGCCCTGGTAAGGACTCAGGTACGTTCGACTACTTCTCAGAAGAGGTGCTTGACGAGAAGGACATGCGTAAAGACGTTCAGCTCTCTGAAGATGACAACGTCCTCGTCAAAGGTGTCGAAGGCACGAAGGGTGCAATCGGCTACTTCGGATACGCGTACTATGCAGAGAACAAGGATAAGCTGAAGGAAGTTCCACTCTCGAAAGAAGGCGCGGACGCAGTAGCACCGACGCACGAGACGATCAACGACCTCTCGTACCCGCTCTCGCGTGAAATCTACACGTATGTCAACAACAAGTCGCTCAAAGAAAAAGAGCAGGTTGCCGACTTCGTGAAGTTCACGAACGAGAACGCTGGAGACCTTGCGGAAGAAGTAGGCTACATCAAGATGCCGCAAGAAAAATATGATGAGAACGAAAAAGCAATCGAAGCTGCTATGAAATAAGCAACTGGCAGGAGAACGGTCCAAAAAGGGAGGCCTTTTTGGGCCCCGTTCTCATGTCTAAGTGATGAAGTAGGGAGCGAAAATAATGAATTCACAAACGAATGGCTCGGTTCGTGAGCTGATAAAAAAGAACCGACAAAAGAAACATAGTGTCAAGAACGTCATGGAACGGATAATGCCGATCGTTTTGTTCATGTGTGCGTTCGTATCGGTCGTTACGACCATTGGCATCATCCTCACGCTTGTGCTCGAGACAGAGCACTTCTTTGAAAAGGTGCCGTTCAGCCAATTCTTCGGAAGCACGAACTGGTATCCGCTCAACTCCCAGCCGGAGTATGGCATTTGGCCGCTCGTGGTCGGGACGCTTGAGATCACCGTGATCGCGATGCTCGTCGCCGTGCCGATCGGTTTGACATCGGCCATCTATCTAAGCGAGTATGCATCGGATAAGATGCGCCGTATCCTGAAACCGATCCTTGAAATCCTGGCGGGTGTACCGACGATCGTCTTCGGTTTCTTCGCCTTGACGTACGTCACCCCGTTTCTTGAAAAGTTGATTCCTGGACTTGCCATCTACAATGCGCTCAGCCCGGGGATCGTCGTCGGGATCATGATCATCCCGATGATCGCCTCCATCTCTGAAGACGCGATGAGTTCCGTCCCGAAAAAAATTCGCGATGGTGCCCTCGCCCTCGGATCGACACGCCTTGAGGTCGCGACGAAGGTCGTCGTACCGGCCGCGCTCTCAGGGATCATCGCTTCGATCGTACTCGGAATCTCCCGGGCGATCGGTGAGACGATGATCGTGACGATCGCCGGCGGCTCGAACCCGACGGCAGCAATCGATCCGCTCGAACCTGTCCAGACGATGACTGCGTACATCGTCCAAGTCGCCCTCGGTGACGCCGGATACGGAACGGTAGAATACTATAGTATTTATGCGGTCGGAACGCTCTTGTTCGTATTCACGCTCGCGATGAACCTGCTCGCGAACTGGATCACGCGCCGCTTCAGAGAGGAGTATTAAGATGGCCTTACCAGAAAAACAACCTGTAGATAAAAAATTCATCGACCCGGCAGCTGTCAAGCAATCGATCAGCAAACGCCTGGTCGTCAACCGGTTCACGAAATCAATCTTCCTGATGGGGCTGTTGTTCGGTCTCGTCGTCCTGGCTGTCCTGATCACCGGCGTCCTGCGAGACGGCATCGGTTATCTTTCACTCGACTTCCTTCAGAACTTCCCGTCCCGCCGCCCGGAACGTGCAGGGATCTATCCTGCGCTGATGGGTTCGATCTGGCTCATGGTCATGATCATCCCGATGATTTTCCTCATCGGTGTCGGTTCTGCGATCTATCTTGAGGAATATGCGAAGAAGGGGCGGATGACATCCTTCATCGAGGTCAACATCTCGAACCTTGCCGGCGTCCCGTCGATCGTCTTCGGTCTTCTCGGGCTGACGTTCTTCGTCCGGAACATGAGTCTCGGTTCGACGTTGATCTCCGGTGCTCTCACGCTCGGTCTGATGAGCCTTCCGGTCGTCATCGTGTCGTCGCAAGAGGCAATCCGTGCAGTACCACAGGCAATGCGCCACGCTTCTCTTGCTTTAGGGGCATCGAAGTGGCAGACGACGTACAAGGTCGTACTCCCGGCGTCGCTTCCGGGTATCATCACCGGAATCATCCTGTCAGTTTCCCGTGCCATCGGTGAGACGGCTCCGCTGATCATGGTCGGAGCGGCGATCTTCATCGCACGGGCACCAAGCGGCTTCTTCTCGGAATTCACGGCACTGCCGATCCAGATTTATAACTGGACGAGCCGTCCGCAAGAAGAATTCCAATATCTCGCTTCAGCGGGGATCATCGTACTGATGGTGATCCTGATCGCGATGAACTCTGTCGCCATCTGGATCCGTAACAAATACTCGAAACGCTACTAAGATAGAACTGAGGAGGCGCACGAATGATGGATACGAAGGTAACGCAACTCGATAAGCAAGAAACGCTCGCAACGAACGGAAACGACCGTCCGAGCGTATATAAGGTAAACGATTTGAATCTTTGGTACGGGGATGACCATGCCTTGAAGGATATCAACCTCGACATCAAGAAGAATGAAGTCACGGCGATCATCGGGCCGTCAGGATGCGGTAAGTCGACGTTCATCAAGACGTTGAACCGGATGGTCGAGCTCGTACCGAGCGTACGGACGAATGGAGAAATCCTGTATCATGACCGCAACATCTTCGACAAGGACTATCAAGTCGAGGAGCTGCGTACGTCGGTCGGGATGGTCTTCCAGCAACCGAACCCGTTCCCGAAATCGATCTACGACAACATCGCTTACGGACCGCGCGTCCACGGTGTGACGTCGAAGAAGGTGCTCGACGAAATCATCGAGCGCAGCCTTCGCGGGGCGGCAATCTGGGATGAGGTCAAGGACCGTTTGAACGAGAACGCCTACGGCCTTTCTGGCGGTCAGCAGCAACGTCTCTGTATCGCACGGACGCTCGCAATCGAACCGGATGTCATCCTGATGGATGAGCCGACTTCTGCCCTTGACCCGATTTCGACGTTGAAGGTCGAGGAACTCGTCCAGGAGCTGAAAACTGACTACTCGATCATCATCGTCACACACAACATGCAGCAAGCAGCACGTGTCTCGGATAAGACTGCCTTCTTCCTTAACGGAGAGGTCGTCGAATACGATCAAACGGATCGCATCTTCTCGAACCCGAGCGACAAGCGGACAGAAGACTATATCTCAGGACGATTCGGTTAATTAGGAGGAGATCGAAGTGGCAGCAAACCGTACGATGTTTGGAGAACAATTGAAGGTACTCGACGAGAAGGTATTCCTCCTCGCGAAGAAGACGATGCAACAGATCGCGACGGTCGCGGAAGCACTCGAGAAGTATGACCGTGAAATCGCGCTGCGCGTCATCGAGAACGACACGGAACTCGACGAGCTCGAGCTTGAGATCAACGACGGGGCGATCATCCTGATCGCGAAGCAACAGCCGGTCGCGACCGACCTGCGCCACCTCGTCACGGCGATGAAAATCGCGACGGACCTCGAGCGAATCGCAGACTACGCAGGGAATATCGCGAAGGCGATCCTGCGTGTCGAGACGTATCCGTATGTCGTCGACATCACCCTCCTCAAGGAGACGGTCGAGACGCTTCTCGACATGACGGAGACGGCGCTCGTCGCTTATCGCGACGTCAACGTCGAGAAGGCGAAGGAGCTTCAGGAACTCGACAACCGGGTCGATGAGATGACGTACAAGGCGCTTCGCCAGTACATGCGTCATATGTCGCTTCAACCGGTCGTCGTCGACGAAGTGATGCAGTTCACGAACATCTGCCGCTACCTCGAGCGGATGGGGGACCACTTGACGAATGTCGGTGAACATCTGATCTACATGGAAAAAGGAAAACATTACGATTTGAACTGAAAGATGGGCGAGCGGAAAATGATCCGCTCGCTTTTTTGTGCAAAGAAGGGATAGAAACAAGTTTGTAGAATAGAAAAGAAGTGAATAAGGACAGAGAGGTGAGTGGCAATGCTAGAGAAAATCATAAAATTGAAAGAGCAGGGACTGACGGTCAAACAGATCGCGGAAAAGCTCGAGACGACGGAAGGCAAAGTGAAATACGCCTGGAGCAAATACCGCAAGAGCGGGCTTCAGACTGAGACGCAGAAAACGAGTTCGCGAGACAAGAAGAGCGAGACGATAGAAAAACCGTTCGTACGAACGGAAGAAACGATGTCGACCGGCCAAGGCCAACCGATGTTAGGAAGGGATGCATTCGGTATGGCTACACATTACGAAGATGACGTCATCCGCGCCATCGTACAATCTCCGACATGTCTCTACGTATACTGGGAGATTTCTGCCTTGACGCGCAAGACGCTAGAGGCTCATTACCATGCTTCCTTTGAATCCTTCCGGAAAGAGTTGCGGATCATCGATGCGACGTTGCGCGACTATGGCAAAGGAGAAGTCAACCGGACGTATCAATTCGAATTGCCGGAAATGACGAATACTTGGTTCGTTCGCCCGTTGACCCCGGATACTACATATATCATCGAATGGGGGATTCAGACGATCGACGGAGACTTCCTTCCGGTCCTGCGCTCTAAACCAGTCGATACGCCACGGGACGCTGCCGTCACGGAAGGACGTTTCGAAGGACCAGTGAAGCGGTGGCAGTACGGCGAAGCAGAAGAGCCGGAGTGGGTCGAGGTTCTTGAGCCCTACTCGTACTTCGACCGTATTCGCTGACTGACAGAGAAGAGAGAAGGAGATAAGAAACCATGCGCAAAGGTTATTTTTCATTGGTATTACATGCCCATTTGCCCTATGTACGGCACCAGGAAGCACATCGACTCGAAGAACGGTGGATGTATGAGGCGATTTCAGAGACCTATATTCCGCTCCTGTGGGAGATTGACCGCCTGCAACGCCCGCTCGGATGGACGATCAGCATTTCTCCGCCTGTAGTCGAGATGCTCGCGGATGAGCTGATCGGTGAACGTTACGTCGAACACCTCGATGATACGCTCCTGCTGATCGAAAGAGAGTTGGCCACTGAACTGGCGGCGGAGGAACGGGATGCGCTGCTGTTTTACCAACAGCGCTATCAGGATCTCCGCGTGACGTTCGAGTACTGGGGAAGAAACCTCAATCGCGCGTTCCGTCACTATAAGGAACAAGGCTATCTCGACCTGATCACATGTACTGCGACACACGGGTTCAGTCCGCACATGTTCTCCGAACAGGCGGCGCGTGCTGAGATCCAGACCGGATTGAACTGTTTCGAACGCCATTACGGCTTCCGTCCGACGGGGCTTTGGATGCCGGAATGCGCCTTTACGCCGGGCCTTGACCGGATTATGTACGAAGAAGGCATTCGCTACACGTTCGTCGACGAACATGCCGTCCTCTTTGCTGATCCGTCTCCTAAGCACGGTATCGGTGCTCCGGTCTATTCCCCTCATGGCGTGGCATTGTTCCCGCGCGATCAGATCATTTCCGGTCGGATTTGGAGCTCGGTGATCGGGTATCCGGGCCATCCGGACTACCGCGAGTTCTATCGCGACCTCGCCTACGACCGGGAATGGGATCAAATCGCCGAATTCATGCACCCGGAAGGACTCCGGTTCGACACAGGTCTGAAATTGCACCGCGTGACGGGCAAGACGGATGAGAAGGAGTTCTATGTGCGGGACTGGGCATGGAAACGGACTGACGAGCATGCTGCAGACTTCGCTCAGGCGCTTGCTGCGCATCTCGATGAGCACCGCGGCCAGGACTTCCCGCCGTTCCTCGTCACGGCTCCATTCGATGCGGAACTGTTCGGTCACTGGTGGTTTGAAGGACCTGATTTCCTCGGAAAGGCGATGGAGCGTTTCGAGGAGCAGGGAATCGAATCGATCAGCCCTGCCATGTTCCTAGAACGTCACTTCCAGGACATCGAGACCGTCCATGTCTCGATGTCGACTTGGGGGCGGAAAGGATATGGCGAGGTCTGGATCAACGAGCGCAATGATTGGATGATTCGTCATCTCCATCAGCTCGAGAAACGACTTGCAGGGCAGATGGCGCGAGACCGTAGACGTGACCCGCTCGTCCTGAAAGCGAAACGTCAGCTCGTGCGTGAATATCTGCTCGCTGTCTCGAGCGACTGGCCATTCATCCTCGATGGACAGACGACTGCCCAGTATGCAGCAGAGCGCTTCCGGGAACATATCCGGAGATTCGAGGAGACGGAACGCATGCTCACTGAAGGAAAATTGACAGACGGCTGGTTGACTGAGCGATTCAATGACTATCCTTTCCTCGCGGATGAGGACATCGAGCCAGACGTCTTCCTGACGTCGCACGACTACTATGTCGGTGCAGAGCGTCCGGCCGAATGGAACGAGGCGGCTGTCCTGTTGATCGGGCTAGGATACGGGAATGGTGAGCGCGGTCAAGCCTTCCGGCATTTCGCTGAACGCTTAGCTGCCGCCGGAGAAAACGTGTACGTCCTGTCGGAAGGGGAATCCTCGTATCGTCATGAGAACGGGGTCCATGTCTACAAGACGAAGCCGACCGGTCTTCCGCTCGTCCAGACGTACAATCAGCTCGCTGCGCTCAACCTCGCGTTTCTGCGTGAAGCACAGGCACTTGCGAAAGGTGTGACTTTCCGGCTCGTCCATAACTTCAGCATGGAGTCGTCTTCAATTGCTCAAGCGTTCGCTGAACATCTCGACGTACCGCTCGTCTCGACTGTCCATGATGTCGAGAGCGAACGGACACCGCAAGGAAGCGGCGGTCTGTTCGTCGCAATCAAGCGGCTTGAGGGCGAGGCGATCAGACGATCCGATCTCGTTTTCGTAGGGCGCAAGGAGCTTGAGGAGCAACTCGTATCCGACTACCATATGAAACTGAAACCAGACGTCTTCACTGCGGACATTGAAAATCCATATGCACGATTGACGAATCTGAAAAAGAACGGATGAATGGTTGCATTTCCCTCGCGTTCTTGGTACGATACTTGAGTATGCTTAACCTTATGTAAAGCAAAAACACTTGATACATCGAGAGCTAGATAGGAGGGAATCCCATGCGCGTTAAAATCACTTTGGCTTGCACTGAAACTGGTGACCGTACTTATATCACTAAAAAGAACAAGCGTAACAACCCAGAGCGTCTTGAGTTGAAGAAATACAACCCACGTCTCCGCAAGCACACACTTCACCGTGAAGTAAAATAATGAGACTGAAGTCGTCACCTCGTGTGACGGCTTTTTTTGTAGGGAGGAGTCAAGTCCATGGACAAGAAAGAATGGCGCAAGGAGATTGCCGATCGGCTCGAGCGCCTCGAAGACCGGGAAGAGAAAGAGTTGACGGCGCTTCAACATCTTTATCGCCTCGAGCAATGGGAAAAGGCGGAAGTCGTCGCGATGACACTGTCGTTTCGGGATGAATTCCGTACGGATGCCATCCTTGCATCGGCGTTCTCAGCAGGGAAAACGGTCATCCTGCCGAAAGTGATAGGACGGGAGATGCGTTTCTTCAAGGTCGATGAAGCCCATCCCTATGTCATCAACGCGATGGGCATCAAAGAGCCCGGCGAGGGAGCGGAAGAGGTCGAGCTGAAAGAGGCAGACCTCTGCCTCGTGCCAGGAAGAGCGTTCACCTTGGAGGGCGACCGGCTTGGCTGGGGCGGAGGCTACTATGATCAGGCGCTTTCAGATTATCAAGGAGCCAGGGTCACCGTCACATTCGACGAACAAGTCGTCAACACATTACCGACCGAGTCGTTCGATGAACGGATTGATTTGTTGATCACCGAATCGGGTGTCCATCGATGTCGTACTACGTAATTCCGCTTCTGCTTGCCCTTTTCGGTTATCTGATCCGGTCGTTGACGTTCTCAGGAGCTCTCGCGACTGCCTGTGTCGGGGCCGGTGTCGTCTATGGGCTCGGCTTACCGGGTCTGCTCGTCCTCATCTTATTTTTCGGCAGCTCGAGCCTGCTTTCACGTTTCGGTAAGGCAAAAAAGCGCGGCGTCGATGAAATAATCGAAAAAGAAGGAGCGCGCGACGCGATGCAAGTGCTCGCAAACGGCGGAAGTGCATGTGCAGGAGCAGTCCTCTGCAAAGTGACGGGCGATACCGACTGGATTCTGCTTTTCCTTGGGGCGATCGCCGGCTCAAACGCGGACACGTGGGCTTCTGAAATCGGTCCCCTTTCGACGCGTGATCCGGTAATGATCGGAGAATGGCGCCGGGTGCCAGCCGGAACGAGCGGAGCCGTCTCCTTGCTCGGGACGGCCGCGACAGCAGCGGGGGCAGCATTCATCGCGCTCGCAGGATCGCTCCTGTTTGATGAGTGGCGTCTTTTTTTGTTCATAACTGCCGTCGGGATACTAGGGAGCCTACTCGACACGTGGTTCGGCAAACGATTCCAGCGCCGCTATCGTTGCGTCGTCTGCGGGCGGGGGACTGAGAAGAAGGCTCATCACGGGAAGCCGACAGAGCTGATCGAAGGAAGTAGGTTGATTGGAAACGATGCGGTGAATTTCACTTCCTCGACGATCGCGGCGATGATTGGTTTTGCGGTGCAAAAGCTGTGGTAAGGGAGAGGGACGGAGTATTTCCTTATTCTAGAATAAGATGACACAATTCTGACATATTGTGACCGTTTTCACACCAAGACCGGTATTGTGAAGGATGTTACAATCTAATTGTGAAGAAGATAACAAACAGCAAACGGACAGAAGGGTGGATCAACAATATGGAACAACACGCAAAAGTGATACGGGTGGCACTGGTCGGGGCTGGTGCAGTTGGATCAAGTTTCGCTTATCAAATGTCGACAGCAGGATTGTGCGAGGAGCTCGTCATCATCGACCTCAATCAAGCGAAGGCGGAAGGGGAAGCGATGGACCTTAACCACGGAACTCCGTTCAGTACGTCTCCGATGAAAATATGGGCTGGAGATTATTCGGATTGTAAAGATGCGGAAGTCGTCGTCATCACGGCCGGCGCACCACAAAAGCCTGGTGAGACACGGCTCGACCTCGTTTCGAAGAACGCAAAAATCATGAAGTCGATGATTTCGAGCATCATGGAATCCGGATTCGACGGAATCATCGTCGTTGCATCGAACCCGGTTGACATCATGGCCCACTTGGCATGGAAATATTCGGGTCTTCCGAAATCCCGTGTCTTCGGGTCAGGAACCGTGCTCGATACGGCGCGTCTCCGTCAGATGCTCGGGGAGTACTTCGACGTCGATTCACGGAACGTCCATGCCTACATTTTGGGCGAACACGGCGACACGGAATTCGCGGCGTGGAGCAACGCACGCATCTACGGCAAAACGGTCGAAGAACTTTTGGAGGACAGCGAGCGGTACACGCAGGAAGATCTCGACCGCATCTACACGAACGTCCGCGACGCTGCCTACCATATCATTGAACGAAAAGGAGCGACGTACTATGCGATCGGTCTCGGACTCGTTCGAATCGTCCGGGCAATCCTCGGGAATGAGAACTGTCTGTTGACGGTTGGGGCTCATGTCGACGGTCAATATGGCATCGATGGCGTCCATATCGGTGTACCGGCTGTCATCAACCGGCAAGGCGTCCGGGAAATCGTCGAGCTCTCACTTTCTGAAGAGGAACTCAAAAAGTTCCACCACTCGGCAGATGTCCTTAAAAAAACGATGGAACCGGTCTTATGATGAAAAGAACGCTTCGGCGTTCTTTTTCTATGTGACAGGTTTTACTATTTGAGAAAAAGGATATATGACTGTTAGAAGAGTTTTCGATCTCAGCAAATGAGGCAACTCGAAAAGGGGAGAACAGACAGTCATGTATACTTTTCGACACTTAACGAAACATGATGCAGAACAGTATTGGAATCTTCGTCTCGAAGGGCTGAAGAATCACCCGGATGCCTTCGGACATTCATTCGACGAACAGGCAGGCACGCCGCTCAAAGACGTACGCGAGGATATCGAAGGAGTCGAGGAGACGGACGAAGTGCTGCTTGGGATGTTCGACGGGGAAAAATTGTTCGGATTCGGTCAGGTGAAGCCGTTCGAGCTTACACGGGAATCGCACAAGGCGATGATTTCAGGCGTCTACGTGTCGCCGGAATACCGGGGCGGGACGGGACGTGCATTGATGGAGCAGCTGATCGAGGAGGCGAAGAAGATTCCTGATGTCGAGCAGGTCATTCTCGCTGTCCTTTCAGGGAACGAAGCAGCGCAAAAGCTTTACGAGTCGCTCGGATTCGAGGTTTATGCGGAGGACCCGCAATCGGTAAAGCTCGAGGACGGTACGTATCGTGACGACATCTGGATGAAGAAATATGTTTGACCGAGCAATGGGCCCCTATGAGAATAGGGGTTTTTTCGCGCTTCCGAAATGGGACGCACAGCTTGTCTAAGTGATGTCTACATCGCCGTGTGCAACGCAAGCAAAACGGGAATAGTCATGAACGGAGCCAATCGGGAAAGGGGAGGACACTTTGGATAGACGCTTCACAGACACCTTCTGGTATAAACTCGATCATTTAATCAAGAAAGGTAATCGGCTCATCGCCCTCGATGACAAGGCCAACATCGCCTGGATGGCAGGTGCGGAAAAACACGATCTGACACTCGTGATCGCCTCTCCGTATGTCTGGACGAATCATGTCACGAACGCGTTGCGCGAGGCGATCGAACGAACGCAAGGAGTAGTCCGCGTCGGGCGGGAGGATAAGCTGACCGTCCATCTGATCGCGGACCAGATCATGGACCTGCACCGGCTTGGCGAAATCCGTCTGCCCATCAAGGGGAAAATCGACCTTGAATATACGTTGGCACAGGAGTTCGAGGAGGCTGAAAGATACAAGGAGCATGCGCTACAGCTCGATCAGGAACGCAAGAAAGAGGACCGGTCCTTCTTCGACTACGGGACTCCTGGTTTGACCTATATGCTGATGTTTGCCTGCGTACTGATTTTCTCGCTGATGGAAAGGACGGGGTCGACTCTCGATACCGCACATTTGATCGCATATGGCGCGAAGTATAATCCGGCGATCGAGGCAGGGGAGTGGTGGCGTCTCATCACGGCCGCTTTTCTCCATATCGGACTCTTCCATCTGTTCATCAACATGATCGCTTTGTTCTCGCTCGGCCCGCTGTGTGAGCGCATCTACGGTAGCGGCCGCTTCTTGTTCGTCTATCTCGTCGCGGGAGCGACAGCAAGCTTGTTCTCCTTCGCGACGAACCCATCGGTTTCTGCCGGTGCATCCGGGGCTTTGTTCGGCCTTCTTGGCATGTTGTTCTACTTCGGGACAGTCGAGCGCAGATTATTTATGCGTACCCTCGGGCCCAGTCTTTTTGTTATCATTGGGATAAACGCCCTGTTTGCCGTCCTAAGCCCGATGGCGCTCGATCATGCCGCCCATCTCGGTGGACTGATCACCGGCTTCGTCGCGACAGGAATCGTCGGTCATCCGAAGGAACATGCACCACGTCTGCGCCTGATGTACAGCGCTGGATTCATCATCATCATCTTAAGTCTGCTTGCAGTTAGCAAGTATTTCTAATGAGATAGGGGAGAAAAGAATGCAAAAAATTGTAAAGACGATCAAGGAGTTGGTCGAAATCCCGAGCCCGACAGGATATTCGGCCGATGCTCTTACATATGTAGAGAAGCGTCTCGAGTCTGAAGGAATCAGCTACCGTAAACTCGAGAAGGGTGCGATCCTCGCCTCTCTTGAAGGCGAATCAAACCGGGCCCGCCTGTTTACCGCGCATGTCGACACGCTCGGCGCGATGGTGAAGGAAATCCTTCCTTCAGGCCGCCTGCGTCTCGCGCAGCTCGGGTACTATTCCTGGACCGCGATCGAAGGGGAGAACTGTCTGATCCATCGCATGGATGGGAGTACAGTCAGCGGGACGATCCTGCTCCATGATTCGAGCGTTCATACTTCGCAGGAGACGGGTACTGTGAAACGGACTTCTGAGAACATCGAGGTGCGTCTCGATTTGAAGACGACATCTGGCGAAGAGACGCGGGAAGCTGGAATCGAGGTCGGAGACGTCGTCTCCTTCGACCCGCGTTTCATCCACGTGAACGGATTCGTCAAGTCTCGTCATCTCGATGACAAGGCATCGGTCGCGATTCTCCTCGAACTCGCGAGCGAATGGAAGGAACAGAAGCTTCCTTATCCTGTGCATCTCCTCTTTTCGAATTACGAAGAGGTCGGATTCGGAGGAAATGCCGGCTTCCCACAGGAAGTCGCCGAATACATCGCGGTCGACATGGGGGCGCTCGGTGATGGACAGCACTCTGATGAGTATACGGTGTCGATCTGCGCGAAGGACGGTTCCGGACCGTATGACATCGGAATCCGGCATCAGTTGACACAGCTCGCGCGACGCGAGGGCATCCCTTATAAGGTCGACATCTATCCGTACTATTCGTCGGATGCCTCTGCTGCTGTCAGCGCAGGACACGATGTCCGTCACGCTTTGCTCGGACCTGGGATCGAATCCAGTCATTCGTACGAGCGGACGCATGAAGAATCGCTGCAGGCGACGTACGATCTGCTCAACCTCTTCGTAAAGGAGCCGATGAACGATGAAAACGATGTATGATGTGCAGCAACTATTGAAATCTTACGGGACGATCGTCTATCTCGGAGACAGGGAGGCAGACCTGTCGATGATGATGCTTGAACTCGACGAGCTCGAGGAGGCGGGCGTGCTCGAGAAAAAAACTTACGATTCCGCTAAGCTGATCCTCGTACATGAACTGAATAAGACACGAAATTCTTGAATTTGCATTTGTGCAAAGGCTTGCACAATTTTCCTCATCCAGTAAAATAGGAAGGGAAGCGATTACAAAACAGAGGGAGTTTTGAAAATGAAGTGGTTATTAGGCATCGATATCGGCGGGACGACCGTCAAAATGGCGATTCTGGACTTGCAAGGAATCATCGTCGAGAAATGGGAGATCGAGACGATCATCCTGAATGACGGGGCACAAATTCCGCACGACATCGCGACTTCTTTCCTGAAGAAAATCGAGGAGAGCAACAAGAAGCTCGAAGACTTCGTCGGTGCCGGGATCGGAGCGCCGGGCTTCATCGATTTCAACTCCGGAGTGGTCGAGCAGGCGGTCAATATCGGCTGGAAGAACTTCGAGCTCGTCGGCGAATTCGAACGATTGACTGGTCTTCCTGCCGTCATCGAGAACGATGCGAACGCCGCGGCGATCGGCGAAATGTGGAAAGGCGCAGGAGATGGGGCGACTGAGCTGCTCGCCGTCACGCTCGGGACTGGCGTCGGAGGCGGGATCATCACGAATGGTCACATCGTTCACGGGACGGTCGGGATGGCTGGCGAGATCGGCCACATCACGATGCTGACCGAAGGCGGAGTCCTCTGCGGATGCGGACGGACCGGCTGCCTCGAGACGATCGCCTCAGCGACGGGAGTGGCGAGGCTTGGGCTTGAGAAGCGCAAGAATCGCGACACCGTCCTAAACGATATCAAGGCCGTCACCGCGAAGGACGTCTTTGATGCCTACGCGCAGGGTGACACGGTCGCGACAGAGGTCGTCGAAGAAGTGACGCATTACCTCGGGCTCGCGCTGTCGAACCTCGCGAACAGCCTCAATCCGGAAATCATCGTGATCGGCGGAGGGGTGTCGAAGGCGGGAGAGGTCCTGCTGGCACCGCTTCGCAAGCAATTCGAGCGCTTCGCATTGCCGCGCGTCTTCGGTTCGACGACGATCAAGGTCGCGGAACTTTCGAATGACGCGGGCGTCATCGGATGCGGTTGGCTCGCGAAGAAGATGTTCTTAAAATAACGGCATTGTAAATGAAAGATTCGTTTCGGCGAATCTTTTTTTGCTTGATTACGTATAATGAAATATGTGATTGTAAAGGAACTTCTTTAATTCGGTTGCTTTTTTGTTAAACTAGGCGTAAAATTTGCTCGAGATATGGGTAGATAGATAGAATACACGACAGTCAACGGGAATGGGTCCTCAGCGGCTGTTTAGGAGGAAAGAGTATGCAACAGGATTCTGGCATCTGGTCACGGATGCGGCTGAAATTCGGCCATGAGGTGCGGAGCACCTACCGAGAGCATAAGCTCTTTTGGATTGCGACAATATTAATCTGGTTAAAAACCTATTTAGCGTATATGTTCTTCTTCGATGTACCGGTGACGAACTCGGCACAAGCCTTCATTTTGCTGATCAATCCGATCAGTTCGGCACTCTTCATGTTCGCGTTCAGTTTCTTCTTCCGCGGAAATGCCCAGAAATGGTTCATCTATGGGACGCTTTTCGTCGCGACGCTGATTCTCTACGCGGACATCATCTTTTTCCGCTTCTTCAATGATTATCTGACGTTGCCTGTATTGTTCCAAACGTCGAACGCAGAGACGGTGTCAGCTTCGCTGACGTCGCTGCTGACGTGGAAAGACCTTCTCATCGTCGGTGATTTGATCGCTCTGCCGTTCTTCTTGCGCAAGATCGACATGTCGAAGGCGGTCGCATCGCGCGGTCGCGCGATTCTCGCATTCGTTTCGGCTGCAGTCGTCTTCCTCGGAAACTTGACACTTGCTGAGACGGAACGCCCGGAACTTCTGACTCGTGCGTTCGACCGGGAATTGCTCGTCAAGAATATCGGAACGTTCAACTTCCATATGTATGACGCACTGATCCAGTCGAAGACATCGGCTCAAAAAGCGATGGCGGACAGCTCGGAACTTTCCGATGTCCAAAACTTCGTCGGGACGAAACATGCTGCGCCGAACCCGGCGATGTTCGGGAAATATGAAGGGAAAAACGTCATCGTCGTATCGTTCGAATCGGCGCAGTCGTTCGCCGTCGGCATGAAGTCGACCAACGGGGAATACATCACGCCGAACCTGAACAAGTTGATTGAAGAATCACACTACTGGGAGAACTTCTACCACAACACAGGGCAAGGCAAGACGTCGGATGCCGAGTTCATCCTTGAGAACTCTCTCTATCCGCTTGGCCGGGGCGCAGCATTCTTTACGAATGCGGAGAATGAGTTCCGTGCCACGCCTGAGATGCTGAAGGAAGACGGGTATTACTCGGCCGTGTTCCACGCGAACAATAAATCGTTCTGGAACCGCGATGTCGTCTACAATAACTTCGGTGTCGACCGTTTCTTCTCAGAGACTGATTATGAACTCGGGAATCCGGACGACATGACGGAGTGGGGCTTGCTTGACGACGCATTCTTCGAGCAATCGCTTCCGATGCTGAAGGATCTTCCGCGTCCGTTCTATTCGAAGTTCCTGACATTGACGAACCACTATCCGTTCGAGATGCCAAAGCCTGAACACGAACTCGTACCGCCGCTTGAGACGAGCTCGACGACGCTCAACCATTATGTGCAGGCGCTTGCCTATCAGGACATGGCGCTTGGGAAGTTCATCGATGGGCTCAAGGCTGACGGGACATGGGATGATACGATCTTCATCCTTTACGGAGACCATTATGGTATCTCGACGAACCACAATGCCGCGATGGCGGAGTTGCTCGAGAAGGATGAATTGACTGCGTACGACGTCGCTCAGCTGCAGCGTGTACCGTTCGTCATCCATCTTCCGGGACAAAAGAAAGGGAAGACGCATGATGACGTATCGAGTCAGATCGACATCAAGCCGACACTTCTCCATCTTCTGGGCAAGGACTACAAAGATGAGATCATGTTCGGGACGGACCTGTTCTCGAAACAGCATAAGGATTATGCGCTGTTCCGTGACGGTTCGGTCATCACGGACGAGATCGTCTATACGCAGGAGACGTGTTTCGACCGCGAGACGGGCGAAGAGTTGGCGGCGGCCGACAGTGCCCTTTGTAAAGAGAGCACGAAGACATCCGAGAAGGAACTTGGTCTTTCGGATCAGGTCATCTACGGAGACCTGCTTCGCTTCCTGCAACGCACAAACTAATGTCGACAGTTCTGTCGCCCTTCTCGGGCGGCAGACTTTTTTTGAATACAAGCAAAAAGGGTCTTGATTCCGTCGTTGACGAAACCAAGACCCTTTTTGCTTGTAAGTAGTGAGAATGAAAGCCTGAGCGATTCATTCCCGTTGCCGTCTTCGTTAAGATGGAATCCCACCGAAGATCAATGTCATCACGCCGAACCAACCGAACAAAAGAACAGTCAGACCCGCGAAGATGAGTGGAAACATTTGACGCTTCTTAAGCGAGCGAACGATCGCCCAAATTCCGACGATTGCTACTGCCACGAAAAGCCAACCGAGTGGTTGATCCAAATGCATGATGTATCCCCCTTTGAATCACATCGTGAAGTTCACGAAGATTTCACTTAAATCTCACTTTCAAGTGTAGCCCACTGCAACGATAAAGTCGAGAGGGCAGTCGAGGAACTTTCGACAATTTCGTGTATAGTGGAGAGGACGAATTCAATCAAAGGGGAATCACTTATGGAACTTGTGACCATCACTTCAGGAATCGCATCAGAAAACGGTTATTTGTTATTTGACGGGAACAGTTGTCTTGTCATTGATCCGGGTACGGAAGACATGCGCTTTTTCGACGAGATCGAGGCGCGAGACGCAAAAGTGGAAGCGATCGTTTTGACCCATGCCCATTTCGACCATATCGGCGGTGTCGATATGATCCGCCGGCATACCGGTGCAAAGGTCTATCTGCATTCAAACGAATCGAAGTGGCTCGGTAATCCCGATTTGAACGGTTCAGCCCGATTCGGCATCCCGCCGATGCGCATCAAGCCGCTCGATGAGCCGTTGAAGCCTGGCCGTTTGGAAATCGGGCCTTTTTCATTGTATGTGCTTGAAACGCCGGGACATTCTCCCGGCAGCGTCATCCTGTACCTGAAGGAACAGGCAATCGCGTTCGGTGGAGACTTGCTGTTCGAACGAAGCGTCGGCCGGACCGACCTTGCCGGAGGCGATCAGGAATTGTTGATGCGTTCGCTCGACCGTCTCGTTTCTGAATTGCCCCACGATACGACGATCTACCCCGGACACGGCCCATCAACCACGATTCGGCGTGAAATCAAACACAACCCGTTCCTGTGAACGAAAAAACCGCTCTTCGCGATTTGCGAGGAGCGGTTTTTTTGCATTCACATCTGGAAGTTCGTCCAGTAAGTGAAGACGATGAAGAATACAGTCAAGTATGCAGCAAAGATATACACGTAGACCTTTTCAGTCAAACGCAAGTAGCCAAGCGCTGCAAAAAAGACAGTTTGTGCCAAGAAGACGAAGCCCATGACCAAAAATGAATCCGTATGTTCGCTCGAGCTTGCGTCACCGCCGAGCGCGCCGATAAACGCCATGACTGCGATGATTCCAGTCCAGAATCCTAGTACGCGGTACATTCTCCCCATTCATATAACCCCCTAAATCCGACAGATAGTCAATACACGTACTTATTTTACCAAGCAAACAATGAAACGTCTATCCTGTTCTAGGGATTGATGAGGAATAACTGTGAACAAAAGATGAAATAGAAAAAATATTTATACAAAAGTTGTACAAATCATGTACAAAGTGATTTGGGAGTGGTATATTCAACATATAGAATCGTCCCAAAGGCTGAAAGGAGGAGCGACAATGTCAAATAGTTTGATCTTCTTCACCTATCCGAGCTGTACATCTTGCCGTAAAACGAAAACGTGGCTGAAGGAGGAGTGCGTGGAAATAGAGGAGCGTCACCTCTTCCGCAATGCTCCGACCGTCGATGAGTTGATGGAATTGCTTAAGCTCTCGACCGATGGCATCGAAAGTCTTCTTGCGACTCGCAGTCAGGCATTCAAAGACCTCGGCGTCGAAATCGAAGACATGAAATTGAGCGAGCTGCTCCGTTTGATGAGTGACAATCCGAAGCTGTTGCGTCGTCCGATCCTCACAGATGGCAAACAGCTGGTCATTGGTTATGATAAGCCGGGTCTGGAAACGCTGACGAAACGGAAACCTCGTACAATCGCCTATGTATCATGAAAGAAGCCTGATTGCTCAGGCTTCTTTTTTTGCGTAGAGTCGATGCAGGAGGTGAGTCGATGCGGCGTCTCGTCGAAGAATGGGTCACGAAATTCGTCCGGATGGAGGCGACGGACGTCCATTTCGTCCCGGAAGAAAGAAGAGTCCGTCTGCTTGTACGGAACGGTCAACAGCTTGATGAGCTTGAACCGCTTGAAAAGGGGCGATATGAAGTGCTCGTCAGCCACATGCGTTATCTTGCGAACATGAAGGAACAGAACGAACGGGTTCCGCAGACAGGCCGATACCCGCTTGAAAGTGGGGGGATCCGGATTGCGTTACTGCCCACCAAGTACGGTGAGGCGATGTCGTGGCGCTTGTATCGACCGAACGTAAATGTCTCTTCGGCCGAGGGGTTGTTGAGAGCATCTGGACACCTGACGTGGATACAGGACAAGCAGAGCGGCTGTATCGTCATTTCGGGAACGACAGGTGCAGGAAAGACGACATTGTTGTATTCGATTTTGCAAGCGATCAAAGGCAAGCGTGTCATCTCGATCGAGGATCCCGTCGAGTCGGATGTCGCAGGTGTACTGCAACTCGAGTTAAATGAGAAGGCAGGGGTCACGGCCGAACGTTATTTCGAGGAGGTGTTGCGAGCTGACCCGGACTGGATAGCTTTCGGTGAAGTGAGGTCGAAGGCGGCAGCTAAACTGTCGATGAATGCTGCCTTGAGCGGTCATGTCGTCGTGTTCACGCTACATGCAGGGTCGATAGGTGAGGCGAAACAGCGCCTCCGCTCACTTGGAATCACACAAATGGAGCTTGAGATTTGCGACTGCTTCATCCATGTCATGCGTCAGGAAGGAGAGGTCCGTTGCATCGTCGAGCGATCACGATCAGTCATCAAACGAGATTTTTAAAACGGTTCATCAGGCTTGTCGAGCAAGGGATCTCAGTCAAGGAAACCCTTCGAATCCTGAAAAATTATGAGGCCTCGTCACTGTTGCTGGTGATTGAGCAGATGGAGTTGGAATTCGAGGTCGGGGCTTCCTTTTCGGATGCATTCAAACCGCTGAGACTTCCGGAGTCGCTCGAGAATCTCATCGCGGTCGGGGACCGTACGGACCGGCCACTCCCCAGCCTGCGACAGGTGGTAAGACTGCTTGAACTCGGAGACGGGGCGAAGAAACGGTTTCGGAAAGTGACCCGTTATCCCTTCCTTCTGTGTGTAAGCTTGCTCATGTTGTTCATCTTTTACGCCATATATGTCCTCCCGTCACTTCTCGCGCTTAGTACACCGGGGACATTGGGCCTGTTCAGGATACTTCTCGACCCTGCATATCGTTATGCCATCGCTTTCGCTCCCGTCCTCTTCACCCTTTCCGCGCTCCTACTTGTCAAAAAACTGCCCATCAACACCTTGTTACGCATCAAACCGGTCCATTCCGTCGTCAGTCTCTACTGGACCTACTTGTTCACACTCGAAGTTGGATCGTTCGTTCAGGCTGGCTTCTCCCTTGAAGAGACGTTCTCGTCGCTGAAGGATAACCATACAGGGGAAACCGGACGCATGTACAAGGTTCTTCATGAGCGACAGTATAAGGGCGAACGGCTTACAGAGGCGATGGCGGCAGAGGCGTATATCGACTTCGAGACGATCGGGCTTGTCCATCTGGCAACTGAAGGCGGTGACCTCGGTAACTTGCTGCTTGAGCAGACCGAATTGCTGCATGAGAAGATCGAGGAAATGATAGAACGGATGCTTGCCTGGTTCGAGCCTTTGCTTTATGGTGTTTTGACTGTGGTCACGGGCGGTCTCTTTTTTATTCTGTACTATCCAATCCAGCTTGCGATCAAAGATTTGCCGTTTTGAAAATAGGTGGCGGGAGGTGAAAGGGCTTCGCCAGAACTCAGCGAAGACCCGGTTCATATGTGGAAAAGTGAAGACGGTTTTACGCTCCTTGAAATGGCTGCTGTGCTATTGATCATCTCTCTTCTGTTGCTCGTACTCATCCCGACGATGACGAACGGGAAAGAGCAGGCGAGCGGCGTAAGTTGTGAAGCGAACATCCGTGTCATCCGCTCAGAAATAAATCTTTATTACGCTAAAGAAAAGAAATATCCGGAAACGCTCCAGGTCATCAACCGGGGGTCTGAAGCGAAGCCGTCGGAGATGACATGTGACGGGAAGGTGTATGCATATAATGCGGCGACCGGCGAACTGGTCGAATGATGGGTTCACCTTGCTCGAGACGACGTTCGTCTTGTTGCTGATCGGATTATTGCTCCTCCTGTTCATACGCGAGAGAGCAGTGCCTTTTGGAGAGAAGAATAATTTCGAGCCGGACCTGCTGCAATTGCGGCAGGACATGAAGACGCTTAGGCTCCGTCAAATCACACGTCCGGATGAGTTGAATGGATTACAATTCGTTTGGGAAGCGACGGGAAGAGCTTACTATGCATTCGATGGGCAAAAAATCCTTTTCGAGCGGGAGCTGCATCCGGGAAACCGCTGTTTGGTACCGACAGGAAGCAGGACGATCTACTTCAAAAGCTATCATTCCACCTATGCTGCGACCTGGTACTGCCAGTCGCCCGAGGATGCGTATCAAATCAAATTCCTGCTCGGCAATTATCAGATGGTCGTCGAGCGAAAGTAGGGGGAGACATCGTGGAAAGTGGACGGCCCGGTTCGGAGGGCGGATTTACATTGCTTGAGGTGACACTAGCAATCGCCGTTTTCAGTGGATTTTTGGTACTTGCAATCGATCCCTTCCTGAAAGTAGAGAGGGTGAGGATGGAACTTGTGGAGGAGACGGACGCGCTCTCCCTTCTTGCTTCGGATCAAGTGGAAGGGAACAGGGCATCCTACGTCGTCAGGGAGGGGGAATGGTGTGCGGATGATATCTGCCTTGCGTACCCAAAGCGGAACTTCTCTCCTTGAAATGTCGCTCGTTCTTTGGATCGTCCCGATGTTGTTATTCGGGACGATGGAGCTTACCCGTTTTTTCATGAAGCCTCCTGTCGTCAAGACGATGGATGAAGAGCTGTTTTTTCATACGATCGAACGCTTGATGTGGCGGAGCTCCGACTGTCAGGCAGTTTCGACTGAGCTGCGAGGCACGGACACCGATCCCACACAAGCGCCGACGGGATGGCGCCTGCTGCGAGTCGGCACGCAAATCAGGTTGAAGAAGGAGTTTGGAGGTGAACTCGTCTATGCCCAGAACGTAAACCATTTCGTCGTTTCAGCGGAGGAGGGACGGATTCGGATCGTGCTGAACGATTCTCCATCCCGGACGTTCACGTGCGACAAGGTGGATTCATCTTGATTCAGACATTGCTATTCCTTGTTGCATGCAGCTTCTTCCTTTTACTGTGGTGTCAGCTGACTGACGATGAGGTCAAACATCTTGTGATGGAGCAGGATGCACTTCGCCTTGAAGCGCTCGTCCGGGCGGCGAAAGTCGACTGTACTCAAAATGAGACGATTGATTACCCCGCGGGACAGGTCATCTGTACAAGGACGGAGAAAGGCTTTACAATGAGAGCAATTCTTGCGAATGGCAATCAAATCAAGGCGGTAGTGACGGATGACTAGAGTTTATGTGATCGGGTTTATGGGAACTGGTAAAACAGCAGCCGGTAAAATTCTTGAGGCGAAAATGGACATCGAGGAACTGGACGAACGGTTCGTCACTCAGAAAGGGATGTCGATCAGTCAATTTTTCGATACATATGGCGAATCGGCATTCCGGGACGAGGAGACGAAGCTGCTCAAACAAGCGGATTTGCCGGTCGTCATCACAGGCGGCGGCATCATCAATCGTCTCGAGAATCGCCAGTGGATGAAGGCGAACGGGACGGTCGTATGGATCGATACACCGTTCGATGTTCTATGGGAGCGCATACGAGACGACAGCAGGCGACCGCTCGTCTCCTCAAAAGAAGAAACGGAGTCGTTGTTCAGGCAACGGGAAAATCTATACCGGGAGACTGCGGACGTAGTGCTCGACGGTCGCTTGTCACCTCAATACCTGGCGAAACAAATCGAACGATTGGCGGAGGGGAATCAATTTGGTCTGGATTAATATCGGGATTATCGTACTTGCATTGATCGGGCTTGGTGTCTACGGATTCGTATTGTATAAAAAACGGCTGATGGGAGACATCAATCGAGTGAAGCTACTTGCAGAACGCTTCAAAATTCGTCAGCAGACGCTGCAGACACAGGTCGACCACACGACTTCAAGAATCGATGAGATCAAACAGAACATCGATCGCCTCGTCAGTGAAGGGAAACGTGTTCAATCAGGAGCAAAGGCACTCGTTTCTGAAGGGAAGCAACTCACAGAGGAAATGAAGAAAACGTCGGGAATGAAAGCATTTTGAAATGGCTTTCATGAACGGAATATGAAACAATGAGAGAGAAGGGATTCCATCCTTCTCTCTTCTTTTTTGCGTCTACTTCCGAATATCAGTGGAAATAACGGGGACAAATTGATAGGATGGAGTTGAAAGTGGAACGTTAGAAAGAGAAAGCAAGAGAAATGTTCGTCATTAGGGGGATAAGCATGAGTCAGAAGACATTGAAACGTACACCGCTATATGCGGTGATCGCGAAAACGGCAAAAATGGTCGATTTCGCGGGATTTGAAATGCCGATTCAGTTTTCATCAATCAAAGAAGAACATCTCGCTGTCCGTGAAAATGTCGGAATGTTCGACGTATCTCACATGGGAGAGATTCGCGTCTCTGGAAGCGAGGCACTCGCGTTTCTGCAACGCACCTTATCGAATGACATCTCAAAAATCGCGATCGGTCAAGCGCAGTACAATGTCCTGTGCAACGAGACGGGCGGAACGGTCGACGATCTGCTCGTCTACCGGACGGATGAAGAAGTATTCCTGCTCGTCGTCAACGCTTCGAACATCGAGAAGGACGAGGCGCATCTTCGCGCCTATGCATCTCCGGATGTAACGATTGAGAATCGCTCGGACGCTTATGGTCAGATTGCCTTGCAGGGCCCGAAGGCGATTGAAGTCCTTGCTCGTCTGACAGATGTGAACGTCAGTGAAATCGGATTTTTCCGCTTCGCTGAAGGGGAGGTTTCCGGTGTACCGACGATGATCTCCCGCAGCGGTTATACGGGAGAAGATGGCTTCGAACTCTATACTCCGGCTGAACAGACGGAAAAACTATGGCTCGCCTTGCTTGAGGAGGGCGTAACACCATGTGGTCTTGGGGCGCGTGACACACTTCGTTTCGAAGCGTGCCTACCCCTATATGGACATGAGCTCGAAGCTGACATCACGCCAATCGAAGCGGGGATGGGTTTCGCAGTCAAAACTGCCGCGAAGGAATTCGTCGGCTCGACCGTTCTTGCTGAACAAAAGGAAAACGGTGCCCCCCGACGTCTGATTGGACTCGAGTTAATCGATAAAGGCATTGCGCGTCAGGGAGCTGTCATCTTTGCTGACGGCAAAGAAGTCGGATTCGTCACGACCGGGACATTGCCTCCGACTGTCGGCAAAGCGATTGCGCTTGCACTCGTTTCAGTAGAGGCGGCAGATGAACAGTCGTATGAGATTGAGGTACGCGGGAAGATGTTGAAGGCGAAACGGATCGAGACTCCGTTCTACCGCCGTCAGAAATAAGGGGGAGAAAGATATTATGGATTTTCGCTATTTACCGATGACACGAGAAGACGAACAGGCGATGCTGAAGACGATCGGCGTCGAGTCGATCGAAGATCTGCTCGCTGACATTCCGGCTTCAGTACGGGACGAGGGGACGCTTGCCGAAGTAGGTGTTCCGCTTCCTGAGACGGATCTCGTTCGAACGCTGTCGAAGCTTGCTGACCGTAACATGAACACGAAACAATACCCGTCGTTTCTTGGTGCAGGGATTTACGATCATTATGCGCCATCGGTCGTAAACCATATGCTGCTCCGTTCGGAATTCTATACGGCCTACACGCCTTACCAGCCGGAAATCTCGCAAGGTGAGCTTCAAGCCATCTTCGAGTACCAGACGATGATCTGTGAACTTACAGGAATGGACGTCGCCAACTCATCGATGTATGACGGCATCACGGCCCTTGCCGAGGCAGCGCTCCTGGCGGCGGCCCATACGAAGAAGAAGACGATCGTCCTCTCGGATGGTGTCCATCCGGAAGCGCACGATGTCGTTCGGACGTATGCGGATGGTCCTGGTCTGAAGGTCGAAACGCTATGCCTCGAAGATGGTGTCACGGCGATTGACAATCTTGACGCACTGGACGATGTCGCTTGCGTCATCGTCCAATATCCGAACTTCTTCGGCCGAATCGAGGATTTGAAGATTCTTGCTGAGAAGACGCATGAAAAAGGTGGATTGTTCATCGTCTCGGCGAACCCGCTGTCGCTTGGATTGCTTGAGGCGCCTGGAAATCTTGGGGCGGACATCACGATTGGTGATTGCCAGCCTTTCGGCATCCCACAAAGCTTCGGCGGGCCGACGTGCGGCTATTTCGCTGTATCGAAGGCGCTCATGCGGAAAATACCGGGGCGTCTCGTCGGTCAGACGGTTGATGAGGACGGAAAACGCGGCTTCGTCTTGACGCTCCAAGCACGCGAACAGCACATTCGTCGCGATAAAGCGACTTCGAACATCTGCTCGAACCAGGCACTCAATGCGCTCGCTGCTTCGATCGCGATGAGCGCGCTCGGGAAGCGTGGAATGCGGGAACTTGCAACCCGAAACCTTCAGACAGCACACGCTCTCAAAAAGATGTTGAAAGAGAATGGATTCCGGATCATTGATGACGGTCCAAGCTTCAATGAATTCGTCGTCGAGCTTCCGGTATCTGCGACTAGTGCGAATCGTCAACTTCTTGAAAAAGGAATCATCGGTGGATTGTCACTTGACGTCATCGACGCATCACGTGCGAATCAGATGCTCGTCTGTGCGACTGAGCTCCGGACGAAGGAAGAACTTGAACAATTCGTGACAGCGTTAGGGGGACTGACACATGAATAAGGACATCGAACAGACATTGATCTTTGAGATTTCGAAACCTGGTCGAATCGCATACAGTTTGCCACTTCCGACGGTCGAGGAGGAAAAGGCCGAGGACTTGATTCCGGCTTCGTTCCTGCGATCTGAGGACGTCAATCTTCCTGAAGTATCGGAACTCGACCTGGTTCGTCACTATACTGCGCTGTCTAACCGGAACCACGGCGTTGATTCAGGATTCTATCCGCTCGGATCATGTACGATGAAGTATAATCCGAAAGTGAACGAAGATATGGCGCGCCTGCCCGGTTTCGCGCACATCCACCCACTTCAGCCTGTCGAGAGCGTTCAAGGGGCTCTTGAGCTCATGTACGACCTCCAAGAGAAACTCGCGATCATCACCGGGATGGACGAAGTGACGCTCCAACCGGCTGCCGGAGCACACGGGGAATGGACGGGCTTGATGCTGATCAAGGCTTACCACCATGCGAGAGGGGACTTCAAGCGGACGAAAGTCCTCGTCCCGGACTCGGCGCACGGTACGAATCCGGCCTCGGCATCTGTCGCGGGATTCGATACGATCACCGTATTGTCTGACGAGCGTGGCCTCGTCGATCTTGAGGACTTGAAGAAGAAGGTCGGGGAAGATACGGCTGCCCTCATGCTGACGAACCCGAACACGCTCGGTTTGTTCGAGTCGGACATCGTCGAGATCGCGAAAGCGGTCCATGAGGCAGGCGGCAAACTATACTATGATGGCGCGAACTCGAACGCAATCATGGGCATCGCCCGACCGGGAGACATGGGGTTCGATGTCGTTCATTTGAACTTGCACAAGACATTCACAGGTCCGCATGGCGGCGGCGGTCCGGGATCAGGCCCGGTCGGCGTCAAAAAGGACTTGATTCCATACCTGCCAAAACCGATCGTTCGCAAGGAAGGAGACGCCTTCGTCCTCGACTATGACCGTCCTGAATCGATTGGACGCGTCAAGCCGTTCTACGGAAACTTCGGAATCAATGTCCGTGCGTACAGCTATATCCGCACGATGGGCGGAGAAGGACTCGCCCGTGTTTCGAAGGAGGCCGTCCTGAACGCGAACTATATGTTGGCTCGCCTGAAAGGTGCATACGATGCTCCGTACGACGTTCATTGCAAACATGAATTCGTACTGTCAGGACGACGCCAGAAAGCGCTCGGCGTCCGGACACTCGATATCGCGAAACGCCTGCTCGACTTCGGTTATCATCCGCCGACGATCTACTTCCCGCTCAACGTCGAAGAGTGTATCATGATCGAACCGACCGAGACGGAGTCGAAGGAGACGCTCGACGCATTCTGCGACGCGATGCTCCAAATCGCGAAAGAGGTAGAGGAGACACCGGATGTCGTCTTGAACGCACCGCATACGACGGTCGTCAAACGGATGGACGAGACGCTCGCTGCTCGAAAACCGGTTCTGCGCTATCATCCTAAAGAAGAGGTACATGCCTGAATAGTGAAGCAAGACCCCTCATTTCAGAAATGGAATGAGGGGTCTTCTGTAACTATAGGAACAGCATAGCTGATGTCGTGACCACTCAAACATAAAGGAAGCAGGGAAAGTGGATGTCTCGATGAGGAAAAAGGGTGGAGGATGAAGATGATCAAAAAACGTTACGCTGACCGTGCGGACTGGAAACGCATCACGAAACGGCATTATATATAATCCTATGAGGAAACGGTCGATTTCAAGGGAAACATCACCTTGCTTCACCTCGTCGAAGTTACGGCTCCGTTAGACATACGGTATGAGGATAAGCATCTTCGAATCGTCGATGACGGCTACATCTGGATCCAACAGTTTCCTGACGGAGCACGTTATGCTGTCACGACGATGTTCGATGCGACAGGCAAGGTCGTCCAAACCTATATCGACATCTGCTTACGCGTCGGGGCGGACGACGGACGACCGTGGTGGGAGGATTTATTTCTCGATTTGATCGTCTTGCCATCAGGAGAGATTTTCTTGCGGGATGTCGAAGAACTTGAGTAAGCCCTTCAGAAGGGTCATATCTCTAAACAGCAATTTGACCTCGCCTGGGACGAGGCCGAGAGTGTAGAAGCCCGGCTGAACGCGGGGACGTTCACGCTGCTTGAAGCGGCACCCATGCAAAAAGAACGATTGCTTGAGCGAATACGCGCTGAACAGCGAGGTGGCACGGCTAGTTCGCGGCATGTTGTCATGCATGGTTCTTCTTCGAAGTGATGGTGCGTTGATGGCAGAATCGTTCGGGTCGAGAGCGATCTTGAGAACGAAGCGAACGTCAAACTACCGATGCTGGTCAAGCGCAACGACAACACATAGTTTGAAGTGAGCTCATGAGAATTTCGTACAAAAAAGGATGATCCCGATTCTGGAACCATCCTCTGTGTCAGCTGCGTTTGATTTTTCCTGTCCATTGCTTGAATCCACCCTTGAGCTGGTAGATGTCCGTATAACCTGCCTTCTTCAGCACTTTGGCTGCCTGCGAAGAGCGCATGTTGCCTTGGCAGTAGAGGTAGATCGGCATGTCCTTTCGAAGTTCGCGTGCGCGCATCTTCATCTGACCGACCGGGATGTTGCGTGCTCCGATGATGTGACCGCCTTTGTACTCCTGCGTCTCACGTACGTCGACGATTTGAGCCTTGCGGTATCCAGCGCGGAAGTCCTCCTGGCTAAGCTGCTTGATTCCGCGGACTGGCATGAAGCGCCAAACGATGTAGGCGATCAAGGCGACCCAGATGAGGATCGTGATAATGGTTGTGGGCGTCATTCGTTCAGTACAACTCCTTCATTCATTTAGCATCACCATCATTATAGCAAACCGAAAAAGAATTCGGCAATGTACGAGCGTTGCGAATACGGGAAAAGGTTTGCTACACTAAGACGTGAATGATTTTTTGGGGGTGTAGGAGTGAAAGGGACATGGCACGTATTGACGACCGAGGCGCTCGAACCGGCGCTGAACATGGCGATCGACGAGGCGTTGATCGGATTCGTCGGACGCGATGAGATCCATCCGACGCTGCGTTTTTACTCATGGGAACCGAAAGGTCTTAGTGTCGGTCATTTCCAGCGCGCGATAAAGGACATCGATCGTGGACGGATCGAGGCGATGGGGATTCCAATCGTACGTCGAATGACTGGGGGGCGCGCCGTCCTGCATGCGGACGAGTTGACGTACAGCGTCGTCATCAAGGAATCGACGCCAGGTCTGCCGAGCACGGTCATCGAGAGCTATCGCCTGCTGACGGAAGGGGTACGCAAAGGGTACCATCATCTCGGGATTCCGGCCGAGTTCTCCGTTCCGCTGACGGAAGATGAGAAAGAGGAGCTGCGGCGTCCAAAATCGGCGGTCTGTTTTGACGCGTCATCCTATTATGAACTCGCGGTCGGGAAACGGAAGGTTGCAGGGAGTGCGCAGGTACGTCATCAAGGTGTCGTCCTGCAGCACGGATCGGTTCCGCTCTCGGTCAACGAACATGAATTGTACGATTGTTTCAGTTTCGCAGACGAAGCGACACGGGAGAAAATGCGAAACCGCTTTTCAGGCAAGGCGGTCTCACTCAATGAACTGACGGACCGGACGGTGACGATCGACGAGGTGCGCGAAGCGTTCACGCGCGGCTTCGAGGAGGCGCTCGAACTCGAACTCGTTCCGCTCGAACTGTCTTCTGAACAATGGGAAGAAGTCGAACGACTGGCGGAGAAGTACCGTAGTGATGAATGGAATTGGAAACGCTAGAAGAGGGACAGGATGGTGATGTCGCGTGCCGACACCAAGCATGGAGGATTATCTGGAACAGATTTATCTGTTGATCGAAGAGAAGGGGTACGCGCGCGTATCGGATATCGCGGAGCTGCTCGGTGTCCATCCATCTTCCGTGACGAAGATGGTGCAGAAACTCGACCGGGAAGAATTCCTCGTCTATGAGAAATACAGGGGCCTGATGTTGACGACGAAAGGCAAGAAGGTAGGAAAGCGACTCGTCGAGCGCCACGCTCTGCTAGAGGATTTCCTGCGTCTGATCGGGGTCGAAGAATCGTTGATCTATAAAGATGTCGAAGGAATCGAGCATCATTTAAGCATCGAGGCGCTCGATAAAATCGGAGGTCTGATCCAGTACTTTTCGGATCGTCCGGAATTGAAAGAAGAGTTCACAAGAGCACAGCATGCACAGCCGGAAGAGTGAGGTTGTGCTTTTTTTTGTTCTTCGCAATCAGGAAGAAACGAAATGGCGCTTGCATTGGTGCTTTAAAACCGAACGTTCGATATTGAAATTGGTTAATAATACGTTTTTCGTAGAATCCTATGTTATACTTTCCGTGAAAGAAACACAGGGGAGGTGACGGGCGTTTTTGCCCGAAACTTATGGAAATCGTGATCAAGGATAAGCTGGTATCAGAAGAGCAACTTGCAAGCAAGGTGAAGGAATTGGCAGAACGAATCGAACTGGACGCTGCAGGTCGGCAAATCGTCCTCGTCGTCGTCCTCAAGGGGTCGATGGTGTTCGCGGCCGATTTGATGCGTGAGATCAAAGGGAGCGTCCAAATCGATACGGTAGCCTGCTCCTCATACGGGGCGAAGACGGTCTCTTCTGGCCGTGTGCAACTGAAGAAGGATCTCGACCTGGACGTCGAGGGGAAGTATGTCGTCGTCGTCGAAGACATCATCGACACAGGACATACACTCAACTTCCTGTGTGATCACATGCTCCTTCATAAACCGGGAGTGCTTAAGATCTGTACGCTTCTCGACAAACCGGCCCGTCGTGAAGTGGAGTTGACAGCTGACTATGTAGGTTTTGAGATTCCTGACTATTTCGTAGTCGGTTACGGCATCGATTGTGCCGAAGAATATCGAAATCTGCCGTACATCGGCTGGGTGGAAACTGAATGAAAAAAATGTCCGAACCGAGCGGTTCGGACATTTTGTATTAGAATGCACGTTTCTTCTTCTTGCCCTTCTTGCCTTCGATCACCGTCAAATGCGGGGCGTTCGAGCGGTCTCGGATCGGTCGAACCTTGCTCTGAGGTTTCGCAGGCTTAGCCGGCTTTTTCCTTGCGTCGATCCGGGGTTGCGGCCGGGTCGAGCTGCCGTGAAGTTTTTTGGATTGGGCGACAGATTTCTTATATTGGCTGTTCGCGCCACCTGAGGCGCTGCTGCGGGTCAGAAGTTTGAACAGGATGAAGATGGCCACCCCTGCAATAGCGAAGAAGATGAGCTGCGAAAATAGTCGGCCCGGGTTGTTGGCAAGCATATATCCGATACCGACGAATGCGAAAAGCAGGACGATCAATGCGGCTGTTGAGCCGATTCGTTGTCTGATCATTTCATTCACCCCTGTCATCGATTAGCCAAGTGCATTCTCCTGTAAATCCTGTTCCTGTTTTTCGAGTGCTTCAAACGCAAAAATAGCCACTTCGATCTGTTCGGCGTCCGGCTCCTTCGTCGTCAGGTATTGCAGCCAGAGGCCAGGCATCGCGAAGAAGCGAAGGCCAGGGACGTGTTGCGCCTTGTTCGTCAACTGAAGCACCTCGAACGAGAGCCCGATGACGAGAGGAAGCAGTGCAAGACGTGAGAGCAGGCGGAGCCAGATTGGGTCGGTCGGAACGAGGAGATAGACGAAGAAACCGACGATCACCGTGAAAATGAGAAAACTCGAACCGCAACGATAGTGCAGACGGCTGACCCGTTTGACGTTTTCGACCGTCAGCGCAAGCCCTTGTTCGACGCAGTTGATGACCTTATGCTCCGCTCCATGATACTGGAACAACCGCTTGACGAGAGGCGTCAGCGAAATCAGATACAGGTAACTGAGCAGAAGTGTCAGCTTGATCAAAGCCTCGATCACATTCTGGACGACATGACCCGAAAGAGCAGGGAAGTAGCCGAGCAGTGAAGCGAGAAAGGCTGGCAGGAGAGCGAATAGTGCTTTTCCGAGGAAGAATGACAGTACGCCTACGACAGCGACACCCAGCCATTTCGTCAACGTGCCCTCTTCTTGAGGAGTCTCCTCGCCCGGCAAGAGATCATATCGGTCACTCGCGAAATTCATATGGCTCGCCCCGTTCGAGGAGGATTCGATCAAGGCGAACAATCCGCGCAGGAGCGGAATTCGTTTTCCCTTCGCGATCAGCGGTCGGACCGGTTTTTTCTTTGCGAACGTCTCGATGCTGCCGTCCTTCCGGCGGATGGCAGAGACGGCGTGCCTCGTATTTTGAAACATGACACCTTCGACGATTGCTTGGCCGCCGATCGGCGTTTGGTTTGCTTTCATCGTAAAAATCATCCTCTTCATAAATCTTTGATGAATTCAGTGTACTTGATTGACCGGAAAAACACTATCAAGGCTATGGAATCGTCTGAAAATTTTGAGGTCTGAAAAACTCTTGTGATACAATGAAATGGTGAAAAACGGAGGTGGAGTCGATGCGAATCGCAGTGGTCAACGGCCCGAATCTCAATCTTCTCGGGACGCGGGAGCCGAATACATATGGAAGCGCGACGCTCGCCGATCTCGAACAGGGATTGAGAAGCCGTTTCCCGGCAGTCGAGCTGGCGTTTTTCCAGTCTAACCATGAAGGTGAGCTGCTTGATTATCTTCACAGGACGGGGTATGACGGGATCGTCTTGAACGCCGCTGCCTATACGCATACGAGCATCGCGCTGCGCGACGCGATCGCTGCGATCAAGGTACCTGTCGTCGAAGTCCATCTGTCGAACGTCCACGCGCGGGAGGAATTTCGCCATCATTCGATGATTTCTGCCGTGTGCGTGGGTGTCATAAGCGGATTCGGAATGATCGGGTATGAGTTGGCCGTCCGGGCGCTACTTGAAAAAGAGGAGGAAATGAAATGAAACATCGTATCGAAGCTTTGCAGGAAGTGCTTAAAGGCCGCGATCTTCCAGGTCTGCTGATCACGAAACAGGAGAACGTACGCTACATCTCGGGGTTCACTGGATCGAGCGGCGCTTGTCTTATCACGGGAGAGCACGCGTATTTCGTCACGGATTTCCGTTATACGGAACAGGCTGCTGATCAAATCAAAGGGATGGAAATCGTCCAAATCGACCGTTCGATCCCAGTTACGATCGGCGAGTTGATTGCAGGCGCCCGTGTCAGGGCTGTCGGAGTCGAGAAGGATTCGCTGACACTTGCCCTCTTCGAACTCTACGACCAGGCGACGGCGATCGAACTCGTTCCTACGTCCGGAATCGTCGAAAACCTGCGCTTGATTAAGGATTCGTCAGAGATTAAGATGGTTAAGGAAGCGGTGGGAATCGCAGATGCTGCTTTTCACCATATCTTGACGTACATTCGGCCAGGCGTCACCGAGCTCGACGTCTCGAACGAGCTTGAGTTCTTCATGCGTAAGCAAGGGGCTACCTCTTCGTCATTCGACATCATCGTCGCATCAGGCCACCGTTCTGCCTTGCCGCATGGCGTCGCAAGTGCGAAGGTCATCGAATCAGGGGAGCTCGTCACGCTCGACTTCGGGGCTCTGTTGAACGGATATGTCTCCGACATCACGCGGACGGTAGCGGTCGGTGAGATTTCGGACGAGCTGCACAAAATTTACGACACAGTGCTTCGGGCTCAGCTGGCTGGTGTCGAAGGACTGCGTCCAGGCATCACGGGGATCGAAGCGGACGCATTGACGCGCGATATCATCAAAGATGCCGGTTACGGGGAATATTTCGGTCACTCGACGGGACATGGAATCGGTCTTGAAGTCCACGAGGGGCCGGGACTCTCGTTCCGTTCAGAAACGAAGCTCGAACCTGGTATGATCGTGACGGTCGAACCGGGCATCTACGTCCCGAAAATCGGCGGGTGCCGCATCGAGGATGATGTGCTCATCACGGAAAACGGGCGTGAGATACTGTCACAGTCGCCAAAAGAACTCATTACGCTCTGAGTGTACAGTTCACAAATCTAGGAGGAAACACACATGGTATCAGTAAACGATCTAAAAACAGGTCTGACGATCAAAACGTCGGACGGCGCAATTTGGCAGGTTCTTGAATTCCAGCACGTCAAGCCGGGTAAAGGAGCTGCATTCGTTCGGACGAAGATGCGTAACATCCGCAACGGCTCGATCCAGGAGATGACGTTCCGCGGCGGAGAGCGCGTCGAGCGTGCGCACATCGAACGAAATAAGATGCAGTATCTCTATCCAATGGGAGACACATATGTCTTCATGGACACGGAGAGTTACGAACAACTTGAGCTTTCAAATGACCAGGTCGAAGCGGCACTCCCGTTCCTCCTCGAGAACATGGAAGTACAAATCGCTTCTTACAACGGTGAAATCCTCGGAATCGAGCTCCCGAACACGGTCGTCATGACGATCACGGAAGCAGAACCGGGCGTCAAAGGCGACACGGCATCGAACGTCAAAAAGAATGCGACGGTCGAAACTGGACACATCATCCAAGTCCCGCTCTTCATCGAAGCTGGCGAGAAGGTCACGATCGATACACGTACAGGCGACTTCACAGGTCGTTACAACGGTTAATCATGCCGAGCCCCCGAACTCTTTTGGAATCCATGGAGTCTGGGGGCTTTTTTCATATGTCGAACCCTTGCATCATCTGGTCTGACCAGTTAATATTATTTGAGTAGGGGTTAGTACCTGGTGTAATATATGTGGTATTCGATACGGATAGGGGATATGAAGAGATGAACATCGACCAACTGAAACAAGTCATCGAAATGCTCGATGCGTCTTCTGTGAACGAGCTCTCGCTCGAGACGGAAGCCTATACATTGAAATTGAAAAAACAAGGGGAGGCGCTCGTCGCGCCTCCGCAACAATACGCGTCTGCGCCAGTTCACGTTCAAGCGCAATCGCCAGTGCCAGCAGCAGCTGCCGAGACGTCATCCGAGGTGGAGGTGGACGACACGGTCACGATCAACGCGTTGATGGTCGGAACGTTCTATTCGCGTCCGAACCCGGATAAACCGTCCTTCGTCAATGTCGGGGACCGGATCGAGGTCGGACAGGTAGTCTGTATACTCGAAGCGATGAAGCTGTTCAATAATCTGAACGCGGAAGTAGCAGGGACTGTCGTCGAGGTGCTCGTCGAGGACGGCGACCTCGTCGAATTCGGTCAACCGCTCTTCCGGGTCCGTCCGTGAGGTGAGCGACATGGAGAAGTTATTGATCGCAAACCGCGGGGAAATCGCGGTCCGGATCATCCGGGCCGCCAAGGAACTCGGCATCCCGACGGTCGCCGTCTACTCGACGGCAGACAAAGAAGCCCTGCATGTCAAGCTCGCTGACGAGGCTTACTGCATCGGAGGCGTCAGTTCGAGCGAGTCCTACTTGAACGTCACGAACATCCTTGCCGTCGCGACGAGCAGGGACGTGACGATGATTCACCCAGGGTACGGCTTCCTCGCTGAGAACGTCGATTTCGCGGAGATGTGCGAGGCTTGCGGCATCAAGTTCGTCGGACCGTCGTCAGAGGCCATCCGGCAGATGGGAATCAAGGACGTGGCGAAGAAGACGATGATCGCATGTGGCGTCCCTGTCGTACCGGGTTCGGACGGAACGGTGAATGACGAAGAAGCGGTGAGTCTGGCGGGGGAAATCGGCTATCCGGTCATCATCAAGGCAACGGCGGGCGGCGGCGGCCGCGGCATCCGCGTCGCCCGTTCGGAAGAAGAATTGATTGAAGGACTCGAACAGACACGGCGTGAAGCCAAGCAGGCGTTCGGGAACGGCGAGGTTTATCTGGAACGTTTCATCGAGGAGTTCCGTCATGTCGAGGTACAAGTCCTCGCGGATCGTCACGGGAATGTCATCCACCTCGGTGAGCGGGACTGCACGGTCCAGCGCCGGATGCAAAAGCTGATCGAGGAGGCACCATCTCCTGCCGTCAGTGAAGCGACGCGGAGAAAGATGGGAGAAGCTGCCGTCAAGGCGGCGAAGGCGATCAATTATACGGGAGCCGGGACGATCGAATTCATTTTCATCGAGGAGACGGAAGAGTTCTTCTTCATGGAGATGAACACGCGGATCCAGGTCGAACATCCTGTCACTGAGATGATCACGGGGTTCGACCTCGTGCAAGCTCAGCTCCAGGTCGCGCTCGACCATCCGCTCGCCGTGACGCAGGAGGACATCACGTTCCGTGGCCATTCGATCGAATGCCGGATCAATGCAGAAGACCCGGATCATGACTTCCGTCCGCACGCCGGGCGCGTCACCCAATACGTCGCTCCGGGAGGCATGGGCGTGCGCATCGACAGTGCCGTCTATCCAGGCTATCTTATTCCGCCATTTTATGACTCGATGGTAGCGAAGCTGATCGTCCACGCCGAAACACGGGAAGAGGCATGTGCGAAGATGGAACGGGCACTGTCTGAATTCTGGATCGAAGGTGTCAAGACGACGATTCCGTTCCACGAACTCGTGTTGAAGCATCCGGTATTCCGCCGGGGAACGTTCACGACGAAATTCACAGAACGGGAACTCCGGGCGCCAATCGTGAAATGAACAGGACGATGGAGGTTCGAATCTTGAACTCCCATCGTCTTTTTTGTTGTTCTCTATGTTTTTAGAGGGGCGAGTATGCTAAACTAACTGATTGAGAACGACAAAAAAAGGAGCACGTATACACATGATGAAACGACATATGGCACGCGAACTTGCGGTGCAGTCACTCTTCCAAATGGAACTATCGGATTTGACTGCGGAGGAAGCGATTGAATTCGCGGTAGATGACAAGGAATATGATGAATTCGTAGGGCGGCTCGTAGAAGGCGTAGTCGCGAACAAGGACGTCGTCGACGCGAAAATTCGCGAAGCGCTCGTCAACTGGTCTTTCGAACGTCTCGGTAACATCGAGCGGACGATTTTGCGACTCGCGGTCTATGAGCTGCTGTTCGAAGAAGAAATTCCGGTCCGAGTCACGATCAACGAAGCAATCGAACTGACGAAGGCGTTCGCCGAGGACGAAGCGACGAAAATCGTCAACGGTGTACTCGGTAAGGTCGCGAGCAGCATCGAGAAGGAGAGCGGTCCTTCCAACTGAAAGAAAATCAAATAGAGAAATGAAGAAGAGTGAAACGAACCTTGGGGGAGTGGACATCATGGCAGAAGTTATCAACGGAAAAGAAATTGCACGTTCGTACCGGATGAAGCTGAAAGAACAAGCGGAACGCCTGAAAGAACAAGGGATTTTACCGAAGTTGACAGTCATTCTCGTGGGGGAAGACCCTGCGAGCCAGTCGTATGTCCGCGGCAAGGAGAAGGCGGCAAAGGAAATCGGGATCGAATCGGAACTCATACTGATGCCGAACGAGACGTCTGAGGAGGAATTGCTCCGCACGATCAATCGTCTGAACGCGGACGCAAGTGTCCACGGTATTCTCGTCCAGTTGCCTTTGCCAGGCCAAATCGATGAGAAGAAAGTCATTTTCGCCATCTCTCCTGCGAAGGATGTCGATGGATTCCACCCGGAGTCGATCGGCAAGATGATGATCGGGGAGAAGACTTTCCTGCCATGTACGCCTAACGGGATCATGCATCTGATCAAGGAGATGGGTGTTTCGATCAGCGGGAGCCACGTCGTCATAGTCGGACGGAGCCAAATCGTCGGTAAGCCGGTCGGTATGATGTTCCTGAATGAATCGGCGACGGTGACCTATTGCCATTCGAAGACAAGTGACCTCGCCTTCTTCACACGCCAGGCGGACATCCTCGTCGTCGCTGTCGGTGTCCCGAACCTCATCACGGCTGACATGGTGAAGGAAGGCGTAGTCGTCATCGATGTCGGCGTCAACCGGGTCGACGGTAAGCTGATCGGTGACGTCGACTTCGAAGGCGTCAAGGACGTAGCTTCGATGATCACGCCAGTCCCCGGCGGTGTCGGTCCGATGACGATCACCATGCTCCTCCATAACACGATCGAGGCGGCGCAATGAAGGAAACGTTCGAGGTTTCGGAACTCGTCGGATACATCAAGCGCCAACTGGAAGATGATCTTCTGTTGAGTCGGATACAGGTGACAGGGGAAGTGTCGAATTTCAAGCGGCACTCCTCCGGTCACCTCTATTTCACCTTGAAGGATTCGAACTCCCGGATGAAAGCCGTCATGTTCGCTCGAGACGCGGCGAAGTTAGCGGACATCAAGGATGGCATGCACGTCGTCGTGACGGCACGCGTGTCGGTGTACATCGCATCAGGCGAGATGCAGCTCTACATCGAAGAGATGACTGAAGAGGGCGTCGGTGTGCTGTTCGAGGCGTTCAATGCCCTGAAGAACAAGCTTGAATCGCGCGGATGGTTCGATCCTGAACAGAAACGGATGCTTCCCCGATTTCCGGAGCGGATCGGCATCATCACCTCGCCGAAAGGAGCTGCTCTTCATGACATCGCGACGACGCTTCGCCGTCGCTTTCCCCAAGGTGCGATCGTGTTCGCCCCGGTTCTTGTCCAAGGTAAGGACGCAGCACCTCAGATCGCGCGTGCGATCCGTGAAATGAACGCCTTGCAGGCGTGCGATGTCATGATCATCGGTCGCGGAGGCGGATCGATCGAGGAACTTTGGGCGTTCAATGAAGAGGTCGTCGCCCAAGCGATTCACGAATCCGTCATCCCTGTCGTCTCAGCCGTCGGGCATGAGACAGACTTTACGATCAGTGACTTCGTCGCGGACGTCCGGGCGGCGACACCGACCGGCGCAGCTGAACTCGTCACGCCTGAGGCGGAAAAACTGACGGACCGTTTGAGTGAAGCAGCACGTCGGCTCGACCGGTCGTTCGGGCAATTCATCGCCGTCAGGAAAGAGCGGGTGGAACGGCAAGCGAACAGCTACGGCCTCAAATCCCCGCGCGTGCTGCTCGGATTGAAGCAGGAGCAGCTCGACCGGGCCGAGATGGAATTGCTCCGTGTCATGCGGACGCGCCTTGACGAGGCCGGACGGAAGCGAAAGCTCCTATCGGAGAGACTTGAGCGGGTTCCGCTGAGACAGCGGATGGCGACGAGTAGCGAGACTGTCTGGCGCCTCAAAAAGGAGCTAGGCCGTGTGAACAATCTATTGCGCTCGAAGCAGGAAAGTCTGTTGCAGACAGCCGCTCGGCTGGAAAGTGTCAGCCCGATGCAGGTGTTGCTCCGCGGCTATACGTTCATCGAACAAGACGGAAAATTGGTTCGTTCGAAAGATCAACTGACAGAAGAACCGTTCACTGTCCGGTTCCACGACGGGGTGATCCGAGCGAGAAGAGAGGACTGAAGTGAGATGGATACGGAACGCACATTCGAAGAGGCGCTCGAACGGCTCGAGGAGATCGTCGGTCTTCTTGAAGAGGGAGATGCGCCGCTTGAACAGGCGATGACGCTCTATGAGGAAGGCGTCAAGTTGACGGCGCTATGCCAGCAGAAGCTGTCCGTCGCAGAACGCAAGCTAGATCAAATCCTCGAGCAGGACGGCACGTTACGTGAAAAAGGAGGAAACTCATGATTGCGTTGACAGAATGGAAAGACCAGGTCGAATCAGCACTCTCAGCCTATATCGAACGGCTGGATGCACCTGAACGCCTGCGGGATGCGATGCGCTACTCCCTTGAAGCGGGCGGTAAAAGAGTCCGTCCGGCGCTGATCTATGCCGTGCTCGATGCGTACGGTGTCGAGCGTGCGAAGGGGGACGAAGTAGCTGCTGCACTTGAGATGATCCATACATATTCCTTGATCCATGACGATCTGCCTGCGATGGACGACGATGATGTCAGACGGGGACGTCCGACGAATCATATCAAGTTCGACGAGGCGACCGCTATTCTGGCGGGAGACGCCCTGCTTACGAATGCGTTCAGTTGTCTGCTCGCTTCAAATCTAGTGGCCGAGACGAAAGTCGCACTCGCTGTAAAGCTCGCGGAAGCGGCGGGTGCGAGCGGTATGGTCGGCGGACAGCTCGACGACATGCTCGGCGAGCGGGGCGGAGTGGAGTCGGTCGAAGAGCTTGAATCGATTCATCGCCGCAAGACCGGTGCATTGCTCGTCTTCGCGCTCGAAGCGGGCGGGCTGATCGCAGGCGTGTCGGCAAGCGATGCCGAGTCGCTCAAAAACTTCGGTCGTCATCTCGGGATTGCTTTCCAAATCCAGGACGACATCCTCGACGTGACGGGTGACGCCTCGAAAATCGGCAAGCCGGTCGGCAGTGACGAACAGAACGACAAAGCGACCTATCCGAAGCTGCTTGGCATGGACGGAGCAAGGCAGGCGCTCAAGGAGCAGGTCGACGGAGCCAATGCCTCGATCGATAATCTGACGGTCGAAGGCGGCACTCTGCGTGCGCTCCTGGATTTCGTCGTGCAACGAGACCATTGAGAAGGACGGCGCTCATACCCGCGCCGTCCTTCTTCGTGCGCCCGGATTGTGGCGTTCCCTTGATTGTTCTAGTACAATGTAGGGTACAAACCATTTAAGAATGTAACGGAAAGAGGGCGTTTAAAAATGAAACTGACAGAGATTCAAGATCCGTCATTTTTGAAGCGTATGTCCGTCAGTGAACTCGAACAGTTCGCAGGCGACATTCGACGCTTCTTGATTGAGCAACTCGCTGAGACGGGTGGGCATCTCGCGCCTAACCTCGGTGTCGTCGAGTTGACGCTCGCGCTCCACCGTGAATTCAACAGTCCAGACGATAAGTTCGTCTGGGACGTCGGACACCAGGCCTATGTCCATAAGATTTTAACGGGGCGTGCCGGACAGTTCGATACGCTTCGGAAACATAAGGGGCTTTGCGGTTTCCCGAAACGAAACGAAAGTGAGCATGACGTGTGGGAGACCGGACACAGCTCGACCTCGTTGTCGGCGGCGATGGGTATCGCCGTGTCGAACGAGTTGAAAGGAAACTCGGACCGTGCAGTCGCGATCATCGGGGACGGAGCCCTGACTGGCGGAATGGCGCTCGAGGCGCTGAACCATATCGGGGCAGAGCAACAGAACGTCATCGTCATCCTGAACGACAATGAGATGTCGATTGCTCCGAACGTCGGTGCGATGCACAACATGCTCGGCCGGATCCGTTCGTCTCGCAAGGTGCGCCACGCGCAGGACGAGATCGAGGCGATGATCAAGAAGATTCCGCTGATCGGCGGAACGCTCGAGAAAGGCGGAGAACGCCTGAAAGAGGCGGTCAAGCAAGTCCTCGTTCCGGGCATGTTCTTCGAGGAGCTCGGCTTTACGTACTACGGGCCTGTCGATGGTCACGACCTAGAGGACTTGATCGAGAACCTTCATTACGTCAAGAAGGAGGAAGGGCCTGTCCTGCTCCACGTCATCACGAAAAAAGGGAAAGGTTACCGTCCTGCCGAGTTCGACGGTGTCGGGACCTGGCATGGCCTCGGTCCTTATAAAATCGAGTCAGGAGAAGTCATCAAAGGGAAGTCGAAGGCACCGAGCTATTCCTTCGTCGTAGCTGATACAGTGACGAAGATGGCACGCAAGGATGAGAAGATCACACTCGTCACGCCTGCGATGAGCGTCGGCTCGAAACTCGACTGCTTCGAACGTGAATTCCCTGAGCGGATGTTCGATGTCGGTATCGCCGAGCAGCACGCTGTGACATTCGCGGCAGGTCAAGCGACGCAGGGGATGAAGCCGGTCGTCTCGATCTACTCGACCTTCTTCCAGCGCGCCTATGATCAGCTCGTCCATGATGTCGCCCGCCAGAACCTCGACGTGACGTTCACGATCGACCGATCAGGACTCGTCGGCGCAGACGGAGAGACACACCAGGGTGTGTTCGATATCGCCTTCATGCGCCACGTGCCGAACATGCGGATCGTCATGGCGAAGGACGAGAACGAGCTGCAACATCTGCTCTATTCCGCGGTCAAGTACGAAGGACCGATCGCTGTCCGCTTCCCGCGCGGGGAAGGAATCGGCGTGCCGATGGACGAGACGCTCAAGGAGCTGTCGCTTGATACATGGGAAGTCGAACGCGAAGGGACTGACGTCGCGATCCTGACGTTCGGTCCGCAAGTACAGGACGCTTTGAAAATCGCAGACGAGCTGAAGGATGAGCTGTCCGTCCGCGTCATCAACTGCCGGACGATCAAACCGCTCGACGAGACGATGCTGAACGCATTGTATGAAGAGGGCATCCCGCTCGCTACGATCGAAGAGGCATCGCTGAAAGGCGGATTCGGTTCAGCCGTCCTTGAACATGCAAATGAACAAGAGGCATATCCGCGCATCAAACGCTTCGGCATCCCGGACCTCTATGTCGAGCACGGCGGAGTCAATGAATTGCTTGAAGAACTAGAATTATTGCCTGGACAGGTCGCGCGTAAACTGGTCGCCTTCGTGGGTCAGGGAAAGAAACAGAGTGTGTGATATAGAATGGAAAAAGTAAAGAAAGTCCGCCTCGACGTACTACTCGTCGAGCGCGGTTTATGTGAGACGCGCGAGAAGGCGAAACGATCGGTCATGGCAGGTCTCGTGTACTCAGGTACGGAACGCCTCGACAAGGCGGGAGAAAAGGTGAAGGAAGATATCCCGCTCTCCGTCAAGGGGCAGGTCATGCCGTACGTCGGTCGCGGCGGCTTCAAAATGGAGAAGGCTCTCCAGGTGTTCGACTTCGATGTCAAAGGAAAGACTGGTCTTGACATAGGGTCGTCGACCGGAGGGTTCACGGATTGCGCCTTGCAGAACGGTGCTGCTCATATGTACGCGCTCGACGTCGGATACAACCAGCTCGACTGGAAGCTGCGTTCTGACGACCGGGTGACGGTGATGGAACGCACGAACTTCCGTCATGCGACACCCGACATGTTCCCGGTCGTGCCTGATTTCGCGACGATCGATGTTTCCTTCATCTCGCTTCGTCTGATCGTCCCGCCGCTGAAAGGGATTTTACGCCCGGGCGGTGACGTGATGGCGCTCGTAAAGCCCCAATTCGAAGCTGGACGCGACGATGTGGGCAAGAAAGGGATCGTGCGCGAAGCGAGAACCCATGAACGCGTGCTGCGTGAGATGATCGAGTTCTTCGTCGCTCAAGGCTTCGAGGTGAGGCAGCTCGACTATTCTCCGATCACAGGCGGAGAAGGCAACATCGAGTTCCTGCTCCACGCTCGTCTCGGCGATCCGGGCATCGCGCCGGACGTCGATCCGGGCGCGACGGTCAGCCAGGCTCATGATAAACTATGAATTGATGACGGCAGACTTCTTCTGAATGGAGGGGGTCTGCTTTTTTGACTGACCTTCCGCAAAAGCATGACATGGACATTTCGGGAATCATTGCATTACAATAGCAAAGAAGATAAAAAGTGTGAGGTGCTAGGATGACAAAGGGCCAACGATTGATTAAAATCCGCGAAATCATCACCCAGTCGGAAATCGAGACGCAAGATGACCTCGTGGAGGAACTGCGCAGTGCAGGCTATAAAGTGACGCAGGCGACCGTATCGCGTGACATCAAGGAGCTTCATCTCGTCAAGGTTCCACTGAACGATGGACGGTACAAATACAGTTTGCCGGCGGATCAGCGTTTCAACCCGCTCGGAAAGCTGAAGCGGTTGCTTGGAGACAGCTTCATCTCGATCGATTCCGCTCAGAATCTGATTGTCATGCACGTCCTCCCCGGGAATGCCAACGCGATCGGCGTCCTGCTCGACCATCTGAGCTGGCCTGAACTGCTCGGAACGGTATGCGGGGACGACACGATCTTGATGATTGCGCGGAGTGAGGATTCGTCGAAAGAGATCACAGAACGCATCATCGGAATGCTGTAAGGGGTTGAAATCATGTTAGCCGAACTATCGATCAAACAATTCGCCATCATTGACCAGCTTCAAATCACTTTTCATAAAGGGATGACCGTGCTGACGGGAGAGACGGGTGCCGGGAAATCGATCGTCCTCGATGCGATCGGACTGTTGATCGGCGGACGCGGGTCTGCGGAGTTCGTCCGATATGGCGAAGAGAAGGCTGAGCTCGAAGGGTTGTTCCACGTCGAACCGGATCATGCGGTCTATGCATCTGCCGAAGAGTACGGAATCGAGCTCGAGGATGGTTCGATCATCCTGCGCCGTGACCTGTTCGCTTCCGGTAAGAGTGTTTGCCGCATCAACGGAAAGCTCGTGACGCTTGCGATTTTGCGTGAGTTCGGCCAATTGCTCGTCGACCTTCACGGACAGCACGAACATCAACACCTGATGGAGAGTTCGTTCCATCGTGCCATCCTCGACGATTTTGGACGAGATAAGATCGAACCGTTGTTCCGGTCTTACAGCGCGAAATTCGAGCGGTACGAGGAGAAGCGTGACGCGCTCCGTTCGCTCGCCCAAAGCGAGCAGGAACTTGCGCAACGTATCGACCTTCTGTCGTTCCAGACGGAGGAAATCAAGTCAGCGAATCTACGAGCCGGTGAAGAAGAAGAACTTCTGAACGAGCGGAATCGCTTGGCGAATTTCGAAAAATTGCATGGTGCGCTGAATGCTGCCTACGACTCGTTGAATGGCGAAATGCGCGGAATCGACTCGGTAGGTGATGCGATGCGCGAATTGCAGCAGGCCGCAAGTATCGATGAACGCTTCACGAGTCAAAGTGATGCGATCGGGAACGCCTTCTTCGGACTTGAAGAGGTGAGCTACGCGATTCGCGATCAGCTCGAGACGCTCGAGTTCGATCCGGTCCGGCTCGATGAGATCGAGCAGCGTCTGTCTGCCTTCCAGCAACTCAAACGCAAGTACGGCGCGACGATCGAGGACATCATCGCTTATGGGCAAAAGATCAGTGATGAGCTCGAGAAGATGACGAACCGGGACGAGCTGATCGAACAGCTGAAGAACGAGGTCGATACGCTCTCTGCTGAGCTCTTCGAGATCGGCGGTGAACTTTCCGCTGTAAGACGTAAGACGGCACTCGCACTAAGCGAAGCCATTCATGCTGAATTACGCGAGTTGTACATGGAAAAGGCGCGTTTTGATGTCCGCTTCCTTCAGGATGGGAAATCACCAGTCCTCAAGAAGACCGGGATCGACGAAATCGAGTTCTATATCATGACGAACGCGGGAGAACCGTTCAAGCCGCTTGGTAAAGTCGCTTCTGGCGGAGAGCTTTCGCGAATCATGCTTGGACTGAAGTCGATCTTCTCACGGTCGGTCGGTGTCGCATCGATCATCTTCGACGAGGTCGACACAGGTGTATCTGGCCGAGTCGCCCAAGCGATGGCTGAAAAGATCTATCGGCTCTCAATCGGGAGCCAGGTCCTCTGCATCACGCACTTGGCTCAAGTCGCGGCGATGGCCGATCAGCATCTCTACATCCGAAAGGTCGAAGAGACGGACCGGACGACGACCCAAGTGTCGATCTTATCGAGTGCTGAGCGCGGGAACGAGCTTGGTCGGATGATTTCCGGTCCTCAAATGACTGATTTGACACTCCGTCACGCGGAGGAGTTGATGCAACAGGCATCGGAAATGAAAGAATCGCTAGCGAATGGGGTGTGACGATTGATTAGGATTGGGATAGCAGACGATAACCGGGAGATGGTGGAGTTGATTCGTCAGCATCTCTCGGCGCAGGAAGACATGGAAGTGATTTGCATTGCGCATGACGGGGAGAACTGCCTGGAGATGCTCGATGAGGCGAAGCCGGACGTGCTGCTGCTCGACATCATCATGCCGCACCTTGACGGACTTGGCGTCCTTGAGGAACTCGCTAAGCGGAAGAGCGGTCCAGAGGTCATCATGCTCAGCGCATTCGGCAAGGATGAGGTGTCCCAGCAAGCAGTCTCGCTCGGTGCGGCCTACTTCCTGCTGAAACCATTCAGCATGGAGCAACTCGTCAACAAAATCAGGCTCGTCACGAAAAGCAGCCAGTCGATCGAAGCGCCGGATGCCGTCGTCGCGACGATGTTGCGAGAAGTCGGCATCGCACCGCACATCAAAGGCTTCACCTACCTGAAGGACGCAGTCCAGATGGTGCGGGAGCGGGAGGAACTGCTCAGCCTCATCACGAAGGAGCTCTATCCGACGATCGCGAAGCGGCACCAGACGACGGCTTCACGGGTCGAACGTGCGATGCGTCACGCGATCAAATCAGCCTGGAACGAGGGGATGAACAAACATATCCTCTTCCACGGCCGGATCGAACAAGAGAAGAGTCCAAAAAACTCGGAGTTCATCTCATATGTCGCGAATTATATGGATCAATTCGAATGAACATAGGCTTCCTCCTCGCCATGATAAGCTCCCTCATAAGTAAACAGTTGAAACAATAAAACTGTCTGCTTATGAAGGGAGCTTTTCCTATGTCTAAAAAACGGCATACCGCGCTAGAAAAGATGAGAGCCATCCGAGCATATGAAGAAGGAACTGGAAGCATGGCCGCGATCGCGTCGCAGTTCGGAATCTCGCTAGACACACTCAAAGAATGGAGAAGCGTATACCGAAACGGCGGCCTTACGGCGCTCGAACCCCGCAAAAAATGGACGGGCTACACGACAGAGCTGAAACATCGAGCCGTACGCGACGTCCTGGAAGGTCGTGAATCCATTCGGAGCGCGACAAAAAAGTATGGTATCTCCGGCAAGAGCGTGTTGAAGAACTGGATAACGCAATATAATGGTCATAGAGAAATCAATGAGAGAAAGAGGCGAACCTCTATGACCAAGGGAAGACAGACGACGTTCGAGGAACGGATCGAAGCGGTGCTCGACTGCATCGGGAGAGGAAAGGACTACCATGGGACGGCAGAGACCCATCGGGTCTCGTATCAACAAATCTATAGCTGGGTCCGGAAGTACGAGAAAGACGGACCAGACGGCTTGATGGACCGGCGGGGACGCACGAGGATGGATGAGGAATTGACGGCGGAGGAACGCCACGCCATCGAGAAGAAGCGACTCGAGCTTGAAAACGAACGTCTCCGCGCGGAGATCATGTTCCTAAAAAAGTTAGAGGAAATCGAGAGGAGGCGAAACTGAGCCAAGTCCGAAACATGGACAAGTACGAGGCGATCCGGAAATTCACAGGTAAGACCTGTTTGTCGATCAATCGTCTATGCGACATCGCGGGTGTCTCGCGCGCCGCCTATTATAAATGGATGAGGTGTGTGCCTTCGGCTCGCGAGGTGGAGAACAAAGCCATCGTCGAGGAGATGCGGACGATCCATGAAGCGGTCGACGGTACCTACGGCTATCGTCGGATGCGTTTGAACCTGAAGCGTCGTTTCGGCAGAAACGTCAACCACAAGCGTGTACGCCGGCTGATGCGCATCGCAGGGCTTCGCTGCGTGATCCGTCGGAAGCGGGCGCAGTATATTCGGCATCCTGCGCAGCAGACAGCTGAGAACCTTCTGAACCGGGATTTCCGTGCGGACGCCCCGGACCAGAAGTGGGTGACTGACGTCACGGAGTTCAAGTATGGGGCTTCGAAGAAGGCCTATCTGAGCGCGATCCTCGACCTGTACGACGGGTCGATCCGCTCCTACGTGATCGGGCACGCGAACAACAACCAGCTGGTCTTCGATACGCTCGACATCGCCATCGCGGGCTCCCCCGGAGCCCGTCCCCTCCTCCATAGCGACCGCGGCTTCCAGTACACGTCCCATGCGTTCCGCTACATGACAGGAAAAGCGGGAATCACACAGAGCATGTCCCGCGTCGGGAAGTGCATCGACAACGGACCGATCGAGTCGTTCTGGAGCGCCCTCAAATGCGAGAGGTACTATCTGCATAAGTACGAGACGTTCGACGAGCTTCGTCATTCGATCGAACAATACATCGAGTTCTACAATCACGAACGATACCAGCAACGATTAAACGGCCTCAGCCCGTTGGAGTACAGGGCTGAGGCCGTTTAAAGGGTTTTCATTTTTACGACTGTCTACTTGACAGGGAGCTGTTCA